>NZ_JARHUF010000040.1 GCF_029223195.1 Vibrio sp. CAU 1672 | reverse complement strand
GACAGTGATTCCGGAGTTAGTGGAAAAATGGACTGGTTTATCCCGGAAATGGTGTCCGGATTAAAACGGAATGGGTGTCCGGACAATCCCGGAATCGGTGGCTGGATTGCTCCGGAATACGCAGGTAGGCGACACTCTCGCCAAACCGCTCGCCTTAGTTTCATTCCATGTGCTTTTAAGCATGGAATGGTAAGGTGGCAACGTTCAAAAGAAAGGAATGACTCGTCAATCGAGTAGATATGCTGTTCTGGGGCGAAACGACCAATTACGTGCATCATTTTGGCCGAAAGATCTGAATAAAGCTCATAGTTGGAAGAAAGGGCAATCACTCCTTTCTGCTCACAGAGATCCTTCACCTGAAAGAACGGCTTGAATTTCTCTACACCAGCCTTTTTTGCCTGTCTGTTTGCGGCAACGACACATCCATCGTTGTTGGATAAAACAATTACGGGTTTGCCACGCCAATCAGGACGAAATACTTGTTCAGCACTACAGTAAAATGAATTAGCGTCAACTAAAGCAAACATCACTTGTTTCCTATTAGGGGACTAGGGCGGTGACAACGAACTGACCGTATGACAACGCCTTCCAAAGAAAAGTTATCAAATTCATTAATTGGCATAGGCTGGTGTTGCTCATTCGCTGAGAGTAAAAGTCGTCTTCTAATGTCGATCTGTTTACAGATAAACTCGCCATTGAGGTTCGCCACGATGATATCGTGGTCTCGAACCTCAACGAAGCGGTCGACTATGAGTAGGTCTTGGTCGAAAATGCCAAGGCCCTGCATTGAATCCCCACATGCACGACCTATGAAGGTTGCACTAGGGTGCTCAATCAAGAGTTCATCTAAGTCGAGGGACAACTGAGTGTATTCAGCAGCAGGGCTTTCAAAGCCTGTGATGCCAGCTCTTGCTGATATTGGTATGATTCGCATAATGATACTGTCTATATATACAGTGCTATTTTGATGTGTGCTTTTAGATTTGGCAAGTACTTATGAACTGTTCGAGCGAAAATCGATCAGGCGAGTAACTGGAACGTGTGGAGCTAAGTAATAAGTGAGGGAAAAGTTGCTTCCATTAGAGTCCTTTCACCCTTTGTCTTTCAGCTCTAGCTCACCTTTGCCCCAAACTTAGTTACAAACCCATCACGCAGCCTGCGTGACGCAACTTGCGTGATGAACTTAAAACCGAGAAAAAGCACTTAAGAAACAAGTGAATATTGCCCCTAAACGTTTTAGAACGCATCTATTTGGCAATAGAACTAGCTAATGTGCAAAACATGCACATTGCTTATCAATCAACTACCGAGTATTCCTCGGCAGTTGAACTGTTGCAAAATTTGCAATAGTTGCCTGAGCGAGGAGAAATTTCAGTTGTTGCAAAATCAGCAACAACTACCATCGACTCCAATTGTGCAACAGCCTGTTGCACAAATTAGCCTGAATCAAAAATGCCCTGAAGCGCTTTAGGAAGCATGGTTTGGTTGATAAGCTTTGGTAATGATTTCAGGCCCTATAAGCTAATAGCATTGCAACTCATAAGGCTGCTAATTTGCTAGACTTAGGTAGACAATACATCAAGGTGGATGAATGAACTACTTTGCAGAGGACCCCTTCTAGGTAATGTAAACCTGGAGGGTAAATGAAAAAGCTAAAACAGCTGTACCGAAACCGTATCAAATGCCAGCGTCAATATCTTTGGGATTATTATCCAAGCATTCGCAGTGGGACTCACAAGCACTTTTCAACAAAACAGGAAAAGTGCTATTTCTTTCTTCATAAGATTGAGTGTAAGGGCTACCCGATAAAGCTACGAGCTGCGCGAGGAAGATCTTTGGCTAATCCGTGGGATGACTATCCAGCGTATGTGTATGACCTAGCAAAAAGTTGGAAGCATAATTCCAAACGACGTCATCAGTACTACAAGTAAATTTAACGATAATAAAGCTCTGCGTTTGCGGAGCTTTTTATTTTCTGAAAGCCAGAAACGACAAGAGCCACTACAGCTAGTGGCTCTATTACTCGCTACCTGTGGTCAATACTCTATGAGCGGAAGATAACAGGGCTATCGTATGTCCTCGGTGGGCTGCTTTGCAATTACGCCAAGTTCAAATTGATGCTATTACTTCTGGCCAGACAGTAAATAGCAGCTCAATGAAAAAGCAGAGATACCCGAGGCTCTCAGCATTAGTTTACAACCATGAACTGAATGGAACAAGCTTACTTTTGCCCCTTTGTAGTTCAGAGTTAAGATTCTATTTAAATAAGGAGCGTATGTTTCCCCTACTAAAACTAATCTATAAACTAACCTACAATTAGTGTCCGACAAACGTTCCCTTACTGGCTGGGTATTACTTAATCACTCTGCCTCAAGCACCTTAAATTGCACGTCCTGGCATATGACATCGATAAATTAGACACTTTTCTGTAGAGGAAAAGTGTCTAATCTGAGAGAAAGCTCAGTGAAGAGAATCTCTTAACTTAAGAAGGGGGTCTAAACGGCAACTATACCGAGAATGCACCTTCCCAAACGATTTGGCGGTAGCGTTCAGGGTTTGTGTCACCTTCAGTACTGAAGAGTAGGACTACCGATTCTTCACTAAGGCCAACATTTCCGTTGTGTTTGACGATTTCGTTCAGTGCTCCAAGAGTAATCGCACCTGACTCACCGCTGGTGATCGCTTGATCGCCGGCCAGTGGGTTACCATACATTCGCATACCTGTTGCAGAGACATTGTCCTCTACAGCGATAAAGTAACGGCTGCAATCTCTTAAAATTGGCCATGTCACAGGGTTAGGTTCACCACAAGCTAGACCTGCCATGATAGAGCTAAGGTCGCCTGTCACGTTAACCATATTTCCTGCTTCGCTGGTACCAGAGCGATAGATACAATCTGCGGCTTTTGGCTCTGCGATGATAGTGTCAAACTTAGTTGGATCCAGCCTATCGGCTAAGTAACCTAATACGCCACCGGCCATCGCACCAACACCCGCTTGGAGAATGACATGGCTAGGCGCGTCAAAACCAAGTTGCTCTACTTGTTCTACAGCTTCGTCGGCCATTGTCATATAGCCTTGTGAAATCCAAGTTGGGATCTCTTCATAACCGTCCCAAGCGGTGTCTTGTACTAGCATCCAACCGTTGGCTTGAGCGGTATCATTTGCCAAACGCACGGTATCGTCGTAGTTCACTTCGGTCACGATACACTCTGCACCCAAGCCACGAATGCGATCGACACTAGCCTGAGGCGAGCCTTTTGGCATATAAACAACCGCCTGTTGTCCCATTTCACGCGCTGCCCAAGCCACGCCAGTACCATGGTTGCCCGCTGTCGCGGTTGCAAAGGTTAACGGTGCTTCCAGTTTTGATGAAACGGTTTTCAGGTCGATCTCTGCGATATCGACATTAAGGTGTTTTGCTAACTGACGACCTAGAGCGTATGAGCCGCCAAGCACTTTAAAGGCGTTAAGCCCAAAGCGCTTCGATTCGTCTTTTACCAAAATGGCTTTTACACCAAGTTGTTTTGCTAGTGCTGGCAATGAAACGAGGGGTGTTGGCTGGTAGCCGTCGATCTGAGAATGAAAGGCACGGGCTTGTTTGGCTTGCTCAACACTAAAGAGTTCGCTTTTTTTCCCGGAAAAGAATGAGTTTTTAGATAGATTTAGCATAGGGCACACTTAATGAATAACGTTGGGAGAAGAAAAGGCCATCGAGAGGGAATGACCTTTTCGTTGCATTTTATTTGATTACGTAAGCGATCGCTTCTACTTCAACAAGCGCGTCTTTTGGCAATCTTGCCGCCTCTACACACGAGCGTGAAGGCGCGTTTTCAGTACCAAATACTTCAGTATACACTTCGTTGAATGCAGCAAAGTCTTCCATGTCAGATAGGAAGCAGGTTGTTTTCACCACGGTTTCCATGGAAGCGCCAGCTTCTTCCAGCACTGCTTTTAGGTTTGCAAGTGACATGCGAGATTGCTCAGTAATGCCGCCTTCCACAAAAGCCATGGTCTTAGGGTCTAACGGAAGTTGACCAGATGTAAATACTAAATCTTGGAAAACAGTGCCTTGAACATAAGGGCCGATAGCTGCTGGTGCATTGTCAGTATGTACTTTAGTTTTCATTTTTAATCTCTTGCCTCTTTAACTTCTGACGTCGGAAGTTAACTTTATCAAACTTTACTTCCGATCAGGTAACTTTAGTTAACGTTATTGACGTATGTCATTTTGAGAGTGGCTTTTTTATTCAAGATAAAATCAACTCTTGGTAACTATAAAACTACTTTTATTCGACTGGGTCAATAGTAAAGTTAACTATATGTCGCTTTGGCGAGGCTTTTGTCACGATTTTATGTCAAAAATCTGTATTTTAGTTAACTATGGTTAACCTTGTGTTTTGGGTCACATTATTTAACTGAAATATCAGTAGACTGCCCTTGTACCGTTCACAAATATTAACTATAAGACTTAATTGCTCCACAACTAAGTCGAATAAGAACAAACAAAGAGGCTCCAATGAACAATTTCCTGAATCGTGGGTTTGACCAATCTGAATTTGAACACCGTACTCAACGCGCTCAAAAAGTCATGCATGACAAAAAGCTGGATGCAATGATTTTTACTACCGAGCCAAACGTTCGTTACTTTACTGGTTTCCATACCCAGTTCTGGCACAGCCCAACACGCCCTTGGTTCGTTATCGTTCCAGCTGAAGGTAAACCTATCGCGATCATTCCAGAAATTGGCGCCAGTGGCATGGCGGGTACTTGGATTGACAACATCATTACCTGGCCATCGCCTCGTCCAGAAGATGACGGCATTAGCTTGGTCGCGAGTGCTCTGAACTCATTGCCTTGTCGTCACGGCCGAGTGGGCGCGACGCTGGGTATCGAGTCTCACCTACGTATGCCAGTGAACAACTACCTGCAACTGACCACCATGGTTAAAAAGGACTTTGTTGATGTGTCTCTAGAGATGCATGAGCTTCGTCAAATTAAGTCTCAAGCGGAAATTGAGAAGACACGAGAAATCTGTCGCATCACCAATGTCGGCTTTAACAAAGTCCCACAATACGCCAAAGCCGGTATGACGGAGCGTGAGATCTGTAAACAGTTCCGTATCGACATGTTGTTAGAAGGCGCGGATGAGTGCCCATACATTATTGCGGGCTCAGGTCCTGATGGTTACGACAGCATCATCATGGGTCCAACAGACCGCATTATTGAACCGGGTGATGTGTTGATCATTGATACCGGTGCCGTTCGCGATGGTTACTTCTCAGACTTTGACCGTAACTGGGCGTTCGGACATGCGAGTGAGCAGACAAAAGCGGCATACCGAGCGACTTATGAAGCGACGACCAAAGGTTTTGAAGCCGCGAAACCAGGTGCGACAACGACGGATATCTATAACGCGATGTGGAAAGTGCTAGAAGCGAACGGTGCACTGGGTAATGACGTAGGTCGTTTGGGTCATGGCTTAGGCATGGAGCTGACGGAGCGCCCTTCAAACACGGCAACAGACAATACGGTGTTGAAGCCGGGCATGGTGATGACGCTAGAGCCAGGCATGGTTTACGCACCGGGTAAATCTATGGTTCACGAAGAAAACATCGTCATTACTGAAGATGGCGCAGAGTGGCTATCTGAGCGTGCGGAACCTGAACTGATCGTTATCGATTAATCCCCCCAAAGTGCTTCTCTGTCTGCCTGATATTCAGAGAAGCACCTAGACGAGAAAACATTATGGAAACCTTACAAGAGTTTAAAGATTGGGAAATTACCCTGTCGCATACACAAGCCCCTCGCATTGATCGAGTGCATATCGGGTTAGTTCAACTGAGCACTGATCATTCGCTAGAAATGGACTGGGCAAAGTTATTGGGAACGCAGGCGGGCGTTTTTAGTTCTCGTGTTTACTACAGCAGTGAAATGACCCCAGAAGCGCTGGATCAAATTGCCATGGGTATCAGTGAAGCATCGGATCTGATAGCCACGGGTTTACCAATGGATGTGATGGCGTTTGGCTGTACCTCTGCCTCAATCATTATTGGGGAAGAAAAGGTTGGACAGTTGCTCACGAAAAACCGTGGAGATATTCCCGCAACGAACCCATGGACAGCCGCACAAGCTGCATTTAGGCACTTAGGCGCACGCAAGATCGCCGTATTCTCTCCTTATCCAACAGAGGTGAACTTCCCTCTCTACAACCAATTGACCGCTGCTGGGTTTGAGGTGTGCATTTTAGGCTCATTGGGGATCGAGAAGGATACTGATATTACCAAGATCTCTAAAGCATCCATGTTGGAGGCGTTAGAAACGATTTTGCCGGAGTCGGGCGCAGAGCTTGTGTTTATGTCCTGCACCAACCTACGCGTTCTCGATCATATCCAAGAAATTGAAGACAAGTTCAACATCCCGGTTGTTTGTAGCAACTCGGCTATGTTCTGGCATGCCATGCACCTAGTTGGTAAGAAAGCTCAATGTCCAGGTTACGGAAAATTACTAAATCTATAGGAAAGAATCATGAGTAATACAGTAAAAGGCTGGATCGCAGCCATATTTATCGGTTTGTTGTGGGGTATTCCTTGGATTGTGGGAACACCGATCTTAGAAGTTATGGACGCTCAAGTGTTAGTTTGGGTTCGTTATACCGTTGCTTTCATTACCCTGTTTGTCATTATCAAGGTCAGTAACGCGATTGGTAAGCCACAGAAAAAAGTCGACTTTAAACTTAACTGGGAAAATCGCCATGATATCTTTTGGGCTGCTTCTTGTGGGATTATTGGTCAGGGCGCATTTAGTTTCTTGTCGTTTCTGTCTTTGGACTATATCACTGCATCTGAAAATGGCGTTATACAGGGGCTAATTCCAATCATCATCCTTTGTGTGGGTTTCTTGCGTCACGGTGAGCGATTTACTGTAATGCAAATTGTCGCGGCGGTTGGTGCGTTTGCAGGCGTAGCGATTCTGGTGATGGATCCATCGGTCGAGGGCAGTGGTTTTAACATTGGGCACTTAATCTGCTTTGCCAGTGCGGCGAGTTTCTCTACAATGGCTTATGCTCGCGCTAAGCTTGCAGAGAAATACGGTTCAGTGGCGACCATGTACCATCAGTTCGTATTTGCAGCGATCGGCTTCGGTATCTACTTACTCTTTGTTGGTGCAGACTTCTCTTCTGCTCTAGGTATTTTCTCCTCTCCATTACGTATTCTTTGCATCACTATTTTGGGTGTCGGTATTTCTGGAATCAGTTACCTGATTTACATCTATGCAATGGAAAGAGTCGGTGTAGATGGCACGGGTATGGCGCTGAACTTAATGCCATTGTCTTCGTTCGTACTCGCGGTATTCGCTCTTGGTGAAGCGGTGACGCCAATGAGGTTGCTAGCGATTGCGGTCGTTATCGGCTCCATGATGATGTTTATGAAATTTGCTCACAAGAAAGAGCCAGAAGTTGAAGCACAACTGGCTGAGAGCAACTAACCATGACAAACACTGCTAAGGGATGGATTGCGGCGATTTCAGTTGCGTTATTGTGGGGTACCGAGGGCTCTTTAGCAACCTTGCCTCTCAGCGTCATTGATGCGAAGGTCCTGGTATGGCTACGCTATGTGATTGCATTCGCCGTATTATTTATCGTCTTGGCAGTGTCTCTTTTCTTTGGAGCGTCACCAACCAAATCAATGCAAGTTTTTCGGTTTAGTTGGCACAATCGTAGAGATGTTTTGAAGCTCTTTTTATGTGGTGTCGTTGGCCAAGGGTTATTTAGTTTTTTTTCTTTTCTTTCCCTTGATTACATTACTATTTCTGAAAATGGAGTCATTCAAGGGTTAGTCCCCATTGCCATTTTATTGATGGGCACGCTGTTCTATGGTGAGCGGTTTACCTTAACTCAGATAGGTGCTGCGCTTATTGCTCTTGTTGGGGTGACGTTATTGGTCTTCTCGCCCTCAAGTGCGCAACAAGGATTGAGTATTGGTCATTTCATTTGCTTGCTGAGCGTGGTGAGCTTTGCTTCGGTGACTCACCTGCGAGCACAACTGGCTCAGCAGTACGGTGGGGCCCAGACCATGTTTTACCAATTCGGTTTTGCGGCTCTGGGATTCTTCTTTTATCTACTCTTCGACGGCGTCAACTTCAGCAGCATCCAATTGCTACTCGACTCCTCCTATGCATTGCTTTGCGTCCTTGTACTAGGGACTTGCGTATCAGGGCTGGGTTATCTGGTGTACATCTATGGGATTGAGCGGGTAGGCGTTGATGGCAGTAGTATGGCTTTAAACTTAATTCCAATGTCGGCTTTTTTAATTGGAACCTTTGTGTTTGGTGAACAGCTATCGGTGCTTCGAGTCGTCGCCATGGGACTCATCGTCGGAGGTATGGTCATCTTTGTCCGGCCGACACCCAATAAACAACAGGTGGCCATTAGCGTGAATAATTAAAAAGGAGCCTCACTGAATGTGAGGCTCCTTTTTAATTGATGAGAAAGCCTTTACTAAGCTTTGAATTCACGAATGTACTTATAGATTGCGTGACGTGTAATACCTAAGCGTTCAGATGTGAGTCCTGTTGCCTCTTTTAGTTCAAAAATGCCGTTATCAAAGAGTACTTTAGTGATGGCTTTGTTCTTACCTTTTAAATTAATGGAAGCGTCGTTTTGCACTTCTTTAACCGCATGTTCAAGGGCTTGCTCAATTACGTCAGTAGCCGAAGAGCTAAAGTTTTCATGTACTCCAACATGAGGGAGTGAAACATCAGGCATTAGAGTTTTGATAATTTCGGGGAAAGGATGTGACAAGTTCATATTGATACAGAACAGCCCAATGGGTTTTCTATTTTCCCCTGCAAGCACGCATGTTGTTGACTTTAAGAGTGAGCCGTCTTTACCGTTAGTAAAGTAGCTTTTTGGGGTAACTTCTCCTGTCTTTTCGAATGCGCTAAGCATACGTAATCCCATATCTGTGATTGGCGATCCTACTTCACGACCCGTGTGATGCCCGTTAACAATTTTCACCACGGACTTTTCAAAGCTTTCAAACGAGTGAATGACGACTTCGCAGTGCGGACCGATAAAGTCTGCAATGGTTTCCGCTAGTCGAAAATTGGACTCAAGATATTGTCGATCAACCTCAGTGAATTCGACGTTAAATGACTTATAAGCTGATGCGTTCATTATAGACCACTACTGTTAACTTTAACTTGAGAGTTATTGTCCCTTGATGTTGACTTGAAATCAACCTACACACATAGCTAAATGTAACCGAATTCATTATTCTTTAAACTGAACTTGTTCATTAGTTCACTAAAGGGAGCTAAAGTTGACAAAAATCAAATTTAAAAGCGATTTTTAATCCAAATAGTAAACAATAGTTAACTCTATAGCTTGGGTCACATTATTTAACTGAAATATCAGTAGACTGCCCTTGTACCGTTCACAAATATTAACTATAAGACTTAATTGCTCCACAACTAAGTCGAATAAGAACAAACAAAGAGGCTCCAATGAACAATTTCCTGAATCGTGGGTTTGACCAATCTGAATTTGAACACCGTACTCAACGCGCTCAAAAAGTCATGCATGACAAAAAGCTGGATGCAATGATTTTTACTACCGAGCCAAACGTTCGTTACTTTACTGGTTTCCATACCCAGTTCTGGCACAGCCCAACACGCCCTTGGTTCGTTATCGTTCCAGCTGAAGGTAAACCTATCGCGATCATTCCAGAAATTGGCGCCAGTGGCATGGCGGGTACTTGGATTGACAACATCATTACCTGGCCATCGCCTCGTCCAGAAGATGACGGCATTAGCTTGGTCGCGAGTGCTCTGAACTCATTGCCTTGTCGTCACGGCCGAGTGGGCGCGACGCTGGGTATCGAGTCTCACCTACGTATGCCAGTGAACAACTACCTGCAACTGACCACCATGGTTAAAAAGGACTTTGTTGATGTGTCTCTAGAGATGCATGAGCTTCGTCAAATTAAGTCTCAAGCGGAAATTGAGAAGACACGAGAAATCTGTCGCATCACCAATGTCGGCTTTAACAAAGTCCCACAATACGCCAAAGCCGGTATGACGGAGCGTGAGATCTGTAAACAGTTCCGTATCGACATGTTGTTAGAAGGCGCGGATGAGTGCCCATACATTATTGCGGGCTCAGGTCCTGATGGTTACGACAGCATCATCATGGGTCCAACAGACCGCATTATTGAACCGGGTGATGTGTTGATCATTGATACCGGTGCCGTTCGCGATGGTTACTTCTCAGACTTTGACCGTAACTGGGCGTTCGGACATGCGAGTGAGCAGACAAAAGCGGCATACCGAGCGACTTATGAAGCGACGACCAAAGGTTTTGAAGCCGCGAAACCAGGTGCGACAACGACGGATATCTATAACGCGATGTGGAAAGTGCTAGAAGCGAACGGTGCACTGGGTAATGACGTAGGTCGTTTGGGTCATGGCTTAGGCATGGAGCTGACGGAGCGCCCTTCAAACACGGCAACAGACAATACGGTGTTGAAGCCGGGCATGGTGATGACGCTAGAGCCAGGCATGGTTTACGCACCGGGTAAATCTATGGTTCACGAAGAAAACATCGTCATTACTGAAGATGGCGCAGAGTGGCTATCTGAGCGTGCGGAACCTGAACTGATCATCATCGACTAAATACCGAATTATAACGACAAGCCAACGCACGGGGCTCGTGACGTTGGCGATAACGTGAAACGAAAAGGACTCAAAATGAACACAACGAATAAAGACACATTTTTAGGGTGGGTTGCTGCGATAGCGGTAGCGTGCATTTGGGGCGTGACAGGCGTAGTTTCTAAGCCTCTTTCTATGGCGGTCGATCCAATGACCTTGGTATTTTTCCGATATGTCACAGCGGTTATCGGCCTATCAATTATTTTCTTTTTTACGTCGCGCAGTAAGAGTTTAAGTGTTGACCTGGGATCGTCACTGAAAATTGACAAAAAAGATATCGGTCGAATTGCACTATGCGGCATTGTAGGGCAAGGGGTGTTCTCACTGTTTAACTTCCTGTCATTAGCTCACATCGGTGCGACAGAGAACGGCGTTATTCAGGGTATGCAGCCATTCGCTACCGTCTTTTTTGGTATGATGTTCATGAATTTCCGCATGAACAAAATTCAGTGGGGTGCATTCATTGCATCGGCGATCTGTATTTATGCGATGAGTGTGGGACCGACTAATACGATTGAAGGTGGTACTCCGTTACTAGGCTATGTATATGTTACTTGCTCAATGCTTGCGCTGGCTTGGACAGCTCACCTTCGTGCGAGTTTAGCAGACAAGTACGGTTCGGTTGTTTCAATGCTTTACCAATACATTTCTGTAGCAGTAATGGGTATCTTCGTGGTACTTGCAATGGGTCTAGATCTGTCCCAAATTTACATCATTTTCTCTAGCCCATTACTGATTGCTCTATTGATTTTCCTTGGTACGGGTATCTCAGGGGGCAGCTACCTTATCCAGCTTTACTCTTTCAAACGCATTGGCGTTGAAAAATCAACCATGGCTCTAAACCTAATGCCACTTGTTGGTTACCTTGTTGCGGTACTGACGCTTGGTGAACAAATGGCGATGGGCAAAACCATTATTGTTTCTTTAATTGTTGTTGCACTTTACGTCTTCACAAAATACGAGACAAAAGAAGAGCCGAAAGCAGAAGAAAACTTGAAAACACAAGAAGCTTAAACTGAATCAAAAAATAATAATGTGGGAAGCTATCTGATCAGATAGCTTCTTATTTGGAGAAATATATGACCACAGAAACATCCGCAATTGAATGGCGTAGACACCTTCACCAGTACCCTGAGTTTGGGACTGAAGAGTTTAAAACGTCGGAGTTTGTTGCTGACAAATTGGAAGAGTTTGGGCTTGAAGTTCACCGTGGGGTCGGTGGCACAGGTGTGGTAGGTATTCTACGTCAAGGTACCAGCGAACGCAGTATTGGTCTTAGAGCCGATATGGATGCTTTGAGAATTAAAGAAGAGAATACGTTTTTTCATGCGTCAAAACATGAAGGTGCCATGCACGCTTGTGGACATGATGGCCACACAGCCATGTTGCTAGGCGCGGCATGTGACTTGTCTCAAAGCCGAAATTTTGATGGTATCGTGTACTTCATTTTCCAACCGGATGAGGAACGTGGTACTGGCGCGAAAGCGATGATTGCTGATGGTCTGTTTACTCGTTGGAATATGGACGCGATATATGCGATGCATAATTTGCCTGGTATTCCTGCTGGTAAGTTTGTGACTCGCCCAAGCTCTGTGATGGCGAGTGAAAGCAGCTTCGAAATCACGATCAACGCAACGGGTGGTCACGCAGCGCTGCCGCACATGGGGACTGACCCTATTGTGGTGGGGGCGCAAGTGGTTACTGCGTTGCAGACCATTGTTTCTCGTAACTTAAGTGCCATTAACGAGACTGCTGTCATCTCCGTGACGAACTTCGAGACCAATGGCACAGTGAATGTGATCCCATCACAAGTGACCATCACCGGCGATACGCGAAGCTTTACCGATGAAGCATTGCACAAGATCGAGAAGGGAATTGAGCGCGTCGTAGCTGGTCAATGTATGTCAGCGGGGGTTGATTACCAATATCACTTTAACAATAGTTTTCTTTCAACGATTAATACGCCAGAAGAAACGCGGCATGCGATTGCGGCCGCAGAAGCAGTCGTTGGCTCGGACAATGTTATTGGCAACTGTGAACCATTTACGATCAGTGAAGACTTCTCCTTCATGCTGCGTGAGGTGAAAGGGTGTTACATTCTAGTTGGCAATGGTGTTGGAGAATGTGGTGGAACTGCGCTACATAACCCGCACTACGACTTCAATGACGATATTCTGGGTACGGGTATGCGTTATTGGCAAACCTTAGTGGAACAGCAGTTAGCTAAGTAATCACGACTGGGGAAAGGCATCGACAAAATCTCTGATCTGTCGGTGCCACAATGTTTGTGAGTTTCGTTAGTTCCGGAGCTGCGTTCGTGAATAGGCATACCTGAGCATTGTCGTTGAACTAACTATGGTTCTAGTGGATTTGAGCTTTGCTATCAAACATTACCGATATTCCATACTTTTAGTAATTCACTATTTGCTAACATTCAGACTCCCGCAAATGATTTCTGTCCAGAACTTTCACAGTTGGCACTTCGTAACTCTGAAGTGCCCCAAAACTGTTTAGCTCAAAATTCCTGACCACTTTCTCATGTCATTTCTTGACCTACTTTTGTTAATGGCAGATTATGAGTCTAGTTGAGCACTTACTACCATACAGACATGTTCTGCAATTTGTGAGTGTAAGGAAGAATAAGACTGATAGAACAGTATGTTGCTGGCGTTTTGTCTTTATTTTCTGAATATATTATAAAGGCAATGTCTGTTGAAACGCACTGTTATAGGGCATTCAGATCCAGCTACCTAATTTTTAGAATTTATGTTCACACAGAGGGATTATGGGAAGTCAAAACCAAATAAAATCTAAGTTGCTTGAAATGGAAGGCGGAAAATTTCAAAGACTCTGTGATGATTGGCTGTATAGAAAGGGGTATGAAAATATAAACCCTATTGGAATGATGAATACAACTGACCGAGTTGTTAAAGGTACGCCAGACTGTCTGTTTATGCAGAAGAATGGAAAGTATATTTTTTCGGAATATACCGTTCAACAGGAGCGTCTAGCCAATAAACTAAAAGATGACATTGAAAAGTGCTTTGATGAAAATAAAACAAGCATTCCTGTAGATGAAATCAGTGAAATAATCATATGTTATTTGGGTAAACTTACTACGGAAGAAATCAACGAACTCAGAACCTTTTGCTACGAAAGAGGAGTAATGTTGACTCTTAATGGTCTTGATTCAATTTCTTTGAGCATTAAAAATTCTTACCCAGTCCTATCAGAAGAGTATTTAGATTTACCATTAGATACTGGTCAGTTGTTGAGTATTGATGATTTTATTGAAAGATATGGTAGAAGCAATTTTACAACGTCTATCGACAATGAGTTGCTATTCTGTGATGACTTGCTAAGTAATGCAATCAGCACTCTGAATTCTTCTAATTTTCTACTTGTATCAGGTGCGGCCGGGTTAGGAAAAACATTATTTTCAGTAAATTTGGCAAAACAAGTCCATCAAGAAAACAATAACACAAATGTTGTTTGTCTTTTTGATAAAGGTGCAGACTTAATAAGGGATATAACCGCATGCTTTAGCGAACCAGGGGATTATCTTATTTTTGTCGACGATGCAAACAGACTAGACAATCGACTTGATTACATACTTCACTATCTAAATGAAAAAGATGAAAGCCGGACTTTTCGAATTATCGCTACAGTACGAGATTATGCACGAGAATCCGTTATAGAAAAGGTTAGTAAATATACCGAACTTCATGAGCAAGTCATTACCCCGTTAACTGATGAGCAGATTAAAGAGTTGTCTGAAACATTATTTGGAATTAAAAATGGGGAGTACCAAAAAAGAATACAAGAAATATCCTGCGGCAATCCACGACTGGCTGTAATGGCATCAAAAGTTGCTATAGAAACAAATCAAATACAGTCTATCCAAAATGTCACTTCCTTATATAGCGATTACTTTGGGGAGAACGAGAATGTAAAACTTGTGCTTGACGATAAGCGGTTGGTTGTTGCGGCTTGCGCTATTTCTTTCTTTAGAAAAATTGACAAACTTAATGAACAGCAAATGGGTATGGTGGAAAATTCCTTCGGCATACAGGCTGAGGAATTTTGGGAAATTGTTGATATCTTAAATAAAAACGAAATAGTCGATTTGTATGAAAGCGAAGTAGTGAAGATATCTGACCAGGTTCTATCTACTTACCTTTTTTATATAACCGTATTTGAAAAGAAGATAATACCATTCTCATTAATCGTTAAAGATTTTTATCCTGATTGCACAAGAACTATTGTTGATTCACTAAACCCTATCATTAGTGCCTTTGACCAAAGGAAAGTTGTTGCTGGCATTAGGAGTGAGGTTAAAGATATATTTGAAAAATATTCTGAAAGCGAGAGTGTCGATAAATCGATAGAGTTTTTGAGCACTTTTTGGTTTGCCCTACCAACAGAGGCCTTGGTTTTTTCATCAAAGGTTATTAGCGGAATGCCGGACGTTGATATTGATTGGAAAGGTGAAAATTATGAGGAGGCTAAGAACGAGGCAGATAAATCATCTTTAATCAGTTTGTTAACAAGTTTTAGGTACTATGATGAGCAAGAATTTCAAATGTCCTTTGAATTACTGCTTAAATATCTTGCTAAAAGTAAGGCGTCCCTTGGCTTTGTAATACGAGTGCTGTCTGAACGTTACAATTTTAAGCCTAATGATTGTCGATACGGCTATTATGTACAATCGTTCATTGTAGATAAGTTGATAGAACAACTGGATAAAGGGGAAAACTACTTATTCAGTCGACTTTTTATTTTAACGGCTAGTTATCTGCTAAAAGTTGAGCACAGAGAGCATCAGTGGTCTCGCGGTGATGCAATAAGCATAATAACTTTTAGGCTATCTCCTGATGAATACCTACTCGCTTTAAGAGATAAGATTATCTCAAACCTATCTTTTTTAATGGATAAAGATGAGTTGCAACCTTTCGTTATTGATGTAATTAGTGAGTACATAGGCAGAGCAAGATATGAGGGAGCGGATATGGCTGATGCTGACCTTCCTCTTTTTGAACGATATTTTGTTAAAAAGTTAGATAAGGATAATTTATCACACTGCATGATGATGCAAGACTATTGTGAGCACCTTGAATCTTTGGAGTTGAACTATCCAAAGGAGTGGAAAGAAGAATTCTTTAATGAAACGCTTAAACTTTCACACTTACTTCTTGAAGACAGGCATGAGCGGCGCATGCTTGAAATGGGGTATGAGGAATACAATCAATACCGTCATCAGAGTTTAGTTGAGTATTTTGCAGGAATTTCGATAACAGATTTCATTGACTTTATTGATAGGTGTAAAGAATTGAATAATGCCCTGTCGGGTAGAGATAGGGATTACTCATTAAAAAACGGAATCGAAATGAGTCTTCACGCTATGGCTGAGTCAGTGCCTGACCTCTTTCCTGAAATTGTATTGAGGTATATGGATTATGATGACTATTTTGAAGTAAATCCTCATTTCTTAGTTACAGACCTGTTTAAGTCTCAATCTAGTGGTGACGTTTTTTTGCTGTTAAATAGCAAAGAATATCGGTGGAAGAAGTTATGGCTATCTACTTATTTTGCATCATTGCCAGAGGAGTCCATTGCCGATGATGACGCTCGCTTATTAATAGAGCACATTAGCAATACGCCAAGTAACGAATTGCGTGGTTGGCTAGATTACTTGGATAAGTATAAGTGCATTGACGATGCTATTTATAGCAAAGTAGTCAGAATTCTAACTGATAAATCCCATGAAGATGCTAACTATGCAAGACCACTAGGACACCTATTTAGTAGTCACTCCAGCATATTTGGCAACTGGTTTGAAGTATTTGAGCCAGATGAGGAACTGGTTTTTGATGCATACCTAGCCGCCTACAGTCTAGAGCGTTACTGGGATTATTCTGGCGACGCTTTAAAACTTCTTTTAGAAAGACGGTTTGAGTTTTTATATAAATTGATCGATCAAATATATGAAAATGAAAGATGGCCTGATTTACACACAGATATGCCAGAGTTAAATTTTTTGTGGGAAAGAGAGGGCTACATCGAAGAAGTTGAAGAATACGCGAGATATCTTCAGAGTAAAGATGAACACTCTTTCAGGTATAGAGAAAATATATTTAGTAAATTATTCACTAAAGAAAAAGGGAAAACTGAATCGGAAGATATGAATCAGAAAAAACATAATTTTTTCCGTAATGCCGTCAAGAAAAATGCTTCGGATATTAAATTTACGTGTTTTTTATTTCAATCTGCACAATATCTTAGTGAAGAATTCAGGCGGGAACTGTTAGGTCTATTTCTTAGTGAAAATGCTAAATTTGAGGACTTTCAAACGCTAGATTACGAACTAACTACTCGGTCGTGGTCGGGAAGTCGAGTTCCCATCTTGGAGCGAGAAAGGAATTTTCTTGAAAGTTTGCTGCCACTTTTTAACTCCATTCAGTTTCTTGAGCATAAATTCTATGTGGAGAAAAAAATTGAGGGTAAATTGAAATCTATTGAATATGAAAAGAAGAGAGATTATATGGAAAGCAGATAGCTTGATATGTAGTGAAAGAACACTGCCCTATAACAAGTTGCTGCACACGGATAAATTACTCGCTGCGCTCCTAACTTACCGGTGAGCAAGGCGTTATGTGTATGGTCAGCATTGGAGCTAAGAAAATAGTGACTAATAAAGAAACTCGCTTGAAGCGAAAGAAAATGGCTCGTGCGCATTTAAGAAGCAAACGAGCACGATTGGAAAGGCTAAGAGCTAGGTTGATTCCGCGAGTTCGACACATTGATGGCTTTAATAAAGAAACATTTGAAAGTTATTACTCACGTTGGCACAAGTCTCTAAAAAATATACCCATGTGTGTGGTTGAGCAATGGGCTTATGAACACAATGATGAATTTATAGAATATTGGTCAAAGTTGTTACCTCGTAAGTGGAAGTTTCATTTAAAAGGTTTAACAACAGAGCAGGTTATGAACATTCAAATGCTTGAGCACAATCGTAAAAATTATGAACATGCAGGGTTACTTTGCATTGACCAGAAATATGCTCGGACTAGGCTTTCAAACTACATGTTTGATAATTGTACATTCCCTAGACCAATCATCGTTTTTGAGAAAAATGAAGCTTTAATTCATCCAAGAAGCTACGGTGAGATTGCTTTTGACCATGAATTTAATCTTGCTGAGGGGCACACACGCCTTGGTTTGTTCAGAGCTATGCATTCAAGAAATTTATTTTTCATTGAAAATCATGATGTTTGGGTAATCGAAACAAACACATAACAAATGCATCAACACGATTTGCTCAACTCGGCGCTGTCAGTTTGCCTTTAGCTTCAGTGATTAAGGCGTTAAAATTCAGCTAAGTTTGTATCGTAGCAAACGTGTTATGCAGGCGTTACCTTTCCATACTAAACCTAATCAATAACATTCTAATTTAGTAATATAACTGACTCAGTTTTGTCCAGAGATGAGCCAGCACGATCGCTACTAGCTTTGTGATCACCAAGCAATTCTGTCGTACCTTAATTACCAAGCGACTTTGTCATTACGTTAACTACCCAGGGCAAGATTACGAAGCCCCTTGCCCCGCAAGGACTTGAGAAAGGTACGCATTACTGCGATTCGCTTTCTTTTGCTTTCTCTTGATCCCTGCTTTAAAACTTTTCTCCGCCGTAAGC
>NZ_JARHUF010000004.1 GCF_029223195.1 Vibrio sp. CAU 1672 | reverse complement strand
CGGGTATGACTGTTATCAGAATGCTTTAGCAGAGCGCGTAAATGGGATACTCAAAATGGAACTTTTACTGAGGAAACCGAAAGATCTGGAAGAAGCGAGGAAAATGGTAGCAGAATCCGTAGAGATCTATAATCAAATGAGGCCTCATACGGCTTTGAAATACAAAACGCCCGATGAAGTACATCGAGCGTTTTAGTTAAAAAGTGTCAACCCATATCAGGACGGGTCAAACTCCCGGTAAGTGACACAAAAAAGGCGGAGATTCACTCCGCCTGTTGTTCCACACCGACAGTGTTACTGAACTCGGCGTAAGACCGTTTTCAGCGCTTCAAAATCCGCATCAAGATCCTCAGAAAGCAGCTCCATCGCGGCATGTTTCGCCAATGGTGCCGGCAACTCGATATCCGAGCCTAAAATATCATCCACCACTTCTTTAAACTTAGCCGGGTGAGCCGTACACAGGAACAGCCCGGTTTCACCGTCTTGTAACTGTTCATCCAACACGCGGTAAGCAATCGCGCCGTGCGGCTCACATAGGTAGCCAAGTGAGTGCAGTTGTTTCACTGACTCTGCGCTTTGCTGGTCAGATACTGCGCCTTTGCCCAGTGTCTCTAAGCCCCACTCTTTCACGCGGCATAGCTCTTCGATACGAGGCCAGTTGTTTGGTTGGCTCACATCCATCGCATTCGAAGTGGTTGCCACCGTTGGTTTTGGATCCCACTTACCCGTATCCAGGTAACGTGGCACAGTGTCATTGGCGTTGGTTGCGGCGATAAAGCGTTTGATAGGCAGACCCAGCGCTTTCGCTAGCAGGCCTGCCGTTAGGTTACCGAAGTTACCACTTGGTACCGATACGACCAGGTTTTCACGCTCTTGCTTACTCATTTGCGCGGCAGCTTCAAAGTAGTAGCAGATTTGCGCCATCAAACGGCTGATGTTGATTGAGTTCGCTGAGTTCAGTCCAATCTCTTCACGCAATACCGCATCATCAAATGCTTGTTTCACCAATGCCTGACAAGCATCAAAGTCACCATTGATTGCGACAGTGTGAATGTTCTTACCTAATGTACAGAACAGCTTCTCTTGCAGTGGGCTGATCTTGCCTTTCGGGTAAAGAATCACCACGTTGATGTCTTCCATACCGTAGAAAGCGTGCGCAACCGCTGCGCCAGTATCGCCGGAAGTCGCAGTAAGAATGGTGATCTTACCGCCGTCTGAGACCGCCGCAAGAGATTGCGCCATGAAGCGACCACCAAAATCTTTAAACGCCAGAGTTGGACCATGGAAAAGCTCGAGTGCGTAAACACCCTCTTTCACTTGCTTAATTGGTGCTGGGAACTGGAATGCCGCATCCACCATCGCGTTCACTTGATCTTCCGCCAGTTCATCACCGATCAGTGCTGATAGGATCTTAGTGCTACGAGAGACAAAGTCTTCTGCCAGCAGCGCGTCGATATCGTCAAACTTTGGTAATTCCGATGGAAAAAATAGGCCCTGGTTACGACCTAACCCTTGGCGAACGGCCTGGCCAAAGGAAACTTGTTCATCATTTTCTTTTATATTGTAAAGCTTCATAGCTCACTTCCTGTTACTTTCGAACCCTGTTTGTCCAGTCGGCAAACGTGGACGAATCCTTCTTCATTTTGTACGTAATTCTGCTCTAACCAACGCGCCACTCGCTCAGCAACATCTTTCTCTTTGCAGATACTGAACAGTGTCGGACCACTACCGGAAATACCGGTAGCCAGCGCACCGGCCGAGGTCGCGTATTGGCGCGCAGCAGCAAAACCAGGCAACAGTTTCTCACGATACGGTTCGGCAATCACGTCTTTGATCATTTTTGCCGCAAGTTCGGGCTGACCAGAGTGGCACGCGTGAATAAAACCTGCAAGATGGCGCCCATGAGCAATGATATCTTGTCGGCGGTATTGAGATGGTAGGATCTCACGCGCTTCCGCGGTCGAAACTTTTATCCCCGGATACGCCATCACCCAGTACCAGTCGTCAAAGCAAGGCACTTCCTGGCTGATGATGCCCAGCTCTTCAAGCATAAGCTGCACGCCACCAAGGTAACATGGCGCAACGTTATCATAGTGAATACCACCAGAAATCTTGCCTTCCATCTCCCCCATCAAAGCCAGCAGCTCGGTTTCATTCAGCGGCTGGGCGTGGAAGCGGTTTAGTGCATCCAGTGCCGCAACAATAGAGCAGGCACTTGAGCCTAAGCCTGAGCCGATTGGCATGTTCTTTTCAAGTGTCATTTCAAGAGGTTTAAGCTCAATACCTTTTTTGTCCAGCTCGCGGGCAAACACCACCCAGCAATCAAAAACAATATTCTCTTTCGGCTCCACGGGTAACTTGTCAACAAAGTCACCCGCCGTTTTCAGACTAAACGGCTGCGTGCCGGATTTTACTTGTACCCGGTCGCCCAATAAAGTGCCGTCCAGCGGGGACACCGCTGCCCCCAGGACATCAAAACCTACGCTCACGTTACCGATTGATGCCGGGGCATACACCACCACATCCATATCACTTGAACTCATTATTGTTATACCCCTAGTTTCCAACCTAAAGTACGCATCACATCAGAGAATACGCCCGCTGCCGTTACCTCAGTACCGGCGCCGTAACCACGCAGCACCAATGGGATTGGCTGGTAGTACCGGCTGTAGAATGCCAGAGCATTTTCACCATCTTTGATCTTGAACATCGGGTCATTTTCATCCACGGCAGCAATACTCACTTTGCATTTACCATCAATAATTTCACCCACGTAGCGCAGCACTTTGCCTTCTTTTGCTGCTTCCGCTGACAGCTCTTTGAAATAAGCATCGGCTTCAGGCAGGCGCTCCATAAACTCATCGACGCTACCTGAATCATCGAAACCTGGTGGCAATGCCTGGTCAACCACTACATCTTCGAGTTCCAGCGACATGCCGGCTTCACGCGCAAGGATCAGCAGCTTACGTGCTACATCCATACCGGACAGATCATCACGTGGATCAGGTTCAGTAAAGCCGTTTTGCTTGGCGATATTGGTCGCTTCACTTAGGCTCATGCCTTCATCAAGCTTACCGAAGATATAAGACAGTGATCCCGAAAGAATGCCGCTGAACCGCTCAAGCTCATCACCCGCGGCAATGAGGTTCTGGAGGTTTTCGATCACCGGCAGACCTGCGCCTACGGTAGTTTCATACATCAATTTACGGCGGGAACTACGCGCCACATCGCGAAGTTGGTGGTAGTACGCCATGCTCGCGGTGTTGGCTTTTTTGTTCGGCGTAACAACGTGGAAACCGGCGGCTAAGAAATCAGCATATTGCTTCGCAATCTCTTCGCTTGAGGTACAGTCAACCAGTACAGGGTTGATAATGTGATTACGTTGAACCAGGGAAATCAAACGCGCCAAACTGAACTCTTCTGTCGCGGCCGACATGCGGTCACGCCAGTGCTCCAGTGGCAAACCTTCGCTATCAAGCAACAGACCTTTGCTGTTTGCCAGGCCGCATACGCGGATCACAATGCCTTTCTCTGCCAGTTTCGCTTGTTGCCGCTCGATCTGATCCACCAGCTCGCCACCAACACCACCAACACCAACGACAAAAACATCCAGGAAATGTTTAGAATTAAATAAGTTTTCATGACACGCCTTGATCGCTTCGGAAATTTTATCTTCCGGAATCACGGCAGAAATCGCCCGTTCTGATGATCCCTGAGCAATCGCGACAATATTGACATTCACTTCAGCAAGTGAGGAGAAAAAGCGAGATGCAACGCCACGTGAAGTGCGCATACCGTCCCCGACCAGGGTAACGATGGAAACATCATCAATAAATTCCACAGGCTCAAGCAGGCCATCTTTGAGCTCAAGTTCAAATGCCTCGCCGAGTACCTGTTTCGCTTTGGCTTTATCCTGAGCTTCGATACAGAAACTGATACTGTATTCAGAAGACGACTGGGTGATAAGCACTATCGATACCCCAGCAGACGACATTGCACCGAATACGCGGCTCGCCATCCCCACCATACCCTTCATTCCCGGGCCGGATACGTTCACCATAGTCAGCGCGTTTAAGGTAGTGATGCCTTTGATCGCCAAATTGTCTTCACCGGTATCCTGACCAATTAGCGTACCTGCACCTTGTGGGTTAAAGCTGTTTTTGATCAGGCAGGGGATTTGAAACTGTGCAATAGGCGCGATGGTTTTCGGGTGCAGGACAGAAGCACCAAAGTAAGACAACTCCATCGCCTCTTGATAGCTCAGGGATTTAAGCAACCGTGCATCTTCAACTACGCGAGGATCACAGTTATATACGCCATCCACATCAGTCCAAATCTCACAACAATCGGCACGCAAACAGGCTGCCAGTACCGCGGCTGAATAGTCAGACCCATTACGCCCGAGCGTAACCAGCTCACCTTTTTCGTTACCTGCAGTGAAACCCGGCATAATATGTACATGCCCCGGTGCGAGCGGCTTCTGACGGAAGTTTTGAGTGGAGATATCAACGTCAACCATAGCCTCAAGGTGATCACCTTTCGCATAGAGGTATTCAACCGGTTCGATCAGACTTGCCGGTTGCCCTTTTGCTTCCAGTACCGCCTTCATCAGTTGAATGGAGACACGCTCCCCCTTACTGATGATGCGGGCATTGACATTGTTGGGGCACATGCCCAATAAGTTAATTCCGTGCACAAATTGGCGTAACTGGGAAAGTGACGTTTTGACTTGATTATCAAAGGCAGTGCCATCGATATTGGCGAGTACACTTTGAATATCGGCAAACAGATTTTTAAATGATGCTTCCAGCTCTGCGATTTGAAGTTCAGCCTCTCCATTGCGTAAGGCATTTTCGATTACCGCTACTAGTTTATTCGTGGTTTTCCCTGGTGCAGAAAGAACGACTGCTACCTCTTCTTGCTGTGCATTGTTGGCAATGATTTCTGCCGCCCTCAAAAAGCGATCAGCATCAGCCAATGATGAACCGCCAAACTTCAATACTCGCATCCCTACCTCCGGTGTATCTGTTTAAATCTGTTTAATTTCGTTCAAAAATATGTATAAAAAAAGGCCTGTATCTGGTGGGATACAGGCCTTTTTTTGAATTTCTTTCGCTCAGCAGCCTGCCCCAACAATGGTCATGTCGGTAATAATGGTGGTGGTAATTACTGCGAAGCGATGTGAGTGCATAAATAAATATTCAACGATAATTGTCCGTTTGCTTATCTCTACGTTTACCGAGTTTCCTCTCTTGAGTCAACAAAAAAATGCATTTTGCCTCATTTCACTGCCCGGTGACGCCACCTGCTTTCTCCCGTTTTCAGGTTGAAAAAACTGGATCGGTGATGGGTACTAATCTCAATTGAGCCCCAAAACGTATAACAGATTCAAGGAGCGCTGCGGGCCTTTTTGTCCCCGTCGCACGGCAATCAGCCACAATGGCCTCTAACTGTGATCAATATTCGTCGTGGCTAATATTTTGCCATTTATAGTGAGCCTGTTTGTATATTCTGTGCTTTAATATGGTCAAGCCTCAGGCTCTAATTAAAACAACAAACAACACAAGGAGTGGTAGATATGAAAATCTGGCTGTACTTGCTGCTTTTTGTTGTGCCTGGCATTTCGATGGCGAATTCATTACCGTCACTGCCCGGAAAAAGTGAGACCTCACCGCATAAACTCTTCATTTCCAGTGACAGTTTTCAATCCGAAGACAGTTTCGATGTATGGAATATCGACGGCGGTTACGCCTATGAAGTATTCGATTCAGTGGATCTTTATGTTGGGGCCCGGGTAAATAATTCCCCGAAGCAAAACCAGAGTGGTTTTTTAAGTGGGATCAGTTATCAGTTTAACGACCGGGTTATACTGAAAAGTTCCGTCCGCTCTTATAAAAGCGACAACACCGCGGGGAACAACAAAGCCGATGACACCAACCTTGCTGCTGAGGTATCCAGCCGGGTAAAAATCACCGATAACTTAGATATTCACGCTACGCTCGATTACCAGGATTGGCAGCAAGGGTTTGAGGTCGGTTTGGGTTTCCGCTTTTAATCCCCTGTAGCTAAAGCCTCAGTAACGATTTCGACGTCAACACGCCATTCCAATCCGCATAGATATAATGCTTAGGCTGCACCATCTGATTGTTCATTGTCAGCGTGACATTCACTTCGCCGTTCCCACGCTTTTCGGTTTTGAACGGGCAGGTTCCGAGAGCTTGAATACCAATATCCATTTGTGACATCTGAGCCACATCACGAACCGCACCATAGACGATAATGCCCTCCCAACCGTTTTCAATACCGAGAATGGCCAACTGATCGCCTAATAACGCTCTCTGACAAGAGCCATGGCCATCGACCACCAGCACTTTGCCGGTCCCGTCTTGCTCCAGCATTTCGCGCACTTTCGAATTATCGTGATAACAGCGTATGGTCACAATCTCACCAAAAAAGGCGCTCCGCTGGCCAAAATTCTGCAACGGCAAATTCAACAGTGTGACGTGCTCTTCGTACTTATCACAAATATCGGGTGTTATATCTTGCATGTTTCCTCCGTGAATTTTCTCGCCTGGCTTACCAAACGAGTCTTATCCTGTTAAGAGCTTATCCTTGATCTGACCAATTCGCTGGCGGATTTGCGGTTCGACACAACCAATCAGGCTAAGCTGACCATTTTCCACATAGTAGATGGCATGCTGCCGAAATGCTTTCGCCAGCTCGATGGCCTCTTCTGGTTCTATTTCTGCGGCAAAGCTCTCTTCATACCAATGGAATGCCTTATCTCCTACGGTCACCGCAACATAGTTCCTGCCATGGAGCCGCGCTTCGAGCCTTTGATTACTTTCATAATTCTCCTTATTTGACCGCCATTTGCTAAATGGGTTCCAAGCAGTGATCACCGCGTAGCTTGAACATTCCCATTCAGCATGAAAGCGGAAATAGGAGCGCGAATAAGCATTCCATAACGAAGCATCTATCATAGAATTACTTTTTTCTATCATAACTCTTAATCGATTAATAATAGTTACATTTCATCAATTGATGTAAATCAACAAAGTGAATGGAATTAACATTTGAGCATTGTTAGCATGCTGTTAACAATATAGAATCCGCAACATACCTTAGGGTATTTACTCATTAACAGCCAGTGTGACTGGACGTTGAAGAGCAACACCTTACAAGAATAAACGTCACCACGGGACATTGGTGAGTTGGCAACACTCCACGGATGGCGGTTAACTGAACGCAGTGTTTTTTGAATAATCTAACTTATTTTTAAAAATTCATTACCTGCATGTTATATTTTGCCTAGAATTTATTCCATTAGCACAATTTCGTCACAAATTTAGGTACCGCCAATGCAAACCCCGCAGATTCTTATCGTTGAAGATGAGCAAGTAACTCGTAACACTCTTAAGAGTATTTTTGAAGCAGAGGGATACGCTGTTTTTGAAGCCAGCGACGGTGAAGAGATGCACCAAGTATTGTCCAATAATACAATCAATCTGGTCATCATGGACATCAATCTTCCAGGCAAAAATGGTCTTTTGCTCGCTCGTGAACTACGTGAGCAAGCGAACATTGCCCTGATGTTCTTAACTGGTCGTGACAACGAAGTGGATAAAATCCTCGGTCTCGAAATTGGTGCGGATGACTACATCACCAAACCGTTTAATCCACGTGAACTGACCATCCGTGCTCGTAACCTACTTAGCCGTTCAATGAGCAGCAACGACGTTCAGGAAGAAAAACGCTCTGTAGAAAAATACGTCTTCAACGGTTGGGTGTTGGATATCAACAGCCGCTCTTTGATTAGCCCTGCGGGTGACAGCTACAAGCTTCCTCGTTCTGAGTTCCGCGCACTACTGCACTTCTGCGAAAACCCGGGTAAAATCCAGACCCGTGCGGATCTGCTGAAGAAGATGACCGGTCGTGAACTCAAACCACATGACCGTACCGTTGACGTGACTATCCGCCGTATCCGTAAGCATTTCGAATCGGTATCCGGCACGCCAGAGATCATCGCGACCATCCATGGTGAAGGTTACCGCTTCTGTGGTGACTTGGAAGAGTAATTTCCTCGTCCAACAATCAGAAGGGCTTGCTCAATGAGCAAGCCCTTTTTTTTATCCTAACGTCCGACCAGAATACAAATGCTCTGGTTAATAAAGCTTATCGATCGTCACGGCTTTCTCAACCAACCACACTTGTTGACGACCATCCTCCAGCAATACCGCAATATCCACCGGGCGTTCGGTATCAAGCTCCAACGGCCAGGTAAAGGCGACTTCCCATTGGTTTTCACTGTGGGTGCGCAGATCAAGTAACGCGGTATCGATCAACCACTGCTGGTCATTTTGCTTAAGCATGATCGCGTCGACGGTCAGGGTCGCGGGAAGTTCTTTGTTACCATGTAGGTACAGCGCACCATGCAGGGTTTTATTCTCCCCCTCCTCGACTGTCGGCATGAGATTCAGCCACAGATTACTCTTCAACTCGACCGTTACCTGACTGAGTGTCATTTGGCTACCGGTTTGCCACGTAACATCTTGGTTTGCCGAACAACCAGCCAATAGCACCATCGATAAGGCCACCAGTGCGAGTTTCTTCATGTTATTTCCTCTGTTCCAACCAACTCTTTAATACTTGAATATCATGCTGATATTCATTTTTGATTTCTTCTACCCAATCAGCAATATTTTCCCACCAGGCAGGCAAATCCGGTGACTGGGCTTTTTGCGCCACACCTTGAATATGTTTAAGCCCAATCGATCCGGCGGCACCTTTGATCTTATGCGCTTCCGAGACAATGCCGTCTTGATCTTTCGCGGTCATATTGGAGTCCAATACCTCGATATATTCTGGCATCATATCTTCAAACATTCTAATACTGTCGTATACCGGCTTAACGCCGACAATACCCACATAAGACTCAAGCATATCCACATCCAGCAAGTGGCTTTCCACTGCTACCGGAGCGTCCTGCTCAACCACCACGGCATCGCTGCCCGGCAGCTGGTCTTCCACCAGGTGGGCAAAGAATTTGTCTATCACCCCCTGGATCGCTTGTACTGCTAACGGCTTGCTGATGGCATCATCCATGCCATTATCCAGATACTCCCGCCGATCCTTGAGTACATTAGCGGTGAGCGCCACCAAAGGCGGCAAATGGTCATAGTGTTGCCGGTAGTACTGCGCCACATCAAATCCGGTCATATCTGGCAACTGGATATCTAACAAGACTAAGTCATACTTATCCGGAACAAAGTTAACCAGCGCTTCATTGCCGGTCATCGCCACGGTAACACGATGACCCAGACTTTCCAGCAACGATTTGGCCACGGTAACATTAAGCTCAATGTCCTCAACCATGAAGATGTTCAGGTGCAGTTTATCCCGCTTGGCATCGATGATCGGCTCTTCCAGGTCGACCACCGGCACATGAATCGAAACGGTGAAGGTGCTGCCAAAACCTTCCTCACTGCTGACTGAAATGTCGCCATCCATCATATTAATTAACTGCTTTGAAACCGAGAGGCCAATTCCGGTTCCCACCGCATGCAGGTTGTCTTTACCCGACTTGACTTGGTAGTACATGGCAAAAATTTTATCCAGATCCTCTTCTGGGATGCCAATTCCGGTGTCTTCCACTTCCATGATGATGGTGGCGTAGTCGTCTTCAACGTCGGCACTGACCGTCAATACCACTCCGCCCTCTTTGGTAAACTTCATCGCGTTGCTGACCAGATTCCAGATCACCTGCCGCAAGCGTGTCGCATCCACCTCTATCCCTTTTGGCAGATCACTCAAACGCTCCAGATCAAAGCGCAAACCTTTTTGCTCTGCCATCAGGGCAGCAATACTTTCGATCTCAGCGACAAAATCCTCAAAATTGAGCGGCGTTGGCAACAGTTCCAGTTTACGCCGATCAAACTTGTCCATATCAATAATATCGTTAAAGATATTACCCAGAGTGATCGCACTGACATGGATCGTCTGCATATGCCTACGCTGCTCGGTGGTCAGCGGGCTATCCAGCAACATCCGGCTTAAACCGACAATACCATTCAGTGGCGTACGCAACTCATGACTTATGGTTGAGATAAAGGTAGTTTTATCGCGGCTGGCTTTTTTCAGCGACTCTTCGTGACGCTTACGTTCTGTAATATCGCGGCCAAATCCCACCAGCCCGAGGTGACGGCCATCTTTGCTGTAAAATGGCACTTTACGCAATTCAAAGTAGTGCTTACGCCCGTCAGGGTATTCCAGCCATTGCTCATAGGTGATCGCCTGATTATCGGCAAAAACTTTTTGGTCGGTATCCACAATAAGCTGAGCGATTTCCTTGCTGTACACATCCCACGGGCTTAAGCCAACCAACTGGTGTTCCTTCTTACCCGTCAGTTCTTCCATCGCGCGGTTACATCCGGAAAATACACCGTCCGCATTACGGTAATAAATCAGATCGGGGGAAGCATCGATAAATGAGCGCAGCAAGGCGGTACGTTCCGCAAGTTCAAGCTGAGTTCGCTCACGCTGGAAGACCTCATTCTCCAGATCTTTCATCGCCTCTTCACGCGCTTCCTCCGCTTTGATCCGCTCTTCGATTTCCTGATTGAGCTTTTCAATATTTTGTTGCAGCTGGTAATTAAGCTCCTGATCGCGAGAACGCATGTCTTTTAATTTCGACACCAGTTTGGTCAGACGCTGACGCGACTCTTCCAGCTGATCCACCACCACCGAAAGAAAATACACCGCCCATGGCGTGATCAATAAACCAAAGAAAACCGAGCGGACGATATCAATATCATCCACACTGCCCTGCAGTGCTAAGGTGATCCCCACCTGCACAACCACCGCCAGTGCCACCAGTGCCAGCGCCAGTAAGATAGAAAACCGCACTATCCCCAGCTTCACCAACAGGTCAACATAATACTGGGCGAGATTCTTCATGGGCTTCATTCATGACTCCACGGAATTAAACGAAATAACTATCCCTGAGCTTACTCTGTCAACCGTCTCAACGAATGACTCGCAGCACCGTATGGATGCATTCAGGAAAGGTGCCCCAATTCACTTCAAGTGACTCAATTATTACTAATTGTTGGGGGATACAGCTCAGTGTAACGTGTTTGATACGCGGATTGAAACCGCCTGCTTACAAACTAGCGCAAGCGGTCACATCTGAAAGGAAATCAGCCAACAGGCCGGGGGATAATACGTGCGCTTCAGGGCTTAGTGTAAATAAAAGGCTTACCGGTCAGGCTGCCTTGAGCACCGTGCATGTCAAGCGCCCGGCCGATCTCGGTCATCGCTAACCAGCGGTTCTCACACCACAAAGGGGACAATAAAGTTGGCCGGCGCGCGGCTGAAGAAACGCGGTGGTAAACGACATCCGGCGGGGTCATGCGGATCAGCTCACTGGCAATCGTCACATACTCTTCCAACTCTGGGGCATCCAGTCTGCCGGCACGCCACGCTTTCGCCATGGTACTGCCCTCAACAATATGCAGGCCGTGCAGCTTGATCCCGTCGGTGCCCACTTCAAGCACTTTAGCCATGGTGGCGACGTTATCATCACGCGTCTCTTTAGGTAATCCGACAATGAGGTGAGTACACACTTTAATACCCAACGCACGCGCGCGCTTGGTGATCTGAGCATAGCATTCAAAGTCATGACCACGATTAATACGTTTTAGCGTATCATTGTTGGCGGTTTGCAACCCGAGCTCAAGCCAGATCTCATAACCTTGCTTAACGTAATCCGACAGCAGTTCCAGCACCGCATCCGGTACACAGTCTGGGCGGGTTCCCACGCACAAGCCGACAATATCTGCCGCTTTGAGCGCTTCTTCGTACATATTTTTCAGCACTTGCACTTCCGCATAAGTACTGGTGTAAGCCTGAAAATAAGCCAGGTACTTTTTCGCCCGGTTAATTTCACCGGCACGGTCTTTCAGTTGCTCCTGAATGCTTTTGACCTGCACATCCTCATCCGCAAAAGAGGCCACATTGCAAAATGTGCACCCCCCCCGGCCTATCGTGCCATCGCGGTTTGGACAACTGAATCCACCGTGTAAGGTCAATTTGTGAACTTTTTCACCATAACGACGCTGAAGATCTTGCCCCAGCGTATTGACCAACTCATGTAACTGCATACTTTCTCACCAAACGCTAACCGCAATCAATCTCACTACGATCTATGTAAATTAATTACATCCCTGCAAGAAAAAACAAATAATTCTATTCAATTCAAATTGAATCATAGTGGGTCAAAATCAATAAACTTGCATAAATACAGACAAAAACAGCCATTGTTACGTAATTGTTAAACCTTAAGTGCATTTTTAAACGAAAAAATTGCATTACAGCGGTCAGTTTTCGTTGCAATCTGAAGTCACAAAATTGTAGGATACTTACACAACCCCGTCGCATTTGTGAGTTTTATTACAAGAGCAACTTCGGGAATTGTCGGTGATAACCCACTCCCACCTATATAAATCACTAAATAGTGAGCTAAAAAAAAGGGAAATCACCAAGGATTGTTTTTCTCGCAACACTTTTCCTGCGAGATACGGAAAGGACTCAAAGCTGACCAACCTGGTTGGTTTCGACTCATAAGTATAAAGGACAAGACGCGCACTAATCGACCAGACAGATAATGTCTGCTCTGTAACGCTGCGTCGACATTGAACTGGAAGGATGTATCTATGGTAGATAGAGAGCAAAATTCACAGGGGCTGTACACTCCGGAGCTGGAGCATGACGCTTGTGGTATCGGTTTTGTTGCTCACCTGAAAAACCGTAAATCTCATGAAGTTGTTACGCAAGCATTAGACATGCTAGCCCGTATGGAACACCGTGGTGGTCAAGGTTGTGACCCATGCAGCGGTGACGGTGCCGGTATCTTGCTACAAAAACCACATGAATTCCTATTAGAAGAAGCCGTCAAGTTAGGCATTAAACTGCCTTCTTTCGAAAAATACGGCGTGGGTGTGGTGCTTTTCCCTAAAGATGAGTACAAACGCGCACAATGCCGTGACATTCTGGAACGCAACGCCCAGCGCCTGGATCTGGAAGTTCTGGGTTACCGCGTTCTGCCGACTGACAACTCGATGATTGGTGCCGACCCGCTTAGCACCGAGCCGCAATTTGAGCATGTGTTTATCTCTGGCGGCCCTGGCATCACGCCAGAAGAGCTGGAACGCAAACTCTACGTACTGCGTAACTACACCGTACGAGTGTGTCTGGAAAGTGTGTCAAACATCGGTGACGACTTCTACATTAACTCCATGTCTTATAAGACATTGGTTTATAAAGGCCAGCTAACCACCGAGCAGGTACCACAGTACTTCCTGGATTTGCAAAATCCAACCATGGTAACCGCGCTGGCACTGGTACACTCCCGCTTTTCTACCAACACCTTCCCTAAATGGCGTCTGGCCCAGCCTTTCCGTTACATTGCGCACAACGGTGAGATCAACACCGTACGCGGTAACCTGAACTGGATGAAAGCGCGTGAAGCAATTCTGGAATCCGAACTGTTTACTCAGGCGGAAATCGATATGCTTCTGCCTATCTGTCAGGAAGGCAGCTCAGATTCCTCTAACTTCGATATGGCTCTGGAACTGCTGGTTCTGTCCGGCCGCAGTCTGCCACACGCTCTGATGATGATGATCCCGGAAGCGTGGCAAGAAAACAAAACCATGGATGCCAAGCGCCGTGCTTTCTATCAGTACCACGCTAACATCATGGAACCATGGGATGGCCCTGCCTCTGTCTGTTTTACTGACGGGGTACAAGTGGGCGCGACGCTTGACCGGAATGGTCTGCGCCCATCTCGCTATACCGTAACCAAGGATGATTTCCTGGTCATGGCATCGGAATCAGGTGTGGTCGATATCGCACCGGAAAACGTCGAGTTCCGCGGTCGTCTGCAACCGGGGCGTATCTTCGTCGCTGACCTGGAACAAGGCCGTATCATCTCTGATGAAGAGGTCAAAGACACCATTGCTTCTGCGCAGCCATACGAAAAATGGGTCGCAGATAACCTGCTGAGCCTGAAGGCCCTGCCTGACGCAAGCAACCAGTTCAGCCAGCCGTCACCTGAGCGTTTGCTGCACCGTCAACAATCCTTTGGCGTCAGCGCCGAGGAAGTGAACGAAATTATCGTGCCGATGGCGAATGAGGGCAAAGAACCACTTTCTGCCATGGGTGCTGACTGGCCGCTGGCCGTGCTTTCTCACCAGTCGCAACACCTGTCCAACTACTTCAAGCAGTTGTTCGCTCAGGTTACCAACCCGCCGATCGACCCGATCCGTGAACGGATGGTGATGTCGCTGAACACTTACCTGGGTAAGGATCAGAACCTGCTGAGCGAGACTCCGGATCACTGTCAGAAAGTCGAGCTGGAATCGCCGGTACTGGCAAACAACGAACTGGAAAAGCTGCGTGCAATTGATAACGAGCACCTGCAGGCGAAAACGCTGGATATCGTCTTCCAGGCCAGTGAAGATCAGGGCAAACTGGAGCGGGCGCTGAAGCGTATCTGCCAGTATGCTGAAGATGCGGTCATCGACGGTTACTCCATCATCCTGCTGACCGACCGCGCGGTGAACTCGAACCATGCTGCCATCCCAGCGATGCTGGCTGTCGGTGCCGTCCACCACCACCTGATCCGCAAAGGCCTGCGCGCCAAATGTGACATTGTGGTCGAAACCGGTGACGCACGTGAAACGCACCACTTTGCAACGCTACTCGGCTACGGTGCTAACGCCGTTAACCCTTACCTGGTTATCGAGACCATCGCTGACCTACAGCGCACCAAAAAACTCGATCCTCAAGCCGATCCTCGCGTGCTGTTCGACAACTACCGTAAAGCCATCAACGGTGGCCTGCTGAAGATTTTCTCCAAGATGGGCATCTCCACCCTGCAGTCTTACCACGGTGCGCAGATCTTCGAAGCGCTGGGTATCCACAAGTCTGTGGTGGATAAATACTTCACCGGTACGGTATCACGTATCCAGGGCCTGACGCTGGATGACATCGCGAAAGAAGTCCTGGTTCGCCACCGTGTGGGTTACCCACAACGCGAAATTCCAATCCAGATGCTGGATGTCGGCGGTGTATACCAGTGGAAACAGCGTGGTGAAAAACACCTGTTTAACCCGGAAACCATCTCACTACTGCAACAGTCAACGCGTGGCAAAGATTACCAGCAGTTCAAGCAGTACGCGGATGCGGTTGATAAACAAGGCCATAACGCCGTAACCCTGCGCAGCCAGCTTGAGTTCGTCAAGAACCCGGCCGGTTCGATCTCAATTGATGAAGTTGAGCCTATCGAAAGCATCGTCAAGCGCTTTGCAACCGGTGCAATGTCATTCGGTTCGATCTCGTACGAAGCACACTCAACCCTAGCGGTTGCGATGAACCGTCTCGGCGCGAAATCAAACTCCGGTGAAGGTGGTGAAGACCCAACCCGTTTCGAGCGCAAAGAAAATGGCGACTGGGAACGCTCTGCCATCAAGCAGGTTGCATCTGGCCGCTTCGGTGTCACCTCTTACTACCTGACTAACGCCGATGAGCTGCAAATCAAGATGGCTCAAGGTGCGAAACCAGGTGAAGGTGGCCAGTTGCCAGGTGATAAAGTGGACGACTGGATCGGTGCTACCCGTCACTCAACACCAGGGGTCGGACTGATTTCACCACCGCCACACCACGATATCTACTCAATCGAAGATTTGGCGCAGCTGATCTACGACCTGAAAAACGCCAACCGCGCCGGTCGCGTGAACGTAAAACTGGTTTCAGAAGCGGGTGTCGGTACCATCGCCTCAGGTGTAGCCAAGGCGAAAGCCGATGTGGTGCTGATCGCGGGCTTCGACGGCGGTACGGGTGCCTCACCACTGTCTTCTATCCGTCACACCGGTCTTCCTTGGGAACTCGGCCTGGCAGAAACGCACCAGACCCTGCTGAAAAATGGTCTGCGTAACCGTATCGTGGTTCAGGCTGATGGCCAGATGAAAACCCCGCGTGACCTTGCCATTGCAACGCTGCTTGGTGCGGAAGAATGGGGCGTCGCGACCGCAGCTCTCGTGGTAGAAGGTTGTATCATGATGCGTAAGTGTCATAAGAACACCTGCCCGGTGGGCATCGCCACTCAGAATAAAACCCTGCGTGAACGCTTTGATGGCCGCGTAGAAGACGTCGTGACCTTCTTCCAGTACATGGCTCAGGGTCTACGTGAAATTATGGCTGAACTTGGTTTCCGCACGGTTGATGAGATGGTCGGTCAGGGTCAAAAACTCAAAGTCCGCCAGGACCTCTCACACTGGAAGTACAAAAACCTGGATCTGTCCCCGGTGCTGCATGTTGAGCAGCCACGCGAGGCAGACGGCGTGTACAACCAGACAGAGCAGAACCACAACCTTGAATCGGTACTGGATCGCAAACTGATCCAGGCAGCAATCCCTGCGCTTGAAAAAGGCGAAACAGTGAACGCCGAATTGCCAATCGTCAACACTGACCGCTCGGCCGGTACCATGCTGTCGAACGAAATTTCGAAAGTGTACAAAGACCAGGGTCTGCCACAGCCAATGAATGTTAAGTTCAAAGGCTCTGCAGGTCAGTCATTTGGTGCCTTCCTGGCGAAGGGCGTGAAGTTCGAAGTCGAAGGGGACGCGAACGATTACTGGGGTAAAGGTCTGTCTGGCGGTACACTGGTGCTCTACCCTGACAGCAACTCATCAATTGTCGCCGAAGACAATATTGTTGTGGGTAACGTCTGTTTCTACGGTGCCACCTCTGGTGAGTCATTCATCCGTGGTATGGCAGGCGAGCGCTTCTGTGTACGTAACTCCGGTGCCAAAGTGGTTGTGGAAGGCGTCGGTGATCACGGCTGTGAATACATGACCGGTGGTGCGGCCATTATCCTTGGCTCAACCGGACGCAACTTTGCTGCCGGTATGAGTGGTGGTGTGGCTTACGTTTGGGATAAGTCAGGCGACTTTGAGGCGAAACTGAATCCTGAGCTGGTCGACCTTGATCCAATCGAACAAGCAGACAAAGAGCTATTACTCGATATGTTAACCAAGCATGTCAAGTTCACAGGAAGTGAAGTCGCTCAGTCATTCCTGGACAACTTTGAAGCCAGCCTAGCCTCAATGGTTAAGGTCATGCCGCGTGATTACAAAGCGGTTCTTCAAAGACGTCAGGCTGAGGCAGAGCAAGCAGAAGCGGAGGCAGTGTAATGGGTAAGCCTACTGGATTTTTAGAGCATGGTCGTGAGCTACCACAGAAGATCGACCCGCAAGAGCGTATCAAGAACAACAAAGAGTTTGTTCTGAATGAGGAGTTTGGCTGTAAGATCAATACTCAGGCTTCTCGTTGTATGGATTGTGGTGTGCCGTTTTGTCATAACGGCTGCCCGATCGGTAACATCATCCCGGAATTTAATGATGCGGTATACCGTGACAACTGGGAAGAAGCATGGAACATCCTGAGCTCGACCAACAACTTCCCGGAGTTCACTGGTCGTGTCTGTCCGTCACCATGTGAAAGTGCTTGTGTGCTTGGCATTAACCAAGACCCAATCACCATCTGTAACATTGAGAAAACCATCGTAGAAACGGCTTATCGTGAAGGCTATGCCAAACCGAAAACGCCACGTTCTCGCACCGGAAAGACCGTCGCCATCATCGGCAGCGGCCCTGCAGGCCTGGCTGCAGCGGAGCAGTTAAACAGCGCGGGCCACACAGTGACGGTGTTCGAACGTGATGAAAAAGTCGGTGGCCTGCTGCGCTTTGGCATCCCGGACTTTAAACTGAGCATGGAAGTGATTGATCGTAAGATCAATCTAATGGCTGAGGCCGGGATTGAGTTCAAAGTCAACCAACACGTTGGTGTTGATGTCAACGCACAGCAACTGCGTCAGGAATACGATGTGGTACTGCTGACTGGTGGTTCTACCGTTCCACGCGATCTTCCGGTTCCGGGACGTGAACTAAACGGCGTTTATTTCGCCATGCAGTTCCTGGCGCAAAACAATCGCCGCGCTAACGACATGGATCTGAAAGGTGAAGAAATTCACGCCGCGGGTAAACATGTGGTAGTGATTGGTGGTGGTGATACCGGCTCTGACTGTGTCGGCACCTCGAACCGTCACGGCGCAGCAAGCGTGACTCAGGTTGAAATCATGCCGATGCCACCAGAGAAACGCCCAGCTAACATGCCATGGCCACAATACCCGATGATTCTGCGTACTTCGACCTCTCATGAAGAGGGTGTGGATCGTCACTGGAATATCTTAACCAAAGAGTTTATCGGTAACGATAAAGGCGAAGTGACCGGCCTGCGTGTTGCGGACATCGCTTGGCAAGAAGCTAAGCCAGGTGAACGTCCGGGCTTTACCGAAGTGGCAGGCAGCGAACGCGTGATCCCGTGTGACATGGCATTTCTTGCGATGGGCTTCCTCCACCCGGAACCTACCGGTGTACTGGCTCAGCTCGACATCGAACTGGATGAACGCGGCAATGTTGCGACCCAAGGTTTTGCCACCAACCAAGAAGGCGTCTTCGCGGCAGGTGATATGCGAACTGGCCAGTCTCTGGTGGTTCGTTGTATCAATGAAGGCCGAGAGTGTGCTCGTACCATTGATGCATACCTGATGGGTGGTACCAACTTAGAAGCAAAAGCAGATTCAATGATGCTTTCCGCTTAATTAAAAGCGCCAGCGAGCGCTCTTATCCTCAGTTTGAGTTACCAGTACAAGTGGTAGCTCAAATTGAGGATACAAAATCAATCCTTCCAAACTTTTTGTTTTGACCAGCATGTTATGCTGGTCTTTTTTTACCCAGCCCAAAGCAAACGTTACTTATCTGTAACAACAAAAAAGCTATCTTACTGATCTTAAAGCCCTATTTAAGTTGAATACATGGTAAATCGCATATTTGCATGATCATCCACTAACAACTTGACCTTTTTTACAATAGGCTATAGCTTGTGAACACAGCCGAAACAAAACACACCAAAGTTATTAATATATATCGTACATTTTATTGAATAAATATACCTATAACTCCAAAACTGACGCATAGTCAGTCACCAACATCGACAAGAGCAGTGTTGATGTATCTGTCACGGGGACAGATAAGCAAAAGGAGAATTGCAATGGCTCTTTATGATCCAAGTCTTGAAAAAGACAACTGTGGATTTGGCTTGATCGCGCATATGGAAGGCGAGCAAAGCCACAAGCTGGTTCGTACAGCAATTTCCGCACTTGACCGAATGACTCATCGTGGTGGCATCGCCGCCGATGGCAAAACCGGCGACGGTTGTGGTCTCTTACTGCAAAAGCCCGATTCCTATCTACGCCTGATTGCGGAGGAAAATGGTTTTAAACTCGGCAAGCAATACGCCGTGGGGATGATTTTCTTTAGCCGCGATCCGGTAAATGCCCAACGGGCAAGAGATATCGTCAATAAAGAACTTGCCCAAGAGACATTAACCGTCGCGGGCTGGCGGGAAGTACCGACCAATGCGCAGGTGCTGGGCCCGATTGCTGCCGCTTCGTTACCCGATATCCAGCAGGTGTTTATTTCTGCGCCAGCCGGCTGGCGCGAGCGGGATATCGAACGCCGCCTGTACATCGCCCGGCGACGGATCGAAAAACAGATCACCGATGACAGTGACTTTTATATCTGCAGTTTGTCGACCCAAGTGCTGGTTTATAAGGGACTATGCATGCCGGCGGATCTGCCGCGTTTCTATCTGGATCTTGCCGACCTGCGGATGGAATCTGCTATCTGCCTGTTCCACCAACGCTTTTCTACTAACACCCAACCACGCTGGCCACTGGCTCAGCCGTTCCGCTATCTGGCTCATAATGGCGAGATCAACACGATTGAGGGCAACCGCCAGTGGGCACGCGCACGCGCTTACAAATTTGCCTCTCCCCTGCTGCCCGATCTGCAGACCGCCGCACCGTTTGTCAATGAAACCGGCTCCGACTCCTCCAGCCTGGATAACATGCTGGATCTGTTTCTCGCCGGCGGGATGGATATCTTCCGCGCCATGCGGATGCTGGTCCCACCGGCATGGCAAAACCACCCGGATATGGATCCGGACCTGCGCGCGTTCTACGATTTTAACTCTAAACACATGGAGCCGTGGGACGGCCCTGCCGGCATCGTACTGTCAGACGGCCGTTATGCGGCATGTAATCTGGATCGCAACGGGCTGCGACCTGCCCGCTATGTGATCACCAAAGACAAACTGATCACCCTCGCATCGGAAATCGGGATCTGGGATTATGCTCCCGATGAAGTGGCAGAAAAAGGCCGGGTTGGCCCCGGTGAGCTGCTGGTGGTCGATACCCGCAAAGGGAAGTTATGGCAATCAAGTGAGATCGACAATGATCTGAAAAGCCGCCACCCGTACCGTGAATGGATGGATAACAACGTTCACAAACTCACCCCATTTGCTCAAATGCCGGACGAACAGGTCGGTGAACGCAGCTTCGACAGCGATCTGCTCAAAACCTATCAGAAACAGTTTGCCATGACCCGCGAGGAAGTGGACCAGGTTCTGCGCGTGTTGGGGGATATGGGTCAGGAAGCCGTCGGGTCAATGGGTGATGACACACCTATGGCAGTCCTCTCCTCCAAAGAACGTTTGATTACCGATTATTTTCGCCAGAAATTTGCCCAGGTCACCAACCCGCCCATCGATCCATTGCGGGAAAAACACGTAATGTCTCTCGCCACCAGCATCGGTCAGGAGATGAACGTGTTTTGTGAAACCGATGGCCATGCCTATCGGGTGGCGTTTGACTCTCCGGTGCTGCTGTACTCCGATATGCAACAACTGCTGGAACTGGGTGACGATCATTATCGAAACACCATCTTAGACATCAATTACTCCCCGGATGAAAAAGATCTCAAGCAAGCGCTTGACGATCTTTGTGCTCAGACTGAGCAGGTCGTGCGCGAAGGCACCGTTTTAATCGTATTGTCCGACCGGGCGCTGGTGCCGGGAAAACTGCCTATCCCCGCGGCAATGGCCGTGGGTGCCGTACAATCCCGCTTGATCAAAGCTAACCTGCGCTGCGATGCCAACATCATCGTAGAAACGGCAACCGCGCGTGACCCTCACCAGTTTGCCGTGCTGCTTGGGTTTGGTGCGACCGCTGTTTACCCTTATTTGGCTTACGAAGCACTGGGCAAATTGATCGATGACGGCGCACTGGACAAGAATTATCGCGATGTAATGCAAAACTACCAAAATGGCATCAACAAAGGCCTGTATAAGATCATGTCCAAGATGGGCATTTCAACGGTAGCATCCTACCGCTGCTCGCAACTGTTTGAAGCGGTCGGACTAAGCCAGGAAGTGGTTGATGTTTGCTTTAGTGGCGTCACTACCCGTATTCAGGGGGCTGACTTCAGTGATTTCCAGCAGGATCTGTATAACCTGTCACGCAAGGCCTGGGCCAAACGTAAATCGATAGAGCATGGCGGCCTGCTGAAGTACGTTCACGGCGGTGAATATCACGCCTACAACCCCGATGTGGTCGGCACTCTGCAGCAGGCGGTAAAAACCGGCGACGCCTGTGACTACCTCAGTTACGCCAAGCAGGTCAACGAACGTCCGTTTGCAATGCTGCGCGATCTGATGACACTGAAAAAGGCCACCCAACCGTTGGCACTGGAAAAAATCGAACCGTCTGGCGAACTGTTTAAACGCTTTGATACCGCGGCGATGTCGATCGGTGCATTAAGTCCGGAGGCTCATGAAGCGCTGGCAATCGCCATGAACCGCCTGGGGGGCTACTCCAACTCAGGGGAAGGAGGAGAAGACCCGCGCCGTTTTGGTACTGAGCGCAACTCACGCATCAAGCAGATTGCGTCCGGGCGTTTTGGCGTCACCCCCCATTACCTGACCAATGCTGACGTGTTGCAGATCAAGGTCGCCCAGGGGGCAAAACCGGGAGAAGGCGGCCAGTTACCCGGCCATAAGGTGACGGCTGAAATCGCCAAATTACGTTACTCGGTGCAGGGCGTAACGCTGATCTCCCCGCCTCCGCATCACGACATTTATTCAATTGAGGATCTGGCGCAGCTGATCTTTGACCTGAAGCAGGTCAACCCAAACGCGCTGGTGTCGGTAAAACTGGTTTCCGAGCCAGGTGTTGGCACCATCGCCACCGGTGTAGCCAAAGCTTATGCCGATCTGATCACCATCTCCGGTTATGACGGTGGTACGGCCGCCAGCCCACTGACGTCGGTCAAATATGCCGGCTGCCCGTGGGAACTGGGACTGGCGGAAACACAACAGGCGTTAGTCGCCAATGGCCTGCGGCACAAAATCCGCCTGCAAGTCGACGGCGGCTTAAAAACCGGGCTGGATGTAGTCAAAGCCGCCATTCTTGGCGCAGAAAGCTTTGGCTTTGGTACCGCTCCGATGGTGGCGATCGGCTGTAAGTTCCTGCGCATCTGTCACTTAAACAATTGTGCTACCGGCGTGGCAACCCAAGATGAAACGCTGCGCAAAGAATACTTCAAAGGCCTGCCAGAGATGGTGGTCAACTACTTCACCGGCTTAGCGCAGGAAGTTCGCGAGCTGTTGGCGTTGCTGGGAGTGGAGAAACTGACTGACCTTATCGGCCGGACCGATTTACTGGATACCGTCGCCGGGCTCACTGCAAAGCAGACTAAACTTGATCTGTCCGGCATTCTGGAAGCACCGCTCTCCCCCCAAGGGCATCCGCTCTACTGGACCGAGCCTAATGCCCCCTTTGACAAAGCCGTACTAAACCAGAAGATGGTAGAAGACGCCAGCGATGCGATTACGCAGCGCCAGTCTGCCAGCTTCTTCTACAACGTGATCAACACCGATCGTTCCGTAGGCGCCCGCCTCTCAGGAGAAATTGCCCAGCGCTATGGCAATCAGGGCATGGCTGGCACACCAATCAAGGTGCATTTGACCGGCACTGCCGGCCAGTCGTTTGGCGTGTGGAACGCGGGCGGGGTTGAACTATACCTCACCGGGGATGCCAACGATTACGTCGGGAAGGGCATGGCTGGTGGTAAGCTGGTACTCAAACCACACCAGGGCACCGCCTTTAGATGTAATGAGGCGACGATTATCGGTAACACCTGTTTGTACGGCGCAACCGGCGGCAAACTGTTTGCCGCTGGTACGGCCGGCGAGCGCTTTGCTGTACGCAACTCAGGTACCATCGCAGTGATAGAAGGTGCCGGTGATAACGCCTGTGAGTACATGACCGGTGGTATCGTGGCCATTCTTGGTGCAACCGGGGTCAACTTTGGCGCCGGAATGACCGGTGGTTTCGCCTACGTGCTGGATGCAAATCACGACTTCCAGGGACGAGTCAATAATGAATCTGTCGAGGCGATTGCCCTGTCGGATCTCTATATCCATCAAGAACATTTGCGCGGCCTGATCGCCGAGCATCTTGAAGAGACCGGCTCAGTGCATGCAGAAAACATCCTGGCAAACTTTGATGAATGGATTCCAAAATTTTATTTGGTGAAACCACTATCGGCCGATTTGAATACACTGCTGGGTCACCAGAGTCGCAGCTCAGCGGAACTGCGCGTTCAAGCCCAGTAAATCATGGAGGATGTTTGAATCATGAGTCAGAACGTTTACCAATTTATCGATGTTCAACGTGTTGATCCGGCGAAAAAACCGCTCAAAATACGGAAAATTGAGTTCGTTGAAATCTACGAACCTTTTACCCAGCAACAGGCCACGGCACAGGCGGATCGCTGCCTCGATTGCGGCAATCCTTATTGTGAATGGAAGTGCCCGGTGCACAACTACATTCCCCAGTGGCTCAAACTGGCCAACGAAGGACGTATTCTGGAAGCGGTGGAACTGTCACACCAAACCAACAGCCTGCCCGAAGTGTGTGGCCGGGTATGTCCGCAAGATCGTCTGTGCGAAGGCTCGTGCACCCTAAACGATGACTTTGGTGCTGTGACCATTGGTAATATAGAAAAATACATCACTGACAAAGCCTTTGAAATGGGCTGGAAACCGGATATGTCTCAGGTCGATTGGACCGATAAAAAAGTCGCCATCATCGGCGCGGGCCCCGCCGGCCTAGCTGCGGCTGACATTCTGGTTCGCAACGGGGTAAAACCCGTGGTGTTTGACCGCTACCCGGAAATTGGTGGCCTGCTGACCTTCGGTATCCCTTCTTTTAAACTGGAAAAAGGCGTGATGGAAAACCGCCGCCGGGTGTTCAGCGAGATGGGCATAGAATTCCGCTTAAATGTCGAGGTGGGGCAAGACATTAGCATGCAACAGTTGATCGATGACTACGACGCCGTATTCTTAGGGGTCGGCACCTACAAAAACATGCGTGCCGGACTGGAAAATGAAGACGCGCCAGGGGTATTTGATGCCTTGCCGTTTCTGATTTCCAATACCTATCAGGTAATGGGACTTGAACACGATAATCCCTTTATCGATATGTCCGGAAAACGTGTGGTGGTCCTCGGTGGCGGTGATACCGCGATGGACTGTGTGCGCACCTCCATTCGCCAAAACGCCGCCAGTGTGGTCTGCGCTTATCGCCGTGATGAAGAGAACATGCCGGGTTCACGCCGCGAAGTGAAAAATGCCCGGGAAGAAGGGGTCGAGTTTATGTTCAACCTGCAGCCTCTGGGTATCGAGACCGATGCCTCTGGCCAGGTCTGCGGTGTCAAAGTGGTCAAAACCGCATTAGGAGAGCCGGACGAAGCAGGCCGTCGCCGCCCTCAACCAGTAGAAGGCAGTGAACACGTACTGCCGGCAGATGCGGTGATCATGGCATTTGGTTTCCAGCCTCACGCGATGGAATGGCTGACACCGTTTAACGTTAAACTGGATCAGTGGGGCCGGATCAAGGCGCCTGCCGATCAAGCTTTTCAGTATCAAACCAGCAATGAAAAGATCTTTGCCGGCGGGGATGCCGTGCGTGGTTCTGACTTGGTGGTAACGGCCATCGATGAGGGCCGCAAAGCCGCCGAGGGCATTCTTGATTACCTTCAGGTATAGTCTCTTCATAAAAAAGGATCCAGGGAATGGATCCTTTTTTCTTTTATTACATATAATTAGATTCCAAACATAAGGAATAAAATCATGAAGAATGCTGCTCTCCTGATCGTGTTCGGCTTAACTGCATGCAGCCAAGGAGTGACTGAGATGACCGACCGCAGCCAGATCCCGTGTGGTGAAAAACCCAACTGTGTCTCAACCCAAGACCAACGTGACAAATTTCATTTAGCACCATTTAATTTAACCCAGCAGGCAACACTCGACGCCATTGCACAAGCCGCCCTGCAACTGCCCGGCGCCAAGCTCGCCAGCCGTGATGACCCGTACTTAAGAATTGAGTGCACCTCAAAAATCATGCGCTTTGTCGATGATCTGGAACTGAAAATCATCGATCAACAGTTAGCCGTACGCTCAGAGTCCCGGGTCGGTTACTCGGATTTTGGGGTCAACCGCAAACGGGTGGAGCAGTTGCGTACATTACTGACAGATGCCGGGCTCATTAAATAGCCGACACACCAAAGCAGGGAATGGTATACTCTCGCCCATTCAATTGATTGCTAAAAAGAGAGAGCTATGAAAGTTGGTATCATCGGCGCGATGGAACAAGAAGTGACCATTCTGAAACAGGCAATGGCAAACTGCCAAACTGTCAGTAAAGCTGGTTGTACGTTTTATTCTGGTCAAATTAACGATGTAGAAGTCGTGCTGCTTCAATCTGGTATCGGCAAAGTTGCCGCCGCAGTTGGTACGACGATTTTACTTGATGAGTACCAGCCAGAAGTAGTGATCAATACGGGTTCAGCCGGCGGTTTTGATTCCAGCCTCAACCTCGGTGATGTGGTGATTTCTACAGAAGTTCGTCACCACGATGCAGATGTAACGGCATTTGGCTATGAGATGGGCCAGATGGCTGGGCAACCAGCAGCGTTCAAAGCAGATGAAAAACTGATCGACCTGGCAGAGCAAGCGTTGGCTCAGATGGACAACACCCACGCGGTTCGTGGCCTGATCTGCACCGGTGATGCCTTTGTCTGCACCGCGGAACGTCAGGCATTTATCCGTCAGCACTTCCCATCGGTTGTCGCAGTAGAGATGGAAGCGTCAGCGATCGCGCAGACTTGCCACCAGTTCAATACACCATTTGTAGTGGTGCGTGCCATTTCTGACGTCGCGGACAAAGAGTCGCCAATGAGCTTTGAAGAGTTCCTGCCACTCGCAGCGAAAAGCTCTTCTGAGATGGTATTTAAGATGCTGGAGCTGACCAAGTAAGATCTTAAGTCATGCAAGAACTCTTTCAGCAGTTTTATGCCAATGGTGCGCTCCTCGTGATGTGGGGCGCCCTGTTATTTCATTTACTCCTGCCTATTCCTCGGGCGGCGCATCCTGTCACGCTCTGGCACCAATTAGCCAAGCAGCTCGCCGATAAAGTCAATAATAATCACAGCTACTCACAAAGTATTCTATCCGGCAGCCTCGCGTTGTTGTTAATGTTGCTGCCGTGCCTGATATCACTGCTCGCAATGCAACCACTGGTCTGGCAGGCACCTCTGTTTGAACTGGCGCTGCTGCTTATCGCGCTGGACTGGCGCAACAATGAAACGCTGGCAAAACAGCTGATCACCGCCATGTCGAGCGAAGACAAAGTCCGTTGTCGAGACCTGCTCACGCCTTACCTTAACCGTGATACGGATACCTTATCTCTGTTAGGGATTGGTAAAGCCGGGGCTGAAACCCTCATTATGGGTTACGGGCGCAATGTCGTGTGTGTCCTGTTCTGGTATGGATTAGCCGGGGGAATAGGTGCCATCCTATACCGTTTGGCTGCGGAGCTGGCGCGGGTATGGTCGCCGAGTCGGTGTCAATATTCCCCGTTTGGCCGGCCAGCAGTTCAGCTTGTCGCTGCGCTTGAACTGATACCATTACGCCTGTTTGCCCTATTAATCGCACTCGGCAACAACCTGACCACCGTCAGCACAGGGATTCGCCAACAAGCAAAATCCTGGCCCTTACCCGGCCCTGCCTGGTTGTTATGCGCCGTCGGCAATAAATTACAACTTTCTCTCGGTGGTCCGGCACTCTATCACGGCCAACGAACAGAACGCGCCAAAATTGGTGGACGCATCGCCCCTGCGGCGATCCATCTGGCGCAGATTCAAACCTTACTGGTTTGGCGCATCTTTGCCTGGCTGGTTACCCAAAGCCTTATGCTCGGACTGATTTATCAAGGATTCTGATGAACAAACTTTGCTACGCCGTGCCATTTTTTCTTTCGCTTACCGCACTCGCCAACGAACCGGTTCAGCGTGTGATCAGCTTAGCGCCACATGCAACAGAAATCGCCTTTGCTGCCGGTCTTGGCGAACAACTGATTGCGGTCAGCGAAATGAGCGACTACCCGGATCAAGCCAAAACACTTGAGCGCGTAGCCAATTATCAAGGCATCAAACTGGAGCGAATTATTGCGCTGCAACCCGATCTAATCATTGCCTGGCCCGCCGGGAACCCGGCCAAAGAACTGGAAAAACTCAAACAGTTCGGCTTACCCATCTATGAGTCCAGCACTGACTCTCTGGAAGATATTGCCCGCAATATTGAGCAGCTCAGCCGGTACAGCGCAACGCCAGAGGTCGGCCAGCAAGCCGCAGACAAGTTCCGGGCCCAGCTCAAAGCCCTGCAAAGTAAATACCGCACCCAGGACAAAGTCCGTTACTTTTACCAGTTAAGTGATGACCCCATCATCACCGTGGCCGGAGGCAACTGGCCCAGTGAGGTGTTCAGCTTTTGCGGCGGAGAAAACATCTTTGCCCGTGCCAGCGCCCCCTACCCGCAGGTCAGTATTGAGCAAGTGGTGATCCGCCAGCCGGAAGTCTTGTTCACCTCACCTCACGCCACCCAAGAGGACAACCTCTGGTCAAACTGGCACCATGAACTGCCGGCGGTAAAAAAAGGCCAGGTGTGGTCGTTAAATGCAGACTGGATCAATCGCCCGACGCCAAGGACAATAAACGCTCTCACCGAGGTGTGTGAACACTTTGACAGCGTTCGGCAAAAACGCTAACGTTTTCGTTGAAAATACCGTACAATTCTCCACCCATTTCTGTTAGCCACAATTTGTGAAAAGGTACCAAGTAACATGGATTCCATGCTGCTTTATATGATCGATTTATTCGGTACTGCTGTGTTTGCGATTTCCGGCGTATTACTTGCGGGCCGGCTGAAAATGGATCCCTTCGGTGTGACCGTGCTCGGGAGCGTGACGGCCATTGGTGGCGGTACCATTCGTGACATGGCGCTTGGCGCAACCCCGGTATTTTGGATCACGGATACCACTTACCTTTGGGTCATTTTTATCACCTGCCTGTTGACCATGCTGCTGGTTCGTCGCCCGACGCGTCTTCCATGGTGGGTACTGCCGGTATGCGATGCCATTGGTCTGGCGGTATTTGTTGGTATTGGTGTCGAAAAAGCCCTGGCTTACCAGGCTTCGGGCATGGTCGCGGTGATCATGGGGGTAATAACCGGTTGTGGCGGGGGCATCATCCGCGATGTACTCGCACGTGAAGTGCCCATGGTACTTCGCAGCGAAGTGTATGCCACGGCGTGTATTGTTGGCGGTATTTTTCACACCACCGCACTCAGTCTGGGCTACGAGCATTCTACCGCGTTGCTGGCGGGGGTGCTCTCAACCTTGCTTATCCGTTTAGGCGCAATACGCTGGCACCTGTCCCTGCCCACATTTGCTCTTTCCCGCTAACCAGTTCAACATGGCCACCGATGCAAACGTCTGTGGCCATTTTTTGCTCCGCCAGTAGCCAGCCACGCCCAGTCAAGTTACATTAGCTACTCCTATTCCAAATATTCAAGGATTGATATGTTACTTGAAGGTATCGAAACCCTGTTGGTGCTGAGCAAAGAGAAGACCATGAGCCGCACCGGCAGTCAGCTTTACATTAGCCAGTCAGCGGTGAGTAAAAGGATTGCCAATCTGGAAAAGAGACTGGGAAAGAAGCTGATCGAGCCGCATGGCCGGCACATCAGGCTGACCTCCGAAGCACAAGCGCTGATCAATACCATTGAGCCCAGCTTCAACGAGTTGAGAGGACAGATTTACGACCAGCAAGAGCTAGAGGACACCTCCTTGTTGAGGTTAGATTGTTCTGAAACCTTGGTGGCCGGCTACCTGAGCCTGATCATGGAAGAAGTTTTTGCGCAAGATCCCTACTTACGCCTGTCGACCAACCACACGCCGCGAATTATTGAAAATGTCAAATCGGGTAAAACGACCCTGGGAGTATGCGCAGGTTATTTGCCGTCACATCATGGCCTGATGAGTTTACATCTTTGCGATGAACCGTTTTCGATAGTAAGTAAGTATCCACTTACGTCACTTCCGGACAGGATTTTAACCAATGATCTAAGTAACCCGGCCAACACGTATCAGCACGCAATTTTATCTAAATATCGCATCCAGCCCCTGATGGAGATGGACTCCTACACTGCGGCAGCACAGCTGGCGTTAAGGGGAATGGCGCCCGCCCTGATCCCGAAATCGATCATCAATACACTCAACATCAGCGCAAAATATTGCTTTAATTTTGCCGAACTGACTCCGCTAATCAGACCAATCCACATCTGTCTGCGGCACAATAGCTACCGGAGTGAGCGAGTTAAAACAGTGATAGCAGCCATTGCTGATGTTGTTGCCAAAGAAGTTTTGTCGCCATCAACATAGACATCGTTATGACTAAAGGTCGAATCCACTTCTGGCCTTTGGTCACCACCACTTTGGCCCCTAACTGGGCACCAATAAACCCGCCAACCGCCATGGTCAAACCGATTTCCCATACCGGCAAACCAGCGAGAATAAAGAACAACAACGCAGCAATATTTGAAGTGAAATTGAGGATCTTAGTGCGAGCAGTCGCATCCACCAGAGAGAAGTGGCCGAGCGCGACAAAACAGACGGTAAAGATTGAACCGGTCCCCGGTCCGAAGAAGCCATCATAAAAACCGACCCCACCACCGATACACAGCGCAAACATCGCCTCAGACAATTTCGGCTCGCCATGTGCTTTCTTCGTGGTTGGAGCCAGAAGAAAATAAACAGAAATCGCGATAAGCAGCACAGGAATAAGACTGGTCAATATACCCGCATCAATAAACTGTACGGCTTCAGCACCAATTGCGGCCCCGATAAAGGTACAGACGATGGCAACGCGCATCTCTTTGAGACTGACAATGCCATTGCGAACAAAGAACAAGCTGGCAGAAAAACTGCCGAACGAGCTTTGCAGTTTGTTGGTCGCCAAGGCTTGGGTCGGGCTCAGGCCTGCCGCCAACAGAGCCGGAAGGGTTAGCAAGCCCCCACCACCAGCCATCGCATCAATAAACCCAGCCGCTGAGGCGACAAAAAACAGTGCCATTAAAATCTCAAAAGTGATGTCCACCTAACCTTCCTTGTAAAACCGATAGCAAAGAGAAAACAACGGTAGCACTAATAGACATAAGCACAAAAGGAAACGCAAGATATCAACCTATTCCGGCTTTTCATCAATAATCTCAAGTAAAAAAAAGCCCGCTCAAATGAGCGGGCAATGAGGTTGTCATATAAGCCCTATTTACCGGGCTTACTGATTGTTATCTATTACACTTCTAGGCTGGCTTTCACTTTTGCGTGCAGCTCTTGAACCGAAGTTACTGACGCTTTCGCATCAGCAGTGTGAGACATACACGTTGCAAACGCAGCGTTTAGCGTTGTCGTGTAGTTCACTTTCTCTGCCAGTGCACCGCGGCGTAGAACTTTCGAATCTTCAATCGCCTGACGGCCAGCTGCGGTGTTCACGATGTAGGTGTATTCATTGTTCTTGATCCGGTCAAGAATGTGAGGACGACCTTCATGTACCTTGTTAACCAGGCGAGGGTTAATGCCCGCTTCGCCAAGGATAACCGCAGTACCGTGTGTTGCATCCAGTTGGTAGCCAAGCTTGATAAGCTTAGACGCCAGATCTACAACACGTTGCTTGTCGCCTTCACGCACAGACAGCAGTGCACGACCACCTTCAGGGTATACGCTGCCACAACCTAGTTCTGCTTTCGCATACGCTTCTGCGAACGTCGCACCAACCCCCATCACCTCACCGGTTGAGCGCATTTCTGGGCCCAATAGTGGGTCAACACCAGGGAACTTGTTGAACGGTAGTACCACCTCTTTCACTGAGTAGTAAGGTGGAATGATCTCTTTAGTAAAGCCTTGCGACTCCAGAGATTGACCCGCCATTACCCGTGCCGCGATTTTCGCTAGTGGGGCGCCAGTTGCTTTCGATACGAATGGCACGGTACGTGCGGCACGTGGGTTTACTTCGATGAGGTAAACCTCGTTATCTTTCACCGCAAACTGGGTGTTCATCAGGCCGCGTACACCAAGCTCGAATGCCAGTTTCTCTACTTGCTCACGCATCTTGTCCTGGATTTCCTGGCTTAGCGTGTAGGCAGGCAGTGAACAGGCTGAGTCACCTGAGTGAACACCGGCTTGCTCGATGTGCTCCATGATACCGCCAATCACCACGCGCTCACCGTCACAGATAGCATCAATATCGACTTCGGTTGCGTCATCCAGGAAGCGGTCGAGGAGAACCGGAGATTCGTTCGATACGCTTACGGCTTCGTTGAAGTAGCGGCGTAGGTCTTGCTCGTCGTAAACGATTTCCATCGCACGACCACCCAGTACGTAGGATGGACGAACCACTAGCGGGAAGCCGATTTCACGAGATTTTTCAACCGCTTGCTCCATAGCTGTTACGGTCGCGTTTTGTGGCTGTAGCAAGCCTAGACGCTCTACCGCAGCCTGGAAACGCTCACGGTCTTCTGCACGGTCGATTGCATCCGGGCTGGTACCAATGATTGGCACGCCAGCCGCTTCCAGTGCGCGAGCCAGTTTCAGTGGCGTTTGACCACCGTACTGAACGATAACACCTTTTGGTTTTTCAACGCGCGCGATAGACAGGACATCTTCCAGAGTAACCGGCTCGAAGTACAGACGGTCAGAGGTGTCGTAGTCGGTTGATACTGTCTCTGGGTTACAGTTCACCATGATGGTCTCATAGCCGTCTTCACGGAGTGCCAGAGAAGCGTGGACACAGCAGTAGTCAAACTCGATACCTTGACCGATACGGTTAGGACCACCGCCCAGAACCATGATCTTGTCTTTGTCTGTAGGCTGTGCTTCACACTCGTCATCGTAAGATGAGTACATGTAAGCCGTGTCAGACGAGAACTCCGCTGCACACGTATCGACGCGTTTGTAAACTGGGTGGATGTCGAACTGGTCACGCAGGCGGCGGATTTCGCTTTCTGCTACACCGAGCAGTTTAGACAGGCGCGCATCAGAGAAGCCTTTGCGTTTCATTTGACGCAGCACGGCTTGAGTCAGACCTGCAAAACCACCCGCTTTCACTTGTTCTTCCAGTTTCACCAGTTCTTCGATTTGAACCAGGAACCAACGGTCAATTTGGGTTAGGTTGAACACGCCGTCAACTGACATGCCTGCACGGAATGCGTCCGCGATGTACCAAATACGTTCAGCACCCGCTTCTTTCAGCTCGTGACGAATCTTAGTCAGTGCATCCGGCGCATCCAGATCCACCATCTCATCAAAGCCTGTCGCGCCCACTTCCAGACCGCGAAGTGCTTTGTGCAGCGATTCTTGTTGGTTACGACCAATTGCCATCACCTCACCAACAGACTTCATCTGCGTTGTCAGACGGTCGTTAGCACCGGCAAATTTCTCGAAGTTAAAGCGAGGAATCTTAGTGACGACGTAGTCGATGGTTGGCTCGAATGATGCGGGCGTTGCGCCACCAGTGATATCGTTTTGTAGCTCGTCCAGCGTGAAGCCAACTGCCAGCTTCGCGGCAATCTTCGCGATTGGGAAACCTGTTGCTTTCGAAGCCAGCGCCGAAGAGCGAGATACACGTGGGTTCATCTCGATGATAACCATACGGCCATCTTTCGGGTTGATACCAAACTGTACGTTTGAGCCACCCGTTTCAACACCGATTTCACGCAGAACCGCTAAGGATGCATTACGCATTAGCTGGTACTCTTTGTCCGTCAGCGTTTGTGCTGGCGCAACAGTGATCGAGTCACCGGTGTGGATGCCCATTGGGTCGAAGTTTTCGATTGAACAGACGATGATACAGTTGTCCGCTTTGTCACGAACCACTTCCATTTCGTACTCTTTCCAACCGATCAATGATTCATCGATAAGCAGTTCGTTGGTTGGCGACAGATCCAGACCGCGACGACAAATCTCTTCGAACTCTTCTTTGTTGTAAGCGATACCGCCACCAGTACCACCCATGGTAAAAGATGGACGAATGATACACGGGAAGCCAACCATATCTAGTACTTTGTAAGCTTCTTCCATGCTCTTCGCCGTATCTGCGCGAGGACACTCAAGACCGATAGACTTCATAGCTTTATCGAAGCGAGAACGGTCTTCCGCCTTGTCGATGGCGTCTGCTGTTGCACCAATCATTTCTACGCCGAACTCTTCCAGTACGCCGTGTTTTTCCAGGTCCAGAGCACAGTTAAGCGCTGTCTGACCACCCATGGTAGGCAGTACCGCATCTGGACGCTCTTTTTCAATGATCTTGCGCACCACTTCCCACTGGATTGGCTCGATGTAAGTCGCATCCGCCATCTCAGGGTCAGTCATGATGGTCGCAGGGTTAGAGTTTACCAGAATAACCCGGTAACCCTCTTCACGCAGTGCTTTACACGCTTGTGCGCCAGAGTAGTCAAACTCACATGCCTGACCGATAACAATCGGACCAGCACCAAGAATAAGAATACTTTGAATGTCAGTACGTTTTGGCATTATCTACTACTCCGAAATTAAGCGCTGTGTTGTTTAATTAGTTCGATAAAGTGGTCAAATAGCGGTGCCGCGTCGTGTGGACCCGGGCTCGCTTCAGGGTGACCCTGGAAGCTAAATGCTGGCTTGTCTGTGCGGTGAATACCTTGCAGAGAGCCGTCAAATAGCGATACGTGAGTAGCACGTAGATTCTCTGGTAGCGTTGCTTCGTCTGCGGCAAAACCGTGGTTTTGCGAAGTGATCATCACAACATTACGGTCCAAATCTTTTACCGGGTGGTTGGCACCATGGTGGCCAAACTTCATTTTCACGGTTTGCGCCCCCGATGCCAGCGCCAGGATTTGGTGGCCCAGACAGATACCGAAAATTGGCAGACCTTTCTCCAGGAACACTTTGGTCGCTTCAATCGCGTAAGTACATGGCTCCGGGTCACCAGGGCCGTTGGATAGGAAAACGCCATCTGGGTTTAGTGCCAGAACTTCTTCTGCTGAGGTTTCAGCAGGAACAACCGTCAGGCGGCAGCCTCGGTCAACCAACATGCGCAGGATGTTGCGTTTGGCGCCGAAGTCGTAGGCAACGACGTGATATGGCAGTTCGCTGTCTTCTTGCGCCTCAGGAAGGCCACCCTCAAGCGTCCACGAACCTTGTTTCCATTGATACGCTTCTTTTGTTGTAACTTCTTTCGCAAGATCCATACCTTTCAGGCCAGGGAATTCTTTTGCTTTCGCCAGCGCCAAAGCTTCATCTAAGTTGTTACCGGCAACGATACAACCGTTTTGCGCACCTTTTTCACGCAGGATACGAGTCAGTTTACGCGTATCGATGTCTGCAATGCCGACAATGTTTTGCGACTTAAGGTAATCAGAAAGGGACTGTTCATTACGGAAATTAGAAGCGATAAGAGGGAGATCGCGAATCACAAGGCCTTGTGCGTGGATGGAAGCGGATTCTTCGTCTTCGGAATTGGTTCCGGTATTGCCTATGTGAGGATAAGTAAGAGTAACGATTTGTTGAGAATAGGAAGGATCAGTGAGGATTTCTTGATACCCCGTCATCGAGGTATTAAAAACGACTTCACCAACGGATGACCCATCTGCTCCAATGGAAACACCGTGGAACACTGTCCCATCTTCTAGGACTAGCAGTGCTGACTTGCTCAAGACAACCTCCAGAATAAAAATGCATCAAAACTAAATTAAACTGCAAATCTGCCTTCCTTTCCACTCTTTTTTTGCGCTTCAAGGTTATTCAGACAAATTGGCGGTATTCTAATGAGGCACTGGGATACTGTCAACCTTATCGGAAAAATAAATTAACCATTTCTCAAAGGTAGGCGAAATTGAATGCAATAAGCCCCAAAATAGTAAGTTTAAGTAAGCAAAGACTCCATAATCAGCCGCCTTTAGTCATGGCAACTTTTTTTAACACTTCCAAGATCACACTTTTTTTCACCAGCCCTGCGCAAACGTTAACCGCAACAACTAAACCATCATTTTTGAGCTATAGGAACCACATAACCAGCCAACACAGCAAAAACAACACCTAAAGCATCTGTATTTCACATGAATATAAACACAAAATATTTACTTAGTTTTCGACTAATATAAAAAAGCCGGCTTACGCCGGCGAATAATTATGTAATTAAAGATCGTTAAGCCCGAGTACATCGGTCATGGTATAGAACCCCGCAGACTTGCTATTGAGCCATACTGCCGCTTTAACCGCGCCATTGGCAAAAGTCATCCGGTCAGTTGCTTTATGCGTGATCTCAACCCGTTCACCAATATCAGCAAACATCGCGGTATGCTCGCCGATAATGTCCCCGGCGCGGATGGTAGCAAAACCGATTTCATCCCGGCTACGCTCTCCGGTAATCCCTTCACGGGCATATACAGCAACATCACTGAGCTGGTTGCCCATCGCCTCTGCGATCGCCTCCCCCATACCGATGGCAGTGCCGGATGGTGCATCAACCTTATGACGATGGTGCGCTTCAACAATTTCGATATCGCAGTAATCCCCCATCACCCTGGCCGCTTTCTCCAGCAGTTTAAACACCAGATTAACGCCGACTGAGTAGTTGGGAGCCATCACCACTGGGATCTGTTTGGCGGCTTCATCAATCACCATACGCTCCTGCTCGCTGAAACCGGTAGTCCCGATCACAATACTCTTGGCGTGTTGCTGGCACAGTTCAAGGTTCGCCAGCGTGCTTGCCGGAGCGGTGAAATCGATGATGACATCAAAGTTATCCACCTCTTTGGCCAAATCATCGGTCAACAGCACAGAAAATTTTCCGTCGCCACATAACTCTCCGGCATCCACACCAACCAATGACGACTCCGGACGTTCAGAAGCTGCAGCAACGTTCGCCTCCGGATTCAAGTGAGTGGCTTTGATTAGATTACGGCCCATGCGGCCAGCTGCTCCTGCAATTGCAATACGTACCATTGCGCTTAATCTCCATTTTTCGCGGCAGTATCTTCAGATACAACCGTGTTGTTTCGCTGAGTATTTTTAAACTATCAATATTCCGGCAAAGTGGCTAGGAAAACTCTTGCATGACTCGCTGCAAAATCGGGACATTAGCCTGTGGGAAAGTGTAGTCAGCAAGCTCAACAATCCTCACCCACTTCCCTTGTTGGCCCTCTCGGCCATACGGCTGATGTTCAAATGCCGATACCACCATGAAATCGAATTTAAGCGATTTATCCGGATAGTCAAATTCCAGATGCTGAAAATGAGCCTGTTCGGTTACGGTGATCCCCACCTCTTCATCAAGCTCGCGTACCATGGCCTGTTCAACGCTTTCACCGGGCTCAACTTTACCGCCCGGAAACTCCCAAAGCCCACCCTGATGCTTGTCATCCGGACGCTTAGTGATAAAAATTTGCGATTGATCTTGGTTAAAGATGATCGCCGCAACAATGTGAACTCTCTTCATGAAGTTGTTCCTGGCTCGCTTGATACAAAAAGAGCCGCCTAAGCGACTCTTTATTAATAACTTATCAAATTCAACTAGTTGATCTGACCGTGGCACTGTTTGTACTTTTTGCCGCTACCGCATGGACATGGCTCATTACGGCCCACTTTACGATCTTCACGTACCATTGGCTGATGAGCACCTTCTGAGTCCTCACCATCAGCCAGTTGGCTTTGCGCAGAAGCATGCTGGGCTTGAGCACGACGTGCCGCTTCTTCGGCCTGGGCGCGACGCTGCTCTTCCATACGCTCGACTTCTTCTTGCTGCTGCACACGAACACGCGACAACACCATGATCACATCAGACTTGAGTGTTTCCAGCAAACCTTCAAACAGTTCAAACGACTCACGCTTGTACTCTTGCTTCGGGTTCTTCTGTGCGTAACCACGCAGGTGAATCCCCTGACGCAGGTGATCCATCGCTGCCAGGTGCTCTTTCCACAATGTATCCAGTGTCTGGAGCATGACCGATTTCTCGAAGTTACGCAGCACTTGCGCACCGACCACTTGTTCTTTGGCGGTGTAAACTTCTACCGCTTGGCCAATGATCTTCTCACGCAGCGCTTCTTCGTATAACTTGTCGTCTTCCTCAAGCCATTGCTTGATTGGTGCATCCAGATCGAAGTCTGCTTTCAGGCGCTCTTGCAGGCCTTCCACATCCCACATATCTTCCAGAGACTGTGGCGGGATGTACTCATCAATAATGGCGGTCAGTACGTCTTCACGGTTCTGGGCGATCATATCGCTGATGTCATCAACACTCATCAACTCATCACGTAACTCATAGACGACTTTACGTTGGTCATTCGCCACGTCATCGTACTCAAGCAGCTGTTTACGGATATCAAAGTTACGACCTTCAACTTTGCGCTGAGCTTTCTCAATTGAGCGGGACAACATCTTAGATTCGATCGCCTCACCTTCTTCCATACCACTTTGGATCAGGCTAGCCATACGATCAGAAGTGAAGATGCGCAGCAGTGAATCTTCCATCGACAGATAAAAACGAGATGAACCGGCATCACCCTGGCGACCAGAACGACCGCGCAACTGGTTATCGATACGGCGAGATTCATGACGCTCAGTACCGATGATGTGTAGGCCACCTGATTCTAGTACTTGATCGTGAACGTGTTTCCACTCTGCTTTAATTGCATCAATCTGTTCTTGTGTAGGCTCTTGCAGTGCTTCTACTTTAGCTTGCCAACTACCACCCAAGACGATATCGGTACCACGACCGGCCATGTTGGTTGCAATAGTTACCGCGCCAGGTTTACCCGCTTCAGCCACGATTTCTGCTTCTTTCTCGTGGAACTTCGCGTTGAGTACGTTGTGTTTGATCTTGGCTTTCTTCAGCGCATTAGACAGCAGTTCTGATTTCTCAATCGAAACTGTACCCACCAACGTTGGTTGACCTTTGGCTACACGCTCTTTAATATCTTCAATGATCGCGGCAAACTTTTCTGCTTCAGTGCGGTACACCACATCCGCCATATCGTCGCGGATCATTGGCTTGTTAGTTGGGATAACCACCGTTTCCAGACCGTAAATCGACTGGAACTCGAACGCTTCAGTATCGGCGGTACCTGTCATGCCTGACAGTTTCTCGTATAGACGGAAGTAGTTCTGGAAAGTGATCGAAGCCAGTGTTTGGTTCTCGTTCTGAATCTTAACGCCTTCTTTCGCTTCGACTGCCTGATGAAGACCTTCTGACCAACGACGCCCCGGCATGGTACGGCCGGTATGTTCGTCAACGATCACCACTTCACCGTCTTCATTAACGATGTAGTCTACGTTACGTTCAAACAAAACGTGGGCACGCAGTGCCGCGTTCACATGATGCAGCAGGCTGATGTTAGTTGGTGAATACAGCGTATCCCCTTCTTCCATCAGGCCATTTTTAACCAGTAACTCTTCAACAAACTCTTGTCCGGTCTCGGTCAGGTACACTTGCTTGGATTTTTCATCCACCGTGTAATGGCCGTCACCGCGGTATTCTTCTGAGTCTTCCTTATCTTGTTTCTCAAGATACGGGATCAGGGTGTTGATTCGGGTATACAGCTCAGAGCTATCTTCCGCAGGACCGGAAATGATCAACGGAGTACGTGCTTCATCGATCAGGATCGAGTCCACCTCATCGACTACAGCAAAGAAGCGCTCACGTTGCACGCGGTCTTCATTACGAAACGCCATATTGTCTCGCAGGTAGTCAAAGCCAAACTCATTGTTGGTTCCGTACAAAATATCGCTCTGGTACGCCGCTTTCTTCTCTTGAGGTGGCATGTTAGGAATATTGATCCCAACTGTCATACCAAGGAACTCAAACAATGGTCGGTTAGTTTCGGCATCGCGTTTTGCCAGGTAGTCATTGACGGTGACGATGTGAACACCTTTACCGGCAAGGGCATTTAGGTATGCGGGAAGGGTCGCGGTTAAGGTTTTACCTTCACCAGTACGCATTTCAGCAATTTGGCTGGCATTCAGTACCATACCACCAATTAGCTGTACGTCGAAGTGACGCATACCGTAAACACGCTTAGAGGCTTCACGGACTGTCGCAAAAGCTTCTGGCAATAATTGATCAAGAGTTTCACCCTGCTCAAGGCGCTGGCGGAATTCTACCGTTTTTGCTTTCAGTTCTTCATCAGACAGCGTTTCGAACGTCGGTTCGTAATTATTGATCTCTTTTACAATTTTTCTAAGGCGGCGCAGTGTTCGATCGTTGCGACTGCCAATAACCTTTGTCAGTAGCTTAGTTATCATTTTTCGTGAATCTCTCTTTAATCAGACCGTTCCCGATCTACTCATAATGCCTTCAGTCTCTACCAGTTTTGAACTAAGAATACTGAGATAAATCATTTATCTCAGATATTGAGTTAAACCGACCAATTTTCAAGGCTAAAATTTGAAACAATGTGCCATAGTGTAAGGATTTTTGCCAAAGACAACCATCACTAGCCCAATTTGTTTGAAGCACTTGGAAGTTTTTCATCGAATTGCTGACGGATTAGCCACCGCTAGCGCGGTAGTGGTGAATAACAGCGGAAAGCTATTCCTTTTTCAAACACCAAACGCAGGCTGGTTCACTTACATTATGAGTTTCAGGCAAAGCCATCAATGTAAACTATACCTTCTCATAAAGCTGCTCTAGAATAGACTTATCTTAACAAAATTAAATTTTGCCTATGCGTGATCATCGTCCAACCTCTACCGAGGATGTTATTGCCGAGTCTCAGTTTCGCCAGATCCAGGATCATGCCGCCGAGATCCTGCAACTCAATCAGGCGCTGCAGGCCATACTACCGAAAGGGACGGCAGATCATTGCCGAGTGGCAAATGTCCGTCATGGCCACTTATTAATTGATGCGGCCAGTGCTGCGATCAAAATGAAGATCGACTTTGATCGACTGATGATCCTCAATACACTTCGCACCCAGGGCTTTGCCAAACTGATCAGCATCGAAGTACGCATCAACCCGTCTCTCTATCGCAATCAGTTTGCTGCTGACGATCGGCCTAAACGGCCACCGTTAACTGAAGCGGCTGCCGATTCGCTGATGATCATTGCCGATGTGGCGCCGCCGAAGATCCGTGAGCGCTTACAACGCCTGGCCGATATGGCGAAAAAATCCGAATAGGCCCAGTCGGGACATAAAATCCCCGACCAAATAACAAAAAACCAGGCTTAGGCCTGGTTTTTTATTCAATTCTCAATTATCCGTTCAGGATTAAGCGACTACCACGTTTGGTTCCACAAATGTCACCGGAGAGCCCGCTTCTTCTTCAAAGCTTGTCCACTCCCATGCTTCCTGATCAGCCAATACTGCACGCAGTAACTGATTATTCAGGCCATGACCTGATTTGTAAGCACGGAATTCACCGATAATAGCATGGCCACACATATACAAGTCGCCAATCGCATCCAGTACTTTGTGAGTCACAAACTCATTGTCAAACCGCAGGCCTTCTTCGTTCAGGATACGGTAGTCATCCAGGACGATCGCGTTGTCAAAGCTGCCACCTAACACCAGGTTTTGTGACTGAAGGTATTCAATGTCACGCATGAAGCCGAAGGTGCGGGCACGTGAAATCTCACGCACGAAGCCTTGTGATGAAAAATCAAACAGCAAACGCTGCTCATCCGACTCAATCGCTGGATGGTTAAAATCAATCTCGAAATCCATGCGAAAGCCATTGAATGGCACCAATTCAGCCCATTTATCACCATCTTCAAAACGCACTGGTTTCTTAATCCGGATAAAGCGCTTAGGCGTGTTCTGCGTTTCAATACCCGCTTGTTGCAGCAGGTAAACAAACGGACTGGCACTGCCGTCCATAATTGGAATTTCTGGTGCATCGACTTCGATAATGACGTTGTCAATTCCCATCCCCGCCAGTGCCGCACTCAGGTGCTCAACCGTAGAGATGCGTACCCCTTCGTCGTTCACCAATGCCGTACACAGCATAGTATCCCGCACAGAGGCCGGATCGGCCGGAAAATCAACAGGCGGATTCAGGTCAGTACGACGATAAATAATACCGGTATTTGCAGCAGCCGGGCGCAGAGTAAGTGTTACTTTACGACCGGAATGGAGACCCACACCAGTTGTTTTCACTATTTCTTTCAGAGTACGTTGTCTGATCATCTGCTTGCCTCTATCAATGTGCTACAAAACACGGCCGTCTGTAACGTCGACCGTGAATGCTACCATAGTTTTGAGCTATGTCAAACTTCTGGATTAATCCGCCTGGCGACGCAAGAACGCCGGAATATCGAGATAACCGCTCTCTTTTTCCTGCTTAGGCGCAGCGCTTTGGCTGGTTGAAGCGGAAGAAGAAGAGATGCTGTTGCCAGCTTTCGGTGTCACCTGCGGCTTTTCTTGTACTTGCAAAGTTTGTGCCGGTTTTTCTTCCGCTTGGGTAGCTGCCGCGGCCTGCGTTTGCGGTTGTACTTGTGGCGCAGGGGCAACTTTTGCCTTACCACCAGCCACTAAGGTGATATCGGGTTTCTTTTCGTTACCAATACCAGTTGCAACTACGGTCACGCGGATTTCATCCGTCATATCCGGATCCAATGACGTACCGATTACTACGGTGGCATTGTCAGATGCAAACGCCTTGACTGTGTTACCCACGGTTTCGAATTCGTCCAAACGCATATCCAAACCCGCCGTAATGTTCACCAGCACACCACGAGCACCGGCAAGATCGATGTCTTCCAGTAACGGACTAGAGATGGCCATCTCTGCCGCCTCTTCGGCACGATCTTCACCTTTAGCAATACCGCTGCCCATCATCGCGTGACCCATTTCAGACATGACGGTACGAACATCGGCAAAGTCGACGTTGATCATGCCCGGACGGGTAATCAACTCGGCGATACCTTGCACCGCATTCTTCAATACATCGTTCGCGCTGGCAAAAGCTTCCAGTAGTGTGACACCGCGACCCAGTACTTTGAGCAATTTTTCGTTTGGAATTGTGATCAACGAATCAACATGCTTAGACAGCTCATCGATCCCCTGCTCTGCGAAAGCCAAGCGCTTCTTGCCTTCAAAACTGAATGGTTTGGTTACCACAGCAACGGTCAGAATACCGAGCTCTTTAGCCACTTCAGCAATCACAGGTGCAGCCCCAGTACCTGTGCCGCCACCCATCCCGGCCGCGATAAACACCATATCGGCTCCGGTAATGGATTCTTTAATTCTTTCTCTATCTTCGAGAGCTGCGTCACGGCCAACTTGTGGATTAGCACCTGCACCCAGACCTTTAGTGATATCACCACCAATCTGGATAACATTGCCAACGCTTGTCTTACGAAGTGCTTGCGCATCAGTGTTCACGCTGATGAATTCCACACCTTCGATGGATTCACGCACCATGTGTTCAACAGCGTTACCACCGCCGCCACCAACTCCAACGACCTTGATTACTGCATCGTCAGACATTTCCATCATCGGTTCAAACATGTGTTGTCTCCGTTTATCCTGCAACTCAGGTTAAAACTCTTTTTGTATCCAATTACGCAATTTACCAAAGAAGCCAGTGACCGATGAGCGTTTAGGTTCATTATATTCGCCATCATCACCAGACTGCATATCTCTTGCGTAATGAAGTAATCCAACTGCCGTAGAATGATACGGCTCTTTTACATAGTCAGTTAAGCCACTCACTTCCAGCGGCTTACCAACCCTTACTTGGTTGCGGAATACGCGTTCCGCACATTCTACCACCCCTTCCATTTGCGCGGCTCCGCCGGTCAATACGACCCCGGCAGCGAGATGGTGTTTAATCCCCTCTTCACGCAATTTAGCTTGTACAGAGTCGATAGTTTGGTTAACCAGTCCCATCAGCTCAGAGTAGCGAGGTTCAATCACTTCAGCCAAAGTCTGCCGTTGCAGGCTTCGCGAAGGGCGCCCTCCGACACTCGGAACGTTAACCGTGTCATCCTTACTGACCAGTTCACTTAAGGCACAGCCATATTTCACTTTAATTTCTTCAGCATCGCTCACCGGCGTACCAAAAGCAAAAGCGATATCGCTGGTAACGGCATTTCCTGCGTACGAAAATACCTCAGTGTGACGCAGCGCACCGCCGGTCCAGATAGCAACATCCATCGTACCGGCACCGATATCCACCACACAGACCCCAAGCTCTCTTTCATCCTCGGTGATCACCGCATTGCTTGCGGCAAGCCCAGAAAATACCAATTGCTCGACTTTCAACCCACAACGTTCGACCGCCTTAATGATATTGCGCGCCATATCGTTGTGGCAGGAGATCAAATGGACGCTGACTTCCATTCTTACTCCAGACAACCCAAGCGGGTTTTTTATCCCTTCCTGGTAATCGATCGTGAACTCTTGCGGAATAACATGCAAAATACGTTGTTCATCACCGATTTTAATCGACTTGGCGGTATGAATAGCACGATCCATATCTTCCTGAGACACTTCCTCATCCGATATGGTGCCCATGCCTTTTTCAATTCTGCTGGCGATGTGTTTACCTGACAGTGAGATGAATACTCGACTGATTTGGCACTCCGCCATTAATTCGGCCTGATCAATCGCTCGTTGTACCGATTTCACTACCGATTCCAAATCATTCACGCCGCCTTTATCCATGCCACGTGAAGGACTGCTACCTGCGCCAATAATATTGATCTGGCCATCAGGCAGAATCTCACCCACCAGAGCTGATACGGTTGCAGTGCCTATATCAAGACCAACAATAATGTTGTCATCCGCGGCCTTAGTCATCTGTACTCTCTTGTTCTAACTCTTGTTCAGGAAACCATCCGACGGCGGCTCCCGTATCGTACCTGAGATCGATATAGCTGATCTTTTGGGTGTCATTGCCGAGCTTATTGTAAAGCGTAAAAAAACGCTCAATCCGTTCACTCAATGACTCTTTGCCCAGCTCTAAACGAATACCGTTGTCAAGAATGATCTGCCAGGCACGGCGTTCATTCAGCACCAATGACGATATCGCCAGCCCCAGTTGTTCAAACTTAGGCCGCAAGGTGCGGTAGGTTGACAACACTTCCGCGCCACTGTCGGCTGGGCCATATAATTTGACTTTATCTTCTTTCAGTTGCCCAACATCACCGGCAAAAACCGACCCGGCATCATTCAACAGGTCGATGCCGTTCCAGATCGCTGTCGGATGATGCTCAGTCAAAAACACTTTTACTGTATCGGGCCATTGCTTACGAATGGCGGCATGTGCCACCCAAGGCAAGGCCTCTACACTTTGCTGCAGTACATCAATGTCTTGCGACATAAACGTACCGATATGATCAATACGGCCCAAAGCCGCTTGCACATCGTCTGCCGTGACATACTCCAGGCTCCCCTGAAGTACAATTTTGGAGAGAGGTAACCTCTGGTCATCCCACATCCAACTGATCGCAGAATACAAAACGGAGCTGATTAACGTCACAACTAAAACGAAAAACAGTCCGCCTAAAATGGTCTCTTGACGACCTCGGTGCCATTCCGGCTCCGGCCGCACTTCCTTCAGTGCCATATTTAACAATCTTGGTATTCCCTGACTGTTGCCCTGCAGCTATGGCGCTTGTTTATAATGTAAAACAGCAAAAGCATTGATTTTAACCTTGGGATTATACTGAGCTCTTGTAAACTATCAAATACTGATATTCATAAATCACAATGTTAGTGGCACAAAATCGAGATCTACGTCTTTATCTGTACCCTGCGGCCATGCCAGTCGTTAACCACGCATTTTATCAATATCCAGCTGATAGGCTGCCAGCTGCTTGGCTACCTTACCGACATCCCCTGCCCCCTGAGTTAACACCAAGTCACCGTCTTGTATAACGTTAGCTAAAACTGACGGTAGTTGGGTAATTTCTGGCACAAAAATGGGATCCACCTTACCCCGGGCACGGATTGTGCGACATAATGAACGTCCATCAGCTCCGGTTATCGGTTTTTCTCCCGCCGGATACACATCCAGCATGATCAACACATCAACCTGCTCAAGCACGTTAGCAAAATCATCGTATAAATCCCGGGTCCGGCTGTAACGATGCGGCTGAAAGATCATCACCAGGCGTTTTTCTTGCCAGCCATTACGTGCAGCATTGATGGTGACATCCACTTCTGTTGGGTGGTGACCGTAATCGTCGACCAGCATTGCGTGACCATTACCGGTATCGAACTCGCCTAAGTGATCAAAACGCCGACCAGTACCTTGTGTACCAGCCATTGCTTTGAGGATTGCTTCATCACTGATGTCATCTTCCGTCGCAACCGCAATTGCAGCTGAAGCATTGAGTGCATTATGACGACCAGGAATATTGAGTGTGATGTCTAAATTTGCCCGGCCTGCACGAACCACAGTGAACTTACCTTGCTGACCTTCTTGGTGGTAATTCTCGATGCGTACATCGGCATCTTCAGAGAAACCGTAAGTGATCACTTGGCGACTAATGCGTGGAATCAATTCACGAATCACCGGATCGTCAATACATACAATTGCTTGACCGTAAAACGGTAAGTTGTGAAGAAAATCAATGAAAGTCTGCTTCAAGGTTTCGAAATCACCACCGTACGTATCCATATGATCAGCCTCGATGTTCGTCACGATGCTTACCATAGGTTGCAGGTGCAGAAATGAAGCATCACTTTCGTCTGCTTCAGCAATCAGAATTCGGCTAGAACCAAGGCGGGCGTTCGTGCCAGCGCTCTTCACCAGACCACCGTTTACAAACGTTGGATCGAGGCCTGCTTCAGAATAGATTTGAGTTACCAGAGCTGTGGTGGTGGTTTTTCCGTGCGTACCCGCAACAGCAATCCCATGACGGAAACGCATCAACTCAGCCAGCATCTCAGCACGACGCACGATAGGGATACGCAATTCACGCGCCGCCATCACTTCTGGGTTTTCTTCATTGATCGCGGTTGACACCACAACAACACTGGCTTTTTCTACATTGCTTGCTTGGTGGCCGATAAATACCGTCGCACCTTTTGATACCAGGCGCTCGGTCACAGGGTTTTCTGATAGATCAGAACCTGTGATTTGGTAGCCTTCGTTCAACAGCACTTCAGCAATGCCGCTCATGCCCGCACCACCAATACCGATGAAGTGGATGGATTTCACGCGGCGCATCTCTGGCACCATGGCGCGAATCTGAGCTAAGTCTTGTGTATGTTGGATTGTCATCAATTCTATTCTCAATAATTCGTTAACGCTTTTCGGTCAAAGCGACAATGGCTTGTGCGACAACTCGGTCAGCATTCAATTTTGCAGCGCCACGCGCTTGCTCAGCCATTGTTAGTAAAGCTTGTCGATCCAATTGTTGGATCTGTTGAGTCAATGACTCAACGGTTAAATCTGGTTGTTCAATCATTTTCGCCGCACCGCAATCCACCAAGTGATCGGCGTTCAGCGCTTGCTGGCGATCTTTGTGCATAAACGGAACGAAGATCGCGCCGACACCCGCCGCTGAAACTTCAGATACTGTCAGTGCTCCTGAACGACAAACGAGTAAGTCTGCCCATGCATAAGCTTGTGCAACGTCATCAATGAACTCTGTGACTTCTGCATTCGCGACACCATTGGCTTGGTATGCCACGTTCACTTCCTCTGCCGCACCTTTGCCCGCCTGATGACGAACACAGTAATCTCTGCCCAATTTCGCCATCACTTCTGGCAAAGTTTGATTCAGAATGCGTGCACCTTGGCTACCGCCCATCACCAGAATACGAATCGGGCCTTGTCGTTCTTGCATGCGCTCAACTGGGGCTTCCAACTGAGTCACGTCTTCACGAACCGGGTTACCAACCACTTCGGCATTTGGAAAAGCACCTGGGAAAGCCTGGAAAACCTTCTTCGCGATTTTCGATAGCCATTGGTTCGTAAGCCCTGCTACGGCATTTTGCTCGTGCAGTACCACAGGAATTCCGCTCATCCAAGCCGCAATACCACCGGGGCCACTAACGTAACCGCCCATGCCCAGTACTGCATCTGGTTGCCAGCGCTTCATATGAGTACGAGCCTGCATGATGGCATTGATGATCTGAAATGGTGCCGCAAGCAGACGTTTAATACCTTGACCTCGTAAGCCTTTCACGCGGATAAAGTCAATCTCAATACCATGTTTAGGCACCAAATCCGCTTCCATCCGATCTGCGGTACCCAACCAGCGAATTTCCCATCCCTGTTGTTGCAACTGCTTGGCGACGGCTAAGCCCGGGAAAACGTGACCACCGGTGCCTCCGGCCATCACCATTAGACGTTTACTTTTCTTCATGTGTTTTTCGTTCTGTGTTGACTAGTTTGCCCGTTAAACGGCATTCATGATCGATACGCAGCAGTATCGACACGGCGACCGACATGATGATCAGGCTTGAACCACCGTAACTGATCAATGGCAGAGTTAAGCCTTTGGTTGGGACAATACCCGCCGCCGCGCCTACATTGACCAAGGTCTGAAAGGCGAACCAGATGCCGATGCCAAACGCCAGGTAACCACCAAACATTTCACCTTGTTCAAACGCACGTTTACCAATAAAGATCGCTTTCAGCACCAGACTGAAAATCAGTATCAGCACCAGCACTACGCCGATAAAGCCCAGCTCTTCAGCCAGCACGGCAAAAACAAAGTCTGTATGCGCTTCGGGTAAATATTCCAGCTTTTGAATCGAATTACCCAGCCCCTGGCCAAACCATTCACCCCGCCCGAAGGCCATCAGGGATTGCGTCAGCTGATAGCCGCTGCCGAAAGGGTCTTCCCATGGGTCGAGAAAAGAGGTCACACGGCGCATCCGGTATGGTTCAACCAAAATCAAACCGACCACCGCAGCAATGCCTGCCACCATCAGCGCAAGAAACTGAGTCAGTTTAGCTCCGGCGATAAAGAGCATGCCGAACAGGGTCACCAGCATCACCACCACCGTCCCCAAGTCCGGCTGACCAAGCAATAACACCGCAAGAAAGGCAAATACCATGATCGGTTTCATGAAGCCGCCAAAGAAGGTCTGCCTGACTTCGTCCTGCTTGCGCACCAGATAGCTGGACATAAAAATAAACAATGAGAGTTTGGCGATTTCAGCTGGCTGAAGGTTAAACAATCCTAACGGGATCCAGCGTGATGCGCCATTCACCGATTTACCGGCCAGCAATACAATGATCAGCAGGGCAAAGGAGAGCCAGAGCAGGTAATGGCTTTTTTTAAACCATTGCGCCAGCGGTACCTGCAATATCACACAGGAGGTAACCAGAGCCAGAATCAAAAACGTAGCATGGCGAAACATGAAGTGGAAAGGCTGGTCGGTCAGACGCGAGCTGATCGGAAACGAAGCCGACGTCACCATCACCAGCCCGGTCAGCATCAATCCCAGCGCCAGCCAGACTAACTGACGATCAAACAGTGCCTCAGGGGCCGGTTGCCGCAGCCAGTCACGGATTCTCTGTTTCACGTTCACCACACCCACTAATTATAAGCCCTTGCCATTATGCGTATTCGTGCGCAAGTTGAGCAAAAGCATCGCCTCTTGCCATAAAATTGTCGAATTGGTCAAAACTAGCACATGCCGGTGAGAGCATCACCATATCCCCGGATTTTAACTGTGAAGATATTTGCTGAATCACATCTTCCATGGTTGCGAAACGTCGTGCCGACTGATGCAGCGACATAAACGCATCGCCATCCTGACCAAAACAGCACAACTGCAGATCCAAATCCGCCAAAATGGGCTGCAGCGGAGTGAAATCAGCGCCCTTACCCACCCCCCCGACCAGCAGATACAGCCGGCCGGCACAGTCCAACCCCGATAACGCGGCGATGGTACTGGCAATATTGGTGGCCTTGGAATCATTGACCCATTTAATGCCCCGATTATCGGCAACCACCTGGCAACGATGTGTCAGTCCTGTGTAATTTTTCAGTTCCGCCAGTGCCTTGGAGTAATCCACATCCGCTGATTTGAGCAGAGCACACGCCACCAGAACATTCGCCAGATTGTGCTTACCGACCAGCTTAAGCTCATCACTGCTAACGATTCTCTTGCCGTGATCCACTAACCAGGTGCGATCTCCGTCTTGACTGAGACCGAACTCTTGCTCATCCATACCAAAACTGACCAGCGGCATGACTCGCTCAGGATAACTGGCCGGATCATCGCGATTCACCACCGCCAACTTCGCATGCTCAAAGATGCGCAGCTTAGCCCGCCGGTAATCGTCCATGCCCAGATAACGGTCCATGTGATCTTCAGACAAATTAAGGAACGCCGCCGCGCTCAGCTCAAGGCTTGATGTGGTCTCAAGCTGAAAACTGGATAACTCCAGCACATACAGCTCGGCGTCTTGCTCAAGCAAATCCAGCGCCGGTACGCCAATATTCCCGCCGACGCCCACCGTTACCCCGGCGGCGCGTGCCAGCACCCCGGTCAGGTCGGTAACGGTACTTTTACCGTTAGAGCCGGTAATTGCCAGCACCGGTTTACTCACCGCCCAGGCGAACAACTCGATGTCTCCCACTACCGGAATACCACGTTCAAGCACGGCTTGGATCTCCGGCGTGGCTAAAGCTATGCCTGGATTAGCCACAACCAGATCCGCCTCCAACAACCAGCCAGTGTTCCAGCCGCCACTGTGCAGCTCAACATCTTGCGGCAGGCGTTCTTGTCCCGGCGGGTTTGCCCGGGTATCGATGACTTTCACCACCAGCTGTGGTTGTGTTTTCCTGAGGTGTTTAACGACAGAGAGCCCGGTAATACCGAGCCCTGCGACGACCACCTGATGTATATTTTGCCAACGGTCCATATTTGTTCACACAGTTAGTCTTGCCTGATTCCCTGCAGAGGCAGGAGGATTAACGTACTTTCAGCGTCGCCAATCCAATCAGTACCAGCACAATAGAAATAATCCAGAAACGCACAATCACGCGTGGCTCTGGCCAGCCTTTTAACTCGTAATGGTGATGAATCGGTGCCATACGGAAGATACGCTGGCCACGTAACTTGTACGAGCCGACCTGTAAAATCACCGACAGGGTTTCCATCACAAAGACGCCCCCCATGATCACCAACACCAGTTCCTGACGGACCAACACGGCAATCGTGCCTAACGCGCCGCCCAGGGCTAATGAACCGACATCGCCCATAAACACCTGCGCAGGATAGGTGTTAAACCACAAAAAGCCCAGACCGGCTCCCACCATTGCGGTACAAACCACCACCAGCTCAGACGCATGTGGCAGATAAGGAATATGCAGGTACTGGGAAAAATTGACGTTGCCGGTCGCCCAGGCAATTGCTGCAAAACCCGCTGAAACCAGCACTGTCGGCATGATTGCCAGCCCGTCCAGGCCATCAGTCAGGTTGACCGCATTACTGGTGCCGACAATCACAAAGTAAGTCAGAACAATGTACATCAGTCCGAGCTGAGGCATCACGTCTTTGAAAAACGGCACCACCAACTGCGTCGCAGCGCTATCTTTGCCATAGGCGTACAGCGCGAACGCGACAAGCAAAGCGATCAGGGACTGCCAGAAGTATTTCCAGCGCGCGACCAAACCGTCGGTATTTTTACGCACCACTTTCCGGTAGTCATCGACAAACCCAACCGCACCATAACCCAGCAACACCGCCAGAACCGCCCAGACATAAGGGTTGGACAAGTCCGCCCATAACAATACCGTGATCGCAATCGCTGCCAGGATCATGAGCCCGCCCATGGTGGGTGTGCCGCGTTTACTGAAGTGGGACTCTGGGCCGTCATGACGAACGACCTGGCCAATCTGTAGCATCTGCAGACGTTTGATCAAACGTGGCCCCATCCAAAGAGATAAACCCAAAGCGGTCAGTACACTGACGATAGCGCGAAACGACAGGTATTCGAACAAACGGAAAAAAGAAAAGTATGGCTGTAGCAGCTCGGCAAGCCAAATAATCATTAATAATACTCCTTCAAAGCAGCGGCCACTTTAAACATACCGGCACTGTTGGCTCCTTTCACCAGAATGGTATGGTGCTCAGAGGCCGCCTGCTCCAGACGCTGCTTGATGTATTCAATCATCTCTTGATGTGTCTCAAAATGGTTTCCTTGGCAAACATCACTGATGATCTTCGCATCGGCACCGTAGGTAAGCACATGTTCAAATTTTAGTGGGGCAGCATGTTCCCCGACTTGACGGTGAAGTGCAAGACTTTCCTTACCCAATTCAGCCATATTCCCCAAAACCAACCAACGCTGACCTTGAAAAGACGCCAGCAGATCCACCGCAGCCTGCATCGCCGGTACACTGGCATTGTAACTGTCATCAATCAACTTGATCTGGCCGTTGAGCTGCTCTACTTCCACCCGGCCTTTCACCTTAATTAAGTGCTTGAGTCCCAGCTGGATCTCTTCAGCCGTTGCCCCCATCTTTAAGGCTATAATTGACGCAGCGATCGCGTTAGCCACATTGTGCTGGCCAATGATCCCAAGCTGAATATCGATCTGCTGCGCATCATGCTGACAATGCAGAGTAAAGCTCGCCTCTCCTGTCGGGTTGAGGGCCACACCGGAAGCAAAAAAATCAGCCTCACAGTTATTCACCGCAAAGGTCAGAACCTGCTTATCAGCCAATACCGGTTCCCATAACGCTCCGCCGTGGCTGTCGAGGTTAACTAACGCCACCCCGCCGCTGACAAGGCCCTGGTATATTTCACCTTTTGCTTGCTTTACCCCCTCCAGAGAGCCAAAGCCTTCCAGGTGTGCGGCCGCAACATTGTTCACCAAGGCGATATCTGGCTGTACCAACTGGGTTGTGTAAGCTATCTCTCCAATATGGTTCGCCCCCAGCTCAATCACCGCATAGTCATCATCAGGAGATGAGCGCAGCAGGGTTAACGGCACGCCAATATCGTTATTAAAGTTACCGGCAGTAAACAGCACCTTCCCCTTACGCTGCAAGATGCTGGCAACCATCTCTTTCACCGTGGTTTTACCACAGCTGCCAGTGATAGCGACCGTGGGGGTTTGGCAAGATTGATGTACCCAGGCGGCAATTTCTCCCAGCGCAACCCGGCTATCGGCAACTACAATCTGGGGCACTGCCACATCTAAGCGCTTTTGCACCAGCAGTGCGCCAGCACCCGTTTCAATCGCTTGCTGGCAAAAGTCATGAGCATCGAATCGCTCACCCACTAACGCCACAAACAAAGCCCCTTTGGCTAAGGTGCGGGTATCCGTAGAAACGGCATCGACAGTACCATCGTCGCCGACAAGATCACCTCGGGTGATTGCAGCTATTTGCGCAAGCGTCGTAGCGATCATGATGAAAGTCCTAATAACTGCATGGCCGATTCGCGATCAGAATAATGAACGGTCTCACCATTAAGCACTTGATAATCCTCATGCCCTTTACCTGCCAGCAAAATAATATCCTGCGATGTCGCATGCTCCAGCGCGTAACTCAGCGCCTTAAAGCGATCGTGATAGACCACCACATTTTGTGGCTGGGTTAAACCGGCCAACATATCTTTGACAATCAACGCCGGGGCTTCACTGCGCGGGTTATCGTCTGTCAGCACCACATGATCCGCCAAACGTTCGGCAACCTCCGCCATCATCGGCCGTTTACCGCGATCGCGATCACCGCCACAACCGAAAATCGCCCACAGCTTGCCCTGACAATGCACCCGCAGCGCCTGTAACGCTTTCTCAAGTGCGTCCGGGGTGTGGGCATAATCCACCACCACTTTGGCCTTGCCCGGGGCATGAAACAGTTCCATCCGCCCCAATACCGGCTGCAACTGACTGGCGGTGGCCAGCAGTGATGCTTTATCCACGCCTAAACTGAGCAGTGTCGCAAACGCCAGCATCAGGTTGGTGGCATTAAATTCGCCAATTAACGGCGCGTGCAATATACCGTCACCAAAGGCACCATCAAAACCGATGCGGATGCCCGATTCGGTATAAACAATATCGCTAGCCCACAATGCTGTAGCAAACGCGTTGGTGGGTTTCAAAGAGACCGCTACCGCATTATTCAGTGCCGCCGCCCACTGCGCACCGATGTCATCGTCAATATTGATGATTGCCCGGTCGCACTGGTGCTGGGTAAACAGGGTCAGTTTTGCCTGCGCGTATTCTTCCATTGTACCGTGGTAATCAAGATGATCACGGCTCAGGTTGGTAAAAACACCTGCAGCAAACGAAAGGGCTTTGACCCGCCCTTGAGTCAGCCCGTGTGAAGAGACCTCCAGCGCCGTATACTCAGCGTGTTGGCACGCCAGACCAGCGAGGGTTTTCTGGATCTCAACTGCGTTACCGGTAGTATTGACCGCCTGCTGTAAGTCAGACAAAAAGCCATTACCGGTGGTGCCCATGACCGCCGCCTTCTTGCCAATCAACTCTAGCCACTGGGCAATCAGTTGGGTAATGGTTGTTTTACCGTTGGTGCCGGTAACCCCGATCAATGCCATATCCGCATGGTGATAGAGCTGGCCGGCAATCTGCGACAAACGCTGATCCAGAGCTTCGAGATACACCACCGGGATATCATCAATGATCTCGATCTGCCCGTCAGGTTTATTGTGACAAGCCTGGGCAATCACCGCGTTGGCACCTTGCTTAATCGCCGCCGGGATGAACTGGCGGCCATCCACCGCATGGCCGATAATGGCGACAAACGTCATTCCGGGTTGAATGTTACGGCTGTCCAGCTCCAATTCTGAAACAAGAACGGATGAGAGGCTTGGGCAATCTAACCAAGTGCTCAATAAAGCGTCCATTGTGATGGCTGTTGTCATAATCGTCCTCCGAGCTCTGGCTCAGGTTAATCTGAAATTGTGTCAGCAGTCCGTTGCTTTCTCACTGCTGGAATTTGTTTTCGTCCGGGGCGACATTGAGGATCTGCAGTGATCCCTTCATAATTTCTGAAAACACCGGTGATGCGACCGAGCCGCCGTAGTAATCATCGCCTTGCGGTTCATTTACCACCACCACTAAGGCGATGCGCGGGTCACTGACCGGCGCAACCCCGGCGGTATAGGTAATATACTCATCGCTGTATCCACCCGCGGTGGCTTTGCGCGAGGTGCCTGTTTTCGCCCCCACCCGATAGCCGGGAACGGCGGCGCGTCGTGCCGATCCACCCTTCTGGGTCACGGTCTCAAGCATCATCAACACGTCACGCGCATAGCGCTCACTCACGACCTGGCGAGACATATCCTGATCATTGCTTTCGATCATATGTACCGGCTCGTATTTGCCGTAGTTCGCCAGGGTAGCGTAGGCATGGGCCAGTTGGATCGGGGTGACCGATAAGCCGTAACCAAAGGAAATCGTCGCGCGTTCTATCGGCGACCAACGCGTACGTGTCGGGAATATCCCCGTCACTTCGCCGACCAGATTCAGGCCCGACAGTTCGCCCAGGCCAACGGAACTGTACAGCCCCAGTAACGCCTGTACCGGCATCTCCATTGACAGCTTAGTCACACCGATATTACTCGATTTTTTCAGGATCTGAGTCAAATCCGCCTTACCCACTTTCGATACGTCCCGCACCCGGCTACCGCCTAAGCGCAAGATCCCGTTACCGGTATCAATCACTGTATTTTTATCCGCCACCCCATTTTCTAAAGCGGCCAAAATCACAAATGGTTTAATCGTTGAACCCGGCTCCATTGAGTCGGTGATCACCCGGTTACGCATTTTATAACTTTGCCAGTCACTGCGGTTATTCGGGTTGTAAGAAGGGGCATTAACCATCGCCAATACCGCTCCGGTTTTGACATCCAGCATCACCACAGAGCCGGAAGTAGCACGATGATCCGCCACCGCCTGTTTGATCGCCCGGTAGGCAATGGCTTGCAAACGCTGATCGATGGTCAGTTGTAATGACTTGCCTTCTTGCTTCTCTTCCAAAGCAATATTTTCCACCACCCGCCCATAGCGGTCTTTACGAATGGTTTTTTTCCCCGCTTCCCCGGTGAGCCACTTATCATAACTGCGCTCGACACCTTCCAGGCCATGGCCATCGATCCCGGTGACCCCGACCAAGTGAGCACTGACTTCACCGGCAGGATAATAGCGGCGGGATTCCTCGCGCAGCCCGACTCCCGGCAGTTTGAGTTCACGGATGTAATTGGCCATCGCCGGGCTAACCTGGCGCTGCAAATAAATAAAGCGCCGGGATTCGTTTTGTTTGATCTTATCAATCAGACCTTGCCGGTCGAGACCAAGCACATCGGCGAGCGCATACCAACTTTGTGTTTGCGCCAGCGCATTTTGTTTGAAAATGGTCACCGGATCGGCCCACACCGCCTCAACCGGGACGCTGACCGCCAGCGGTTCACCATTGCGATCAGAAATGATCCCCCGCGCGGAAGGAATCGATTTAACTCGTACTGAGCGCAAGTCACCCTGTTTAATCAGGTTGTCCGGTTCAATGATCTGAATGTAAGCCACGCGGCCAACCAACAGCGCAAACGCACAAAAAACAAAAAACAACAGCAAATTAAATCGCCAGCGGATCAAAAAGGGCGTATTTACATGACCTTTTTCACCCGGACTCTGCCCCCCAGCCGACTCTGGATGAGGCGCAGAGTTACCTTTCGCAACTGAGTTGCGTTGCTTGCCTGGCTGGGTGTTATTTTGTCCAATCATTTTAATGTGATAACTACTTCTTTATCGCCATCTGGCCGTTTCATTTCCAGGTCTTTCTTTGCCAGATCCTGCACCCGGCTGTGCTCAGCCAAAGCGGTTTCTTCTAACATCAGATTGCGCCACTCACTGTCCAGCCGCTCACGCTCGACCAGAGTTTGATCTTTTTCTGCTATCGCCTGGCGTGCGTGATGCGTGGCCAGCACTGTCCCCATCGCAGAACCAAAGATCATCAGTAGCAGGAGCAACGGAATGCGACCAACAGTGATCAGGTCCCTGGCAATCAGCTTGGTCAGATTCGGGCTGGCTTGAGTCATGTCGGTTACAGTTTTTCCGCAATTCTCAGCACAGAACTGCGTGAACGGGGATTAAGTTCAATTTCTTGTTTACTTGGCTTTATCGCCTTACTGACGGTTTTCATGTTTGCGCTACCCAGCTCTTTGATTTGCGCTTCTGTCAATGGAATACCGTGCGGCACTTCTGGCCCTTTGCTCTCTTTGCGCATAAAACGTTTTACCATCCGGTCTTCCAGCGAATGAAAGCTGATCACGGATAAACGCCCTTCAGGAGCGAGAATTCTGGCCGCACCTTTTAGTGCTGTATCAATTTCTTCTAACTCACTGTTAATGTAAATGCGGAACGCCTGAAACGCTCTGGTTGCCGGGTGCTTTTTTTCTTTGAAACTTTTTGGCGCGGCATCTGAAATCAGTTTTGCTAACTGTCCGGTACGAGTCAATGGCTCATTCTCTTCATTTTCACGATACGCGACGATGGCTTTAGCAATGCGGCGCGCGTGCTTATCCTCACCAAATTCACGAATGACCCAGGTGATGTCGTCCAGCTCGGCTTCCATCAGCCATTGCGAAACCGGAATACCAGAGGTCGGGTCCATACGCATATCCAGCGGGCCGTCTTTCATGAAACTGAAGCCGCGTTCTGCATCATCGAGTTGCGGCGAAGAGACCCCCAAATCCAGCAGCACACCATCTACTTTACCCACTAACCCATACTCTACTGCGTATTCTGCAATACCAGAAAACGGACCATGGATGATGGTGAAACGCGGATCGTCAATTTTACCGGCTTCGGCGATAGCCTGTGGATCCCGGTCAATCGAGTACAGACGGCCATTTTCTCCCAGCTTAGACAGAATGGTTCGACTGTGACCGCCTCGGCCAAATGTGCCATCGATATAAATACCGTCAGGCTTGATAGCCAGGCCATCAATGGATTCATTTAATAACACAGATATATGCTGAAATGTTTCGGTCATAGCTTTCTCGTTAAGTCTTCTTCAAGCGAGTGGGTTAGAGGTGTCGACCTGCCAGGCAAACCTCTTCTAGTGTACTAATTTCCCATCTCATCGCCACCACTAGTCTACCGTGAGACGTGATTTAACGCTAAGTTTATGGGCAATGACGCTGTTTGCGTCAATAAAAAGCAAAAAACCCATCACTACAAAAAGTAATGATGGGTCTCGAATAGTTGGAGTCGACACATAAGCCGGGTTCTGTTCCGCTTGCGCGGTGGTAGCCATTCGTCTAGGCCAGCAATCGCTCACTGGCTCGAGCAACCTACCCGCTTCCTAACGCGAGCAACGCTATGTGGAAGCCTATTTGGTCTTGCTCCGGGTGGAGTTTACCCTGCTACGAACTGTTGCCAGTCGCACGGTGCGCTCTTACCGCACCCTTTCACCCTTACCTGTGCCCTAAGGCCATCGGCGGTCTTCTCTCTGCTGCACTTGTCGTAGGCTTGCGCCCCCCAGGCGTTACCTGGCACCCTGCTCTATGGAGCCCGGACTTTCCTCCCCTCTGTCAGTCTCCCGAAGGACGTCAACGTCAGTCTCCCAAAGGACTTCAACGTCAGTCTCCCGAAGGACATCAACAAAGCAGCGACTACCCAGTCAACTCCGAGAGCGGATTGTATAGAGTTCTCCAGCCAGTGTCTAGTGAGATCACAAATATGCTGCAATAAGCCGGTAATGTGCGGTTTATTTGCGCGTTCCACCGCCGCTCAAGCGCCACTCCGGTGCCCAACAGGCTGGATTAACCGATGTGCTCCAATCCCCATTTATACAGCGCGTTTTTCTTCAGATTATAAATCTCGGCCGTCAGGGCCGCGGCTTTTTTCAGCGGCAGCTCTTTGGTCATGATGGTCAACGCGCGCGTTGCATCATCCGGCAAACTGTCGTCTGCCTCCTGACGATGGCCGTGGACCAGCAGTACCATCTCGCCCTTTTGCTGATTTTCATCACTTTTTACCCACTCAACCAGTTCTCCAAGAGGCATTCCCTGAATGGTTTCAAAAGTTTTGGTTAACTCACGCGCCATCACCACTTCTCGCTCCGGCCCCAGAACGTCTACCATATCTTGGAGGGAATCGAGAATGCGATGTGGGGACTCATAAAATATACAAGTGCGCTCAACCGAGGCGATCTCGAGAAACTTATCTTTGCGCCCTTTGCTTTTGGCCGGTAAGAACCCCTCAAAGCTGAACCGATCCGACGGCAGCCCGGAAGCACTTAACGCCGTGATCACAGCACACGCACCAGGAAGTGGCACAACTCTTACGCCCGCCTGACGACATTTGGTCACCAAATGATATCCTGGATCGCTGATCAGTGGCGTACCGGCGTCAGAGACCAATGCAATCGACAGTCCCGATTGCAGTTTGTCGACCAATAGCTGGGCTTTCTGCTGTTCATTATGATCATGCAGAGCAAAGGTTTTGGTCGGTATATTGAAGTGAGACAGCAGTTTACCGGTATGTCGTGTATCTTCCGCAGCAATCATGTCTACCGACGACAGAACGTCAATAGCGCGCTGGGTAATATCGGCTAAATTTCCGATCGGAGTCGGTACGATATAGAGAGTTGCACCGTCATTCAGCAACTTATTTTTATCTGTCATTTGTTTACCATCACTTCAACGATTAATATAGAGACAATTTTGTACAAAATTATAGAGAACTCACGGCAATGATGAACCATAAGAGACTCAGTGTACCACGCTTATTCACCCCAGTTGCACTGGCAATTACGCTAGCAGCCTGTTCTACCGCGCCACGGCAGCCTGACAGCGTAGACATTACACTCGAGCCTACCCAGTCTGTACAGAACTACATGATTCAGGCCGACAGCAGTGAAGGCAGTCGCCAGAACGACTGGTTAATTATGGCGGCTAAGGCAGCGATTCACGCCAATGAACTCGAGCAAGCGGAGCTGTTAATCAAACGCCTCGCACGCCAACAACTCAGCGAAGTTCAGCAAGCTGAATGGCAGCTCACCCGCGCAACCTTGCAGCAGAAACAAGGCCAGCATCAGCAACTTTTGCAATTGCTCAACTTTAAGCCTTGGTGGCAACTGCCAGCAAGGCAATGGAAAGACTATCACACGCTGCGGGCCGACGCTTACCAGAGCCTGGACAAGGCTTTTGCTGCCAACCGCGAACTGGTTGCTCTGAGCCAGTATTCTTCAGCGCTCGAGCAAAATGAAATTTCCAACCGGATCTGGATGAACTTTGCCAGCTATTCTGAATATGAACTGACCGCACTACAGGCCGAGCCAAATGAAGAGGTGCTCGACGGCTGGCGGCAACTGGCCATTTACGCCAAGACATTAACCGGCAACATCTCGCAATTAAAAAATAGCCTGGAGCACTGGCTGGAAGAGAACCCCTCACATCCTGCTGCGGTATATACCCCTGAAGCGATTCAAAAAATTCTCGCTCTGGATATTGTCAAACCAACCAATACCGCCTTACTGCTCCCCATGACCGGGAAGCTTGCTACGCAAGGCCAGTTAATCCGTGACGGTTTTTTATTTGCCATGATGAATGATAAGGCACGTGATCCCGCCGCCACGTTAACGGTCATCGACACTCAGGCCTACAGTACCAGCGAAATCAAGCAGCGTCTGCTCGCCGAACAGATCGATTTTATTGTCGGCCCGCTGCAAAAAAAGAATGTTGAATTGCTGCATAGTCAGGCTGATCCAGCGCAGCCCCAGACAGTGATTCCCGCCCTGGCACTGAATATTCCTGAACAGATTCAGCCAGGCCTCGACCTTTGTTACCTGACGCTGTCACCCGAGCAAGAGGTCGCGCAGGCGGCAAAATACCTGTTTAGTCAAGGCTATCAATACCCGCTGATCCTCGCTCCGGAGGGTAACTATGGCCAGCGTGTAGTGGAAGCATTTGATCAGGAATGGAAAAAGTACAGTGCCAATACTGTCACCAACAGTTATTTTGGCAATAAACGTCAGTTACAAAAAAACATCAATACCATTTTCGGTTTACAGGAAAGCCAACAGCGCATTGCGCAAATGTCGTCACTGATGGACCTGCCACTAGAGACCCAGCCACGCAGCCGCCGCGACATTGATGCGGTCTACATCGTGGCAAGAAGCTCAGAACTGACCCTGATCAAACCGTTTATTGAAGTTGCGATTAACCCTGACACTACACCACCAAAACTGTTTTCCAACTCCCGCAGCAACAGCGGCGGAACCACCTATGAAGACTTAACCGGTGTCGTTTACAGTGACATTCCTTTGCTGATCGAGGCCGACCCTGCCATTGAGGCAGAAATGGGACAGCTGTGGCCCGAACAATCTAACATGGAGAAACGCCTGCAAGCGTTGGGAATGGATGCATACAAACTGATGGAAGAACTACCACAGATGAAAGTGGTTCCGGGTAAAACTATTTCCGGACAGACCGGCATTCTCAGCATTGACCAGAACTGTGTCGTGCAACGAGAGTTAAGTTGGGCCGAGCGTGGGGCTCTTTAGCCGGCGGCACATCGGCAACCACTATGAAGCCTTGGCGAAGCGCTACCTGCAACGCCAGGGCCTTAAATTTGTTGCGCAGAATTTTCAGACCAGAGTCGGCGAAATCGATTTAATCTTCCGCCATGGTGAAACCATTGTCTTCATTGAGGTCAAATACCGTAAAAGTGATCATTTTGGTACCGCCGCCGAAATGGTCACCCCGAGCAAAATGCGTAAAATGGTAAAAACCGCACATGTTTGGCTGAGTCAGCAGCATATTTCTGAAAATATGGTAGATTACCGTTTTGATGTTGTCGCCATTCAAGATCAAGGCCGGGACATCAACTGGATACCAAACGCAATCTCCGAAGGATAAGCGATGCTAGAGAGCATTAAAGACAGTTTTAAAGAAAGCATTCAAATTCAAATTGCCGCCGCCGAGGCACTGCCCGATGCCATCACCCACGCGGCCCAAGCGATGGTGACCAGCCTGCTCAACGGCAACAAAATATTGTGTTGCGGTAATGGTGGCAGCGCGGCCAATTCCCAGCAATTCGTTTCGTGTTTACTCAACCGCTTTGAAACCGAGCGCCCGAGCTTACCGGCGATGGCTTTGACCGCTGACAATACGACATTAACTGCCGTAGCCAACGATTATCACTATCAAGAGATTTTCTCTAAACAAGTCCGTGCCTTTGGCCAACCCGGCGATATTCTCCTCGCCATCTCCACCAGTGGTAATAGCAAGAACGTCATTAAGGCGATGGAGGCTGCGGTTACCCGCGATATGACCATCATTGCTTTAACAGGTAAAGACGGTGGTGAAATGGCAGGCCTGCTGGGTGAGCATGACGTTGAGATTCGCATTCCTTCTCACCGTACCGCGCGGATCCATGAAGTACACATGGTGACACTACACTGCTTGTGCGACCTGATCGATCAGGTACTGTTCCCAAGCCACGATGAATAATCGACTGTAAGGTGGTAATCCTATGATACGTAGCTTTATCGTTTTATGTATCGCACTCAGCTTGAGTGGCTGTGCGGGACTGTTTATTGCCGGGGCAGCGACGACAGCCAACATCGTCATTGACACACGTTCAACCAAGCAGATCTGGCAAGACAACAATATTGAATTTGAAGTGGCCGCGCTCGGCAACAAAGCACCTTATAAAGGCAAGGTGCGGGTCATTGCCAGTTCGTACAATGGCAGCATTGTCTTAATGGGTCAGATCCCCAGCCAGGCACTGATGCACGAGTTTGAGCAAAAAGTTCGTGAGTTGGATGGCATTGATACCATCCATAATCAAATTAAGCTCAAGCAACCCCTGTCGATCACAGAAATTAGCAACGACAGTTGGATCACCACCAAAGTCAAATCGGCACTTCTGACAGACGGTGAGCTAAACGGTGTAAAGATCAAGGTCATTACCGAAGACCGCGAAGTATTCCTGTTTGGTTATGTCACCACCACGCAGGCTGATCGCGCTACCGAGGTGGCACGCAATATCTCTGGTGTGAAGCAGGTCATTCGTGGCTTCCAGTATGGTGAACCGACTGCCGAATAACAGTCATTCGTTGTTATAAGAGCAGCGATAAAAAAAGCAGCGTTAAACGCTGCTTTTTTTTTACTTAATCACCCTCAGGCTCGGTCGGCCTTTTGGTCGGGGGATTTCTTGTTCTGGCTCAGCTTCAGTGTCAGCGGGAACACTATCACTCAAACTCGTCAAGCCAACGCTAAAGTCTTCCTCGATATCCGACTCTTGCTCAATATTGGTATAAGCCTCTTCCGGCTCAAACATGGTACCAGCACCATTCTCACGCGCATAAATCGCCTGAATCGCATACACCGGTACAATCACCGAATGAGGTCGGCCACTGAATCGCGCATGGAAGGTCACAGCATCATTGCTTAACTCAAGATGCCCTACCGCTCGCGGTGCGATGTTCAAAATAATCTGCCCATCCTGAACGAATTCAAGTGGTACCCGAACGCCGGGAAGAGTGGCATCCACCACCAAATGTGGCGTCAAGTCGTTATCCACCAACCAGTCATAAAAGGCACGCAGCATATATGGCCGACGGGCTGTCATTTTTGCGATATCCATAACGTTGGCAAACGCCTTAGCGAACCAAACGCATTTCACGCTCAGCTTCGGTCAGAGAAGCCAGGAATGAGTCTCGCTCAAACACACGATTCATGTACACTTTGATCTCTTTCGAACCTGGGCCAACCAGCTCAATACCCAGTTGTGGCAAACGCCATAACAACGGAGCCAGGTAACAGTCGATTAGGCTGAACTCTTCGCTCATGAAATACTCATATTCAGCGAAAATCGGTGCCAGCGTCAGCAGATCATTACGCAGTTTAGTGCGTGCTTTTTCTGCTTCTTCACCATTACCTTTCATGACTTTTTCCGCTAGCGAATACCAGTTGCGCTCAATACGGTACATCATCAAACGGCTATTACCACGAGCAACAGGGTAAACCGGCATCAGCGGTGGATGAGGGAAGCGCTCGTCCAGGTACTCCATGATGATTTTCGAATCATAAAGAGCTAGCTCGCGGTCAACAAGAGTCGGCACGGATTTATATGGGTTTAGCTCTACCAGCTCAGCAGGAAGGTTAGCTTCATCAACAAGCTCAACTTCCACACTTACACCTTTCTCAGCCAGAACAATGCGAACCTGATGGCTATACAAATCTGATGCACTTGAGAAAAGAGTCATCACAGAACGTTTATTGGCAGCTACAGCCATGGAGCCCTCCGTTACACTTACAAATAAAAAAACAATGGAGGCTAAGCCTCCATTGTATATTAATCAAAATTGGGAATTAGCACGGTATGTTAGCACAATTAATGCACATCACGCCAATACTCTTTCTTCAGCAGTACCACGACGATGGTAAACAGCACCAGGAAGCCCATCACCCACCAACCGAGTGCATGACGCTCCAACTGAACCGGATCGCCGGAGTAAACCAGGAAGTTCACTAGATCACCGACCGCTTTGTCGTACTCGCTTGCACTCAGCTCACCAGTACCATCCGTTGCTGTACCCACCACCACTTTGTCTTCTTCCCCATCGACGACATGGGTTTCATAGACAGGGCTCGGGATACCTTGTAGCTCTTCCAACACGTGCGGCATACCGACGCTTGGGAACACAATGTTGTTCACGCCAAATGGACGGGATGGATCCACATAGAAAGAACGCAAATAGGTGTAAAGCCAGTCAGCACCACGAACGCGGGCGACCAGAGTCAAATCGGGCGGTGGTGCACCAAACCAGTTTGCCGCTTGCTTCGCTGGCATGGTATTAACCATCAGATCACCGACTTTTGCTTCAGGATCAAAAATCAGGTTTTCTTTCATCAAGTCAACCGGGATTTCAAGATCGTTCGCCACGCGCTCATAGCGCTGATACTGCGTTGAATGGCAGCCAAAACAGTAGTTCATGAACAGCTTCGCACCATTTTGTAGCGAAGCTTTATCTCTAAGATCAACGTTCGCTTTATCCAGCGGCACATTGGCACCCGCCGCCATCGCAAGAGATGGCAACATGGCAAATAGAATTACAATCCATTTCTTCATTTGAATGTCACCCTCTCTGGTAATGGTTTAGTTGCTTCGTTTTTGCTGTAGAAGAACAACAGGACAAAGAACATGAAATAACCCAAGCTAAAGATTTGAGCCAATAGCGTGTACGTTGGCGTTGCCGGCAACGCACCCAAAATACCCAACGCAATAAAGCTGATGGTGAACTGGATGATATTCAACAAATGGAACCGGCTACGGTAGCGGTATGAGCGTACTTTACAGCGATCCAACCAAGGCAGAATAAACAGCACCGCAATAGAGACGCCCATCAGGATGACCCCCAGCAGCTTATCTGGTACCGCACGCAAAATGGCGTAAAACGGTGTGAAATACCATACCGGTGCGATATGTTCCGGCGTTTTCAGCGGGTTCGCGGCTTCAAAGTTAGGCGGCTCAAGGAAGTATCCACCCATTTCCGGATTGAAGAACAGCACGTAGCAGAACAAGAACAGGAAGCCTGCCACCCCAACCAAATCTTTTACCGTCCCATACGGGTGGAAAGGAATCGAATCAATGATGTCATACTTCTTCGCATAGTAGTCATGGAACTTAAACTGCGTTTTGTAACCCTCGCCCATGCTGCCTTTTGGCAACTTGGTTTCAATCCCGTCAGGGTTATTCGAGCCCACCTCGTGGAGGGCCAATACGTGCAACACCACCAACAGCAGCAGGACGATAGGCAGCGCAATCACGTGCAGGGCGAAGAATCGGTTCAGCGTTGCACCTGAGATAATATAATCACCACGAATCCACAGCGTCAGATCATCGCCAATCACCGGAATAGCGCCAAACAGGGAAATGATCACCTGGGCCCCCCAGTATGACATTTGCCCCCATGGCAGTAAGTAGCCCATGAACGCTTCAGCCATCAGGACCAGGAAGATCAGCATGCCGAAGATCCACAGCAGCTCACGCGGTTTTTGGTAAGAACCATAGATCAAACCACGGAACATGTGCAGGTAGACCACAACAAAGAATGCGGACGCACCGGTTGAATGCATGTAACGCAATAACCAACCGTACTCTACATCACGCATAATATATTCAATAGAAGCAAACGCCCCTTCACCGGAAGGAACATAGTTCATGGTGAGCCAAATCCCGGTCAGGATCTGGTTGACGAGAACCAGCATCGCCAAAGACCCAAAAAGATACCAAAAGTTGAAGTTCTTCGGCATTGGATATTCAGATAAATGCTTTTTATAAGCATTCATCGCTGGAAGTCGTTTTTCAACCCAATCTAGTAGTGCTTGCATTATGCATCCTCCTCGTCAACACCGATAAGAAGCTTAGTGTCACTAAGGTACATGTGCTTAGGTACCACCAGGTTCAGTGGTGCAGGCACCCCCTGAAACACCCGGCCAGCCATATCGAATTTGGAACCATGACAAGGGCAGAAAAAGCCCGACTTAACGCCTTGTACCTGCTCTGAAAATGAGTCTGGCAGGTAGGTCGGAGAACAACCTAAGTGAGTACAGAAGCCAACCGCAACAAAGTACTCAGGCTTGATCGAACGAAACTCGTTCTGAGCATAAACGGGTTGTTGCTCCATTTCTGATTGTGGATCGCGAAGCTGATCTGCGAGCTTTTTAAGGTTATCGATCACTTCTTGTGTGCGGCGGACCACCCATACAGGTTTGCCTTGCCACTCAACACGAACCATTTGACCGGCTTCAATCTTGCTGATATCCACTTCCACCGGTGCCCCGGCCGCTTTGGCTTTGGCACTCGGGTTCCATGATTTGATAAAAGGAACGGCGACGGCAGCTGCCCCTAGACCACCCACAACTGCTGTTGTGGCGGTTAGAAAACGCCTGCGACCGTTATTTAAAGGCGCGTTGCTCATCCAAACATTCTCCCATTTGCTCCCTTTGGATTGTTATTATTCCGCTTTTAAGAGCATGGCTAACAAACAATGTATCTAGTTCTATTTATTGGAAAGAAATGATAAAGAAAACCCTACTTTTTGACAAGATAAAGCTACCTTTTTGTAACATTTGTGAGGCAAATCGCCCGTGTCGTCACAAAAGCAGTGAAATTATAAAAAGTTGGCGTGATTTACAACAAAAAAGGGAGATGAAGAAAGATAGCTACGCCAATCTAGCGCCAATGATTGCTGTTTTTTTCAGTCAGTTAACTTGAGTATTACCCGTCAAACCACAGCTCGCGGCCGATCATACTAGCAAGGTTAGTAGCACATAAAAAACACACAAAGTGAGCGTTGCGCTCAACCTGTCGCTAGCAAAACCATTAGGCAGTGTATATTCACCGTTTAGCGACAATAGAAAGGCTAAAAACAAAAAGCCCGGCATAGAGCCGGGCTTTGAAGCACAGTTTCCAGACCAAGTCTGAAACAGCACCAACTTCCGTAAAAGGAAATTAACGCTTAGAGAACTGTGGACGACGACGTGCTTTACGTAGACCAACTTTCTTACGTTCAACGCAACGTGCGTCACGAGTAACGTAACCAGCTGCACGTAGAGTCGGACGTAGAGACTCATCGTATTCCATTAGAGCGCGAGTGATACCGTGACGGATAGCACCTGCTTGACCAGAAATACCGCCACCTTTAACAGTAACGTATAGGTCTAGTTTCTCAGTTAGTTCAACTAGCTCTAGAGGCTGTTTAACAACCATGCGAGAAGTTGGACGACCGAAGTACTCATCAAGGCTACGCTTGTTGACTACAATGTTGCCGCTGCCTGGTTTAATAAAAACACGTGCAGCTGAGCTTTTGCGACGGCCAGTGCCGTAGTATTGATTCTCTGCCATTTTCGAAATCCCCGATTAGATGTCTAGTACTTGAGGTTGTTGAGCAACATGGTTGTGCTCAGCGCCAGCGTAAACTTTTAGCTTACGGTACATAGCACGGCCTAGAGGACCACGTGGAAGCATGCCTTTAACTGCTAGCTCAAGAACCATCTCAGGTTTACGATCGATCAGCTTATCAAAAGTGATTGATTTTAGACCACCTGGGAACTCAGAGTGACGGTAGTACACTTTGTCTTTAGCTTTGTTACCAGTTACAGCAACTTTCTCAGCGTTGATAACGATGATGTAATCACCTGTGTCAACGTGAGGAGTGTATTCAGCTTTGTGTTTGCCACGTAGGCGAGATGCAATTTCACTTGCTAGACGACCTAGAGTTTTACCCTCTGCGTCTACAACGTACCAGTCGCGTTTTACAGTTTCTGGTTTAGCAACGAAAGTTTTCATGCTAATAATAACCCGTTAATTAGATTTTAAACTTTAAAGGAGCACAACACTGTTGTACTCCCACACTGTCTAAGAGCCCAGTCATCACCCCTTCGAGTGGTTGGCACTCTCGACTCTGATTTCCGAAATAACTTCGATAATTGAGTCTGCAGTAACGGTGGGTTGCAGGATTATAGAGAAGAGCGAAGAAAAAATCACCTTTTTTTGCACTAAATCACTAATTTTTTCTCGGCTTTTTAAAAGTCGTTGCTTTCTCTTACGCCAGATGCTCACGCGTCAGATATTCATGGCTCTGCATCTCGGTCAAACGTGACACACACCGTTTAAATTCAAACTCAAGCTGCCCCTCAGTGTAGAGCGATGCCATCGCTACTTCCGCCGAAATGATCAAGGTAACGTTGCGTTCATAAAACTCATCAACCAACGCAATAAAGCGCCGGGCTGCATCGTCTATTTTGTGGCTCATTTGCTTCACATCCGCCAATAAAACCGTGTGGTACAGCCGTGATATTTCGATGTAGTCGTTCTGACTGCGGGCCGTTTGGCACAACTGGGCAAAAGACGCATGCAGCACCCCATCACTGGCTTCGATCACCTCGATATTGCGATGGTTGATTTCAATCTCGCTTTCCGGAGCTTTGCGCTCACCGATCAACTGCTGGTAGTAGCGATTCAGGTTGAGTGTGGCTTGCTCATCCAGTGGATAATGATAAATTTCAGCCTGTTCTAAGGTTCTTAAGCGATAGTCCACACCACTATCGACATTCAGCACCTCACAACGGGTCATGATCATATCAATGGCCGGCAAAAACTGCGCTCGTTGCAACCCGTTACGGTATAAATGCTGCGGCTCGATATTCGAGGTAGCCACCAACACCATCCGCCGCTTGAACATCTCCTGTAACAGGGTAGCGAGGATCATCGCATCGGTAATATCAGAGACGAAAAACTCATCAAAACAGACAATGTCCGCCTCTTGTTTGAAGATATCAGCGACTTTGCCCAGCGGATTTTCTATATCGCCGATACGCCTCAACTCATCGTGCACCCGGTACATAAAGCGGTGAAAATGCACCCGCATTTTTCTCTGGGTGGGTAATGTGTCAAAAAAGGTATCCATCAGGTAGGTTTTGCCGCGGCCAACGCCGCCCCAAAAATACAACCCTTGAGGGGGTTCAGGCAGCTCGACTTTTTTACCCAGCAACTTTTGCCACCTTGGCAATTCCGGCGCAGGTAAGGCCTGGTATTGGATGATGGCATGGTAGAGGTTATCAAGGGCAAGCACGGCGCGGTACTGGGCGTCATCACGCAGGAAACCATTCTGTGCTATATCTTGTTTATATCGCTTTAGTGGAGTCATTGCTTTGCGTCATATCGTGGGTACAGGAAAATTATCTCACCTCGGGGAAGCTTAGCGTCATAGGAAAAGCCGTGATCACTCCCCGCAAGACATACAGCTATTTTTCTTTATCGGCTGCACAAGCCATAGTAACATGGACAAGCACCACCGTGTAACTAAACAGTAAAAAACTTGTTAAAACAACAATGAGGAGCAGTTATGCCTTGGATTTATGCCATTGTGGGTTTGCTGGTCGGTACCATCGTAGGCGTCGTCATTAGTCGGCTTACCACCCCCGAATACAAGAAACAAAAATCGGTTCAGAAAGAGCTTGAAGCGGCCAAATTTGAACTGGAACAACAGCGCCAGGAACTGGTGGATCACTTTGCACAAACTGCAGAGATGCTGGATACCCTGGGCAAAGACTACACCAAACTTTACCAGCATATGGCCAAAACCTCTTCAGAGCTGCTGCCGCAACTCCCAGAGCAAGACAACCCATTTGACAAGAAAACCGCCATGTCGGCGGAACCGATCACGGAAGATCAACCCGACTGGAATGAGCAGCCCAAAGACTACGCCAGTGGCGCGACCGGCCTGCTGAAAGATGTAGAAAAAGAGATCATTACCACGCCGGACGTGGTCACCGCCAAGGCCTCTTAATCCCACCTCCCTTTCATGGGTCCGTACGTGAAAAATGAATTACCATTTTTGTACTGACCCATGTTGAACTTTTCTCTGCTCACCGCGCTCTAACTTCCCATAATATCAACAAGTCACCGCCCCCTGGACGGTTTGAACATTGTTGCTGAGCCTCTGCCAACGCCTTTTGTTTAATCCAACCAATCCCCATATCACTTATTGGTTAGGAAAACACTTTTTAGGCAGATATGATTTAGAAGGAGTTATCGGATGAAAAAACCTTTGCTTGTCTTAACCGCACTATCTTTAAGTTTAAGTGCCGTCATCACCCCAATGCCAGCCACCGCCGCCCTTCCCCTGAGTATAGACGGGCAACAACTGCCCAGCCTTGCTCCAATGCTGGAGCGCGTAACTCCTGCCGTGGTCAGCATTGCCGTGGAAGGCAAACAGGTCCAAACCAGCCGAATTCCAGAACAGTTCCAGTTCTTCTTTGGTCCTGACTTCCCGACCGAACAAGTCCGTGAACGGCCATTCCGCGGCCTGGGCTCGGGCGTGATTATCAACGCTTCCAAAGGTCATGTCGTGACCAACTACCACGTAATCCGCGGCGCCGATAAAATCAGGGTTCGCTTGCATGATGGCCGGGAGTTTGACGCCGAGCTGGTCGGTGGCGATGAGATGTCAGACATAGCGCTACTCAAACTGGAAGAAGCGAAAAACCTGATCCAAATCAAGGTGGCAGATTCTGACCAGCTGCGTGTGGGCGACTTTACCGTCGCGATCGGTAACCCATTTGGCCTCGGTCAGACGGTGACTTCCGGGATCGTATCGGCATTAGGTCGCAGCGGCTTGAATATTGAAAATTTCGAAAACTTCATCCAAACCGACGCCGCGATTAACAGCGGAAACTCCGGCGGTGCGCTGGTGAACCTGAATGGCGAGTTGATCGGCATCAACACCGCCATTTTAGGCCCGAACGGGGGGAATGTGGGGATCGGTTTTGCCATCCCGTCAAATATGATGAAGAACCTGACCAGCCAAATCCTGGAATTTGGTGAAGTCAAACGCGGTATGCTCGGCGTGCAAGGCGGCGAAGTCACCTCAGAGTTGGCTGAAGCGCTTGGCTATGAATCGAGTAAAGGGGCATTCGTCAGCCAGGTAGTGCCAGACAGCGCCGCAGACAAAGCGGGCCTGCAAGCCGGTGACGTGATCGTGTCGGTCAACGGCAAATCCATCAGTACCTTCTCAGAGCTGCGCGCCAAAGTCGCCACCCTGGGTGCAGGCAAAGAAATCACCCTCGGTGTCGTGCGTGACGGAAAGCAAAAAACATTTGATGTGACGCTGAGCGAATCAAGTTCGGTCAAGGCCAAGGCAGAAAACCTGCACAAAGGCTTAACCGGTGCTGAGCTGAGTAACACCACACCGAGCGACCCGATTCAGGGGATAAAAGTGACTGACGTAGCCGAAAACTCGCCGGCAGCGCAGTATCAGCTACAAAAAGATGATGTGATTATTGGCGTCAATCGCCAACGGGTGAAAAACCTCGCCGAACTGCGTGCCATCGTCGATAAGCACAGTGGGGTGCTCGCTTTAAATATCCAGCGAGGGGAACGTACCATCTATCTGGTAATACGTTAATCATTTGAACAACCTCTATAAAGGGCGGCATCAATCTATGCTGCCCTTTTGTTATTTTCCCGGGTAATGCTATCCTTCACCTTTCTATGCCGTTTTGGCGTAATTTGCATGGAGAGGATATGCTTAGTTTTTTATTACGTTCTGTCTTATTGGGCTTGTTGACAGCAGTAATCGTCCTCTTGGCCGTTCCCTCTTTACGTCATAACGTCATTCCGGTAGCTCTCGATACACCGCCCAAAAACCTGGCCTCTCTGGAAGTATCTTTCAACCAGGCGGTGCGTAAGGCCGCACCGGCAGTGGTGAACATTTATAGCCGCAAATACGTCGAAAACGATCGCAGCAAGCTCTCGACCCAGGGGCTGGGCTCCGGGGTGATTGTCAGTGAAAAAGGCTACATCATCACCAACTACCATGTAGTGGCCCAAGCCGATCAAATCGTGGTTGCCCTGCAGGACGGTCGGGTCGCGGCCGCGCAGCTGGTCGGTACAGACCGTCGAACCGACATCGCAATTTTAAGTGTTGAAGGCTCTAACCTGCCGGTGATCCCACTCAATCAAAACTACAAGCCACAAGTCGGTGATGTGGTCCTGGCAATTGGTAACCCTTATAACTTAGGGCAAACCACCACCTTTGGTATCATTTCCGCCACCGGCCGCTCATCCATCAGCGATGGCCGCCAGGCGTTCATCCAGACGGACGCAGCAATCAATCAGGGCAACTCTGGAGGAGCCCTGGTCAATACTCAGGGTGAGCTGGTCGGGATCAACACCGCCTCTTTCCAGCAAGCCACCGATCTGGAAACTTACGGCATCTCATTTGCGATACCTTACCCGCTGGCGAACAAAATCATGCAGAAAATTATTGCTGACGGCCGGGTGATCCGTGGGTATATCGGCATCGACGGACAAGATATTAATGCCGTGACAGCCCGGCTACTCGGCAACGAGCACATCGGTGGGATCGTCGTACTGGGTATCGACCCCAATGGTCCGGCCAATGCGGCAGGGTTTCAAAAACAGGACATCATCATCAGTATCGGCGGAAAAAAAGTACAAGGGCGACAAAGCGTAATGGATATCGTCACTGACTTAAGGCCGGGAACCAGTATCGAGGTGGGGATCATTCGCCAAGGTCAGGAAATGACCCTGAATGTCACCATCGCGGAAGATAAACAAGAAATGTAAAAAAAATCCCAGCCTGTGGCTGGGATTTTTATTAGCTTATTCTGCTTCAGCGACAGGCGCGTTACTCGCCGGTTCAACTTCAATCGCTGTCACCCGCTGCAACCCACGTGGTAATAAACTCCCCCGGCGGCCGCGCTCACCACGGAAATTATCCAGATCACTCGGTTTGAGGCCAAGTTTACGTTTACCGGCATACAGGGTTAAAGCGGCCCCTTGCGGCAAGGCCATCAAGTGCGACAAGACTTCTTCCCGCTCTTTGGCTTTGGCTGCCGGTATATTAATGATCTTGTTACCTTTACCCTTGGCCAACTGTGGCAAGTCCTTGATAGGGAACAGCAACATTCGGCCCAGGTTGGTGATGGCCAAAATCTCATCCGAATCCAGATCAGCAACCGCATAAGGCGTCATGACCTCAGCGTTAGCCGGTAAGGTCACCAGAGCTTTACCACTGCGGTTTTTCGACAGCAAATCCGAGCCTTTACACACAAAACCATATCCAGCATCGGAACCGATCAGCCACAACTGCTCTTCTTCGCCCATGATCACCTGGCAGATCGCGCTGTTCGGGGTGATATTGAGACGACCGGTGATCGGTTCACCCTGGCTACGGGCAGAAGGCAAGGAGTGAGACTCAAGCGAGTAGCTCCGGCCATCATTGCCAAGGAACACAGCCGGCTGGTTACTCTTACCACGCGCATGCGCCAGATACTTATCACCGGACTTGTAATTGAGGCCTGTTGCGTCGACCTCATGGCCTTTCGCATGACGGATCCAGCCTTTTTCCGACAGCACTACAGTGATCGGTTCACTTGGCACCAGATCACGCTCGGTCAGCGCTTTAGCTTCTGCACGCTCCACCAGTGGTGAGCGGCGCTCATCACCGTACTTCTCAGCATCGGCTTTAATCTCTTTTTTCAGCAAGGTATTCAAGCGACGCTCAGAGCCAAGCAACTGCTCCAGTTTCTGGCGTTCTTTTTCCAGCTCATCCTGCTCACCACGGATCTTCATCTCTTCCAGCTTGGCCAGATGACGAAGTTTGGTATCTAAGATGGCGTCGGCTTGAATATCGGTGATGCCAAAACGTGCCATCAAGACCGCTTTCGGATCATCTTCAGTACGGATGATCTCGATCACTTCATCCAAGTTGAGATAGGCAACCAGTAAACCTTCCAGGATGTGCAGACGCGCCAGCACTTTATCCAGACGGTGCTGCAATCGGCGACGCACCGTGGTTCGGCGGAATTGGATCCACTCAGATAGAATGGCCACCAGACCTTTGACCTGGGGACGGTTGTCCAGGCCAATCATATTGAGGTTAACCCGGTAGTTTTTCTCCAGATCCGTGGATGCAAACAGGTGATTCATCAACTGATCGCAATCAACACGGTTTGAGCGCGGGACAATCACGATCCGGGTCGGGTTCTCATGATCCGATTCATCACGCAGATCCTCGACCATCGGCAGTTTCTTCGCCCGCATCTGGTTGGCAATCTGCTCGAGCAATTTGGCTCCCGATACCTGGTGCGGCAGCGCGGTGATCACTATTTCTGCGCCCTCTTTGTGCCACACTGCGCGCATTTTGATGCTGCCTTTGCCGTTACGGTAAATCTTCTCTAAGTCGGCCTGAGGCGAAATGATCTCGGCTTCGGTTGGATAATCCGGTCCTTTGACAAACTGCATCACCTCAGGCAGTTCCGCCTTCGGATTGTCAATCAGGTGAATGGTCGCCTCAGCCACTTCACGCACGTTGTGTGGCGGGATATCGGTCGCCATACCGACCGCGATACCAGTCACCCCGTTAAGCAAAATGTGCGGCAGGCGGGCTGGTAACATTTGCGGCTCTTTCATTGTGCCGTCAAAGTTCGGTTGCCATTCTACTGTGCCCTGACCCAGCTCACCGAGCAGAACCTCGGCAAACTTGGACAGTTTCGCTTCGGTATAACGCATCGCCGCGAACGATTTCGGATCATCCGGCGCACCCCAGTTGCCCTGACCGTCAACCAGCGGGTAACGGTAAGAGAACGGCTGTGCCATCAACACCATAGCTTCATAACAGGCGGAGTCACCATGGGGATGGTACTTACCCAGTACGTCACCGACGGTACGGGCCGATTTTTTGTATTTTGCTGCCGCAGAGAGGCCGAGCTCTGACATGGCATAGATGATACGACGCTGAACCGGTTTCAGGCCGTCACCGATATACGGCAACGCCCGGTCCATGATAACGTACATCGAATAATTGAGATAAGCGTCTTCAGTGAACTTGCGCATCGGCAACTGTTCAACGCCATCATAAGTAATTTCTGTCGACATTTATTAAACCTCTGCCATATCGCCGTTTTTCTGTAACCAGCTGCGACGATCGTCTGCCCGTTTTTTACCCAGCAGCATATCCATCATATCCATCGTGGCCTGGGAGTCATCGATCGTCAGCTGCACCAGGCGACGGGTATTCGGATCCATGGTGGTTTCACGTAACTGCAGCGGGTTCATCTCACCCAGACCTTTAAAACGCTGCACGTTAACTTTGGCTTTCTTCTTCGATAAACGCTCCAGAATACCGTCTTTCTCGTTATCGTCGAGGGCATAAAACACCTCTTTACCACAGTCGATACGATACAGCGGTGGCATAGCCACATAAATGTGTCCCGCTTCAACCAGCGCGCGGAAATGACGAGTAAACAGCGCACACAGCAGGGTTGCGATGTGCAAGCCGTCGGAGTCCGCATCCGCCAGGATACAAATCTTGCCGTAACGCAGGCTGTCAAGGTTGTCACTGTCCGGGTCGATACCCAGTGCGACTGAGATATCATGCACTTCCTGAGAGGCAAGTACCTGATCAGCAGACACCTCCCAGGTATTGAGAATTTTACCACGCAGCGGCATCACCGCCTGAAACTCACGATCGCGCGCTTGCTTGGCTGAGCCACCCGCCGAGTCACCCTCGACAAAGAATATCTCAGTACGATTAAGGTCCTGGCCGGAACAGTCGGTCAGCTTGCCTGGCAAGGCCGGGCCAGACGCGACTTTCTTACGTACCACCTTTTTACTCGCCCGCATCCGACGATGGGCATTGGCAATGCATACTTCCGCCAGCTGTTCGGCCAGTTGCGGCTTCTCGTTAAGCCACAAGCTGAAAGCATCTTTCACCACCCCAGACACAAACGCGGCAGTCTGGCGCGAGGAAAGTCGCTCTTTGGTCTGGCCGGCAAACTGAGGATCCTGGATTTTAACCGACAGTACATAAGAGCAGCGCTCAAACACATCATCCCCGGTCAGCTTCACCCCGCGCGGTAGCAGGTTGCGGAACTCACAGAACTCACGCATCGCGTCCAACAGCCCCTGGCGCAGACCGTTTACGTGGGTACCGCCCTGTGCGGTCGGGATCAGGTTAACGTAACTTTCGGTGATCATTTCACCGCCTTCTGGCTGCCAGATCACCGCCCAGTTGGCCGCTTCCGTTTCCGCAGAAAAATCGCCAGTAAACGGCGCTTCAGGCAGAACGGTATAACCTTTTACGCCTTCAGCCAGATAGTCTTTCAATCCGTCTTCGTAGCACCACTGATAGTCTTTGCCATTCACTTTATCGGTGAAGGTAATCTCCAATCCGGGACACAGTACGGCTTTAGCACGCAGGTTGTTCACCAGGCGAGTCACAGAGAAATTCTGCGAATCAAAGTATTTGGCATCCGGCCAAAAGTGCACACTGGTCCCCCGGTTGCGGCGACCACAGGTGCCGGTAACCGTGAGATCAGACACTTTTTCACCGTGCTCAAAGGCAATCTCATACACTTGGCCGTCACGGCGAACCGTGACTTCAACCCGCTTAGATAGCGCGTTTACCACCGAGATCCCCACCCCGTGCAGACCACCAGAGAACTGATAGTTTTTATTCGAGAATTTGCCCCCGGCATGCAGCTTACAGAGGATCAGTTCTACACCAGAAACTTTCTCTTCAGGGTGAATATCGACAGGCATGCCACGACCATCATCGATCACTTCCAGTGACTGGTCGGCATGGAGGATGACTTGTACTTTGGAGGCATGTCCGGCTAGCGCTTCATCGACACTGTTATCGATAACCTCTTGACCCAGGTGGTTGGGGCGCACTGTATCCGTATACATCCCTGGTCGGCGACGTACTGGTTCTAAGCCATTCAGTACTTCAATGGCACCAGCATTATATTGTTCAGTCATAATACGGGATTGTTCTCAAAGTTTACCTGTTGCTTGGCCAAAGCGATGGCGCGTCAAGCAACGAAAAAGCCACTTCGTTCGCTCACGCTCAACACTATTCATCGTGATGCGTAACAAAGTCGCTATAGATCTTTTGGGGAAACATAGTCGGAAAGCCCTCCGGCTATGTCAAGAAACGCTTGGATATATCAATAAAAACTATGAGCCTATTCCAATCGCTTCTTACGAGATACACTGGAGTTACAGTTTCAGGAACTCTATGATCTTCGCCGGGTAACGCTCAAATCCGACAAAACTGTGATCTCCGCCTGGCTCTACCGTCTGCCGGGCGTCAACAAACTTGGCCACCGCCTGGCGGTAGTCCAAGACCTCATCACCGGTCTGTTGTAACAACCAGAAAGATTGCGGCAACGCGATGCTTTGTACCTCAAGAGCTTTGAGCTCGTCAATATGGTGGCTTTCAAGTGTATAGCTTTCATTCGTGTAGGGGTTAGTTTGTGACCCCAAATAGTCCAGCAGCAGTTCATAGGGCCTGACGGCAGGGTTGACCACTACCGCGCGGAAACCAAATTGGTCATTTAACCAGGTTGACAGATAGCCCCCCAACGAACTGCCAACCAGGCCGATGTTATAACCATCGATGTATTGCTCAACAATGTCCAGTAAGCACTGGGCGGCTGACTGGGGGAAACACGGCAACTGGGGAATGATCACCTTGATGTCAGGGCGATGCTGCTCACAATAGGCTTTCATCGCGTTAGCCTTAACTGAAAGCGGTGAGCTGTTGAAGCCGTGGATATACAGCAACAATGAAGGTTTGCGCATAAAAGCCTCACGTGAAAACAGTCAGCCCGAACAGAAGGTTCGGGCGGGGTAATGATTAGTATCCGTTTGAGGAAAAATCTGGCTGGAACTGGCCATCTGCCAGGCGATTGACCTCTGTGGTGATATCGCCGTTACTGTGCAACTCTAGTTCCCGCCAGCCCGGCGATTGAGTATCCAGGGCAAAATCGTCTGAATTAGGCTTGAACTGCACACAGGTTGATGGCGTCGCCATCACGCGAATGCCATTATAGAGCACATTCATGTCTTGGTGTACATGACCGCACAGGATCCCCTTTACGTTGTCAAAGCGCTCGACAACCTGCCAGAAAACGTCTGCGTCTTTCAGGGTGTGCTGATCCAGCCAGGCACTGCCCACCAAAAGCGGGTGATGATGGAGCAGCACCAAGGTATGGCGCTCAGAATCAGCCTGCAGTTTCTCTTCCAGAAATGCAAGCTGCGAATCGCTCAGTCGTCCGTGTGGTACACCAACAACTTGCGAGTCCAACAGAATCAGCTGCCATTTATCACCCAGCAACAAGTGCTCGACGGGCTTGATTTGAGGCGACGGCAAGACGCTGCCCATATTTGGCTTGTAGTCATGATTGCCCGGCAGCCAGAAACAATCTTTTTCCAGCGGAGCGATGCCCTGTGCAAAGCGCTGGTAAGATTCGGCGCTGTGATCTTGCGAAATATCGCCGGTTGCCAGAATGTATTCAAACGGCACCTGACGCTGAAGAACCTCGTGTATCACGGCCTGAAAGCTGTCAGCGGTTCTTACGCTCAGCAAGCTGCCCTCATCTGCCGCAAACAGATGAGTATCCGTGATTTGTAATAGCTTTATGCTGTCACTAGATGATTGCAAAATGAAAACCTGATTCGTCCGCTAAATAAATATGTACAACGCTCCAGTTGGTTAAATGGGCGACTTAACTAAAGGCCAGTGGGCTTCTGCTGATCCCACCTCGTAAACAAAACGTCAGCCATTCACCAAGAAACGTATTTAATTGATGCTTTTCATCTTTTTGCATCAACTTGTCGTTGGGATAGTCATATTTGGCACTAATACGAGAAAACTCTCCGCTGGCACACACTTCTGCCACCCTCGCGTCATGGTAGAGCCTGACAGACATTGTCGGTAAAGGAAACAATGGTGTGTCATCACTCTGACATATCTCAACAACCGTGGTGTATTTTGTGATTTCATTCACGGTCAACTGGTAGACCATATTCGCCGCTTGGTAACAGCGCACATCCCCAACCTCAGCAGACGCAGGCAACAGCGCGTTCAGCTTCGCGTAATTGGTCTCATAAGTTCGCATCAACCCCGCTAAGTCGACATGATAACGCTGTTTTTCAGCCACTTGTCTCATTGAGTTTGTCTCCACCGTTTAATTACCAGACTGCCACCGGGAAGATATTTCTCGATGATTAAGCATTAACCACTGCAACGCAATAATCGACGCACCATTTTCAAACCTGCCGTCCTTCACCCATTGATAGGCCAGTTCGCGACTAATCACATGCACCCGAATGTCCTCATCTTCATAGTCTAAACCATGAATGCCGTGCGCTTTAGACGCATCGACCTCACCAATGAACACATCGAGCTTTTCGGAACACCCACCCGAAGAAGGGTAAAATGAGGTCACCGGCACAACCCGCCCGATGGATACGCCAGCCTCTTCCTGTGCTTCACGGCGAATGACTTCTTCCGCACTCTCGCCACGCTCTATCATGCCGGCGACAATTTCCAGTTGCCAGGGGTGCCCCCCTTCCAGTGCACCGACACGAATTTGTTCAATGATCACCACTTGATCGCTAACCGGATCATACGGCAACAGTGCGGCGGCATGGCCTCGTTCGAACATTTCGCGCTCAACGACCTTACTCCAGCCACCATCAAATAATCTATGCTTAAAACGGTATTTGACCATTTTAAAAAAACCCTTGAACAGGGTCTCTTTTGAGATTATTTCCACGTCGTGGGGAGTAAACTCGCCCCGCGGTTTGTCAGAATGTTGCATAGCCCACCTCTCTGAGTGAATCGTGTAGTTTACTCATTGTTGTTGATTTGCTCAAAGGGGATTGCTCAACTTTTTATACAATCCTTATAAAAAAATTAATACGCACACCAAATTTTTATTGCACAATTGGACAATTACATGTAAAAAAGTGCAAAGTTTAGAGTAAAGATTGTCCAAATTGAGTTAAACTACTGAGAATTAACCAATCTATTTACCGCAGGAATAGAAAATGAAAAAACTGCTTCCACTTTTTATTAGTGCAGCGCTAGGTAGCATAAGTACAACGGCTTGGGCAGACTCCCTTGCTGAAATTTACGACTTAGCAAAACAAAATGATCCACAATTGCTCAGCGTTGCTGCGCAGCGCGATCGTGCTTTTGAAGCAATTACTTCTAGCCGCAGTGCTCTGTTACCACAGATCAACTTAACTGCCGGTTATAACCTGACCCGCGGTGATACCGATCTGGACGCGGGCGGCAGCGTTTCCAATGATAAAAATGCCCTTTCCGCCGGCATCAACTTTTCCCAGGATTTGTACAACCGCGCATCCTGGATCACCCTTGATACGACAGAGAAATCGGCTCGTCAGGCAGATGCGGCCTACGCGGCAGCGCAGCAAGGTTTGATCCTGCGTGTTGCCCAGGCGTATTTCGAAGTACTGCGAGCACAGGACAACCTTGAGTTTGTCCGTGCCGAAAAAGCGGCCGTCGGTCGCCAGCTGGAGCAAACCAAACAGCGTTTTGAAGTAGGGCTTTCAGCAATTACTGACGTACATGACGCACAGGCCCAGTACGATGCGGTATTGGCCGATGAAGTGCTGGCAGAGAACTCACTGATCAATAACTATGAATCACTGCGCGAGATCACCGGCCAGGAGCATAAGAACCTGAACATTCTCGATACCAACCGTTTCTCAGCCAGCGCATCGAAAACCGCTGCGGAAACCCTGGTTGAAGAAGCCAAAACCAAAAACCTGAGCCTATTGTCGGCCCGTATTACCCAGGACATCGCGCGCGACAAAATCTCGCTGGCCAGCTCCGGACACTTGCCGACCCTGTCTCTTGATGGTGGTTATAACTACGCCGACACCACCAACAGCTCGAGTGATAACACCACAGATAACTTCAACATCGGCGTGAACCTGGCGGTACCGCTCTACACCGGTGGCAACATCACTTCGCAGACCAAACAAGCAGAATTTGCTTATGTTTCGGCCAGCGAAGATCTGGAAGCCCAATACCGCAGCGTCGTTAAAGACGTGCGTGCCCAGAGAAACAACATCAACGCTTCGATTGGCGCACTGAAAGCCTATGAGCAATCGGTGATCTCTGCTAAGTCTGCGCTTGAAGCCACTGAAGCCGGTTTTGATGTCGGTACCCGTACCATTGTTGATGTACTGGATACCACGCGCCGTTTGTACGATGCCAACAAGAACCTGTCGAACGCTCGTTATAACTACATTCTGAGTGAGCTGCAATTGCGTCAGGCTGTGGGCACATTGAGCGAACAAGATATTTTGGATGTCGATGCTGGCCTGAAACCGTCACGATAATTCATTCCGCTCGAAATGGGATATAAAAAACGCCGGTGTCATCAGACCCGGCGTTTTTATAGCGACAGTTTTATACCCAGCTTTTTATGCTGAACCGGATGGAAATGGGATTACCCGCGCCCGCCCTTGATCGCATCAATGATCTCGGTGGTTGAACAGCCTTCCTCAAAGTTCAGCACTTTGACTGCCCCACCAGCAGCAATCACCTCTTTCCCGCCGGCAATCTCTTCCGGTTTGTAATCCCCACCTTTGACCAGCAAACTTGGCAGCACTTCTGAAATCAAACGTTGCGGCGTGTCTTCACTAAACGGCACAACCCAGTCGACAGCGCCTAACCCCGCCAGTACCGCCATGCGGCGATCGGTTGGGTTGACCGGACGACCCGGGCCTTTAAGACGCTTAACCGACTCATCCGTGTTCACCGCCACTATCAGACGATCGCCCAGTTTGGCCGCATGATTGAGATAAGAGACATGACCGGCATGCAGAATGTCAAAACAACCATTGGTCATTACGACTTTTTCACCTTTCGCTTTGGCTTTTTTCACTGCTTCGATCAGCGCCGCTTCCGTGATCACACCATAGTCGGTATCCTGGCTGCCGTGTACCGCTTCGGCCAGTTCAATTTCTGACAACGTTGACGTTCCCAATTTACCAACGACCACACCCGCCGCCGCATTCGCCAGGGCACACGCTTCTTCAAACGACTTACCTGCGGCGACTGAGCTGGCCAGTACGGAAATGACCGTATCTCCGGCACCGGTCACGTCGTAGACTTCTTTAGCCTGAGTTGGCAGATGGAAAGGCTCCTGACCACGGCGCAGCAGTGTCATGCCATGTTCACTGCGGGTGACCAGCAGGGCTTCAAAATCAAATTCATCCACTAAAGCCAGACCTTTCTCCACCAGCTCCTGCTCCGATCTAACCTGACCGACCACATCTTCAAACTCTTTCATGTTCGGAGTCAGTAATGTGGCGCCACGGTAACGTTCAAAATCGGCCCCTTTAGGGTCAATAAATACCGGAATGTTGGCCGCGCGAGCTTTCTGGATATAAGCCTGAACATGCTCGAGTGAACCTTTCGCGTAATCAGACATGATCACCGCTTTAACGTTCGGCAGTGCCGCATCCATGCGAGAGAGTACCGGCTCCGGATCAGTGTTTTCAAACTTGTCTTCAAAGTCTAAGCGCAACAGTTGTTGGCCGCGGCTCATCACGCGCAGTTTGGTAATGGTCGGGTATTCCGGCAAGGCAACAAAATCGCATTTGACTTTTAATGCGTGCAGCGTTTCGGTCAGCACCTTGGCCGGCTCATCGATCCCCGTCAAACCAACAATGTGAGCATGGCCCCCCAGCGAGGCGATGTTCATAGCGACGTTCGCAGCTCCGCCCGGACGTTCCTCATTGTTTTCTACTTTGACAACAGGCACCGGCGCTTCTGGAGAAATACGTCCGGTGGGACCATACCAGTAACGGTCTAGCATCACATCCCCGATGATAAGCACACCTGCACTGCTGTAATCAGGTAGAATTGGTTTCATTGTTGGTCTCCGAAAATTAAATCAGGGCAAGTTTAACACAGCCCCATTAAAGCTGAACAGTTGTGAGCCATTGCTGCCAGGCTTGTTTCACCCACTCTCTTTCCGCAACAAATTTATCTTCCGCCACATCCGCGTCTAAATTAAGTAAGTTACGCCGGTGAATTTCATCACGCATTGAGGTGTAGGCACGAGTGAGCAGCATCGCCTGATCTTCATCCATCACCCCTTGTGCGATCAGGGTTTCGAAAATCCGCACATTGTCCGACCAGCGCGTCAGCTTAGGTTTACTGTGACTGTAATTGAGCACCAAGTATTGCGCGAGGAACTCAATATCCGTGATACCGCCTGCGTCTTGCTTGAGCATGAACCGACCGGCCTTTTTCCCGCCCAGGTGGTCGCGCATTTTTCCGCGCATCTCCACCACCTCGGTTTTTAATCTGGCCTCCTCTCGTGGCAGGCACAACACATCATGCCGGATACGATGAAAGGCCGTCGCCAGCGGCGTGTCGCCATAAATCATCCGCGCCCGCACCAACGCCTGATGCTCCCAGGTCCAGGCTTCCTGATGCTGATACTCATCAAACGCATCCGTCGGGCTTACTAACAACCCCGACGCACCGGAAGGACGTAAGCGAGTATCCACTTCGTACAGAATGCCTGATGCGGTGCGGGTCGAGAAAATATGAATGATACGCTGTGCCAGGCGCAGATAGAACTGACGGCCATCAATCTCTTTCTTGCCGTCGGTGTACACATTGACCGGGCAGTCATGCATAAACACGATGTCCAGATCGGAATTGTAGCCCAGCTCCCAGCCACCGACCTTACCATAGCCAAGCACCGCAAAACCTTTGCCTTCGCGATCTTTCACATGCGTCGGCTCACCGTATTTTTCAGCAACTTGCATCCAGGCCTGCTGCACCACCGCTTCAACAATCGCCTCCGCCAGATAGGTTAAGTGGTCACTCACCTTCATCACCGGCAACACACCGGCGATATCGGCCGCTGCGATGCGTAAAATGCAGATCTGTTTAAACTGGCGCAGCGCTTCCATCTGCTGCTCCATGTCGTCTTCCGGAATACGGGCCAAAAAGTCACGCAGTTCAGTCCGGTATGCATCAAGCGGGATCGGGTTGTACAACTGCTGCGGGTCGATCAGTTCATCCAATAAGATCGGATAACGTGACAACTGCTCAGAGATCATTGGACTGGCGGTACATAAGCGGACTAACTGTACCAGTGCGGCAGGGTGCTCATCTAACAGCTCCAGATAGGTAGTCCGGGTACAAATGTTATGCAGCAGATGCAGCACGCGAGGCAAACCGAATTGCGCGTCCGGATGGGCATAGATGGCATCAAACACTTTCGGCATCAGTTTGTTCAGCACTTCCCGTCCACGCGGGCCAAGGGTCTTTTTCGCCAGATCGATTTTAAACTGCATAATGACTTTAGCCATCTCAGCAGCATGCTCTGTCTGGATATCCTGCTCCAGTACATGCTCCGTCACATCTGGTTTTTTGGCCATATCCCACAGTTCATGGAAATGGCGCGCCACTGTGCTGCCTTCGTCTTCTTCATCATCACCGATCAGGCTTTCAAACACAGCATGAACCTTAGCCATGTGCTGCTGTACGTTATGCTCGAGATCTTGCCAGGATGCCAGGCCCATCGCCGTGGCCAGTTTCAGGCGTTCTGTCTCACAGTCCGGCAGGGTTTGGGTCTGCTTATCTGCCATCGCCTGCAACAGGTTCTCCAGCTGACGTAAAAAACGATATGCGGTTTGCAAATCCGTCACCGCCTGGTGAGAGAGCAGTTCCAGTTCAGCGATCGCCTGCAAAGTGACCAGTAGCCCGCGCTGGCGCAGTGACGGTTCACGCCCGCCGCGGATCAGCTGAAACACCTGAGCGATAAATTCCACTTCGCGGATGCCTCCTGCACCAAGTTTGATATTATTACTCAAACCACGACGACGCACTTCACTGCGGATCATCGATTTCATCCGGCGCAATGCCTGAACTGCACTAAAGTCGATGTAACGGCGAAACACAAACGGACGCAGCATTTGGCGCAGTTCCTGGTACTGAGGATACATTTCCCGCCCCATCACGCGCGCTTTGATCATCGCATAGCGCTCCCAGTCTCGCCCCTGCTCCTGATAGTAATCTTCCAGTGCCGCATAGCTCATCACCAGCGGGCCACTTTCGCCGAAAGGGCGTAAACGCATGTCAACCCGATAGCAAAAACCATCAAACGTCTGCTGGTCAAGCGCTTTGATGATCCGCTGGCCTAACCGGGTAAAAAACTGGGCATTAGCGATGCTGCGGCGTACCCCCTGAGTTTCACCGTTTTCCGGATAGGCAAAAATCAGGTCAATGTCAGAGGAAAAATTCAGCTCGCCACCACCCAGTTTGCCCATACCAATGATTAACATTGGCTGCGCCTCTCCCGCCGCATTGGTCGGTGTCCCCCACTCTTGGCAACACGCCTGATACTGCCATTGATAGGTCTCAAAAATCATCGCTTCCGCCAGCTGAGATAAATGACTCAACGACTCATCCAGTGTCCAGCTGCGGGTATAGTCCTTCCAGGCGATATAGACCATTTCTCGGTTACGGAACTGACGCAACACGCGGTGACCGGCCATTTCGTCATCGCATTCCGCCAACAATGCAGCCAGTCGCTGGCGGTAACCGGCTGCGCGACTCTCATCGGCCAGCATCTGCGGCAACTGCGTCGCCAACACTTCATCCCGCTGCAGGGCTTCGACAATAAACCGGCTCAGTCCGGCCACATAGTGAAACTGTTCCACATGTTCACGCGGCCATAACGGTAAGTAACCAGACTCCTGGGCGGCCTGGATGGCGGCTTCAGCGCCAGGCACCAATGACGGGGGCAGTTGCATTGTTCTTCCTTGTGATTGAAACGAGAAGTATTAGTTATACCAGAGTTGCAGCAAATAAAAACGCCCACCAGGTTAATGTGGGCGTTTTATCAATACTCTAAAATGACAACGGTTTTACACTTGGAAAGATTTAATCTTCTGATCCAGTTCGGCCGCATTATTTTGCATCATCTCTGACGTTTCCAGCAGCTCAGTCACCACCACCACCGACGCTTCAACCAGCTCTCGGACGTTGGTCAGATTCTGGCTCATCTCTTCCGCCACACTGCTCTGCTGGCCTGCCGCAGTCGCGATCTGGAAGTTCATATCATTGATTTGGTTCACCTGGCCAACAATACCGTCCAGCTCACTACCGGCATTTGATACCAGCTCAACCCCTTCCGCCGCTTCGACCACACTTTTCTCCATCAGCTCAACTGCCGATGTTGCGCTTGATTGCAACTGAGTGATCATTTCCTGAATTTCAATTGTGGCCTGCTGAGTACGCTGGGCCAGGTTACGCACTTCATCGGCCACCACGGCAAAGCCACGTCCCGCTTCTCCGGCACGCGCGGCTTCAATCGCAGCGTTGAGGGCCAGCAGGTTGGTTTGCTCCGAAATCCCCTGGATGGTGCCAACCACGCTGCCAATTGCGTCAACGCGTTCTTCAACCTGATTCACCGCATCGGCCGACGAGGAAATATCCGACGACAGCTCACTCATTTTCGCTACCGTGCTTTGCAGGAACTGTTGACCGGTTACCGCCTGAGTTGATGCCTGTTCCGTCAGGGTAGAAGCCGTTTGCGCGTGCTCCGCTACCGTCTGCACGGTTGATGACATTTCACTCATGGCCGTAGCCAGTTGATCAATTTCATTAAACTCTTCCTGGGCTGACTCTTTGGTTTCCGACATGCTGAGCGTCATCACCTCAGTCAAGGTCGAGAGCTCATCCGAAGAGTTGACCTGAGTTTTAATCACATCATGCAATTGCTGACGCGTTTTCTCCAGCTCGCGAGCCACATCCCCGTATTCATCTTTACAGTCCATCTCGAACGGGACCGAAAGGTTTTTGCTCGCCATCAGTTTAATGGCATCATTCAGGTATTGCGTTTGGCGCAGCATCACGCGCGCAGCCGCCAGTAACAAGGCCACAAACACCGCGATTAATAATACGGTCTGCCAAACCACCTGAGTCAAATACGCTTCGTAGTGCTGCTGGGCCACTTGTTCACTGTGAGAAGCCGCCAACAGGGAATCGTAAAAAGTACTCGCATCCCACAATTGCTTGCCCACGATCAAAATGGTACTGAATACCATCAACATCACCAGTTTCGGAACGAGCCGAATATCGGAAATAACCCTTTCCCACGGCTTAAATGCCAGCTTTTCCATTGTCAGTTCTCCACCGAGTCTTATATAGTCTTTATATTACGCCAACTTAACGACGCACCTTTTTAATGTGCTATTTATTTCGAGCTTCGTATGAAAAGCAATGATATCAAAGACAACGCCAGACCGATGAGCCTACTGTCACTAATCTTGTCTTTCGTCGCATTATTTGTGATCTCAGGCCTACTATTTTTACCTCTGAATCATGAAACTCGTCAGATCCTTATCGGTCTCGATTTTATTATCTGTAGTATTTTTATTGTGCAGCTCAGTATAGATTTGATCCGGGCCACAGATCGTTGGTTATATTTCAAGCGGCACTGGATCGATTTTGTGGCCAGCATCCCAATGATCGAACCTTTACGCTATGCACGCCTGTTCCATATTCTGCGCGTCGTACTGGTGTTGCGTTCTTCACAGCACGTACTACAACAACTGAGGAACAACCGCAAAGAGACCACCATCGCCACTATCCTGCTCTTGCTGGTGATCCTGATCACTCTTGGTTCAAGCATGATGCTGTTTATCGAAGGGAAAAACCCGGAAGCCAATATCCAAACCGGTGCCGATGCCTTGTGGTGGGCGTTTGTCACCATTTCCACTGTCGGCTACGGTGACCATTATCCGGTCACCGACGTAGGCAAACTGCTGGCAGTGGTCATCATTGTCTGCGGCGTCGGTATCTTCGGTATGATTTCCGGTTTGGTCACCTCTATCCTTACCTCGCCAACCCGGCAACAAGACTCACTCGAAAAGCACCGGGAGCACGTGCTGCATAAAATGCTCGAACAGCAGCAACAGATCCTCAGCCGGCTGGAAAACATTGAGAGTGAAATGGAACAGCACAATCATCGGAGCGCAAAAAAGGACCCGTAGGTCCTTTTTAATATCACTTGGTTCTGCGGGCAAGCTTACTCCTGCCAGTAAGGCTGCGCTTCAAGGCTGATCGCGCGCGTTTGGTCCATGGCGTGCAAAATAGAGCGCTCTTGACGCTGCAGCCAACGCTCCAACTGCTCTTTTTCTGCACCTTCCAGTTTGTCGCCCAGCGGCTCTAAATGCTTGAGCATCAACAGATCATCGATGCCGTGCACCAGATCGGCCCAAGGCAGGCGGAAGCTGTTGCGCTCATCAAAATCATACAAACTGGCAAAACCGATACCGGTATACAAGTTACGCAGTAGACGATAACGCTGATCAACGTACTCCTGGGCAGACAAATCACGCTCTACCGGGAAAGCTTCCATCAGCTCAGCCCAGGTGCGATCCAGTTGCTTGATGGAAAACGCCATCACGTTGCTCGACATTTTATTGCGCGCTTTGTCGTCCAAAAATGGCTGCCAGCCACGCGCCAGGATCCAGCGGCTGAGATCCAGCAACAGCCCGGTGTAGCGGGCAGAATTAAGCAAAGTCAGCACCTCTTCCCGGCGGGGTAAGCTTTCCAGTTGCTCGGTCAGTTCGGCCACCAAAAACTTACGCGCGTCCAACTTACGCAGCACATTCCCTTTATCTTCGAGCAACTCTTCCAGGTGCGCATGCTCATCCAGCCATGCCAGCTCCTCTTCCAGCCATTTCAGCTCCTGACGTAAAATCGCACTGGCACGGCGCGGTACGATACTGCCAAACACGGTCAGCGTCTGACGAATAAAGCGGATAGCATTATTGATTTCACGTAGTGCGTCTACATTGTCAGATTCGGTATACAGCTGTTCATGGTAATGCCAGTGGGACAGCGCATGTTCTAACGAATTGATCAGGCAATACTCGACCGTGTCTGCCTTGGTCGTATCGACCAGCGACAACGGTTTCACTTTACTACCGCTATAGCCGGTCGCCAGGCGATAGCCTCTCGCCGCTTTACTTAGATTGCCCAAGCGCATTCCCCCGTGTTCACACAGACTGCGCGCCAGAGTAAACAGAGCATCAGTCTGTCCGGATTTCAGCTCCAGCTCCACTTCACAAATTGGCTCCTGGATTTCCGTGCCTTCTTCGTCCTGGGCAATAACCACTCCCTGATCAAACGCCACTTCCACCTGGCTGCCATCCGGCATGCCTATCAGCCATTGCTCACGGGTAAAGTTGGTCGAAAACAGCGGCATCAACTCAGACTGCAACGTCGCCCGGTCTTTCCCGGCAGGCCAAATATCTTCAGGGTGCAGTGTCAAATCCGGTTCATTACTGGTATGCTCAGCGTTAAATTCCGGACGCTGGTGCAAACCAGCAACCACACGCCCTGCGGTTTTGACGGTCTGGACGAACACCTCATCAAAACGGCGAATCCGTAAGCCGATGTCGTGCTTTCTTAACCAATTATCCGGGGTATCAAAATAGGTGTTACCAAGCTCTCGGCAACTGTGCTGAAGCGTCTTGGTTTCAGAAATTTTGTTACGTAAAGTTTCTGAAAATTCAGGAGAAACAAAAAACTTCAGTTCTATCTCGGTTTCCATAGTTGTACCTTTCAAAGCAGATAGAAACAGGATATTGCCTATTTTCGTACACGGCAAGAAAGAAATATCGCCGTAATGATGATCTAAAACAGTTTTAATGAGCCATTTAATGCGTTACCATGCGCGCCTTTATAGCCATCGCTCAACATTTCGCCACGAAATGGTGTATGTTCTTTTTAGGTTATAGTTATTAGGTTGAATGACCATGCCAGTAAATACAATTATGGGGTTATTTGCAAAGTCCCCAATTAAGCCTTTGCAACGCCACGTTGTGTGTGTCAACGAATGTTGTTCACACCTGGTTAAGTTCTTTGAAGTCTCTTCAAAGGGTGACTGGGAAAAAGCAGCCGAAATCCGTGCACAGATTTCTCACCTGGAGAAAGAAGCGGATGTGCTGAAACGTGAAATCCGTTTAAAACTGCCTCGCGGTTTGTTTATGCCAGTCGACCGGACTGACATGCTTGAGCTTCTGACTCAACAGGACAAACTGGCTAACCTTGCAAAAGACATTGCTGGCCGCGTATATGGTCGTCAGCTTGTCATTCCTGAAGCACTCCAACCAAACTTCCTCGCTTACGTTCAACGTTGCCTTGACGCCGCGGATCAAGCGCAAAAGGTGATCAATGAACTTGATGAACTGCTAGAGACCGGCTTCAAAGGCCGTGAAGTAACACTTGTTGCTGAAATGATTCATCAGTTAGACACTATCGAAGATGATACCGACGCAATGCAGATTGAACTACGCCGACAACTGATGGCGATTGAATCTGACATGAACCCGATCGATGTCATGTTCTTATACAAGATTCTTGAATGGGTAGGTGGTATTGCCGACCAGGCGCAGCGCGTAGGTGCTCGTTTGGAAGTGATGCTATCTCGATCTTAAAACATAAGTTAACGACATAACGAAGAGCATAATGAACCCGTGTCAGATGGACGATGAATATTTTCATCGTCTTACGGTTTGGCGCGCGTAAAATTTTGTTCCGCTTGTTATAAAACAACTAGGTATTACGATGGATATCCTTGCGAACTACGGCACTGTCCTGATTATTGTTGCAGCGATTTTTGGTTTCATGATGGCGATTGGTATTGGCGCGAATGACGTGGCTAATGCGATGGGTACATCGGTGGGTTCAAAAGCGCTAACCGTAAAACAAGCTATCATCATTGCGATGATCTTCGAATTTGCGGGTGCATATCTTGCAGGTGGTGAAGTAACCGACACTATCCGTAAAGGTGTTATCGAAACATCTCTATTTGCCCATCAGCCTGACGTTCTTGTCTACGGTATGATGTCAGCGCTTCTTGCTGCTGGTACTTGGCTACTGCTTGCTTCCTACATGGGCTGGCCGGTATCAACCACTCACTCAATCATCGGTGCTATCATCGGTTTCGCCTGTGTGTCAGTCGGCACCGAGGCCGTCGACTGGGGTAGCGTAAAGGGGATTGTCGGCAGTTGGATCATTACTCCGGTGATCTCTGGCTTCTTCGCCTATGTAATTTTTGTCAGTGCACAACGCCTGATCTTTGATACGGAAAACCCGCTGTTCAATGCCAAGCGCTTTGTCCCGGTATACATGTTTATCACCACTATGGTGATCGCACTGGTAACGATTAAGAAGGGCCTGAAACACGTCGGCCTGCACCTAAGCAACGGTGAAGCATGGATGTGGTCTGCGCTGTTTTCTGCCATCGTGATGGCAGGCGGTTACTATTACATCCAGAAGAAATTTGCCAACCGCGAAGACGATCATAGCTTCAGTGGCGTTGAAGGTATTTTCAGCGTGCTGATGGTCATCACAGCATGTGCAATGGCATTTGCTCACGGCTCAAACGACGTAGCCAACGCAATTGGTCCTCTTTCTGCCGTGGTATCAACGGTTGAACACATGGGCGAAATCACCGGCAAAAGCGCCATCGCATGGTGGATTCTTCCGCTGGGTGGTTTTGGTATCGTAGTGGGCCTGGCCACACTAGGCCACAAGGTAATGGCAACCGTCGGTACCGGGATCACTGAACTAACACCAAGCCGGGGCTTTGCGGCCCAGCTTGCGACTGCGTGTACCGTTGTACTGGCATCTGGTACGGGCCTGCCTATCTCGACCACTCAAACTCTGGTCGGTGCGGTTCTCGGAGTTGGTTTTGCTCGCGGTATCGCGGCACTTAACCTGGGTGTGGTACGTAACATCGTCGCCTCTTGGGTGGTCACCCTGCCTGCTGGTGCATTGCTGGCGGTCGTGTTCTTCTACGCGATTCAGGGTGCGTTTGCGTAACGCTCCCAGTCAGTAAAATGTAAACGCTTTGTCATTATTGACTCAAACGCACAGAAAGGGAGGCTTTGCCTCCCTTCTTTGTTGCACCGAAGTTTGAAACTGCATACTATTCGACTATTTCCGGCTCCAATCAATGGGTGCCAAAGCCGTATCTAAGAAAACCGTTAAGGGATTTACTGTGAAAAAACTTATCATCACGGTTCTGTTCACATTGCTTGCCGCACCAGCAGCATTCGCAGCGGATCGTTATATTTCTGATGACCTCTTCACCTTTATGCACTCTGGCCCAAACAACACTTACCGAATCATCGGTAGCGTCAATGCGGGTTCGAAAGTGAAACAACTGCAAACCAACCGAGACACTGGCTATACGCAAGTTAGCGATGAGCGCGGCCGTACCGGCTGGGTGCAAAGCAAGTTCGTTACTAAACAAGAAAGCATGGCCATTCGCCTGCCTCGCGTCGAGAAAGAACTGGCGGAAGTCAAAGCACAACTGGCGAATGCCCGTACAACGGCCGATGCAGAAAAGGCCGGGCTGGCCGATTCACTGGAAACACGTAACCAGCAAATTTCTGATCTGGAAAGCAAGTACTCTGAGATCAGCAACCAGCTGACTTCTGTGCAAACAGAAAACCGTGAACTACGTGCTAAACTGGATACCCAGAAAGACGACATGCTCCTCAAGTACTTCACCTACGGTGGTGGGGTTGCCGGTTTAGGCCTGCTATTTGGTTTGATCCTTCCACACATCATTCCGCGCAGGAAAAAATCACCAGCAGGCTGGGCGTAAGCTCCCTGACTACTAAGAAACAACAAAGAAAAAGGCCACAAATTGTGGCCTTTTTCTTATTGCACCGCTAGCCCTGCCACTCATACAGAGCCGGAATACGAATACGCTCGCCTTCAAACTCAACCACAACCGCTTGTGGCTGTATCTCCTGCAACACCACCACACCTTCGATCACATCGCCTTGATGGTATTCCACATTATTGATTTTCACCCATCGCCGTTTGCTGTCACTGGTGTACATGTGGGTCTGCAAATTCAGCGCCGGCAGACGCCCCTGCCAATGGTAGCTATCCCGTTCAAGATCATTCATCGCCGCCGGCGCATTATCTGAGGTTGCAGCCAGCGCATTTTCCACTTTACGTGCCAGTTCCGGAGCTAACGAAGAGAGATCTAATTCATCCAGTGATAAATCAACCTCATCGCTGTAATACGGCTTACTCGCTGCTGGCTCTCTTTCTGTCGCATCAGGAAGCTCTGCGATAGGCCAGTCACGTGAAAGCTGGGCCAAATGTGCCGGTTGTGGGTAACTCAGTTGTCTAAACGGTGATACCTCCCTGGATGGCGGCCGTGCAGGCGCCACCTCTTCAGCCGACGGCACAACATTCACCGGCAGATAGTTTAAGTGCCATGCCACCCCTAATGCGGCAGTACTGATGGGCAGCAATAATAACCCTAAATGCTTTGCTACAGACATTATGCCTCCTCACTGCTGCTGATCGCGTGTAACTGTGGTGCTTCAATTTGCACACTGCGTTGCAATCGCTGCAGAGTCCGCTGGCCAGCAATACCATCCACGCCCATTCCCTGCCAACGCTGAAACAGTTCCACTCGCTCTTGCAACGCCTGATCAAATGTCGAGGTCCCCAAAGGTGGTTCACCGACTGCTTGGGCCAATAAACCATCTAAAACCGCCACCGCCGGGCCGGTCATGTTAAGGCGCAGTGTTTCCCGCAGTGGTGCCTGCCACAGCTCAATAATGTTGCCTTGCCACATAGGCTGCAGCCACGCCGTTGGTAAGCGCAGGCGCTGTTGGCCGTTGAGAACCTCGACCTCTTCCTCCCCCAAAGCATAAAGCACCACGTAACCGACTTGCCCCTGGTAATTCAGTTCCAGAATCACTGGACGGTTTTGCTCTACCAGCTGCGTCCACGTGACCATTCTGCGTTCACAGCGCATGGTCGACTGAGGTTCAGATAAACATAAATTATCCCGCACTGAAGCCTGATATCCCCATAGGCGATACAGTTCATTGACCGCCAGGCTGGACTGGGTCTGCGCCAACAACTGGCCACGCTGTTTGGCACTGAGCTGTGTCTGCTCAACCACCTCAGCAACCACCGGTGGCGCAGCCGTAACAGTCGGTGACTCCACGGTACCGTCAAGCTTTGGCGGGAGCTGCTGAAGCGCTCCCCAGCCTACGAGAGCGGCAGCCATACACCCAATCAACGCGGTCCCCCAGGCTGGCCAGACAAACGCGCGCACGGGCTTATCTTGCTGATAAATATTAGCCTGAAACTGCATCACCTCTTCACAGGCACGCTGTACCACCTGCTTATCAAGCGCCGGGTTACCCTGGTGATAACTCAGCTGCAGCGCTTTATCACAGATCAGGTTGATCAGGCGTGGAATGCCATGGCTGTACTTCGCGATCATCTGGATTGAACTGCGGGCAAATAACTGCTGGCGGCCACCCGCGGTATGCAGGCGAAAGGCGATATAATCCGCCGTCTCTTTCTCATCCAGCGGCAACAGGTGGTAGCGGCCGGTGATCCGCTGCGCCAACTGGCGCAGTTGGGTGGTTTGCAGCAAGGTCTGCAATTCTGGCTGACCGACCAACAGTACCTTTAACAGCTTACGGGTATCGGTTTCCAGATTGGTCAGCAAACGGAGCTGCTCCAAGACCTCAGCAGACAAGTGCTGGGCTTCATCAATCACCAGCAATGTCTGCCAGCCCTGCTGATGGTTACTTAGCAGATAACGGTGAATGGCCTGGTTAAGCTGCTTCAGAGTTGCCTCTTCGGGATAACCCAGCCGGAACTCATCACAGATAGCTTCGAGCAAATCGCGGCTGGAAAAGGTCGGGTTAAGGATCAGCCCGGCTTTGGTGTTGTCGTTTAAGTTCGCCAACATGGCTTTGGCAACCGTGGTTTTGCCGGTGCCCACCTCGCCGGTCAGCATCGCAAAACCGCCCCCCTCACCCAAACCGGCCTGCAGGTGGGTGATGGCCTCTTTATGACGCTGGCTCAAATACAAATAACGCGAGTTTGGAACAATAGAAAACGGCAGCTCGACAAACCCAAAAAAGTCCTTATACATAGGATCTCCAACTCAAACCCAATCCCTACATTATAACGGGATCTCCCCAGGACGAGACAAAGTGACACCAGCAATTGTGAGCCTTTCATCCGGGACGCTAACCAAATCACACTTAGGACACGGCTTATCAGCCGCATCGCGTGAGTTGGATTTCAGGAAAAGTACCATTGCTTGCTACAATGTCCAATGCCATATCAACAATTTAAGAGGTCATCGTGCAAGTTTATTTAGTGGGTGGAGCAGTTCGCGATCAATTGCTCGGTATTGATAACTATGACAAAGATTGGGTGGTGGTCGGAACGACCCCGAACAACATGCTTGCACAAGGCTTTACTGCTGTCGGCAAGGACTTCCCGGTTTTTTTGCACCCACAAAGCAAAGAGGAGTACGCGCTGGCCCGCACTGAACGTAAATCAGGTCAGGGTTATACCGGGTTTGACTGTTTTTTTGATCCCGGAGTCACTCTGGAAGAAGACCTGCGCCGTCGCGATCTGACCATCAATGCTATGGCTATCGATGACGCCGGCATCCTGCATGATCCTTATGCTGGCCAGCAAGACCTTGCCGATAAAGTACTTCGGCATGTCTCGGAAGCCTTCATCGAAGACCCGTTGCGGGTATTACGTGTGGCACGCTTTGCCGCCAAACTGACACCACTTGGCTTTAGCATTGCTGACGAAACCATGCAGTTAATGCGTGATATGGTTCAGTCCGGGGAGCTGAGCACGCTAACCCCAGAGCGAGTTTGGCAAGAGTGGCACAAATCGTTATCGACCCCGAGGCCGGACGTATTCTTAGCGACACTACGTGACTGTAATGCACTGGCGGTAATATTACCCGAGCTGGACGCCTTGTTTGGCGTGCCCCAACCGGAAAAATGGCACCCGGAAATCGACACCGGCGTGCATACCCTGCTGGTCGCCCGTCAGGCAGCTCAGCTCAGCGCTTCGCTGCTGGTTCGCTTCGCCGCCCAGGTACACGACTTAGGCAAAGGCGTCACTCCCCCCAGCGAGTGGCCGAGCCATAAACGGCACTGTCATACCGGCCTGGCGCTCATCAAGCAGCTGTGCCAGCGGGTTCGGGTGCCGAACGAATTTCGCGATCTGGCGCTGATGGTGTGTGAACAGCACTCGAATATTCACCGCGCCGCCGAACTGAGGCCACAAACCATCATCAAAATCTTCAATAAATTTGATGTATGGCGTAAACCGCAGCGTTTGGCGGAGATCTTGCTGTGTTGCCAGGCCGATCATGCCGGCCGTCGAGGCTGTGAGCAGCAGGCCTACCCACAAGCAGAAATCATCACCCGAGCTTATCAGGCAGCGGCAGCGGTTGAGGTACAGGCCATTATCCGCGCAGGCTTCAAAGGCGCTGAAATTCGTGATGAACAGGAAAAGCGCCGGACAGAAGCAGTAAGAGTGGCACTCAACAAATAGCCAGAAAACAAAACGCCCGCTCATGGAGCGGGCGAAAATGGTTCAGGCCATGTTATGCGCTGAGCAAAAAAGCAAACAACCCCGCTCCCAGGATCAGGCGATAAATCACAAACGGGGTCATGCCCATACGTGAAATCATTTTGAGGAAAAAGTGAATACACAGGTAAGCGGCAACGAACGAAGTGAAGATACCGGTAAGCAAAAAGCCAACATGCACCGGTTCACCGCTGGTGACCAGCTTCAGGCCTAAGTAACTGCCTGCCAGAGTAATGATCGGAATCGACATCAAAAACGAAAAACGCGCCGCCGCTTCACGGGTAAAGCCGAGATACAGCGCCGCAGTGATGGTCGCACCGGAGCGGGAGGTGCCCGGGATCATCGCCAGCGCCTGAGCCACCCCGATAAACACGGCTTTTTTCCATCCAGTCTGGTATTCATCGGCATGTAACTGAGCCGTGTTGTCGACCCACCACAGCAGCAAGCCAAAGATGATCGTGGTGGTCGCAATGACATAGGCACTGCGCAGGTACACTTCAATGACGTCTTTCATCAGTAACCCAAACACACACGCCGGGATCGTGGCAATCACGATCATCCACGCCAGCTTAGCTTCTTTACTCCGCTCTCCCTGAAACAGCGAACCGAACAGGGCGCGAAACAGCGTGATCACTTCATGACGGAAATAGATCACCACTGCCGCCAGCGTGCCGACATGCACCGCTACGTCAAAAGCTAACCCCTGATCTTCCCAGCCAAGAATGGCTGACGGTAAAATCAGATGGGCGGAGCTGGAAATGGGCAAAAACTCGGTCAAGCCCTGGATCAGGGCTAGAAGAAAGGCTTCTAAATAACTCATTAAACTTACTCAAAAATCAAAAGGAAAGGAAAACTGGCCGTAAGGAATCGATGGGTTGCATAGCCTGCCAAACCTGGGCGACTGAACGGCCATCGCCGGGGATAAGTAAATCAGGCTGCAGATCATACATCGGCTTGGTTACGAAAGGATATTTGAAAATATCACTGCGAGGTAATTCCGGGTTTTGCGCCGAGACACAGTCACCAAACAGCACCACATCCAGATCCAGCGTCCGATCCTGGTACTTTTGCGCATCTTCGGCCCGTCCCCATTTGTATTCAATCTCGCGCAAGCGACGGACAAACTCATTCAGCGACAACTCCGTGTTCAGGCTGATAATAAAGTTGTAAAAATTCTGACTGCTAAATCCTATCGGTGCACATTCATATACCGGCGATACTTGCAGATCCACTCCCAGATGATGCAGCTCGCGGTAAGCCACCCGGGCATGCTTTTCTCTGTCAATATTGGTGCCGACACCGATATAGGTCGAGATCATGCCAGACCTCGCTCAATCACAACCCCCACAGCTCGCGCCTGAGGCACGGCACCCGGTTTAGCCAGGCGAATTCTTACCCAAGGCACAGCAAAACGCTGCATGATCAGCTCAGCGACTTCCTCCGCGACACGCTCGACCAGCAAAAAACGCCCCTGTTCAATATGCTCTAGTACCACCTCACTCACCTGCGCATAATCCAGCGCGTCCTGCACATTATCGCTCTGGCCGGCTGGCTGGTTGTTATGTGCCATTTCAATATCCAGCACCAGTTTCTGCTTGATTTGCTGTTCCCAGTCGTACACCCCAATCGTGGTGATCACTTCTAACTGTTCAATAAAAACTTTATCCAGAGCCATCTCTTGTCCTTCTGTTACAGAGGTCGGATACCCGCGAGGGTAAATTGATCGTAAACTTTGCTAAACCGCGACGCTTCTTTATATACAAGACATTACATATTGCAAGTTCTATCGCAAAGAGAGTTTTTTCAAAACACGATTTCGCGCTATGATAGCAAGTCAGCGGGAAATGGGCACCACATTCCAACCCACCAAGGACTTTTATGGACGCACTGGCACTGATAATGACAATGGCCGCCTATCTGCTGGGTTCGATTTCCAGCGCGGTGTTGATTTGTCGGCTGTTAAAACTGCCAGACCCACGTCAAGTCGGCTCACATAACCCGGGAGCGACCAACGTGCTGCGTATTGGCGGTAAGGGGCCAGCGTTAGCGGTATTACTGTGTGACATGCTCAAAGGCACCATTCCGGTCTGGAGCGGTTATTTTCTCGGTATCGACCCGATCATTCTGGGCGTGATTGCCATCGCCGCCTGCCTCGGCCACATGTATCCGATTTTTTTTCATTTCAAGGGTGGCAAAGGGGTCGCAACCGCACTCGGTGCTATTGCACCAATCGGCTGGGATCTGACCGGCCTGGTAATGCTCACCTGGCTGGCGGTCGCGATGCTGTTCCGCTATTCCTCTTTAGCCGCGCTTGTCACGGTATTAGTTACGCCATTTTATGCCTGGATGTTCAAGCCACAGTACACCTTACCCGTCGCGATGTTGTGCTGCCTGATCGTATTTAAACACCATCAGAACATTCGCCGCCTGCTGGCTGGTGAAGAGCCGAAAATCGGCGAAAAAAACTCGGCCTGACGCCGAGTTTGTTATTGACGCTTACGCATGAACTTTATTCAGGAAGCTGAGCAACATCTGACTGACAAACTCAGGCTGCTCTAACGAGCTGATATGGCCAGCGGCGGGGATCTCGACCAGCTCACTGCCGGTGATGCAATCGTGCATCAGATAAGACTCAAACACCGGACGCGGCTTATCTTCTCGGCCAACCGCAATCAGCGTCGGCAAAGCAAAGTTTTCCGCCGCTTCGATCATATCACGACGGCCAAACACCATTCGTCCCACACGAGCAACTTCCACAGCACGCTCGCCTTGCAAGGCTTCGAGGCGGTGCTTAAATGAGGCGACCAGCTCCGGGTTAGCCTGCTCGGCATCATTGGCAAAAAACAGCGGTACAACGGCAGCAGCGATCGGTTGTGGTACTGACTGCAACTGGCTGATGCTATCCAGCATCGCAAAGTACTTCTGATGGGTCACTTCCGGCTCCAGACCAATAAAGGTATCCATCAGCACCAGCGATTTGACCCGCTGCGGTGCCAGTGCAGCCAGTTCTGCGCCCCACATCCCGCCAACGGACAAGCCCACCACTGAGAATTGTTCAATCGCCAGATGATCCATCAACGCTAACATCTGCTGAGCGTAATCCCCCAAAGATCGAGTAGCAGCAGGCGCGGCATCCGATTCACCATGCGCCCAAAGATCCGGCACAATACACCGGTAAGACTGGCTTAACGCTTCAATTTGTGGCGCCCACATTTGGTTATCCCACAAGTAGCTGTGACCAAACAACAACACCGGACCTTCGCCTTTATCCAGGTAAGCAAGCTGCTGACCTTCAATTTCAAACTTGTTCATTGTTATATCCATTTCTTGTTCTTCCGTACAATCCTATCACTGAACCCAAGCAACACTGCTCGCATCAGTTAGGCTTTTACGCAAGGCCTTTCAATCAGATAACTAAAAATAAAGGCCTCTGATTCACAGAGACCTTTGTCATGTTGTATCTATTTCACCCCAGCAGGCGAAAATTTGATTAAGCGATCGGCGTTAGCTGGTCGATTGGCCAGCGCGGTCGCGCTTCAACCGACATATCCGCGACTTCACCATTTTTCAAACGCTGCATCCCGGCGTAAGCGATCATCGCACCATTATCGGTACAAAACTCAGTGCGTGGGTAGTACACCTCTCCACCGATTTTCTCCGCCAACTTTTCCAGCTCAGCGCGCAGGCGGCGGTTGGCACTCACACCACCGGCAATCACAATCCGCTTCATCCCGGTTTGCTCCAGTGCACGCTTACACTTGATCGCTAACGTGGCACACACCGCATCTTCAAATGCATAAGCGATATCAGCACGGGTTTGCTCATCGTCGCCATTGGCAGCAATAGTATTGGCGGTGAAGGTCTTCAAACCGGAAAAACTCATATCCAGCCCGGGCCTGTCCGTCATCGGGCGTGGGAACTTAAACCGGCCCGGGGTACCTTTTTCAGCCAGCTTAGACAGCAATGGCCCCCCGGGATAATCGAGCCCCATTAGCTTAGCGGTTTTATCAAATGCCTCACCGGCGGCATCATCGATCGATTCGCCGAGAATTTTGTACTCACCAATGCCTTTGACTTCGACCATCATCGAATGGCCACCAGACACCAACACCGCGACAAACGGGAATGGCGGTGGGTTATCTTCCAGCATCGGGGCAAGCAGGTGGCCCTCCATATGATGGACAGGCACCGCCGGCACCCCCCAGGCATACGCCACACTGCGGCCAATCGTCGCACCAACCAGTAACGCGCCCACCAGCCCCGGCCCAGCCGTATAAGCCACGCCATCAATGTCTTTCGGCGTCAGGTTCGCCGCCTTCATCGCCTCTTTGATCAGCGGAATGGTCTTCTTCACGTGATCACGAGAAGCCAACTCAGGTACCACGCCGCCGTAATCCGCGTGCAATTTCACCTGACTGTACAATTTGTGCGACAACAGGCCTTTTTCATCGTCATAAATGGCGATACCTGTTTCATCACAGGAAGTTTCAATACCGATAATGCGCATGGTTTTCTCAGTATGCTATCTATAAAAAGGAAATTTGGCGTCATATTACCTTGCCTTGTTGCGGCAAACAAATTTTGAACAGACAATAAGCGATAAAAGGCTTTACAAAACCCTGGTGATCGGATTAAAATTCCGCACCATTTTTGATCAAGCTGGTTAGAGACCAAACATTTGTGATTTGGTCTGTTGATTACCAGCGCTAACGAATAACCCCTGAGGTGAAAGGCATATGCCAGTAGTTAAAGTACGTGAAAACGAACCGTTCGACGTTGCTCTACGTCGTTTCAAGCGCTCTTGCGAAAAAGCAGGTATCCTTTCTGAAGTGCGTCGTCGTGAGCACTACGAAAAACCAACTACAGTTCGCAAACGCGCTAAAGCAGCAGCTCAAAAGCGTCACGCTAAGAAGCTAGCTCGCGAAAACGCTCGTCGCGTTCGCCTGTACTAATAACTGGACTCCGGTAAAGGAATTTAGTTATGGCTCTGATTGAACAACTCAAAGAAGAGCAAAAATCAGCGATGAAAGCCAAGGACAAACTGCGCCTTGGTACTATTCGTTTAGCTCTAGCAGCCATCAAGCAACGTGAAGTTGACGAACAGATCACTCTGGGCGATGACGACATTATTGCCGTGCTGACTAAAATGGTTAAACAGCGTCGCGATTCTGTCGCGCAATATGAAGCAGCAGGTCGTCAAGATCTTGCTGACGTGGAACAAGCCGAAATTACTGTTCTTGAGGATTTTATGCCTCAACCACTTACTGACGAGGAAGTAGCCGCATTGATTGACAACGCGATTACTGAATCCGGTGCAGCTGGCATGCAAGACATGGGCAAAGTAATGGGTGTTTTGAAACCACAGATTCAAGGCCGCGCAGATATGGGTAAAGTAAGCGGTTTAGTTCGCGCTAAGCTGGCTTAATACTCACACCCGATTGCAGCAAGCCGTGCTATCCTTTGGAACGCACGGCTTGTTTGTATCTGGATAACACATCCACACGCTTGATTTTCTTTTTTGTTAGGTTTTATGGCTGGACACATCCCCCGCAGTTTTATTGATGACCTTCTGGCTCGGCTTGATATTGTCGATATCATAGACGCACGGGTAAAACTTAAGAAAAAAGGCAAAAACTACGGCGCCTGCTGCCCCTTCCATAATGAGAAAACCCCCTCATTCAGCGTCAGCCAGGAAAAGCAGTTCTACCACTGTTTTGGCTGTGGTGCGCACGGCAACGCCATCGATTTCCTGATGGAATATGAACGGCTCGAATTTGTTGAAGCGATTGAAGAGCTGGCGTCTTACCTTGGTTTGGATGTACCACGCGAACAACGCAGTGGCGGCACTGGTCAGTTTAAATCCGGCCCACAAGCCAGCAGCAGCGAAAAGCGTAGCCTTTACGATCTGATGGCCAGCATTGCGCAGTTCTATCGCAACCAACTCAAGCAATCGGCAAGCAAAGTCGCGATTGAGTACCTGAAAGACCGTGGTCTGTCTGGCGAAATTGTGCAGAAGTTTGGCATCGGCTATGTCGCGGATGAGTGGGATTTAGTCCGTAAGAACTTCGGTCAGCACAAAGAGACCCAGGACATGCTGGTCAGCGGCGGCATGCTGATCGAAAACGACAAAGGCAACCGCTACGACCGCTTTCGCGGCCGGGTGATGTTCCCGATCCGCGATAGACGCGGGCGGGTGATCGGCTTTGGTGGCCGGGTGATTGGTGACGGCACCCCCAAATATCTCAACTCACCGGAAACGCCGATATTCCATAAAGGCAAAGAGCTGTATGGCCTTTACGAAGTGCTGCAAGCCTACCGTGAACCACCGCAGATTTTAGTAGTGGAAGGCTATATGGATGTCGTTGCACTGGCGCAATATGGCGTAGATTATTCTGTCGCCTCGCTCGGCACGTCAACCACCGGTGACCATTTGCAGGTACTGTTTCGCCAAACCGGTACTGTAGTGTGCTGTTACGACGGTGACCGGGCAGGCCGGGAAGCAGCGTGGCGCGCGATGGAAAACGCACTGCCTTACTTAACCGATGGCCGGCAGCTGAAGTTTATGTTTTTGCCCGATGGTGAAGATCCGGATTCCTTTATTCGCCAGCACGGCAAAGCCGCTTTTGAACAGCAAGTAACAAATGCGATGCCTTTATCTGAATTTATGTTCAACTCCTTAACCCAGCAAGTGGACATGAGCAGCAAAGAAGGCATGGCAAAACTGAGCACTCTCGCAGTTCCGTTGATCGATAAAGTCCCTGGCGGCACTTTACGACTATACTTGAGAGAACTACTTGGCCGTCGTCTCGGGCTGGTTGACGAACATCAATTACAACAGTTGATTTCTAAGCAAAACAAAGAGGAGCAACGCCCTCAACCGCACAAAGAAATCAAACGCACGCCAATGCGTGAGGTCATTGCGTTACTGATCCAAAATCCTCAGTACGCTAGCCTGGTACCCGACCTGACCAGTGTAAGGGAGTTATCCATACCCGGATTGAGTTTATTTGCCGATGTGCTTGATAAATGTCAAAGCCATCCCCATATAAACACAGGCCAATTGTTAGAGCATTGGCGCAATAGCCCAAATGAGACCCTTCTGTCTCGTCTTGCGAGCTGGGACATTCCGCTCGATGAAGACAATCAAGAAGAAATATTTTTAGACTCACTGGATAAAATTATTGCCCAGTGCGTAGAAAAACAAATTGAAACCCTGCAGGCCAAAGCAAGAACTGTCGGTTTATCAGCCGAAGAGAAAAGGGAGCTGCTAGCACTTATGCTAGATTTAAAAGCGTAACCCTGATTAATTAGTCAGCAACAATTTAATTTGTTATAGTAAGTGGTTTGCATTTCGCATACTGATTCCTTCACTAGATTACGAAGTTGGATACCGTCTATGGATCAAAATCCGCAGTCACAGCTAAAGTTACTTGTTATTAAAGGCAAGGAGCAAGGCTATCTGACCTACGCCGAAGTAAATGACCACCTACCTGCTGAAATCGTAGATTCAGAACAGGTAGAAGACATCATTCAGATGATCAACGACATGGGCATCAAAGTGGTAGAAACCGCGCCGGATGCCGATGACCTTGCGCTGAGTGATGACACAAACATTACCGATGAAGATGCTGCCGAAGCAGCCGCTGCTGCGCTTTCGAGTGTAGAGAGCGAAATTGGCCGTACAACCGACCCGGTGCGCATGTACATGCGCGAAATGGGTACCGTTGAACTGCTGACCCGCGAAGGCGAAATCGACATCGCAAAACGGATTGAAGATGGTATTAACCAAGTTCAATCGTCTGTTGCTGAATACCCGGGTACGATCCCATACATTCTCGAGCAGTTTGACAAAGTTCAGGCCGAGGAACTTCGCCTGACTGACCTGATTTCAGGTTTTGTCGATCCGGATGCGGATGAATCTGTTGGCCCAACCGCCACCCACATCGGCTCAGAGCTGGCAGAATCGGATCTGAAAGACGAAGACGAAACCGACATCGACGAAGAAGAAGATGAAGACGGTGATGAGTCAGATTCAGACTCAGAAGAAGACGTAGGTATTGACCCTGAGGTTGCTCTTGAGAAATTCAACCAACTGCGCAGTACTTACCAGAACCTTCAGCTGGCGATCAACGAATACGGTTCAGAAAGCCCGAAAGCAACGGTAGCCAACGAGCTGATGTTGGACGTGTTCAAAGAGTTCCGTCTGACACCGAAACAGTTCGACCATTTAGTGAATGAACTGCGCACGGCCATGGATCGCGTTCGTACCCAAGAGCGCCTGATCATGCGTGCAACCGTTGAATACGGTAAGATGCCGAAAAAATCGTTCATCGCCCTGTTCACCGGTAACGAGTCGACCGAAGCGTGGCTGGATGAAGTTCTTGCATCCGATAAGCCATACGCAGAGAAAATCAAACGTAATGAAGAAGAGATCCGCCGTTCAGTCACTAAGCTAAAAATGATTGAAGAAGAGACCTCTCTGAGCGTTCAAAACATCAAAGAGATCAGCCGTCGCATGTCTATCGGTGAAGCGAAAGCCCGCCGTGCGAAGAAAGAGATGGTAGAAGCCAACTTGCGTCTGGTTATTTCGATTGCCAAGAAATACACCAACCGTGGTCTGCAGTTCCTGGATTTGATCCAGGAAGGTAACATCGGTCTGATGAAAGCCGTGGATAAGTTTGAATACCGCCGCGGTTACAAGTTCTCGACCTACGCGACCTGGTGGATCCGTCAGGCCATTACCCGCTCTATCGCGGATCAGGCCCGTACGATCCGTATTCCGGTACACATGATCGAGACGATCAACAAACTCAACCGTATCTCACGCCAAATGCTGCAAGAGATGGGTCGTGAACCGCTACCGGAAGAACTGGCTGAACGCATGCAAATGCCGGAAGACAAGATCCGTAAGGTACTGAAGATCGCTAAAGAGCCGATCTCAATGGAAACCCCGATTGGTGATGATGAAGATTCGCATCTGGGTGATTTCATCGAAGATACCACGCTGGAACTACCGCTGGACTCTGCTACCTCAACCAGCTTGAAAGTGGCAACCAAGGATGTCCTGGCAGGCCTGACACCACGCGAAGCGAAAGTATTGCGCATGCGTTTTGGTATCGACATGAATACCGACCACACTCTGGAAGAAGTGGGCAAACAGTTTGACGTTACCCGTGAGCGTATCCGTCAGATTGAAGCGAAAGCACTGCGTAAACTGCGCCATCCAAGCCGCTCAGAAACGTTACGCAGCTTCCTCGATGAGTAATAAATGCGTCAGCAGATAGTAAAAAGGTGAGCCCAGCTCACCTTTTTTGTTATTTCTGGTGCTAAGTGGATAAAAACTAAGCGCAATTGGCCCTTTAGGTATCTAGACACCTTGCTGTGCTTCCCCTATAATCGTTGACCTATTAAGGCCCCTTAGCTCAGTGGTTAGAGCAGTCGACTCATAATCGATTGGTCCCCAGTTCAAGTCTGGGAGGGGCCACCAAATCCTGAAAGCCTGATGAGGAAACTCGTCAGGCTTTTTTCGTTCTGTTCAGGCCTGTAAGCCATCCAGGCTTGCTGTCAATAAATAGCAACCCACCAGCACCAGCGCCCCTCTCCACCGGTTGTGCATAAGGTGGCATTTTATGTCTCAGAATAGTCCTGCAGCCAAATCTAACCATAACCGCCGATACAACGAAACTTCGACGAACGACGTCAGTAACCGGATGACTCGAATCGAACTGGTCTAATTGCGCGTCCTACCATCAGAGCTAATGGGGGATCTTGTGATGCAGCAAGCGACATTATAAGCCATATAAGCCATCAACACCCCAAAGAGCGATGATCGTAACTTCAACTAAGACTTATCGATTATCCAAAGCCACAACGCTCTTGCAGTATAAAAAAACACGATGATGTATACAAACTTCAACAAGGCGGCCCCGATGCCGACTTTGAATAAGGTGGCAATAAAAGCCAGGATCGCTAGGGAAATGACAATTTTGTCAAATAACCCGATTCCTCTTTCTGATGACATAGGCTCTTTTTACTAACGGATGACTAAACTGGATATGTCCCGCGATCATACTACATAATGATCATTCGCCCTGATAAAAACTTAAGCGATTACGCAGTCATCCCCTCAACTCAGCTCCCTGCCAGACCGATCCTGCGCCAGGCTCTGCACTTCTTAGCTTCCGGGTTACCGATACACTGAATATACCGAGGCCAACCGCGCAATAATTTTCATTCAAAAAAAATAATTAAAACAAACTCATAAACACTTTACCCCTCCACCTCTCTTTTCAGCCATTTGAAGTACGTCGCAATTATTTGTGATCTGCAACAACAAGCGCATCAAAATTGCGTGATTATCATCACGGTAGAAAACTATATTTCGGATCAATAATTTACTAAACAAAATAACTAACTGCTTAATATTATCCAGAGGAAAGATATGAAATGTAAGAGCCTGCTAATTCCTTTATCTTTTGCCATAACCGCCACGGCAATGGCAGGAGGACATCGCGAACCTTATCAAGCCCAAACGAATTTGATTAATAAAGCTTATACTGAACAACAGGCACCTACGATTCGTGTTGCGACCTTCAATATGGCTGCTGCTCGTGTATCAACATTGACTGAAATTGCGCAAGCAATCAAAGCGCTAAATGCCGATATTGTGGCAATCCAGGAAGTTGACGTATTAACCGGCCGCAGCGGCAGTGTTGATCAGCCGAAACAACTGGCCAAGCTGACCGGGCTTAATATTGAGTTTGGCCGTGCGATTGATTTTGACGGCGGTCAGTATGGCCTGGCCATCGCTTCAAAACACCCTATCCTGAAAACTGACATCACTCAGCTTCCTTCCGGTAATCGTGAACAGCGGATCGCATTTGAAGCCCACATTGATGTTCCTGGGTTTGACGCGCCAATCACGGTTTTCAATGCTCATTTAGATACCAAAGAAGATCCAGCAATGCGGGTGGATCAAGTAAGAAAACTCAATGATACGGCGATTGATAGCCGCGGCATCAAAATATTGCTTGGCGATATGAACGATGTGCCCGAGTCTGCGACTTATCGGGAGCTTTCTCGCTACTGGAATAATATTACCGATGAAAACACGGACTTCCGCAGCTGGCCTGCCGGTAACCCAGAAATTCAGGTGGATTACATCATGACCAGCAAAGCACAAGTGTGGGCGATTAACGATGTAGTGGTACCGCAAAATACCGCGCCATATGCTGATATCAATTGGCCAGCGGTGACAGACCACCTTCCAATAATTGTTGACATGAAAATGATGGAGCAATAATTCCGACGGTTCCCCTGACCTGTAAATTTAAGGCACGACTTTGTCTAAGCCGTGCCTTAACCATTCACTTTCTGCTTTTATTCATACCTGTAGCATTGGCCACAATTTAAGTCACTAATGTAATGGCATTTTATTTTTAATTTGTATCCGTAATGATGCTCCATAATATTTGTCATCAATCCCCGGATGTAAATACACTAATACCGCGCTCAAGCCTGACTCTGGCAACCCCTAGGGGCTCATTTCCAGGCGATAGATCCAACGGCTTATCTGCCTTAATTTACCCAATTAAAAACAATACCTTAACCTGTTATCGCAGGCTCACCACCAGAAACCAACCAGCCACTAACTGCCGGGATATAGCCTGGCGTTAACTAGGCTAATCTTCACCGTCGCACCGCTTTTTTCGCAAACAACATTAACAAAACCGCATCAACCTGAAAGCGATCACAATTATTCGCTCTGGTTATAAAAACTCCATTTTATGTGAGGTCACTCGAATATTTTTTTATTTCACTCCTTAAAATAAACCGCAGTCGAGGGCAACATTCGACTCAGATCAAATAAATAAATTACTGAACTAATCGCTTTAATCTGTAGATTAAGCTCCATATTGAAACACGGGGGTGTAAATATGAACGTTTTCGGCACTATGCAGAAAATGGGGAAATCTCTAATGCTGCCGGTGGCATGTATGCCAGCGGCGGGGATTTTACTTGGCATCGGTGGTAACTCTGAGGTCGCAAAATTCTTACCTGAAATTGTCGCACAGATCATGACCGAGGCCGGTCTGGGTGTGTTTGCGAACATGGCGCTGCTATTCGCCATCGGTGTAGCTCTTGGCTTCACAAAAAATGATGGTGTTGCTGCACTGGCCGCTGCACTGGGTTACCTAACTATGTCTCGCGTACTTGGCGTGGTTGCTGAAGGCACCGATGTAGGTGTATTTGGTGGTGTAATCATGGGTTTAGTGGCAGCACAGCTGTTCAACAAATACCACAATATCAAACTACCGAGCTACCTGGGCTTCTTCGGTGGTAAACGCTTTGTCCCTATCGTAACGTCTCTGGCGGCGTGTATTGTTGCCGGTATCCTAGCGGTTGTTTGGCAGCCAATTGGCGCTGGTATTGCGGCGTTCTCACACTGGGCAGCTTACCAATCTCCAGAACTGGCTTTCGGCATCTACGGTTTTGTTGAGCGTTCACTTATCCCGTTCGGTCTACACCACATCTGGAACGCGCCGTTCTTCTACGAAGTTGGTTCATTCACAACAGCTGCTGGTGAAGTCGTAACTGGTGAAATCCCACGTTACCTTGCTGGTGACCCAACTGCGGGCAACCTGGCTGGTGGTTACATGTTCAAAATGTTTGGTCTGCCAGCAGCATGTCTAGCGATGTACATTACTGCTAAACCAGAGAACAAGCTAAAAGTAGCTTCTATTCTTGGCTCTGCAGCACTGACTTCATTCCTAACTGGTATCACTGAGCCAATCGAATTTGCCTTCCTGTTCGTTGCGCCAATCCTGTATGTTGCTCACGCTCTGATTGCAGCGACAGCATTCCCAGTGATGATCATGTTGGGCATCAAACACGGTACAACATTCAGCCACGGTCTGTTCGACTTCACGCTACTGTACGGCAACTCTTCAAACGGTATGCTACTGATTGCAATGGGCCTTGTATATGCAGCTATCTACTTTGTAGTGTTCACCACGCTGATCAAAGCACTGGATCTGAAAACAGTCGGTCGCGAAGAAGAAGATATGGGTGAAATGGCTGAGCTGGAAACTTCTGAGCAAGCACAACTGGTACTGGAAGCTTTCGGTGGCAAAGACAACATCGTTTCAATCGATGCATGTATCACTCGTCTACGCATGACAGTAAAAGATGAGACTAAAGTAAATCAGGAACGTCTGAAAGAACTTGGTGCCACGGCAGTTGTACGTCCATCTGAAAATAATATGCAGGCAATCTTTGGTACCCACTCAGAGATTCTGAAAGGAGAGATTGAACCTCTGCTGTAATATCCCCAAAAACAACTACATGAATGCTCCTGTAGAAGTTTGACCCCACTCCTCGGAGTGGGGTTTTTCGTTCTGGCCAGAAAATAGATGCCAGAGCGCGGTTTGCGGCGCTGCTTCACTGATTGGGAGATGCAAGCCGCTGTTAACCACGCGATACACCTAAAAAGACAATACCTGCCTCTGCCGCTTCACCAAGCAAATATATTCACCACTTCCGGCGAAACTCCCCCAAACTAACTAGAGAAGAACAACAACAACCACACCTATTCCGCCGGTTACGTGTGTTATGAAAAAACGTACGGACCATTCAGGCGAAATGTGCGGTTTGGGGAGCCGATATGTTTGAAATATTCAGCAGTTTAGCCGACTGGTTCACCTACCAGATTTTTGGTATGCAAACCGGCAGCAAGCTCGCCGCTGCCATGCATTTTTTTATCGAAGATACCAGCAAAATCATGGTGCTGCTGGTGGTGATGATTTATGTGATCGCCCTGTTTCGTGCCTCACTGAACATCGGAAAAGTGCGCCATTACTTAGCCGGAAAAAAACGTTGGTTTGGTTACCTGGCCGGCAGTTTTTTCGGCGCAATTACGCCCTTTTGCTCTTGCTCCAGTATTCCGGTATTTCTCGGTTTCACCTCCGCCGGGATCCCCCTGGGTATTACGATGGCATTCCTGATCACCTCCCCGCTGATCAACGAAATCGCGATTTTGCTCTTGTTCAGCTTACTCGGATGGAAGTTCACCCTGGTGTACCTGATCACCGGTATGCTGATCGGCGTATTAGGCGGCTGGTTGCTAGACCAACTTGGCGCAGAGCGCTGGCTACAACCACTAGCAGTTAAGGCCATGGATAAGGCGCACACCAACCCACCGGCAAGCAACTGCGGGCCTCCTTCCTCCGCTGACGGGGCTACAATGACATTATCCCTTCGCCATCAGTTCGCCAGGCAAGAGATGTATAACATTGTCGGACGAGTATGGAAATGGGTATTAATAGGTGTCGGTATCGGTGCTGGCCTGCATGGTTTTGTGCCTGACGGCTGGGTTGAAACACACTTGGGCGCAGGCCAGTGGTGGTCGGTACCGGCGTCAGTATTACTGGGCATTCCGCTTTACTCAAATACCACCGGAGTGATCCCAATTATGGAAAGCCTGCTCAAAAATGGCTTACCGGTTGGTACCACCCTGGCGTTCTGTATGAGCACGGTTGCAGCAAGTGTGCCCGAATTCGTTATGCTAAAACAGGTGATGCAATGGCGGCTGCTGGGGTTGATTTTTGCCCTGTTGCTGTTCGCATTCACGCTGATGGGCTGGATATTTAATTTGCCGTTCTGGCAGTTTTAGGAGATGAAGATGAAAGTATTTAAAGTTTTGGGTTCAGGATGTACTAACTGCGTTAAAACCGCGGAACTGATTGAACAGGTAGCCCAAGAACACGGCATTGACGTCCACGTTGATAAGGTTACCGATATGGAGGAAATCATGAATTACGATGTGTTGACCACCCCCGCCGTGGTGATGGATGGCCAGGTCATGCACTCCGGCAGCGTTCCGACACCCGATGCGGTATTAGCCTGGCTGAAAATCTGAACCCCGTCGGCATTATCCGGCCTCCCGGCAGGAACAGAGCATTAACTGCCTGTACAGATAATTCCTGCTGGGACGCCAACTTTCCCACTTTTGATAATTAACTTAATAATAACGGATAAATGACATTGCCAGGGCAAATCAATACTACCCTTTCCATACGTTTGTAAGGATTGCTCGAGGCTAATATGAAAAAAATAACTTATCCCCTACTCGCCATCTCTGGCGGTTTGTTGCTGGCTGGCTGCGGTGGCGACAGCTCATCTTCCTCGCCCGATATGACAACCTTTTCGCTTGGCGTGTCTGATGCCCCGGTTGATGATGCCAATAAAGTGGTAATGGGCTTTCAGGATGTGGTGCTGGTACCGATTGATCCGGAAACCGGTGAGCAAAACGGTGCTCATATCCTGATGGATGCACGTGAAAATGGTCAGCTCCGCCAGGTAGATTTGATGCAGTACCAGGGCAGCAATGCTGAGACCATCATCAGTGAGCAAGAGCTTGCTCCGGGTCATTACGCAATGTGCCTGTACGTCAAAGAGGGACGCCTGCTGGGCGATACTTCGACCTCATTCGTTGAAAAAACCGATGGCAGCATCAAAGGGCTGGTGGTCAATAACCAGGGCAGCTGTTATGGTTTCAAACCAGAACAAACTGATCAGGGCACACTAGTGTTTGCCAAGCCCAGTGAAGCGATTGAAATCGCAACTGGCTTCAACAGTTACATCGTCGAGTTTGATTTACGCCGCGGGCTGGCTGATCCACAAGGCCAGGATCATATGAACATGCAGCGCAACGCTGTTACTTTGGTCAATGCATCAGAATCCGGTCACATCATTGGTACGGTCAATCCCGTTCAGTACGATGCCTGTGTCGCCGACAGTGCGACCTTTAATGCGATCAATGATGTCGAGGCTGTGCATGCCATATATTTATACGCAGGTGCCATGGATCGAACCACCATGGGGGATATGGGCGCACCAGAACCGTATAACACCCCGGTGGCCATCGCCAGTGTCAACGATTCGGAAGATGAAGAAGGCAACCGCGTTTACGACTACGAATTTGGTTTCGTCGGCCCGGGTACCTATACCCTGGGCTACACCTGCACCGCGTACGTCGATACGCCGGAAAACCATGAAACCGCAGAAGACGGCTTCCTGATCTACCAGCACTACACTCCGGTTGAAGTCGTTTCAGGTGAGCATACCGAGCAAGATATCGATCCAATCCTGTAATGTTTTAACTCCGATATCGGCAATACGACACGCCGCGCCTGATAAGGCGCGGCGTGTTAGCCCGATACGCGTCAGTCCGATAAATAGTACTGAACCGTTGACACCACCCGGACTTTTTTGATTTGCGGAGTATTACTGTCCCGGCTGCTAATCGAAAACTGCCCTTGTGATGCCTGCTTGATCTTACCTAATGAACTCTGTGAATCCTTGGCAAATTTCAACGCCACCTGGCGCGCATTTTTGGTCGCCTCTTCGATCATCTCAGGTTTAACGTCATTCAACTGGGTAAAACTGTACTCAATGCGGTTCTCATAAGGATCCTGATTAAACACCACCCCTTGCTTGCCCAACTGGCCAATACTATTGATCGCCATTCGCACCACTTCCACCTCTGTACTGTAGACAGTCAGTGTCTGCGACGCCAAATAACGAAACTCCGCATCGCGCTCGCCGCCGTACTGCTGGGCTTTACGGTCGATCACTGACGGCGATGAGAGCGAAACCCGGCTGCGGTTGATGCCATGATCAGCCAAAAAGCTCATGATCAGTTCAGTTTGTTGATCGATTTGATCAAACATGGCACTCATGTCGTTGCTCGCCACGGTAAATTTGATTGGCCATATCACCGTATCAGCCGGATACTCTCTTTCCGACAGCCCTTTCACTGTCACCACTCTTTCATACGCTTTATACTGAATCGCCGTTTGCTGAATGAAAAAACCCAGCATGCCTAAGCCAATGATCACACTTAAACCCAACCAGATAGCACTCTTATTAGAAACGCCCTTCATTTATCCCCCTGAATATCACTTCCGAACCAACGCAATGTCCAAGATAGCGCAGTTTCGCCACCAAAAGCCCAATCCGGGGCACAGTTTTGCCCTCCGCTGATGCGGCAAATCTGACTACAACTAACAGGCTATGCATTGATAATTGCTGACTTCCGGCCTGGACTTGGCCTTACAACGCACCAGAGGCAAGGCAATGAAAGCACCGCCACGCGGGTTTGTTGCCGTGATTACCGCAACACTTTTTAAATGACGATTTCACACTCTCCCCCCGCCATCTATTCACTGAAATTACCCAGCCCATGCATAACAGGCAGAGGCTTCGGCTGAATACCAACGACATGCCAGCAGGTTACTCTGCTTCGTTCATCGCTACACATCAGCAGCAGCATTGATTCGTTAGCCACTTATACCGACTCTATTGATGAAATAATAACCACAACAAGGAAGCCAAACATGCTCAAGCTATTACCCCGCTTGTTCCCCAAACTGATGATGCTGCTGATCGCCCTGCTCCCCTTCCAGCTACAAGCGAAAGAGACCGTCTATCACCTGAAACTCGCCGAAACATGGGGCCCCAATACCCCGATCCTCGGTGACGCCAGTAAGAACATGGCCAGACTGGCGGAGCAGATGTCCAATGGCCGGCTCCGGATCCGCATCGATTCGGCCAACAAACACAAAGCGCCGTTTGGGGTGTTTGATATGGTCAAATCCGGCCAGTATGATCTCGGCCACTCCAGCTCTTACTACTGGAAAGGCAAAGTCCCCAACACGCTGTTTTTCTCTTCGATGCCATTTGGCATGATAGCAACCGAACAGTACGCCTGGTTTTATCGTGGCGGCGGTATGGAGCTGATGGCGCAGGTCTACGCGCCACACAATCTCCTGTCATTCCCGGGAGGAAACTCCGACATTCAGATGGGCGGGTGGTTTAAAAAGGAAATTCACTCGCTGGATGATTTACAGGGCCTGAAAATCCGTATTCCCGGTTTTGCCGGTGAAGTCATGGCAAGGGTCGGAGCCAAACCGACCAATATTGCCCCGGGCGAGCTGTATACCTCACTGGAGCGTGGCACGATAGATGCGCTGGAATGGGTGGGTCCGGCCTTTGATCTGCGCATGGGATTTCAAAAAATCGCGCCATACTACTACACCGCCTGGCATGAACCCGGGTCAGAAACCCAGTTTCTGGTCAACAAAAAAACTTGGGCGAAACTACCTGAAGACCTGCAAGTTATCCTGGAAACCGCGTTCCGTGTTGCCGCTTTCGATATGTACACTCAAGCCGTGGATGCCAATGCCAGCAGCTGGGCAACAATGCAGGCGGAGTACCCCGACATAAAGGTGCGAGATTTCCCGCCCAAAGTACTGCAGGCAATGCGACAGGCCACGACCGCTCTGCTGCAGGAACAGGCGAATAACGATCCGTTGGCCAAACAAATCATTGATTCACAGGCCAGCTATCTGAGCAAAGTACGCGCATGGACCGATATTTCTTCTAAAGCTTATTTGGACAGTGCCCAATAAACCATCTTAACCTCTACGCAATAAAAATGCCGATCACTCACGGTGATCGGCATTTTACCTTGGGGGCCAATCGACTTTATGCCTGCACCCGGACGGGCGGCTGGATCAGAGCCTCTTGCTGATGACCTTCAATCAGTCGTTTAACCAGCAGAATAAACCCTCCGGTCATCACCAGGTTCAATGCCAGAGCCAGCATAGAAATGGTAAGGACCGGCCCGCCAAATCCATAGCCGATACTGATCATGATCACCCCAGCACCAACTTCACCACGCGGGCACATCGCCAATGACAGAGCCAGACGCTCCCTAAGGCTGGCCACCTTGCGGTAACAAAACAGCGGGAACATTTTGCCTACATTGGCGATAAGGGTAATGATCAACACGTGTTTGGCAATTTCGCGGATCCCCATGGAATCCAGCCCAGCGGTGACACTGGTGTTTTCAGGCGAAATGGCTACCGGACCAAACACCTGTGGTAACGAGAGGCCCACCAGCACCATAAAGCACCCCGCGACCACGGTTGATATCTTTTCATCACGTTGGGATTCATGTTGGGACTTCATCAGACATCCCAGGACAAATGCCGGAAGTAACACTTCAAAATGCACTTTCGTTCCGAGATAGAAAAGCTCACAGCCGAACGTGATCACCACAGAGTACAGCAACACCATCGGCGCACTGGATGGGATCGCCCACTGGTGCAGATAGAGATAGCCCGCCGCCAGCATTGCAATCATCAGCAGCAGCATCAGACCCATCATCGGATTCCAGCCGACCACGAGGATCGACAGCGGGATCATCAGTAGCACCGTATCCAAGTCATCAAAAATCGCCAGTACTCTCGCTTTGGCAAATACCCACGTAGCACCCAAACCTGCCGCCGCGAGCATCGCAAACAGCACACCGGCAGAGGTAGGCGCGGCAAAACGGCCGATAATGAACAGCTCCTTCCACACCTCACTGCTGGTCCACATGGTCTGCGGAAACAACACCAGCAGAAAATAGAGAACCACACCAATCCAGGGGAAGGTCGCCGTCGTCATCGCGACGACGTAATCCCAGCCATATTGCCTTAAATTGTTTTTGTCGATCTCAAACTCTCGCCCGACGTTAATCATGATGTAGCTCAATGCTACCATGGTCAGCGCAAAGATAACTGGCTGGATGCTGGCGTAGCTGTCAATGGTCGCTGGCAAAAGCTGTGACATGATCAGGCCAGCCAATAACAAAATTGAATAGGTGATAACTTTGTACACGAATAGCTCCAAAAAAAAAGAGTAGCCACGGCTATCAATGGCTACTGCTGGGAGTAATGGCCGACCTAGCTCTGGCAGCTTGATATCATGGTCAGCCCGGCAAATAACCCTAGGAAAAACTTGGCAAAAGAACGATTGGCTTTATCTTCATCTCGCATATATCCCCCTTGTTTTCACGCTTGATTGATACTGGCATGAGGCGGTTAACCTCATGCCGGGAAGTTAGACAAACTTAATTTTGGTCAGCTCTTTCACCCCGGATAACACCAGCGTCGGCAGTGACGAAGCCAGGATAATACCTATCAGGTGGGCTGCACTCAGCGCCTGTGTGGCAAAAATAGCCTGACCCACTCCGCTATAAATCACACCAAGTGACAAGCTGGCAGAGATGGCCACCGCACCAAGCAGTTTTTTGTTGGTGAATGGATTTTTGCGATACAGCGAGCTGAACGTTCGTGAATCAAACAGGTGCCAGAGCTGAGCAAACACCAGCATCGCAAAGGCCATGGTTTGTGCATATGCCGCGCCGTGACCGGACTGCAGTGCCCAACTGAAGGCCAGGTAGCTCATGCCGCCCAGAGCCAGGCCACGAATCACAATCCGGGTACCAAGATGGTCAGCAAAGAAACTCTCATTACGCTTGCGCGGTTTACGTTCCATCAGATCTTTCTCTTCCGGTTCTACCCCCAATGCCAGTGCTGGCAGGCCGTCAGAAACCAAGTTGATCCATAAAATCATCAGCGGTGTCAGCGGCAGGATCACCGCCGGTCCCATGGCTAAAAACGCAATCAGGATCACGGAGACTTCACCTACGTTGGCCGTCAGTGCCTGGCGGATAAACTTACGCAGGTTATCGAAGATCTGGCGTCCCTGACGCACTGCTTTGACAATCGTGCTGAAGTTATCATCAAGCAGGATCAGATCACCCGAATCTTTAGCCACTGAAGTACCGGTAATGCCCATCGCGACACCAATATCCGCTCTTCGCAATGCAGGCGCGTCATTCACCCCATCCCCGGTCATGGCGGCAACTTCATTATTTTCTTGCTGAGCCTGAACAATCCGCAGTTTGTGCTCTGGGGTAACGCGGGCAAACACCGCCACTTTCGGGCAGATTTCACGCAGCTTGTCGTCACTCATTTCATCCAGCTCGGCTCCGGTGACCACCAGATCCTCTTCACTACGGATAATGCCTATTTCGCGTGCAATCGCAGCGGCGGTCAGCGCATGGTCACCGGTGATCATGACGGTACGAACGCCTGCGTCGTAACAGCTGTTCACCGCATCACGCACCTCAGGACGAGGGGGATCCATGATGCCGAACAGACCGAGGATGGTGACGTCTTTTTCCAACTCCTCATGATCTTTCTCCAGATCCGCATCTGACAGCTCACGAACGCCTACCGCAAGGGTGCGCAGTGCCTGGTGGGCAAAGTCCTGGATCGCAGCCTCATAGCTTGTAACAAGCTCTTCTGCCGGGTTGCTGGCAAGAGCCAAACTACCATCGGTAGCACATGGGGTACGTGCTACCACGGCACCGTTGACCATAAAGCCAGAGGCATTTTTCAGGACCACATCGGGCGCCCCTTTAATTGCCAGGAAGTGTTTACCATTCGCCGCTCGCACTATCACCGAAGCCATCTTACGTGCCGAGTCGAACGGGTATCGTTCCACTACACTGAATTTTCCGCTGTCGAGCAGCTCGCGCTGTTCAAGTCCTGCTTTTGCTGCCGCGACAATCAGGGCACCTTCGGTTGGGTTACCGCGCACTCTTGAATTGTCACCATCCTGAATATACTCCGCATCATTACACAGCGTCGCGACAGTCAGGCCATGCAGCATTTCCGGGCTGTCACTGACCCGGGAGGCATGGGCAACCGGCTTGAACTCACCTTGCGGTGAAAAACCTTTGCCCGTCACTTCCCAGTAGCGGCCACTGGCATCATACGCTTTCATTACCTGCATTTGGTTCTGGGTCAGGGTGCCGGTTTTATCGGAGCAGATCACGGTGGTCGAGCCCAGCGTTTCAATCGCTGATAACTGTTTCGCCAGGGCGTTGTTTTTCACCATCTGGGTCGAGCCCATCGTCAGCACGATAGAGATCACGGTTGGCAAACCTTCAGGGATCGCCGCCACCGACAGAGAAATACCAGTATTGAGGATTTCCAGCCATGGCATGCCATACATCAGGCCAATGACGCAAATCACCCCAACGATACCTAACGCGGCCACCATCAAAATTTTCGCGATGGTGTCCATCCGCTCCTGCATCGGCGTTTTGGTTTCTTCAGTATTGGCCATCATATCGGCGATATGGCCGACTTCAGTTTGCATACCGATGGCAGTGACCAGTCCTAAGCCAGTACCAGAGGTCACGATAGTGGTCATAAAGCCCATATTAACCTGATCGCCCAGCCCAATATGTTCATCGTCCAGTTTCGCGGAGGTCTTATCCACCGGCTCAGATTCACCGGTTAACGCCGCTTCATCAACCGAAAGCCGGTTGGCTTCAATAATACGTACGTCAGCCGCAAGAATATCACCGGTACTGATCTTTAAAATGTCGCCCGGCACCAGTTCTTTCGCCGGAACATCCACCCATTCGCCATCACGTCTTACCTGGGCGCTGGGCGCTGCCATTTCACGCAGCGCTTCCATGCCTTTCTGCGCCTTGAACTCCTGCCAAAACGCAATAATGGCATTAATAAAAATAATGACGGTAATCGCAACCGCATCCACCAGGTGACCGGTAAAGAAAGAAACAACCGCGCCAATGGCCAGAATAAAAATCAGCGGGTTCTTAAACTGATGTACAAACAGCTCCAGGGCTGATTTCTTATCCTGCTCCTGAATCGTATTGGCACCATACTGTTCCTGACGGTTTTTGACTTCTTCAGCAGACAAGCCCTGCTCAACCGTTGACCCCATCATCGATAAAGAGGTGTCAACCTGTTCGGTAAACCACTTTTTTGTCATTGTCTTCTCCAACTCGGATTATTGCCTGCCATTGCTTCGTTTAATGTCATGGCAGAAAATAAACATTACCTTCTTAATTACAAATTATATATTCAGGCTGAAAATATAATTTGCATTTAGAATAAATTAATTTTTATTTAAATTACCCCAAAGCAATATTATTGTAATTAGATATCGAATCAGAAAAACAGTGTTCAGAATGCTTCCTTGATCAAAATCAATTATTCGCACCACTCCATTTAAAAAGCACATTTAAATTGAAACCAAATACAAATAAGAGCCAGTTCTAACAGAATTTACACATCTACTTTTCCGAAATATTGCGAAATGTTTCACACTAAGCCATATAAATTAGAAATAGTACGGATGTAGCAATAAGCAGCACTTATTGATGAACTATGGCCACAAAAAAAGAGCGGCTATTTCTAGCTGCTCTTTTTATTAGAGGTAAACAAATGATGGTTATTCGTTACCTTCCAAGCCCATGATTAGCGCCGGATCCGCGGCATTAACACCTGTGGCTACGGTCAAACCTGCCAGCAAGATAAATAGTGCGTATTTGCCAGCAATAATCATCATACCAATTGTATTTATGATTTTATGCATAGAACTACCTCTCTAAGTAGAGAAAAGAATTAAAGGCCTATATAGCTTTTGTTATATATTATCCAAATCAGGGCAATATGTAACCATTGTCAATGTGTAAAAAATGAACTTTAAAGAAGAAGTAAGAAGGGCGTCATATTTATTTAAATGACAAAATATTCAATTACAGGCGTCCATTAATTAATAATATATTTCCCAAGCAATCATTCAAAATACAAACAAACTTAAACATATAATTTAGAATAATTCATAATTCCTGGTATTAGTTATCCCTTAATTCTTAGCGACAAATTATCTGCATTTAATTTCCAGGCTTGGCTACCTTTCCGCAACTGCTGCCAGCTGACTTTCATGATGCCATCGTGTTCAGCTGGTCTTACTGTCAATGCCTCCAGATCAACCAGCAGGTGCTTCATTCAGGATTACGTGTCCCCTTACAGCTCCCCCCCCTAAACGCTATGGCAGACGCACAGAAGGCCAATATTGTATCGTGCTACCTCAGCAGCAAACGACGCGGCGCACACAGCCCGCCCAATAACATTACCACTGATACGACGGCATGCAGCCTCAGGCCCGTCGTTCTGAATGTTCCGAATAACCCGTTAAGGTACACGCCCAGGCTGAAAACAGCCCGTTATACGCTCTTTTATAGCGGTTTCCTACAATGCTTTTTTTAGGCGAAATAACATGGAGACAAACTGGATGGGATAAAAAAGCCGAGGCACATGGCCTCGGCTTTTGCTTACTGTCGGAGGACAATAAACTTTGATCGAAACGTGCCTTTTCAAGCGATTCGTAGGCTATAAAAAGCTAAAGTTTGATCATTTTTAAGATGTACTGCTACCAGATGCACTGTGGAAATGACAATAAATTTTGCTCAATCTCTAACAAGCTTTTGGACAAAACCTTGTCAGTTACATTACTAAATTAGGATGTAACTGATTAGATGAAGTATGGGAAAGTAACGCTAACTTAACCGTACGGGAACAGTTGGCTAAAATTTGAAATGGAGCGAAACTTAGCCAACTATTTTTTATCCTTTTGAGCGACTTGCTATGTGTTGTCTAAGGGCAAATAGTGCTCCAACGTTGGGCGCTTTGCAAGACACCAGTTGCACGAACACAATCTGCAAACTCGTTACTACACAATCTTGCCCAAGGTTCAACAGTATCTGAATGATGAAAGAGTGAGCATGTGTAACTTATTTGACCACCTTGCAAGCTTGAATTTGCAAAAGAAGCAATGCATTCTGAGTCCGCTTGACAAAGATTAAAACAACTTTTCCCAGTGTCACCTAGCTCATCCTCTAAAGGTATAGTTGTGGTGTTAGCAATGAAACCACCCTCTAAGATCCAGTAGAATTCGCCATATCTTGGCTCAACACTCAACAGGCCATTATTCGGCTCCAAGTTGCAACTAACCGCATTTTGTCCATCTCCAACGTCAAACGTAGATCCAATTTCTGTCAGTGTACCAATTGGGTTAGTATGACTAGCGGAAGGACAACCAGTGGGGTATTCACCTAAATTCGCAAGAGCTTCGCAAATATGCTGGTGATTGAAATCAGCATCGGGATTTTGAGTCACCTGTGTTTGAAAAGTGCAATCTTTAACATCCCAGACACCATCAGCATTAATGTCTTCTTCTGGATCATTGATTCTGTTGGAATTAGAATCCCAACAATTAATTCCATCAAGACCATCGAGACCAACAGTACCAGACTTACCATCATCTCCCTCAAGCGGACAACCAGTAAGCAGTATGGGAGTTAGTAAAAAAAGCAATGCTTGTTTAAAAATTCTATTATTGAGTATTGAGTATTGAGTATTCATAAGCTTATCTCCAATCCGTAAGATTAAAACTATCCATCACTGTACTTATAAGCCATAACCCCTTTCACTATCAATGAGATATTTCATGAATTGATAGGTAAGTATAATTTCTATGTTATTTATAGCGTACCTGTAGTGGATTAGGGGTATGAAGCCCAATGAACGTTCAATTGCTAACTTCTTCGCCACCCGTATTGCTGTACGATCCGAAACATTGGTGAGTTTGGCGGTATCACTTCCTGATTTAGTTCCATCGAATTACGCAACAAAGCCCAAATGTGAGTTCAGCATACGTTGGCAAGTAGCTATTTAGTTGCGATTTTTCCACTCAGACTTAAGCACGCCATACTTTACAGAATCGTAGTATTTCCCTTGATAATATCGAACCTTGCGTAACACAGCTTCTTGTTTAAAACCAATTTTTGAGGCGAGTGCCATCATTCTTGGGTTACCAGACCATGTTGTCATACCCACACGCTCAATAAAATGATTCTCAAATAAATAATCAACCCAAAGAGAGATCGCTTCGGAAGCTATTCCGTTGCCCCAATATTCTGAATCATAGATAACAACACCCGCCTCAAGCCAACGAGTTCTTTCACACTCCCAGTAACTGTTTACCGTCCCTACGGGTACATTATCAAATGTTACAACTTGTAGGCTAGCCCCCTCTAGAAGTCTTTGAAACACGCCTGTTTCGAAAACTTCTATCGTTGGATGAGTGTATGGAAAATATGGTCCATTGAACTTAGTCCACTCGTCATTTGATGTGATCAATAAATACAAGACTTGTAGTTCATTGGCTCTAGCGGGACGAATTTGGACTCTACTTTCTTGCACAATTACTCCTTGTTATTGTTGTTGACCAGCTTTATAGGCCTGATTATCTGATTTATGTTGCTACCTTCTGTTATGAAACTCAATAGATATCATTCCTTGTGTGAATAACTGAGCGTTTCGAGTTAGAGTCACGGCACATTACCGTACAAATACCAAAAGTACTTATTAGATTTATTTAGTCTAGTGCCGCCTTAGCGAGATAGTACACCCTTTGGGTCTAAGAAGGTTTGGGGCAGAAGTGCTTCAGAGTGATTTTTGCAAGAACCTCTTGCAAAATTGAGGGGGTGGAGTTTGTCCAACAAGCTGTTGGACAATTGGGCAAAGGCGTGTTTGCTATAGTCGGTTCACATCACCTCTGCCAAGTGAACTGATAAAGGAAAAGTGACAAACTTAATTGTAAATGATCAGACTTAATTGGAATCGAACAAACTATATTGTCTTCCGACACTTACAACGATAATAACAGTAACAAATTACTCAACCGTCACCGCTTTTGCCAGGTTACGCGGCTGGTCAACGTCGGTTCCCTTGATCAGCGCCACATAGTAAGACAGCAGCTGCATCGGGATGGTGTAGTAGATCGCTGCAGTAATTTCACTCACGTGTGGCATGGTGATGATCTTCATGGTTTCGTCCGCTTCAAAGCCAGCGTTCTCATCGGCAAACACATACAGCAGGCCACCACGGGCACGCACTTCTTCAATGTTCGACTTCAGTTTTTCCAGCAGATCGTTGCTTGGAGCAACCACAACCACTGGCATATCGGCATCAATCAGCGCCAGCGGGCCGTGTTTCAGCTCACCGGCCGCGTACGCTTCAGCGTGAATGTAAGAGATCTCTTTCAGCTTCAACGACGCTTCCATCGCGATTGGGTAAAACTCACCACGACCAAGGAACAGGGTGTGATGCTTGTCAGCAAAATCTTCTGCCAACGCTTCAATGTCTTTTTCAAACGCCAGTGCCGCTTCAATCTGTTTTGGCAACGCGTGCAGCGCATCAACGATCTCTTGTTCTTTCTCTTGGCTGATGCGGTTTTGCTGCTTACCCAGCGCCGTGACTAACATCAGCAGGGCAGAAAGCTGAGTGGTGAACGCTTTGGTCGATGCCACACCGATTTCCACCCCCGCACGGGTCATAAAGGCAAAGTCTGACTCACGCACCAGTGAAGAGCCCGCGACGTTACAGATGGTCATCGCCGCCATGTAGCCTTTCTCTTTTGCCAGACGAAGCGCCGCCAGGGTATCAGCCGTTTCACCCGACTGAGACAGCGTGATCAACAGGCTGTTAGGACGGGTCACAAATTTGCGGTAACGGAACTCAGACGCGATCTCCACATCACAGCTGACACCGGCAATGTCTTCAAACCAGTAGCGGGCCGTCATACCGGCATTGTATGAGGTACCACAGGCTACGATCTGCACGTGTTCAACCTTACTCAGGATCTCTGCGGCATTCACTCCAATCGCTTCGGTCACTACCGAGTCGGCGGTGATACGGCCTTCCATGGTATTGATCAGCGCGGTCGGCTGCTCATAAATCTCTTTCTGCATAAAGTGGCGGTACTGGCCTTTGTCACCGGCATCATGTTCCGCGTTAGATTCTACGATTTCACGCTCAACACGCTCACCTTTCTCATCAAATACCGTCACTTCGCGACGAGTGATTTCAGCCACATCGCCCTCTTCCAGGTACATGAAGCGGCGAGTCACGTTAAGCAGTGCCAACTGGTCTGAGGCAAGGAAGTTTTCTCCGACGCCAAAGCCGATCACGATCGGGCTGCCAGAGCGTGCCACGACGATACGTGAAGGATCGTTACGATCCAGTGCAACTGTACCGTATGCCCCCTCTAGCTGCTGCGCGGTTTTTTGTACTGCTTCCAGCAAGGTTTCAGAAGTACGAAGCTCCCACTCCACCAGGTGAGCAATCACTTCAGTATCAGTCTGAGATTCAAACACGTAGCCACGCGATTGCAGTAGCTCACGCAACTCTTCGTGGTTTTCGATGATGCCGTTATGCACCACGGCGATATCGCCCGACATGTGTGGGTGGGCGTTAGCTTCCGAAGGCTCGCCGTGTGTCGCCCAGCGGGTATGGGCAATACCTGTACCGCCAATCACTTTTGCTTCTTCTACCGCATCCGCCAGTTCTTGAACTTTACCCAAGCGACGAATTCTGGTCAGGTTGCTTTCACTATCGACAATCGCTACCCCCGCCGAGTCATAGCCGCGGTATTCCAGACGACGTAAACCTTCCACCAAAATTTCAGCAACATCTCGTTGTGCAACTGCACCGACGATTCCACACATGTGTTTATCTCCGTTTATGGTTTTATGCTTCCCCGACCGCGATCTGATAAAAAGCAGCAAGCAGTGCTAAGTTGGGCTGAGGGAAGTGAATATGAAAATAGTTGTCTATTTAAATTAGGCGCAAATCACTTTTACGCCACACTGTTCGATTTTCGACTTATGGTCAGCAGACAATTCTGCATCGGTGACCAGGACATCAATCTGCTCCCACGCCAGTTCGAGGTTGGGGATCTTACGTCCGATTTTTTCCGATTCAATCATCACGATCACTTCGCGCGAAACTTCCGCCATCACCTTACTTAAGCCAACCAGTTCATTAAACGTGGTCGTGCCGCGTTCTAAATCGACGCCATCAGCACCAATAAACAGCTGATCAAAGTCATAAGCACGCAGCACAGATTCGGCGACTTTGCCCTGAAACGATTCCGAATGTGTATCCCAGGTGCCGCCGGTCATCAGCAGGGTAGGTTCACTTTCCAGTTCATTCAGGGCGTTGGCCACATGTAGTGAATTGGTCATCACCACCAGACCGCGCTTGTCATTCAGTTGCTGGATCAACGCCGCGGTGGTACTGCCACTGTCGATAACAATGCGATTATGGTCACGGATCAAGGATGCAGCCGTTTTAGCCAGATTTAGCTTTCGAGTCGAAACATTGGGCTGGAGCTCTTCATGGATGACTTCGGTCGGGATGGCAATCGCCCCGCCATATCGGCGCAGCAGCTGGCCATTTTTTTCTAATGACGCCAGATCCTTTCTGATGGTGACTTCTGAAGTCTCAAACCGCTGGGAAAGTTCATCGACGCTCACCTCTCCCTGCTCACTGACTAGGTTGGAAATCGCGTGTCTTCTTAGTTGGGTGTTTCGTTTCGACATTGTTAGTTTGAACAATAAGTTTCGATTTGAAACTTATTATAGTCAAACCGAAACTTATTCGTCCATTTATTTTGAACCAAAAAATTAATATTTCTCGATAAAACCTTGTCCTAAGACAATTCTTAGACAGTGATATTGGATTCATTCAGTGGTAGAATTCGCGACCGAAAAGAAAAAAAATTACAGAAATGACCGTTATTTTTTTGCAACTTTCTGCATATAAAGTGGAGCCAGTCACAAAAAGATAACCAAAATTGCCCAACGCTTGGTCATAAAATGACTAAACTTGGTGAAAGACTTTCAGAATCTGAAGCGTGAAAAAATAGCATTAACGGTGAAATGGCAGGCACTAAATGTCATTGTAATTCCCTCCGCTTCAGTAGTAATAACCAACTTTCAAATTGTAACTATACTTACCGGAGAGTATCTTCCATGAAAAAGACCAAAATCGTTTGTACGATTGGCCCTAAAACTGAATCTGTAGAGAAACTAACTGAACTAGTAAATGCAGGCATGAACGTAATGCGCCTGAACTTCTCTCACGGTGACTACGAAGAGCACGGCACTCGTATCGCGAACTTCCGCAAAGTAATGGAAGCTACAGGCAAACAACTGGCAATCCTTCTAGATACTAAAGGTCCAGAAATCCGTACTATCAAACTAGAAGGCGGCAACGACGTTGATCTAGTAGCTGGTCAAGAATTCACTTTCACAACTGACACTTCAGTTGTAGGTAACAAAGACAAAGTTGCAGTAACTTACGCAGGTTTCGCTTCTGACCTGAACGCTGGTAACACTATCCTGGTAGACGACGGTCTGATCGAGATGGAAGTTATCGCAACAACTGACACTGAAGTTAAGTGTAAAGTTCTTAACAACGGTGCTCTAGGCGAAAACAAAGGTGTTAACCTTCCAGGCGTTTCTGTAAACCTACCAGCTCTGTCTGAAAAAGATAAGAACGACCTTAAGTTTGGTTGTGAGCAAGGCGTTGACTTCGTAGCGGCTTCTTTCATCCGTAAAGCTTCTGACGTTCAAGAAATCCGTGACGTACTGGCTGCAAACGGCGGCGAGAACATCCACATCATCTCTAAGATCGAAAACCAAGAAGGTGTTGATAACTTCGACGAGATCCTAGAGCTTTCTGACGGCATCATGGTTGCTCGTGGTGACCTGGGTGTTGAAATCCCAGCTGAAGAAGTAATCTTCGCTCAGAAAATGATGATCGAGAAGTGTAACCGTGCACGTAAGATGGTTATCACTGCAACTCAAATGCTTGATTCTATGATCAACAACCCACGTCCTACTCGTGCGGAAGCAGGCGACGTTGCTAACGCAGTAATGGACGGTACTGACGCAGTAATGCTTTCTGGTGAAACTGCTAAAGGTAAGTACCCAGTTGAAGCAGTAACTATCATGGCTCAAATCGCTAAACGTACTGACTCTGTACTACAAGCTGAGCTAGGTTCTCGTCTGGACAGCCCACGTCTACGCATCACTGAAGCAGTATGTAAAGGCGCAGTAGACACAGCTGAGAAACTGGCTGCTCCACTGATCGTTGTTGCAACTGAAGGCGGTAAGTCTGCACGTTCAGTACGTAAGTACTTCCCAACTGCAAACATCCTGGCTCTAACTACTAACACTAAGACTGCTGCACAGCTGGTTCTGACTAAAGGTGTGACTCCAGTAGTTGTTGATTCTATCCAGAGCACTGACGCGTTCTACGTAGCGGGTAAAGAACTTGCTCTAGAATCTGGTCTGGGTAACAAAGGCGATATCGTTGTGATGGTTTCTGGTGCTCTAGTCGCTTCAGGTACAACCAACACTGCTTCTGTACACGTACTATAAGACTGAAGAATTCCATCATCAGTTAAATGAAAAAGAGGGCTTCGGCCCTCTTTTTGTTTATGTGTAGGATCAGACGGATGCTTTTACACCATAACTGCTTCTCTGCTACCTGAGAATCAAGACCTGCCCAAGCCACAAATTCTCAGGCGATGTCCGCGTAGCTCTCACACAGTGATACGCAATTTCTACCTGAGCTTTTCGACTCATACAAAGCAATATCGGCACACTTATAAGTGCGAGTTTGATTTGCAGTTAAATCACTAAAGCCGACACTGATGGTCACTGAAAGCTGTGGATGACGCTCAACCGCCTTTCTCAGCCGGTTCAACACAATCACACCCTCCTCGATATTGGTATGTGGCATGATCACCGCGAACTCTTCCCCGCCGACCCGGGCCACGAAATCAGTACTACGTACCCCTCTCGACAGCACTTCGGCCACCAGGCGGATAACATTGTCCCCTTCATCGTGGCCGCATTGATCATTAATCCGTTTGAAATGGTCAATATCAATCAGCGCAAGGCATGCCGGCGGCACCTCCGGATAACGCTCCATCATGTTGGCCTGCTGCATTAACTGCTCTTCAAATTTACGTCGGTTCCATAGTCCGGTTAAGCCGTCTTTTTCACTCAAATGGCGTAATTGCTCTTCAAGTTTTTTACGCTCGGAAATATCAACCAACGAAATGATGTAATAACTGACTTTACCCGATGTTGCCTTGATCGCTTGAATGCGCATAATGGCGGTGAAAATATGGTTGGCCTGGGTCCGGCAACGCACCTCCCCTTCCCAAGTACTTTTTTCACATAGTATCTGGCGAATTTGAGTAATATGGTTTTCATCTTCCGGTAAAAAAATCAGATTGTGCGCATGCCAGCCCTCAACACGATGATTCGCATAGCCCATCATGTTTTCAAATTCTTGGTTAACCAGCATGATCCGGTGGAAGGTATCAGTGATCACTACCGCGCTCATACCATCCAGTGCCGCGCGGGCCAGCTTGGCTTCAATACTGTAACGACGATAGTGGGTAGCTAAAGCGGTCACCGGCAGGGCAAAGATCAACATCGAGCTGAGAACAAAAAACGCCTCTTGCATCAAACCGGCGGCATCTTTCTCAGCGCGAGCCTGTAACTGGTATTCAGAGAGATCAATCAACAGGTAAAACTCTTCTCCTAGCTGAAAGTGCATATGCTGATAAACCAACAATCGCTCTTCACTCTCGATGTAGCCGGAAGGCATCTGCTCTATACGCTGCCATATTGCAGGGGATTGTTTTTTGAGATTGAACTGCGCACGTTCCGGAAGTAATTGACCATACAGCTTTCCGGAATACGGACTGGCAATATAATTGCCTTGCTTGTCCAGCATCTCGATTTGGAACCCGCTCGCAAGTGAGTAATTTAAACGCTCAGTTAAATAACGTACATCCAGATGGAAAAACAAATATCCTTTGCGCTCACCATTGACTGCAATAGGCAGCATCACCCTGAGAAAAGGGTGGTAAGGATAAGTAAACTGACCATCAGTTTGGCTCAACTCCATCGGCCAGGATCCGACCTGGAAATCTTGCAGTCCCTGGGCATACTTAAAATACAGACTAGACGATTGATCTTTCAGCTCCAAGGCTGGCTCTGCGATACCGGTGGTCACATCATAGTTAATACCGACTTTCTCATGCCCGGCTAAATCGACAAAACGCAGTTGGGAAAAACAATTCTGATTAATGGCAACCGAACTCCATACCTCTTCCAGTACAGAGAGATTGACGCGGGAGGGAGCCTGAATGTAGTCGTACAAGCTCTGGCTATGTCCGAGCAGATCACTGATTGACGCAATCTGAGCCTTGAGGTCATTATACTTATTCCCGGTATAAGCCAACTGTTGCAAGGCATCTATCGCGGTATTCTGTACATTTTCCTTCACCAACGCTTGATACTGTTGGTGATAATAGATCGCGGTAAAGGCGCTAAAAAAAAGCGTGGTCGTCAATAAAGATCCAATCAATCTCCTTATTTTCACGTTACTCCCATGCCTTATCAATCATTCAGGCCGAGATTATAGCACTAATTACTCTGCTCAAAATAAAAAAGCCACCGGTCAGGGTGGCTCATTTCAAACCATTGCCAACGATTTAGGGCTTAAGGGAACGTTCTCCGCGGGCAATTCCAACCACGCCGCTACGCGCCACTTCCACCACATCAGTCACCTCAGCAATAGCCTGGAGGAATGCATCCAGTTTTTCACTGGTGCCGGTCAGCTGCACAGTATACTGAGAAGCAGTGACATCAACGATCTGACCACGGAAAATGTCTGCGGTACGCTTTACCTCTGCCCGAGCGAATCCGCTGGCTTTCACCTTGACCATCATCAGCTCACGCTCAAGATGCTCAAACTCTGTCACTTCTTGTACTTTGAGGACATCGATCAGTTTATGCAACTGCTTCTGAATTTGTTCCAGCTGCATTTCGTCCGAGGTCGTCGTGATGTTGAGGCGCGATAACGTTTCATCATCGGTGGGTGATACCGTGAGTGATTCAATGTTATACCCCCGCTGAGAAAACAAGCCGACAACACGAGACAAAGCACCAGGTTGGTTTTCCAATAACAGTGAAATTATATGTCTCATATCAGGTACGCTCCGTTTTACTCAACCACATCTTATCCATTCCCTCGCCTTTGATTTGCATCGGGTACACATGCTCCGTTTCATCAACATTGATGTCGACAAACACCAGACGATCTTTCATATCCAGCGCTTTTTGCAGCCCGGCTTCCAGTTGGTCAGGGGTTTCTATGCGAATTCCTACGTGACCGTAGGCCTCGGCAATCGCCGCAAAATCAGGCACCGAACTCATATAAGAGTTCGAATGGCGCCCCTGATAAATGATGTCTTGCCACTGTTTGACCATACCTAAGAAACGATTATTCAAGTTAATGATTTTCACCGGGATGTCATACTGCATCGCAGTCGACAGCTCTTGGATGTTCATCTGGATGCTTCCGTCTCCCGTGACCACCACCACTTCTTCGTCGGGTTTAGCAAACTTGACCCCCATGCCGGCCGGTAGGCCGAACCCCATGGTGCCAAGACCACCGGAGTTGATCCAGCGTCGCGGTTGGTTAAACGGATAATACAACGCGGCAAACATTTGGTGCTGGCCGACGTCCGATGCGACATATGCATCACCATGAGTCAGCCGATGCAGTGTTTCAATAACTTGCTGTGGCTTGATCCGCTCCGGTGAGGTTTCATAAGCCAGGCAATTGCGATCGCGCCAAACCTGGATATCCTCCCACCATGCCGCCAACGCCTGCGGATCATTACTGCCGTCCTGCTCATCAAGTAACTGGACCATAGTGGCCAGCACCTGCTCTGCTGAGCCAACAATCGGCAGATCCACCTTAACGTTTTTCGAAATCGATGACGGGTCAATATCAATATGCATGACCTTAGCATCAGGGCAGTACTTGGCGAGGTTATTGGTGGTCCGGTCATCAAAACGCACCCCGATACCAAAAATCAGATCGGCATTGTGCATCGCCATGTTGGCTTCGTATTTACCATGCATCCCCAACATACCGAGCGAATTCTGGTGGGTACCGGGAAACGCGCCCAATCCCATCAAAGTACTGACCACCGGTAAGTTAAGCTTGTCCGATAAGGTGAGAATTTGCTCGTGGGCCCCGGCAATCACGGCACCACCACCGATATACAACACCGGCTTTTTCGCTTCCAACAGCGCTTTCAGCGCTTTTTTGATCTGCCCTTTATGTCCGTTGGTCGTCGGCTTATACGAGCGCATGGAAAGGGTTTCAGGATACTGATAAGGGAGCTTATTCAGCGGGTTCATTACATCTTTGGGTAAATCAATCACCACTGGACCTGGTCGGCCTGTCGTCGCAATATAGAACGCTTTTTTAATGGTTTCCGGAATGTCTTCTGCTTTCTTGACCAAAAAGCTGTGTTTTACCACCGGACGCGACACGCCGACGATATCACATTCCTGAAAGGCGTCATTGCCAATCAGATTATTGGGCACATTACCTGAAATCACGATCATCGGGATCGAATCCATATATGCGGTCGCGATACCGGTAATCGTATTGGTTGCCCCCGGACCGGAACACACCAGAACGACACCTGGCTTACCGGTAGCACGTGCATAGCCATCAGCCATGTGCGTCGCCGCCTGCTCATGGCGAACCAGGACGTGCCTGATCTGATCGGTTTTGGCGTGCAGTGCGTCATAGATATCGAGTACCGACCCACCCGGATAACCAAAAATTTGTTCCACATTCTCTTCGATCAGAGACTGCACTACCATCTCTGCGCCTGACAACATCGCTGTCATAGTTGCTCTCCTTACCAGTACACCTCACCGTCAGGTCAACGGTTTGGGCTGGAATTACATAGTCTAGGTCTTATTCGTAGCCTAATTCGAAAGATATCCACTTTTCGGCTATGTCTTGCGTCTGTCATAACAAAACGCAAGTTAACGAAACAAATGTAACGTTTTATTTTCACCAGGTCTAATGAGAGATTGATCGTGTTTTAAACAAGATCCTGTAAATAAGCACACTATAAGGGCTAGCCGCTGAATAAACCGCCATCAACAACATCTTGTTTAAAAACTGGACTAAAAAAAAGCATATTATTTGGTCAGACGGCCAGACCTGAGGTAGGAAATAAAACATGAAGCATGCAGGTGCCAGCAACTGGGGGAAAAGCAAAAATCCCCTGACGGCAGCGGGCTGCCTGCAGGGGATTTATTCACAAAATCGACATCAAACTCAGAGATAATCAGTGCTTAATCGGCTTATCATTGTACATTTCTTCGATTTCATCCTGATATTTATCGTTAATCACTTTACGGCGCAGTTTTTGCGTCGGGGTCAACTCACCCGCATCCATTGAGAACGCCTGTGGTAACAGTTTGAACTTCTTAACTTGCTCAAACTTAGCTAGCTCTTTTTGCAGTTCATTGACGCGTTTCTCCAGCATTTCAACCACCTCGTGGTTCTTAATCAGCTCTACCCGATCCTGGTATTTGATGTTCAGCTCTTTGGCATACTCTTCAAGAGAATCAAAGCATGGCACAATCAAGGCCGAGACAAACTTGCGCGTATCCGCGATCACCGCAATCTGTTCAATAAAGTGATCTTTACCGATCGCACCTTCGATCATCTGCGGGGCGATGTACTTACCACCGGATGTTTTCATCAACTCTTTGATCCGGTCGGTAATAAACAGATTGCCGTTCTCGTCAATATGCCCGGCATCGCCGGTTTTTAAAAAACCATGCTCATCAAAGGTTTTGGCTGTCTCTTGCGGCATCTTATAATAGCCACGCATCACCATCGGACCGCGCACCAGGATCTCATTGTTCTCGCCAATCTTCACCTGTGCACCCGGCATAGCCATACCGATCGAATCGGGATCAAAGCACTTATCATCCCAGCAAGAGATGGTGGCCATGGTTTCGGTCATGCCGTAACCCAGCTTGACGTTAATACCAATCGCGTGGAAGAAGCGACCAATGGTTTCATCCAGTTTGGCGCCACCACACGGCATAAAATTGATCTGTCCGCCCAGCAACGCACGCATTTTGCTCAGCACCAGTTTATCGGCTAAGCCATGGGCTCTACGCAGCATAAGCGACGGCTTGCGCTTATCTTGGTGACACACCGCCATTTTCGCCCCCATGTTCACCGCCCAGGTAAACAGGACCTTACGATGGATCGGCGCTCTGGAGACTTTCTCATGAATCGCAGAGAAGATCTTCTCGTAGAAACGCGGCACCGCACACATCACGGTCGGGCGCACTTCGCTCAGCGCCTCACGCACTTGCGAAGTATCTTGCAGGTAGCAGTTAGTGGCACCTTTGTAGAGTACATAGAAGGTCCAGGCACGCTCAAAAACGTGGGACAATGGCAAGAAACACAAGGACACATCCTGTTGCGATAACAGCAAACGTTGATCATGGCCTTCCAGCTGCGCGGCAATATTGGCGTAATCCAGCATCACGCCTTTCGGCTGGCCGGTGGTGCCTGAGGTATAAATCAGGGTGAACAGATCATCGGCGCACGCTTGGGCTAAGCGCGAATCAAGCTCTGGCTGCAGGCTTTCATCGGCCTGCGCCATGAACGCCTGCCAGGAGCGGGCAAACTCGTGCTCCCCCAGGTCGATCTCCTCGGACATCGCTACCACCAACTCCAACTGCTCACACTGAGCAAAAATGCTGACGGCCGCATCAAACTGAGCCTGTTCACCGACAAACAGAACTTTAACGTCCGCATCCTGAATAATATATGCCGACTGCGCTGCAGTGTTGGTCGGATAAATCGGCACCGTGACACCACGCAATTGCATTGCGGCAAAATCCGCAATCGTCCATTGCGGCATGTTATTGGAGAAAATTCCGATTTTGTCCTGAACGCCCAATCCTTGAGCCAAAAGTGCAAGTGAGAGCCTGTCCACCTGCTGACCAAACTGCTGCCAGGCAATCCCCTGCCACGCACCGTCAACTTTATGTTTGAGTGCGATGCGATGACCGCTATTGGCAATTTGCTCTCGAATACGTTTTACGATGTGAAAATCTAACTGGGCCATCTTCTACTTACCTTTAGGCTTACAGGTGTAAGCTTTTTTGAGCGCACAAGTGTAACCCCGGCACATAAAAACGCAACTGACAGGTATCAAACTTATTGAGATTAAGCGAGCACTGTCACTAATGTGGTTAGCTAACCGTTCAGACTGCTGGCTAAACGCCTAACCTAAGTACTTGTTTTGATTAAATAACCAGCAAATAAAAAGCCCCTACGGCTCGTCCTGCAGCAGGGGCAAAAATTTGTAAACGATGATTACACATTGAGCCTGCACACCCTGGCTGACCCAGACAATAACTTTATTTTACCGCCACCACTTCACCACAGGTGACCATAAGCAAATCACGCAACCAGATATGGCCTTTGTCTTTTTCACTTGATTCATGCCAGCTCAGGTAACCGCTGATTTCCTTGTTCTCAAACGGGAACTCCAAAATTTGTAACTGTTCGCTGTTAACCGCATTTTCCGCCATCCAGCGTGGGGCGATAGTGATCAGCTCTGACTGACCTACCACATACAACAAATTACTCAAACTGGAACCTTCATAATAAGCCTGGCAATCCAGCTCACGATACGCCTGTTCAGAGAAGCTGCGTTGGCCATGCACACGTGACAACTTAGCGTGTTTCTCGGTAATCAATGCGCTGGTTGTCACACTACCTTGAATGCGTGGATGGCATCTCGCCGCGATCACCACCAGTTCATCTTTGAAAATCTCTGTGCTGGAAAAGCCTTGCTCGTCAAAACGGGCATAATCGATAACAAAATCGATTTCCTGATAACGCATTCGCTCTGATAACTGACGGTCAAATTCCGCATCCAGATGCAATTGGACATTCGGCGCTTGTTGCTTGATATTGGCCATGATTCTTGGCGCAAAGCGCATATCACACGGACTGCAGATCGCCAGTTTAAACAAGCGCGTCGACGTTTCAGACTCAAACACCGAACTTGGCAACTCATTGCGGATCAGTTGCAATGCCTGGCGGATCGGGCCAAATAACTGGCGGGCGCGTTGGGTCGGCTGGATACCACGTCCCTGACGCATGAACAGCTCATCATTGAACATCACTTTCAAGCGTGCCACCGCATTACTCACTGCCGGTTGTGACATGCCAAGATTATGCGCAGCACGGGTAATATTTTGCTCTTGCATAACCGCATCAAACACGGTCAGCAGATTCAGGTCGACACCTCGCAATGTGCTCTCCATACGATAGCTGGCAATTGCGCTCATCGCATCTTTCTTGTCTAACATTTTTGTACGCCTCTCAGGTAATCATCAAAGTGCTTTTGAAACTTGTTATTGAATAAGCCACCACTGCACACGCTTAAATGTGTCGGCAGCTCCAAATACTTACGAAATAGAAAACCAAGTTTGTTGTTATATTTAGCGTCCGGATGTTTCCGGTTCGATGCGTACTATCCACGAATCAATCATGCTTTCGCAACTCGATTGACAATTAATCACTAAATTTTAGCCAATTAGGTATTTTATTCTTATATATCATTAACATAGGAAAATATAAAAAAAATATAAAACAGCTAAATGTTACTTAGCCATGAACCATTGAGATGAGTGATGACAAAAGCCTGACAAAAAACCACCCATAAACCACACCAATTAATCGAGCCAACTTCCACAAAGCGAGCGCGATATCTCTGTGCATAAATAATTCGCACAATTAAAGCGGGTATTGTTTGAGCAGTGAATAGAAATGAAACTGAGGGCATGAATATGCAGTAGGCCAGAATACGGCCCACTGCGTTTGGTTACTCTATGTGGGTTGCGTAACTCGGGAAGTCGACCTGCTCCCACAACTGGCGTGACAACATGTCCGCTGAGCCCCAGCTTCCCTGCATAATCCAGTCGACGATCGCCTGCGCCACATCCGGGTATTTAACGCTTTCAGCTTGCTGTTGTCCCAACCAGTGGCGAACGGTGGAAACGTCCAAGTGGTCCATCGTCCCTGCCAGCCCGAGCGCTTCCAGCGTCGCAACATTACTCTGTTGTTCAAACTGGCCAGCCAGTGGTTTGAGTAACAGTTTTTTCCCCAGCGACAGCGCTTCAGAAGGCAGTTCGAACCCGCCGTTAGCAATCACACCGTTACAACGATGCAGGTGGTGTTGAAAGCTGTGATAGCACAGGGGTCTGAGTTCGACATTTTCCACCCATTCAGCTTCAATCACATCTGGGTGATAACAGACAAAGTTCTGTTGAGTAAAGTGGAACAAAAGTTCACAGATGTCATTGATCGCTTCAAACGGCAGGTAAACCAACACAAACGCTTCAGTGCAATTATCCAGGGCATGAGTACGCACGATGGGTGGCAGCAGCGGCTGGTCAAAGTGGTACCAGTGCAGGCCCAGGTAATATCGGGCCGGAGCAAAATGAGCAATGACCGACTTATCAAACCAGTTAGCCCCTTTAAGCGGAACGGGATAACGAAACGCATTTTGATGACTGATGCCAATACATGCTTTGTTCTGTTTACGCGCCGCCCAGGCAGAGATTGGTTCAAAGTCATTGAGCACCAAATCGTAGCCTGAAAGATCCAAGTCGCGTACCTCTTGTACGAATTCAATCAGATTATTGTTGAGTGCCGTTTTAGCGAAATTGACCGCACCTTTCTCGGTAAAAAAGGTAAAGCCGCGCCGGGTTTGGTATTTACCAAAGGCCGCCATGGAAAAATACTTGTGCGGGTCACGACCGGAAAAAAGATAATCAACCTGGACATCCTGGGTGTTAAACGCCTCAGACATAGCCCGGGCTCGGGCAATATGGCCATTACCGGTACCTTGTACCCCATAGAGAATTCTCATCACCTACCCCCCGACCATCTCAATCGCCACAACGCCACACAGGCTGCCCAGCAAGGCCCCGACCAGAACATCAGTTAAAAAGTGCACGCCAAGCAGAATCCGTGCGGTGCCAATCAGGCTCGCCCAAACCATGGCGGCCACAGCCAAGTGGGGATAAGTGTGGCTGATGAGTACCGCCATCAAAAAACCGGCCGCAGTATGTCCCGAAGGCAAACTATAGCGATCAGAAGGGGTAATAAAGGCAGGCAACAGTGCGCTCAACTCTTCAGGACGGCGACGCTTAAAACTGTGTTTAAGCGCCCAATAGACAGGTAACTCAATGGCAAAGGCCACCAGTCCGGTCAGCATAAACCATTGGCCCTGTTGTTTATCCACTAACCACGCCAACAGGCCTAAAACCAGATAAAGATGGCCATCACCACTATGGGAAATGCTTTTACTGATGTTCGCCACCTGTTGACTAAACCGGTGGCGTAAACACAAGCTGGAAAACGCGAAGTCCAGCTTGGCAATGCTGGCTATCGGCTGGGTTAGCGTTTCAAAATCTCGCATGCGACCTTTCCTTACTTTGAACACTTTATAGTAAGCAAAGTAGGGGGGAAACGTGACAGCGACATGACGAGATGTTGGACAATTAATGACAGTGCCAGCGCAGAGCAGATGCCCTTTGACTAACTGCTGGTCGAGCCGGGTGCAGAGACATCGATGTACCAAATTTTGCGTTGCTTGCGGCAGGCTCTGAACTGGCCGGGGGTACGGTCGCCATCTTTACTGAGCTGGTAACTCAACTGGCGGCAGCGGTGCTGTCCCAGCCAGTGCCGCCTGATGAACTCCTCATTTATCAGGCCTGGCGCGGCAGAGACTTGCATCGCATGCGGCGGCGTTGACACAATGTCACGCTGTTCAATGTTAGCGCGCGCGTAATCCCGGTGAACATATCCCCTCACCACCCCTTTCTGGCCAACCAGCAACCAAGGCTGAGCCTTAGTTTGGGCGATGACATTAAACACCTCGCCCCGCTCCAGAGTGTCAATGACCTGCCCGCCCCCATTGGGTGCCGAATGGATCTTCACTGCCGACTTGGCCCGATACGGAACATCCACCAGCTTCAACTCGGGTGCAATCGCAACATCACTATTCGACAATGTCGTCATTTCAACATGCTCTATCTCGGCTGACTGAACCGTTATCAACCAACGAGCATAGGTATCGGGATCTTTACCTTTCCACTTCGGCCGCGTTTCTGACTCCAGCGCGACCAATATTTGCTTGAGAAAGGCCTCGCGGCCACTCTGGCTGAGATACAAGTCCATCTGCTCATTTAACACTAATACGTGTTGCGCATAGCTATCCGTGACCGGACGCTCAACTGGCGCGACCTGAACTTGAGATGACAGCATCTGGCACCCTGACAGGCTTACGCCGACTGGAACAAATAACGCTACAAGCCAACTTTTCACGCCACGCATAAACTCCCGCCTTACCTTTAGCAAAAAACCTTCCATATCAATAACATCATTCGCACCAGAGACGAAAGTGATTGATGCGCATAATCAATATCCAATGAGTCTTTTATGCTCTCGATCACATAAGTACTTCTTACTTTTCAAGGTAGATTTTCCAGCGGTTAGGTGTGCCTCGCGTAATGTGAAGCTCCGCAAACCCCGCTTTCTGCTCCGGCACGTGGCTGAAGAAAAGCAAATCAATATGAATAAAAAATCAACTTTAGGGTTGACGCACCGATGTGAGTGCGGTACTAATTTGTTTAACAAAACTTGTGGAACGCTTAACCAATGATGTCAGCACATTTTTCTATCCTGCTAAACCTCCTCCTGATCGTGACCAACTCGCGCGGGTAGGCTGTGGAAGAAAAATAACCACACAGATTAACAAGAACCCGCACTCAGATGCGGGTTTTTTTGTACCTGAACACCGGAAGTAAACGATTAACTGGATTGAAATACGTACAATCAGTAAGGAAGCAAACATGAACGATCAAGTCATTATATTCGACACCACACTGCGTGATGGCGAACAAGCGTTATCAGCAAGCTTGACGGTTAAAGAAAAACTGCAAATTGCCTATGCGCTTGAAAGGCTGGGCGTTGATGTCATCGAGGCCGGTTTCCCGGTCTCCTCCCCGGGGGATTTCGAGTCGGTTCGCACCATTGCGCAACACATTAAAAACAGCCGGGTTTGCGCCCTTTCGCGTGCCGTTGCGAAAGACATTGACGCCGCTGCCGAAGCGTTAAAAGTAGCCGATGCATTTCGTATTCACACCTTTATTTCCACTTCCACCGTGCACGTTCAGGACAAACTGCGCCGCAGCTACGACGACGTGGTGGAAATGGGGGTCAAAGCGGTCAAACACGCCCGTCGGTACACCGATGATGTCGAGTTCTCCTGTGAAGATGCCGGTCGCACACCGATCGATAATTTGTGCCGTATGGTCGAAGCGGCCATTGATGCCGGTGCCAGCACCATCAATATTCCGGACACCGTCGGCTACACCATCCCCAACGAGTTTGGCGGCATTATCCACACCCTGTTTAACCGGGTGCCCAACATCGATAAAGCGATCATTTCGGTACACTGCCATGACGACCTGGGCATGTCCGTCGCCAACTCGATTGCCGCCGTTCAGGCCGGCGCCCGCCAGATCGAAGGCACCATCAATGGCATCGGTGAGCGAGCCGGAAACTGCTCACTGGAAGAAGTGGCCATGATCATCAAAACGCGCCAGGAACTACTGGGCGTGCATACCGGGATCAAACACGATGAGATCCACCGCACCAGCAAACTGGTCAGCCAGCTGTGTAACATGCCGATCCAAAGCAATAAAGCCATCGTCGGTACCAACGCGTTCAGCCATTCATCAGGCATCCACCAGGATGGGATGCTGAAAAATAAAAACACCTACGAAATCATGACACCCGAGTCGATTGGCCTGAAAAATCAGGCCCTGAACCTGACCAGCCGCAGCGGCCGCGCCGCCGTGAAAAGTCACATGGACGGCATGGGCTATAAAGAAGAAGAGTACAACCTGGACGCGCTGTACGAAGACTTCCTGAAACTGGCTGACCGCAAAGGCCAGGTGTTTGATTACGATCTGGAAGCGTTAATGCACTTCTCCAATCTGCGCGAAGAAGACGACTTCTACAAACTGAACTACCTGAGCGTACAATCTGGCAGTGTGATGGCGACCACCAGCATCAAGATGCAATGTGGCGATGAGGAAACGTGTGAAGCCGCTGTCGGCAACGGCCCGGTCGATGCGCTATACCAGTGTATCTATCGCGTAACCGGCTATGACATCGTGCTGGATAAATTCGACCTGACCGCCAAAGGCGAAGGAGAAGACGGTTTGGGCCAGGCCGACATCATTGCCAACTACAAAGGCCGCAAATACCACGGTACCGGCGTTTCCACCGACATTGTCGAAGCGTCTGGCCAGGCGCTGCTGCACGTGATCAACAGCATCCACCGCGCCGATGAAATTGAAGAAATGAAACGTAAAAAAATTGCCACCGTATAGTTTCCTGAGCACCTCCCGGTGCTCAGAGCCAAAATGAAGACAAACGCAGCATAAAATTAGTTAAGTTAAAGGATTACCATGACAGACAAAGCATACAAAATTGCCGTATTGCCCGGTGACGGTATTGGCCCAGAAGTGATGGCGCAGGCTCATAAAGTGCTGGATGCAATCGAGAAAAAACACAGCATTAGCTTTCAGCGTGACGAGCACGATGTCGGCGGGATCGCCATCGACAATCACGGCTGCCCACTTCCAGAGAGCACCGTAACAGCGTGCGAAGAGTCTGACGCGGTGCTGTTCGGCTCCGTCGGTGGACCTAAATGGGAGCACTTGCCACCCAACGATCAACCAGAGCGCGGCGCGCTGCTGCCTTTGCGTAAACACTTCCAGCTGTTCTGTAACCTGCGCCCGGCGCAAATCCACTCAGGCCTGGAGGCTTTCTCACCACTGCGCGCAGACATTTCTGAGCGTGGTTTTGACATCGTGGTAGTACGCGAACTGACTGGCGGGATTTACTTTGGTCAGCCAAAAGGCCGCGAAGGTGAAGGCGCGAACGAAAAGGCGTTTGATACCGAGGTGTATCACCGTTTTGAAATCGAGCGCATCGCCAAGATCGCTTTCGAGTCAGCACGCCTGCGCCGCAAGAAAGTCTGCTCCATCGACAAAGCGAACGTACTGCAAAGCTCTATCCTGTGGCGTGAAGTGGTGGAAGAGATCGCCAAAGATTACCCGGATGTTGAGCTGTCGCACATGTACATCGACAACGCAACCATGCAGCTGATCAAAGACCCTGCACAATTCGACGTGATGCTGTGTTCCAACATCTTCGGTGACATCATCTCGGATGAATGCGCGATGATCACCGGCTCGATGGGGATGTTACCGTCCGCCAGCCTGAATGAGAGCAAATTCGGCCTGTACGAGCCAGCAGGCGGCAGCGCGCCGGACATCGCCGGCAAAAACATCGCTAACCCCGTCGCACAAATTCTTTCAGCCGCACTGATGCTGCGTTACAGCCTGGGTGAAGAAGCCGCGGCACAAGATATCGAAAGCGCGGTGTCTAAAGCACTGTCCGCCGGTGAGCTGACCGGCGATCTGGCCGGTGACAACCCGGCACTGTCGACGTCAGAGATGGGCGATAAAATCGCTGAATACATCCTGAACTCGTAACACCGACAACATTGATAATAACTATTTGCTCCTGATCAGCCGTTGTCAGGAGCTGCACACAGGATTGTGATAATGGGCAAAACACTATATCAAAAAGTCTACGACGCACACGTGGCCGTCGCAGCCGAAGGGGAAAACCCGATTCTTTATATCGACCGCCACTTGGTTCATGAAGTCACCTCACCACAGGCATTCGATGGCCTGCGTGAAAAAGGCCGTAAAGTGCGCCAGGTAGGCAAGACTTTTGCCACCATGGACCACAACGTCTCCACCACCACTAAAGACATTAACGCTTCGGGTGAGATGGCGCGCATCCAGATGGAAACGCTGTCAAAAAACTGTGAAGAGTTTGGCGTGACGCTTTACGACATCAACCACAAATACCAGGGCATTGTGCACGTCATGGGCCCAGAGCTGGGTATTACCCTACCGGGTATGACCATCGTTTGTGGTGACTCGCACACCGCTACCCACGGGGCGTTTGGTTCGCTGGCTTTTGGGATCGGTACTTCTGAAGTTGAGCATGTACTGGCGACGCAAACACTCAAACAAGCTCGCGCAAAAACGATGAAAATCGAAGTGCAAGGCAAAGTGGCACCGGGCATTACCGCTAAAGACATCGTGCTGGCAATCATCGGTAAAACCACGGCTGCTGGCGGTACCGGTTACGTCGTGGAGTTCTGTGGCGAAGCGATCACTGACCTTTCGATGGAAGGGCGGATGACCGTATGTAACATGGCGATTGAGCTCGGGGCAAAAGCCGGCTTGATTGCTCCGGATGAAATCACCTTTGAATACATCAAAGGGCGTAAGTTCTCTCCTCAAGGTGCTGATTTTGACGCAGCCGTTGAATACTGGCAAACACTGAAAACCGATGATGATGCCGAATTTGATGCCGTCGTAACGCTCAACGCAGCCGAGATCAAACCACAAGTGACGTGGGGCACCAACCCGGGCCAGGTGATCGCAGTTGACCAACCTATCCCATCGCCTGACAGCTTTGCGGATCCGGTTGAAAAAGCATCCGCAGAAAAAGCTCTGGCTTACATGGGCCTGGAAGCGGGTAAATCGCTATCAGAGTACAACGTCGATAAAGTCTTTGTTGGCTCTTGTACTAACTCACGTATTGAAGACATGCGCGCAGCCGCCGAAGTAGCCAAAGGCCGTAAAGTCGCAGCTCACGTTCAGGCACTGATCGTTCCGGGCTCGGAGCAGGTAAAAGCGCAAGCAGAAGCAGAAGGTCTGGATGTGATCTTTAAAGAAGCCGGCTTCGAGTGGCGCCTGCCAGGCTGTTCAATGTGCCTGGCGATGAACAACGACCGTTTAGGTCCACATGAGCGTTGTGCTTCTACTTCAAACCGTAACTTTGAAGGCCGCCAGGGCCGTGACGGCCGTACCCACTTAGTGAGCCCGGCAATGGCCGCCGCTGCAGCGATCGCTGGTCACTTTGTTGATATTCGTGAATTGACTTTTTTTGATAAACAGGACTAGGGGAGAACCATCATGTCAGGTTTTAAGCAACATACTGGTTTGGTTGTGCCTTTAGACGCCGCCAACGTCGATACCGATGCCATCATTCCCAAGCAGTTCCTACAAAAGGTTTCTCGCCTTGGTTTTGGTAAACACTTGTTCCATGACTGGCGCTTCTTAGATGACGCTGGCGAACAGCCAAACCCGGAATTTGTGATGAACGCGCCACGTTACCAGGGCGCGTCTATCCTGCTGGCGCGCGAAAACTTCGGCTGTGGCTCTTCGCGTGAGCACGCGCCATGGGCGCTGGCGGATTACGGCATCAAAGCGATGATTGCCCCAAGCTTCGCCGATATCTTCTACGGCAACTCAATCAACAACCAAATGGTACCGGTGCGCCTAACAGAACAAGAAGTGGATGAGATCTTCCAGTTCGTTGAAGCGAATGAAGGCGCACAAGTAGAAGTGGATTTGGAAGCGAATAAGGTTCGCGCCAACGGCAAAGAGTACTGCTTTGAAATCGATGAATTCCGTCGTCACTGCCTGCTCAATGGCTTAGACAACATTGGCTTGACGCTGCAACATGAAGACAAAATTGCCGAATATGAAGCCAACATTCCGAGTTTCCTACGCTAAAACGCTTTAGTAAATGGACAAGTAAAAGGTTGGCACTCGCCAACCTTTTTATTTTGTGAACGTAGATTAAGGAAAGAAAACAAGCACTAAACAGGTCTACACTAACATCAAAAGTTCACCAAAGGTCTCTCTATGAAGCGTCTGTTATTGCTATTGTGCACCCTATTCTCTTGCTCCGTTTTTGCTGCGCCGAAAGCCGACTTGTGGCCTTACTGGAAGCAGTCGAATGAAGCCAACCAATCGCCAATCTCCCATCAGGAATGGCAGCAACTGCTGGATAATTACCTGGTTGAGCAAGGCGAAAACACCCTGTTTCGCTACAGCAAAGTCTCTTCCGCCGACAAAACTCAGCTGAAGCAGTACCTTCAGCGCCTCGCGCAAATTGACCCGCGCCAATACAACAAAGCCGAGCAATACGCGTATTGGGTCAACCTCTACAACGCCATCACCATTGATCTGATTCTGGATAACTACCCGGTCAAATCGATCACCAAACTCGGTGGGCTATTTAGCTTTGGCCCATGGGATGAGCATGTCGTCAATATTAATGGCAAAGAGCTGACTTTGAATGATATCGAACACCGCATTCTGCGCCCGATCTGGCAAGACCCGAGAACCCACTATGCGGTTAACTGTGCAAGCTTGGGCTGCCCGAACTTACAACTCCAGGCATTCACCGCCGCCAACACCCAAGCACTGTTAGACCAGGCTGCCAGAGCGTTTATCAACAGCCGCAAAGGGGTGACCATCAAAGGGAATACGGCACGACTGTCTTCGATTTACGATTGGTTTGCCGACGATTTTGGTGGTGAAGCTCAGCTATTCAGACACATCGGGCAGTATGCGCCACAATACCAGGACTTCTCCGGACGTGTGAAATATGACTACGACTGGGACTTGAATCAAGCCGACTGATGTAATCTAGGTGCGCAGGTCACACAGCTTTCGGTCACCAATAACCCAAACGCCAAAAAGGGCACCAAGTGCCCTTTTTGAGCTTCACCGCGAAGCTATTACTTAAAACCATCGCGACTACTTGAAACCTTTGACCTTCTTGATCAGATCGTAAGCATTCTGAATTTCCTGCGATTTTTCTTTCGCCACATTCATCATTTCCGGCGGCAGACCTTTCGCCATCAATTTATCGGGATGGTGCTCGTTCATTAGTTTGCGGTAAGCACGCTTGACGGTTTTACTGTCCGCATCCGAAGCTACATCCAGAATCTTATAAGCATCGGCCAATTGATCCGCTTGTGAAGCCTGTTGCCAACCCCCACCAGAAGACTGGTATTGACCTTGATGCTGACCATGGAAGCCCCCCTGGCTTTGGAAACGAAACGCGGCTTCTTGCATATGTAAGCGTCGCTCCAGTTGCTCGGAAGAGAAACCCAAGCCCCGGGCTATCTTATGCAAGACATTTCTTTCACTGGGGTGGATTTCACCATCGGCAAACGCGGCCGAAATTTGTAACTCCAAAAAAAACTGCATTAAATCAAAACGACCGCCAGAGGAAATTTTGACCTTTGCCAGCACCTCTTCGAGCGGAAAATCACTCTGCTTGCCTTCACGAAAGGCATCTTGTGCCGCCCGGCGCTGCGCACCATGCAGGTTCATCCGGTCCATCATCGCTGACGCCAGCTGGATCTCTTCCTTAGTGACCTGCCCTTTGGCTTTAGCTAAATGCCCCATCACGGCAAACGCCGCTTTAAAAAATTCCTCCTGGCGCTGAGCCTGGCTGGGCCCCTGACCAAATCCGCCAGTGGAAAACCCGGCCTGGCTTAAACGGCGAGCCTTATCAAACTGGTGGCCAATAAACAGCCCAATCAACAAGCCAAACGGCCCGCCGAGGAGCAAACCAAAAAAGGCACCGAGAATTTTGCCAAAAATACGCATTATGTGTTCTCTATCAATGAATTTTTAACGACGACGACGGTCTTATAGTGCTGGACGCGATGATTTCCTTTATGATAATGGAATTACTTTAATTTCGGCCAGGTCATTTCACCTGTCTATCTTTTTCTTTGCAGCGATGTTCAGGCAATTATGTCTCAGCTCGCAAACGCTCTGAGATAAATGCCGTGATTGTTGATTCATCTGGCTACATCGCTAAGGTATAACAATACCCTATAGCCATCGAGTAGTAGTGACACAGGAAAGTTCAATTCAATGCAACATTTCTCCCGCACATTTTTAGCGGCCTCTATCAGTACCGCCTTGTTTGTACCCACCACTCAAGCTCAAGCGAATATCCATGATAGTGTGCAGGAAATGCCCACCACAGATCAATGCTTGGTTGATCCTACTGGTGAGGAGGACGCACTTAATCGCCCTATTATGGTTCAAGCCGATTCCTTGCAAGCGATCAACGGCGACAAAGCGATGTATTCAGGCAATGTCGAAGTCACCCAAGGAAAAAAAACCATTACCGCAGACAGTGTAACCCTGCACCAACTGGACAACGTGGTGATCGCCGAAGGAAACGTGACCTTCAACGACGGGCAAGTAAAAGCCAGCTCGGATCGTGTGGTTAACGACATCGAGCAAGACACCTTTTCGCTGGAAAACACCCAGTACCAGTTTTTGTGTCGCCAGGGCCGCGGCAGCGCCGCCTACATTGCCCGGACCGGCCAGTCAGTCTATGAACTGGAGGATGGTTCGATCACCTCCTGTCCGGAAGGCGATAATGCGTGGCGCCTGGTCGCCTCTGGCATCGATGTCGACCAGGATGAAGAAACCGCGACATTGCATCATCCTCGCTTTGAGATCCTTGATGTACCGGTGTTTTACGTCCCTTACCTGACCTTACCGATTGGCAATACCCGTAAAACCGGCTTCCTGTTCCCCTCACTGTCGTATGGCTCCAGTGATGGTATGGAAGTCGAAGTGCCATTCTACTGGAACATCGCGCCCAATTACGACTTAACGCTGACCACGCTCTACATGCAACAGCGTGGTACCAAGCTGGATTCAGATTTCCGTTACCTCACTGACGGCTGGGGAAACGGGGAAATCAAAGGCGAATACCTGTCGAACGACAGCAAGTACCAGGATGACGCACGCTGGGGCTACCAGTTTAAGCACAACGGCATTATTGACAAACAGTGGGTGGTCAAACTCGATTACTCCGAAGTCAGTGATATTGACTACTTCCGCGATCTGAGTTCAGACATTGGTAAGCGTGAAGACGGCCAACTGGTACAAGAGGGGCAAGTCCAATACCGTTCAGACTTTTGGGATGCTTCACTGACAATACGTGACTTCCAGATCCTGCTCAAAGAAGAGAACCAGCCGTATCGCCTGCTGCCGCAGTTCGATCTTAACTTTTATACCCCCTTGTGGGGACCTTACCTGAATTTCGATGTCAAAAGCCAGGTCAGCCGCTTCGACACCAGTGACACCGCCAGGCCGGATGCCACCCGGGTGCACATCGAGCCGGGGTTAACTGTCCCGATCTCGACCTCCTGGGCATCATGGATCACCGAAGCTCGCGTGTTATCCACTTACTATTCTCAGGACATTGATAAACTAACCGATGCCAGCCTGAAAAATCAGCTCGACGACAACGTTTCCCGGGTGATCCCCGAGTTACGCTCACGTGCGCAGCTGCACCTTGAGCGCGAAACCAACCTGCTTGAGGGCTATACGCAAACACTGGAGCCACAAATCCAGTACCTGTATGTCCCTGAAGAAGATCAAACCAATATTTATAACTACGACACCACATTACTGCAGACCGACTATTACGGCCTGTTCCGCAGCCGCAAATACAGCGGGATCGATAAAATCGCTTCTGCCAACCAGCTCAGCTACGGGGCAAGTACACGCTTCTTTGACCAGGGTTACAAAGAGCGGCTCAATATTTCGTTTGGCCAAATCTACTATATTGATAAGAAGACCAAGCTGAGTAATAGTGCCAACCAACCGGATGAGACAACCAACTACTCGTCATGGGCGATTGAAACTGACTTCAACTATGACGATTTCTTGTTTTACCATGGCGGAATTCAATACGATATCGACCTGAGTGCAATGCAGCTGGCTAACAGTACCCTGGAGTATCAGTTCGACGGTGGTTTTATTCAGGGCAACTACCGCTACGTGACTCGTGACTATATTGAAGACACCATTATTCTGGAAAACCTCGATACCATCACCCGTAAAGGGATTTCCCAGGCCGGTATCGTGGCCGCCTATGACATCAACCGCAACTGGTCAGCCAGCGGGCAGTATTATTATGATCTGAATGAGAAGACCGATCTGGAATGGCTCGCCGGCCTGCGTTATCAGTCAGACTGCTGGTACATCGGTTTAACCTATTCGAACCAACTGCTGGACTGGGATAACGCCATCATCGGTGCCGACGGAGCCTCACCAGAATATGAGAACAACATCAGCGTAAACTTTGGTATTCAAGGCTTTGCGACCAGCCTGCGTAAAGTGACAGCGGCGAAAGAACTGGAAGGCTCGGATAACGCGATCAAATACGGTCGTCCATTCTATCTGAACAATTAAGCAAAATAAGCGTCTTAAGCATACATACTGACGCTCATGCCAATATTAACGACGGAATTTTAGATGAAAATTTGGAAATCAATCTTATTCACTACCCTACTTTCTTGTGGCGCTGTGGCAGCCCCACAAGAGCTTGATAAGGTTGCAGTCATTGTCAACAATGGTGTTATCCTACAAAGCGATATCAACACCGCCACCAAAACCTTACAGGCCAATGCCGAGCAAAGTGGCAAAAGCCTGCCAGCAAAAGAACGGCTGCAGGAACAAGTCGTTGAAAAGCTGATCATGGATACCTTGCAAGCGCAAGAGGCTGAGCGCATTGGCGTACGAATCGATGACAACCGCCTCAACCAGGCCATCGAAGAGATCGCCCGCGAAAACAACCAGAGCGTCAGCGAGTTCTCTGCCACAGTCCAACAGCAAGGCTTAACCTACTCCGAGTTCCGTGAACAGATCCGTAAAGAGATCGCCGTCTCTGAAGCACGTAACGCACTGGTTCGTAGACGTATTAATATTTTGCCCGCCGAAGTGGACAGCTTAGCCGAACAACTGGCCAAAGAAACCAACGCCACGGTGCAATATAGAATTGCCCACATTCAGCTGCGCTTTTCAGACTCCCAGGACAAATCTGAAATCGAAGCACAAGCCAATACCTTGGCCGAACAGCTAAAGGCGGGGGCAGACTTCACCGAAATGGCCTACACCTACTCAAAAGGGCCGAAAGCCCTGCAGGGTGGTGACTGGGGCTGGATGCGTAAAGAAGAGATGCCAACCATCTTTGCCGATCAGATCAAAATGCAGACCAAAGGTAGCATCATTGGCCCGTTCCGCAGTGGTGTCGGCTTCCATATCCTGAAACTGGAAGATGTCAAAGGCTTAGAAACCGTAGCTGTTACTGAAGTAAATGCCCGCCATATCCTGATCAAGCCAACGTTAATCTTAAGTGATGAAGGGGTACAGAAGCAGTTAAATGATTTTATTCGCCGTATCCAGGCAGGTGAAGCGACATTCGGTGAGCTGGCCCAGCAATACAGCCAGGATCCGGGTTCTGCCGCGCAAAACGGTGAGCTGGGTTATCAAACGCCCGATCTGTATGTGCCAGAGTTCAAGCATCAGGTTGAAACGCTCCCTGAGGGTTCCATCAGCCAGCCGTTTAAAACCGTGCATGGCTGGCATATCGTCGAAGTGCTTGACCGCCGTGAAGTCGACCGTACTGACTCGGCGATGAAAAACCGTGCTTACCGTATCCTCTTCAACCGTAAATTTAACGAAGAAGCAGGAGCCTGGCTGCAAGAGCTGCGTGCCAGCGCCTTTGTAGAAGTGGTGGACGACAATGATGACAACTAATTCAATCCGCAGAATCGTGGTAACCGCTGGTGAACCGGCGGGCATCGGCCCTGATCTGGTATTAGCGCTCTCCAGGGAGGACTGGGCGCATCAAATCGTGGTATGCGCCGACAAGCACATGCTGCAGCAACGTGCTAAGCAGTTAGGCATTGAAGTCGAACTGCAAGACTACCAGCCTGCTCAGGCACCGCAAGCACAACGAGCCGGTACCTTAATTGTTGATCATGTAGAGATATCCGCCGAGTGTGTACCGGGCCAGCTTGATGAAGCCAATGGCCACTACGTATTAAAAACACTAGAAAGAGCCGCTTTAGGCTGTATGAATGACGAATTTGATGCTATTGTCACCGGCCCTGTACATAAAGGGGTGATAAACCGTGCAGGCGTCGCATTCAGTGGGCATACCGAGTTCTTTGCAGAGAAGTCCAACACCCCTCTGGTAGTCATGATGCTGGCAACCGAAGGTCTGCGTGTGGCTCTAGTCACCACTCATATTCCTTTGGCCTACGTATCTAAAGCGGTCACGCCAGAGCGACTGGAGAAAATCATCGATATTCTCCACCGCGATCTGGTGGAAAAATTTGCTATCTCACAACCCAACATTTATGTTTGCGGATTGAACCCCCATGCGGGCGAAGATGGCTGTTTAGGCCGTGAAGAGATCGAAACCATCACTCCGACACTGGAAAAAATTCGACAAGAAAAAGGAATCAATCTGATCGGCCCACTGCCGGCAGACACCATTTTCAATGAAAAGTATTTAAACGATGCGGATGCGGTTCTCGGCATGTATCACGATCAAGTATTGCCAGTATTGAAATACAAAGGCTTTGGTCGTTCAGTCAACATCACGCTTGGTCTACCCTTTATCAGGACCTCTGTAGACCATGGCACAGCATTAGAACTGGCAGGGACCGGTAATGCGGATACAGGGAGCTTCCGAACAGCGCTCACGCATGCGATAGAATTGGTAGAGAATAAACAATGAGAAATGATGTCCATTTAGGGCACAAAGCGCGTAAACGTTTTGGTCAAAACTTCCTGAACGATCCATACATTATTGATGGCATCGTATCAGCCATCAACCCAAAACCAGGGCAAAACCTGGTCGAGATCGGCCCGGGTCTGGGGGCGATTACTGAGCCGGTAGGTCGCGAAGTCGACAAGTTCACCGTGATCGAACTCGACCGCGATCTGGCAGAACGCCTGCGTAACCACCCGGAACTGGCAGACAAACTGACCATTCATGAAGGTGATGCCATGCGCTTTGACTTTGCCCAGCTGGTGAAGCCAAACAACAAGCTACGCATCTTTGGTAACTTACCGTACAACATCTCCACCCCATTGATGTTCCACCTGTTTGAATTTCATAAAGACATTCAAGACATGCACTTTATGCTGCAAAAAGAGGTGGTCAACCGCCTGGCTGCAGGACCCGGCAGTAAAGCGTATGGACGCCTGACGGTTATGGCACAATACTATTGTAAAGTGGTGCCGGTATTGGAAGTTCCGCCGACCGCGTTTGTTCCGCCACCAAAAGTAGACTCTGCCGTGGTACGCCTGATGCCATACGAAGAGCTGCCTTACCCGGCCAAAGATCTGCAGTGGCTCGACCGGGTCTGCCGTGAAGGTTTCAACCAACGACGCAAAACCGTGCGTAACTGCTACAAATCACTAATAAGCTTAGAAGAGCTGGAAACACTGGGGATTAACCCGAGTATGCGTCCTGAAAACCTGACGCTAGAACAATTTGTTGCAATGGCCAACTGGCTGGCAGACAAACACCAGTAATAGCTTAACTGAATAAGCCAAACCCTGGCCGGTTTGGCTTATGATAGTGGTAACGCCATTCCCAAGGAGTGAACATGGACGTCATTCAACCTTGCATCAAGATTCAAGTCCACAGCAAATACATTGCTGACCAATCGAACCCTGATCTTAAGCGCTTCGTGTTTGCCTACACCATCACCATCAAAAACCTCAGTCAGCAGACGGTTCAGCTACTCGGTCGACGTTGGCTGATCACCGATGCCAATGGCAAGCAGATGACTGTTGAAGGAGAGGGTGTGGTTGGCCAGCAGCCTTTTATCGAAAGCAACGATGAATACACCTACAGCAGCGGAACTGCGTTGGAAACGCCGGTAGGCGTCATGCAGGGACATTACCTGATGCTGGATGAGAAAAACCAAGATTTTGCCGTGGAGATAGAACCTTTCCGTCTCGCGGTACCAAACGTATTAAATTAAGCAGGAGATATTGTGGCAACCTATATTGTTGGTGATATTCAAGGCTGTTTTGATGAACTGCAATGCCTGCTTGAGCTTGCGCAGTTTTCTCCCCAACACGATCAACTCTGGTTTGCCGGCGATCTGGTCGCCCGCGGCAACAAATCACTCGAGACGCTGCGTTTTGCCAAGTCGCTCGGAAACAGTGGCCGTGTGGTGCTGGGTAACCACGATCTGCACCTGCTTGCCGTTTCTATCGGCATTAAGAAACTGAAAAACAAAGATAAAACCGCAGCTATCTTTGCCGCTCCGGACAAAGAAGAACTGCTGCACTGGTTGCGTCATCAACCCCTGTTCGCGGAGCATGATGAGTTTGTCATGAGCCATGCGGGTATCTCCCCGGAATGGGATTTAGCCACAGCACGCACCTGCGCACGCGAAGTGGAAGCCATTCTGCAAAGTAGCAACTTCCCGTGGCTGCTCGAGAATATGTACTGCAACACCCCCGATCGCTGGACGCCTGACTTAAACGAATTGGAGCGTTATCGCTATACCATCAATGCTTTTACCCGGATGCGCTTTTGTCATCTGGATGGCCGTCTGGATATGGACTGCAAATTACCGCCTAGCGAAGTCGCAGAAAGTGAGCTACTGCCCTGGTTCGAGCTGCCACAGCGGATCGCATTACATAAACCGGTATTATTCGGCCACTGGGCCGCATTGGAAGGCTATCACGGCGAGAATGTTATCGGCCTCGACACCGGTTGTGTCTGGGGCGGGAACTTAACCATGCTCCGTTGGGAAGACAAGCAGCTATTTGAACAACCCGCACTGGGTTAACAGTAAGACGGCCCAGCCCGTCACGCGAAGCCGGTTTAAGCGCACATTCACAACCCAATATGCGTGCACTGACGGAGCGGAAGCTTGCTGGCCTCCCTGGGCCCGCTACAAAACAAAAAAACACCGCTAATGCGGTGTTTTTTCTGTCTCAGGCAGTTACTTCTCTAAAATGATAAAACGCATAGCGTAAGCGTTTTTCTCATCTGCCTGATAGGTTTCCGAGTAGCTTGGTTTAAACTCACAGCCCCACTCCGGGAACTGGGTGTCACCTTCAACCTGAGCATCAATGTCGGTGATATAAAGCCGATCTGCCATTGGCAAACACGCCGCATAAACGGCGCCGCCACCAATGATCATCACTTCCTCAGCATCACCCGCAGCCTCGAGCGCCTGTTCAATCGAAGTCACGGTAGTCACTCCCTCAATACTGAGTGATGCATCTCGACTGATGACGATATTCACCCGCCCCGGCAGAGGACGCCCAATCGATTGATAGGTTTTACGCCCCATCACCACCGGTTTGCCCATGGTGCAGCGCTTAAACCAGGCAAAATCTGCCGGCAGATGCCAGGGCATTTGGTTGTTTTTGCCAATGATACGGTTGTCTGCCATCGCGGCAATCATACTGATGATCATGCTGGGTCCTTATACTATGGGCTTGCGGCGATAGAATAACAGTCCCGGAACCGCCAGGCCAACGGCTAAACCAGCAATAATAAACATCGCCTTAAGAAAGTTTTCCATACAGGTAGCAAGCAGTTCATGTGAATAGCCTAAATGGTTGATTTCAACCATCGCGATCATCGCTTTATAGGCAAACACACCTGGCACCATAGGGATCAGGGCCGCGACCGTAAAAACTTTAGGGTGAGCCAGCAATCGGTGCGACCAATGCACCCCGATAAGGCCAACCAGCGTCGCCGCAAAAAACGTCGCCCACTCAATAGGAAAACCAAACTGCATCATTAAATAACGGCTACCATGGCCGATTGCCCCACCAACCGCACAATAGACTAACGCCCTTTGTGGTACGTTAAACACCATCGCAAAACCCACCGCTGGAATGGCGGCGAAAAACATGTCATTGGCCAGGCCGATTAAGACATCCATCACGTTCATAAGCTCATCCACCCCCAGATCCCTGTCACCCCCATCGCCGCGACAATGCCCAGGCATGTCGCCAGCGTGAGTAAACTGGCCATCACAAAACGGGCAATACCCATGTTAATGTGACCTTTTAGCATATCAGCAACTGAATTAATCAATGGGAAACCCGGGACCAACATCAATACGGACGACGCCATAACCACGGTGGGCAAATTACCGATGTTATATATCACCGCCTGCGCAGAGATCAGGGTGGTGACAAATGCTGTAGCGGCAAAGTTAAGCAGCGGATTAAAATGACGGTGACCGACTTCCTGACGAACCGTCATGCCGCCAGCAGAGGCAAGAAACGTCATCCAGAAGACTCCCCAGTCGCCTCCGGCCAGACGAGAAAACGCAGCACAGGACAAACCGATCATCCCCACTACCAACCAGCGGTTATAGCGTTCCGGACTGATCTCATTTAACTTCTTCTGGGCCATTGCGTGATCCAGCAGTCCGTGCTCAATCATGATGCAGATGCGCTGAATTTGCGTCACCACGCGCATGTTGATGCCACGGTCTGCGCAGCTTCGGGTAGTCGTCACACAATGGTGGCCCATCACAGTGGTCACCACCAGGGCATTGGCCGATAACGCCACTTCGACATCCGAAACACCACAAGCCAGCCCGATACGGCGCATGATGTTGCTAACCAGAGCGCTTTCCGCGCCATGTGCCAGCAACATTTGTCCAGCCTGAGCCACCAGACGAGAAATCGCCCTCTGTTTAGAATCCATTCCAGTTCTTGATCATCAAATAAACGAAAGAACGTCATTTTATAGAATTCTATCATCAGGGTGAACCAAAAACTGAACAGAGGTTGACCAAAAACAACAAACTTGTGAAGAGCTATTCGTGTGACAAGTTTAATGAATATATCAATAACTTCCTTAAACTGATTAAATCTTCCATCAACTTCAGATTAAGCCAAAGATACCCGTTAATACTCGCCTCTTCACCCGAGATCTTGGGCATACTGGCCTTCAGCTCCTGCATGCTGGTTTCGATGTCCTGTCCGGACATCTCTGAAGTCAGGGCTCCTGTGAACATCAGGTTAGATAACGCATAAAACTCCTGCTCAATCGTCTTCTGACATTCGGTCAACGGCTTCGACCACAGCATATTGAGGTGACTGCTTCGATCACTCCAGTAAGAGCTATTCAGCAGCTCTATGGAGTACAAGGTATTGCGTACCTGCACCTGGATGGCTTCCAGTAAGTGGCCGCTTATTTTCGATTCTTTCACTGATGGTGAGATAAGCGTACGCAGGGTGTTCATCTCTTTCATCAACCTCGGTTGATAGCGTTCAATGTCTGGCTTATCAAGAATATTGGGCGAGGTAGAGATATGATAAATTGTCGCAAAATGCTGTAATGTACGACCTAACCGCATTCGCCAGTGAATAAACGCCCGCTGGGGATAGATCAGACAAAACAGTACCGCTAGCGCACAGCCCACGGTAACATCCAGGCCACGCCAAAGTGCCACTTCGACATCGTGATTGCCAGCACCGGTAGTCACCGCCAACGTGATTCCGATCAGCAAGCAGACATATGGACGTTTCCCCATCGCAAAATACGCACTGAGGAACATCACCAAGCCGCACCAGATATACATCATCACCAGCGCATACTGGCCGAGCGAGATGGCTATCACTCCGGACAACGCCCCCAGCATAGTGCCCATCGTGCGATGCCAGGCCCTAGGTAAGACATTACCCAGATACGAAATTGGGCCAATGACTACCACTAATGTTATAAGTATCCAGGTGCTTTCAGGAAGCTGCAGGTAAGAAGTTAATGCAAGGGTAATGACGAAGGCGGTGGCAATTCTGATGCCGTGAACCACTCGATAATATTTAAATATCAGCCTATCGATTTCTGATATTCGTCGGTTTAAATCCACTTTTTGGCAGTCCTTTCACCCATTATGATCTGATCGTACGGTTAGTTTGCCAGAGCAAGAATGAAGTGCAAATGCTCTGAACAAAAAAAGCTGCAAAGTAACTTTGCAGCTTTTTTGTCAACAAGCGATGGCAAGCAATCTATTCACGGACATAGATAACGTGACCGTCATCTTCATCGTCGTCCCAGTCATCCCAGTCGTCATCATCTTCAGTGATCACGTCTTTTCCGGCCATGGCGTCTTTGTGGTAATCATCCCACATAAAGTTAACTTTTTCTTCTTCCGTCACTTCTTGATCTTCGCGTGGCAGATTTTCCATAAAGTCAGCTAACTTGTAACACAGCTCTTTAGTCCCCTGCTTGTTGATAGCCGAGATCTTAAAGTACTCATCTTCCCAGCCCAGCGCATCGAGGATCTCCTGGATCTTGGCGTCCGCCTCTTCCTGGGGCATCAGATCGACTTTATTAAACACCAGCCAGCGTGGTTTTTCTGCCAGCTTTTCGCTGTATTGCTCCAACTCATCAATGATCGTCAGCGCGTTTTGCACCGGATCAGACTGATCGATCGGCATAATATCGATCATATGCAGCAATACACGGCAACGCTCAAGATGCTTCAGGAAGCGAATGCCTAATCCAGCACCGTCTGCCGCCCCTTCGATCAAGCCCGGAATGTCTGCGACAACAAAGCTTTTCTCTGGCACAACACTCACGACACCCAAACTAGGGATCAAGGTGGTAAACGGATAGTCTGCGACTTTCGGCTTCGCCGCTGATACCGAACGGATAAAAGTCGATTTACCGGCATTCGGCAAGCCCAGCATACCTACGTCTGCCAGCAACAGCAGTTCCAGGCGCAGTTCACGGATTTCGCCTTTGGTACCCAAAGTCTTCTGACGTGGCGCACGGTTAACCGATGACTTGAAACGGGTATTCCCCAGGCCATGCCAGCCACCTTTCGCAACCATGATTTTTTTGCCGTGTTCTGCCACTTCAGCAACAATTTCATTGGTGTGGATATCGACGGCACGGGTTCCGACCGGAACACGCAGCACTTTGTCTTTACCACGTTTACCGGTACAGTTACCACCTCGGCCGTTCTCACCACGCTCAGCTTCATAAAAACGTTGGAAACGGTAATCAATCAGGGTATTTAGGTTTTCGTCGGCTTGGATATATACATCGCCACCATCACCGCCATCGCCACCATCCGGGCCACCTTTGGTGACAAATTTTTCACGCCAGAAACTGACAACACCGTTGCCGCCGTCACCAGCCTGAACTTTCACTACCGCTTCATCTACGAACTTCATCTTTTACTCCGACTACTTCGCGCGTGGATTTAATCAAGATTGTCATGCTACATTTTAGCAGATGACAGATCTAAGTTCCCAGCGACCACCTAAAGGTCTCAGGCGAGAAACTTCGATATGTCGACTGTCTGTGCACAAGCAGCACATAATATCGGCTTGAGCATCCTGATATATATAAATAAAAAACCCCGCCGTATCGGCAGGGCTTTTGAATTCAGCTAGAATCGTAAAATTACTCAGCTTCGATGCTTACGAATTTACGGTTCTTAGGACCTTTCGTCTCGAACTTAACTTTGCCGTCAGTTAGAGCGAATAGAGTGTGGTCTTTACCTAGGCCAACGTTGTTACCAGCGTGGAACTTAGTACCACGTTGACGAACGATGATGTTACCTGCAAGAACAGATTCACCACCGAAACGCTTAACACCTAGACGTTTGCTTTCTGAATCGCGGCCGTTACGAGTAGAACCACCAGCTTTTTTGTGTGCCATTGTTAAACTCTCCTAATAGATTAAGCGTTGATACCAGTGATCTTCACTTCAGTGAACCACTGACGGTGACCCTGTTGCTTACGAGAGTGCTTACGACGACGGAACTTAACGATTTTAACTTTATCGCCACGACCGTGTTGTACAACTTCAGCAACAACTTTGCCGCCCTCTACAAGAGGAGCACCAACTTTGATGTCTTCGCCGTTAGCAACAAGCAGAACTTTATCAAATTCTACAGTTGCACCAGTTTCAACGTCTAATTTCTCTAAACGAAGAGTTTGACCTTCGCTTACACGGTGTTGTTTACCACCAGATTGGAAAACAGCGTACATATTTTACTCCGCTTTTTCCGCACAGCCTTTTCGATAGGGTGTGCGCTTAACTAATCATCAATAGGGCGCAGATTCTACAGAAGAGATGCCCCTAATACAAGCCATATTTTGAAATAATTGGCGAAAAGCTAATCGCCAAATAAAAGTGCGGCAATCATGCCCTTTAGTGATGTATTAATCAACGTTTTTTAGTGTATTATTCGACAATTATATAAAACCAATAAGCCTTGCAGGGTCTAACTTCAGCCGGATATACGATGGATTTTAAAACTATCCAAGCGCTTACTGCCGATGACATGGCAAAAGTGAATGAAACAATTCAAGCCCAACTCAATTCTGATGTCTCTCTAATCAACCAACTGGGGTTCTATATCGTCAGTGGTGGAGGCAAGCGTCTGCGGCCCATTCTCGCGATTTTGTCTGCGCGTGCTCTCGGGTACCAAGGGCAAGACCACACCATGGCCGCCGCCTTTATTGAATTTATCCATACCGCCACGCTGCTGCACGACGATGTCGTCGATGAATCAGACATGCGACGCGGCAAAGCCACGGCCAATGCTGCATTTGGTAACGCAGCCAGTGTATTGGTTGGGGATTTTATCTACACCCGCTCTTTCCAGATGATGACCGAGCTCAACTCAATGAAGATCCTTAAGTTGATGAGCGAAGCCGTTAATGTCATCGCCGAAGGTGAAGTGCAGCAACTGATGAACTGCAACGATCCCGAAACCACTGAAGACAATTACATGCAGGTGATCTATTCCAAAACCGCCCGCTTGTTCGAGGCCGCCACCCAAATCGGGGCAATCTTAAACAACGCCTCACCGGAGGTCGAACTGGCCCTGCAGAATTACGGCAAATACCTGGGCACGGCTTTCCAGCTTATCGATGATGTGATGGACTACACTGCTGACGGCAAAGAAATGGGAAAAAATGTCGGTGATGATCTGGCTGAAGGCAAACCGACCCTACCGTTACTGCATGCGATGCGTAACACCTCCCCAGACAATGCGGCACTGATCCGGGGTGCGATAGAGAACGCCAATGGCATGGCGCATTTAGACGACATCCTCGCTATTATGCAACAGACCCGATCGCTTGAATACACCAAACAGAAGGCGCTGGACGAGGCTGACAAGGCTATCGCCGAGTTAAGCATTCTGCCAGCCTCAGAATACAAAGACGCCCTGGTCACGCTGGCTCACCTGGCGGTGAAACGCAGCAAATAACGGCGCGGAAAAAGAACCAGGAATAGCTGCGCTCCTCCTGGTTTGATTAGTAGTAGTGCTCGCTGCCGCCATGTAATTGTGGGTTGTCTTCTATTTCGTCAAAACTGAGCGCTAACTGTTCGTCCGATCCTTGCTTGATCAGCAATACCGTTTCAGCTTCGCGATCCACGACCAGTATCTTGCCCACTCCCTGCTGGCACTCGACCATCATCCCTTTGCGGATCCGACTTGCTTCCATGATCTTTTACCTCGACGCGTTGACAAATGCTCTTTTTCTTACGCAGCGAGAGCAGAAAGGATCAAAAAAGCCGATCCAAAGATCGACTTTCAGCAACACAAAATATCGCGCAGGGCTTAGCTTGCGAACTCAATCCCGATGCTGATATCGCTGTTCAATGTGTCCAGCATGCCATCCAGGGCCGCTTGCTCATAGGCACTCAAGGCACCGTAGCTCAACACTTCCTCAACACCGTTTTTACCCAGTTTGACCGGCTGGGCAAAGAATGGCGCATGGGCACCGTCGCCTTCCACGTACGCGCACTCAATTACCGCTTCTTCGCCCTGCAGTGCTTTGACCAACGCCAGACCAAAACGGCATGCGGCCTGGCCCATCGAAAGTGTCGCACTACCACCGCCAGCTTTGGCTTCCACAACCTCTGTACCCGCGTTTTGGATACGTTTAGTCAGTGCTTCCACCTCTTCCGCGCTGAACTCCACTCCTTCAACCTGAGATAGCAATGGAAGAATAGTCACACCAGAATGACCACCAATAACCGGAACACGGATATCGCCTGGATCTTTATCTTTCAGCTGCGCGACAAACGTTTCAGAGCGAATCACATCAAGTGTCGTTACACCAAACAGCTTACGTTTATCGTAAACACCGGCCTTTTTCAGCACTTCTGCTGCAATCGGAACCGTTGTGTTAACCGGGTTGGTGATGATACCAATGCAAGCGTTAGGGCAAACGACCGCGATCTTCTCAGCCAATGACTTGACGATGCCAGCGTTCACATTAAACAGATCCGCACGATCCATACCTGGCTTACGCGCCACACCGGCAGAAATCAGCACCACATCAGCGCCATCTAGGGCTGGGGTTGGATCTTCACCGGCATAGCCTTTGATCGAAACAGGGGTAGGGATATGACTGAGATCCGCTGCCACACCCGGAGTTACTGGAGCAATATCGTAAAGGGCTAAATCAGAACCAGCGGGAAGACGGTTCTTAAGTAGAAGGGCCAGGGCTTGACCGATGCCACCAGCGGCACCAATAACGGCTACTTTCATGTAGTTCTCCTTGAGATTGATTCTCTTATAAACGTATTTGTAGGGTATTTTATAAACAGCTATGACAAACCTAACTAAATCACAACTTGATTACAATCAATTAACGCTCGCTTTGCGACCTCGCGCAACTCATTGTTCTCGTGCCACAAATATAGGGGGATTATTGTGTTATTTATTTGAAATGACAAGAAAATCAATAAACAAAGTTGGGGCGGAAAAACTGCTTTCATAAAATAACAGACAGCCATTCCGTATGCGTTTTACAGTGATGAAATTAACATATTGCTGTGACCTTTTGGCATCGGATGAATATCTATGCGAAAATATGCAAAATTACTGACACGCAAGTAAGAGATTCAACACAATTATGCGCAATTCGGAAAAACAAGACAGCTTAGTTCGCGCTTTTAAAGCCTTATTAAAAGAAGAAAGCTTTGGCTCCCAAGGAGAAATTGTTGATGCACTCAAACAGCAAGGTTTTGAGAGTATTAACCAATCCAAAGTCTCTCGGATGCTGACCAAATTTGGCGCGGTACGTACCCGCAATGCCAAAATGGAAATGGTCTACTGCCTCCCAGCCGAACTGGGGGTTCCTACAGTTAGCAGCTCTTTGCGAGAACTGGTGCTGGACATTGATCGCAACAACGCCTTAGTTGTCATTCATACCGGTCCAGGTGCCGCGCAGCTGATTGCCCGCTTGCTGGACTCACTGGGTAAATCGGAAGGTATTCTGGGCGTTGTCGCCGGTGATGATACTATTTTCATCACCCCGACCCTGTCAGTCACCACAGAACAACTATTTCTTTCTGTGTGTGATTTGTTTGAATACACAGGCTAAGTGATTGAAACGGGCTATAATTCGCGAGGTGGATTGTAGCCCGTAAATGATGTAAAAACCATGCTACCATTGATGGATTTCTCACTAAAATCAACGTGATCCAGATCACAGTACGGAATTTTTAGCGATCTTGCTCCCAAATAACATAAGACATTGATATAAAAAGAACAATACGTTCACCTACCCACCAAACATTTGTCTATCCTTTAGATTAATTCGCTAATTCTTTTAACAACTGGATAATTTTCTGCCAATTTTTTGTTATGATTCGCTCGCTTTTACAAACGATTGGATTGAAAAGTATGCCGTTTCCGAATGGGAAACTCCTGAAACTGACTCAGGTTATTTCAGGGTTAATAACGAGTATAAAGGAAGGGAAATTCATGGCATTTAACAAGCTTATTAAAGTAGGTGCGATTACCGCTGTAGTAATGGGTGCAGGCGCCGTTAACGCTCAAGAGTTCATTACTATCGGTACCGGCTCAGTCACTGGGGTGTATTACCCTACCGGCGGTGCTATCTGTAAGTTGGTCAACAAAGGTCGTAAAGAGCACAATGTACGTTGTTCTGTAGAAGCGACCGGTGGATCAATCTACAACGTCAACACCATCCGTGCCGGTGAGCTGGATTTTGGTATTGTACAGTCTGACTGGCAATACCACGGCTATAACGGAACCAGTAAGTTTGCTGAACAAGGCCCGTACAAAAAATTACGCGCAATGTTCTCTCTTCACACCGAACCTTTCAATATTATCGCCCGTGCCGATGCTGGCATTGACAATGTCAAAGACCTGAAAGGCAAACGCGTTAACATTGGTAACCCGGGATCCGGTGACCGTGCGACAATGGGCGTGGTCATGGAAGCGATGGGCTGGACCAATGACAGCTTTAAACTGGCATCAGAACTGAAAGGCTCTGAACGCTCTCAGGCATTGTGTGACAACAAAATTGACGCGTTCATTTACATGGTCGGCCACCCGAACGGCTCGATCAAAGAAGCAACCACCTCATGCGATGCGAAACTGGTTTCTGCGACCGGCGCTGAGATCGATAACATCGTTGCGAAAAACCCCTACTACGCCTACAGCACGGTTCCTGCCGGCATGTACCGCGGTACGGATGGTGACGTCAACAGCTTCGGTGTCGCCGCCACTATGGTAACCACGTCGGATGTGTCTGATGAAGTGGCGTACAACGTGGCCAAAGCCGTATTTGAGAACTTCGATACCTTCAAGCGCCTGCACCCAGCTTTTACCAACCTGAAAAAGGAAGAGATGGTCAAAGCCGGTCTTTCAATCCCTCTGCATCCTGGTGCAGTAAAATACTACAAAGAAGTCGGCCTGCTTAAGTAAGGCCATGACATCACAATCAGCCAGCAGCACACCAGCTCCTGGCTGAAGCGTGTGTTGGAGCCATCTTTCCGTTGGTGGTTTCAACATACCTGCGCACTATTCCGTTTCACTACTAATTTGAAGCGCATTCCCAAGAAAAATACATCTGGCATGACTGCTCTCCCACTCATTCGGTGGTGCGTAAAGCCAGAGATCATTCGAAAAGCAATTCTTGCCGCATTCACTACACTGATATAGGCGAGATGGGGTTCTCGAAAACAACAACATCGACAGGACCATCAATAATAAGGAAAAGTACATGGCGACGAATAACACTCCGTCACAAGATGTGCAAGAAATGGTGGCACAAGCAGATACCGGAGCACGCAGCCCACAGGGTTTGCAAGGACGAATCCTCTGGTTTGTCCCGCTTTGCTGGTCACTTTTTCAATTATGGTATGCCTCGCCGCTGCCATTTGTTTTTAATTTTGGCGTGTTAAATGATACCGAAGCGCGTGCAATTCATCTGACATTTGCGATTTTCTTGGCCTTTACCGCTTATCCGGCGACGAAAAATTCCTCCCGAGACACCATTCCCGTCATTGATTGGGTGCTCGCTTTGGCCGGCAGCTTTGCCGCCGCGTATATTTATCTGTTTTACACCGAGCTGGCGGGACGTTCCGGAGCGCCAACCACCCTGGATATTGTCGTCGCCGTCACCGGGATGGTATTGCTGCTGGAAGCCACGCGTCGTGCGTTGGGGCCCCCTCTGATGGTGGTTGCAGCTGTGTTCCTGACCTATACCTTTGCCGGTCCGTATATGCCGGATGTGATTGCCCACAAAGGGGCCAGCCTGAACAAAGCGATGTCACACCTGTGGCTGACAACCGAGGGTGTGTTCGGCGTGGCGCTTGGGGTATCCACCTCATTTGTGTTCCTGTTCGTCCTATTTGGTGCCATGCTCGAGCGCGCTGGTGCCGGTGCCTACTTTATTAAAGTCGCCTTTTCTCTGCTCGGCCACATGAAGGGCGGCCCGGCGAAAGCTGCCGTGGTCGCTTCTGGCCTCTCTGGCTTGGTCTCCGGCTCTTCCATCGCCAACGTCGTCACCACGGGTACCTTTACTATCCCGCTAATGAAACGGGTCGGTTTTCCCGGCACCAAAGCAGGGGCAGTCGAAGTCGCCGCCTCCACCAATGGTCAGTTAACACCACCGATCATGGGCGCCGCGGCGTTTTTGATGGTCGAGTATGTGGGTATTTCTTATGTAGAAGTGATCAAAGCGGCCCTGTTACCGGCACTGATTTCCTATATCGCCCTGATTTACATTGTTCACCTGGAAGCCTGCAAAGCGGGCATGACCGGCTTACCTCGTCGGCATAATCCTACCCTGTTACAAAGCTTACTGTCGTTTACCGGCACTATTTTAGGCCTGTGCGTATTGAGTGCTCTGGTTTACTACGGTGTGGGATGGACCAAAGATGTCTTCGGTGCTGCCGCCACGCCGATCGTAACCGTCGTGTTGCTACTGGCCTATGTCGGACTGGTAAAAATCTCGGCCAATCACATCCAAGATGGTGCGATCGAAATTGATGCCGAGCTGACCGAAGTACCGGATCCCGGCCCAACCATCAAGTCGGGCTTGCACTACCTGTTACCGATTGTCGTTCTGGTGTGGTGTTTGACGGTTGAGCGCTTCTCTCCGGGTCTGTCTGCATTTTGGGCGACGGTGTTTATGATCTTTATTCTGCTGACCCAGCGTCCGTTAATTGCGGTTCTGGCCAAAACCGGAAACCTGGGCCAGCAAACCAGAGACGGCGCTATCGACCTGGCAGAAAGCCTGGTATCTGGCGCGCGTAATATGATCGGTATCGGTGTGGCAACCGCGGCGGCCGGTACCGTGGTCGGGGTGGTAACACTGACCGGGATTGGCCTGGTGATGACCGATTTTGTCGAGTTTATCTCCGGTGGCAGCGTGATTATGATGCTGGTGTTCACCGCGGTGATCAGCCTGATCTTAGGTATGGGACTGCCAACCACAGCCAACTACATCGTTGTTTCGACATTGATGGCTCCGGTGATCGTAACATTGGGTGCAGCCCACGGTTTGATCATCCCGCTGATTGCGGTGCACTTATTCGTGTTTTACTTCGGCATTCTGGCTGACGATACCCCGCCGGTTGGTTTGGCCGCTTTTGCCGCCGCTGCGATTGCTAAATCCGATCCGATCCGGACCGGTATTCAGGGCTTCACCTACGACATCCGAACCGCGATTCTGCCGTTTATGTTCGTGTTCAATACCCAACTGCTGCTGATGGGCATTGATACCTGGTGGCACCTCACCTTAACGGTGATCTCTTCAATCATCGCGATGCTGATCTTTTCGGCCGCCACCCAAGGATGGTGGTTCACCAAAAACAAATGGTGGGAAACCCTGCTGCTGCTGATCCTGACATTCTCATTTTTCCGCCCGGGGTTCTGGTGGGACATGCTCTACCCGGCCAAAGTTCTTTCTCCCGGAGTTGAGATAGCGCAAATTACCGAAACGCTGCATGTAGGAGAATCCATAGAGTTACGGGTGGCCGGTGAGAACTTAGAAGGGGATTACGTCGAAAAAACCGTTCGCCTGCCATTTGACGACAACGCAGTCGATGCCGAAAGCCGGATTGCCTCAATGGGGCTGATGCTGAACGAAACTGACGGCAAAATGATCGTGGATATGGTGGAATTCGGCAGCCCGGCAGAATCTTCCGGTATCGATTTTGACTGGGAGATCAAATCGGTGGTGCAGGATGCCGATCGCCCGATGAAAGAGTGGGTATTTGTACCTTGCCTGCTGATATTGCTGGTACTGGCCATGAATCAAAAACGTCGTGCTCGTAAGGAACAATTGAGCGCATAACCGATGAGGCCCCTGGCTGATGGGGCCATAATGAGAGACAGAGAATGTATAAACAAATTCTGGTTCCGGTTGATCTGAATGATCAAGGTTTTTCAGACCGCGCGGTAGAACTGGCGGTGTGGCATGCCAAACAAGCCAATGCGGAAGTACACCTGCTGAACGTACTGCCGGGGATTCATATGTCGATGGTGGCTTCCTATTTCCCGAAAGATGCGGCCAAAAAAATGAAGCAGGATGTGAAGAAGCAGCTGCAAGAGTTTGCCGACAAACACATCGATGATCAGGTGGTATATAAAATCCACGTTGCGGAAGGCAAAGCGTACGCGACCATTCTGGAATACGCCGAACGCCTCGGGGCCGACTTGATCATCATGCCAAGTCACAAGCGCTCGAAAATCGACAAAGTAATGCTGGGTTCGGTGGCCAGTAAAGTGGTGGAATACTCCAAAATCAACGTCATGGTCGTCAAGCCACAAGCGTAACCGCGTTGTTCAGCATGCCCGGCGTGTCGGCTGACTTACCGGGCAATCACCGGCCTCACGCTGGCTGTATCCGCTAGCCTGCCGCGCGGATAAAACTCTGCAACAGAGCGGGCTGCTGCGCGTCCGTCAAAGTGTCAATCGCGCCAGATGCGATCACTTGATTTTGCGCCACGAAAGCAAAATGGCTAGCAATCGCCCTGACGTCACTCAGGTGATGGGTAACCATCAATACCGTAATGCCGCGTTCTGCCGCTAAGGCACTTACCAGCGCCAGCATCTCTTCACGTAATACCGGGTCTAACGCCGAAAACGGCTCGTCCAGCAACCAGATGTTATGCGGTTGGACAAAACAACGCGCCAGTGCCACCCGCTGACGTTGCCCTCCGGAAAGCTGCTCCGGCAAACGATCCAACAACTCGGCGACCCCAACCTGCCGCGCAGCCTGCTCCACTTGCTGTCGTTGTGCTTTGCTCAGCTTCAAACCAGGATGCAGCCCCAGACTAATATTGTCACGTACCGTCAGGTGAGCAAACAGGTTATGCTCCTGGAACAACATGGAAAACGGCCGCAAATAAGGCTCTTGCCGGATGACTGATGTGCCATCCACACGGATATCGCCCTGCTCCGGTTGAATAAACCCTGCCACCAGAGCCAGCAGGGTCGACTTCCCCGCCCCGCTTGGTCCCATCAGGGCAACGATCTGTCCGTCAGCAAGCCGCAAATCGAAATGAAACACTTCATGCTGATAACGGTACACAACCTTATCCAGCTCTAACATCTGGCTTTCTCCTTGGTTTTCAACACTCTTTCAACCACGCTAAAACACCCCAGGCTCAATGACAACAACACCAGCGATACGACGGCTGCCGCCTGCATTTGATAACTGCCGAGGAGTTGAAACAGGTACAGCGGCAGGGTGCGAAACTCCTGCCCGCCAAACAGGGCTATGGCACTTAAATCACCGATGGAAAACATAAAACTGATAGCAAAAGCATGGGCAAGCGGTTTACGCAGCGCCCGCGATTCAACCACAACAAACCGCCGCCAGCCGCGCATGCCCAGACTGGCACACAGCAGATGATATTGCTGCTCAATATGCTGCATCGGTTGCGCCAGCGTCTTGATCACGTAAGGCAACGCCATCAGACCATTGACCACTATCACTACGATAAACGCCAGACTGAACACGTCGCTGAAGCTGCGCAACAATAAAAACAGCCCGGTGCTGATCACCAGCCCCGGGGTGACTAAGATGATCGTTCCGATCAGTTCGATCTGATCTGCGCGGGCATTCTGGTATTGCAGCCGCCAGCGGCGGCTGGTGAGTAAAATCGCCACCCCCGCCAACAGTGCCAGCGTACTGGCGCTCAGCGCCACTTGCAGCGAGTTAAGCAGAGCCGACCAGAAACGCTCATCGCTCAGTACGCGCAACAGTTGCTCATTGATCCCGCTCCATATCACCGTCGCCAAAGGCGGCACCACCAGTAAAAAACTACCGGTGATCCAAACGCTGTCCCAGGCTTTTGACCACCGATGATCCCTGGTCAGGTAACGCTGGCGCGTGATGCTGCCGGCACTTACTGCTACTGGCTTGGTCAGCTTCTGCACCGCCACAGCCAACACACCACACAACAGCATTTGCCACAGGGCCAATAAAGCGCCGGCCTGCAGATCAAAGTCAAATTTGATCGCCTGATAAATGGCCAGTTCGATGGTGGTCGATCTGGGGCCGCCCCCCAGAGCCATCACGGTAGCAAAGCTGGTGAAACAGAGCATAAACACCAAGCCACTGACATGCGGCAACTGCTGCCTTAAGCGCGGCCACTCCACCCATTTAAACTTATCCCAATGGCTCATCCCCAGATGGGCACACAGCTTGTGCTGCTCAGCCGGTACCGATTCAAGCGCCTGTAGCAATAACCGCGCGGCGTAGGGCAAATTGAAAAACACATGTGCCAACAAGATCCCGTTTAATCCGTAAATGGAAAAGGGCAGTTCTCCTCCCCGCCCTTGCAGCCACCCGGCGAGCAAACCACTATTGCCATAAATCGCCAACAGGCCAAATACCCCGACCAACACGGGTAGAACCAGAGTGGAAGCAAACAGCTTAAGCAGAATAGACTTGCCGATAAACTCACGTCGCGAAAGAGCGTGTGCTACGGGGATGGCAAAGCCGACACTAAGCAAGGTGGACAGAAACGCCTGGTAAAAACTGAACTTTGTGACGTGCCGGTAATAGGGATCGGCCCAGATCACAGACACGTCCAGCGAGGGAGCTTCGATGATCAGTGCGCCAAGAGCTGAGATCACAAAGGTCGCGATGATCATCGCGACCCCTATGCCGATAAATGGAACCCGGTTCAAAATGACACCCGACTCAGAACGTCAGCGCACTTTGCCATTCACGGACCCAGGAGCGACGCTTTGCCGCCACTTCATCCGCACTGAAACTCAGTGACTTACCCGGAACCTTGAGGGTATCAAAACCTTGTGGCAATGCCACGTTCGTGACCGGATACATCCAGTTACCGGTCGGCATCGCCGATTGAAATTCATCGCTGAGAATAAAATGCATAAAGGCGTCCGCCAACTCAGGGTTACGGGCAGCTTTCACTTTAGCAGCCACTTCAACCTGCATGTAATGACCTTCAGCAAAATCCGCGCTGGCGTACTTGTCATCATTTTCTGCGATCAAGTGATACGCCGGCGAGGTGGTGTAAGACAGCACCAGATCCGATTCGCCCTTAAGGAACATCGAATACGCTTCAGACCAGCCTTTGGTTACCGTCACGGTCTTCTTCGCCAGCTTCTGCCAGGCTTGCGCTGCCTGATCGCCATATACCGACTTCATCCACAACATCAGGCCCTGCCCCGGTGTCGAGGTACGGGGATCCTGATAAATCACTTTCAGATCATCACGCTCTTCGACCAGCTCGCTCAGGCTTTTCGGCGGATTGGCCAGTTTCTCTTTGTTATACACAAAGGCAAAGTATCCATAGTCATAGGGTATAAACGTACTGTCACTCCAGCCGTTTGGCAAAGTGACTGCCGAGGTATCGACCTGGTGTTCGGCGAGCAAACCGGTCTGCTTGGCTTCAGCCATCAGGTTGTTGTCCAGCCCTAACAGGATATCAGCCTTGCTGTTGTTACCTTCCAGACGCAGACGATTGAGGATAGAGACGCCATCATCCAGGGCGACGAAGTTTACCTGGCAATCACACTGGCTTTCAAAAGCCTGCTTGATTTTAGGCCCCGGGCCCCAGTCAGAGGCAAAAGAGTCATAGGTATAAACGGTTAAGGTGTCGTTCGCAGCCAGAGCCGACGCGGACATCAGGCTAAGGGCAATCAGACTAAGAGTGGTTTTCACGGCTCGCTCTCCATTGGTATTGCATGGGCATAACTAGAGCGGCACAGGGGTTGAGATGGGTATCAAGGAAGTTCCCGTATCCAGACTCAATTCCTACGCCAGCATTATCTGGTTCAGGTCGACGGGTCCCTCGGTGTGGTTTGGTACACCAATGAGGTCTCAGCATCCACAGGTATTGATCCGCTCAATCCCCGGTGGCTCGGCTCCCCGATGAGTAGGAAAGATTGTAATGTTATTTCGCCTGATAAGCTACTTGTCGATCACGACGGGGCGCACGCCGTGCAGATTTAGCCGCGTTGATCGTAGCCCCAGCGCGGCACCAGCCCCTGCTCAATGCCCAGATGATCCAAAATACGCGCAACCATAAAATCGATCAGATCCTCAATCGACTGCGGTTGGTGATAAAAGCCCGGCGCCGCCGGCATGATGGTTACCCCCATTTGCGACAACTTATGCATGTTCTCCAGATGCAGGGTGGAGAACGGCGTTTCCCGGACGACCAGGATCAGCTGCCCGCGCTCTTTGAGCACCACATCGGCGGCGCGCTCAATCAAATTATCCGACATACCGTGGGCAATCGCTGCCACACTGCCAGCCGAACACGGGCACACCACCATCTGTTTCGGTGCGGCCGACCCGGACGCAACCGGTGAAAACCAGTCATCTTTGCCACACACCGTCAGCCTGTCCGGATCGCACTTAAGGTGCGCCGCCAGCGCTTGTTGCGCCGCTTCCGGACCACTAGGCAGTTTAAGCTGATGTTCGGTCGCCATGACCACCCGGGCAGCAGAAGAGATCAGCACATAAACGTGGTAATCTGCTGCCACCAAACACTCGAGAAGACGCAAGCCATATGGCGCGCCCGACGCCCCGGTCAGGGCTAATGTAATTGCTTTCTGCTGTGCCATGTTATTCGATGCCCGATCCGGCTTTGTATTGCAATTGTTCCAGTAACTTGGTGTGGATGCCACCAAAACCACCATTACTCATGATCAGGATACGATCCCCGGGTTGAGCGCTGGCAACGATCTTCGCCACTAAGTGATCAATATTGTCGTCCACCAGCGCCGGTTGCTGGCATTGATTTGCAATGTCTTGCACCGACCAGTCAATGTTGTCGGGCTGGAACAGGAACACTTCATCGGCAGCCTGTAATGAAGCCGCCAACGTCTGTTTGTGCACGCCGCGCTTCATGGTGGCAGAACGAGGTTCCAACACCGCTAAGATACGCTGCTCACCGACCTTATTACGTAATCCACCCAGCGTCAGCGCAATCGCGGTCGGATGGTGAGCAAAATCGTCATACACCTGTATCCCCTGGACTTCTCCTTTCAGCTCCAGACGACGCTTGGTATTGATAAAGCGCGCCAGTGCCTGACACGCCAGTTCCGGAGCCACACCAACATGCCTGGCGGCAGCAATCGCCATCAGTGCGTTATCCACGTTGTGGTCGCCGACCAGACCCCACTCCACAGTACCGACCTTGTCACCTTGCAGAGCAACATCGAACTTTGAGCCATCGACAACTAACTTATGCGCCTGCCAGTCACCATCAACGCCGGAGAACTGTTGCTCCGTCCAGCAACCCCGTTTGATCACATCCTGAAGCGCCGCATCCTGCAGCGGCGCCAGGATCAAACCATTACCTGGGACTGTGCGCACCAAATGGTGAAACTGCCGCTTGATCGCTTCAAGATCGTCGAAGATGTCCGCATGATCGAACTCAAGGTTATTCATGATCAACGTACGCGGGTGATAGTGCACAAACTTTGAACGCTTGTCGAAAAAAGCACTATCATATTCATCCGCTTCGACGACAAAAAACATGCTTTCGCCGAGCCTGGCCGAGACGCCAAAATTACCCAGCACACCACCAACCAGAAAACCGGGCTGATAACCACAATCTTCCAGAATCCAGGCCAGCATGCTCGCGGTGGTTGTTTTACCATGTGTACCGGATACCGCCAGCACCCAGCGGTCATGCAGCAAAAATTCCTGCAACCATTGCGGGCCGGAGGTATAACGCAGGTTGTGGTTCAACACGTATTCCACACACGGATTACCGCGGCTCATCGCATTGCCTATCACCACCAAATCCGGTTGCGGCTGAAGTTGAGCAGGGTCAAATCCTTCAATAATTTCAATACCTTGAGACTCAAGCAAAGTACTCATCGGCGGATAGACATTGGCATCGGACCCCGTCACCTTATGACCCAACTGACGGGCTAATATTGCGGCGCCGCCCATAAAGGTGCCACAGATACCCAGGATATGAATGTGCATAGAAGAAAACCTTATCATGCGTGCAATGAGAGCATTCATTATCACCATCTCTGCCAGAAAAGCGAGCCACTTCCTGTGCTTCTTGCACGGCCTTCCACAAATCTGACCGGATTGCGCAGAGACTGAGCGCTTTACTTAAGCCATTGAAATTCCCCCCACAACTCAACAAATAAATTGCGAAGTCAAGCAGTTACTTCATTACCATTAAAAAGATCGGCGATTTACACTAACAATCAGCGTAATCGTTTAACATCCAACAAGAGATGCCCTATTGCGCCCCACCCCCACAGAAACGAAAATGTAAGGATATACCATGTCAGGAATGCGCACCCTAGGCGAATTCATTGTTGAAAAACAAGCGGATTTTCCCCACGCCAGCGGTGATCTCTCATCTCTTTTAGCGTCCATTCGCCTCGCTGCCAAAATCGTCAACCGCGAAATCAATGCAGCCGGCCTGGGTGATATCACCGGAGCGGTCGGCACTGAGAATGTACAAGGCGAAGACCAACAGAAACTTGATGTTTATGCGAATGACAAGTTCAAAGCTGCGCTTGAAGCGCGGGATCAAGTATGCGGCGTCGCCAGTGAAGAAGAAGATGAAGCGGTCGCGTTCAATAAGGAACTGAATAAGAACGCCAAATATGTTGTGCTCATGGACCCACTCGATGGCTCTTCGAACATCGACGTCAACGTGTCTGTCGGCACGATTTTTTCCATCTATCGGCGCGTCTCCCCGATTGGCACCCCGCCAACCGAGGAAGACTTTCTCCAGCCCGGTAACAAACAAGTCGCGGCCGGTTATGTGATTTACGGTTCATCAACCATGCTGGTTTACACCACAGGTAACGGTGTCAACGGCTTCACATACGATCCTTCGATTGGCAGCTTCTGTCTGTCCCATGAAAACATGATGATCCCTGAAGATGGTAAAATCTATTCGATCAACGAAGGTAATTACGTGCGTTTCCCTGTTGGGGTGAAAAAATACATCAAATACTGTCAGGAAAATGTGCCTGAAGACGGTCGCCCATATACGTCCCGTTACATCGGCTCATTGGTGGCGGATTTTCACCGCAACCTGCTCAAAGGGGGGATCTATCTTTACCCTAGTACGCAAAGCCACCCTCAGGGCAAACTGCGCTTACTTTACGAATGTAATCCAATGGCGTTCCTGATTGAGCAGGCAGGCGGCATTGCCTCCGACGGCGTCAACCGCATCATGGACCTGAAACCAACCGAACTGCACCAGCGTGTACCTTTCTTTGTCGGTTCGAAGAACATGGTGAAAAAAGTCGAAACGTTCCTTGAACTGCATCGCGACGAAGAATAATTTCAGACCTTTGTCCAACACGGCAGGTATTTACCTGCCGTATTTTTATCGCTAAAGTGAATTGTTGAAAAATTAGCCAGATCGCGCTAAAAACAGCCGCTGATGATCATAGAGAAGGAATATTCAAATGAGCCTGAACAACGTTCCCGCAGGTAAATCCCTGCCTGAAGATATCTACGTCGTAATTGAAATCCCCGCCAATGCCGATCCGATCAAATACGAAGTCGATAAGGATTCTGGTGCGGTGTTTGTCGATCGCTTTATGTCGGCACCGATGTTCTACCCGTGCAACTATGGCTATGTGAACGAGACGTTATCACTGGACGGCGATCCGGTGGATGTTCTGGTGCCAACCCCCTACCCGTTAATGCCGGGATCCGTCATTCGCTGTCGACCGGTCGGGGTGTTAAAAATGACCGATGAGTCAGGTGAAGATGCCAAGGTGGTGGCCGTCCCGCACAGCAAGCTGTCTCAAGAGTACGACCACATTCAAGACGTTGGCGACCTGCCAGAGCTGCTCAAAGCCCAAATCACCCAGTTCTTTGAGCGCTATAAAGAGCTGGAGGCGGGTAAATGGGTCAAAGTGGATGGCTGGGCCGATGTGGAAGCGGCTAAAGCCGAACTCCTCGAATCTTATCAACGGGCACAGAACCAATAAGTACACCTTGATATCCAAGATCGTTGATAACACAGAAAAGAGCAGCGCAGTGCTGCTCTTCTGCTACCTTATAACATCATCTACAGCGGGTCTGCGGCAGACGAGAAACGTCCGGCATCGTAATCACGCCGGAAGAATGGGTCGACATCATCACAAATCCCGAAATAAGGACGCCCAATCACACCGAGCATATATGCGCTTTGCTCACAATACTCTCGTTTACCTTCCTGATAACCAGCCTGATAAACCATAATCAGCTCCGGATAGGCCTTATTGCTATTGCCCAGCTCGGCCATGCGCTCTTCAGACAATGCCCGCAGTCCGTCTAGCGCCGATTGTTTACCGAAGGCCCGCCAGTCAGCTGCATCCATTGATGAGGGTAACTGCGTCTGCACACAGGCCGAGAGCATTAACATTACCACGGCTGGTATCACTAATCGCATCATCACTCCTTAACCATCAGGCCCGGCGTTAGTAACGCTTGCTGCCTCGTAATGTCTTTCCAAGCTCGTACTCACGGTGGAAGCGGTCATCCACGTCATCACAGATGCCACGGTAATAACGCGTACTTTCACCCAGAGAAAACGCATCCTGAGCACAGTAATTTTTTCTACCTGCTTCGTACCCTTTGCTGTATGCCGCATAAAGCTCGTCGTCTTTGTGAAACTCGTGCTCAGCGAGCTTGGTGTAGCCGGCTTCAGCTCGCTGGATTCCGTACTGTTGCCATTCCATGCTGTCATTGCTGCTTGGCGCCTGAGAAGACGCACACCCTGCCAGCACCAGCATTAAAACCGGTGATAGATATTTCATCTCAGACCTCCTGAGTCCTTGTACATATCACCACTGTTTTTACGTGACTCGTTGAGGGATAGTTCACACCCGCTGACACCAGTCTCCGGAGGCGATCTCTTCATTCAACAACTCGGAATCCTGATACAGATAAATCCACGCCTGACCAAAAGGTGTACTGATACTTTCGCGGCGGTATTCCACCGGCACATCTTCGAGCTTATCCAGCGCGTGCAGGGTCTCATCATCAATCAGGTATACTTCTCCAAGAATCGAACGCTGCCCATGCGAAACCGCCGGGCACAGGCCCAGATCATACAAGGCAAACTGAGCATCCGTTTCATGATGGCCCAAAAACTGCGCCGTGCGTAAAAAGTGGTGGTTAGACTCACCCTGACGCAAGGTTCCGTAGACAAACACCAAATGCTGCATAACTGCTCCTTGTTGAGCGCCGGATAGGAAGCCGGCCCCCCACCCGAGTTAGTCAAATTCAAACTGGTAAAGTAAGTCGACTGCACTGTCGACACCGGAAACCGCTTCCAGATACAGATCCTTCATCAAGCGATAGCGCACGGTAAACTCACCCATCGAGTTAAAAATCCCCACGCCATATTTCACCTGTAACCCCGGTAAAATATAACCACTCACCGTAACCTGAGAATCATCACCAGAACCGGCCGTATCCAGCTGCAAGTCCTGTACGCCAAACGCCTCACCAATTTCCCCGACCACTTGACCACTCTTGGCCAGACTCAAACCGATTAAGGTGGTTGTCATGGCGTTGCCTCCGGACTCGGCATCAATATTCTGACCTCGTAGTAAATAAGATAGCGCATTTGCCTGCGGCATCGCAGGTTCAGAGAAAATTTCTACCTCAGGTTCACTGGCAGGGCCGGTGACCCGTACGCCGGCAATCACATCATCTTGAGTGTTATCCGGGTTGCGGACCGCCTTAAATGAGACATACGGCTGATCCGCCGGGCCATTCATCAGGATCTTACCTTCACGGATCAGCAAATCCTGTCCAAAGGAGCGATACGAGCCATCAATGATATTCACTTCACCGACAATAAATGGCCCTTTGTCTTTTTGCGTCACATTCAGTTTGCCACGCAGGTTGCCTTTCAGGCCAAATGCTGACAATTTGAAATCATCACCGATCCTGATGTTAACATCGGTTTCAACATTGAACGGGATGACCTCTTCACCATTGATGGGCTGGCCGTGTTTATCCAGCAGCACCTGATCCGCAGAGACACCGACCGCACTCGCTGGCAGCTCTTCAATAGCGATGCGTCCCCATGGCAGGTTAATGTCGCCGGTCACTTTCGCCAGCTTAGGAGTAACATCAATGATCATGTCCGGCTCAACCGTGATCTTCACCATCGGCGGCAGATCAACGTTCAAGGCCCTGGCAAACACATGCGCATTAAGGCGCCAGTCTTGCAGATCCTGCCAGTCTGCCGCACCGGTGACTTCCAGTTTGCCATCCGGAGTCTCGATCCCGGCCCTCAAGTCGGCCTGGTGGCCGTTAAAGTCGATGACCACATTGCCTTGCTCGACATCTACTTGGGTCACCTCACCTTTCAGCATGAGTTGCTCTAAAAGCAACTGCCCCCGGACTTGCGGATGCTGGGCATTGCCGGATAAGGCCAGATCCGTGTTAATGTTGCCCCGGAACAAACTGTACTCCCCTCCGCCGAGCAAGGGAGCTAAAAAGTCCAGCTTAAAGGTGGACAGCGCCAGTTTACCGTCAATCAGCGGCTGTTCAGATGACACCGCCTCCAAGGTCACATTACCACTCAAATCCCCATTGTCAGTAACATCCAGCAACCAATCGGCTTGCAGGGTATCCTGCGCCAGGTTGGCATTAACCTCCACGCTGTCCCAGCCCAGGCCTATCGGCTGCTCAAGCGCCTGTTCAACCTGACCAGGCGGCAGTTGCAAACTAAGCGTCACTTCTGGCAGCGCTTTTGCCGCCCAGCGGGCAAACAACTGAGCATTCACCTGCCCCTGTAGTCTGGTCTGCTTGGGGATGAAATGCTCAACCTGGGCGAAGTCAAAATCATAAACCGCCAGCTTCGCCTCTCCTGACTCTCCCAGCGTAGTATCTTCACTCAGGCAGAGCCGCGACTGTGCCTGCAGCCAGCAATGCGCCTGCACATCCGCCGTTTGTTTGGCGAGATTGAGCGCAATGTCGGTCGAACGTTGCAAACGCCATTCCCCCTGGACACTGCTCAGTTGCATCCGGCGCAGCGCCCCTTGCCACAACATCTCGGGTTGCTGCTGGAGACGCCCTTCAATACGCAAACTGGTAGAAAGCAAATCAGAAATCACATCTAAAGTCAGGGCATGGGACTGCTCATCGCCGGATAAGGTCAATGCGACCTCATCGACCACGATGTCATCATAATTAATGTTCTTTGCCACCAGTGTCAGGTCGGCCTCAGGCGAAAACACCGGGCTGACATCACCTTGCAGCAACACGCTTTCGACTTGGGCTTGCTGCTGCCAGTTCAGGCGATTTAACGCCAGATCCAAACGAATATCAGGCTGCTTTAACGGCCCGCGCAACGCAATTGAGCCTTTCATGTCACCCTTGAGCTCAGGTACGCTCTTCACAAACTCCGGGACATTCACCTCCAGATCCATCATCCAGCGTTTATCTAACCGGCCTTTGGCGTGCAACTGGTTAGGGCCGTGCGACAGGACCAACCCCTGAGAGTTGAGTTTGTACTCGCCGTTACCATTGCGGTCTTCGGCATCCAGCTGCCCGGCAACATGCAGTGGGTAACCACGCAGTATGCCGTTGATGTCCAGCTTGGGTAAGCTGATCTGCCAGCCTCCCTGCTCCGTCAGCGAGCCCGATGTGGCAACCTGCCCACTGATGTCCCCCTCCGCCTGTGGCCACTGCAATCCCGGCTGAATATGGCTTAAGTCCAGCTCAGCTTGCCAGTTGAGCGGCGCTGCCCAGTTCGCCATGATCTGGCCAGACAGCTCACCGCCAAGCGTTTTAACCGCCAGTTGCTCAAGGTCGATCTGCTCCAGCGAGCCCTGACCTTGTAAAACGATATCCAGTTCGGGGATGGTTTTTCCGCTGACGACCGTTTCCAGTGCAAGGCGGTAACGCTCCAGTGAACCACTGGCAGTCAGGCTCGGCAGCATGATCTGATAATCACTTTCACCGTTCAGTGGCCACTGAGCCTCAACCTGTCTGAGCGAAATATCAAACGGCAGTTGCTTTTTAAGCGGCTGCAACTGAGCGGCAATCTCCGCCTGTACCCGATCAGCTAAGCGCGCCTTAAGCTTAAGGTTGCCCACAGAGCCGGAGGTCGACAACGACAGCCTTTGCCCCTCAAACTCAGCCTGCTTGAGCAAAACGTCAAGCCGGGCGCTGAGCGGATAGTCACCAGAAAGCGTAACCTGACTGCTGAGCAAGGCTTCAACTTGTGGCATGTCCAGCTCAAGGGTGGTGACATTGACTTGATCGCCACCCGCTTGAGCAGTTAAGCCGAAGTGATTGACCTGCAAGGGTTGCTCACCAGTCAAATGAAAATCATGAATGTCGATACGCCTGGCATCGACCGTCAGGGGAAGCCTGATTTCGGGCAGAACAATGTCCTGGCGCACCTGTGGCTCAGGCTCAGCGGCCAGCGGTTCGGCGCTCTCCTCCGGTGACTGTACTGCTGCAAGCAGCAGATTAATCGACTGCCAGTGCGTTGGCGCAATCACCAGGCGATCACCCTGCATCGACAATGCCGTCGCAAAACTCTGCCAGTCAACATGATGACCTAGAATATTCAGTTCAACCTGGTTGAGCCGGACCTTATTGACAAAAATTGGCAGTGGCGTACTGACCGACTGCAGCGCTGGCGCGTCCTGTGGTGGCGATTGTTCCGATGCTGGTAGGGCTGGCATCTGCACATTAACCCCCTGTAGCAACAGTTCATCTACGCACACTTTAGGGTCAAAAAAACAGCGGAAGTTAACCGCTAACGCCAGACTCTCAACCCTGGCATCAAGGTTAAGCGAGTCATTGACAAAACTGACATCCTGCAGTTCAAAACGCGGGAACAAAGCGCCCTGCACCTGACCGACCTTCAGTGATGGCAGGGCTTGCTCTGCCCCCCAGCTGAGCAGCTTTAGCCCCGGGTGAGTAAACAGGACGGTACCAAGCAGTAACGCCAGTAACAGCACCAGGCCGAAAAAACTGAGTGAGAGCCATTTGGTCCACTTAAGTGCACGCTTCATCATAATTCAGGCCCCAGGGAGAAGTGGATACGGAACTCGTTATTCGGTTTGGCATCAAGCCCCCAGGCAAAATCAAAGCTGACCGGCCCAACCGGTGATGCCCAGCGGATCCCGACCCCGGTCCCCGCTTTCCACTCCGGGGTATCGTTAAATGCATCACCGTAATCATAGAAAGCCGCCAGCCACCACTTATCATAAATCCGATACTGGTACTCTAACGTACTGCTTGCGGTGTACTTAGCGCCGGTCAAGGCACCACTTTCATCGCGCGGCGAGATCGACTCATAACCGTAACCACGTATGTTGTTGTCACCACCGGCGAAAAACCGCAGCGACGGAGGCAACTTATCAAACTCATCGGTGACATTGGCCCCGCCCTCAAGGCGGAACAATCCGCGGTGATCCGTACCGATCCCCCGGATCCATGCCGTACGCCCCAGAACGCGGAGCACCCGGGTCTCTGACAACAGGGCAGGATCAGCGTACTCCAGGGTCACGATTTGCTTGTCGCCCCACATGGGCATGTTCCCGCCACGAGTACGGGTACGGGAAAAAGTTACCCCCGGCAAGACAAAATTCACCCCGTCTTCCTGCAAACCCTGAGAATAGTTCTCATAGAGGTGGCGGACAAACAACGTTTTGTGCCAGCCGCCATCACTCAGCCAGTGGCGCTCAAGTGCCAGGTTGGACTCCAGGCTCTGGGTATCCCGGTTATCTAAGTGTTTCAAACCAAACTGCAGCTGATAGTACTGGCGCAGTACATCGTCCATCGGGATTTTATAGCCCGCTGTCACCGTCTGCTCAGGTTTGGACAATGATAACGCCGTATTAAAACTGTGCCCGCGGCTGCTGACCCAGGGTTTTTTCCACTTTAAGGTTCCCCGTACGCCCACATCGGTGGAATAGCCGATACCGGTTTCGAGCTGGTTTCTTGCCGCCGGTTGCAGCGAGACGTTAACCGGCAGCTCGCGTCCTTCATCCAACTGGCTCAGATCCGGTTCAACAAACACCGATGAAAACCAATCGGTATTCGACAGGTTCTGGTTGTACTCGCCGATCTGGGAGACTAAATAGGGCTCACCTTGTTCAAACGGCCTCAGCGAAGCCACCCGGTCTTCCCAGATTTGGCTGCCACTGATGGCTAACGGGCCAAAATGGTAACGGATGCCACTGCTGTAATGTAAGCGAACATTGGCTTGATTCAGCTCCGGAATCACCTCCAGCCGGCTCAAGGTGAAGTCACCTTTAAAGTAACCTTTCTGCAGTGCCAAATTGCGAATGCCCGATTTAAGGCTGTCATACTCACCATGGTGAAGGATGGCGCCGGCACGCAACGGGGAACGGGCAATCAAATCGAGAAACTCTTGGTCTTGGTTGGCTTCGCCTTCCAGCACCACATCAAAATCAGCGATGATCACCGGTGGCCCCGGATCAACCGTCACGATCAGTTCATCATCATTTGGAATAGCGTATGAAATATTGGCATGATAATAGCCGAGCGCATTCAGCGCATCGGTGATACTTTGTTCTAAGCGGGACTGAAAGCGCAATGAGATCGAATAATCCTCCTCGGGAATCGAAGTTACATACGCGTCCACATTATCTTTTAGCGCCCCTTCTAGCCCCTCTATCGAAAGAGAGATTTCAGCGTGAGCACCATGAGGGAAGATAAGCAGGCTGACAACAATTGGGAGAACTTTTCTTATCATGCTTTTTTTAATCGGATAAGGTTAAATTAACGTAAACAATCATACCGCCAATTACAGGCTAAGTCTGTAATATAAATAGCTTTCCGTCATTGTGTGTCAGCGCCGCCTCAGACTCGATCAGAGTGACAACCTTTGCCGATATAAGACATGTACACAAGGACACCTAACATGCTCAACAAACAGACCATGATCAGTATAGATGATGCCCTGCCAGGCCGGGACGAGCCGATGGCCATCAACGACGTTCACTTCGTGAATCACACCCGCTTAACCGCTCAGCCCGACGAGCATCAACAACAGATTTTACTGGCCATGGGCTGCTTCTGGGGGGCTGAACGCTTGTTTTGGCAACTAGAGGGCGTGATCTCAACCTCCGTCGGCTACGCCGGCGGGTATACCCCCAATCCAACTTATGAAGAGGTCTGCAGCGGAAAAACAGGGCATGCCGAAGTGGTCCGGGTGATTTTTGATGAGCGAGTGCTCACTTTACAACAGCTTCTGGCGACATTTTGGGAGCAGCACGATCCCACCCAGGGCATGCGCCAGGGGAATGATCTCGGCACCCAGTACCGCTCCGCTGTCTATACTTATTCCCCACACCAACAAACCATTGCCGAAGCTTCTAAACAGCGCTACCAACAGGCGCTGACGGAGGCGCAGCGCAGCGCCATCACCACCGAAATTGTACCGGCAGGCCCGTATTACTACGCCGAAACCTACCACCAGCAATATCTGGCCAAAAATCCTCAGGGCTACTGTGGTTTAGGCGGCACCAGTGTTTGTTTTCCGCCGGACCTTCAACCATAGACACAAAAAAAAAGCGACCAGATCGCTCTTTTTCTCCATCAGATCATACTGCCAGTGTGGCGATCAATTGATTCACTTCTTTAAACACCGACAACTGTTTCGCATCATTAATATCCGGTAGCAGCACTTTTCCATTATCAAAACGGAACTCACCAATACCATCAATCGCAAAGGTACCTTTAAACCACGTCTTAACAAAGCGCGCCACCTGATGGGGACGATAGACCGCAAACTCACGTAACATAACCAACCTCAATATCCTTTTGAGTGCATATCAACTGCTCTATTCCGGCAATCGTTGCGTCGCGCCTATTCTAGCAAATATTAACGCCTGCGCAACATTACCAAACCTTGTACGTTAAATTATTGTTAATGACGGTCTACATTTTTATTCAGTGACAGGCTATAATCGGAGCGTTTTAACCACATATGGAACATAACAATATGAAAACTAAGACTCTCCTCCCGCTTTTGTTCGCATTTTCTCCGGGCCTGGCCCTAGCCCATAACCTCTCGGTCGGCAGTACGCTCCCAAGTGCCGAAGTGCAAGCTTACGGTGAAATCGTGCTCCAGGGTGACGGCACAGCCTTTCAACCTTGGGCGACACAACACATGACCGGTAAAGTCCGTGTGATCCAGGCGATCGCCGGACGCAGCAGCGCCAAAGAAATGAATGCCCCGCTGATGACCGCGATCACTGCGGCACAGTTTCCGCCAGAGAACTACCAGACCACCACGATTATCAATCAGGATGACGCCATCTGGGGGACCGGTTCATTTGTCAAATCGTCGGCCCAAGACAGCAAAAAAGAGTTTCCCTGGTCGTCAATGGTGTTAGATGAAAACGGCATCGTCGCTAGCTCCTGGGCGCTGCAGGAACAAAGCTCCGCTATCATCGTGCAAGATAAGCAAGGCAAGATCTTGTTCATCAAAGAAGGCGCGCTGTCTACCGATGAGATCAACCAGGTGCTAGGTCTTATCAAGCAGAATATCTAAATCGCTACTGGTTCCTTGCTCACCGTGGGGCAGGAACCCCTCTCTCCCCGGCTTTAAATCCGCCTTCTCCGACCTACCGACATAATTTGCGCCAGACTGACAAAAGAGTGAACTTTTAGCGAAAATGGATGTTATATTATAACATTGGGTATCATATTGGGCTGTAGGATGCATTCTCGCTGGCAAGCAATCACACATCATTGGCGTCGCACTGTTGTACTGTTCAGTGTCGCGTTGCTGATTGCATGGAACTTTGCCACCATCTCCCATCAGCTCGATCTGGTGCCAGAACACCACAGCCACCACCACTGCCAAATGTTTGCCGGAGCACAACATGGCCTGGCGCAAGCCCTGCCGGCACTCACGACACCACCAGTTCAACATTCGGCGCACTCAGATTACGCAGAAAGGCAAGCTCATTCTCACAAGGTCCGTCACACGGCGCGTGATCCCCCGTATTTTGCTTAATCATCAGAATATCCATACCAAAACACCACGGCGTTACTCGGGCGTTTCTTCGCACCATTACGCATTTATGATTAAAGTAAAATTAGGATTACACCATGCCATCTAAATCTGCTTTGGCTCTTGTTATCGGCCTGTCTCTATCTGCTACGGCAGTTGCCGATGAATACCGTCAGCACAGTGCTCACGTTCATGGACACGTTGAACTCAACATTGCCCAGGACGGCAAAGATCTTTTAGTTGAAGTCACGGCTCCGGGGGCTGATGTTGTCGGTTTCGAACATGCACCGGAAAATGCCAAGCAAGAACAGGCGCTGAAACAAGCAATGGCGACGTTAGAGGACGCCAGTGCCCTGTTCACCATCAACGCACAAGCAAAGTGCCAAGTTGCACAAGCACACGCGACACATACACTCGGTGGTAATGGCCACGACAAACATGCGCACAGCGACCAACAACACGATGAACACCACGATCATGATGAACATGCACACCATGATCATGATGACCACCATGACCACGATAATCACAATGACCATGAAGATCACGGCCACGCGGGTCATGGCGAGTTCAGCGTTGAGTACCGCTTCCTGTGTGAACAGGTTGCAGAGCTGAGCAACATCAAAACCGGGTGGTTCGAGCATTTCCCGGGCACAGAATCGATCAGTGTCAACCTGTTCACTGACACGACTCAGTCCGCCACCAGGCTGAGTAAAGAGAACGCCCAGATCGCAATCAAATAACTCAATCAGCGTGTAAGTACCCACTTACACGCTATTGCTTTGGTGATTAACTATGACGGATACCATCTCCAACGTTGTGGAGCTTAATGATGCCCGGTTTGTCTGGCCCGGCTCAGATAGCACGACCATTAATATCCCGCACTTGCATATTGCTACTGGCGAACATGTCTTTATCAAAGGCCCGAGTGGGTGCGGCAAATCGACGCTGCTGGCCCTGCTGACCGGCATTAATACCCTCAGCTCTGGATCTTTATCTGTATTGGGTACGGATTTGGCGGGCTTAGCCGCGAGTCAAAGAGACAAGTTCCGTGCTGAGCACATCGGTTATATCTTCCAACAATTTAACCTGCTGCCATATTTAAATGTGGTTGAAAATGTCCTGCTGCCCTGCCAGTTTAGCCAGGCAAGGCGCAACCGGGTTGCGCCAGGTGCCTCGTTGCAAGCCCTGACCGAGCATGCCACAGGGCTGCTGGCACGGCTTCATCTGCCCGAAGAACTGCACACCAAACCGGTTTCTGAACTGAGCATTGGTCAGCAACAACGAGTCGCTGCAGCCCGTGCGCTGATGGGCCACCCAGGGTTAGTAATTGCTGATGAACCAACCTCAGCGCTGGATCATGACAACAGAATGGCCTTTATTGAGCTGCTGATGGAACAAGCCAACCAGGTCAATGCCACCTTAGTGTTTGTCAGCCATGACCCGACCCTCGAGTCGTTGTTCGATCGCACGATCAACCTGCCTGAAATTAACCAGTGCAGTACTACGGGAGGCCTGTCATGAGCGCTGTTGCCAGACTGGCATGGAAGAGCCTGATGAACCGTAAAGCAACCGCCTTGCTCACCGTGATGACGGTGGCGATTTCCGTCATCTTGCTACTCGGGGTAGAACGCATCCGGACTCAGGCCAAACACAGCTTTGCCAACACCATCTCCGGTACGGATCTCATTGTGGGTGGCCGTTCTGGTTCGGTTAACCTGCTGCTTTACTCAGTATTTCGCATTGGCAATGCAACCAACAATATCGACTGGAAAAGCTACCAGGAATTCAGTAACCATCGCGCCGTGGATTGGGCAATTCCGATTTCACTGGGGGACTCGCACAAAGGGTTCCGGGTGATGGGAACCAACGGCAGCTACTTCGAACATTACCAGTACGGAAGTAAGCAACCACTAACCTTCTCTCAGGGTAAGCCATTCCACGGCTTATTTGAGGCGGTGCTCGGCTCGGATGTCGCCAAGCAACTTGGCTATCAGATGGGGAGTGAGCTTGTCATTGCCCACGGTATCAGCGATGTCGGCTTCAGCCGCCACGACAACCTGCCCTTCACAGTGGTGGGCATTCTTGCGCCCACCGGAACGCCGGTTGATAAAACGGTTCACGTTTCACTCGAGGCCATTGAGGCAATCCATGTCGGCTGGGAAAGCGGTGCGCGTCTGGGTCCCACCCCCAGCGCCGAAGAACTTGATGCCCGAGACTTTCAGCCACAACAGATCACTGCGATGTTAATTGGCCTGAAGTCGCGCATCCAGACTTTTGCCCTGCAAAGACAAATCAATACCTATCCACGGGAGCCTCTGAGTGCGATTATGCCCGGAGTAGCCCTGCACGAACTGTGGGGCATGATGTCGGTTGCAGAACAAGCGCTGATGGCCGTCTCCGGCTTTGTCGTTGTGGCAGGCCTGCTCGGTATGCTCAGCAGCCTGCTCACCAGCTTACAAGAACGACGGCGTGAAATGGCGATCCTGCGTGCGATGGGCGCTCGCCCCCGCCACGTGTTCTCGCTATTGATCAGTGAAGCAAGTTTACTCACCGCATCTGGCATATTCTGTGGCGTGGCCGGACTGTATGGCCTACTGGCACTGGTACAGCCGATCGTACAACAAACCTACGGGATACATCTGGCGTTAAGTACACTCTCATCATATGAGTGGATGTTACTGGGTTTTGTGCAGTGCGCAGGCATTGTAATTGGTTTCATTCCGGCGCTCCGCGCTTACCAGCAATCATTGAGTGACGGAATGACAATAAGGATTTAAGGACATGATGATTAAAAGATATTTAAGTGTTATCGCACTATTTTGGCTCACTGCGGCTCCGGCAATGGCCGACCAGCCGCTGAAACTGGATTGGATCGACTTGGTCCCGGAGTCTGAGCGTAACCTGTTTGACAGTGTCGGTATGCCGGCCATGGATCATTCGGGTGAGGCGGTGCAGCAATCGAAAATGGGCAACGTTCGCCCGGAGTTGAATGGCAGTGAGGTGAAAATTCCGGGATTCGTGATCCCTCTGGAAGGCGATGCCAACATGATCACCGAATTTTTATTGGTGCCTTACTTTGGCGCGTGTATTCACGTCCCGCCGCCGCCGCCAAACCAAATTATCTATGTCAAGTTTCCGGCTGGCGCGCCAGTACAAGAGCTGTGGGATGTGATTTATGTGGTCGGTACGTTAAAGACCGAAGTAATGAACCATGAACTGGCCGAAACTGCATACATTATCGAGGGTACGGCGATTGAGGCCTACGACGACCAGTAGTCCCTAACCTTACCATAAGCACCGGGCGTCGATTGGCGCCCTTTGTAGCGGCTCAATGAATATACTGGGATAAGTAGACTAATACCGCGACATACAACACCAAAAGAAGCGCTATCGACAAGTGCTTTTTCGCTTTATTCTCTCCGGAATACTTCATAAGCCCTCCTAAATAACGATAACAACCTTAACAATTTATTATCATCTTGAGTAGCCCAATTTTGTAAAAATGCCGACCAGCTTCACTGGCTGAGCGCTGCGTTCCGGTGTACATTGGATGCGGTGATGGCACTTTTCTCCATCACGCTTGCTCTTGGTAGGAAGAAGTATGGCTGAATCAACTAAACAACCCGTCGTTATCGAACATCAACCCCATGCCGGTAAAGATACGCAAGACAAGAAGTCGAGCTATATCAAAGACAGTGCCACCCGTATTCTGGCCATCGCGCAAAGCCACGGCGTCGATGCTCTGCTGCAATCCGAGCCGCCTGCCAAACCTGCATTGGAAAGGGCCCAGCTGCGTGCGCAGCGCTACCAGGAGCTCAGACAAAAAAACCTGGAAAAAGTCCTCAAGCTGGCTCACGGCAGTTGCCGGGATGAGACCGCCGGCGAGCCCGACCAGGACTGGCTACACCGTTTTTTTGATATGGCACAGGACATCCACAACCCGTCGATGCAGAAACTGTGGGCCCAGGTACTCAAGCGTGAAGTAACCAACCCGGGTTCAACCTCGGTCAAATCACTGAAAATTTTGCGGGACATGACGCCCAAGGAAGCGCAGATTTTACAACGCGCTGCAACACTGGCCTGCAGCTTTGGCGGCGAGCAAAGTCGCAAACTGCTACTGGGATATAAAGCCCACAATGGGTTGTTCCGGCTGGGGAAAAGAGAACAGAGTCAGCATATCAACCTCGGCAGTTTCCAGTTACCTTACTCAAGCTTGCTGGTGTTGATCGAGCTTGGTTTACTGCACAGCACCGAACTGGAGTCCGGTGAGATTGGCGTAGAGACCCCACTGCATCTCAGCTATCAAGGGAAAAATTTAGCGCTGCAGGCCAACAGCAAAGGAGTTCGTTTGCTGTATTACCGCTTCACTCCCACCGGCAACGAACTGTGCACGCTACTGGGTCATAAAGCCAATCCCCAATACCAAGACCAGCTCATTAGCTTGTTAAATCAGAAGTTTATCGTTAACTCAGAGGGTGGCGGCAGCGTCAGTCACAGCGTGTAAACCACGCTTAAGGAGCTTTAGGTCACCGGTGACCCAAAGCTCCTTAAGCGGTTCCGTGACCTTTTCCGGCGATGTTTCACGAGCCCGTGAGCTGGTTGCACAACCTTTTGGCCAACTATGATCCAAAAGCTTCCCAAGCAGCTCAATGACCTTTTACCCACCGATGATCCAAATGCTTACCAAGCGGATCATTGGGCCAACATTCAACGCGCGCAGGACAGGCTAAGCGCAGATCACACCAAGGCGTGTTAGCTCATTTAGGCACAACTCCACCAGCTCATCAACACGCTTATCACCGGCAGGCAAATCGATTTCCGGCCGCTCCGGCGCTTGGTACTCTGAATCAATCCCGGTGAAGTTGGCAATTTCCCCGGCGCGGGCTTTACGGTACAAGCCTTTGGGATCGCGCTGTTCACACACGGCCAACGGCGCGTTGACAAACACTTCGATAAACTCACCCTCCGGCAACAGCTCGCGCACCATCTGACGCTCGGCACGATGAGGAGAAATAAAGGCCGACAGTACGATCAGTCCGGCATCCGCCATCAGTTTAGCCAGCTCTCCGATCCGGCGGATGTTCTCGCGCCGGTCTTGCTCAGAGAAACCTAAATCACTGCACAAACCGTGACGAACGTTGTCGCCGTCCAGCAAATAAGTATGGTAGCCAAGTTGTACCAGACGGGTTTCCAGGGCTCCGGCCACGGTGGATTTACCGGCCCCGGACAGGCCGGTAAACCACAATACGGCCGGCTGCTGCTTTTTCAGCTGCGCCCGGGTGTGTTTGTCGACAGCATGCTCATGCCAGACAATATTTTCATCTTTTTGCACTGTCTCAGCAGTCATAACGTTTCCTTGTAATCAAAGCGGATAAAACGGGAAAAAAATCGGGATCAGGGTCAGGACCAGCAGCGAATAGACAATCGAAATCGGCACTCCAATCCGCACGTAGTCGCGCAGGGTATAATTGCCGACGCTGTACACCAGTAAATTGGTCTGATAACCATACGGCGAGATGAAGCTGGCGCTGGCACCAAACAACACCGCCATAATAAACGGCATCGGATCAACACCATAAGCCACGGCCATGCTGTAGCCGATCGGAAATGATAACGCCGCCGCCGCATTGTTGGTGACCAGCTCGGTCAGTACCAGGGTCATGATATAGGTTGCGACCAGAGCGCCAAACACGCCCCATCCATTGAAGGCTTCAATGAACATCTGCCCCATCTGCTGGGATAACCCGGAAGAGATCATCAGTTGGGCGATCGACAGGGCCGAGCCGACAATCACCACAATATCGACGGGAAAACGCCGCCGCAGTTCACCAAGCTGGACAATGCCACAGGCGAGCAAGCCAAACAGATACACCGCCAGGCCCTTAATGATCGGCACCCAGCCCAGCAGGGCAAGCCCGATCACGGCGGCAAAGCCCAACAACACCAACGACGACTTATGCGCATCCAAACGGGCGCTGGAGTCAAGATCATTGAACAGGACAAACTCTTTACCGTGCAGGCGGCGCTCGGTCTCAAACCGCTTGCCCGGCACCAGCACCAGGGTGTCACCCGGTGCTAACGCAATGTTGCCCAGCCCCCCTTCGAGGCGCTCATGACCACGCCGGATGGCCACCACGACCGCATCAAAGCGATCGCGGAAGCGGCTCTCTTTCAGCGTCTGGTGACAAAACGTCGCCGAGGAACTGACCACCACTTCAATAAAGTTCTGCCCGTTCAAATGCTGCTGGCCAAACAGGGTCAGTCCCGGAATTTCCTGTAAGGTCGCAACGCTTTCCACATCACCGCAGAACAGCAGGCGGTCTTTGGCCTGCAACACAAAATCCGGCCCTACCGACGGGACACTGACCCCATCGCGGATCACCTCGGCAAGGAAGAGCTTGCGCAGAGCACGCAGGTTGTTGTGTGCAATTGTCCGCCCCACCAGAGGCGAGCCGGGTTCAACCCGGGACTCAAGAAAGTAAGGTAACTCCTCCTGACCCAGGTCATCATAATTAGGCAATAAGTAGCTCAGCGGGATCAGGATCAGTACCCCACCAACCAGCACCGCCAGCCCGATCGCACTGGGAGTAAAAAACTCCAGGCTGGGCAGACCAGCATCTTCGACAAAACTGTTGATGATCAGATTGGTGGAAGTGCCGATCAGGGTTAACGTTCCCCCGAAGATCGCCGCATAAGAGAGCGGGATCAGCAACCGTGACGGTGCGTGCTGGCGGTTGCGCTTGATCGCCCCGATCAATGAAACCACCACCGCGGTATTATTGGTAAAAGAAGACAACAATGCGGTGGAAAATCCCAGCTTGGCCACCACACTGCCCAGACGCCCTTCGGATATATTGCGGCTCACCCAGCTGATCAGTAGGGTTTTTTCCAGCGCGCTGGAGGCGAGGATCAGCAACACCAACGTCAGCAATGAAGAGTTGGTAAAGTTGGCCGCCACGCTGTTCAGTTCCACCATCCCCGCCAGAAAAGCGACAAACGCTGCCCCGGCAAACACATGACTGGGTTTGATTTTCGTCACGAGCAAACAAGTGATAATGCCGAGCAAAATCGCTAAAACAAAGCCTTGTTCCCACATAACTTATGCCTGATCCTTACCCAACATCCACAATGCCGGAATGACGTGTATACCCCGCCAGTGCAAGGGAGCACACTGTCCTTGCCAGGCAGAAACTGAAACCAAAAGCTAAAGAAAGCCCATTGAGTGTGCCGGATGCCGGTACGCTGACAGGCCAGAAAGACCTTGCATTGAGACGCCACCGCGCCCCAATGCGGCCAGCCGCGTTACGGCTTGAGTAACTGGCTGATGTCTTTGACTTCCCAGTGCGGGAAGTGCTTACGTACCAACGCGTTAAGCTCAAGTTCAAACGCAGAGACATCCGTCGAGGCACGCTGCAATGAGGTTAAGCTCTCGCGAACCAGGCCGGCCCCGACCGTCACGTTACTCAACCGATCAATGATGATGAAACCGCCGGTATCTGCGCAGTCCTGATAGTTATCCAGCGCGACCGACTCGGTCAGTGACCACTCACACCGGCCAATTCCGTTCAGTGGCAGCTCGCCGGCACTGTGGGTTTCGAGGCTGTTGATGTCGTATTGATGACGGATGGCCTCGACACGGCCCAGCGTTTTCTTGCCAGCAATCTTAATGTCATAGTCACGCCCCGGTTGCAGCGGCTGCTCGGTCATCCAGACCACATCGGCCAGCAGGTGGTTACTGGACGCCACTGGCGCACTGTCTAACACAATCAAATCGCCACGACTGATGTCGATTTCATCGGCCAGGGTCAGCGTCACCGCCAGGCCGGCCTGCGCTTGTTGCAGATCACCGTCAAAAGTGACGATGCGCTCAACCGTCGAGCTTTTACCGGAAGGTAACGCCTTAACGCGATCCCCAACCTTGATCGAGCCGGATGACACGGTGCCGGCAAAACCACGGAAATCGAGATTCGGGCGGTTAACGTATTGCACCGGGAAGCGGAACTCACCCGCGCCTTTCTCTTGATCTACATCGACCGTTTCCAGCAACTCCAGCAGTGACGGGCCGTCAAACCAGGCCAGATTCTGGCTCTTATCCACCACGTTATCGCCTTCCAGGGCGGAGATCGGGATGATCTGGATGTCGATATCGCCACTGAGTTTTTCTGAAAACGTCAGGTATTCTTCACGGATCTGCTCAAAACGAGCCTGTGAGTAATCCACCAGGTCCATCTTATTCACCGCCACCACAAAATGCTTCAAACCGAGCAGATTGGAAATAAACGAGTGGCGACGGGTTTGATCCAATACCCCTTTACGTGCATCAATCAGGATCACCGCTAAGTCACACGTCGACGCTCCGGTCGCCATGTTACGGGTGTACTGCTCATGCCCCGGTGTATCCGCGATGATGAACTTACGCTTTTGGGTCGAGAAATAACGGTAGGCCACATCAATGGTAATGCCCTGCTCACGCTCCGCCTGCAGGCCGTCGACCAGCAAGGCCAGATCGGGGCGTTCACCGGTGGTACCGACACGCTGGCTGTCGTTATGTACTGCGGCAAGCTGATCTTCGTAAATCTGTTTGGAGTCATGCAGCAAACGACCAATTAAGGTACTCTTGCCATCATCTACCGAGCCACAGGTCAGGAATCTGAGGAGTGACTTGTACTGGTGTTGTTTTAGGTATCCTTCGATACCAAGCTCGGCTAACTGAGCTTCAACTGCGCTATTCATTTTCTTTCCTTAGATCCTTGTTAGAAGTAACCTTGACGTTTTTTCAGCTCCATCGATCCGGACTGATCGTGATCGATCGCCCGCCCCTGTCGCTCACTTGACGTCGCCACCAGCATTTCTTCAATAATCCCGGTCAGCGTATTGGCCTCAGATTCGATCGCCCCTGTCAGCGGGTAACAGCCCAGGGTACGAAAACGCACGCTCTTGTGTTCGATCTTCTCACCCGGCTCCAGCTGCATACGATCATCATCAACCATGATCAACATGCCATCGCGTTCCACTACCGGACGTTTGTCGGCCAGATACAACGGTACGATCTCAATGTTCTCCAGGTAGATGTACTGCCAGATATCCAGTTCGGTCCAGTTAGACAGCGGGAAGACGCGGATGCTCTCGCCTTTGTTCACCTGACCGTTATAGGTTTTCCACAGTTCCGGACGCTGGTTTTTCGGGTCCCAGGTGTGGTTCTTATCGCGGAATGAGTACACCCGCTCTTTAGCCCGTGACTTCTCTTCATCGCGACGTGCGCCGCCAAAGGCCGCATCGAAACCATACTTGTTCAGTGCCTGTTTGAGGCCCTGGGTTTTCATAATATCGGTATGCTTGGATGAACCATGCACAAACGGGCTGCATCCCATCGCCAACCCTTCCGGGTTTTTGTGTACCAGCAGTTCAAAACCGTATTTCTCCGCCGTACGATCGCGGAACTCGATCATCTCTTTGAACTTCCAGTCGGTATCAACATGGAGCAATGGAAAGGGAATCTTACCCGGGTAAAAGGCTTTGCGTGCCAGATGCAGCATGACCGACGAGTCTTTGCCAATCGAGTACATCATCACAGGGTTATCAAACTCCGCAGCCACTTCACGGATAATATGAATACTCTCCGCTTCGAGCTGTTTAAGGTGAGTTAAACGTTGTTGGTCCATGGTTCGTTTTTCCTTGTAAAGCTTGCAGGCTTGTTTCATCCTTTACTCTTGCGTTTGAGACTATAGCGAATGGGCAACGGCACTCTCTGAGGCCTGAGTCGCCGCTGAAAACCAGTCCAGCTTGTGTGCCAGTTGCACCACTTCGCCGATGACGATCAGCGATGGTGACTGGGCATCCTGTGCCAGCTCAGCCAATTGAGACAACTGGCCGGTAAATACCTTTTGCTGCACCTGGGTACCACGTTCGATGATCGCAACCGGCGTTGTCGCTGAACGGCCGTGTTTAATCAGTTGTTGCTGAATGTGCTGGGACTTCATCAGGCCCATGTAGATCACCAGCGTCTGGTTGCCGCGTGCCAGCGTCGACCAGTCCATCGCGTCACTGTCTTGTTTCAGATGGCCGGTAACAAACAGCGCAGACTGAGCAAAATCGCGATGGGTCAGTGGGATCCCGGCATAGGCGGTCGCCCCGGCAGCCGCGGTGATCCCCGGCACTACCTGAAAACGGATCCCGGCTTCGGCCAACACTTCCAGCTCTTCGCCGCCGCGGCCAAAGACAAACGGATCGCCGCCTTTGATCCGCACTACACGCAGGCCCTGCCGGGCGAAATCAACTAACAACTGGTTGGTTTTGTCTTGGGGTACACTGTGGTGACCGGCGCGTTTGCCGACACAAACCAAAGTGATATGACTTGGGATCAGCTCCATGATTTCTTCAGACACCAGGTAGTCGTACAGCACGACATCCGCCTGCTGCAGGCAGTTGAGCGCTTTGATGGTCAGTAACTCAGGATCACCTGGCCCCGCCCCCACCAAGGCCACTTCACCCGGCTGTAATGGCTGTCTGGCATAGCGAGACACCGATGGAACAGGATTGTTCGCCACCAGTTTTGGCTTCTGTACTGGGAATGGGGTTACGCTATCTGCCATGTGCTTACTCATTGTCCTTTGAAATCGCTGTAAGGGGCATTATGGCGGGCTGGTCATATTACCTGAAATTCTAAAATTTCATTTTTTATTCAAAAAACTGCTAAGAAGCTTTTGTTTGGTCTCATATAAAAATTGCCTCAGCTCAGTTCACTGCGGGCTGAACTAACGGGTTCAATGTCGGTGATGCTTCAGCACGCGGTGGAAAGAGAGACGTGGACGTGCGGGAAAAACGGATTACAATGAGGGCAAATGGATTAACTTTACACTGCGATGCAAAGCAATATTATCTCTCGCTTATCTGCACAGGGGTTCAGCGAAACCGAGGCAGCACAGATTGCCGCTCACGGTGAATGGCTGGAACTGCCGACACGGCATATTCTGAATCATCAGGGGGACTTCTGTAGCCATATTTACTTCATTCAGCAAGGCCTGTGCCACGCCAGTTATCTGACGGAGAACGGCAAAGCGTTCAGTAAGGAGTTTTACTGGGAAAATGATTGGATAATTGGCTTTGAAGGGTTAATCAAACAGCAAGCCTCCCCCTACCTGCTGGAAACGCTGACCCCGTGCCAGTTGTTCTGTCTACCGATTGAGGCCCTGCAGCAATGGCGCGCTGAGCGGCACCCGCTGTATCTGAAGCTGCTGGAAACCCAGCTGATGTACAAAGAAAACAAAGAGCGCTTTATGTTGCTCTATACCCCGGAAGAACGTTACCAGCTGTTCTGCGAGCATTACCCGGATTTGCAACAGCGGATAACTGACAGCCAGATTGCGGCATATCTTGGCATCACGGCCATCAGCTTAAGCCGGATAAAATCGCGCCTGAAGAAAAACAGCGCAGACTAAAAACACCAAAGGCGCTTCATTCGAAGCGCCTTTGGTTTTATGGGGTTATCCGATTATTTCAGAATGCGAGCACGGAACTGACGGCCTTTCATCTTGCCGTGACTGATGGTCTGCAGCGCTTTCTTTGCCACTGACTTTTCTACCGCCACATAAGCGCGCATCGGGAACAGGTGGATCTTACCCACTTGTGCGCCAGAGATACCGTTTTTACCGGTCAGGCAACCGAGGATATCACCAGCACGTACTTTCTGTTTCTTACCACCATCGATGTTAATCGTCACCATTTTCGCCTGGTATGGCTGTTGCTTAGATTTCGCGGGCAGCGTCGCCGGCACCACATCCATCTCCAGGTATTCTTCAATACGGGCAACGCGCAGGCCGTCTTTCTCGCCAAAGAAGCTAAATGCCAGCCCTTTACTGCCAGCACGGCCAGTACGGCCGATACGGTGCACGTGCACTTCTGGATCACGCGACAGTTCAAAGTTGAACACCGCATCAAGGTTATCGACATCCAGACCGCGCGCCGCCACATCGGTTGCGACCAGAATCGAGACGCTCTTATTGGCAAACTGCAGCAGTGCCTGATCACGCTCGCGCTGCTCAAGGTCGCCGTGAATATCTATCACGCTGAAACCTTTGTGATGCAGTTCATCGGCGACATTCTGTACTTCTTTTTTAGTATTACAGAACACCACGGCGGATTCCGGCTGATGGGTTAACAGCAGATCGGCCAATGCTTCATCACGCGCCTCAGAACCTTCTACCTGGTAAAAGTACTGCATAATACTTGACGTGTCGTGGGTCGACTCCACTTTGATTAACTCTGGCGACTGCATGATCCGCTGAGCGATTTGTTCGATCTTCTCAGGGAAGGTGGCACTGAACAACAGTGTTTGACGCTGCTTCGGCGCCGCGTCAATAATGGCATCCAAAGCATCCTGAAAGCCCATCTCCAACATCCGGTCCGCTTCATCCAGCACCAGGGTATTCAGCTCGGCAAGATTGATCCGCCCTTTTTCCAGATGATCTAAAATACGCCCCGGAGTACCAACCAGAATATGGGCGCCATGCTCCAGAGAACCGATCTGCGGCCCCATTGGCATGCCCCCGCACAATGTCAGCACTTTAATATTATGTACACCACGACCCAAGGTACGGATCTCTTTGGCGACCTGATCCGCCAGCTCACGGGTTGGACATAGCACTAAAGACTGTACACGGAACCGCTTCACATTTAAGTTAGACAGCACCCCAAGGCCAAACGCGGCAGTTTTCCCTGAACCCGTCTTCCCCTGCCCAATCACGTCACGCTGGTTTAAAATCGCCGGCAGACTCAGTGCCTGGATCGGTGTCATATGGGTGTAATTGAGTGACTCAAGCGTGGCAAGTAGTGCCGGGCTTAGCCCCACTTGGTCAAAAGTTTGTTTGCTCACAGGGAAGGAACCTCAGGTAGGAAAGAAAAGAGGGCACATTATCGCCAGATTTTGCCCAATGACCAGCGAAAATTAACCCTTGTTAATGAGCGAGCGGCAAAAAGCCCGTAAAGTCAGGCACAAAGCAATTAGAGGTTCATACACGATGATCAACTGGGTAACACTGCCTTTTTCTCAACTCTCCACTTATCAGCTGTACGATATGCTGCGCTTGCGTGTCGATGTATTTGTGGTTGAACAAACCTGCCCCTATCCCGAGCTTGACGGCAAAGACACCCTAGCGGGGGTATATCATTTACTCGGCTATCAGGATGATCAGCTGGTGGCATGCGCACGGTTACTGCCTCCCGGCACCACTTACGCCAACGTCAGTATTGGCCGGGTCGTAACCAGAGAGAGTGCGCGGGGTGGCGGCCTTGGCCATCAACTGCTTGAGCAGGCGATCCGGCAGTGCCAAACTTTTTGGCCCAAGCAGACGATTGATATCGGCGCGCAACAACACCTGACGGCTTTCTACGCCAGCCACGGTTTTGGGGTTATCTCAGAGAGTTACCTTGAAGACGGCATCCCCCACGTTGATATGCGTCGAGAAGGCTAATTGACATCCTCTCCTAGCTAACTCGCTAGGGGATTCCTGTTTCACAGCGTATTGCTTAACGGTCGAGTGACCAATTAAGTCTTACTTACGCTCCACAGGCTAACACGGTCTGCCCGACCACTTTGATATTTAAAGCTGCGTTCTGGTCGCGGTCTAATTGAGTCTTACACTCAGGACATTTCCAAGAACGGATATGTAATGATAAGGAATCAACAACGTGACCACAGCAATGACAGCGCTTAGAACTTGGATACCACTTATCAACTTGAATAAGTGTGCGTCCGTACCAGTCTGCCTTGTAAGCCAACTGGCGTACAAGTTCAGACCAATTAGCGTCTACGATTGCTTTGGCAAGTGTGCGATTCTTGATCATGTTTTTAACGCTCAGACTCTCACAGCTAATCAATTGGTTTTCTTTTATCAATTGCGAGGTCAGTTTGTGGGTAAAGTCACGGCGACAATCAGCGATTTTCGCTTGGATGCGTGCAACTTTCTTTCTGGCTTTATGGAAGTTGGTAGAGCCTTTCTTTTTCTTGGAAAGGATGCGTTGCGCTTTCGCTAATTTCTTAGCGTAACGCTTAGTGTGGTTGGGATTGCCAGATTTAAACCCATCGGAGGTAATAACAAGGTCTTTCAAGCCTAAATCAATGCCGACTGTATTTTTACTAATCGGTAGTGGTTTTGGCTCGAAACGACAAAGACAAGATACAAAGTAGCGACCAGCACTGTCTTTGCTAATGGTGATTGTGGTTGGTTCGCTTGGTAGTTCACGACTCCAACGAATATTAAGTGGTTGTTTGGACTTGGCAATAAATAGCTGTCCGTCACGGTACTTAAAAGCGGATTTGGTGAACTCAGCAGACTGTTTAGAGCGCTTCTTTTTAAAGGTAGGGTACTTAGCTCTCCCCTCAAAGAAGTATTTAAAACCCGTTTGTTGGTGGCGCAAAGATTGTTGAAGTGGAACGCAAGAAACTTCATTAAGCCAATTAAACTCAGGCTCTTTTTTAAGCTCAGTTAATCGGCTAGAAGCAGTATTGTAGTTCACTTTAGTTTGTTCGTTATAGAACGAATCAGTGCGCCATTTTAGGATCGAGTTATAGACAAATCGCACACAGCCAAACGTGCGCTCAAGTAATTTTACTTGCTCGCTTGTTGGGTAAATGCGGTATTTATAAGCTCTTTCTTTCATATTCACAAGAATAGATCATTTTTTGTGAGTGTGAAGAATATTAAATTAACTACGAGGAGCAGCGTTCCTCCCCTCGCTCTTTCGGAAGGGATATCCACGCTGAAATATTTGATGAAGCCACACCAACTAGCGCTGCTTCTGCTCGTTGCCGGCAATCTGGCGGCATCATTATCAGATGTGGCGGTCAAGCTGATTGATGGGACCCTTTCGCCGTTTCAATACATGTTTCTGCGTCAGTTGGTTACATTGGTGCTCCTGACGCCTGCATTTCTTTCTCGACCACACCACCAACGAAGATTGCAGCAAAAAGGAATCACACTGCTGCGGGCTCACCTGATTCTGATTGGTAGTGGCTGCATGATGATCGCCATTACTCATTTGCCGTTAGCCACGGCCAATGCGGTGTTTTACGCCGCACCACTGCTGATGCTGCCTCTTTCAGCATGGCTACTGCAAGAGAAACCGAGTGGGAGTAAGATTATCGCGACCGCGTTAGGTTTTGCTGGTGTGTTGGTGGTGCTCAGGCCGGAAAACTTCCACTGGGCAGGTCTGTTCGCGCTTGGTACGGCAACCACCCTGGCACTGTTTAATATTCTGGTACGCAAGTTACCCGGCTCGCAACCGGTGATCACAACATTATGGTGGACCACCGTGCTTTCTCTTCCCATATCAGCTCTGTTAGCGGGATACCATTGGCAACCGCTACAGGCGGAACAGCTGCTGCTGGTCTTGGTCAGTGCGGCGTGTATTCTGAGTTACAATGGCCTGGCAGTGATGGCCTATCAACGCGCCCCGGCTGGTGAGATCGCGATGGCGGAGTATTCTGGACTGATATTTGTCACTGCGTTTGGGCTGATATGGTTTAACGAAATTCCGGACTGGCTGACTGCGGTGGGAATTTTGATGATTATCTTACCGCTGCTGCCGCTACGCCACTCTCCATGGCTCAAACGTTGCCGCGGTAAATAACGGAGTGCTCAGGCTCTGGCACCCCGGCGAACACATGACGGAAGGCTACTTGTTACGACCAAAGGTGCCATCCGACAAACGGAAGAACATCACCGAATTACCACTTTTTTCCAGCTGGAGCATGTCTAACTGCCCATCCTCGGTCAGCTTAAAGCGGATTAGCTGGCCTTGCCGGATCTGACTGAGCGGTTTATCGCGCCCCTCAATTTTAACTAAGGCATTGAGATCGCCCATCGACAACTGATTATTGCGAAAGACTTGTGCCAGCGTATCACCATTCTTAACCTGATATTCTTGCCATTGATTCGATTTCTGCACTGCCACTTGCGCCGATGATTGCTCACTCAGGCTGGTCGCATCAAGCTGAACCGCAACGCGTTGTGTCTCTTGAGCGGACGGAGATTCTCCCCGTGTTGACTCCGGTGTCCTGGCTGGAATGAGCAGCAGGATCGTGAGCACCGGCACCAAGATCATCAACGCACGCTGATGAAACTTCGGCAACCGTTGCCAGTGCTGAACAGCAGGTTCAAGTTTGCGGCGCCAGTCAATCTTTACCCGTGGCTGCTTCCAATCGAAAGCAGCGAGTTTGGCTTTGATCAACTCAATATAGTCGACTTGCTGCTTTTTCTTTCTGCGACGATTCATCCTACTAAGCCCCTTAAACTTCTTGAGTCGCCAAGCGTACTGCCCCGTTCAGAGCATGACAACACTTGGTAGCTTCAGTATAAAAATACCAGCGCGGAGAGTATATAATTTTCACCGAAGGAAAATCCGTTTTGACTAAAATTGGCAGAAATTTCACTTGGAGTAAGAGATAAGTCACATCATGAGGCCTGTTTGACGCCAATATAGCGCTACCATTTAAACCTGTGCGTGAAACTGCTATCCTGTCTGCTTTCTCACTCCTAACAAGAGCGACTTTCATGTCTGAAATTAAATTTGAAACTGTAGAGCAAAAAGCAAGCTACGGTATTGGTCTGCAAATGGGTCAACAACTTGCAGGTGCTGGTCTGGAAGGCCTTAATGTTGATGCTATCGCAGCGGGTATTGCGACAGCACTGACTGGCGAGATGCCATCGATTGAAATCGACGAAATTAACAAAGCACTGCAAGAACTGCACACTCGCGCAGAAGCTGCGCGTCAAGAAGCGGCTAAAGCTGCAGCTGCAGACGGCGAAGCATTCCTGAAAGACAACGCACTGCGTCCAGAAGTAACCGTACTTGAGTCTGGCCTACAGTACGAAGTGATCACTGAAGGTAACGGTGAAGTACCGACTTCTGACAAACAAGTACGCGTTCACTACCACGGTGAACTGACTGACGGTACCGTATTCGATAGCTCAGTATCTCGCGGCCAACCAGCTGAATTCCCGGTAACTGGCGTGATCAAAGGCTGGGTTGAAGCACTGCAACTAATGCCTGTCGGTTCTAAGTGGAAACTGTACATCCCACACGATCTTGCTTACGGTGAGCGCGGCGCGGGTGCAGCTATCCCTCCGTTCGCAGCACTAGTCTTCGAAGTAGAACTACTAGACATCCTATAATTGAGCCTCGCTCACATATAGTCTCTCAGGCGGCGCATTAGCGCCGCTTTTTTTGTCTACAATAAAGTAGGACAACACGCCTGCCCGCAACCAGCCATCTCATGAACTGATAATACCAATCTGGATAAGTAACGCATTGTAAGGAGCTTCCCTATGGATAAACGCGCGTCGATCTGGTTACTGCTCTCACTGGCCACAACCCAATCCTATGCCTTCCTTGACACCATCGTCGAACAGGATGAACAACAAAGCTTAATGGATATGGTGGGCAATGGATTGTACAGCGAGCCTTCACCAATCACTGAGCTTTTGACCGGTCAATTGCCTATTTCCACCGAACAAGCGACCACAGGCAGTGGCGCACTGCTGGCATTGGCCCAGAGTCAGCTTTCAGCACAACATAGCGAGGAACTGCAATCCTTCATCCCGGGTTTGTCGGAATTAGGCAGTGTGCAGAGCCTGCTGGGTAATGTAGAGAGCCTTCAGAAGGTGCAAGCCGTGTTTGAAAGTGTGGGATTGGATCCGTCGATGATTGGCCAGTTTGCTCCGCTGATAATCGGATACCTCAGTGAGCAGGGGGCGAGTGACGGGCTGTTGACGTCGTTAGGCGGTCTTTGGTCTGGCGCAAAATAGCGCCCGGTGCGCTGGCATACCAGGATGTGGCCAAGCGTTGCTCTTGTCACTAACACTCTAAACAGTGCAGAAACAAAAAAGCCGAGCTAACGCTCGGCTTTTTCGTTCTTACGAACTGATTACTCAGCAGCTTCTTCAGCAGCTGGGCGATCTACAAGCTCAATGTAAGCCATTGGAGCTTTATCACCAGCACGGAAGCCAGCTTTTAGGATACGAGTGTAACCGCCCTGACGAGCAGCAAAACGTGGACCTAGTTCGTTAAATAGTTTTGCAACTACTTCGTTGTCACGAGTACGTGCAAATGCTAGACGACGGTTAGCAACACTGTCAGTCTTAGCTAGTGTAATCAAAGGCTCAACTACGCGACGTAGCTCTTTTGCTTTTGGCAAAGTAGTCTTGATAACTTCATGACGTACTAGAGAGCTAGCCATGTTGCTGAACATCGCTTTACGATGTGAGCTGTTGCGGTTGAGTTGACGACCACTCTTACGATGGCGCATGACCTAATCCTTCTAACTAGTATCGATTAATCTTCAGCGATTGATGCAGGCGGCCAGTTTTCTAGGCGCATGCCCAGAGACAGACCACGTGACGCAAGTACATCTTTAATCTCAGTAAGAGATTTTTTACCCAGGTTAGGCGTTTTAAGTAGCTCAACCTCAGTACGTTGTACTAGATCACCGATGTAGTGAATCGCTTCTGCTTTCAGACAGTTAGCAGAGCGAACTGTTAGTTCAAGATCGTCTACAGGACGCAGTAGGATCGGATCGAATTCTGGCTTCTCTTCCTTCTCCTCAGGTACACGTACATCACGAAGATCTACGAACGCATCCAGTTGTTCAGCTAGGATAGTAGCTGCACGACGGATTGCTTCCTCAGGTTCAAGAGTACCGTTCGTTTCCATATCGATAACAAGCTTATCCAGGTCGGTACGTTGCTCTACACGAGCCGCTTCTACAGCGTAGGCAATTTTGTCTACTGGGCTGTAAGTAGCGTCTACAAGTAGACGACCGATTGGACGCTCATCTTCTTCAGTATGGATACGAGCTGAAGCTGGAACATAACCACGACCACGTTCCACTTTAATACGCATAGCGATTTCAGCGTTGTCATCCGTTAGGTGACAAATAACGTGTTCAGGGTTAGCGATCTCTACATCACCATCATGGGTGATGTCACCTGCAACCACAGGGCCCGAGCCTGATTTATTCAGTGTAATGAATACTTCATCTTTGCCTTCGGCAACGCGAACAGCCAAACCTTTAAGGTTTAGAAGGATTTCAAGAATGTCTTCTTGTACGCCTTCTTTTGTGCTGTACTCATGAAGTACGCCTTCGATTTCTACTTCTGTCACTGCACAACCTGGCATAGAAGATAGTAGAATGCGGCGAAGTGCATTACCTAGAGTATGACCAAAGCCACGCTCTAATGGCTCAAGAGTTACTTTTGCGTGAGTCGTGCTGATTTGTTCGATATCAACAAGACGTGGCTTAAGAAATTCTGTTACAGAACCCTGCATTGTGTCCTCTCTTTAGTTTAAACCTTACTTAGAGTAAAGCTCGACGATCAATTGTTCGTTGATGTCAGCTGATAGGTCAGAACGTTCAGGCATACGCTTGAATGTACCTTCCATTTTGCCAGCATCGACTTCAATCCAAGTTGGTTTTTCGCGTTGTTCAGCAACTTCTAGAGCTGCCTTAATACGAGCTTGCTGTTTAGCTTTCTCGCGGATAGTCACAACGTCGTTAGCCGCTACTTTGAAAGAAGGAACGTTTACAACTTTACCGTTAACTAGGATAGCTTTGTGGCTAACTAGCTGACGTGCTTCTGCGCGAGTTGCGCCAAAGCCCATGCGGTAAACTACGTTATCAAGACGACCTTCAAGAAGCTGAAGCAGGTTTTCACCTGTGTTGCCTTTAAGACGTGCAGCATCTTTGTAGTAGTTACGGAATTGTTTTTCTAGAACGCCGTACATACGACGAACTTTTTGCTTCTCACGAAGCTGAACGCCATACTCAGATAGACGACCGCGACGAGCGCCGTGTACACCTGGTGCGTTATCAATTTTACACTTGGTATCGATCGCTCGAACACCAGACTTAAGGAACAAGTCAGTGCCTTCACGACGGCTAAGCTTCAGCTTAGGACCCAAATATCTTGCCATGATTCTTCTCCAATAGTCCTAGAAACGTTATACGCGACGTTTCTTAGGTGGACGACAACCGTTATGAGGGATTGGTGTAGCATCAACGATGTTTGTGATGCGGAAACCAGCGGCGTTCAGTGCGCGAACAGTAGATTCACGACCTGGACCAGGACCCTTAACCATAACTTCCAAGTTCTTTAGACCGTATTCTTTAGCCATTTCAGCACAACGCTCAGCAGCAACCTGTGCAGCGAACGGAGTAGACTTACGAGAACCGCGGAAACCAGAACCACCTGCAGTAGCCCATGCAAGAGCGTTACCTTGACGGTCAGTAATGGTTACGATTGTGTTATTGAAAGAAGCATGGATGTGCGCAACGCCATCTGCAACTTGCTTGCGTACGCGCTTACGAGCGCGAGTTGGTTGTTTAGCCATTGTACTCTACCTTCCCGATTATTTCTTGATCGGCTTACGCGGACCCTTACGGGTGCGAGCGTTGGTTTTAGTACGCTGTCCACGTAGTGGTAGACTGCGACGATGACGAAGACCACGGTAACAGCCAAGGTCCATAAGACGCTTGATGTTCATAGATACTTCACGACGTAGATCACCTTCTACAGTGTACTTAGCTACACCATCACGCAGTTGATCGATCTGCTCTTCAGTTAGTTCACTGATCTTAACATCTTCAGCAATACCCACTTCAGCTAGGATAGCTTGAGAGCGAGTTTTACCGATGCCGTAGATCGCAGTAAGTGCGATTACAGCGTGTTTTTGATCAGGAATGTTAATGCCTGCTATACGGGCCATTATTCACTCCTAGTGTTTCTATAAAAGAATTAGCCGCAGCAAAGCCCGTTATGGATACGCTGCGGGATACTACTTCTTTTGCACGCAAAAGGTAGGCCGAGGAATATACTCGACCCAACCTTCTATTTCAAGTAAAAATTTCTGCTAATTAGCCTTGGCGCTGCTTGTGCTTTGGCTCACTGCAAATCACGCGAACAACACCGTTGCGCTTGATTACTTTACAGTTACGGCAGATTTTTTTAACGGAAGCACGAACTTTCATTGCTAAACTCCGTAATTGAAACTGAGTCTACCGCCGGATTAACGGCCGTAGCCTTTCAGATTCGCTTTCTTCAACACAGAATCATACTGTTGAGACATCAGATGAGTCTGTACCTGTGCCATAAAGTCCATAATTACAACCACCACGATAAGTAGTGATGTACCGCCGAAGTAGAAACGTACGTTCCACGCGACCATCATGAACTCGGGAATCAGACAGATAAAGGTAATGTACAGTGCACCCGCAAGGGTTAAACGTGTCATCACTTTATCAATATATTTCGCTGTCTGCTCACCTGGGCGGATACCGGGTACGAATGCACCGGACTTCTTCAAGTTATCTGCTGTTTCACGCGGGTTGAATACCAACGCCGTGTAGAAGAAACAGAAGAAGATAATTGCTGCTGCATAAAGCATTACATACAGGGGCTGACCTGGGCTAAGAGCCAAAGACACGTCAGTTAACCAACCGAACGCGCTGCTCTCACCATTCTGACCAAACCACTGAGCCAGTGTTCCTGGGAACAGGATAATACTTGATGCAAAAATCGCTGGAATAACACCGGCCATATTAATTTTAAGTGGCAGATGCGAGCTTTGTGCAGCAAATACTTTACGACCTTGTTGACGCTTCGCGTAGTTAACGATAATACGGCGTTGACCACGTTCCATGAAAACAACGAAGTAAATGACTGCAAAAGCTAATACCGCGATTAGCAACAGAAGAAGTACATGCAATTCACCTTGACGCGCTTGCTCGATTGTTTGACCGATTGCATTAGGCAATCCAGCAACAATACCTGCAAAAATCAGTAACGAAATACCGTTACCAATTCCACGCTCTGTAATTTGTTCACCTAACCACATCAAAAACATGGTGCCGGTTACTAAACTTACGGTAGCAATAAGCGTAAACATGGTTTGGTTGATAACAACCAGATTGTCGACCATGTTTGGTAAGCCTGTTGCAATACCAATAGCCTGGAAAGTTGCAAGTACAAGCGTGCCGTAGCGTGTGTATTGGCTGATCTTACGACGGCCTGCTTCACCCTCTTTTTTGAGTTCAGCTAACGCTGGATGAACTACAGTTAGCAGTTGGACAACAATAGATGCCGAAATATACGGCATGATGCCCAACGCTAATATAGATGCACGCTCAAGAGCACCACCGGAAAACATATTAAACATTTCCACGATGGTACCTTTTTGCTGTTCGAACAAATCGGCAAGTACAGCAGCGTCAATACCAGGAATCGGCACAAAAGAGCCTGCTCGGAATACTAAAAGTGCACCAATTACGAATAACAAGCGCGACTTTAGTTCACTTAAGCCGCTCTGAGCACTACGAAAATCTTGTCCTGGTTTCTTAGCCATCTGTACCTCGTTCCTCGAGATTATTCCTCGATTTTACCGCCTGCAGCTTCGATTGCAGCTTTAGCGCCTTTAGTCACACGTAGACCTTTAACAGTCACTGCTTTGTTAATTTCACCAGAAAGAACAACTTTAACGAATTCGATGTTCTTAGTGATGATGTTAGCAGCTTTAAGGCTGTTTAGATCGACCACGTCACCAGAAACTTTCGCTAGCTCAGCTAGACGAACTTCAGCAGACACTAGGCTCTTACGAGAAGTGAAGCCGAATTTTGGCAGACGTTGTTTCAGAGGCATCTGACCGCCTTCGAAACCTGGACGAACTTTACCGCCAGAACGTGACTTTTGACCTTTGTGGCCACGGCCACCAGTTTTACCAAGGCCAGAACCGATACCACGACCTACGCGCTTCGCAGAAGGCTTAGAACCCGCAGCCGGTGATAGAGTATTCAAACGCATTCTGATTACTCCTCAACTTTAACCATGTAGTAAACCTTGTTGATCATACCGCGAACGCACGGAGTATCTTCAAGTTCTACTGTGTGGTTGATTTTACGAAGGCCCAGACCTTTCAAGCACGCTTTGTGCTTTGGTAGGCGACCAATTGAGCTTTTAGTTTGAGTTACTTTAATAGTTGCCATGGTGTTCTTACTCCGAAATAGATTCAACAGTTAGACCACGTTTAGCAGCAACCATTTCTGGCGACTTCATGCTACCTAGTGCATCGATCGTTGCACGAACGATGTTGATAGGGTTCGTAGAACCGTATGCTTTAGATAGTACGTTGTGTACACCAGCAACTTCTAGTACTGCACGCATCGCACCACCTGCGATAACACCAGTACCTTCTGCAGCAGGCTGCATGTAAACTTTAGAGCCCGAGTGGCGACCTTTCACCGGGTGGTGAAGAGTGCCTTCGTTAAGCGCGATCGTAGTCATGTTACGACGTGCTTTTTCCATTGCTTTTTGGATCGCTGCAGGTACTTCACGAGCTTTGCCGTAACCGAAACCTACACGACCGTTACCGTCACCAACTACTGTTAGCGCAGTGAAGCTCATGATTCGACCACCTTTAACCGTTTTAGAAACGCGGTTAACTGCGATTAGCTTTTCTTGCAAATCATTCGCTTGAACTTGTTGTTCTTTAGCCATCTTCCAACCCTACCTTAGAATTTCAGACCAGCTTCGCGAGCAGATTCTGCTAGCGCCGCTACTCGACCGTGGTATTGGAAACCAGAGCGATCGAATGCAACTACTTCAACGCCTTTTTCAAGAGCGCGTTCAGCAACAGCTTTACCAACTGCTTTAGCTGCTTCGATGTTACCAGTGTTCTTAACTTGCTCACGGATCGCTTTTTCTACAGTAGAAGCTGCTGCGATAACCTCAGAGCCGTTAGCTGCAATAACCTGTGCGTACACGTGACGAGGAGTACGGTGTACTACTAGGCGAGTTGCACCCAGTTCTGCAATCTTACGACGTGCGCGTGTAGCACGACGGATGCGAGATGCTTTCTTATCCATAGTGTTACCTTACTTCTTCTTAGCTTCTTTAGTACGCACATTTTCATCTGCGTAACGAACACCTTTGCCTTTGTATGGCTCAGGCTCACGGTAAGAACGAATGTCAGCCGCAACCTGACCAACAAGTTGTTTGTCACAACCAGTGATCACGATTTCAGTTTGGCTTGGACATTCAGCTTTAATACCCGCTGGCAACTCGTGCTCAACTGGGTGAGAGAAGCCTAGTGTTAGGCCAACAGCGTTGCCTTTGATAGCAGCACGGTAACCAACACCTTTTAGAGTCAGCTTCTTAGTAAAGCCTTCAGTAACACCAACAACCATGTTGTTAACTAGAGCACGAGCAGTACCTGCTTGAGCCCATGCGTTAGCAACACCTTCGCGTGGACCGAAAGTAAGATTGTTTTCTTCCTGAGCAACAACTACTGCGTCGTTAAGAACGCGAGTAAGTTCGCCTTTAGCACCTTTTACAGTGATTTCTTGGCCGTTTAGTTTCACCTCTACGCCAGCTGGAATAGCGACAGGTGCTTTAGCAACACGAGACATATTCTACTCCTATTACGCTACGTAGCAGATGATTTCACCACCAAGACCTGCTTTACGTGCAGCACGGTCTGACATAAGACCCTTGGAAGTTGAAACGATAGCAACACCAAGACCACCCATTACAGAAGGAAGATCATCTTTCTTCTTGTAAACACGTAGACCTGGACGAGAAACACGTTTAAGTTGCTCAATTACTGGTTTAGCTTGGAAGTACTTAAGAGTAACTTCTAGCTCAGGTTTTGCTTCGCCTTCTACAGCGAAGTCAACGATGTAACCTTCAGCTTTAAGTAGTGCAGCAATTGCAACTTTAAGCTTTGAAGAAGGCATTTTAACAGCAACTTTGTTTGCTGCCTGACCGTTACGAATACGGGTCAGCATATCCGAAATCGGATCTTGCATGCTCATAAACTTTACTCCAAATGATTAAGTGGCAATTACCAGCTAGCCTTACGAAGTCCAGGAATCTCGCCTTTCATGCAAGCTTCGCGAACTTTGATACGGCTTAGACCGAACTTACGTAGGTAACCGTGTGGACGACCAGTTTGGTTACAACGGTTGCGCTGACGTGATGCACTTGAATCACGTGGAAGAGATTGCAGTTTAAGAACCGCATTCCAACGATCTTCTTCTGATGCGTTTACATCGCTAATGATAGCTTTAAGCGCAGAACGCTTCTCAGCGAACTTAGCTACCAGCTTCGCACGTTTTGCTTCACGTGCTTTCATTGAATTTTTAGCCATAACAGTAACCCTTCACCTTACTTACGGAATGGGAAGTTAAAGGCAGCCAGCAGAGCACGGCCTTCCTCATCAGTACCAGCAGACGTCGTAACAGTGATGTCTAGACCGCGTACTCGATCAACTTTATCAAAGTCGATTTCCGGGAAGATGATTTGCTCGCGAACGCCCATGCTGTAGTTACCGCGTCCGTCAAAAGACTTAGCGCTAACACCACGGAAGTCACGTACACGTGGAAGAGCGATAGAAATCAAACGCTCAAGAAAATCCCACATACGTTCGCCACGCAAGGTTACTTTACAACCGATAGGGTAGCCTTCACGGATTTTGAAACCTGCAACAGATTTACGCGCTTTAGTGATAAGTGGCTTTTGACCAGAGATCGTTGCCATATCAGATGCTGCGTTTTCTAGCAGTTTCTTATCGTTGATTGCTTCACCAACACCCATGTTTAGGGTGATTTTCTCGATTCTAGGGACTTGCATGACGCTTGTGTAACCGAACTGTTTGGTCAGTTCAGCGACTACAGACGACTTGTAGTAATCATGCAGTTTCGCCATAGTAGAACTCCAAATTACTTAATTGTTTCACCGTTAGACTTGAAGAAGCGTACTTTCTTACCTTCTTCAAAACGGAAACCGATACGGTCCGCTTTACCAGTTGCTGCATTGAAGATTGCAACGTTAGAAGCATCAATAGCTGCTTCTTGTTCAACGATGCCACCTTGTTGACCTAGAGCCGGTACCGGCTTTTGGTGCTTCTTAACAAGGTTGATACCTTCAACGATAACTTTACCAGTTGCGAGAACCTTAGTTACTTTACCTTTCTTGCCTTTGTCTTTACCAGCAAGAACGATTACTTCGTCGTTACGACGGATTTTAGCTGCCATTTCTACGTGCTCCTTACAGAACTTCTGGAGCCAGTGAAACGATCTTCATGAACTTATCGCCACGAAGTTCGCGTGTCACAGGACCAAAGATACGTGTACCGATTGGTTGCTCTGTATTGTCGTTCAACAATACGCAAGCATTTCGGTCGAAGCGAATGACAGAACCGTCAGGACGACGTACGCCTTTACGGGTGCGCACTACCACCGCCTTCAGAACGTCACCTTTTTTAACTTTACCGCGAGGAATTGCTTCCTTAACAGTAACTTTGATAACGTCACCGATATGTGCATAACGGCGGTGAGAGCCACCCAGAACCTTAATACACATTACGCTGCGTGCGCCTGAGTTATCAGCTGCGTCCAGCATACTTTGCATTTGGATCATGTTAGTGCTCCGCTAAATTATAAAAAAACTAGACCCTCTCGGGTCGGGCTGCCTCTTTAAAAGGGACGCGAATTGTACCACCCTTTTTTTCAATTGGGTAGTCAAAAAATAAACGGCCCCAAAAATAATTTTGGAGCCGTTTAATTTCATAGAACTAGCTAGGATTAACCTTTAGCTTTTTCTAGAACTTTTACCAAAGTCCAAGACTTAGTCTTAGACAGTGGACGACACTCACGAATTTCAACTGTATCGCCTAGGCCACACTCGTTGTTTTCATCATGTGCGTGAACTTTAGTCGTGCGCTTCACGTATTTTCCGTAAATTGGGTGTTTTACGAAACGTTCGATAGCAACAACGATAGACTTGTCCATCTTATCGCTAACAACACGACCTTGTTGAGTACGGATTTTGTCGCTCATTATGCGCCTGCCTTCTCAGTCAAAACAGTTTTCACACGTGCGATATCACGGCGTACAGCTTTCAGAGTATGAGTTTGCTGTAGCTGACCAGTCGCAGCCTGCATGCGCAGGTTGAACTGTTCACGTAGCAAATTCAAAAGCTCAGCATTAAGCTCTTCAACGCTCTTTTCGCGTAGATCTTGTGCTTTCATCACATCACCTGCTTAGTTACAAATGTAGTCTTGAATGGCAGTTTACGAGCCGCTAGGCGGAACGCTTCACGCGCCAATTCTTCAGGTACACCGTCCATTTCGTACATAACCTTACCAGGTTGGATTTGGGCTACCCAGTACTCAACGTTACCTTTACCCTTACCTTGACGAACTTCAAGTGGTTTTTCAGTGATTGGCTTGTCTGGGAACACACGGATCCAGATTTTACCTTGACGCTTAACGTGACGCGTCATAGCACGACGTGCTGCTTCGATTTGACGAGCAGTTAGACGACCACGGCCTACAGCTTTCAAGCCGAAAGTACCGAAGCTTACATCAGTACCTTTAGCTAGACCACGGTTACGACCAGTCTGAACCTTACGGAACTTAGTACGTTTAGGTTGTAGCATCTGTCGACTCCTTACTTACGGCCTTTACGCTGCTTCTTAGGCTTATCGCCTTTAGGCTCTACAGCGTTAGCTGCTGGCATACCACCTAGGATCTCACCTTTGAAGATCCAAGTTTTAATGCCGATCACACCGTATTGAGTGTGAGCCGAAGAAGTTGCGTAATCAATGTCAGCACGTAGAGTGTGTAGAGGCACACGGCCTTCACGGTACCACTCAGAACGTGCGATTTCAGCGCCGCCTAGACGACCGCTTACTTCCACTTTGATACCTTTAGCACCTAGACGCATAGCGTTTTGTACCGCACGCTTCATAGCGCGACGGAACATCACACGACGCTCTAGCTGAGACGCGATGCTGTCACCAACAAGTTGCGCATCTAGTTCAGGCTTACGTACTTCAGCGATGTTAATTTGCGCTGGTACACCTGCAATTTTAGCTACAGCTGCGCGTAGCTTCTCTACGTCTTCACCTTTCTTACCGATAACAACGCCTGGACGAGCAGTGTGAATAGTCACACGGATGCTCTTAGCAGGACGCTCGATAACGATGCGTGATAGAGACGCTTTTTTCAGTTCGCTTGTAAGGAACTGACGTACCTTGAAGTCGCCGTCTAGGTTGTCAGCGAAATCTTTGGTGTTAGCAAACCATGTAGCATTCCAAGGCTTAACGATGCCTAGACGAATACCATTTGGATGTACTTTTTGACCCATTGCTTACTCTCCTAGTCTCTTAGCGATCTGCTACAACAACAGTGATGTGGCTTGAACGCTTCAAGATACGATCCGCACGACCTTTAGCACGAGGCATAATACGCTTCATGATTGGGCCTTCATCTACGAAGATTTTAGCGACTGATAGATCGTCGATATCTGCACCTTCGTTGTGCTCCGCGTTCGCGATAGCTGACTCAAGAACTTTCTTAACTAGATCAGCAGCTTTTTTGTTGCTGAAAGTTAGGATTTCTAGAGCTTGGTCAACAGATTTACCACGGATTTGATCCGCAACTAAGCGAGCTTTCTGAGGCGAAATGCGAGCAAAGTTATGTTTAGCAATTGCTTCCATTATCTACTCCTTAGCGCTTCTTAGCTTTCTTATCCGCAGCGTGGCCGCGGTAAGTGCGTGTAGGTGCGAATTCACCCAGTTTGTGACCGATCATTTCATCAGTTACAAATACTGGAACGTGCTGACGACCATTATGGACAGCGATGGTCAAACCGATCATTGATGGAATGATCATTGAGCGACGGGACCAAGTCTTAATAGGCTTTTTGTCTCCGCTTTCCACCGCTTTCTCTACCTTCTTCAGCAAGTGTAGGTCAATAAATGGACCTTTCTTGAGAGAACGTGGCATGGCTTATCCTCTTATATAGATTACTTGTTACGACGACGTACGATGTACTTGTCAGTGCGTTTGTTCTTACGGGTCTTGAAGCCTTTAGTTGGCATACCCCAAGGAGATACTGGGTGACGACCACCAGAAGTACGGCCTTCACCACCACCGTGTGGGTGGTCTACCGGGTTCATTACCACACCGCGAACGGTTGGACGAACACCGCGCCAGCGGCTAGCACCAGCTTTACCTAGTTCACGTAGCATGTGCTCAGAGTTACCAACTTCACCGAGCGTTGCACGGCCTTCAGAAAGTACTTTGCGCATCTCGCCAGAACGTAGACGGATAGTTACGTACGCACCGTCGCGAGCAACGATTTGAGCGTAAGCACCAGCCGAACGAGCTAGCTGACCACCTTTACCAGGCTTAAGTTCAACGTTGTGTACTGTTGAACCTACTGGGATGTTACGCATTGGCAGTGTGTTACCAGCTTTGATTGGTGCATCAACACCAGACTGAATCACATCACCCGCTTGAACACCTTTAGGTGCTAGGATGTAGCGACGCTCACCGTCTTTGTAAAGAACTAGAGCAATGTTTGCGCTACGGTTTGGATCGTATTCTAGACGCTCAACTGTCGCTGGGATGCCGTCTTTAGTACGTTTGAAGTCAACTAGACGGTAGTGGTGCTTGTGACCACCGCCGATGTGACGTACTGTGATACGACCGTTGTTGTTACGACCACCGTTCTTAGAGTTTTTCTCTAGAAGAGGTGCGTAAGGCTTACCTTTGTGTAGGTCAGCGTTAACAACTTTAACAACGTGACGACGACCAGCCGAAGTCGGCTTACATTTAACAATAGCCATTTCTCAACTACTCCTGTTATTCCGCGCCGCCAACAAAGTCAAGATCTTGACCTTCTTTCAAAGTAACGTACGCTTTTTTCACGTCTGAACGACGACCTTGGCGTAGACCTTGACGTTTGGTCTTACCCTTAGTGATAAGAGTATTTACAGACTTAACTTCAACTTCAAAAAGCTTTTCTACAGCTGCTTTGATCTCTTTCTTAGTTGCATCTTTAGCTACTTTGAAAACGATAGTGTTCGCTTTCTCAGCTGCCATAGTTGCTTTTTCAGAGATGTGCGGAGCACGTAGAACTTTTAGGATACGCTCTTCAGTGATCATGCTAGCATCTCCTCAACTTGCTTAACTGCTTCAGCAGTCATTACAACTTTGTCGAACGCGATTAGTGAAACTGGGTCGATACCAGCAACGTCACGTGCGTCAACTTTGTATAGGTTACGAGCAGCTAGGAATAGATTCTCATCTACTTCGCTAGTCACGATTAGAGCGTCAGTTAGCTCAAGCTCTTTAAGCTTAGCAACTAGCTCTTTAGTTTTTGGTGCTTCTACTGAGAAGTTATCAACAACGATTAGACGCTCTTGACGAACTAGCTCAGAAAGAATGCTCTTCATAGCACCGCGGTACATTTTTTTGTTTACTTTTTGGCTGTGATCTTGTGGTTTCGCAGCAAAAGTAACACCACCTGTACGCCAGATTGGGCTACGGATTGTACCAGCGCGCGCACGGCCAGTACCTTTTTGACGCCATGGCTTAGCGCCACCGCCAGAAACTTCTGAACGTGTTTTTTGAGCACGAGTACCTTGACGAGCACCTGCTGCAAACGCAACAACTACTTGGTGTACAAGAGCTTCGTTAAACTCACGTCCGAAAGTAGTTTCGGAAACAGTTAGTGCATCGGCACCTTTAACCATTAGTTCCATTACTTACTCCTGAGACGTTATGCTTTAACAGCTGGTTTAACGATCACGTTGCCGCCAGTTGAGCCTGGTACTGCACCTTTGATAAGAAGCAGGTTGCGCTCAGCGTCAACACGTACGATCTCTAGGTTTTGAGTCGTTACACGCTCAGCACCCATGTGACCTGCCATTTTCTTGCCTTTGAACACGCGACCTGGAGTCTGACATTGACCGATAGAACCAGGAGCACGGTGAGACAATGAGTTACCGTGAGTCATATCTTGAGTGCGGAAGTTCCAACGCTTAACAGCGCCTTGGAAACCTTTACCCTTAGATGTACCAGTAACGTCTACTTTCTTAGTTTCGTTGAACAGTTCAACAGTTAGCTCAGCGCCAACTTCAAACTCTTCACCGTTTTCCAAACGGAATTCCCAAAGACCACGACCAGCTTCAACACCTGCTTTCGCGAAGTGACCTGCTTCTGGCTTAGATACGCGGTTAGCTTTCTTAGCACCAGCTGTAACCTGGATTGCTGCGTAGCCGTCTGACTCAAGAGATTTAACTTGAGTTACACGGTTAGCTTCAACCTCAACAACAGTTACTGGGATAGAAACGCCTTCTTCAGTAAATACGCGGGTCATGCCCACTTTACGACCGATTAGACCAATCATTCTTCTAATCTCCCTTAACCTAGGCTAATTTGAACGTCAACGCCCGCAGCAAGGTCTAGACGCATTAGAGCATCAACAGTTTTGTCTGTTGGCTCAACGATGTCGATTAGACGCTTGTGAGTACGGATTTCGTACTGGTCACGAGCTTTCTTGTTAACGTGTGGAGAGATAAGAACTGTGAAACGCTCTTTACGAGTTGGCAGTGGGATTGGACCACGAACCTGTGCGCCAGTGCGCTTAGCTGTTTCAACGATTTCCGCAGTAGAAGCGTCGATCAGTTTGTAATCGAAAGCTTTCAGGCGGATACGAATACGTTGGTTCTGCATGAGACAGAGCTCCAATAGTTATTTATTACACAAACAATATCGCCACTCAGACTCGTTAAGACGAGAGAATGTGCGATTGATTTATGTGAAACCGTAGCCTCCAAGATTAGGAAGCATTGTCAGTTAATTTTCGATTAACTGTTCTACCGAAGTAGAGGAGCTAATTGTATTAACCGCGAACATAAGCTGAGTATACATTACCTGACAAATCAATAAGATTGGCCAGCTCCTCACTGCTCATTGGTTCACAACTGGCTTAACCAGTGCGCTGCATTATACAGATCACAGTTTTACATGCAAGAGCTGATGGAAAAATAAACGGAATAATTTTTCTTTCCGGCGCCAGCAATGAAAAAAGGACGCCGTAGCGTCCTTTTTTAAACCGTAATCATAATAGCAACTACTATTATTTCTTACCGCTTGATAGTGCACCGAAACGCTTGTTGAAGCGATCAACACGGCCGCCTGTATCAACGATACGTTGCTTACCAGTGTAGAATGGGTGGCACTTATCACATACGTCTAGGTGGATTGATTCCTTAGCTAGAGTAGAGTTGAACTCAAAAGAGTTGCCGCAAGAACAAGTTGCATTTACTGCTTTGTATTCTGGGTGGATACCAGTTTTCATGGGATAACCTCAATAGTAGGCCGTGTCGCTATACGAATCGATGCCGCACACCACACGCAATTAACATTAAAAAGTGCGATACCGCTGCGATTAACACCGAAGCCATATCTCAAGGCGCGATATAGTAATGAATCACCACTTCAGGATCAACACATTTGGCACTTTTTTCGCCACTTTTTTCACCAATCCCATCCCGGCCGGGTAACAATCCGGCCTCTTGGCGACCAGACTCGAATTTCCGGCGCAGTTTTAATAGACTATAAACCGTCCTTCCTTCTTATATAGCTAAAACTTTATGCGTCCAACCATCGCCCGAGTGGCACTGCCCGTCCCGCTCGACAAACAGTTCGACTACCTGATCCCCAATCATCTGTTCCCGATCATTGGCGGACGCGTATCGGTGCCGTTCGGCCGCCAGACCCTGGTCGGTATTGTCACCGCCCTGGTCAACCACTCAGATTTTCCGCGTGAGCAGCTTAAACCGCTTAAAGCGGTGCTCGACCAGCAGCCACTCTGGTCAGATAAGTTGTATACACTGCTCGCCTGGTGCAGCCAGTTTTATCAACACCCGTTGGGCGACACGCTGCACAATGCGCTGCCGGCAGCGCTGCGCAAAGGCAAAGCCGCCGACTTCGCTACCCTGCAAGAGTGGCAGTTAACCGAAACGGGCAAAGACCAACTGATGAAAGGGCTTGGCCGCGCGGTGAAACAGCAACGGGCCATGCAACTGATGAGTCACGGCGCGATCCCGCACCAGGAGCTGCTCGATCAGGACATCTCGTCAACCGTGCTTAAGGCACTGCAGGAAAAAGGCTGGGTGGCAAAAATTGAAAAACGTCCGACTATCGTTGCGTGGGGAGAACAGGTTGAGCGTCACGTCGAAAAGCCCAAACTCAACCATGAACAAGCGGTAGCGATCGCCAGCATCAACAGCCAGCAGGGCTTCGCCTGCTATTTACTTGAGGGGGTCACCGGCTCGGGTAAAACCGAGGTCTACCTCAACCTGATTAAGCCAGTACTGGAAAAAGGCCGGCAAGCACTGGTGCTGGTTCCGGAGATCGGCCTGACCCCGCAAACCATCAACCGCTTCAAACAGCGCTTTGATGTACCGGTGGCCGTGATCCACTCCGGCCTCAACGAGACAGAGCGCCTTAACGCCTGGTTGTCAGCGCGCGACAAAGCCGCCGGGATCGTGATCGGCACCCGCTCCGCGCTGCTGACCCCTTTTGCCGATCTCGGCATCATCATCGTTGACGAAGAACACGATACCTCCTACAAGCAGCAGGACAGCCTGCGTTATCACGCCCGCGATGTCGCTGTAATGCGCGCGCATAAAGAGCAGGTACCGATCGTTCTCGGTTCGGCCACACCGGCACTGGAAACCCTGCACAATGCCCTCAGTGGCAAATATCACCATTTAACCCTGACCCAGCGTGCCGGCGCTGCCGTCCCCACAACCAACAAGGTTCTCGACATCAAAGGCCAGTATCTGGAAAGCGGCCTGTCAGCCTCACTGATTGCTGAAATGCGCAAACACCTCCAGGCAGGTAACCAAGTGATGCTGTTTCTTAACCGGCGCGGCTTCTCCCCGGCCCTGATGTGTCATGAATGCGGCTGGATTGCGGAGTGTAAACGCTGTGATGCGTATTACACCTTCCACCAATACAGTAATGAAATTCGTTGTCACCACTGTGGTTCACAGCAGCCGGTGATCCACCAGTGCCAGGGCTGTGGTTCCACCCACCTGGTCACCGTCGGCGTGGGCACCGAGCAACTTGAACAGCATTTGGCCGAGCTCTTTCCCGAGTTCAAAGCCATCCGAATCGATCGCGACAGTACCCGCCGCAAAGGCAGTTTAGAAGACGCACTTGAATCAATCCGCCGTGGTGAATATCAGATTCTGATCGGCACGCAAATGCTGGCGAAAGGTCACCACTTCCCTAACGTGACACTCGTAGCACTATTAGATGTGGACGGCTCTCTATATAGCAGTGACTTTCGCGCTTCCGAGAGACTGGCGCAACTGTTTATTCAGGTCGCGGGCCGGGCCGGACGTGCCAGCAAACCGGGTGAAGTAATATTGCAGACCCACCACCCGGAACACAGCTTGCTGCAAGCCCTGCTGGAAAAAGACTATCGCCACTTCGCCACCACCGCCCTGGAAGAGCGTAAACTCGCCCAGCTACCACCCTACAGCTTCTTGACCCTGTTTAAAGCGGAAGCCAACCAGAGTGAAGTCGTCGAAGACTTCCTGCGCCAGGTACGTTTCACCCTGGAAGCCCACCCTTTATTTGATGACAACTGCCTGGTGCTGGGCCCTACCCCTTCTCCGCTTGCTAAGCGGGCAGGTAAATACCGCTGGCAGTTGTTGCTGCAAACCCAGCAACGCTCATTGATGCAAAAGTTATTAGCCAGTGCCAAACCCGCTATCGACATGTTGCCAAACGTCAAGAAAGTGCGCTGGAATTTAGACATAGAACCACAAGACCTCAGCTAGCAAACGTTTAACCATGTAATGAATTACCTTTTAATGTGATCGACATCTCACTAAGGATGCAGTTTTTGTTAATCAGCCCGTAACTTTTGATTTAGAAATGAATAGACTATTCAAATTAGCAAAGCCTAAAGTGGAATCACCACACAGGCAGCCATTACAACAAAATTTTACGTCAATTTGGCGCACATAAAGAGAGGGTTTAACTATGGCGACAATGAAGGATGTTGCCCAGCTTGCAGGGGTATCCACCGCCACCGTATCCAGAGCATTAATGAATCCGGAAAAAGTCTCATCTTCCACCCGCAAAAGAGTTGAAAATGCGGTACTGGAAGCGGGCTATTCGCCAAACTCATTAGCACGCAACCTGCGGCGCAATGAATCGAAAACCATTGTCACCATTGTGCCGGATATCTGCGACCCGTATTTTTCTGAAATCATTCGAGGCATAGAAGACGCCGCCACCGAGCACGGTTATTTAGTGTTGCTGGGTGACAGCGGAAAACAGAAAAACCGTGAAAGCTCATTCGTCAACCTGGTCTTTACCAAACAGGCCGACGGCATGTTACTGCTCGGTACTGACCTGCCGTTTGATGTCAGCAAACCTGAACAAAAGAACCTGCCGCCGATGGTCATGGCGTGTGAGTTCGCCCCTGAGCTGGAGCTGCCCACCGTCCACATCGACAACCTGACCTCAGCATTCGATGCGGTCAATTACCTGACGCAACTAGGCCACCGACGGATTGCCCAGGTCTCCGGTCCGGAGAGCGCGGTACTTTGTCAGTTCCGCCAGCAGGGCTATCAACAAGCATTGCGCCGTGCCGGGATCAACAAAGAGCCGAAATACAGCATCGTCACCGACTTCTCATTCGAAGGCGGAGCGCAAGCCATCCGCAAACTGCTCGAACTGCCTGAACCGCCCACGGCCGTTTTCTGTCACTGTGACACCATGGCGATTGGTGCCATCCAGGAAGCGAAGAAGCTTGGCTACCGTGTTCCACAAGATCTGTCGGTGGTTGGCTTCGATGACATTCAGTTCGCCGAGTTCTGCGATCCACCGCTGACAACCATTTCCCAGCCACGTTATGAGATTGGACGCCAGGCAATGCTGATGATGCTGGAGTTACTCAAGGGCCATGACGTACGCTCCGGCTCCCGGTTGCTGGACACTAAACTGATCATCCGCGGCAGTGCCGCTGCCCCAAGGATGGTATAACCTGCTCTCAATGCGACGCCCACCTCTGCGTCGCATTCTTTACCTAACATGGCTCTAGCTAACATGGCGCTGCGTCATATTGCTCTTCATCATATTGCTCTGCTGCCGTTTTCGGCACCCGCTTAGCAAGATTCCATCAATAGGGTGTTTTCTCTCCACAATCTGGATTAACATATTTGCAGAACCGTTAAACACCAGATGTTACCGTGGCAAATAGAGATTATGTAAGACGCGGCCGGGGCACCGCAAAGAAATCCCCGCGCAAACAACCGCCAAAGAAGAAACCATGGCGCAGTATCCTGCTGGCAATTTTGCTGGTTGGAGGCTTTGGCTATGGCCTTTATATTCTCAGTAATGATCCGGAGCCACCACAACCTGTGGCCGAGCAAGCACCCAAAACCACCAGCAAGCCGAAGGCAAAGAAAGCCTTACCTCCTCCACCAGAGGAGAAGTGGGAGTACGTTGAGACTCTGCCCAAACGCGAAGTTGAAGTGGTAGCCAAAGAGATCGAAGTCTCTAAGATCCCTTATATCATGCAGTGTGGCGCTTATAAAAACCTGGCTCAGGCAGAAGACCGCAAACTGTCCATCGCTTTTCAGGGGATCTCCAGCCAAATCCGTAAAAAAGAAGGCAGCTCCTGGTATCGAGTTGTACTGGGGCCTTACAAGTTCAAACGAGACGCGGAAAGAGACCGCCACAAGCTGCAACGGGCCAAGATCGAGCCGTGTGCAATTTGGAAAGAGAACCTCTAAGAGATTCAAAGGCCAACAGTTTCAATTGTTGGCCTTTTTCTTGTCTCACCTGCATCAGGCCGGACAAAGCCAGCCAATCGGCACAAATCCAGCCAATCGCATCCTGAGAAAATACCCCTCCCCTTGAATCCTAAAAAACACTCCCCCATATACTTAATTAACTCCAACGAGAATGAAATCAAGAGGTCGACTCGTGACTACCATTGTATCTGTACGTCGAAATAATAAAGTCGTCATCGCCGGTGATGGCCAAGTTTCTCTGGGCAACACCGTAATGAAAGGCAATGCACGTAAAGTGCGCCGCCTGTACAACAACAAAGTGCTGGCAGGATTTGCCGGTGGTACAGCGGATGCCTTTACCCTGTTTGAACGCTTCGAAAGCAAACTGCAAATGCACCAGGGCCATCTGACCAAAGCCGCAGTTGAACTGGCGAAAGACTGGCGCAGCGACCGCGCACTTCGCAAGCTAGAAGCACTGCTGGCCGTAGCGGATGAAACCGCTTCACTGATCATCACCGGTAACGGTGATGTTGTGCAGCCAGAAAACGATCTGATCGCGATTGGCTCAGGCGGCGCCTATGCCCAGGCGGCAGCAACCGCCCTGCTGGAAAACACCGATTTAGACGCGCGTGAAATCGCCGAAAAGGCCCTCAATATTGCCGGTGATATCTGCGTATTCACCAACCACCACCATACGGTTGAAGAGCTGGACAGCGCCGCTGAACTGCCACAACCAGACGCCGAAGCGTAAGCGTAACGAGTAAGGAACTGATATGTCTGAAATGACTCCTCGCGAAATCGTTCATGAACTGAACCGCCACATCATTGGCCAGGAAAACGCAAAACGTTCGGTTGCGATTGCCCTTCGTAACCGCTGGCGCCGCATGCAGCTTGAAGAAAGCCTGCGTGTTGAAGTAACACCGAAAAACATCCTGATGATTGGTCCGACCGGCGTAGGTAAAACCGAGATTGCCCGTCGCCTGGCCAAACTGGCCAATGCCCCATTTATCAAAGTAGAAGCGACCAAATTTACCGAAGTCGGTTATGTGGGTAAAGAAGTAGAAACCATCATCCGCGATCTGACCGATGTCGCAGTCAAAATGACCCACCAGCAAGCGATGGAAAAAGTGAAGTTCCGCGCCGAAGAGCTGGCGGAAGAACGCATTCTGGATGCCCTGCTGCCGCCAGCGCGTGATGCCTGGGGACAGGCCGAGCAAAGTGAAACCAGCTCCAGCACTCGCCAGAGTTTCCGTAAGAAACTACGTGAAGGCCAGCTGGACGACAAAGAGATCGAGATCGACGTTGCCGCACCACAAATGGGTGTCGAGATCATGGCACCTCCGGGTATGGAAGAGATGACCAACCAGCTTCAGGGCATGTTCCAGAACCTGGCGGGTAACACCAAGAAAAACCGCAAGCTAAAAATCAAAGATGCGTTTAAAGCCCTGACTGAAGAAGAAGCCGCAAAACTGGTCAATCAGGAAGAGCTCAAAGAATCAGCGATTTTCAACGTTGAAAACAACGGTATTGTGTTTATCGATGAGATCGACAAAATCTGTAAACGCGGTGAGAGCTCTGGCCCGGATGTTTCACGGGAAGGTGTGCAGCGCGATTTACTGCCGTTGATTGAAGGCAGCACCGTATCAACCAAACACGGCATGGTCAAAACTGATCACATCCTGTTTGTTGCCTCTGGTGCCTTCCAGGTAGCCAAGCCGTCAGATCTGATCCCGGAACTGCAAGGCCGTCTGCCGATCCGTGTCGAACTCGAAGCCCTGACCAGTGATGATTTCAAACGCATTCTTACTGAACCAAAAGCGTCACTGACCGAGCAGTACATCGCGCTGATGAAAACCGAACAGGTGGACATTGAGTTCACCGAAGACGGCATTAACCAAATCGCAGAAGCGGCCTGGACCGTCAATGAAACCACAGAAAACATCGGTGCGCGCCGACTGCATACCGTAATGGAGCGCCTGATGGACGAGATCTCCTACGATGCCACGGAGAAACCCGGTGAAAAATTCGTCATTGATGCCGCCTACGTTAAAGCGCGTCTGGGCGATACCATCGAAGATGAAGACTTGAGCCGCTTTATCCTGTAACCCCTTACAGGTAAAGGCTATTTGCAAAGGCTGAGCCATAGGCTCGGCCTTTTTTTATACCGCCGCCCCGCCTGCCTTGTCTCAGGTCAATAGCGCATCGACTCCATTATGCGTATACTGAGCACTTAGGTTACTAGCACGAAAAAACCATGAAACATTCATTGCAGATCTGGCTTGAAGCCGCTCGCCCGAAAACATTACCTCTAGCATTGGTCTCTATTCTGACCGGCAGCGTCCTGGCCTATTCCACCGGGCACTTCTCACCGATGATCGCTGTAATGGCTTTGGTGACTGCGACGCTATTACAAATTTTATCCAATTTAGCCAATGATTATGGTGATGCGGTCAAGGGTACCGATAACGACCAACGTATCGGGCCACAGCGTGCAATGCAGTCCGGTGCGATCAGTGCCAGACAAATGAAGCAGGCCCTGGCATTCAATATCGTACTGACCATCATTTCTGGCTTAGTGCTGGTTTTCTATGCGCTGAGCTCGCTGGAAAGTATCCTGACCTTTATCGGCCTGGGGGTGCTTGCCATCATTGCGGCGATCGCCTATACCATGGGCAGCAAGCCTTACGGCTATGTCGGACTGGGGGATCTGTCTGTGTTCCTGTTTTTTGGCCTGCTTGGCGTCTCCGGCACTTACTTCCTGCACACCGGCCAGGTTGATACTGCGCTGTTCCTGCCCGCACTGGGCTGCGGGCTACTGGCGGTAGCCGTCCTGAACATCAATAACATGCGTGATATCGACAACGACAGCGCATGCGGTAAACGCACTGTCGCGGTACGCCTGGGCCAGCGTAAAGCCAAACAGTACCACTTTATCCTGCTCGCCAGTGCATTGGTTGCCTTCGCCGCTTACCTGCTGCTGCAAGACAAACCCGTTTGGATTAGCCTGCCCTTCTTACTCAGTTTTTATTTAGTTTCCCTGCACGGCAAAGCCGTGTGGCATACCCAGCAACCGGTGCAAATCGCCCCAATGATGCCGGCAATTGTGAAATGCTCCCTGGTGACCAACGTTTTATTTGCAACAATTGTGGTAGCTCAAACTCTGGTCAGTTAAAAAACAGTTGTCATTGCATTGACTTAATACCTAGATATACTCAATGACAACCGTTTCTGTTTTGGAAGGTACGCTATGGAATACAATACCTCAGCACTGTGTGACGTTTATCTGGATCAGGTAGATGTTGTAGAGCCAATGTTCAGCAACTTTGGGGGCCGAGCCTCTTTTGCCGGGCAAATCACAACCCTCAAGTGTTTCGAAGACAATACGTTGCTGCGTGAAACGCTCGAGCAGGATGGCGTTGGCCGCGTGCTGCTGATAGATGGAGGCGGTTCCTTACGCAAAGCCTTGGTGGACGCAGAAATCGCGGCTATCGCCGAAGAAAATGAGTGGGAAGGCATTATCGTCTACGGCTGTGTCCGGGAAGTGGATGAACTGGAAGACATGAACCTGGGCATTCAGGCACTGGCCTCAATTCCGGTTGGTGCAACCGGCCAGGGCTTTGGTGAAATCGACGTACCGGTGAATTTCGGTGGGGTAAGCTTTCTGCCGGAAGATTATGTCTACGCCGACAGCACCGGGATCATTCTCTCTCCAGAGCCGTTGAATATCGACCTGGAGCTGGATGAAGCTGAAGAAGATTTAGACGAAGAGCCGGTTTAATTCCCGCGTCATCCTCGCCCAAATACACAAACACCCGCCTTGGCGGGTGTTTTCAGTGCTAGCGGAAAACGAATTATTCCACATCTTCCATCTTACCAAGCAGGGCACGAATACGCTCTTGCCATTGCGTGTGCTCTTGCTGGGCCTGCTCAGCCTTTTGCTCCAGCTCTTCACGTTGTGAACGCAGATCGTTCGCTTCCGCTTCCAGTTTCACTTTATCTTCTTTCAGCTCTTCTACTTCCATCTGCAGTAAAGTGATCGTATCAACAGCAGTTTGAATTTTCGCTTCTAGTTGTTCTAGTACTTCTAAAGACATCTTGGCCTACCTTGCTTGTTCGGTTGGGATGATTTGCCATCATTATGGGATTATTCTACTCAGCGTCGCGATGAGAAACACTTACTATATTCGATATTTCGCATCATTCGGTCAAAAAATCAACGCAATCTCACTAAACACTGACTTTTCCCAACTCACGATGATTTTGCTCCCCCGCCAAATTCGGCTGAATGGCGAAAACCGGCCAAGTATTGATCCAATTCAACAAAGGCAAAGCGAAAGCCAGACAAAAAGGCAAACGTTTACTTTTCGCTGTGATAGAATCGCGTCGCAAATTTTCTTTCCTTGTTACTTGGAGACATCATGAAACGCGATTTAGCAATGGCATTTTCCCGTGTTACTGAAGGGGCCGCTCTGGCCGGTTACAAATGGCTGGGCCGAGGTGATAAAAACGCCGCAGACGGTGCCGCTGTTGAGGTAATGCGCACCCTGCTGAACAAAACCGACATCCAAGGTGAAATCGTCATTGGTGAGGGTGAGATTGATGATGCCCCGATGCTGTACATCGGCGAGCAAGTCGGAGTGGGTGGTGATCAAGTCGATATCGCCGTGGATCCGATTGAAGGCACACGCATGACAGCGATGGGCCAGTCAAACGCATTGGCCGTGCTGGCCGCTGGCGAAAAAGGCAGCTTCCTTAAAGCGCCCGACATGTACATGGAAAAACTGGTGGTTGGCCCGGGAGCCAAAGGCGCGATTGATCTCAACCGCCCACTGAAAGAAAACCTGGAGAGCATTGCTGACGCATTAAACAAGACACTGGATACCCTGGTAGTGATCACGCTGGCTAAGCCTCGCCATGACCAGGTCATTGCCGAGATGCAAGAGATGGGCGTACGCGTATTTGCTGTGCCAGACGGCGACGTGGCCGCTTCGATCCTGACCTGTATGCCAGACAGCGAAGTCGATGCAATGTACTGTATTGGTGGCGCGCCGGAAGGTGTGGTATCCGCTGCCGTGATCCGCGCATTAGACGGTGATATGCACGGCCGCTTGCTGCCACGTCACGAAGTTAAAGGCGATACCGACGAAAACCGTATCTATGGCGCTGCCGAGCTGCAACGTTGTGAGGAAATGGGCGTACAGGCCAATGTGGTGCTGCGTATGGAAGATATGGCTCGCAGTGATAACGTTGTCTTCTCGGCAACCGGCATCACCAAAGGCGATCTGCTTGAGGGCATCAGCCGTCAGGGTAACATCGCAACCACCGAGACCCTGTTGATCCGCGGCCGCTGCCGTACCATCCGCCGGATTAAATCCACTCACTACCTGGAACGCAAAGATCCGGAAGTGCGGGATATTATTCTCTAAACGAGGTATTGTCAGTGACTAGTAAAGGCCGGGGTTAACCCGGCCTTATTATTTTGCCCCTGGCTAAATGCAACTGGACACACAAGCACTTTCCACCAAAATATTTCGGCTCAGGATCATGCTGGCCCCGCCAGGCTGACTGCGCGCCGGGCGTTTCACGGCCCCAACCATGCACTGATCATATTCACCTGAAGCATATGCATCAAATATAAAGCCTTTTCTTTACAAACCCTATCGCGCATAATATGGACTGACAGGTTAATGGTGCAAAGATGAAAACCGTAGATAGGATATTACAAATCGTAAAACGTGACGGCTCGGTCACAGCCAAACAACTCTCTGCTGAGCTGGGTATGACAACCATGGGCGCGCGTCAGCACCTGCAAAGCCTGGAGGAAGATGGCATCTTGTCTTTTCATGATGTGAAAGTCAAAGTGGGCCGCCCGACACGCCACTGGACGTTAACCCGCAAAGGCCATGAGCAGTTCACCGATCGCCATGGAGAACTGACCGTTCAGCTGATCGAAGCCGTCGAACATATCTTTGGCAAATCCGGGCTGGATCAAGTCGCGTCAGAGCGCGAAAAAATCACCCTGCAAAACTATCAGCAGCAACTGGCTGCGTGCGACACCCTGGCAAGCAAGCTGGAGAAGCTGGTTGCGCTGCGCGAACAAGAAGGCTACATGGCCGAACTGGAAGCAGAAGGCCAGGGCTTTATCCTGATTGAAAATCACTGCCCGATTTGCAAGGCCGCCTCGCGCTGCCCCAGCCTGTGCCAGTCAGAACTCAATGTGTTTCGCAGCTTGCTTGGTGAAGATGTTGCAATAGAACGCACAGAGCATATCGTTGGCGGCCAGCGTCGCTGCGTGTATCGTATTCAACCCTAGCCTGCTCCTTTTTCTCACCTGCACGTTACTGACAACTCTCTTAAAAATGAGACACAACCTCTTTTCTGGCTGGCGAGTTCTGCTGGTTGCATTACGCTTTACATAACGCAGCCACAGCTCTCAATGGAATCGGAGGTCGTTACTATGGCAAAAGAATGGGCAAAGGTATGCTACTCGCAAACGCTGCCATCATTCGATGAAATGATGAAAATGGCACAAAGCGATCCGCAAGCATTTGAACAGTTCCGCCATGACATGGCGACTGAGATGATCGAGCATGCATCAGAAGCGATGCAGGACAGGTTGCGGGCACAGCAAAGCCACATTGACCGGATGATCAATCAGTGTAAAAACCCCAATCATGTCAATGTGGTCTTGATGAATGAACTGCAGAAACAGGTGGTGAAGTTCAGAGATGCATTACAGGGTGAGCCAGCGCAAGAAAAGCCCGCAAACGTGGTTCCCTTCAAGCGTTTCAACACTAATAATGACTTCTACTGAAGCCCGCACTGGCATCAGTACTTCAGGGGGCGGTTGTGCTGATCCATTCCAGCCTCCCCTATGCTCCTGCTTAAACAACTTTACAACTGCTTAAACGATAAACTTAACCAATTGTTGTTTTGCAACGGCGTCTGCGAGCTGATAACAGCGCAAGCTGGTGCCTCGCGGTTTATCGTGTGGTGTCCGGCACTGGATCCGGCCCATAGCGATTTGATCCCTCAGTGCCTTTCATCAGGCCGCACTCAACCAAAATCCAAATACCACAAATCAATGACACGGCAGCAATTAACAACTGCATCGGCGACGGTTCCTGCGCCTGTGGGCTGGCCATCGGGGTATACAGCCGGCCAATGATCAAAGGGATATTCAGCGCCAGCCAGTAGACCGATTTATCACGGTCGTGCCAGCGTTTGGTGGTGATGGCTAAATCAGGAATAAGCAAAACCAGCAAAAATACCGGCAGAAGAATGTAAGAAAATGCCGGGAACAACTTACTGATCCCTGCGCCGAATCCCAAAATCAAGATGTAGTAAACGATATTCCACAGCCAGTAGGTCTTGCGCCCCACCCGCCCACGGAAAGACAACAATAGCTTTTTCATCGACATAAACAGACTTACCTTAAACACACCAGCTTATCCACCGGCAATAACGACACACATCCGGGCTAGAGAAAATTAATTAACCACTTTTTGAAAACAATCGATATCCATGTCACGCACATTGACCGTCAGGCTGCGGACATGGCTCGCTTGCTGTTGCAATACATCCATCAACGCACGCGACAGCTGGCGTTTTTGCTCTGGTGTGCGCCCCGCCAGCAAATCAAAGCTGATGTGGATAAAATCAACACTGTTACCTTCCTGGCCAACCAACCAGTCGTGGCAGCGCAACGCCCGCGACTTTACCGAAGCCGGTTCAAACAAGCCACTATTCAGCGCAACCTGGTGCAAGTCCTCTAACAGCCCCTGAACGTTGACTCGCTCATCAACGGAACTGGAATATTCTAAAACAAGATTAGGCATGGTGATTTCCTTTCATTGCCAACAGCATAGAGTTCGGTTTTGTTTCCGCCTGTAGTAATAGCAATCCCGGCGGCATTTTCCGAGAATTGAACTATTATTCTGTCTACGTGATCACCAATCGATTGCGCTGGTGCGATCGACACCGCGGCAAAATATGGTAGCGGGCTCCGCCTGAGCCTTAGTAACAGAATGAATGCAACTCCAACCAGAAGGTGAAACGCGCATAAGACATGATACCAATCATGATCTGTTCATATTATTCTGTTATATTCCTACGTAGATTTTTTACGAAAGTTTTTACATTAATTGATTAGATATGGAGATATTCCTATGCGTCGTCCTGTAGTGATGGGTAACTGGAAACTTAACGGCAGCAAAGCAATGGTAACTGAGCTGCTAACTGGTCTTAACGCTGAACTTGAAGGTGTTGAAGGTGTGGACGTAGCAGTTGCTCCACCAGCTCTATACATCGATCTAGCTGAGCGTGTTATCGCGGAAGGCGGCAACAAGATCATCCTGGGTGCACAAAACACTGACCTGAACAACAGCGGTGCATTCACTGGCGACATGTCTCCAGAGATGCTGAAAGATTTCGGTGCAACTCACATCATCATCGGCCACTCTGAGCGTCGTGATTACCACAACGAATCTGACGAGTTCATCGCGAAGAAATTTGCATTCCTGAAAGAAAACGGCCTGAAACCTGTTTTCTGTATCGGTGAATCTGAAGCACAAAACGAAGCGGGTGAAACTGAAGCAGTATGTGCACGTCAAATCAACGCAGTGATCGACGCATACGGTGTTGAAGCTCTAAACGGCGCAATCATCGCTTACGAACCAATCTGGGCTATCGGTACTGGTAAAGCAGCAACAGCTGAAGATGCACAGCGCATCCACGCTTCTATCCGTGCAATGATCGCGGAGAAAGATGCTGCAGTAGCTGAGCAAGTTATCATCCAGTACGGCGGCTCTGTTAAACCAGAAAACGCAGAAGCTTACTTCTCACAACCAGACATCGACGGTGCTCTAGTTGGCGGCGCTTCTCTGGACGCGAAGAGCTTCGCAGCAATCGCTAAAGCAGCGGCAGCAGCAAAAGCTTAATTACGCTTTTCTGAACGTAAATGATAAAGGGATGCTTCGGCCTGTCTCTTATACACAAATCCTCGAACCGAAAGGTTCGGGGATTTTTTTAACTCTTGGCCTGTGCAAACAAATAATTCGGTACTTAATAACTTTTGGATTAAACATTCAAACCACCTAATGCATTGCACTTAAATAAGTTGATTTTTTTGGCAAAACGCTAATATAGCTTACATTATCGGTTATCCTAAACTAACGGTTATATTGTGTAGGTTAATTATACTTGGAATAGGGTTTATAGCCTGGGGATGACTTACCGAGCCAACGCCCCCCCGGTATTTGCTCACAGAACTACCCAAACGCTCTCCTAACGAGGACATGTCAGCTATCATGCTTTGGAATTTTTAAATCTGCGGAACAGAACAAGGCTTAACTGATTGATTAATCACCTAATGGCATGCTAAATTTCAATAATTTTATACTATTTATTGAAACCATGAATACTGTCCCTTCTCCACCTTTTTCTTTTAAGTTGCTCCTGCCCAAATACTGGTCTGTTTGGCTAGCATTTGGTCTTTTGGCATTTATCGTCAACGTTCTTCCATATCCATTACTGCGCGCACTGGGAAGGGGGATTGGTACTATAGCAATGTTACCAATGAAACGCCGCCGTGAAATAGCACAGCGTAACCTCAAGCTCTGTTTCCCCGAGTATAATGAACGACAGTGTGGTGAACTGGTAAAGACAAATTTTAAGTACACCGGCATGGCACTAATAGAAACAGGGATGGCTTGGTTCTGGCCAGAATGGCGTGTTAAACGACTAGCTACAGTGATTGGTAAAGAGAGATTACTCGAACAAGAAAGAAATGGACGAGGTACACTAGTGGTGTGCAGCCACCACCTTAATTTGGAAATGACAGCACGTATCTTTAGCCAATTTGCCAAAGGGTATGGCGTTTATCGCCCAAACTCGAATCCAGTTTATGAGTTCATTCAACACCGTGGTCGTACGCGTTACGGGCATCACATGATAGATCGTAAAGACGTCAAATCTATGCTTAAGGTACTGAAAAGCGGCCAACGGCTTTGGTATCTACCAGATCATGATTATGGCGCTAATAACTCCGTGTTCGCACCGTTTTTCGCTGTCGACCAAGCAGCGAGTACTGCAGGCTCGAGTGTGTTGATTGATGCGACGAAATGTGCCGTGATATCGGGTGTGACGGTGATGAGTAACAATCATTACACCTTGCATATCGGTGACGACCTTAGTGAGCAATTTGAACGACGTAATCCAGTCAAAGCGGCTAGTATCTTAAATCAAGAACTTGAGAATATGATCAAAAGAGATATTCCTGCATGGATGTGGCTACACAAGCGATTCAAAACGCGCCCTGAAGGGCTTCATTGCGTGTACTCATAAAAGCGGCCTTCCCCGGAAAGCCGCGATGAGCCAATAAATTGTCGTCTTAGTACTATCTTTGACTCTTTGTTGGCAATACTATCATTAGCGTTATGGATAATTACGCCGTGGGCAGCAGATAGCTTTCTACAAATTGATGAAACAGGCGTTCGTTGCCTCCAACAGCGGCCGCCGGAGGGAGGACGTCTTCGTCCTCTCTTTTTCAGCCTTTCTCCAGCCAACGATCATGGCCGATACTTTTGAACACTCTGCTGATCACAAAACACGAAACAAAGCACGATTAAATGTTGTAGCGTTTCATGCACCAGTTGCAGAGATTCTGATCGCTGTCGAAACGACAGACTGCATCGTCATTTCGGACCCAAAGACTGAGCCCAGTACTTGATAGAGCAACTGACAAAGCGGTGTGATTTGATTGTGGAGCCCATTGCGATACCACTGGGAAATCTAATCTTGCCAAACTTTCTATGAAGGTATTGTGGGAAGGATGGTTCAAACTACAAACCATCCTTAGGGACTATGAACTAGCGATGTCTCTTGATTAACAATACTTGAGATCAAGAGACCGACCAGAGCTTCCCTTAAAAACAAGTAATGTTGATTTAGGCAGTTTCGGCCACTTTCACGGTCGGCTTTTTGGCCAGCTCAGCGCTTGACTGCTTTTGATACAGATTCTCATAGCAGTAGTTAGTGGCTTCGATATAGCCTTCAACACTGCCACAGTCAAAACGCTGGCCTTTGAATTTATACGCCAGCACACAGCCAGCTTGCGCCTGCTTCATCAGTGCGTCGGTGATCTGGATTTCACCACCTTTGCCTGGCTCTGTTTTTTCAATCAGTTCAAAAATGTCCGGGGTCAGAATATAACGGCCAATGATGGCAAGGTTACTAGGTGCAGTACCAGACTCCGGTTTTTCTACCATGTTGTCCACCCGGTAGATATCATCTTTGATCATTTCACCGGCAATCACGCCGTACTTGTGGGTTTCTGTTTCTGGTACTTCCTGCACCGCCACTATCGAACAGCGATACTGGTTATACAGTTCGACCATTTGCGCCAACACGCCTTTATCTTCATTGACACACAGGTCATCTGCCAGCACCACTGCAAACGGATTGTCACCCACCAGCTCACGCCCGGTCAGGATCGCATGGCCTAAGCCTTTCATTTCACGCTGGCGGATGTAGGTGTAGCTGGCAGAGTCAATCAAACCGCGAATATCATCCAGCAATGCCTCTTTGCTGGTACCACTGATCTGATGCTCCAGCTCATAGTTCTTATCAAAGTGATCCATCAGCGAGTGTTTACCACGGCCGGTCACAATACACATGCCATCCATGCCGGCTTCAATGGCTTCTTCCACCCCGTATTCAATCAGTGGTTTGTTCACCACCGGCATCATCTCTTTAGGCATGGATTTAGTCGCGGGCAGAAAACGAGTCCCGTAACCTGCCGCAGGAAATAAGCATTTTTTAATCATTATCATCACCAACTGAAAAAGGCTCCTTAACAGGAGCCAAAAAATTAATAAGCGCTAAACGTCAGGATTAATCGCTGCCAAACAGGTCTCGGGTGTAAACCTTATCCGCTACATCAGCCAACTCTTCCACCATACGGTTCGACACAATTACATCCGCCGTCTGCTTAAACTCAGCCAAATCCTGGATCACCCGAGAATTGAAAAACTCTTCGTCTTTCAGAACCGGCTCGTATACCACGACTTCAATCCCTTTGGCTTTAATACGTTTCATGATGCCCTGAATCGAGGAAGCCCGGAAGTTGTCTGAGCCAGCCTTCATGATCAAACGGTAGATACCCACCACTTTCGGCTCACGCTTGAGGATAGATTCTGCAATGAAATCCTTACGTGTACGGTTGGCATCTACAATCGCACCAATGATATTGTTCGGCACGCTCTGATAGTTAGCCAGCAGCTGCTTGGTGTCTTTCGGCAAGCAGTAACCGCCGTAACCAAAGGAGGGGTTATTGTAGTGATTACCAATGCGAGGATCCAAGCCTACCCCTTCGATGATCTGACGCGCATCCAGGCCATGTGCCTCGGCGTACGAATCTAACTCATTGAAGTAAGCGACTCGCATCGCCAGGTAAGTATTGGAGAACAGCTTAACCGCTTCGGCTTCGGTTGAATCGGTAAACAGTACCTGAATGTCTTGCTTCTCGGCCCCTTCCACCAGTAAGCCGGCGAACGTTTCAGCACGCTCGCTGCGTTCACCCACGATAATGCGTGACGGATATAGGTTATCATACAGAGCTTTACCTTCGCGCAGGAACTCAGGTGAAAACAGCACATTCTCACAACCTAGTTCTTGTTTAATACGTGCGGTGTAGCCGACTGGCACCGTTGATTTAATCACCATCACCGCATCCGGGTTGATGGCCATCACCTCTTTGATCACCGCTTCCACCGAAGAAGTATTAAAATAGTTGGTTTGCGGATCATAGTCAGTCGGGGTGGCAATGATGACAAAGTCTGCACCTTGATAAGCCATTTCTTTATCAAGCGTTGCTACAAAGTTCAGCGCTTTGTGCGCTAAAAAGTGCTCGATTTCTGCATCGACAATCGGTGATTGCTTTTTATTCAGCATATCGACTTTTTCTTGAATAATATCGACTGCGACCACCTGATGACTCTGGGCTAATAACATGGCATTAGATAAGCCTACGTAGCCGGTACCTGCAACTGCTATTTTCATTGATTTATTCCAAAAGTTCAAAATATAAAACTGGCCATAGAATAGCAAAACATCAAACTGCGCGATAGAGAGTCAGGCATATGAACCTGCTTTAATACGCCGCGCAGCCTAAAAACTGAGTTTGCTCATAGCCCGATAAAGAGCGACTTATAACTTATAAACCGCTCTTATTATGATTAAAGTTGTGATTCCAGGTAGCGCCAATAGGCGTTGCGCATGCGAATCTTATTCACTTCAAAATAGTCATTGCCGTAGCGCCCGCGGTTAAAGTAACGACGCAACATACTGTTGTCCATGTATAGCTCATCACCCTGGCCATTATTCAAATAGTTAGCATCATTGCCGACCCGGGTGGTGACATTAAAGTCATACGCTTCGTTGCCGCGTAGCTGAACCAGGCCCGGTGACATATCCCGCCATGGCGTCAGTGGCAGCTTAACCGAAACGGTAACAAACTGCTCTTTATCGGTATCATTATATTTGCTAGCCTGATACGTTGCCGAAACTTCAACATCTTCAAACCAGTGCGAGGTGGTCAGTTTGGCGCCGACGTCCCCCTTCCAGAACTCCCCGGCAACCGCTTTAACCTGCCAGTCCCACTCCGGCACGGCAAAGGTGTAACTGGTCAAAAAAGTTTGCCGATCTTGGTTCACATAACCATTTTTATCTTTTTCATCCCGGTGCTGAAAGTAACTCATCTCCAGGCCAAGTGCGTGCGCTCCCGATTGAGAGAACCAGACCGATTCACTGCGCGCGCCTAGATAATCGGATTTGACCAACCCCAAAGAGACCTGGTTCGCGACATCCACATATGGCAGACGGAAAAACTGGTGCAGCATGGCTCTGTCGACTTGATTTTGGTAAACGCTGTCTTCAAAGTAACCGCCCTCTTCAAAGTCATCACTTTCTGCCAGCGGCATAATATGACGCACATCTAACGCCGCGCCGGACCACAGGTAAGTGTACAGGTTGCTCGACATGGCAAACGAGTAATCATATACACCGTATTCGGTCGCCACACCATGGCGCACCATCGGTGACAGCACCAGCTGAGACTCTAACGCCCCGCCGTTGACTCGCTCGGTTTTCCACTCCACTAACGCCAGTTTTTCTGCCAGATCCCGGGTATCAAACTGGATATCATCACATTCGTTAGTGCCACTGACAAAACCCTGGTAGCAAGCGACGGAAGAGCGCACGCTCACGACCGGTTTTTGGTTAGCGAGCATCATCAGCTCAAACTGATCCGAGTCTAACCCCAGTTCGCTTGCCGAGGCGTTACCCAGGTAGCTGGAGATGATCCCCATCGCCACCCCAAGCCCATCGGTCTGGTTGTGGTTGTAACGGCGGTTTTCCAGGGCGATCACCACTCGCTCGTTCATCGTGCCGACCTGAATATTGACAAAGCCTTCCCGGCGTAACTCATTCACCAATGCCGCCAGTGAGGCACTTTCTGCGTGGTTTTGTTGCTGCGCTACCAACTCTGATAATGGCACGTTTGAACGTGCATAGTGTCGTGAACGGGTGTAATCGGTGATCAATGGCACCGACAGGGCAGCGTTCCAGATATTCTGCTCATCGGTATCATGCCCGGAATAAAGCTGATAACTGAGTGAAGCAGTGATGTCGTATGGCAAGGTATCTTCCGGAGTAAAGACCTTAACTGACGAGTTAAACTCAACCGAATCGTACTCACCGGTCACTTGCAGAAAACGAAACGGCTGGTATTCAATACCGCCAAACGGGCCATTCATCACCCCAAGGGCAATATCGGACTGACCATAACCGGCCGACAACCGAACCGGTAACATATCTAAGCTATAATCAGCGACAAAGTAATTGGTATTAAACTGACTAGCGGCGCCCCCAAAGTCCTGAACCCCCAGAGCCAGATTGAGATCCTCAACCTGCCAGAAGTTGGGCAGCTGATATTTAAACGAGAACGAGAGATCACGAACATCCCCACAGTCATAGAAACAGTTCGAGTTATAGTCATAGGTCACAATACGGCCATGCGCTTCCAGTCCCTCCATCACCCCCAGAGAGAATTTAAGAGAATCGAGATCTTGAATGCCATTTTGCCATGGTAGGCCCTGCGCATAAGTGAAGGAGAAATTACCGTAATTTAGCGACTGCGCATTGGGCGTCAGTGTTAAGCCGGTAAAACTCTGGTTGGAAGGGAGGCGCTGTAACGGCGGTGCCTCGTCTGTCGCGCTTGCATAAACAGGCAGTGCGCACACCACTATCCCTAGGGTTATAATTTTATTTGCCATTATTCCGTTGCCACAACTGAAGTTTGAGATACATAAAAAGGCACCGAAGCGCCCCAATCAATCTGCTTATTTTTCATCAACTTTGCATTTGCATCAAGTTTCATTTTAACTTATGCGCCAAAGTACACATCTATTCATCCACGAAGCAGCCGCCAGCGACATGGTGCTCAGTACCCCTTGTACGCCAGATAAAACGTCGCCCCTGTCGATTCTCCATCTTTTCAACACTAATGTGCCAACGTCTGATCACGGCAAGCAAAAATACCGGAAACGCCCCCCGCTTAGTCCTCCACTAAAATCGAGCGCCTTCTTTTCTTCGGTGTATGGCAGTTCCTGACGGAGGCAAGATAGAAATGACCGTGAAAAGAATGGGCCACGAAAAGCCAGTTCAGGGTTTCCCAGATACACAAACGCCCTGGCATGCAGGGCGTTACAAATTAAGACTTCCAGATCACCTAGTTACGATGCGTCTTGCGCAAACACCAACGTACATCTCAGCCCGACATGACTCGCCTGAAGTGCCTTGCTAGTTAGCGGGTGGGGAGAATTTTTCAATCTGATACGATCTCCCTCTTACCTGCATTGACTATAAAACAGTGGGGGCCATTCATCAAGGAAAGGGGCATGGCCAAAGAACAGTATAGGCTGAACTGCTTGGCACACTAAACACCCGACTAGTCATCCCACTAACGCCAGTTGAACTACTAGAGAACAAAGCACCAAGTCACCTTTGTCCTATCATCCATATTGATGAGGGTGACTTCGTTATTTTGACTCACCAAATGGCAAGCGTACCTACCAAAATTCTACGTGAACCAGTCAACGAATTAAGTACATTCAAAAACGAGATCATAGCTGCTATCGACTTTCTGATTACTGGCATGCAGCCCAATTAAGGTGAGGCACGTAATACCGATGCTACCGCATACCACCTTAACCACTAAAGCTAACGCATAGTAAAAATGCCAAGCGTGCCGAATCACTCTTAAATGTTTGCATGTGTGCCAAAATGACACAGAACTTGCTTATTGCACGCCTCGAGACCATAATAAACATGTGACATTTTGACACAACAGGAGATAACATTATGGCTACTACTTTGCCTCGCATCACCGCTAGAGTTGATGTCGATACACAAGATTTACTGACCAAGGCTGCCGCGATCGCTGGTATGTCTAGTATTAACTCATTTGTTCTAAGTGCTGCAATTGAAAAGGCTAAACAAGTCATCGAACGTGAACAGGCTTTAAAACTGAGCCAAGCTGATGCTATGTTGCTCATGGAAGCTTTAGACCGCCCTGCAACACAGAACTCAAAACTAAAAGCTGCCTCTGATCGATACGAGAGCAAAACTCAATGATGAATACGGTACTTCTAGATAAAGCTAAACACGATAGAAACCGATTCAACTGTGGTATTGAAGCTCTCAGTAATTATTTAAAAGTAATGGCGAGTCAGCAAGCAAAGAAAGACAACACCAGAACGTTTGTTTTGGAAGATGATAACGACAACTCACATATCATCGGCTTTTACACGCTAACAATGACACCAATTGACTTAAAGGCATTACCCGATAAGTTACAAAAGAAACACCAATCATCGACCTCTGGTAGTCTCATCGCTCGTCTTGCTGTCGATGACCGATACAAAGGGAAAGGCTTTGGTGAGTGGCTGCTCATCGACGCACTCCGAAAGCTATTAGCTGCTAGTGATAGCGTTGCGTTTCCAGTTGTTATCGTTGATGCCAAAGACGGTGCAAAACATTTCTATGAGCGTTATGGCTTTCAAGCCTTTCAAGACGCTGAAAACAAACTCTTCATCACCATTGCAGATGTTAGAGCAAGCCTAGGCTAGTTAACTGCTAGCCTTTAGCACACTAACACGATCTAAACTGCAAAATTCCGCTGTTTAATACTCACCCGGAATTCCATTAGCCTTACGTGTTTCCTCTAGACGTCACCTACCTTCATTGAACTCTGTCCCGATACCCACGCTCGGTTGGTGTGCAATGCCTACCTTTCAAGATCTTTAGCAGATCCAACAGCACATCGAAACTTACTGCCAAAGCTTTCTGAACGCTGCAGCCATAACTCAGCGCTTATGGTTAATCGCCCAAGAAGAGGGGTCAGGTCAGCACCACTTGTCAAAAGGCAGAACCGGCACTGGTTGAAGAATTTGCCGATCTCATAGCCAACCAGCTCGGCGCCATACTCTCGACTAGTGAAATGCAAAGTCGAGTCGGCGCATTGAAATGGCGTGCATCAACAACGTCACCTTCATGTGTCTATCTGGCGATGAAAGGCCACATTTCACTACCATCGCGGCATTCATCGCTCAGATGAGCGATACCATTGAACCGCTGTTCACACAAGTCCTGATGATATGCGATGAACAAGGCCTCATCGGCCGTAACATGTTTGCTATTGATGGGTGTAAAATCTCATCCAATGCCATTCCGCATAATAATACCTTAAATACATAACTCTACGCATAGTAAAAATGCCACGCGTTGCGAATCACTCTTAAGCAACTTGTTATACCGCTTGGCCGAGGCTAAAATGACCAATATAAAGACCATTTAAGAGACCTATTATATGACCACTAGAATTTTAGCCGATGTTGCTGCAAGTATTACTGAGTTGAAAGCTAACCCTATGAAAGTTGCAACTAGTGCTTACGGCGAACCTGTTGCTGTACTAAACCGAAATGAGCCAGCATTTTATTGCGTACCTGCCGAAGCGTACGAAATGATGATGGACAGACTCGAAGATCTTGAGCTACTAACTATTGCTAAAGAGCGTGATTCTGAAGAGAGCATTTCGGTAAATATTGATGACCTATAAACTCGACTTTAAAAGGAGCGCACTCAAAGAGTGGAAAAAGCTTGGCTCGACGCTGCAACAACAATTTAAGAAAAAGCTAATCGAGCGCTTAGAAAATCCACATGTTCCGGCTTCAAAGCTCTCTGGTTCTGACAACATGTATAAAATTAAGCTGCGCCAATCGGGCTACCGCCTCGTCTACAAAGTTGAAGACGATGTCATCATTGTAACCGTCTTATCAGTCGGAAAACGCGAACGTAGCGACGTTTACCGTAAAGCTATGAAAAGGTTAGATGACTGATTGCGGCAACGCTGCGTTAAGTTGAGCAACGCAGACCACTGCACTTAAAGTATTGTGCTGTAAACACTAAAGCTGAAACAAACCAAAAATGCCAAGCATTGAGGAGCCGTCTGGAACGCTTACTTGTTCGTTGCCCATCTCAAAGCCCAGTGCTAACATTTGTACACACGCCAACAAAGGGATACATCATGGACACTAGAATTCAATTTCGTGTTGATGAGGAAACAAAACGCCTAGCTCAACAAATGGCTGAAAGCCAAGGTCGCACACTGAGTGATGCTTGCCGTGAACTTACTGAGCAACTCGCTGAACAACAAAGAAAAACATTATCTCACGATGCATGGCTAACTGAACAAGTAAACCTAGCATTTGAGAAGCTCGACTCAGGAAAAGCGGATTTCGTTGAACACCAAACTGCTAAATCTCGAATGGAAGAACGCAAAGCCAGGATCCGCAATCGAGGTAAGCAATGATTTTATGGGAAGAAGAGTCACTTAATGATCGCGAAAAGATCTTTGAGTTTCTCTATGACTTCAACCCTGATGCAGCAGAGAAAACTGACAACCTCATTGAAGCAAAAGTAGAAAACTTACTAGAGCAGCCTCTGATAGGTGTGCAACGAGATGGTATTCGTGGGCGATTGCTCATTATTCCCGAGATATCGATGATCGCCCCATATTGGGTTGATGGCGATATCATTCGAATTATGCGCGTACTCCACCAGAAACAAAAATTCCCTATGGATTGATTGCTTCCTCTGGAGAACGCCCTGCTAAGGGGTGAGCAACGCAATACCTAAGCTTCCACATACCACCTTAAACACTAAACACAACGCATAGTGAAAATGCCACGCGTTGCGAATCACTCTTAACCAGTTTGTTATAACACAGTTTTACACGTCATCTTCCGATAAAATTTGACGACAATTACGAACTGTTAGTACACGAATTTCGTGGCTTAAGCTGTAGATAAGACGATAGTGACCGAAGATGATTTCGCGATAGTTCGTATGGGGCATTTCAGGGACAAACCGCCCCATTTCAGGCCTACTTCCAGGTAGTTCAGTTTTATCAAAAACTTCGTTTACCCACTTCTCTGCCGCAGGTGGATTATCCAAAGAAATAAACTCCGCTGCATCGCCTAGCTTCTGAAGCGCTAATGGAGACCAGACTACTTTCATTTCTTAATGCGCGCCAGTACTTGAGCACGCGCATCATCATTGGAAACACCAAGACCAGAAGCTAATTGAGCTTCTGCTGTGCGCATTTCTTCCAGTAATTCGATTTTCTCTTGCATTGCTTCATACTCCGCAACATCGAGAACAACAGCAACACCTTTACCACGTTGCGTAATAACCAATGGACGACGAGTCTCATTGATTTGTTTGATGTAAGAAGCGACACCAGCACGAAACTCAGACAAAGGCTGAATATCTTGATCGAAATGAATACGACTCATATTGAACTCCGATTAGTACAAAATAACGTACAAATAATAGTTCAACTAACCGTTTTGAACAAGAAGTTGATTCTGTGTTATCAACGCCTTGTTAAGGTGATGTGAGGCACGCAATACCTAAGCTTCCGCATACCACCTTAATCACTAAATTCAACGCATAGTAAAAATGCCGCGCGTTGCGAATCACTCTTAAAACAGTTTGTTAGCCGCTCATTCTCAAATGATTATTGCTTACTTAGCAGGAACTTGCGCAAATCTCTCTCAGCACACATAACAAACAGAATAAATACTTTGTCACCGTCTTGTTTATAGAAAACACGACATGGATTAACTACAACTTCACGATAACTTAAATGTTCTAGTTCGGGCGAAATGCGACCCGATTCAGGGAAAGCTTCTAGGCGTTCAACCTTAGAGAAGATCGTTTGAACCAATGGCTTTGCACCTACAACATTTTCAAGCGCGATGTATTCAGCGATATCATTGAGGTCAGATAGCGCTGGCTCAGTCCAGATTATTTCAGCCATTTCGACATTTTGTCCTTGGCTTCATCGTGACTCACAACTTTACCGTCAGCTAATGCGCGTTCGCCTCGTGCAATCCCTTCCAGAATCACCAAACGATTTTGCATAAACTCGTAATCATCAACATCAACCAGGTATGCCGATGGTTTACCATGTTCGGTAATTAACACTGGCTCTTTAGTATCGTGAAGTTCGGCAAGGATCTTAGTTGCTTGGCGTTTGAGTGATGTCACTAGTTCTACTTTCATGAGAGCTACTCCAAAGAAATACTAAAGTGACACTATTCTATCACTTTGAGTATAGCAAGCTCCATGACGGCTAGACGCGGCGTTAAGTTGAGCAACGCCACCACTGTGCCTAACCTATTGTGCTGTAAACACTAAAGCCGATCCAAACCGAAATTGCCAAGCGTTGGGAATCTGTCTTAAACGCTTTGTATACCGCTGTCTGCCGCTCCAGGCGAACTGATCCCCAAAGGCAGTTCTATTCAACCATTTAAATCACTTTCTCTATCAATTTATTATTTTTGAGATCAATCTTCCAAATTCTCACAATAAGTGAGAGGTTAGTTCAAAACGTATTTCAACCACCTATGAAATGTGATTATGATGAAAAAATACACAGGAGCACCATATATCGATCAGACCATAGCCACACACCCAACATGTAGACATTTCGTGTTTCACTGACAGAGAAAGCGGAGCGAAATAATGAGACCAAAACTAAAGAAAATAGGATTACCCACCCTTAGCCTTCAACGGCATCCATTACTCCATTCATTAACGCAAGACGATCGCTTTCAGTTAACGCAAACGCCATCGCTCGATTTTATCTCGGTGCACCACCTACAGCGCCTCCTCGACTGTCACCCGATCCCCGTCACACGGCCCACCACCACTGAGCATTACCAATGTCTCGTGCCGATCCCCTTTATTGAACGATTGCGAACTCATCCACAACGCGCCGATTTGGTGGTGACCCTACTCATTTATGACGACGACGAGATCCAAAACGCACTCACCAGCTTTCTCTTATTTGAGCCAGCACTGGCACTCTCCACTCAAACCTTTCAGACCCAGAATATCCATCTCCGCCTTCGTCAATTCAAAGCACAGGCCATCCCCTCGCCAACCAAAAGAGCACTCGCCGCGCTCGCGGATTGTTCTCCATCGGCATTTCGATGAACAAAGGAGAAAGCCGTGATGATGACCTTTCAACATTTAGCTCGCGAAAACCGCCAAAAGAACGCTGGCGGATGTTATCCGGATGCGCTGGCTCATGCGACAACACTGGCCATTATGCTGCGCAGACTGGCTCGGGAAGATCCCAAGGACCGCCCAGCCATGACGGTGGTCGCATTGTTTCTTTGGCTGACTCAAACCTGGCCCGACATCCATCAACCCAGTAATATCCCCGATTTTGTAAAAATCTCCGGATCAGCACCGTGTCGGGAACATGTCTTTCGTACCTACAAAGATGGCGCGCTCTCATGGGCGGAATACGCACATAGTTATCATGACGGAAAGAAGACGCATTACTTATGGCAACCACTCCCGACCTACCTCAATGCTTTTTTCCAGCCATTCATCAGAGCGCAAAGTTATAAGACCCCCTTCCTACGACCGAAAACTAAAGTCCGCCTGTTTCAGATCATGAACAAAAAATGGCGAACGCCGGAGTCACTGAATGATTATCCGCGAGTAAGAAAAGACACCTTTCATCAATATCTGATTGATTGCGCCCAGGTTGACAATACCCTTACCCCTATCCCTCGCGCTCAGATTGTGTCTCCTAACCGAAAGCATCATAAACACGCCGACACTTATCAGCGCAGCGACAGTGATCGGGTTCGGTACAAGCTGTTTGATGCCTATAACCGCTACTTGTCGCGACTCGTACGAGCGGCCCGTAATGCCAAGTTATCGCCACACTTTGACGTCTTTATCGGCCAGCACGCCATCAACCTGATCGCAGAGCATCCCAAGATGGCTCCGTACCTCACTCAATCTGGGCGGATCGCTCAGACCGTTTTAGATACGTCCAATGGGACTCAGCAAAGTATCCGCAGTCCCGCCATCCCATTAGGCAGTCAACGCTACCTGGAGGAAAATGCCGTCATTCGTTTCTTTGCTCGCCTGTTTGCGCATGTCAGCGCCCTAAAACCCGATCAGCCCGCCAATAAAAACCGGTGGGCAGCCTATTACAATAGCGCGACCTATCGCCTGGCGTTACTTTTCATTGTACTGACGGGGACGCGCCCTACGCATGGGATCAGCATTTTGGCGCAATACTATTGGGGGGACGACATGGTGTTTGTCAAAGACAAAGGACGACTGCGACAAGTCATCCTTTGTGACTATCTCCAGCGTGAAATCCAGCACTACCGAGCGCTTCAATCGGCAGTACTCTCTATGTGGGGAACCCACCCAACCTTAGACGAAATGTGGTTCTGCCTCGACGACCATGGCCAGCCTTACCGATTATCCAACTGTGCCTTACACCAGTTTATGCATCAGCACTGGCCTGGCATTGTGCCCTACCAGCTACGTCACTTCTTTGCCCAAAGTGCTGTCAATAATGTCTCCTCGACTCGATTGCTCGACCAGGACATCGACCGTCTGATGGGGCACGAAAATCTCGGCGAACATTTGGGCAGCGATATGATCTTTCCAGAGACCTTTGATGCGATGAAAGCCTATCTCAACCAGTACGCTGAAAGGCTGGGACTGCAGGAGTTTACGTATGTCTAAATTCATTCAAGCCCTTGCAGAGTCCATACACTATCACTTTGCACAATCCGGACAAGCATGCTCTGCACTGGAAGAGTTGGTCTGGGTGCTTAATCGCTGGCACATTGTTGACCATAAAACTCGTTCACTCAGTAAAACCGATATTGAGCCGATTAAAAAGCAGATAAAAATCGTCCCTACCGGCAAACAAAAACACTACCAGCAAGCCCTTAACGATATCTTGTTTTATCTTCAGGATGCCTGCCATTGGACACTGCCTAAAGAACATCAGCCTGGCATTCAAGACACAGAGTATGCGTGGTTTGAATCCATTGCCGGCGAGTCACAACTCGCCAAGCAGGTATTTAGCCGCTATCAGCAACAAAAAGCGCAGTACTTGATCACTCGAGGCGAACTTTCTCCAGCGTTCATCGCCCTGATGATTGGTTTTGAGGTTGCCCCCTTGTCATTGCATCACATTTCTCAATTATTAAGCGATCCCACCTCGATGATCTCGGAAAACGCTGTGCCCCGTCTTCGGGTGCGCCACCGAAAATCGGGCAAAGAGGAGTGTCGTTATACTCATTATCATCTCCCACTGATGAGCTATCGGTTACTCAGTGATTATTATGCGCAATCCCCCGATCCGCTGAGCGAACACCACCTTCATCAGCAACTGACGCAATGGTTACATAGCCATGCGCTGCCACCCGCGGATCGGCTCAAATGGTCACGACGGTTTCAGATCAGCTGGTATGTCCGTCATCGCTTACCCCCACTTTTCATCAAAGATCTCGCTGTCCCTGAACGGCATGTCAGTCTAATCCGCGAGCAGCAAACCTCGCCGCTCAAGCCATCCGATATTTATGCGATTGACTGGGACATCAACTGGTTTGAACACTTGACGCCATCCAACGGCAAACCACATTGGCCTCATCTCGATTTGATCAAAGCGTCTTCCTCGTCAAAACCACTCCCCGGCGCGCCCACCCAGAACGAGAAGAACCTGTTACCACGTTTGTTGTATGACTATACACATCAGTTGATCACAGAGGGCGGGGTGAAAAAACCGGAGCTGGCCACCAACACCATCAAAAAATACACCCGCCTGACCAGTGTGCTGGAAGCCTATCCGTTATCCTATTCGGACGCCATTAACGAAGAAGCGATCAACGTCTGGGCTCAGACGGGCTATGACTCGCTCACGACGGAGTCTCACCAACAGAACTTTGTGTATTTTCTGCGCTATCTCAGTATTCAGGAGCAAACGGACAGCCTTGATCTGACGCTGTTCGCGCCACCGACCATGCCGGCTTCGGTGAGTCCGGCTCGTTTGACGCTGGCGCAGTTCGATACCCTCATCCACACGTTGATCGTCACCAATACCACGCACCCTTTTCGCAGTTTATTTGCTGTCATGGCCACGCTTCTGGGCTTTTTCGGCATGCTTCGTCGGGGTGAAGTCCTGCGCCTACGTTGCCAAGATATTCAATTTGTGCCCAAAACAGGGCTACTGACATTGGCCATCACGAATACCACAGAAGGGCGAACCAAAAACGGTCAGTCTCGCACGGTGTATACCACCATTCCCAAGCAGTATCGCACACTGTTCCAGGAACTCTTAACCATCAAAAAAGACGATCCCCCGGAAAGCCCGCTATTAGGATTTAAAGGAGAAAAATACCATTCCCGACAGCTCTATTACTTCGTCCCGATCACTCGAGCCCTAAAAATGCGCTTCGGTACGCAGATGAAGTTTCATCATCTTCGTCATTCCGGCGTGCATATGTTGATGCTCCAGGTGCTGCATTTTGTCAGCCGCACACCGGCGCAAGCCCGAGGGGACACACGTCTGGAAAAGGAAGTCATGTCGGATAGCGTTATTGCCACCCGATTCAACTACTGGCTGGAAGGACGAGAACTCAGTGAAGTGAACGATGGCATTTTCTTTGATGAAGTCTGCAAGCAGATTGGTCACACCCATTATTCAACGACCCGATGGTCTTACTTACACGACATTGACTGGCTCCTTCCGATCATCAGTCAGGCGCACCAACCGTACATTGCCAGAGACTATACGCACTCAGAGCTCCGGTATCTGATGGGACTGTCCCCGCAATCCAATGATTTATCCAGACGCCTGATACAGCTAAGCCCCGAGTACGCTCAGAAAACCCTGGGTGAAAAACGCAGTCAGACCATTACACTCACGGACGCCGACTTGCGCGCCGCCATTTTGGGCAAACCGCCAGTACCCAAAGAGGTCCCACCGCCCGATCATTATAGAGATTGGCAGCGCTCTATTCACACCAGCACCGACACGTTACTCGGTTTTCTCTTTAAAACCATGATGGTCAATCAATCGCTCGATCTCGCCGCGCTCAGTCAAATCTGGAGCCAGGGCTGTCAACATGATATTCAACCCATCGATAAAAAGCAGCGCACCGCCTTTCGTCAGCTCCCTCCGATTGAATTATCGGGCGATGGGTGCTCGCTTCAAATGACGATGGCCTGCAACCTGAAAAATGCGCGCGCTTTTGCGGCCGCTTTTCGGCACAAAGAATGGCGATGGTTAACTTGTCACTTCGAGCTCGCGGTGAATCGAAAACTCAACCGAGCTCGGCAAATGGCCCTGCTTGAGCAGCATTATGTCCAAGGCAAAGAAACCGTTCACGTCACTCAGCACCCATTAGGCCAGACATCGCTCACTATCGTTCTGACGCCTAAGTTGCCACTTTCCAAGCCGGTTCTCACGTTCACACAACAATTTATCGAATCAATGTCACTGCAGAAGGTCACATCATGAACATCATCATTCCAGCCAGTAAACGCCCGCTTCTTCAAACCTTGTCAGAGCGTATCGATACGCACTATGCCGATTGTGTGGTGACCGTACTCACTAATAAAACGGCGAACACTATCACCTTTATCTGCGGGCAATCTCCCTTTTGTTCCGAGTATCCGTTGATCCTGGATAAGCGCTCGACGGGTCTAAAAGACAAACAGTTCTCCATTGATGGCAGCTTCGCGAAACAGCTCATCCATTATTTTATCGAAGACCAAGACATCGAACTGGAATTCGACATCAACGCCTCTGGAACCATGTTCGTGGAATTAGTCGATACGACCGCGCTTGCCAAAGATCAATATCAAACGGCAGCGCTGCGCCGGTGTCAGTGCGGGGATGCATCCGATGATCATTTGAACTATTTGGCGGATAATCAGCACCGCCCCACCACCACCGCATCGAAAGCCACCATCGAGCGCATCGTATACGAAGCGCAAGAAAACGTTCCCTTTGAGTTCCTAGAGCTGAATAAGGAAAAACAGCACCTCCGAATTCAGCGTCAAGGCGAAGTCGAAGATAAATCGCTGCCTCGGGACTTAACCCTGCCCGTCTCACTGGTTTTAACGCCCGAGACCACGAAGCAAATGACCGAGCTTTGTCGCATCACCAGTGGTAATGAGATTGAAATCGCTCAACAAGGCGAGACGGTCACCTTCAAAGCGCCAGAATGTACCTTGACCTGCTCGATAGCGGGGGTCGAAGCGTTCTACCAGAAAAAGCCCGATCCGATACGCACGTTAATGTATGTCGCTCTGAACCTGTTCGCGTTTAAAAAAGAACTCGAACATTGCTTTAAAAATTACGGGCGGATCAAAAAAGCCAATGATGCCCTGCTTTATTTAGGCGAGAACCAAGCGGCGATTGCGGTGCTGACCGACCCTTATGAGTTTGTGCATCCCATTCATGTGTTTGAAGTCGGTCAAAGCGAACCTCATGCCGGCTCACTGTTTCGTTTCTCACCGCGTGATTTAGAGAACATCAAGATCAAAAACTCGTTAGACGCCAAAAAGACCCGAATCGACATTTTTGAAACTTCACACGGCGAGCTAAAGTTGGGTGTGTACTATTCCCTGGAAGAGAAACTGCCGTATGACACCATTGCCATCGAAAAAGACGAACGTCACCTGAAAAAAGTGTTGGCAATGATTGACAGTATTGAGACAAAACAGGGAAACACCTCAACCACTCCGCCAGAGCCACAAGGCGATTTATTTACTTTTGACGATGATGACGAGTATTGAGGAGAAAACAAAAAAAACACTGGACAAAGAAACAGTATGCACTATATTGAAAGGTGAGATTTTAACCAATAGTAACCATTTGAGTATTATTGGTTAATCAGATAAGCAGTTGGGATAGGAAGGCGGCAACCTCCCTACCCCGTACCGGCTGCGAGGACGTTAAACCCGACCCAGCCGATGGCACAATTCTAGCGAATTCCATCGGTCAGGGACAGATCTATTTATGGATCCCACACTGATGGAGGCCATTATGGCTCACATTCGCATCCGCCCCAACGGGCGCATTCAGTTCGATCTGCATTTGTACGGTCGCCGTTTTCGTGAAGGCACCAAACAGATGGCAACGCCGAAAAACCTCAGACTGGCGCAAGCCACCCTCAAGCAAATGAACGCCGAAATTGCGCTCGGCACGTTTCAGTACCGCGATTATTTTCCACACAGCAAAAAAGTCGCGCAGTTCGAAGCGCTGCAGCGGCAAAAACACCCCGACCGCCTGTACCCGTTTTTCGACAGTTACGCCAACGAATGGTTTGACCGGCAAAAAGCCAAATGGAAAAGCAGCTATCAGGGCACGGTGCGCAACACGTTAGATCGCTACCTGATCCCGGGGTTTGGTAATACGCTGATCAATGAAATTACCCTGGCCAATGTGGACTTCTTTCGGGAAACGCTCATCAACTCGCCCGGTAAAAACGGTCAGAAAGCCCTGTCCAACCGCCGGATCAACGGGATATTGTGGCCGCTGGTGGCTATTTTGAGTCTTGCAGCCGATGAACATCAATTTACCTATCCGCTGCGCCGCTATAAAGCGCTGAAAGAGGAGCGCGCCGACTCCCACCCCATGACCATACAAGAAGTTCAGCGTTTTCTGGACACCGTGCCTTCTCAGTGGCGGGACTACTTTGTGGTGCGTTTCTGGACCGGGATGCGCAGCTGTGAAGTGCATGGTCTGCATTGGGAGCACATTGATTTTGACCATCGCCTCATCCGGATCCGGCAAAACCTGGTCAATGGCGAACTTGGCGATGTCAAGACACCCAAGTCACGTCGAGAGCTCAAAATGTGCGACACGCTGTTTGAAGTATTCTCCCGTCTCAAAGCCAAACAAGTACAAGACTCATCCTTTGTGTTTACGCATCAGGGCAAGCCCCTTGATACCCATTTCGTGAGTAAAACCCTCTGGTACCCAACGCTCAAAAAAGCCGGGCTCGCTCGCCGGCGTCCCTATGAAACCCGCCATACCGCAGCGGTACTTCACATCGCCGCACACGAAAACCCGCTGTATATTTCGCATATGTTAGGCCACAGTGACACCCGGCTTTTGTTCAACGTGTACGCGCCATATATCGCCAACGCATCAAGACAAGATGGTCACGCCTTCCGTCAATTAATGCGTAAAGGAGGGGTTGCGTGAAACAGTATGACACTTTGGTGATGCAGCCGAGAGACATCTTAGATACCCCAGCTCTCATTGAGCGATTCGCTCTGGGGTATCTTTCAAAAGAGGTGCAGGACTTTATGGGGATGGCAATGCCGTTTCCGGGACTGGCTTGCCAGAAGAACCAGCAGCGATTGTTTGATTTTGCCGCATTCAAATGGCAATGCTGGCAGAAGAACCCGTCGATTCAAGCTGCCTTGGCGCAGTATCGCATCTGCTGTGTTTACGGAGACAGCCGCTTCCTGCCGGATGTGAGCTTACATGACACTTATCCAGCGCTGAGCTTGGTAAAATACTACGACTGCCTGCTAAGCGAGGTGGGTTTTGTTAATCGTGCGCGTGTCTGGGAGAACCATCTCAAGCTCTGCGAGCAAGTTTTGGTCGCGCTGATGATAAGAAGAGGTGATTATCCGCCTCCGGATATTGACACCGTGAACGGCATAGTGATAACCCAGGTTAAAAATGAGCGAAGCCTCTGATAAAAAAACTTGCCTCTGCATTTGAGTCAGTTTGACCTATATTTATAGTATTAATCACACCTAAAGGCGGAATATGCTATGAAAATGCCAGAAGCGAGTTTTTTTGAATGGCAACGGCAGTTTGGAACCGAATCTGATTGCTTAGAACATCTCAAAAAGATGAGATGGCCCAACGGATTTGTTTGTCCTCGATGTGGTTGTGATCATGGATATGAAGTAACCACTCGTAATACCTATGAGTGCAGCCAATGTCATAAGCAAACCTCAGTAATCGCTGATACGTTATTTCATGGTAGTCGTATTCCGTTAGCTAAGTGGTTCTGGGCTATCTACTTTCTAGGGACAGATAAAGGCAGTATTTCAGCGCTAAGACTAAGTAAACTCATTGAAGTTAACTGGCGAACAGCTCGTTTGATTTTGAGTAAATTGAGAACAGCAATGGGCCATAGAGACAGCCTATATAGGCTTTCAGGCGTGATAGAAATTGATGACGCTTTGGTTGGTGGCAGAAGAAAAGGTAAGCGAGGCCGTGGTGCTGAAGGAAAAACGCCCGTTATCGTAGCAGTTGAAAGCCAAGGTAAACGAGCGGGTTTTATAGCCATGCAGGCGGTAGGCAGTGTTTGCCATGATACCCAGGGCAAGATTACGAAGCCCCTTGCCCCGCAAGGACTTGAGAAAGGTACGCATTACTGCGATTCGCTTTCTTTTGCTTTCTCTTGATCCCTGCTTTAAAACTTTTCTCCGCCGTAAGCAAAT
>NZ_JARHUF010000039.1 GCF_029223195.1 Vibrio sp. CAU 1672 | reverse complement strand
CACTACGGTGAGTTTAAAAGCGAGGGAATAATCGCGCTGAGTTCTTTTATTTGTTGATTTCATAACACTCTCCAATTTTGGGGTTGGAAAGTGTCAACCTTATTTAGGACGGAACACATAACATTAAAAAAGCCTGATAGATTATCAGGCTTTTTTATACCAATCTGGATAAGTAGGTGTTCAGATAATTGCGCAGGAAAAATCGCTTAGAACAAGGCGTAGGTTTGGGTTAACTAGTTATTCTAATTAGTAAATCTACAACACAGTTATCAGCAATTTTAACCAGCAAGAATGATCAGATACTTATGTAGATTGGTATTAGATCATGATGGTGGCCAGTCCGAGGAACACCGACAGGCCGATAACGTCGGTTACGGTGGTAAGAGCCATTCCCCCCGCCAGAGCCGGGTCAATATTCATCTTTTTCAGCAAAATCGGAATGGTTACGCCAGCAATGCCCGCTACCAGAAGATTGGTAAGCATGGCGGCGGAGATGATACTGCCGAGCATCCAGTTGCCTTTCCAGGCTACCACAATTCCGCCAATGATCAGCGCCCACATAATGCCGTTCAACAAACCAATCGCCGCTTCCTTCATCAGCAGTTCGCGCTTGTTCGAGTCACCGATATGCCCGAGTGCCAGACCGCGGATCACCAGTGCGACGGTCTGGTTACCGGCAACGCCCCCCATTGACGGCACGATGGTCATCAAGACTGCAATCGCGGCCATCTGATCCAGCGTCGCTTCAAACATATTGGACACCGAAGCGGCGGCCAATGCGGCCAGTACGTTAGCGCCAAGCCAGATACTGCGCTTACGGGCCGATTTGACCACTGGGGCAAAAGTATCTTCGTCATCATCCATACCCGCCAGGCTCATCATCGAGTGCTCTGCGTCTTCGCGGATCACGTCGACTACGTCATCAATAGTGATCCGGCCAACTAAGTGCTGGTTTTCATCAACGACCGGAGCCGATACCCAGTTGCGGCGTTCAAATAGACTTGCGACATCAGAGTCGCTGGTAGTGACAATGATGGCCTCATCGGTATCTTCCATGACATCGATGATTTTGACGTCAGGTTGAGTAGTCAGCAGCAAAGTGATTGGCAGCTCACCAATCAGCTTACTCTCTTCATCGATCACATACAGTGCATCGGTGGCTTCCGGAAGCTCGCCTTTCATGCGTAAATAACGCAATACCACGTCGACGTCGACGTCAGCACGAATGGTGATCACGTCGGTGTTCATCAAACCACCGGCGGTATCTTCGGAGTAGGAGAGGGCGGTTTCTACCCGCTGGCGGTCGGCGATGTCCATCTGTGACAAAACTTCACGCGACAGATCATCGGGCAGGCTACGCAGGACATAGGCCACGTCATCGGTGTCCATGCCCTCGGTTGCTTCGGCCAGTGCTTCCGGTGCCATTTTCGACACCAGATTGTCTTTGACGTCTTCACTCAGCTCGTCAAGGATTTCCCCGTAGTCTTCCGGGTCGGTCAATTGCCACAGTACTTCACGACTTTTTCGCGGTGCGGCTTCGAGAAGGTGAGCGATGTCCTCAGGTTCCATGTCCTGCAGTTGGCGGCGGACGTGGACGAAGCGGCCGTTTTCCAGCGCTTCAGTGACTTCTTGGAGGGCTTGGTGAGCTTGGTCAAACTCTATCTGCTCGGCCATTGATTCCTCCTGATTCCTGATATTTACAATGCTTTGAATAATAACTTAATTCCAAGCGCTCTGTAATAGTCAGAATTATGTTTCGTCAGTTATTTTTTTACATAGTGGGAAGGGGAGGTGAGATCTTCACTCACCCTCATCAAACTTATCTTCGATCAGCAGGCACACGGCATCTAACGCTTGTTGTGCCTGTTCACCACTGGAATGGATCACCACATATTGTCCCTGGGCTGACTCCAGCATCAGTAACCCCATCACGCTGTCTGCTGTAGCGGTGATATCTTCTTCGTTGTCTATGGTGATAACTGCTTCAAAGCTCTGGGCCAACTCGACTAATTTGACCGCAGCGCGGGCATGCAGCCCCAAGCGATTCTGGATTAATACCTTACGGCTTAACTTCATTGATACTCCTTGGGGCTTTTTCTAACGACGTGTGGCGGATCTGTACCTGATGTCCCTGCTGGGCGAAGTATTCGGCGATCTGCTGAGTTAAATAGACTGAGCGGTGCTTACCACCGGTACAGCCAATCGCGACCGTCAGGTAACTGCGGTTATTTTTTTCCAGCAGTGGCAGCCAGGTTTCGATAAAGCTCTCAATCTGATACTTCAAATCGAGCACCGATTGGTGCTGCTCGAGAAAGGCTTTGATTGGGCCATCTAAACCGGTAAACGGGCGCAGCGAAGGCTCCCAATGCGGGTTGGGCAAAAAACGGACATCAAAAACGTAATCAGCATCACTCGGCAGGCCATATTTAAAGCCAAACGATTCAAATACCATCACCAGGTCTTTGCGCTCCCGGCCTTCAACGCGGCGGCGCACGGTTTCACTCAGATCATGTAAAGACAGGCCGCTGCTGTTCAGGACCAGATCTGCGTGGGCTTTGAGTGGGGTCAGCAGTTCCTGTTCCAGCTCAATCGCCTGATCCAGAGACAGTGATTTCGTGCCCAGTGAAAGCGGGTGGATGCGGCGTGTTTCACTGTAGCGCTTGAGCAGGGTTTCCTTGTCCGCATCAAGAAACAGCACCATCGCCTCCTGCTCTTGTTTGAGTTTGGTTAAGGTGTCATTCAGCTCTTTGCGCTTTTTGGGCAGGTTACGGATATCAATGCTGACGGCCACGTTTTGTCTGCTTTCTGCGATCGACTGGACAAAGGCATCGAGCAGGTTAACGGGTAAATTGTCTACGCAATAGTAGCCTAAGTCTTCGAGCACACGCAGTGCCACACTCTTGCCGGCACCGGAGTGTCCACTGACAACGATTAAACGCATGGTGTTGATCCTGATTACTGATGAATCATAATGTTGTATAGCTCTTCGTCACTCTGAGCATTTCTAAGCATCTTCAGGGTTTGCTTATTACTCAGACGTTCTGCCATACAGGATAGTGTCTTGAGATGTTCTTTGCACTGCTCTTCTGGAACGAGCAAGGCGAAAAGGAGGTCGACAGGGCGATTGTCGATAGCATCGAATTCAATCGGCTCTTCGCATTGTAACAGCACGGCAATGGCTTTATCGCTCGCCGGCATGCGTGCATGTGGAATGGCGATACCGTTACCTATACCGGTACTACCCATTTTTTCTCTGTTGAGCATACACTCAAACAGGGTGGTGGAATCTTGGCCTGTATACTCAGCGACAATCTGGCTGATAATTTCTAAGGCGCGTTTTTTACTCGTACATTGGACTGCACTTTTCGTGCAGTCCAAAGACAGTATCTCGCTCAGTTGCATGATTAATGACTGTTTAATTTTTCTTTATGTTTGTTGAGTTGGCGAACCAATTTGTCGACCAGGGAGTCGATTGCCGCGTACATGTTTTCATCGTCAGCGGACGCATGAATTTCGCCTTGGTTTATGTGAAGCGTAGCTTCGGCGATTTGATGAATTTTTTCAACTTTAAGTACAACCTGTACCTGATTGATATGGTCGAAGAACCTTTCGAGCTTCTGAAACTTAGATTGAACATAGTCTTGCATTGAATCGGTAAGATCAACGTGATGGCCTTGAATATTGATTTGCATAGACTTTCCTTTTCAGTTGAGGCCTTAAAGCAGGCGTTTGCGCTGACTTGAAGGGGCGATTCCCAAGGATTCACGATACTTCGCAATCGTTCGTCTTGCGACTTGAATCCCTTGATCAGCCAGAAGAGCAGCAATCTTGCTATCACTGAGTGGTTTGGCGGTGTTTTCTGCCGCGACCAATTTCTTAATGAGGGCCCGGATTGCTGTTGACGAACATTCTCCGCCATTATCGGTACTGACATGGCTGGAGAAAAAGTACTTCAATTCAAATATGCCACGTGGGGTATGCATGAATTTTTGGGTTGTGACCCGTGAAATGGTCGATTCGTGCATATCCACGGCCAAGGCAACATCGTTCAGTACCATTGGCTTCATGGCTTCTTCACCATACTCGAAGAAATCCTGCTGATGTTCAACTATACATCGTGCAACTTTGAGTAGGGTCTCGTTTCTACTTTCCAAACTCTTAATTAACCACTTTGCCTCTTGCAAATTGCTGCGAATGTACTGGCTGTCGGCACTGTTGCCTTTGCCAAGCTGGGCATACTGCTGGTTGACTTTCAATTTTGGCACGCTGTCCGGGTTGATTGCGACGGTCCACTTGCCGTTGTCTTTAAACACCGAGACATCCGGGATGACATACTCGGTGTCATCAGGTGTAATGCGGCTCCCGGGGCGCGGATCCAGTTGCTGAATCAGCTGCAGCACTTCACGCAGTTCGGCTTCTTTAAGTTTGGTCTCTTTAATAACCAGTTTGTAGTCGCGGTTGCCCAGGTTGTCGATATGCTGGCTCAGTACCAGTTTGGCTTCCTGTAACCAAGGGGTGTCTTCCGGGAAGGTGGCCAGCTGCAGTAACAAGCATTCTTGTAGATTTTGTGAAGCCACGCCGAGGGGGTCAAACTGTTGGATACGTTTACGTACCGCTTCCACTTCATCCAGTTCGATTTCTTCGTTATCGAAGCTTTCATGGATTTCTTGTGGTGAGAGGGTCAGGTAACCGTAATCATCTACAGCGTCAATAATCGCCAGGGCGATAGTGCGGTCGGTTTCGCTGAATGGCGTCAGATCAAGCTGCCACATCAGGTAATCATGCAGTGACTCGGTGGTTTCACCCTGATAAACCGGCAGGTCATCGTCGAGTGCTAAGCCGGTGCTGCCAGTGTTGGCACTGTAAACATCATCCCAGGTGGTGTCGATTTCAAGCTCGCTGCTTATTTCTGACTTTTCAATGATTTCTGAGCTGTCTGGTACGTCAGCTTCGGCGTTGGGTTCACTGGTATTTTCTGAATGTTCGCCGTTTTCATGAGATGCTTTGTCTTCACCATTTGGCTGAGGCTCATCACTACCTTCTTCGACGTCTAACAATGGATTGGAGTCCAGGGCTTCCTGAATCTCTTGCTGCAGATCCAGCGTCGAGAGTTGCAGCAAGCGGATGGCTTGCTGCAACTGTGGTGTCATGGCTAACTGTTGACCTAGCTTAAGTTGTAATGAAGGTTTCATTCAGTGTTACTTACCTTGTAATGCTCAGAACCTTGCCGTTTATATATTAATCATAGACGGAATTGTTCACCGAGATAAACTTGTTTCACTTGATCGTTATTGAGGACTTCATCTGGCGTGCCTGATGCAATCAAGTGTCCTTGGCTGACGATATAAGCCTTTTCACACACGTCCAGAGTTTCACGTACGTTATGGTCTGTGATCAAGACTCCCAAGCCGCGATCGCGCAGGTGTTCGATGATTTTTTTGATGTCATTCACCGAGATTGGGTCTACACCGGCAAAGGGTTCATCCAGCAGGATGAACTGGGGGTTGGCTGCCAGAGCGCGTGCTATCTCAACGCGGCGACGTTCTCCACCTGATAGTGCCATACCGGCGCTGGTGCGAATGTGCTGTATGTGGAATTCTTCCAACAAATCTTCCAGCTTGTCCTGACGTTCCTCGCGCGTCAGTTCCTGGCGGGTCTCGAGAACCGCCATGATGTTAGCTTCGACTGAGAGCTTGCGGAAGATGGAGGCTTCCTGAGGCAGGTAACCGATCCCCATGCGTGAGCGGCTGTGCATCGGCAGAATACTGATGTCCTGATCGTCAATCGTAATAGTCCCTTCATCGCGCGGAACCAGGCCGACAATCATGTAAAATGAGGTGGTTTTACCGGCGCCGTTAGGACCCAGCAAGCCGACAATTTGTCCCGACTCTACCTCTAAACTGACATCGGTGACGACTTTGCGTTTTTTGTAGCTCTTGGCCAGGTTTTTTGCACTCAGTACTGCCATATTAATCGCTCACCTGATTTGGTTGCAGGATTGTGGTTACCCGCTCATTTGCAGAGCTGTCGGCTACCAGCTTTTGCTGGCCTATCTGGTAACGGATAGAAGAGCCGCTGATGGTGCTGCCGTCCCGGGCCAGCTGGGCCTGGCCGAGCATGGTCAGTTCATCGGCTGATATGTCGTAGTTGAGTTCCATTGCCTGACCACTCAAGGTTTTCCCGTCGTCCATCAGTTGAGAAAAAGTTGCCGGCTTGCCGAAGGCTTGAATTTTGCTGATCGCTTCAGTTTTATCATCACGAGTCACAATAATCTTGTCGGCATCGATACTGATACTGCCTTGTTTAAGTGAAACATCACCATGAAAAATCACCTGGCTGCTTTTCATGTCGACTTGCTGGGTGTCGGAATTAATGTAAACCGGCTGTTGTGTATCCGACTTCAGAGCCAGCGCTTGAGGCGCAGCTAAAGCCAGTGCCAATAGGCTAAGGGGTAACGATTTCATATCGACCTTGAACTTTATCTGTCAGAGTCGCGGTGTGTTTTTTCAAGTTGCCTTGCATCGCGCCTCCGGTAGTTTCAAATTGTGGCCCGACTAACAACACTTGCTGTTCGGCCTTAAAGTGACGGTTATTCAGGTTTATGACCAATTTATCGGTGGCCATGGTATCAAAGCTGGCTCCCGGCAACAGGTTCTGCATCAATACCTTATCGTATAGTGTCAAAATTTGCTTGTCACTGAGAACCGCACGTGCGGCGGTGATTTCCCATTCAACGATTTGACCGTCCCGATATACCATCAGTGTCGGGGTATCAAAAATCGTATCGCCACTTTGGGCATAATGATCCAAATGTGATGAACGAATTACGTAGCTGCGCACACCATCTTCAGCATAGGTGATGTTTTCCAGCCCTGTACCGCTGAACATGGGCAATTCCACATCCGGTGCAACTTGCACTTCGTCCGTAACGGAAGGTGTCAGCAAATAGTAGCTACACCAAGCGATAACGAACAGCAGAAGCAGATAAATAAAGCGGGTTAAACTCATATACAAAAGGCCTTTATTTTAGCTCAGTACTTCCCTGACTATTGCCTTAATCTCATGGGTAAATTGAACAGTATCTGATGGCTGCGTAAGTTTACATGACGCCGGCTTTCAGCAAATCATGCATGTTTAACGCGCCAACCACTTGGTTGTTTTCACACAGAACCAGAGCATTGATGTTTTTTTCCTGCATCAGGTTCAGTCCCTCTACCGCCAACATGTCCGGGCTTGCCGTGGTAGGGTGGGTCGTCATGACATCACCGATCTTGGTGGTGTGAATATCAATGCGTTTATCCAGTGTGCGGCGCAAATCACCATCGGTGAATATCCCCAGCATGGTCGCGTTCTCATCCACGATGGTGGTCATCCCCAAACCTTTTTCCGATATTTCGAGCAGTGCATCTCTGATCAGTGCATTGGGTGAGACACTTGGCAGAGCGTTACCAAAATGCATGATATCAGACAGTTTCAATAATAGCTTTCTGCCCAGAGCCCCTCCCGGGTGCGACAGCGCAAAATCCTCAGCCGAGAAGCCGCGCGCTTGCAATAGCGCTACGGCCAGGGCATCGCCCATCACCAGTGTGGCGGTTGTGCTGCTGGTGGGGGCAAGGCCAAGCGGACAGGCTTCTTTTGGTACGGAAATCTGCAGATGAAGATCAGACAGTTTGGCCATGCTGGATTCTGGCTTGCCCGTCATGGCAATGATTTTGATGTTTAAGCGTTTCAGCACCGGGTATAATGAAAGGATCTCATGTGATTCACCCGAGTTGGAAATGGCGAGTACGATGTCTCCGGGAGAGATCATCCCCAGATCGCCATGGGCTGCTTCACCTGGGTGGACAAAAAAAGCGGATGTCCCGGTACTGGCCAGTGTGGCGGCAATTTTGTTACCGATATGGCCTGACTTTCCCATTCCCATTACAGCCACTTTGGCACTGTTGGCCAAGATCAGTTCGCAAGCCTGGATAAACTGGTCATCAAAATATTGATCCAGTTGTTGCAAGCCGGCAATTTCCACGTCTAATACCTGTTTAGCTGCGGCGCGAAAATCAAATGAATTGGACATACCTGAACTCCGGAATATTGCTGGTTATTAATAAGCTTAAGCGGCCATGTTCATGAACAGATAAACTTGGTAAGCCAAAAAACACGTAAACAAGATGCCGCCTTCGAGACGGTTGATACTGCGTGACTTACCCAGCGCCATGATAACTAAGAGCACAGACAGGCCCAACATCACCCAGAAATCACGAACCATGGCGTATTCGCTGATCACTGAAGGGTTAAGAATGCCCGGAATGCCCATTACGGCGAGAATGTTGAATACGTTAGAGCCAATGATATTACCCACGGCCATATCGTCTTCGCCTTTCAGCACTCCGGCTAATGAAGCCGCCAGTTCTGGCAGGCTGGTACCGATGGCGATAATGGTCAGGCCGATGACCAGATCGCTCATGCCGAAGTATTTGGCAATGAACACTGCGTTGTCGACTAACAAATCTGCGGCGAGAGGCAGCAGTACCAAACCCAGTACCACCCACAACCCGGCCTGGCTGTTACTCACCCCTTGCGGGATCTCAGATTCTTGCTCATCAAGAAAGGCGTCGCCTGCCTTCTGTTCATTGCGGCTGATTTGCAGCATGGTAAATAGGAAGCCGGCAAACAGCACAAATAAAAAACTGCCTTCATAAAAACCAAGGTGACTGTCCCAAAGCAGAATCCCGGCCAATACGGTTACCGCAATCATCAGTGGCAACTCACGTCGTATTACGGCGGAGTTAATCGATAGCGGTTTAATTAACGCGGTGATGCCGAGGATTAGAGCGATGTTGGCGATGTTCGAGCCCAGTACATTACCAACCGCCGTATCGGTTTTTCCGTCCAATGCTGCAGTGGCGGAGACCATCATCTCTGGGGCTGAAGAGCCCATCGCCAGAATCGTCATACCAATCACCAGAGGAGAAATACCAACGTTGCGAGCAAGAGCTGCAGCACCAAAAACAAGTTTATCAGCACTCCAGACAAGTAAAACCAGACCGACAATTAGCAACGCTACGGCTTCGAGCATGATGATTCCTAATGAATAAAGTAAGAGAAATGATTAACCGCTAATTTTGACCTTTTGCACGCAAAAAGGGAAGATAAACAACAAATAAATTAAGAGTAAGTAACGAAATTGTGTTTAATTGTTGAGCATTAGGCACCGGCAGTATTGATAGCTAAACTAGCAAGGATACGCATGGTGGCGAATAACAGTTTGCCGGCAACAATAAGCGGCCGGGCTTTGGTTGGCTTGAATTAATTGAACAGTGCTTTTAATTCCAACTTATTGTGCTTATGATTGCAAGCCGCATTCACAGTTGGCCTGGTGGTTTTGTAAGTTTGCTGACTTGCAAATTAAAGAAGAGAAGTTATGTCGAATAACGATTTAGTTACGGTGAAAAACCTAAGCTTTTCAAGGGGGGAGCGTAAGATCTTTGACAGCATTGATCTGCATGTCCCGAAAGGAAAAGTGACCGCAATTATGGGGCCGTCAGGTATTGGTAAAACCACACTGCTGCGCCTGATTGGCGGCCAGTTGCTACCCGAACACGGCAGCATTTGGTTTGACGGTGATAACATTCCCGCACTCTCACGCAAGAAGCTGTATCATGCGCGCAAAAAAATGAGCATGTTGTTTCAGTCGGGTGCGCTATTCACCGATTTGAGTGTGTTTGATAATGTGGCCTTTCCTTTGCGTGAGCATACGGATCTCCCTGAGGATATTATCCGTACTATGGTACTGCTCAAGCTTGAGGCGGTCGGCCTGCGCGGGGCTGCTCAGTTAATGCCGAGCGAGCTGTCTGGTGGTATGGCGCGCCGCGCCGCGCTGGCCCGGGCGATTGCCCTTGATCCAGATCTGATCATGTATGATGAGCCATTTGCCGGTCAGGATCCGATCACCATGGGGGTGCTGGTCAAACTAATTGATAACCTCAATCAGGCCCTGGGTGTTACTTCGATTGTGGTGTCGCATGATGTCCCGGAAGTGATGAGTATTGCCGATTGGGTCTATTTGATGGCGGACAACAAGATTATCGCTTACGGCACACCGCAACAGCTGCTCGACAATCCGGATCCACGCGTAAAGCAGTTCTTGCAAGGTGAGGCCGATGGGCCGGTTCCTTTCCGCTTCCCCTCTCAGAGTATCGAAAAGGACTTATTTGATGGCCGGTAATTTTGTTCAGTTTGTCGCGTCATTAGGACGCCGTACGCTCGCCATTTGTGAAGCGTTTGGTCGCGCAACGTTGATGTTGTTCGGAGCTCTGGTCACGCGCCCTCAGCCATTAAAAAACTTGCCACTGCTGGTCAAGCAACTGTATTCCGTCGGGGTACAGTCAATGGCGATCATTATGGTATCCGGGCTATTTATTGGTATGGTACTCAGCCTGCAAGGATATGTGGTACTGGTTGACTACGGTGCGGAAGGCAGTCTCGGGCAAATGGTCGCTTTGTCACTGCTGCGAGAGCTGGGCCCGGTGGTTACGGCACTGTTGTTCGCCGGGCGGGCAGGTTCTGCCCTGACAGCGGAAATCGGTTTGATGAAAGCGACCGAGCAACTGTCCAGCCTGGAGATGATGGCGGTGGACCCGCTAAAACGTGTCATTGCACCGCGTTTTTGGGCCGGGGTGATTTCGATGCCGATGCTGGCGATGATTTTTATGGCTATCGGTATCTGGGGGGCACAGCTGGTCGGGGTGGACTGGAAGGGCATTGATCACGGCAGTTTCTGGTCTGCGATGCAATCGTCGGTAGAGCTTGGTAAAGATATTGGTAACAGCTTTATTAAATGTTTTGTTTTTGCGATTTCGGTGACCTGGGTGGCGCTGTTTAATGGTTATGACGCGATCCCGACTTCTGAAGGGATCAGCCGGGCAACAACACGCACTGTGGTGCATTCTTCTTTAACAGTACTGGGGCTAGACTTTGTACTGACAGCATTGATGTTTGGGAATTAAACATGCAACAAACACGTAAATTAGAATTATGGGTTGGCAGCTTTGTATTGGCAGGAATTTGCGCGATTCTTGTGATGATTTTTCAAGTTGCTGACGTAAAAAGTATGGGCCGAGGGGATACTTACACCCTGAAAGCCGAATTTGACAACATTGGTAGCCTGAAAGTGCGCTCGCCGGTCAAAGTCGGAGGCGTGGTTGTTGGTCGTGTCAGCAATATCACGCTTAATCCTGACAATTTGTTGCCGGTGGTGAGTTTGTCGATAAACAGCCAGTACCAGCAATTCTCCGAAACTTCCAGCGTCCAGATCCTGACGTCAGGTTTGATTGGAGAGCAGTACATTAGTCTGGTGCCGGGTTTCGTGTTTGAAGATGAAGTGATGCTTGCCGATGGTGATATGATCGAAGACACCAAATCAGCATTGGTACTTGAAGACCTGATCGGTCAGGTACTTTACAGTATTGGTGACTCAGGTAGCGCTAGTGAGGAGTAACAGTATGTTAATCAGGGTGTTAAGCTCGATTTTTGCGATTTTATTGTCTTTTGGCGTATCGGCGATGGAAGTGGATAAAACCGAGCCTTATAAGATGATGAAGCAAGTCGCTGAAGCGACGTTTGAACGTTTGAAAGCTGAGCAGCCGAAAATCCAGCAAGAGCCTAACCGCCTGAAAGTGATTGTCGATGAAGAGCTGATGCCTTACGTCAATGAGCAGTATGCTGCACTTAAACTGCTGGGGCCGAATTTAAAAGGCGCCAAGCGTGAGGATGTCGGCGAGTTTATTAAGGCTTTTCGCGCCTATTTAGTCACCTCATACGCGCAGGTGCTGACTCAATATAGTGATCAACTGATTGAGTTTGGGCCAGAGCCGTTGCTGGACGATTCCAGACGTATTACCAGCATCAGAGTTGAAATCGTGGATGCACCACGTCCCAATATTAAGTTGGAGTTCAAACTGCGCAAAGATAATAAAACTGGTGAATGGCTGGCATTCGACATGGTGGCTGAGGGCATCAGTTTGTTGTCCAGTAAACAATCAGAGTGGAGTGCTCAGATTCGCCAACAGGGCATTTTGGCGGTCGCCAAAGATCTGGAACGCTTAGCGGCTCAGCCGATTCGTTTTGAGGCGAGAAACTGATGGCGGCATCACATCCGCAGTGGCAACCGGAGCAAAACGCTCTGGTGTTGACTGGTGCATTAGACCGGGATACGGTACCGGCTTTATGGGCGATTGCCCGTCAGTGGCAGCCATCCCAGGCCAGCCTCGAATGCTCCCTGCAGGCGGTGACTCGTATCGACTCCGCAGGAATGGTGATGTTGATCCACTTAATTGAGCATGCAAAAAAGCAAAACTGTCATATAATGTTCAGTTTCGTGCCGGCACAGTTGCGCACATTGCTTCAGCTCAGCAATGTTGAGACCATAGTGGGCGAACACATTAAGAATTATCAGGGGTAAATTGTGGATAGCGCAAAAGTACAACAGTTATTGGAAGAACTGAACCTTCAGGAAGTGCATGTTAAAGGTGAAGGTAGCCACTATGAAGTGGTTGCTGTTGATGCTTGTTTCGATGGAATGAGCCGCGTAAAAAAACAGCAACTGATTTACCGTCCTCTGATGGAATACATTCAGCGTAATGACATTCATGCCTTGTCCATCAAAGCGTACACACCAGAAGAGTGGGCGCGTGATAAGAAACTAATGTCACTATAAGGTTTATTGATGGAAAAGTTTCGAGTTATTGGGTCAGATAAACCGCTCTGCGGAGAAGTGACCATTTCTGGTGCAAAAAACGCTGCACTGCCGATTTTATTTGCGTCTATTTTGGCTGAAGAGCCGGTAGAAGTGGCCAATGTGCCACATCTGCGTGATATTGATACCACAATGGAGCTGCTGAAGCGTTTAGGGGCTGACGTCAGCCGTAATGGCTCGGTGTATGTCGACGCCGGCAGCATCAATGAGTATTGTGCGCCCTACGATCTGGTTAAAACCATGCGTGCGTCCATTTGGGCGCTGGGTCCGCTGGTGGCACGTTTTGGCCAGGGGCAGGTCTCCTTGCCTGGCGGCTGTGCGATCGGTGCCCGTCCGGTCGATCTGCACATCACAGGTCTGGAGCAGCTTGGCGCCACCATCACACTAGAAGATGGTTATGTGAAAGCAGAAGTCGATGGCCGCCTGAAAGGTGCGCACATTGTTATGGATAAGGTGAGTGTCGGCGCTACGATCACTATTATGTGTGCCGCCACACTGGCGGAAGGCACGACGACGTTAGACAATGCCGCTCGCGAACCTGAAATTGTTGATACCGCCAATTTCCTTAACCAGCTTGGAGCTAAAATTTCTGGCGCAGGTACCGATACCATCACCATTGAAGGGGTGGAGCGTCTGGGTGGGGGCAAACACCGTGTGGTCTCTGACCGGATCGAAACCGGTACCTTCCTGGTTGCTGCCGCAGTTTCCGGCGGTAAAGTAGTGTGTCGTAACACCAACGCCCATCTGCTGGAAGCGGTGCTGGCCAAGCTCGAAGAAGCGGGCGCACAGGTTGAGACAGGTGAGGACTGGATCTCTGTCGATATGACGGATCGCGAGTTAAAAGCGGTCAGCATTCGTACGGCTCCGCATCCAGGTTTCCCAACTGATATGCAGGCGCAATTCACGCTATTGAACATGATGGCGAAAGGCGGTGGCGTGATCACTGAAACCATCTTTGAAAACCGTTTTATGCACGTTCCGGAGCTGATGCGTATGGGCGCAAAAGCAGAGATCGAAGGCAACACAGTGATCTGTGGTGACGTAGACTCGCTAAGCGGCGCGCAAGTGATGGCAACTGACTTACGTGCTTCGGCAAGTTTGGTGATTGCGGGTTGTATTGCCAAAGGCGAAACCATCGTTGATCGTATCTACCACATCGACCGTGGTTACGACAAAATCGAAAATAAACTGGCTGCACTCGGCGCAAATATTGAGCGAGTGAGCGAGGCAAGTTAAACTGCTTAGCAGGTGACTGCAACATCAAAGCCGAAACCCAGGTTTCGGCTTTTTTATATCGTCCTTATCTTCCACGGGCACTCTCCGTGGGAGAGCGAAAAAATAGCTGTATCTGGCATGAGCCGGTTCCTGGAGAACAATAATGATTGCACTGTTTCGTGTACTTGCTGTCGCAATTTTTGCAATTGTGATGTTTATTGGTGGCTGCGGCTACTGTTTACTGAGCCCCCGCAATCCCAAGCACGTTTTCACTTTTGGCCGCCTGTTTGCCAAAATGTCACGTGTTTTTGGCATTGAACTTGAGTTGCGTATCCCTGAGGATGCGTACTCGCGTGGTCAGCATGTTTACATTGCTAACCATCAAAATAACTGGGATCTGTTTACCGTCTCTGCTGCGGTGACACCTAAAGTGGTCACTGTCGGTAAAAAGAGCCTGGCTTGGATGCCATTGTTTGGCCAGCTATACTGGCTGACGGGTAATATTCTGATTGACCGGGCGAACCGCTCTAAAGCGAAAGGGACCATTGATCAGGTGGTTTCAAGTATGAAAGAGAGCGATGTATCAGTATGGATGTTCCCGGAAGGTACCCGTTCTCGTGGCCGCGGCTTGCTGCCATTTAAGACCGGTGCTTTCCACGCGGCGATCGGTGCTGCGGTACCGGTTGTTCCGATCGTGTGCAGCTCAACGGATCAGTTTAAGCTTAACCGGTGGAATAATGGGCGTGTGATTGTTGAAATGTTGCCACCCATCAGTACCGAAGGTTACGGCAAAGAAAGTGTTCGTCAACTGGCTAATCTTTGCCGTGAGCAAATGAAAGAGAAGTTAGAGGCGCTGGATGAGGAAGTTAAACAGCGTAATGCTGCTTAGCTATTAGCAGAAACAAGCATAAAAAATGGGTAGCTACGGCTACCCATTTTTTTAGCAAGTGACAGTACGATTATTTGCGCACTGCAATCGCTTCAATCTCGATACCAACATCTTTCGGTAAGCGGGCCACTTCCACACAAGAGCGAGCCGGGTAGTTAGTAACTTGGTGCTCATCGAAGAACTTACCATATACTTCATTTACGGTACCGAAGTCGTTAAGATCTTTAACGAAAACTGTCATTTTTACGATATCAGAAACAGTCAGGCCAGAGGCTTCAACTACAGCTTTGACATTATCCAGAGATTGGCGCGCCTGAATGGCGATATCGGCAGACACTTCACCCGTTGCCGGGTTTACTGGGATTTGACCAGAAGTGAGGATCATGTTGCCAAGATCGACACCTTGCACATAAGGACCAATGGCTGCTGGAGCTGATTCAGTGTGAAGTACTTTCGTCATTTTTGATATTCCATCTGTTGTAGGGGTAAATCTGAGTGCTCAGTTTGCCTTTAAAGCCGGCGTGCGTAAAGCAAAATACCCTGCAAAAGCAGGGTATTAGTTTATATTAACAGCGCTTGGTGGTGTTTTAGCGTTCGGTGACGATGTCGCGCGAGAAGACCTTTTCGCAATATTTGCATTTCAGGCGGATCTCTTCTTTTTTCTCGAATACTTTAAAGCTGCTTTCAACCGGCTCGTTATGGGTAATACAGTTCGAGTTCGGGCATTCGAATACGTTATTGATCTTCTCAGGCAGCTCAAGCGCCAGCTTCTTAACCACTTGGTAGTTTTCGATTTGATTGACCGTGGCATGCGGGGCATAAAGCGCAAGTTTGCTGGCTTGCTCTTCGTTAATGAAGATGTTTTCGATTTTGAGCAAATCTTTGTTGCCCAGGGCAGATGATGGCAGGTTCAAGCCGATGGTGACACGTTGTTTTGAGTTGTGCATATCGAACAGCTTTAATACTTTGATCCCAATTTGCGCCGGGATATGGTCGATAACCGTGCCATTTTTGATTGCTTCTACCTGCAATTGAGTTTCTTTAGCCATGTCTTTTCTCCCTCGATTACAGTGTTTCGTTAAGAACCAGAGCCAACAATGCCTGGCGGGCGTAGACGCCGTTCTCTGCTTGTTGGAAGTAGTAAGCGTGTGGTGTTGCATCAACATCGGTGGTGATTTCATCCACACGGGGTAGCGGGTGCAGCACTTTCAGGTTTTCGCGAGCGCCTTCCAGCAGGGCGGCAGTCAGAATGTAGGCCGACTTAATGTGGGCATATTCAGATTCATCAAATCGCTCTTTCTGTACCCGGGTCATGTACAGAATATCCAGTTGCGGAACGACGCTTTCAATATCGGTATGCAGGCTATAGCGAATGCCGGCTTCATCGAGCTCCTCACAGATGTAATCAGGCATCGCCAGTGCTTCAGGAGCAATGAAGAAAAAGCGCACGTTGTTGAACTTTGCCAGTGCCTGGGTCAGCGAATGCACGGTACGGCCGTATTTCAGGTCACCGACGAAGGCGATATTCAGCTCGTCTAAACGTCCTTGGGTTTCTGCAATGCTATAAAGGTCGAGCAGGGTCTGGGTCGGGTGTTGGTTGGCACCGTCCCCGGCGTTAATCACCGGTACGCCGTGGGAAAATTCAGAAGCCAGGCGTGCGGCACCTTCTTGTGGGTGACGCATCACAAATGCATCCACATAGGAAGAGATTACTTGTACTGAGTCAGATAAGGTCTCGCCTTTTTTTGCCAGCGAGGTGTTGCCCCCGTTGTCAAAGCCAATCACATCGCCACCGATACGCTGGATCGCCGTTTCAAAAGACAAGCGAGTCCGTGTTGATGGCTCAAAGAAACAGCTGGCTACGACCTTGTTTTTAATCAGTTCCGGACGAGGTGTTTTTTTCAGCTGACCTGCGGTTTCAACTATGAGTTCCAGTTCTTCACGAGAAAGCTCTGGAATAGAGATGATGTGCTTCTGGTAAAGCGAGTTCGCCATGATCTTCTTCCCTATAACAGTGGTGACTATTGCCCAAATTCAGTACGGAGGAATTTTGGACATAAAAAAACCTCCCCAAATGGGGAGGTTTTAAATTCAATAGAATTAACGGAAATAACGCCACGTAAGCGTAGTCGCTTCGCTAGAGCAAATCGCATTGTTACCTGCGCAATCAGCTTGGTCATTTCGTAATCCTCAGACAAATTGCCGAGCATTATACGCATAACTTTCGTGAGCGCAAGCGATTACATCAAGCATTTACCAGCTTTTTAGCCATTAACCGTTTTGCGCTTAGTTGCCTAGTGTTGCAACCATGATGGCCTTAATGGTGTGCATCCGGTTCTCCGCCTCGTCAAAGACGATGGAGTACTCAGATTCAAACACCTCTTCAGTAACTTCCAGGCCTTTCATGCCGTATTTCTCAGCCACTTCTTTGCCAATGGTCGTTTCGTCATTATGATACGCCGGTAAGCAGTGCATAAACTTCACGTGTGGATTGCCGGTTTGCTTAATCACATCCATATTGATTTGATATGGTGTCATCAACGCCACGCGTTCATCCCATGCGTCATCGGACTCGCCCATTGAGACCCAGACATCGGTGTAAAGGAAATCACAACCTTTTACGCCTTCTTCGACGTTCTCGGTCAGGGTGATCTTCGCTCCGGTTTGCTGAGCAATCTCTTGGCAAGTCGCCACCAGATCTTCTTCCGGCCAAAACGCTTTGGGCGCGACCAGGCGAATATCCATTCCCATTTTTGCAGCACCCACCATCAGTGAGTTACCCATGTTGTTACGCGCATCTCCCAGGTAGGCGAAGGTCATTTCATGCAGTTGTTTGCCTCGGCCATGCTCCTGCATGGTAAGGAAGTCGGCAAGAATTTGCGTCGGGTGGAATTCATCGGTTAAACCGTTCCATACCGGGACACCGGCATAGGCACCGAGATCTTCAACGATCGCCTGGCCAAAACCGCGGTATTCGATGCCATCGTACATGCCGCCCAGTACCCGTGCGGTGTCTTTCATCGACTCTTTGTGGCCAATCTGCGAGCCGGATGGGCCGAGATAAGTGACATGCGCACCTTGATCGAAGGCCGCTACTTCAAACGCGCATCGGGTACGAGTGGAAGATTTTTCAAAGATGAGTGCGATATTTTTGCCTTGAAGTTTCTTCTGCTCTATCCCTGCATACTTCGCTTTTTTTAGCTCTGCAGACAGTTCGAGCAAGAACTGGATCTCCTTGGGGGAGAAATCCAATAGCTTCAAGAAATTGCGGTTACGTAAATTGAAAGCCATAGCTCGTTCCTCAGTCGGTTTGATGAAAATTGAATAAGCTCATTAAAGCATATAAATGCTGTATTTGTGAATAGTTATTTTAAAAATAACTAAAAAAAAGGCTAATGTATTCACATCAGCCCTTTTTGCACCTAGTACCGAAGGTAACGAAACATCGCTTAAATATCGTCTCTTTCTATCGGACAACTCATACATCGCGCCCCGCCGCGACCCCTTCCCAGTTCGTTGCCCGGGATCGTGAGTACCTCTATTCCCGCCTTGTCATACTTTTCATTGGTATACACGTTGCGCTCATAACCAATCACCACCCCCGGTTTCACCGTCAGGACATTATTGGCATCATTCCACTGCTCGCGCTCCGCCTCATAGCTGTCACCACCGGTGGTGATGATTTTCAGTTGTTCCAGGTTGAGTGCGGATTCGATCGCGTGCAGATAGTTATGCGAGGCTTCCACGTGCATCTCGCCATTGCCTTTTGGGGTTAATCGCCAGGTATCGAGATCTTTGCGCATGATTTCCGGGTAGACCGAAAAAGTATCGACGTCCATATGCGTCATTACCGTATCTAAATGCATACAAGAGCGATGTTTCGGCAGGTCAATTGCGATCACCTCTTTGGCCTGGTGTGATTTGAACAGGCTGGCCGCGAAGTTTTCTACCCCTTGAGGCGTGGTTCGTTCTGACATGCCAATCAAGACCGCGCCATTGCCAATGACCAGTACATCACCCCCTTCAATGTTGGCATTGTCATAGTGCAGATCCTCATTGCCAAAATATTTAATAAACGGCTGACCGGCGAAGATTGGGTGCCACTGGTAGATCGCCCGCAGGTGATTGGTTTCACGCTGGCGGGCCGGCATCATCATCGGATTGAGCGACACACCGCCGTACACCCAGCAAGAGGTATCTCGGGTAAAAAGGTGATTCGGCAGTGGCTCGATCACGAAGTCGAGCGGGCGTTTCATCCTGGGCAGCATCGAAGAGGACTGGATTGGCAGTTCGGAGTAGGCTAACCCGCCGAGCAGAATTGTGGCCAGTTGCTCGGCGTCCATATCTGCGAAATAGTCGCGTAAATCCTTGGCAAAGGTCGGGCCGTAGCGGAAGTCAGAAATTTGTGTTTTCAGCAGCCACCGTTTAGCCTCGCTGACGGCGAGGGTTTCTGCCAGTAAATCGTGCAACAACAGTACCTCGACCCCTTGCTCACGCAACGTATTGGCAAACGCGTCATGTTCCTTACCAGCGGCTTCTACCGCCAGTACATCATCAAACAGTAGCTCGTGGCAGTTAGAGGGAGTGAGGTGGGTGAGGGCGCGTTCTGGTCGGTGTAATAGCACTCGTTTCAACTGGCCGACTTCTGATCCAACGTACAGCTTACTCATTTTGCATCCTTACAATTAATCCAGCCTCTAGTTATGACAACCTTATCTATAAGTTGCAAGTTTGATTGCTTTGGTTAAATTTTGTTTTTGTCGGTTATTTTGGGGTTATATTTTGATTTAATGTTCAATAATGAAGTAAAAGTCTGATTGACAGAGGCGGAAAGTTGGTCAGTAAAGTGCGTTTTTATTCTTTGCTTCAGGTGGGCATGGAATACATCACTCAAGCGATTTGGCTGCATAAATAGTGTTAAAAATGCACCGTTTGGCCGGGTTTTATTCGTTTGCTCGTGTCAGCCTTGGGGTGGCTGTATTCAATATTCTCTCATAATCACGCAGCTTGTCAGCGGCCCGGCTTACTCACAGTCAATTATGATGTTCTGAATATTAAAATTCGCCTGAAATTGTTAATTTTTTGTGTCTGTGTGGTGGGTTTTACTTTTTTCGCAGCAATATTGCCGAACAATCGTTGCGCTTTGGCGTTTGTATGTGGCATTTCATCGCGATCCATGCCATATTTCACCGCATCAATAATGATTCCATCATGCAACTATTTCTGGAGCCAAAACATGTCTCACGAAGATGAATATCTGTCAGTAGAAGAATTAATTGAGATTCAAAAGGAAGAGACTCGCGATATCATTGCTGCCCTGTTAGAAGATGGCAGTGATCCAGATTCACTTTATGAAATCGAACACCACCTGTTTGCTGAAGATTTTGACACCCTGGAAAAAGCGGTTGTTGAAGCATTCAAGATGGGCTTTGAGGTGCTTGAGGCTGAAGAGACAGAAGATGAAGACGGTAATAAACTACTTTGTTGTGATGCGACGATGGAATCTGCACTGGATGCTGAAGCTATCGATGCTCAGGTAGAGAAGCTGGTTCATTTAGCCGAGAAGTACGACATTATTTATGATGGCTGGGGAACCTACTATGAAGGTGAAGATGCGCTCTACCCAGAAGAAGATGACGAAGACGAATAAATCGCCTACAGATTGAAAAAGCCAGCTTTATGCTTAATGCCGATCAGTTAAGCCAAAAATGATCGGTTGAACGATCCTCTGAGGATGTCAAAATCCGAGTGTATTCAGTGCACTCGGATTTTTTTATGTTCTTAAGACAAGCCCTAAACAACGTCCA
>NZ_JARHUF010000038.1 GCF_029223195.1 Vibrio sp. CAU 1672 | reverse complement strand
TCATCCACTACGGTGAGTTTAAAAGCGAGGGAATAATCGCGCTGAGTTCTTTTATTTGTTGATTTCATAACACTCTCCAATTTTGGGGTTGGAAAGTGTCAACCTTATTTAGGACGGAACACTCAAAACGAAAAAGCCGCTCTTGTTTGAGCGGCTTTTTTATTCACTGACTGGCGGTTAGATCATGTGTTTGCGCCGAATATCCAGCAGGGCAAAGATGCCAAATATCAGAATGGAGTACTTTTCCCAGGCCGACATTTTTATCTTGTCACCAAAAGCGCCAATGAAGATCGCCATCTGTAAACCGTGCATGATGAACAGGAAGGCCGTCATGATATACAGGGCGATGGCCGCTTTACCCGGAAACGGCATGAAAAAATTAACGATCAGAATAAACCAGACAAAGGCGATGGCTGCCTTGGCTAAAATCAGGAGTGCTTTCATTTAGGTGTCCTTGCAGGCTGAGGTGCGTTCGTACAGGCGGTAGCTCACTTGGCCTGCGGTTTTTTCCCGGTACAGGTGCCAGGTCGGCGGCAGGCCTGTCATCTCCAGTTCTTTTTCGGTCTCAATATAAATCATCGCGCCGTCGGCGAGCCAGCCGTTTTGCTCCAGCAGGCTGACGGTTTGCGCCAGCAGCCCTTGATGAAATGGCGGGTCGATGAACACCACATGATGTGGGGTACCAGGCTGTTGCAGGTAACTGAGCGCATCGGTGTTGAGCACATCAATGTTAGCCGCTTTTAATGCCGCAACATTTTTGGTCAGTTGTTGAAAAGCCTGCCGGTTGAGCTCAATCATGGTGACGTGAGCAGCTTGGCGTGATGCCGCCTCAAAGCCCAATCCGCCAGATCCGGCAAACAGGTCGAGGCAGTGTGCCTGAGGCACATCCTGAGCTAACCAGTTAAATACGGTTTCCTTGACGCGATCCGTCGTGGGTCTCAGCCCTTCCGCGTCGTGAACCGGGAGTTTTCTGCCTCTCCATAAGCCGCTAATAACGCGAACAAAGCCGGTTGTTGGCTTATTTTGTGATGAGTTTTGCTGGCGACGTCTTACCATAGATTTTTTGACCGCTAATAAAGTGATACTATACTCCATTGCCCAGCTGTTGGGCTCGGATACAGTACCGAATAATTCAATGACGACAGAGTGTATCACTAATCAGATTCGAAGTGCCGCATTGGGCAGTGTTCACTTTGTCATTACTCTTATCTGAAGACAGCATGTTGTTCACCAGGCAAGAGTCACAGTAGATAAAAGATAATCTAGGATAGCCCCAGATGACGGAAAAAAAGAAGCGCGGATTACTTTCGTGGCTAGGTTTTGGTGATGAAGAGCAAAGCGCAAAACCGACCAATAATGAAGATACAGTAACCGAATCCACCCCGGAAGCCGAAGTGGATCAAACGGAGCCGGATGTTGCGGCTGAGGAAACTAAGGATACTGCTGAACTTGCCAGTGAGCCGGAAAGCAAAAATGCTGAAGAAGCAGAAGCAGAAGCAGAAGCAGAAGCAGAAGCAGAAGCAGAAGCAGAAGAGCCTCAGCCTGCCCGCGTTCAGGAGCAGGAGAAGCCAACAGAAAGCTTTTTCGCCCGCCTGAAGCGCAGCCTGAGCCGCACCAAAGCCAATATTGGTGCCGGGTTCTTCGGTTTATTCAAAGGCAAGAAAATCGATGATGATCTGTTTGAAGAGCTGGAAGAGCAGTTGCTGATGGCGGATGTCGGTATGGACACTACGTTGAAAATCATCGGTAACCTGACTGAAAAAGCCACTCATCGCGATTTGAAAGATGGTGAAGCCCTTTACGGCCTGCTTAAAGAAGAAATGGCGGAGATTTTAGCTAAAGTGGAGCAGCCACTGCAGGTAGGTGAGAGTAAAACGCCCTATGTGATCCTGATGGTTGGGGTAAACGGTGTGGGTAAAACCACCACCATTGGTAAACTGGCCAAACAGTTCCAGAGCCAGGGAAAAAAAGTCATGCTGGCGGCGGGCGATACCTTCCGTGCGGCGGCGGTGGAGCAGTTGCAGGTCTGGGGCGAGCGTAACAACGTGCCGGTGATCGCTCAGCATACCGGCGCGGACAGTGCCTCGGTGATTTATGATGCGATTGAAGCGGCCAAAGCACGTGGGGTGGATGTGGTGATCGCTGATACCGCCGGGCGCCTGCAAAATAAAGCTAACCTGATGGAAGAGCTGCGCAAGATTGTAAGGGTTATGAAGAAGATCGATGACTCTGCACCGCATGAAATCATGCTGACCCTGGATGCTGCGACAGGACAGAATGCCATTAGCCAGGCGAAGCTGTTCAGTGATGTGGCGCCAATCACCGGGATCACATTGACCAAGCTGGATGGCACTGCAAAAGGTGGGGTGATCTTTGCCATCGCCGATCAGTTCGCTATTCCGATCCGCTATATTGGTGTCGGGGAAGGGATTGAAGACCTGCGTCCTTTTGCAACCCAAGAGTTTATTGACGCTCTGTTCAGTCGCGAAGAATAACCGCTCGGGCGAGCGAAAAGAGGATCTTAACGGTGATTAAGTTTCAACAAGTGAGCAAAGCGTATCGAGGTGGCCGGCAGGCACTGCAAAAAGCGGATTTTCATCTCAGGCGTGGTGAGATGGCGTTTCTGGGCGGGCATTCCGGTGCGGGTAAAAGCACCTTGTTGAAACTGATCTGTGCAATCGAGCGCCCGACGGATGGCCGCATTCATTTTAATGGCCATGATATCACCCGGATCCCCAATAAAGATATTCCGTTTTTGCGCCGCAATATTGGTATCGTGTTTCAGGATCACCGCCTGTTGATGGACCGCAGTGTCTATGACAACGTCGCACTGCCGATGCGGATTGAGTCAATCTCTGAACATGAAATTAAACGTCGTGTTTCGGCTGCTCTAGATAAAACTGGTTTGCTCGATAAAGCCCGTTGCCGGCCCAGCCAGTTGTCCGGAGGTGAGCAGCAGCGAGTCGGTATTGCCCGAGCGGTGGTGAACCGTCCGACACTGCTGGTGGCCGATGAACCGACCGGTAATCTCGATCCTGAGTTGTCTAATCGCGTCCTGCGTTTGCTTGAAGAGTTTAATCGTGCCGGTGTGACCATTTTACTGGCAACACACGACATCAGCCTGGTCAATACCCGCCCTCAATATCGTCATTTCGAACTGAACCAAGGCTTCTTAAGTGAGGTAGAAGATTATGGCCGGTAACACGCGAACTCAGCGCAAGGGCTCAGGGCGGCGCAGCCAACGGGTTAATACCGACAGCTTTTTTACAGTGCATGCCAAACAGGCCAAAGCGGCGTTTGTTGCCATGTGGCAACGGCCGCTGGGTAACTTTCTGACGTTAGCCGTGATTTCGATGGCACTGGCAATGCCCGCTTGTTTGTATTTATTAGGTAAGAATGTGGCCGGGGCGGCAGAAGACGTTGCCTCACCGTCACAGGTCAGTGCCTATTTGATTGAAGGCATGCCAGAAGCTCGAGTGATGGTGCTGAAAGATGAGATAGAAACCTGGCCGCTGGTTGCTGACGTGGAGTACATTTCACCGCAGCAAGGGTTGGCTGATCTGAGCCAGTACGCCGGATTTGAGCAGGCGCTGAGTTTACTCAGCGGCTATGCGTTACCCGGTGTGTTGGTGATCACGCCGGACAGCGAGTTGAAAAGCGATCTTAAAGCACTGGCCAAACAAATGCAGGCGCAAACCGACGTTACCGATGTCCGTCTGGATGAAGATTGGTTGGCGCGTCTGGATGCGATCAAAGCACTGGCTGGGATTATTGTTGCCACCCTGACGGTATTGATGATGGGCGCGGTATTTCTCATTGTTGGTAACACATTACGTTTTAATGTGCTGGCGAATAAAGACGAGATCCAAACCATGAAACTGATTGGCGCGACGGACAGCTTTATTCTGCGTCCTTATTTGTATTCGGGGATGTGGTTTGGTTTACTTGGCGCGACGATCGCGTGGCTGGTAACCGCGCTGATCACGATTTTACTCAACAATGCGGTGGAAGAATTAGCCGCACTGTATGACAGTCATTTTCGTTTGATTGGACTGAGTTGGGATGAGTCTTTACTGTTGGTCGTCATCGGTTGTTTGCTGGGGTGTGTCGCGGCCCGTGTCTCCGCACAGCGCCACTTAAAAGAAATTGAACCAGTTTAAGTGATGGGGGTCTTATACTGGGGATTTTATTAGCACAAGCTAATTGAGGCTCTTGTTTAGACGATTTGTTTATGGATAATGACAGCCCCTTCTTGCAACTTGTTCATTTTGAGTTCAAGATGACCCAGCTACATTGCAATGTATTGCTCCAGATCAGAGATTGATGAGGAATTGAATGACAAACGAAGCGTATCCGATGGCTCTAGTCACGCAAGATAGCCTTGATAGCTATATTCGCTCGGTTAACAGCTACCCAATGCTGACCGCAGATGAAGAGCGTGAGCTGGCAGAAAGATTACACTACAACGGTGAAATAGAAGCGGCGAAAAGCCTGATCCTGTCACACCTTAGATTCGTTGTTCATGTTGCTCGTGGATATTCAGGCTATGGCCTGCCAATGGCAGACCTGGTTCAGGAAGGCAACATTGGCCTGATGAAAGCGGTAAAGCGCTTCAACCCGGAAGTGGGGGTGCGCCTGGTATCTTTTGCCGTTCACTGGATTAAAGCTGAAATCCATGAGTACGTATTGCGCAACTGGCGTATTGTTAAGATCGCGACGACCAAAGCGCAGCGGAAATTATTCTTTAATCTTCGCAAGTCGAAAAAGCGTTTGGGTTGGTTCAACAACGGTGAAGTTGAAACCGTGGCGAGAGAGCTGGGTGTCGAGCCGGCTGAGGTGCGTGAGATGGAATCCCGTCTGGCGGCGGTAGATTCGACCTTCGACATGCCGAGCGACGACGACGACAGCACAACTTCGTACACCGCTCCGATGTTGTATTTGGAAGACAAGTCCTCTGATGTCGCTGACAATATTGAGGCGGCAAACTGGGAAGCGCACACCAATAACCGCTTAGGGTTAGCGTTGGCAGGCCTGGATGAACGTAGTCAGCGCATAGTCCGTTCCCGTTGGCTGGATGACAAAAAGGCCACCCTGCAGGAACTGGCGGAAGAGTTTGGCGTTTCTGCCGAGCGTATTCGTCAGTTAGAGAAGAATGCAATGAAGAAGCTCAAGCTGGCAGTGGGCGAATTCTGATCTTCTCTTAATTAACCCATGTTTGATAGAAAAGCCGAGATCCCTGGATCTCGGCTTTTTTGATCGTCGTAGCGATCACCTCAAGGCGGAAAAGCTACGATGGCCTGTGAATAACTCTGTGAAGTAATTATTCATCAGTTGTTCGAAAGCGGGGCAGAATAAGGCTTTAGCGCGATTTCTGAGTTGGGGATAGTTGTGTATATACACACAGTTAGATCAAGATCATTACTACATCTTGTGGATCAAAATCATCAGGCATACTTTATCAACGTAATTCACAGAGTTATCCACAAATACTATTCACCGGTTGCGAATGGATTAACCTGACTTTCCTTGTGTCTAAGTTTGGCTTTGGATAGGTTACAATAACGGCAATAAAAACACGCTTAACCACTCAGAACGAAGAGAAAGTAAATGGATCAGTTTCAACATATTGATGTTCAAGGTGCCCTGGCATTACTAGAGCAGGGGGATGCCTGGCTGGTGGATATCCGAGACCCCCAGTCGTTTGCGGTCGCCCATGCGCAATCAGCGTTTCATCTCACCAACGATACGATCGTGTCTTTTATGCAAGAGGCTGAGTTTGAGCAACCCGTACTGGTGATGTGTTATCACGGCATCAGTAGCCAGGGAGCGGCACAATATTTGGTTAACCAGGGCTTCGAACAGGTGTACAGTGTTGATGGTGGCTTCGAAGCCTGGCAGCGATCGCTATTACCTATTGTGAGAAGTGAGTGAATGAAGAGACTGGCAACATTTAACAATCCGCGTATGGCGCAAGCATTTATTGACTATATGGCGTCACGCGGCATCAATATTGAGTTGATGCCGGAGGGAGAGGGGCACTTTGCACTGTGGCTGACAGACCGTCAGCATGAAATTGAAGTTGAGGCGGAACTGAGGCAGTTTTTAGCCGATCCAACCCAAACGAAATACAGCGCTGCTTCATGGGATGTTGCCGAGAGCCGCAAAAGCCGCTTTCATTACACCAGCCCCAGCCTGATGAGCATGGTCAAAGCCAAAGCCGGACCGATCACGCTGGCGGGTATGTTGCTTAGCGGGAGCGTTTATGCGTTGTTATTGCTGGGGTTTGCCGATGGGGTGTTTTCCTGGCTGCATTTTCCGGCTTTCGCCGAACAACAGTGGCAGTTATGGCGCTGGGTAAGCCATACTTTTTTGCATTTCTCTGTGACCCACATTGCGTTTAATTTGCTGTGGTGGTGGCAGCTAGGGGGAGACATTGAGCGACGGTTAGGATCCGGCAAGCTGTTGCAAATATTTTTACTGTCGGCGGCGCTCTCCGGCGCAGGGCAGTATTATGTGGAAGGGGCCAACTTTGGTGGCTTATCCGGAGTGGTGTACGCTTTGCTCGGTTACTTGTGGGTCATTGGATACCGCTTACCTCATCTTGGCCTGACTCAGCCGAAACCGATCATTGTCTTTATGCTGGTGTGGCTGGTGTTGGGGTTTGTGCAGCCATTTCTGGCCATCGCCAATACGGCTCACCTGGTTGGCTTGCTGGCGGGTATCGCCATCGCGTTGGTTGATACGCAGAAACGCAAGTATCAACCAGCTTAATCCGGGTGAAAACACGACCGCCAGGTGGCGGTCGGATATGGCGGTTTACTGGTAAAGGTATTTGGTGAACAGCAGATCCGCAATCACAGTTTTTCCGGTTTCCGGCAACAGAATCTCATTGAGCTTTTCAACCAGCGTTTTGCGCAGGTCTTCTCGTCCCGCCAAAGACTTGATGGTGTCTTCAGTTTGTTTGCCTAATAGTTCAATTACCGCATCCCGGATCAAGGGTTGGTGATGCTCGACAATGGCAAGATCTTGTTGGCTCATCACCATCACATCAATCCGTACTTGCACATAACCGAGTTTTTTTCCTTTGGTATAAAAGTTGGTGGTTAAATCGGGTTCAAGCGTAAAATAGGCCAGTTGTGGGCCTTGTTCTTCGGCTTCTGCCCATGTCGACATGGCGACCAGCAGGCTGAATGCAAAAATAATCGGGGCTACATAACGTTTGTACATATTTCTAACTTTTCTTTATGGGGATCGCGATACTCGAATCGCGTTAGTCTTGTTACAATAGGCAGTCTATAACCAATCACTAAACTTACGGTTTCAAACAGACGGTAAGTTGTTGCTTTATTGTACGCATAAAGCCATCAATTGAATACTAGTATGAATCAGCCGATATCTGTCTATCTTGCTTCTTTATTGGAAGTAGAGTGGCAAAACCCTGAAGATTTTTCATTCCCGAGTGAATTTGCCAAGCATTGGCTGGAAGAGCAGGGATCGTTGTCACGTCGCTTGAGTCAGCATTGCCAACACTTAAGCGTGGAACTGCTCAACAACCAACTCATTACGCCCAGTGCTCTGACAGAACAAGAGTGCCAGTTACTGTCCCAACAGGATTGCCTGCTGCGTGAAGTGATTTTATCCGGTGATGACGCCGCCTGGGTATTAGGCCGCACCTTAATTCCCCGTACTACTTTGATCGACCAGCCATATGATCTGGCCCGACAGGGGGAGATCCCGTTAGGGCTCACGGTGTTTAGTGCTGATAACGTTGAGCGCGATGGGTTACAGGTGGCTTGGGTGGATTCACCGCAAGGGCGCCTGCTTGCACGCCGCTCAAGGTTGTGGATGAACCATAAGCCGATGCTGGTTGCCGAGCTGTTTTTGGCCCACTCACCGATTTACGCGAAGGAGAACGCTTAGATGCTTGCTGAGAAAGCCAAGGCCTATTGGCAACTGATGCGGATGGATCGCCCGATTGGCACATTATTGTTATTGTGGCCAACACTGTGGGCACTGGTGATTGCAGCACAAGGTATACCGCACTGGGATGTTTTGCTGGTGTTTGTCGCCGGGGTGGTCTTGATGCGTAGTGCTGGCTGTGTGATCAATGATTTCGCCGACCGCAAAGTGGACGGGCATGTGAAACGCACCAGGCTACGTCCGTTACCAGCAGGCAAGGTGAGTGCCAAAGAAGCCCTTGGTCTGTTTCTACTCTTGGGCCTGACTTCATTCTTATTAGTACTGACCATGAACCCGTTAACCATTCAGCTCTCTATTGCCGGGTTAGCGCTAGCGTTCATCTATCCGTTTATGAAGCGCTACACTCATTTGCCACAGCTGTTCCTCGGTCTGGCCTTTAGTTGGGCTATTCCAATGGCGTGGGCGGCACAAACCGGTGAGTTACCCATCATTGTCTGGTTTGTTTTTCTGATCAATGCCTTGTGGACCATTGCCTATGACACCCAGTATGCCATGGTCGACCGTGATGATGATGTGCTGGTGGGGATCAAATCGACAGCGATTTTGTTCGGCCGCCACGATAAACTGATCATTGGCCTGCTGCAACTGGTGACGCTGGGGCTGTTGGTTGGCTTAGGCCAGTACTTTCAGTTGGGGCAGAGTTATTACTGGGCGGTGTTGATGGCTGCGGCGCTGTTCGTTTACCAGCAGCATTTGATTCGTCACCGTGAGCGGGAGCTGTGTTTTAAGGCGTTCCTGAATAATAACTACGTTGGTATGGTGATTGCGGTTGGCTTATTGGTTGCCTTTTGGTAACACAAGTCTCTGTAAGAAAAAGGCATCCAACAGGATGCCTTTTTTCTCAGCTTAGGCACTTAAGCCTGAAGCTGGGAGATGCTTTCTTCAATCGTCAGTTTGACTTCCGGGTACAACAGCGCAAACAGCAGCTGGGCAAGAGCCTGGCTCTTGGCTAAATCACAGTTGCCGTCATGGTCGAGGTAGGCCTGTTGTTTAAGCGTGGCAAACATGGCGGAGAAAACCCCCTTGTCGAAAAACTCGGGTGCATTGATGCCGTGCAGCCTGCCGAGGCGCTGTGCGATATCCTGGCTCTTTTGCTCCAGATCGCTCTTGCCCAGTTCTGGGTCGGCAACCAACAGATTCATGGCGATGGAGTAACGCTGTAAGGTCTCGGTAATGGTTCGCCCCAGTAGCACTAGTGGCTGGTTGTTTGACTGGTTAAGAGTCACGTGATGGCCGTCGATGCTGATCATCTGCTGCTCAGCAAACTCGTTCAGGTATTTCACTACCAAGTCATTGAGCGCTGTTTCGTCAAGGCTTAAAAACAGCTCTTTTTTCAGGAACGGATAAATCAGGGCAACATTGGCCTGAATCATTTCGACCGTCAAATTGCGTTGGCGAATGATCATCTGCGCAATTAAAGAAGGCAGCGCAAACAAGTGAATGATGTTGTTACGGTAGTAAGTCATCAGGATCGACTGGTTGCGGTCAAGCGAAATGATGTCACCCATCGAGTCGCTTTCAATCACGAACTTGTCGAGTGAAATGGCGTGATCGACCAGCTCAGCAGCGCTTTCCGCCGGTAGGGTGGACGTCTCTGAGTAAGGCACTTTTTTCAGTAACGACAGGTAACAGTCGATCTGGCTGATCAGCGAATCACGTGACAGCGCACGTTGGCGAGAGGCCAGCAGTGCTGTCGCACATAAGGTCAGGGCATTGGTGGCGGCCGCATCGTTAATGTGCGTCATCATTTTATTGGCCAGCTCATTGACCACCGGATTCATCCATTGTGGTTTGCTGCCGCCCATGCGGTCAATGTCTTTGGTCCACTCTGGCGCATGTTCGTTTAAGTACTGGTTAAGCTGGATAGGTTCACCAAAGTTGACGTAACCCAAGCCGAAATTACGCAGTTTACGCAGGGTACGCAGTACCAGACCGGCGTTCTCTTTTTCCTTACGTTTGCCACGTAACTCTTTGGCATAGGTGCTGACTTCCATCACGTGTTCATAACCGATGTAAACCGGTACCAGAGTGACAGGGCGGTTCAGGCCGCGCAACATTGCCTGGATCGTCATGGCCAGCATGCCGGTTTTTGCCTGTAACAGGCGACCAGTTCGGGAACGCCCCCCTTCACTGAAATATTCGACCGAATAGCCTTTGGCGAACAGCTCGGCTAAATACTCACGGAAAATGGTTGAGTAGAGTTTGTTACCTTTAAAACTGCGGCGAATGAAAAATGCGCCGCCGCGACGGAAAATCGGTCCGGCCGGGAAGAAGTTAAGGTTGATACCGGCTGCGATGTGTGGTGGTACCATGCCTTCGTGATACAGCACGTAAGAAAGCAGCAGGTAATCCATGTGGCTGCGGTGGCAAGGTACATACACGATTTCATGGCCGTCCTGTGCTAAACGACGAACACTGGCGGCATTATTAATATGCAGGCCCTGGTACAGTTTGGTCCACAACCAGCTCAGGATGCGGTCGCCATGTTTGACCAACCCATATGAAAAGTCCGCCGCGATCTCGTCCATCATCTCATGCGCGGCTTTGCGCGCTTTTTCGATGGAAATGTTTTTGTTCTGCGCTTCATCGGTTATGGCTTGCTCAATCGCCGGTGATTGCATCAGGCGGGCAAACAGTACCTGACGTTGTGGCAGGTTGGGTCCTGAGGCAGCCAGTTTTTGCCGGGAAAAGTGAATCCGTGCCACGCGGGCCAGTTTGTGCGCAATCGCACTATCGGTACCGTGTGAGTTGGCCATGTAACGCAGCGATACGACCGGGCTGAAGCGCACCAGACAGTCACGGCCAGCGGCCAATATCGCTTTGGCCTTTTGTGGGCCATTCATCGCCTGCAGGTATGGTTTATGCTGCTCTTCTTTGCCGGGTTTGCGTCCCCACAGCACGGTTGCCGGGATCATCTGTACGTCCAGTTCACGGTCGAGTTTATGCAGCTCAAGTAGCTCGGTAAACAGGGCGACGGACTCGCGGGGAACGTCATTATCATTGCTGACCACCGTTGGGCGTGACGCAATGAAGACATAACGGTTCAGGCTTTTGCCATTGATTTCCAGCGGGCTGAGTGGATCGGGTAGCCCCAGTTTCAAGGCCTGTTTCTGCAGCGTCAGTAAGTCCACACTTGAACGGAATGGCAAGGTATAGACGACGGGTTTGTTGATATCAATATCAAGATCATCGATCGGGTTCGATGGAATGGCGGTACCTTTAACCAGTACGGATAAAGGGAGTTTTAATAATGAACGTGAAAATAATTGTCCGGAAGACATAAAGTTCACTGCCTCGGTAGGTGTTCAAACGGGCCCAACCTTATTTCTGTGTCCGTTGGATCTTCTCCGGATGGGAGTGGAATGGGATACGGCAATAGAAATAAGCCTAGGCAATAAATTTTAAGCGCTGCAAGAATACCAGAAACTGGTCAAACCTTTTAATTTTATTCCCGGGCAATGCCTGCATCTCGATATCGAGCCTTTGCGGTTACGTTCAGCAACCAAAAAACAACCAATTGGGTTTTCATTTGCTCATTTACTGGATATACTCACAGTTAACTGTATAAAAAGACAGGTGACCTATGAAGCCGTTAACGCCACGCCAACAACAAGTTTTCGATTTGATCAAAAGTAAAATCGACGACACCGGAATGCCACCAACTCGTGCTGAGATTGCGCGTGAGCTTGGTTTCCGCTCTGCCAATGCTGCAGAGGAACATCTAAAAGCACTGGCTCGTAAGCAAGTGATTGAAATCATTCCGGGTGCCTCTCGTGGTCTCCGTATCCTGCTGGATGATTCGGCTAACGATGAGCAGGGGTTGCCATTGATTGGCCAAGTGGCGGCCGGGGAGCCTATTTTGGCTCAGGAACATGTGGAAACGCATTATCAGGTGGATCCGGCGATGTTTAAACCGCAAGCCGATTTCTTGCTGCGGGTTAACGGCGAGAGCATGAAAGACATTGGGATCATGGATGGCGATTTACTCGCAGTGCATAAGACCCAGGATGTCCGTGACGGCCAGGTGGTCGTGGCCCGGGTGGATGATGATGTAACCGTAAAACGTCTGGAACGCAAAGGTGCCACGGTTTTATTGCACGCCGAGAATGAAGAGTTTGCTCCTATCCAGGTTGATTTGACTTCTCAGCACCTTACCATTGAAGGTTTAGCGGTCGGGATCATTCGCAATACCGACTGGATGTAATAACCCCACCTTTAAGCCCGTCATCGCCGGGCTTAATTATTCTGATGCCTTACTCAGGATCATTGTGACTGATGAAGTTTAGCGTCAATAGCTTGATCGTGTTTGTCCGCGCAGGAAATCGTGGCACCGGTGGCTGAATAAAGTGCCGTGGCTCAAGTAGCGTTTCATCCCAGTATTAGTTGAGCTTATCTGGTGATTGGCACTGGCTGAAAGCCTCAGGTACACTGCGAGACCAAACTCAGAGGTGCCTGTGACAAACTCGATTTTCTCTTCTCTATTTAATCCTCAACTTCACCGCCGGGTTTTAGCCCTCGCGATACCGATGGTGTTGTCTAATATTACGGTGCCGTTACTTGGCCTGGTTGATGCCGCGGTGATTGGCCACTTAGAATTCGCCTGGTATCTGGGTGGGGTGGCATTAGGCAGTACTATGATCAGCGTGACGTTTTGGTTGTTGGGTTTTCTGCGCATGTCGACCACGGGATTGGCCGCACAATCTTATGGCCGTGATGACCACAAACAGCTGGCTCTGGTATTCATCCAAGGGACATTGATGGCACTGCTGTTTGCGTTGGTATTTTTGCTTGCCCATCAGCCGATCGCTGAGCTTATTTTGGGTTGGAGTGATGCCAGTGTCCAGGTGAAGCACTACGGCATGGAATATTTCTCTATCCGTGTGTGGAGTGCGCCAGCAGCACTGATCAATTTTGTGTTACTGGGTTGGCTGCTCGGGACGCAAAACGCCAAAGCACCGATGTGGATGGTGATCATCACTAACGTCACCAACATCGCGCTCGATCTGTTGTTTGTGATTGGCTTGGGTTGGAAAGTTGAAGGTGCGGCATTGGCGTCAGTGATTGCCGACTATTCAGGCATGGCATTTGGCTTAATCTGCGTATGGAAAACATGGCAAGCACGCCAACTGCCGTCTCTAAAGAGTTTATTTACTGATACTCAACATGGGCTGGGGCGATTTGTGAAACTCAACCGCGATATTTTCTTGCGCTCTTTGTGCTTGCAAGCGACGTTCAGCTTTATGACTTTTCGAGGTGCCAGTTTTGGTGATGATGTAGTGGCGGCTAATGCGGTATTGATGAGCTTTTTGATGATGATTTCTTACGGCATGGACGGCTTTGCTTACGCGATGGAAGCCATGGTTGGTAAAGCGATTGGTGCCAAAGACCGAGAACAGCTCAGTACATCTCTGATTGGCACTTTTTTTTGGAGTCTGATCATCTGTTTGGGTCTCACTGCAGTATTTGGCTTGGCGGGATCACACTTGATCGCCATGATCACCTCGATTGAAGTTGTACAGCAACAAGCGGTAGTGTATCTGCCCTGGCTGGTGGTCATGCCATTAGCGTCGATGTGGTGCTTTCTGTTCGATGGCATTTTTGTCGGGGCAACCAAGGGTAAGGACATGCGAAATAGTATGTTTGTTGCGACCTGTTGTTTCTTCGTTATCTTCTTTTTGTTTACGAGTTGGCATAACCACGCGCTGTGGCTAGCGATGACCAGCTTTATGGTGATGCGCGGTATTGGTCTTGGGGCGATATTCTTCTACCAATGGCGCAAGGGAAGTTTCCTTGCCTAACGACACAAACAAAAACAGCAGGCTGAAAGCCTGCTGTTGTGCTTTTGGATCATGGCAACCTTTATACCAATACAACTAATTATCTCATCGTAATTACTGGTGAAAATTACTGATAACGTCATTATGAATTTTGTAGGTAGCATCGCTATCTAGCTGCAATTCATGCCTTGTTCTAAGTAATTTTTCCTGCGTAATTTTCTGACGACATAATTCGTAGCATTGGTATTAGAACAATCGGTTCAAACCATTCAATGCCGCTACGCGATAAGCTTCCGCCATGGTCGGGTAGTTGAAGGTGGTATTGACGAAGTATTCAATCGTGTTGGCTTCGCCTTTTTGCTCCATGATCGCCTGACCAATGTGGATGATTTCGGCGGCACGCTCACCAAAACAGTGGATACCCAGGATCTCTTTGGTTTCTCGATGGAAGAGGATTTTTAAACTGCCGATGTCTTTGCCTGCGATCTGTGCCCGGGCCAGATGTTTAAATGAAGAACGGCCCACCTCATACGGAACTTTTGCTGCCGTTAACTCTTGCTCAGTTTTGCCGACCGAGCTGATTTCCGGAATGGTGTAGATACCGGTCGGAATATCATCGATCAGGTGACCATCTGCCTGACCTTTGGTGATGGCCTGGGCGACGAAGCGCCCTTGGTCATACGCGGCACTGGCCAGGCTAGGGTAGCCAATCACATCACCCACTGCATAGATGTGCTCAATATCCGTTTGGTAGTTACGGTTAACGTTGAGTTGACCACGTGAATCGGCTCCAAGGCCGACAGCCGCCAGGTTGAGCTTATCGGTGTTACCGGTGCGCCCGTTGGCATACAGCAGGCAATCGGCTTTCATTTTCTTGCCGGATTTTAGATGGATGATCACGCCATCTTCTGTGCCTTCGATACGCTCATAGGTCTCGTCATTGCGGATCACGACACCGCTGTTCCAGAAGTGGTAGGAAAGGGCATCCGAGACTTCGTTGTCGAGGAATGACAACAGGCGGTCCCGGGTATTGATTAAGTCTGTTTTTACCCCAAGTCCACGAAAGACAGACGCATACTCACAGCCGATCACGCCGGCACCATAGATGATGATGTGGCGAGGATCATGTTTGAGGCTAAGGATAGAGTCACTGTCGTAGATACGCTCATGAATGAAGTCCACATCGGCAGGCTGATAAGGCCGGGAACCGGTAGCAATCACAAACTTGTCAGCCGTATACACTTCTTCGGTGCCGTCACTTTGCATTACGGCGACCGAGTAGTCATCGACAAAACGGGCGGTACCGAACAGCAGAGTGCATTGGTTACGATCATAAAAACCCTGCCGCAGTCGGGTTTGCTTATCAATCACCGATTTGGCGTGACCCAGAATGTCGGAAAAGGTGGCATGCAGGCTGGTATTGTTACGACAGAATAGCGGGTTGTTATTGAATTCAATGATACGGCTAACTGCGTGGCGCAGTGCTTTGGATGGTATGGTTCCCCAGTGCGTACAGCCACCACCAACACTGCTTTCCTTTTCTACAATGGCGACATTCAGCCCTGCTTTGGTTAACCCCATTGCCGCCCCTTCACCACCTGGGCCACTACCAATTACGATCACGTCATAGTGATTAGCCTGTGCCATGATGCTTTCCTTGTTATATTTAATTAACATTGCTTTAGCGTGATTTTAACTCATTTCCGGTTGTGAAACATCTGGCGCCTGCCAGAGAGTGGGAACGATCACGCACAATCTCACAAAATTCAGTCGGTAATGGGGCGAGGCAACAAAATTGTGTTAAAGAATTGCAATCAGATGCATGTCGATAGTAATTTGCTCCCGATCTGCGAATGGCGAGTGTGAAACTTTATACTGAGGGGTGAAGTGCGCTATATTGGGCGCTGAGACTGCAACCGCAATAAGAGCAAGCATAACAATGAAATCTATGGGTATCCGTGCACAGCAAAAAGAAAAAACACGTCGGTCATTGATCGATGCAGCTTTCAGCCAACTGAGTGCGGACCGCAGCTTTTCAAGTCTCAGCTTGCGAGAAGTAGCCCGTGAAGCCGGGATTGCGCCGACGTCGTTTTATCGTCACTTCAAGGATATGGATGAGCTTGGCCTGACTATGGTCGATGAAGGCGGTTTACTGCTGCGTCAACTGATGCGCCAGGCCCGTCAGCGGATCGTTAAAGAAGGCAGCGTTATCCGTACTTCGGTTGAAACCTTTATGGAGTTCATCGAAAGTAGCCCGAACGTGTTCCGCTTGTTGCTGCGCGAGCGCTCAGGCACGTCGTTTGAATTTAGAGCCGCAGTCGCAAGAGAAATTCAGCATTTTGCTGCAGAATTAACAGAGTATTTAATGAGTACCGGTATCACCCGAGAAGAAGCATTCACCCAGGCTGAAGCTTCTGTCACTCTGGTGTTCAGTTCCGGTGCTGAAGCTTTAGACTTGGATCGGCGTGAGCGTGATGAACTCGCAGAGCGCCTGATCATGCAGTTGCGAATGATAGCCAAAGGGGCTTATTGGTATCGCAAAGAACGTGAACGTAACCGATTAAAAGGCGGGATAGAATAATGTCAAAAGGAAACAAATCTGAAAAGAAAACGCTGATGTTGGCTGTGGTTGCTGGTATGTGTGGTGATGCGCTGTTGTCGTGGCTGACCATGAGTGAAGTGTCTTTCTCTATTTTCCCTCTGATAGCGCTGGTACTGTCAGTCCAGGCGCTGTACCAAGAGTACCTTAACAACCCGGTATCTGAAGATATCCCGCTGGTGGGCTTGGCCTGCTTCTTTGTCGGGGCATTCGGGCATTCGGCGTTTATTAAAGCGCAATATCCGGAGGCGGGTTCTAACTTTTTTGCGATACTGGTTTCAATGATCTTGCTGGCCTGGATTGGTAAAAAACTGGGTTACATCAGCAAACAAACCTCTGCTGAGTAGTCAGCGGCAGATAGGTAAAAAGCGAGCCAACTGGCTCGCTTTTTTATCTTGTAGGGGTTTAGGCTTTGCGCTCGAGCAGTACGCCTGCTTCCATGTGGTGGGTGTAAGGGAACTGGTCAAACAGAGCAAAACGCGTCACCTTGTGGGTTTCGCATAGGATGTCCAAGTTCTCTTTTAGCGTCTCTGGGTTACAAGAGATGTACATGATGCGCTCATACCCCTGCACCATCTTGCAGGTATCCACATCCATGCCTGCGCGTGGTGGATCAACAAAGATAGTGTTGCAGTGGTAGCTCTTCAGATCCACGCCTGCATCTTGTAGGCGGCGGAATTCACGCTTACCTTCGATTGCCTGAGTAAACTCTTCTGCCGATAGGCGGAGGATTTGTACATTATCAATCTCATTCGCAGCAATGTTGTACTGTGCTGACACAACTGATGGTTTTGCCAGCTCCGTTGCCAGAACGCGGTCGAAGTTTTGTGCCAGTGCCAGAGAAAAGTTACCGTTACCACAGTAAAGCTCGAGTAGATCACCTGTACTGTCCTGAGTACAGTCAACGGCCCATTCCAGCATCTTCTCTGCTACTTTACCGTTTGGTTGAGTGAAGCTGTTTTCAACTTGCTGGTAAATGTAGGTTTGACCATTGACGTCCAGTTTCTCAATCACATAATCGCGGTCCAGGACTATTTTCATCTTACGCGCACGACCGATGATGTTGAGGTTGAAGCCTTCATCATTCAGGCGCTGTTTGAGGGTTTTGGCGTTTTCAATCCACTCATCATCCAGCTGACGATGGTAAAGCAGAGAAACCAGAATCTCACCGCTCAGTGTCGAGAGGAAATCCACCTGGAACAGTTTACGGCGTAGCGATTCGTTATCTTTCATCGCCTCAACCAACAGTGGCATCAGGTCGTTGATCAGACGGCTGGCCGCTGGGAACTGGTCAACGCGGTATTTCTCACGAGTCTCTTGGTTGAACATGATGTAGTACAGGTCTTCACCTTCATGCCAAACGCGGAACTCAGCACGCATGCGGTAGTGCTGCTCTGGTGATTCAAACACTTCCAGTTCTGGCACGTGGTATGGCGCGAACATATCAGTGAGACGTTCGACTTTTTCAGCCAGTTGTTCTTGGTAGCGTTGTGGATTGACATCAAGAGTAGCCATGATCTTACCTTTTATGGTGCATTCAATTTAAGAGCGCAGATTTTATTCAATCTCAACGGTATGTCCAGTTTTGCGCTCGAATTGATTTAAAGATAGCTTAGCAAACCACGTTACGGCATCTCTGTCACACAGCGTAACTATCTGTCAGCGCAATATAGTCTGGACAAATAATCAATAGCTTAATAGTATGGCGTCGAGCTGGTGCTATCTAGCTATCTAGATGGCTGAAAAGGGAATCTGGTGAAAATCCAGAACTGACGCGCAGCGGTAAAAGAGAACGAACACTCATCAGACACTGCATTAGTTTATGCGGGAAGTCGAGTCAGTAGGTGGCCAGGCCAGGCTCTTCAGTCCGAATACCTGCCAGCAGCTGAGCCAATGTATTGAACAGCTTTGGGGCTGGGCTCAGTCGGGATTACGCGATTTAGGACATGATAATGAAAAAAACTGCACTGGCGATCACTCTGGCATCGCTGCTTTCACCTGCTTTTAATCTACAGGCACAAGAAATTTCCACCGATGAAACTATTGTGGTCACCGCCAACCGTTTTGAGCAAATTGACGGCGCCGTTCTGGCTCAGACGGTTACCATTACCAAACAAGACATCGAACGGCTGCAAGCCCAAAGTCTGGTTGATGTTTTCCGTACCTTACCCAGTGTTGAAGTGGCACAGTATGGTGGCCGTGGACAAAGTGCATCGCTGTTTGTGCGCGGTGGCAGCTCGTCACAGGTTCTGGTACTGGTTGACGGGGTCCGACTGCCAAGAGCCATGATGGGGAGTGTGGACTTTAACCAGTTCCCGGTTAACTCTGTCGAGAGGATCGACTATATCCGTGGTGCGCGGGCTTCTATCTATGGATCCGAAGCCATTGCGGGCGTGATTAACATCATTACTCGCGCGGACATGCGCAGTGACTCAACCAAACTTCATGCCGGTTACGGCTCGAACGCACATGCTGTTGGCACCTTGGCAGTATCGAAGCCTGTGGGTGAAGATACGCACATCAAAGCGGTACTGGGTTATGAGAAAACCGACGGCTTCAACGTCAAACCGCTCCCTGGGGTAAATGATGGCGATGAACACGGATTTGAATCCTATAACTTGAAGCTGGGTTATCAGCAGAACTTCTCAGATTACCTGTCGGCTTATCTGGGGGCGACGGCGTACACCAATGAGTATGACTACGACAACAGCAGTTATGGTAATCCTGACTGGGGCACGCTGGATAAGCATGAAATGAAAACCGGTGATGTGGAATACATAGGTGCGGATCTGTCGCTGACATACTCAAAAGAGGCGTACTCTTCTGAGCTGAAGATCGCTTATGGCCAGCAGGACAACTATGACCACAAAGCCAGCCAAAGCAAGTCGAAGGGCGATCATATGGCTATTGAACAGTTCAATGCGATTTGGCTCAACTCATACAGCGTGAATGACGCGCTGAGTATTGGTGGTGGTCTGGATTATCGCTCCGAGAAACTGGCGAAAGGCTACCTTGCCCCAAGTGACTGGGGGCCGGCAAAGGACTACGATCCAGAACAGAACCCCAGAACTAACTTTGGTGTGAGCGCAATTGCCCAGTATGTGTTTGACGCCTGGACGCTCGAAGCCAGCATCCGTAACGATGATAATAACCAGTTTGGTAATAATACCACGTGGCAAACGGCTGCGGGCTGGCAAGTGTATGACGGTTATGAGTTGACCTTAAGTCACGGTACCGCTTTCAGGGCACCAAGCTTCGTTGACTTGTATTACCCAGGTTATGAAATGCCGAACCTGAAACCGGAAGAGTCGCAGAACAGCGAGGTATCGCTGTCGGGGATGGTCTCTGTCGTCGATTGGACCGTCACCGGATACCGTAATCAGATCGATAATATGTTGATCTGGCATGGGGCCGGGATGCAAAACGTCGGTGAGGCGGAAATCAAAGGGGTTGAACTAGCGGCGTTGTTTGATACCGACATCGTTTCTCACGAGTTTTACCTCGATTATAAAGATCCGGTCGATAAGTCGGGCGTGAAAGAGACCCAACTGGCATACCGTTCTAAACGCGGTGCAAAATGGAATGCTTACGCAACTTTTGACCAATGGATATTAGGTTCCCAATACCTTTATCAAGGTGAGCGTTTTTACGGTGATGCGAGACTGGCCAGTTACAGTTTATGGAACTTTACCGTTTCATACGCGGTGAACGAAAGCCTGACGATTGACGGCAAGTTAAGTAATGCTTTCGATAAAGAGTATGAGATGTATTCCGGCTATGCGACTCCGGGACGTCAGTACTTTGTCTCTGCCAATTACCAGTTCTAATGATTAAACCGCCTTCGGGCGGTTTTCTTTTGTGTTGAATGATAGTCGGAGTTCGGACTTCTTAAGGCGCATGCTGCTCAGGTATCGTTTTGTTTGTTCGATATCCCTGAAATGGTGTAGGAGGTGAAGAGTATGCTTTGGTGGCGTCGACGCCGGTATTTTTAAGGATATATAGAATTAACAGACCGGGAAGCAACGCCTGTAGGGCAATTCAACCATCAAAGATACCAGGCTAAAACATTGCCAAAACAAATCTAACCAGTATGATCGCCGAATCGCTATTTATCAGGTAAGTTTCGTGCGAACTGCAAGTAATAAAAAAGTATTAGTGTTTGATTCCGGTGTCGGAGGGTTATCTGTCTTTAAAGAGATACATCGTCTGTTACCTCAACTTGATTACTTGTATTTATTTGACAATCAAGCTTACCCATATGGAGAGCTGGATCAGGAAGTATTGATCTCGCGAGTAAATCAACTTGTGTCTGCTTTGGTTGAAGAGTATCAAGCAGATATCGTTGTGATTGCGTGTAATACCGCCAGCACGATTGTTTTACCTTCATTGCGTGAAAACTTATCTATTCCAGTGGTGGGTGTGGTACCTGCGATTAAGCCCGCATCGTTGCTTGCTTCTCGTGGTGTCGGCTTAATAGCGACGCCCGCAACCGTAACCCGCGAGTATACCCATGAGCTGATTCGTGATTTTGCCCAAGGTAAACCGGTCGAGCTATTAGGCTCGACACGTTTGGTTGATATGGCAGAAGAAAAACTGCGGGGTGTAGTACCATCGATAATAGAGATCGAGCGTATTCTTTTACCGTTACGAGATAAAGTTGATGTGGCGGTGCTAGGTTGTACTCACTTTCCTCTGCTCAGACAAGAAATCCAAATTGCACTTGGTGGGAGTGTGGCTTTGGTGGACTCCGGAGAAGCTATTGCGCGGCGAGTAAAAGTATTACTGAAAGATGTCACCACGGAAGGTACGAGAAAAGAAGGCAGCAAGAGAATTTTTGCCAGTGCATCTCCTTGGCAAGAAGATGCACTGAATTGTTGTTTGGATAAAATGGGTTTTAATCCTGTTCAGGTTTATCGCCTTCCTGATGTTTAGGATCATTCGCAATCCGCACTTTCAATGTTCTGTCCATATATTCCTTTTCGTTTAAATTGGTAATTGCGCTGCTTGCGTCATCAGCAGCCATTACGACAAAACCAAAACCACGTCGTTTACCTGTGCGCTTGTCTTTCATTAGGCGCACGGCAAATACTTGGCCATGTTCAGCGAACAAGTCGCGCACATGACTCTCATTTGCTTTATAAGGTAAGTTACCGACATACAGTGTTTTGGTAGCAGGTTCAGATTTAGCTGGTTGTAAGATAGGTGTATGGCTTGAAAGTGAATACAGAAAAGCAGTTGCGATAACACCAATAATGAAGCTCAACGCTGGTGGAACCGCCACTAGAGAGAAGATTCCCCCACCAACGATCGCCAGTCCGGCACATAAAATCAAAGTTTTTTTAGACGTCATTTTGATTACTACATATAGATAAGAAAGAGATTCGCTGTCTATTTAACAAAACAGACACATTGATCTTACGTATATGGTTGGTGTTTTTCCAACCAATTGCTGTGATATGTCTCAAATGTGCCGAAGAAATATGCAAATACGAAGTATTTGATGGTTTATTGAGCGGTTGAATTTTTTTCCCAAAAAAGGGTTGCGCTAATTTCTCAACGCCCTATACTGCGCATCCACCGACACGGAGTGAGACGAACGTCACACAGCGAGTCGGTAAGAGAGAAAAGAAATTTGAAAAAATGCTTGACTCTCAACTCGGGAAGCGTAAGATACGCACCCCTGACGACAAGGAGCGAAGCTCATGAGTCGTTAGAAAAAAGCTCTTTAAAAATAAGAACCTATCAATCTGTGTGGGCACTCGTTGATGATAATCCAATTCGATACTTCGGTATCAAATTAGGTTTCAATGAAACGAAGTGGCCATTGAATCGAAAGATTCAGCACAGTCAATTCAAACATTACTTCTGCTATTTATTAGCGAAAGGAATGTTCAGTATTCATTGAGCCGAACAAAATCTTAAATTGAAGAGTTTGATCATGGCTCAGATTGAACGCTGGCGGCAGGCCTAACACATGCAAGTCGAGCGGCAGCGACATAATAGAAGCTTCGGTG
>NZ_JARHUF010000037.1 GCF_029223195.1 Vibrio sp. CAU 1672 | reverse complement strand
CTGAGTACATCATCCTAATCATCCTAAGTTGGTAACCGAATGATCTGATCGCAAAATTTTATAAGAGTTCAAAAAAAATCCCCGAACCTTTCGGTTCGAGGATTTGTGTATAAGAGACAGGGCGTTAGCCAGCCCTTTTTTATGCTCGTGAGGGTATGGTTTACCAGTCGACTCCTTTCAGGGCTTTAACTCCGGATTCAAAAGCGTGCTTTACATTCCTCACTTCCGATACCGTATCAGCCATTTCTATCAGGCTACGGTGGGCACCGCGACCGGTGATCACGACTGATTGCATCTTAGGGCGAGCATTGAGTGCGTTAATGACCTCCTCAAGGTCGATATAGCCGTAACTGATCATGTAGGTCAGTTCATCAAACAGGATGACATCAATCGAGTCGTCTTGCAGCATGCGTTTACACTCTTGCCACACAGCCTGAGCTGCTTTGATATCGGAAGCCTTGTCCTGCGTTTCCCAGGTAAAGCCTGTGGCCATGACCTGAAACTCGACGCCGAGCTTTTCGAGCAGGTTGCGCTCACCGTTGTCCCAGGCGCCTTTAATAAACTGAGCTACCGCGCACTTGAGGCCATGTCCTACCGCACGGGCGATGGTGCCGAATCCGGATGTTGACTTACCCTTGCCATTACCGGTGATCACTAACAGTAAGCCTTTTTGTTCTTGCGCTGCGGCGATTTTGGCATCTACCTGAGATTTGACTTTCTGCTGGCGGATTTTATGCCGCTGTTGTTGGTTGTTTTCGACAGACATGACAGCCCCTCAATTCCTTTTACTAATATTCGCCATTGCGGCTATGATAGACCAATCAAGTATGAAGAAAAACCATCGATAATTCAGGGAATAAAATGAAGCGAATACTCGTTGTCTGCATGGGCAATATTTGCCGTTCACCAACCGGGGAGGCGGTACTGCGTGCGCGCGCAAAAATGTTAGGTGTAGAGGTGGACATTGATTCGGCCGGTACCATCGGTTACCACGCGGGCAGTCGCCCTGACAGCCGGGCAATGGCGGCCGGGAAACAACGTGGTTACTCGTTTAAAGGGATGCGGGCCCGCCAGGTTAGATTAACTGATTTTGAGGAGTTTGACCTGATTTTGGCGGCCGATAAAGCCAATCTGTCCGATTTGCTTGACCTCTGCCCGTCGCATTTGTCCGGGAAAGTGTCGCTGTTTCTCAGTCATTCTGACTCAGATTATGATGAAATTCCGGATCCGTATTACGGTGGAGAAGATGGATTTGAGCGGGTGTTGGATTTGATCGAAGAGGCGTCAGACAACATACTCAAGTCGCTTTAAAAAAAGGGATAAGCCTGGCTTATCCCTTTTAATAATACGTTGCCGGTTAGCCAGCAAGAAGGTCTGTCGCTACCTTGTAGCTCGGATCTTCTTTGACGTTAATTTCTACCAAACTACCGGCTTTATGCAATAGTTTACGGCAATCAGGGCTTAAGTGACGCAGGTGCAGGGTTTTGCCTAGCGCGGTGTAACGTTCAGCCAATGTTTCGATTGCCTCGATCGCGGAATGGTCTGTTACGCGTGAGTCAGCAAAGTCGACAATGATGTCCGCAGGATCATCGTGTGCATTGAACAGTTCGAGGAAGTTTGCCGCCGAACCAAAGAACACCGGACCATGGATCTTGTACTCTTTTGAGCCTTCCGCATTAATGTGCGTGTCCGCGTAGATGTGTTTGGCATGCTGCCATGCAAACATCAGCGCTGAAGCCACTACGCCGACCGCCACAGCCACGGCCAGATCAGTCAGTACCGTGACAACCGTTACCAAAATGATGACGAAGAAATCTTGTTTAGGTACGCGGCGAGCTAACTTAAAGGTTGCCCATTCGAAGGTACCGATCACCACCATAAACATGACGCCAACCAAAGCCGCTAATGGGATCATCTCAATTAACGATGAGGCAAACAGGATAAACATCAGCAGCGCCGATGCAGCGACGATGCCAGACAGTCGGCCGCGACCGCCGGAGTTTACGTTGATCATTGACTGGCCGATCATCGCACAACCACCCATGGCACCAAATACCGAACAGGTCATATTGGCCATGCCCTGACCAATACATTCACGGTTAGATTGACCACGTGTGTTGGTCATTTCATCCAGAACGGTAAGTGTCAGCAGTGATTCAATCAGGCCAATCGCCGCCAGAATGATCGCGTAAGGTAAAATAATTTGCAGTGTTTCCAGCGTAAACGGAACCGCTGGAATGGAGAACGTCGGCAGTGAGCCTGCTAACGTTGCGCTCTGGTCACCCGACATTGTACGCAGGAAATCGACAACGGTACGTGTTTCCATATCCAGCCCGACCACCAGTGCGGTCACTGTTACGATAGCAACCAGCGATGAGGGTACTGCCGTGGTCAGCTTAGGCAGAAAGTGGATGATTGCCATAGTAAGGGCAACCAAACCTAACATCAGCATCATTTGATCTTGAGGTAGCCAGGTTAGCATCCCGTTGATATCCGGAGCTTTAAACTGACCTAACTGGGCAAGGAAAATCACGATCGCCAGACCGTTGACGAAACCAATCATCACCGGGTGGGGAACGATGCGGATAAACTTACCCAGTTTGAACAGGCCGGCTGACACTTGCAGGATACCGGCCAGCATGATAGCGGCAAACAGGTACTGAACCCCATGGCTGGCAACCAGTGAAACCATAACAACGGCCATTGCGCCGGTTGCACCTGAGATCATGCCTGGTCGGCCACCAAAAATAGAGGTAACAAGACCGACGATGAAGGCGGCGTACAGACCAACCATTGGGTCTACACCAGCTACAAAAGCGAAGGCGACGGCTTCAGGGACCAGCGCAAGTGCGACAGTCAAACCTGATAACACGTCGTTTTTAACGGAGTGCTTAGAAAATTGCGGAAATTCGAACATGTTTACTATTAAGTTCTCTGTGAGATGAATTTCTCCCGACACATATTCGTATTTGCACACATGCTAATAAATGTAAGTAGCTCGCATGCTCCCATCAGCGCATTTAAAGCGCATCAATATGCATGTTGCTACTATTACTAGCACAAACCGTAATAAAAAAGAGCAGCAGAATGGTGTCGAAAACTTGAGTCGGCGCATGCTACCGAAAAGTGTGATTAAGTTCAAGAATGAATGGGTTTATCACCAACAAACGTGATCTGGTATGGGTATTGACTGTAGGTTTTGCCGTTGTTGGGGGCGGCCGTGTTGATTTGTTTGCACTGATCAAAAAAAGGCTGCCTGATGGCAGCCTTAGTTATTTAAGCCACAACTTAACTAGTTGTAGTTCGGTTTGCTCATCGCCGCAGAGGCTTGGTTTTTGGCCACTTGGCTGCCAGCCCCTTTTGCGTTGTATCGCTCTGTCTTGAACGGCGCTGCCACAATGTCAATTTCACGTAGCGTTTGCGGGCCAGGTGCTTTTGTCATCGGAGCATTAGCATGCGGTTTAGCCATCGCTGCCTTTTTCGCTTTTGCTTCTGCCGGTTTGGCTTTCGCCGGTTTTGCTTCTGCTTTGGCTTCAGTCACTGGCGTAGCAACGCTAGCCTCAGCTTGAGCGACAGTCGCGTTGTCTGTAGCAGCTACATCTGTAGTGCTGACTTCAGGTGCAACCACTGCGGCTACTACTGGCGTTTCTGCCTGAGTTTCTGCTGTTGGTGCCTGCTCAACTGCGGTTTTGGTTTTTTCTGCTACTACAGCTTGCTTGACCGGTTTCGCTTCAGGAGTCGCGGCTACCACGTCTTTACGACGGATAATCACTTTACCCATGGCCATTTCCGGACAGGCAAAACCACCCTGGATTGGTGTCAGCGCTGTTTCTGTCTGGCTTTTCGCTTGTTGCTGTTTCTTCGCTACCGGCTTTGGTACGTAACGAGGCATCACTTTACCCATGGCCATTTCTGGTGAGGCAACCCCACCTTTACGCAGGCGGAATGGGTTAGGGCGACGATCGCGGCCACGGCGGCGACGTTGACCACTAGCACGCAAGTGGCGAGGTGAGCGACGGTTACGACGCTGTTTCGACTCTTGCTGCTTGTTGTCTTGTTGGCTGTCTTGCGCGTTTTCTACCGCTGGCTCCGCTACTTTAGCTTCAGGTTGCGGTTGGGCGATAACTTCATCAGCAATGACTTCCTGGCCTTCGGTTTGCTGGTCTTTGATGCGTACAGATTTGTTCAGTTTGCGGCGTTGACGACGCTCTTTAACTTGTTCTGTTTTCGCTTTTGCTTTGGTCTTAGGTTTATCGTCTGTTTTTGCCTCAGCGGCTAACTGGAGACCTTTCTCTGCCACTTTGCTGGCTGTTTGTGTCTCTTGAGCTTTATCCGCTTGCTGTGCTTTCTGAGGCTTGCGTTTTTGGCCACGAGGTTGCTGTTTGCTTGCAGCGCTTTCGCCCTGAGCGGCAGCCTGTTCATCACGTGGTTTACGGCGGCGTTTGTTGTCGCGGTTGTCACGTGAATCTCGATTGTCACGGTTATCACGCGGACCACGGCGACGATCATTACGGTCGCGTCGGTTACGCTTGTTATCACGTGCCGGCTTTTTCTCTTCTTGTTTAGGTTCTTCTTTGGCTACTTCCTCTGCGGAGCCAAATAGGAAATTGCCTAACGCTTTCACCAGACGACCGAATAAACCAGGTTTACTCTCTTGTTCAGCTGGTGCTGGTTTTTTCACCGGCGCGGCTGGTTTTGGCGCTGGTGCCGGTGCAGATTGCGCTGGTGCTGCAAAGCCTTTTAATACCGGTTCTTCGATTTTCTTCGGTTTAAATTCAGCTTCTGACGGCTCTTTGCCTTCTGCTTCTTTCATTGCTTCCAGTTTCTTCGGTAGCAGGTAAGAAAGCAGATCGACTTCTTCCCCTTCACGTACGCGAATTACTTCGAAGTGAGGAGTTGACATGTCTGAGTTAGGGACAACCGTGATCTTGACGTTTTGGATACGTTCGACGTGGTTTACAGAGCGACGCTTCTCGTTGAGCAAGTAAGACGCGATTGGTACAGGAACTACTGCTAGCACTTGAGCCGTATTGTCTTTCAACGCCTCTTCTTCAATCAGGCGTAATACTGACAACGCAAGAGATTCGTTATCACGGACCACGCCAGTACCGCTACAACGCGGACAGATATGGTGGCTCGCTTCGGCCAGAGACGGGCTGAGACGCTGACGAGACATCTCCAGCAGGCCGAAACGTGAAATCCGGCCAATCTGCACGCGAGCGCGATCCAGACGAACAGCTTCACGCAGGCGGTTTTCCACCTCACGCTGGTGACGTACCGGGGTCATATCAATAAAGTCGATAACAACCAGGCCACCAAGGTCACGCAGGCGTAGTTGGCGAGCGATCTCGTCGGCGGCTTCTAAGTTGGTGTTCAGTGCGGTTTCTTCGATATCACCGCCCTTGGTTGCGCGGGCTGAGTTAATATCGATTGAAGTCAGAGCTTCTGTCGGGTCGATAACGATCGAACCGCCTGACGGAAGGCGAACTTCACGCTGGAAAGCGGACTCAATCTGGCTTTCAATCTGGTAGTGGCTGAATAGCGGCACTTCACCGTCGTATTTCTTAACACGGCTGATAAAGTCAGGGCGAACTAGCTGGATATGCTCTTTCGCACGTTCATAAATCGTGTTGCTGTCAATCAGGATTTCACCAATATCACGACGCAGGTAATCACGGATCGCGCGAACAATTACGTTACTCTCCTGGTGGATCAGGAAAGGTGCTGGATTTGAATCTGCTGCCCCTTTGATGGCACTCCAGTGGTTAAGCAGGACGTTCAAATCCCACTCCAGCTCTTCGGCACTCTTACCGACGCCGGCAGTTCGTACAATCAGACCCATACCCTGAGGCAGTTCCAGTGTACTTAATGCGGCTTTCAGTTGAGTACGTTCGTCGCCCTCAATACGGCGAGAGATACCGCCGGCGCGAGGGTTATTTGGCATCAACACTAAGTAGCTACCCGCCAGAGAGATGAAAGTGGTCAGGGCTGCGCCCTTGCTACCGCGTTCTTCTTTCTCAACTTGAACGATCACTTCCTGACCTTCAGTCAGCACTTCTTTGATGCTTGGACGGCCTTGGTAAGTGTAACCTTCGGGGAAGTAATCGCGGGCAATTTCTTTGAGAGGGAGGAAACCGTGACGTTCAGCGCCGTAATCAACAAATGCAGCTTCTAAGCTTGGTTCAATACGGGTAATACGTCCTTTGTAGATGTTCGCTTTTTTGGATTCGTGACCCGGACTTTCGATATCGAGATCGAATAGTCGCTGGCCATCAACCAAAGCGACGCGCAACTCTTCTTTTTGAGTTGCGTTAATTAACATTCTTTTCATTGAAAATTCTCGTTGTCTTTTCTTTTATCTTTCTAGTTACTTGTCACTGAGTTTCGCTTTTTCATGGTGCCTGATCCCATGGCTTGTATTTTGCAGCCTCCCGGCTGGAAGGGATGCTCTCGGGCACGTCAGTCATTACAAGTCGCACGTGGCTTCATTTTTGAAGCGGTGACTTGTAACCCGCTATTCGGGCGGTAAATACTCATCATGAATATGCGGGAGTAGAGTGACAAGTTCGTCGTCATCAAAATGTCTTACGCCAATGCAGCACCTGACTTTCAACTATCTACTCACATTGCTTACGGATAAATGTTTGGTATGAATAAAATCTAGCCGAACCTACCTAAGCAGGTGTGAACTATAGCAGCGCTCGGGAGTATCAGCAATCTGCTTTAACGCAAACGATGGTAAAAATGGGTTCAAATTCAATTTTTGTCAGGCGTAACTGGCTGTTTACTAAGCGGTTGAAGTTTGAAATATGATAAAGATTCGGATTGTTTAACCGAGTTGCTGTCTGGTTTTAATAATCTAAACAAAAGCTTGCTGAATTTTGCACAAAGTTCGGCCTACAATTGTTGCTTTTGTGGATCAAGAATCATGTGAAGTCGTGACAAATTGCGTTTACAATAGCGGGCATGAACGAAATAAGAACAAAAGTCCAGTTTGTCGATATTGATGACGACATGGCTGGTCAGCGAATTGATAACTTTTTGCGCAACCAACTCAAAGAAGTTCCTAAAAGCATGATTTACCGCATCGTGCGTAAGGGAGAAGTTCGGGTAAACAAAAAGCGAATCAAAGCTGAGTATAAACTCCAGGCTGGTGACGTTGTCCGGGTTCCGCCCGTGACGATCGAGAAAAAAGCCGATGATGTTGCCCCAAGCACCAAACTCAATCGGGTAGCGGAGCTTGAACAGATGATCATTTTTGAAGATGATCATCTGCTTATTCTTAATAAACCTTCTGGTACCGCAGTGCATGGCGGCAGTGGCCTTAAATTTGGCGCAATCGAAGCATTACGTGCTTTGCGTCCGCAGGCTCGTTTTCTTGAACTGGTTCATCGTATTGACCGTGATACTTCCGGGATTTTGCTGGTGGCAAAGAAGCGTTCTGCTCTGCGCCATCTGCAAGCGCAGTTCCGGGAAAAAACGGTGAAGAAGTTTTACTATGCCTTGGTGATGGGGCAGTGGAAAGCAAGCTGTAAAGCTGTGACTGCGCCGCTGCTTAAAAATGAAGTCAACAGTATCGTGCGGGTGAATCCGAATGGCAAACCATCGGAGACACGCTTTAAGATTATTGAGAAATTTGCTGACGCGACCTTAATTCAAGCCAGTCCTATTACTGGCCGGACACACCAGATTCGTGTTCATACTCAATATACCGGCCATCCGATTGCATGGGATGACCGTTACGGTGATCGACGTTTTGATGCTTATATCGGTAAGCTTGGACTGGATCGTTTGTTCCTCCATGCCGCCAACATTAAGTTTATCCACCCATCGACGGAGAAATGGATGGAAATTAATGCGCCGATGGAGCCAAAACTGGAAAAGGTATTGGCGGCTTTACGTCAAGGCTAGCTATAACGAAAGGCGGGTATCCCGCCTTTTGCTCATCACAATACTTCAAAGCCTTGTTTAGCCAGCATGTCGATCAAATTAATTAAAGGCAGGCCGACCAAGGTGTTGGGATCTTTGCCACACAGCTTTTCAAACAGGCAGATGCCTAACCCTTCGCTTTTGAAACTTCCCGCACAGTAATATGGTTCTTCTTTATCGACATACCTTTCTATTTGCGTTTGGTTTAGTCGGCGAAAGTGAACTTCGAACGTGTCGTAACTGACATCGGTGACACCGGTAACGGTATTGTGAACCGCCAGGCCGGTATAAAAGCGGATCACTTTGCCGCTTTGGACCAGTAATTGGGCGATGGCGTTATCACGGGTCAGCGGTTTGCCGACAATCTGATCACCAATGACACACACCTGATCGCTGCCGATGATTAAGCTGGGGCTTTCCACGTTACAGGCCCGGGCTTTGTCGGCCGCAAGTCGTTGCACGAGTTGTAACGGGGTTTCCCCCGCTTGTGGGGTTTCATCGCAATCTGGCGCCACACAGACAAAAGGGATCGACAGTTTTTCCAGCAACTGTTTACGAAACGGGGAAGTCGAGGCTAAAACAAGTTGGTAATTTTTCATTTTGAATTACAATTCACACGAGCATTTTCGCTAGCATAATCGATCAAAATCGATTCTGGCTAATGCTCTGTATGTTAAGCGTAAAAAAGTATAACTTTTTTGCCTTTTTCTTTGACTAATTTTGATTTGGAAGATAATATTCGCGCCCTATGCAAAAGGTAAAAGTACCGCGAACGGTTGATCCGGCGAAGGCGGCTCAAAAACGACTAGACTTTGATGGCATCATCCAGGCCAGTCTTTTTAAGCGCTTAGCAGAGTCAACTGAAGGCGTAAAACGCGACGCAGAAGTCTCAGTGTCATTTGAGATAGATGAACAGCGACTTGTTGTTATCTCTGGTAAAGCTAACATCGAAGTCGATTTAGAGTGTCAGCGTTGTAATGAGGTATTCACACATCTGTGTGACATCGAGTTCCTTTACACTCCTTACTACGGTGAGAAGACGGAAGAGGAAGCACCAGACATTTACGATTTGGTAGATCTGAATGAATATGGTGAATTGGACCTCATACAACTGGTTGAAGACGAGTTCATCTTGGCATTACCTCAAATCGCAATGCATGATGATGCAGATTGCAGCGTTGATTCAAATAACATGGTTTTTGGTGAGATTCCTGAAGAAATTGAGGAAAAGAAACCGAATCCATTCGACGTTTTGAAAAATCTGAAAAAGTAACTGGTGTGGTAGCCGCTTACTCAGGTTTTTAACCCAATAGTATAGGAGTAGGGTCAATGGCCGTACAAAAAAACCGTAAAACTCGTTCTAAGCGCGGTATGCGTCGTTCACACGATGCGCTAACTACAGCTGCTCTATCTGTAGACGCGACTTCAGGTGAAACTCACCTACGCCACAACGTAACCGCTGAAGGTTACTACCGTGGTCAAAAGGTTATCAACAAGTAAGGTTGACCCTTTGCAAACTATTACCGTTGCACTTGATGCAATGGGCGGGGACTTCGGTCCACGCGTCACAGTGCCTGCCGCCGTGCAGGCACTGTCTCATTTCCCAGAGCTTAAAGTGATTCTTATCGGTGATCATTCTTTGATCACGTCTCAATTATCTCAAGTTAGTGCCTCCACCGGCCCTCGCTTAAGCATTATGCATAGCGAGAAAGTGATCTCCAACTCAGAAAAACCATCACTGGCATTACGTAACAGTCAGGGCAGCTCTATGCGCAAAGCGATTGATCTGGTTGCTGATAATCAAGCCGACGCTTGCGTCAGCGGTGGCAACACCGGAGCGCTGATGGCTTTATCCCGCTTTGTTCTCAAGCTACTGCCTGGTATTGATCGTCCGGCGCTGGTTTCGGCCTTGCCTACGGCATCAGGTCAACGAACCTGGATGCTTGATTTGGGCGCTAATGTCTCTTGTGATGCCGACATTTTGTTCCAGTTTGCCGTAATGGGCAGCGCGCTGGCAGAACAGCACATTGGCCGACCGCCACGGGTAGCGATACTCAACATTGGTGCTGAAGAGATCAAAGGTAATGATTTGGTGAAGCGTTGCGCTGAAATGCTTTCCCAAACGGATGCGATCAATTTTGTTGGCTATATCGAAGGCAATCAAATTTTGCATGACGTTGCTGATGTTATTGTTTGTGATGGTTTTGTTGGTAACGTATGCTTGAAAACGAGCGAGGGAACAGCTCAACTCTTTATTGATAAACTAAAAACCAGCATGATGGCATCGACAATAAAGGGTTGGATCGCTAGAAAGTTGTTTTCCCGGCTATTTAGTGAACTAAAAACATTGAACCCCGACCAGTATAACGGCGCAAGTTTGCTAGGATTGCGCGGCATTGTCATAAAAAGCCATGGAAGTGCGGATGTATCTGCAATTGTCAATGCACTTGGCGAAGCAGTACACGAGGTCAAACGACAAGTACCAAGCCGTATTAGCGATCGTTTGGAAGCGGTTTTACTCGAGAGGCATTATTAGTCTTCATGTATAGCAAAATTTTAGGTACTGGCAGCTACCTGCCATCTCAGGTGCGTACAAACGCAGATTTGGAGAAAATGGTAGATACAAGTGATGAGTGGATCGTAACTCGTACTGGCATTAAAGAGCGTCGAATCGCGGCTGATAATGAAACGGTTGCAGACATGGCTTTCTATGCCGCTGAGAACGCGATTGATATGGCCGGTATAGATAAAAACGATATTGATCTGATTATCGTTGCCACCACGAGCAGTAGCCATACTTTCCCTTCATCTGCGTGTCAGGTGCAGGCAAAGCTTGGCATTAAAGGTTGTCCTGCTTTTGACTTAGCCGCTGCGTGTTCTGGCTTTATCTACGGTTTATCTGTTGCTGATCAGCATATTAAATCGGGTATGTGTAAAAACGTGCTGGTGATCGGTGCGGATGCGTTATCTAAGACTTGTGATCCAACTGACCGCTCTACCATCATTCTATTTGGTGATGCTGCGGGTGCCGTTGTGGTCGGAGCCAGTGAAGAGCCGGGTATTCTATCTACCCACGTTTATGCAGACGGCCAATTCGGTGATCTGCTGAGCCTGCCTGTCCCTGAGCGTGGACAAGATGCTGACAAATGGCTGCACATGGCCGGTAACGAAGTGTTCAAAGTAGCTGTGACCCAGCTATCTAAGCTGGTGAAAGATACGCTTGAAGCGAACAACATGCATAAGTCTGAGCTAGACTGGTTGGTACCGCACCAAGCGAACTACCGGATTATTTCAGCGACAGCGAAGAAACTTTCGATGTCACTAGACCAAGTCGTGATTACACTTGACAGGCACGGCAACACTTCTGCGGCAACAGTGCCAACAGCACTGGATGAAGCGGTTCGTGATGGTCGTATTAAGCGTGGCCAAACTTTGCTACTTGAAGCGTTTGGCGGCGGCTTTACCTGGGGTTCAGCTCTGGTGAAGTTCTAAGTTTCACAAGAATTTAAAATTTAAGATGCGCTGAGGTGCATCTTATTTCTTTTTACTTTGCTTAAAGGAAAACAACATGAGCAAGTTTGCTATCGTATTTCCAGGTCAAGGTTCTCAAGCTGTAGGTATGCTTGCAGAGCTAGGCGAACAATATGACGTAGTAAAACAAACATTTGCAGAAGCATCTGACGCACTAGGTTACGACCTATGGGCGCTTGTTCAAAATGGACCTGCAGAAGATTTAAACCAAACTTTCCGTACTCAGCCTGCATTGTTAGCTTCTTCTGTGGCTATCTGGCGCGTGTGGCAAGAACTGGGCCTTGAGCAACCTGCAAACCTGGCGGGTCACAGTCTGGGTGAGTACTCAGCGCTGGTATGTGCCGGCGTGATTGAGTTTAAACAAGCGATTAAACTGGTTGAACTGCGTGGCAAACTAATGCAAGAAGCGGTTCCGGCAGGCACTGGCGCAATGTACGCTATCATTGGTTTAGATGATGAAGCGATCGCCAAAGCTTGTGAAGAAGCAGCGCAAGGTGATGTGGTTTCTCCGGTAAACTTTAACTCGCCTGGTCAGGTTGTTATCGCAGGTAGTAAAGATGCAGTAGAGCGCGCTGGTGCACTATGCAAAGAAGCGGGGGCTAAGCGTGCGTTGCCACTTCCTGTTTCCGTGCCTTCTCACTGTGCTCTGATGAAGCCAGCGGCAGACAAACTGGCGGTGGCTCTGGAAGAAATCGAATTTAACGCACCTCAGTTGCCAGTGATCAACAATGTTGATGTGGCTGCTGAAACCGATCCGGCGAAAATTAAAGACGCACTTGTTCGTCAGCTACACAGCCCAGTTCGTTGGACTGAGAGCGTTCAGCTAATGAGCGAACAAGGCGTAGAGCAACTTCTTGAGCTTGGTCCAGGCAAAGTGTTGACTGGTCTGACAAAACGTATCGTAAAATCTTTGAGTGCTGCGCCTGTAAACGATATCGCGTCGTTAGAAGCCGCAAAATAGATTGACGGTCACAAAAGGAATCCAAACAATGATGAATCTAGAAGGCAAAATTGCACTGGTCACAGGCGCGAGCCGTGGCATTGGTCGTGCTATTGCGGAACTTTTGGTTGAGCGTGGTGCAACCGTTATCGGCACGGCGACGTCTGAGAAGGGTGCCGATGCAATCAGTGAGTACCTGGGTGAAAACGGTAAAGGTCTGGCACTTAACGTTACTGACGTTGAGTCGATTGAAAAAACGCTAAAAACCATCAACGACGATTTTGGCGTGATCGATATCCTGGTAAACAACGCCGGCATTACGCGCGATAACTTGTTGATGCGCATGAAAGATGACGAGTGGAACGACATCATCGATACCAACCTGACGCCAATTTTCCGTATGTCAAAAGCGGTTCTGCGTGGCATGATGAAAAAACGCGCTGGTCGTATCATCAACGTCGGTTCAGTGGTTGGTACTATGGGTAATGCCGGTCAAACGAACTACGCTGCGGCAAAAGCGGGTGTGATCGGCTTTACTAAGTCGATAGCACGTGAAGTGGCTTCTCGTGGTGTTACGGTTAACACAGTGGCGCCAGGTTTCATCGAAACAGACATGACTAAAGCACTAAATGATGACCAACGTGCAGCAACGCTGGCGAATGTGCCTGCTGGTCGTTTAGGTGATCCACGTGAAATTGCCTCTGCGGTTGTATTCCTTGCTTCCCCTGAAGCGGCGTACATTACCGGTGAAACATTGCATGTAAATGGTGGCATGTACATGGTTTAATACGACAGTTTGTGCAAATTTAGTTATTTTACTTTTGGAAAAATAGCCTATAGTTGCATGTAATTGTCATGAAAATGACATGGTCTTGCGCAAGATCTGTGCATGATTTAAGTCAAAAATGTACTGAAAATCGGTTAAAATCGCGAATTTTGTGGTTTGACCAGCAAGGACCCCCTTGCAACTTTCAATAGTTTGAATAAACTACGGAATCATCGCATTAGGCGAAATCTGTAAAGGAAAAGAAAATGAGCAACATCGAAGAACGCGTAAAGAAAATCATTGTTGAACAGCTAGGTGTAGACGAAGCAGAAGTGAAAAATGAAGCTTCTTTTGTTGATGATCTAGGTGCTGATTCTCTAGACACTGTAGAGCTAGTAATGGCTCTTGAAGAGGAATTTGACACTGAGATTCCTGATGAGGAAGCTGAGAAGATCACTACTGTTCAAGCTGCAATCGACTACGTAAACAGCGCTCAGTAATTATCTCTCCCAGGCGGTCACCTCGACCGCCTGTGTTTTTTCTAACTTCTTCTATCCTCTCATAGAAACTTTCAATCCCCGGAGAATAAAATCGTGTCCAAGCGTCGTGTAGTTGTCACTGGCATGGGTATGTTGTCACCGGTAGGCAACACAGTAGAATCATCTTGGAAAGCCCTGCTAGAAGGTCAAAGCGGTATCGTTAATATCGAACACTTTGATACAACAAACTTCTCAACTCGTTTTGCAGGTCTGGTTAAAGATTTCGATTGCACAGAGTACATGTCTAAAAAAGATGCTCGTAAAATGGATCTTTTTATCCAGTACGGCATTGCAGCGGGTATCCAAGCTCTTGATGACTCTGGCTTACAAATTAACGAAGAAAATGCCCCGCGTGTCGGTGTGGCAATTGGTTCTGGCATCGGTGGCCTTGATCTGATCGAAACTGGTCATACAGCTCTTGTTAACAAAGGCCCTCGTAAAGTGAGTCCGTTCTTCGTCCCTTCAACTATCGTTAATATGGTTGCGGGTAATCTTTCTATCATGCGCGGTCTTCGCGGTCCAAATATCGCGATTTCTACGGCATGTACTACAGGTCTTCACAATATCGGCCACGCTGCACGTATGATCGCCTATGGTGATGCAGACGCAATGGTTGCCGGTGGCGCGGAAAAAGCCTCAACGCCGCTTGGTATGGCTGGTTTCGGTGCCGCTAAAGCACTCTCGACCCGTAATGATGAGCCGCAAAAAGCGTCTCGTCCATGGGATAAAGGCCGCGATGGTTTCGTTCTTGGTGACGGTGCTGGTATCATGGTGCTTGAAGAGTACGAACACGCCAAAGCCCGTGGCGCTAAGATTTACGCCGAGCTGGTTGGCTTCGGTATGTCTGGTGACGCTTACCACATGACTTCTCCATCTGAAGATGGTTCAGGTGGCGCACTGGCGATGGAAGCAGCAATGCGTGACGCAGGAATTACAGGCACTCAAGTGGGCTATGTAAACGCTCACGGTACGTCTACTCCTGCCGGTGATGTGGCTGAAATTAAGGGTGTGAAACGTGCTCTTGGTGAAGAAGGTGCTAAACAGGTACTGGTTTCTTCAACCAAATCGATGACTGGTCACTTGCTTGGTGCTGCAGGCTCGGTTGAGGCGATCATTACGGTTAAGTCTCTGGTTGATCAAATCGTTCCACCGACCATCAACCTGGACGATCCTGAAGAAGGCCTGGATATCGATCTTGTTCCGCACACTGCGCGCAAAGTCGATATGGAGTATGCCATCTGTAACTCGTTCGGTTTTGGCGGCACTAACGGTTCTCTAATCTTCAAAAAGTTTGCAGAGTAAAACTCGCTAACACTGTTTAGAACAGAGAAGCTTGTATTCTAACGGCTCGATGCTTAGCATTGAGCCGTTTTGTTTTATTTGTCGATCAAAAAGTAAGGGTATCTGCATGTTCTGGGTAAATGGACGTTCGCAAACACATATATCGCTCGGCGATCGTTCTTTTCAATATGGCGACGGGTGTTTCACGACGATTCTGACCAAGCAGGGTCAGTTGGTGTACTGGCAAGAGCACATCGAGCGCATGGAAGCGTGCCTGGCAGTATTGCAAATACCCTTCCCGGACTGGTGCCAGGTTTTGTCATGGGCAAAGCATGCTGCGCTAAGTGATGGTTTGGCCGGGCTCAAAATTCACATCAGCCGCGGGAGTGGCGGGCGCGGATACAGCCCTGCCGGGGTAGATGGCCCCGTTGTTACTATCTCTAACTTTGTTTTTCCGGCTCATTATGCTGCTTGGCAAAAACAAGGTGTCGAGCTAGGGGTATGTGCAACCCGCTTGGGTATTCAGCCAGTACTGGCCGGACACAAGCATAACAACCGTATTGAGCAGGTTTTGGCCAAAGCTGAGGTTGATGGCTCTGGTTTTGCGGATGCTGTGACGTTAAATGTGCAAAATCATGTCATTGAAACTACAATGGCAAACCTTTTTTGGGTTAAAAATAGCAAGGTGTATACGCCGGAGCTTAACCTGTCCGGTGTGGCCGGTGTTATGCGCCGTAAAGTGCTGGAATTTCTCAGGAGCCAAAACATCAACGTGGTGGTGGATGCTTTTGGGCTTTCAGAGTTGCTTGATGCCGATGAGGTATGGATGTGCAACTCACTATTGGGTGTTGCCCCCGTAATGAGCATTACAGCACCCAACAATCAGATTTTGTTTCCAATTGGAAAATTGACTCAACGACTGCAAGGGAACCTAAATAAGTGATTAAAAAACTGTTGGCTGTTGTTGTACTGATCGCGGTGATTGGTGCAGCGGGTGCTTTTTACGTTGTTTCACAAACCAAGCAATACACTAAAGGGGTCATTCTACTCGAGCAGCCTCAATTGCTTACCGTAGAGAGTGGTACCAGTTTTCACCGCGTGATGCGTGATTTGGTTAAAAATAACATCATTGAAGCTTCGGAATACACACGTTTAATGCCCCATCTTTACCCAGAGCTTCTGCAAGTGCGAGCGGGCACTTACCAACTTGTACCGCAAATGACGCTCTACCAGGTATTAGAGCATCTTAATACCGGCAAAGAGCACCAGTTCGCGATTACTTTTGTTGAAGGCAGTCGTTTCACTGAGTGGATAGCACAGCTGAGTGCAGCCCCTTCTGTCACACATGATCTGACCGGTTTGTCTGAGAAGGAGATGGCCGGGAAGCTAGGCATCGAGCGAGACAAGCTGGAGGGGCTGTTTTTAGCCGAAACCTACCATTACACGGCGGGGACAAGCGAAAGCCAAATCCTGGAGCGTGCACATAGCAAGCTGAACAAGATTCTTGATGCTCATTGGCAGGAGCGCCAGGAAAAGCTGCCGTTAAAAGACAAATACGAAGCGTTGATTCTGGCGTCTATTATCGAGAAAGAGACCGCGATTGACTCAGAACGGGAGCGCGTGGCTTCGGTGTTCGTCAACCGGCTTAACAAACGTATGCGCCTACAAACTGACCCAACGGTGATCTACGGCATGGGTGACGCGTACGATGGCAATATCCGTAAGAAAGATTTACGCACCCCGACGCCATACAACACATACACCATCAATGGTTTGCCGCCAACGCCAATCGCAATGGCGGGTGAAGCCTCTATTGAGGCTGCTTTGAACCCGGAAAACAGCAACTACCTATATTTCGTAGCAAGCGGAAAGGGCGGACACGTATTCTCAAAATCCCTTGCTGAGCACAACCGTGCTGTACGTGCCTATTTAAGAGAACTAAGAAAGAACAAATGATGAAAGCAAATTTTATTGTCGTTGAGGGCCTGGAAGGCGCGGGTAAAAGCACTGCGATTAACACCGTGTTAGATACGCTGAGAGCGGCAGGTATTGAAGACATCGTCAATACGCGAGAACCAGGCGGCACGCCGTTAGCTGAGAAGATGCGTGCACTGGTGAAAGAAGAGCACGAAGGTGAAGACCTAAAAGACATGACAGAGCTGCTTTTGCTTTACGCGGCACGTGTTCAGTTGGTTGAGAATGTGATCAAACCGGCGCTGGAAAACGGCCAGTGGGTGGTGGGCGATCGTCATGATTTATCTTCTCAAGCCTACCAGGGCGGTGGTCGTCAAATTGATGCGTCACTGATGAAGAACCTGCGTGATACTACACTGGGTGAATTCAAGCCTGCTTTCACCTTGTACATGGACATCGATCCTCGTGTAGGTCTTGAGCGTGCTCGTGGTCGTGGTGAGTTAGACCGTATCGAAAAGATGGACATCAGCTTCTTTGAGCGTACCCGTGAGCGCTATCTTGAACTAGCTAATGCTGATGACTCAATTGTTGTGATCAACGCAGAGCAGACGATTGAAGCGGTGGCACAAGACATCAAAGCGGCTCTGAACGAGTGGCTGGCGAAGCAATAAGCAGAATGTGGATTGAGGTGGCTCATGTTGAATGATTTTCCATGGTTACAACCCGTTTGGGAGAATCTCAAAGCAAGTTTAGACTCAGAGCGAGTGCCGGGGGCATTGTTACTGCAAAGCGAACAAGGTTTAGCGGTTGAGACGTTGGTGGAAGTGTTTAGCCACTCGCTGCTGTGTCAGAATTACACCAGTGAAGCGTGTGGTTTCTGCCATAGCTGCCAACTGACCCAATCTCACAGTCACCCTGACTTACACTGGATTAAGCCAGAGAAGGACGGCAAGTCGATCACGGTTGATCAGATTCGGGCCTGTAATCGCTTGGCTCATGAGTCTTCTCAGTTAAATGGCTACCGTGTGTTTATCATCGAACCTGCTGATGCGATGAATGAATCGGCTTCTAACGCCTTGTTGAAAACACTCGAAGAACCAGGGCAGAAGTGTCTGTTCTTACTGGTGACTCATAATCAAGAGCGACTGCTACCGACTATTCAGAGTCGATGTCAACAGTGGGTGGTGACCCCACCTTCGACAGAGCAGGCAATGAGTTGGATGAGCGAGCAGGGCGTCTCACAAGTACCGGCGTATGCACTCAAGCTGAATAGGGGCTCGCCGATTGATACGCTTGAAGCGGTTAAGAGTGGTGAGCTCGAAGAATATCAAGCGTTTGAGCGTTGTTTTATCGAGACGCTTTCTTCGCCGGTTTCGGATGTGTTTCAGTGTGCATCACTGATGGCTAAGAACTCTGACAAAGCGTTAGATTGGGCGTGGTACCTGCTGACCGACGCTCAGAAAGCTCAGTTTGGCGTTGCCGATGCAGAGCAGCTTCCCGGTGCTACCAAGTTTCAGCCAAATAACTACGACGGCTTATATCTGGCAGCGAAAAAGTTGCTCGAGCTTAAATCACAAGTCCAACACTTTCCCGGTTTGAACCTTGAACTATTATCAATGAATTGGTTAATTGAATCACGAGAGGCACTATGTTCGTAGATTCGCACTGTCATTTAGACAAATTGGATTACGATGATCTTCACGTCAATGTTGAAGACGTTATTAACAAAGCAAAACAAGCTAACGTAAAAGAACTCTTGTCCGTCGGCGTGACATTGGATTCTTTTCCTAAGATGTTGGAAGTGATCACGCCTTACGACAATGTCTACGCGTCTTGTGGTGTGCACCCATTGGACGTGGAGAGCGCGTTCTCGATGGAGACATTACGCCAACACGCTTCTCACGCTAAAGTGGTGGCGATTGGCGAAACAGGCTTGGATTACCACTACAAGCCAGAGACAGCCGCGCTGCAAAAAGAGCGCTTTGAGCAGCAAGTCGAGCTGGCCGTAGAACTGAATAAGCCACTTATCATCCATACTCGCAATGCACGTGAAGATACATTAGATATTTTACGCAATGGTGGGGCGGACAAATGTGGTGGCGTGATCCACTGTTTTACCGAAGATCTGTCATTTGCGAAAGCGGCGTTGGATTTGGGATTCTACATCTCTATCTCTGGTATTGTGACCTTCCGTCAGGCGACAGAATTGAAAAATGTGGTGCAAGCATTGCCACTCGATAAGTTGCTCATAGAAACGGATTCTCCATATTTAGCGCCGGTTCCACATCGTGGAAAAGAGAATCAGCCCGCTTATGTTGTCGAGGTGGCTGCCTGTATTGCGCAGTTAAAAGGGTGTTCCATTGCCGAGGTTGGGCAAAAAACCAGCAATAATTTTCGAGATCTTTTTTTGCGGTGAAAAATGAACAATAAATAAAAAGGGGGCGTCAGCCCCCTTTTTATTTATTGTTCAGGCCAAAAAATCAGCCTTAGTTCAATGTTTACTCATTTTGTTGAAAATAATGCGCTATTTTCGAACACTTGTAATTTTGTTACTAAAAATAACATTGCAGGCTATTTTATTCACGCCTTAAAATTAATAATATTAATTAATAAATACTTACAAAACATGAATTTATGTTCAATGTAAAGCATTTCACAGTCACGCTGTAGGTGTGATCTAAGACTTATTTTGAAACTTAATTTCGTAACTGTGTAGAAAGTTTGAGGGCTATCAATATATATTTAGAGGCGGAAAATATAATGCATTTGTGGTTACATTTTCATTGGGTGCTAACATTTAGGCTACGGGGGTGTGCCGTTAGTGCCCGAATAATACTTATAAATTTATCAGGAGCATAAAACATGTTTAAGAACCTTTTTGCTAACCTGCAAAAAGTTGGTAAATCTCTGATGCTACCAGTATCAGTGTTGCCAGTTGCAGGTATTCTACTCGGAGTCGGTGCTGCCGATCTTGGCTTCATTCCAACAATTGTATCTAATTTGATGGAGCAAGCCGGTGGTTCAGTATTCGGTCAAATGGCGCTGCTATTTGCCGTGGGCGTAGCACTTGGCTTTACAAATAACGACGGTGTTGCTGGTCTGGCAGCAATCGTTGGTTACGGCATCATGACTGCAACACTAGGCGTAATGGCTGGTGTTATGGGCGTTGAGAAGATCGATACTGGTGTTCTTGGTGGTATCTTAGTAGGTGGTATTGCTGCATGGGCATTCAACCGCTTCTTCAAAATTCAGCTACCAGAATACCTGGGTTTCTTTGCCGGTAAGCGTGCTGTGCCAATCATCACTGGTTTTGCTGCTATCGGTCTGGGTATCGTACTTTCAGTTATCTGGCCACCAATCGGTGCTGGTATCGGTGCATTCTCTCACTGGGCTGCGGAGCAAAACCCACAACTAGCATTCGGTATCTACGGTGTGGTTGAGCGTTCTCTGATCCCATTCGGTCTGCACCACGTGTGGAACGTACCGTTCTTCTTCGAAGCGGGTTCTTGTGTGAACGCGGCAGGCGAAACACAAACGGGTGTATTGACTTGTTACCTAGTTGCTGATGACGCAACGCGTGCTGCAGGTAATGGCTTCGGTCAGCTAGCAGGCGGTTACATGTTCAAGATGTTCGGTCTTCCAGCTGCTGCTCTAGCTATTGCACACTGTGCTAAGCCTGAAAACCGTGCAAAAGTTGCTGGTATCATGGTATCTGCTGCTCTGACTTCGTTCCTGACAGGTATTACTGAACCAATTGAGTTCTCGTTCCTGTTCGTTGCACCGGTACTTTACGGTATCCACGCTCTACTAGCGGGTTCTGCATACGTTGTAGCTAACACTGTTGGTTTCGTACACGGTACATCATTCTCGCACGGTCTGATCGACTTCCTGGTTCTGTCTGGTAACGCACAGAAGATGGGTCTGATGGTTGCAATCGGTCTGGGTTACGCAGTGGTTTACTACGTAGTATTCCACGCAGTAATTAAAGCCCTGGATCTGAAGACTCCTGGCCGTGAAGAAGAAACCGGTGAAGAAGTTGCATCATCTGGCACTGAAATGGCAGCGGATCTTGTGGCAGCATTCGGCGGTAAAGCAAACATCACTGGTCTGGACGCATGTATCACTCGTCTACGTGTGGCGGTAGCAGATACTGCACTTGTTGACCAAGACAAACTGAAACAACTGGGCGCAGCAGGCGTAGTAGTTGTAGCAGGTGGTGTTCAGGCTATCTTCGGTACTAAGTCTGACAACCTGAAAACAGAAATGGATGAATGGATCCGTAACCACGGCTAATCATCGATATTGTTAAAAAGGGAGGCGAATGCCTCCCTTTTTTTTTCTCTCCTCACGGGTTTCTACACCAGTTTTCTCAAGGATGTTATTGCTGCTTTATCCGTTAGGCATCCAGTCCCAGTTTTATCCAGTGGAGTATTTTCGAACAGCATTCTTACTCAGAGATGACAAAGCGTTTAAGCGCTATGATGAAATATCGTCAGATGATTTTTGACAAGAGTAATGAAGTTAATGAAAAAGTTTGCCTTATTGTTGGCTGCTATACCTTGTGCTGTGATGGCAGCGAATGATGCTACGGATCTTTCCTTGGGTATGGCGGTTGACCAGCAACTGAGTGTCGTGATTGAGTTGGATAATCAGTATCGCGGCATCATTGGTAATGAAGGGATAGCGTTTGATTATATTGCTCAGTCCGGGCGTTTAGGAACCAATGCACCGGTCAGCTGGTATGTCGGTGTTGGTGGTTGGTATGAATGGGATGATCCTTTCGGTGTCCGCGTTCCGCTCGGTTTGAATTGGGATTTGTCTAAAGGGTGGGATCTTTATGCACAATTACACCCTGAGCTGAAGCTTTATAAAGGACCAGAGTTGCAACTAGGCGCCGCGTTAGGGGTTAAATATCGCTTCTGATGGTTGTTTTTGAGAAAAAAATGCCGGCAACATGCCGTAATGCCGATCAGTTAAGCCAAAAATGATCGGTTGAACGATCCTCTGAGGATGTCAAAATCCGAGTGTATTCAGTGCACTCGGATTTTTTTATGTTCTTAAGACAAGCCCTAAACAACGTCCATCAGTTTTCAGCTGAGCAGCTTTCTGGTCTCTCGGATTTGTTATCCCCCGAGATGATAGATGAGTGTCTTAGAGATGCTGGTGTCACTACCATCAGGAAACGCCGCCTACCAATGGAAATGATGGTGTGGAGCGTGGTCGGTATGTCTTTGTACCGACACCTATCCATGGAAAAAGTCGTTTCTCAACTCGATATCCTTTTACCCGGAAAAAAGCCTTTTGTTGCTCCGAGTGCAGTAATACAAGCGAGAAAACGTTTAGGCTCTGAGGTGGTTAAAGCTGTGTTTAATAAAACTCAGCAGTTGTGGCATGAGAAGACACCTCATCCCGATTGGCATGGCTTAACATTACATGCTGTAGATGGTGTTGCTTGGCGAACTCCTGATACGCCAGATAATGACCAGATTTTTGGTCGAACAGGTAATAAAACCACCGTGTCAGACTACCCACAAGTTCGCATGGTCTGCCACATGGAACTCACCAGCCATTTACTGACAAGTGCTGCTTTCGATTCAGTATCAAGCAGTGAGGTCGATTTAACCACTCAGCTTATCGGCCGCTCTCCGTCAC
>NZ_JARHUF010000036.1 GCF_029223195.1 Vibrio sp. CAU 1672 | reverse complement strand
TAAAGATACCGACTTCGCTAAAGAGACGACTCAGATGACCAAATCACAGATTCTGTCGCAAGCGTCAAGCTCAATTCTTGCGCAAGCAAAACAAGCGCCAAACTCAGCGCTAAGTCTGCTGGGTTAATTTCTCCCTGAGTGGCTTTGGTGGTGAACAAGACACTTTGATGTCACCCGGGTATGACGATATTGCTCAAAAGCCAGGCTAACCCCTGGCTTTTTTCGGTATTACCGATAGAGCAGTGCTAGTGCAAGGAGTTCGTATCGATTAGATGATCTCTTTAAATACTAATGTCGCTGCGATGATGACGCAGCGGCATCTCAATCATGCCGCTGAGCAAAATGTGGAATCGCAGCGCAATTTGGTATCGGGTTATCGTATTAACTCAGCCAGCGATGACGCTGCTGGCCTGCAGATATCGAATACTCTTGATACGCAGACAAGAGGGCTTGATGTCGCCCTGAGTAATGCTAATAGTGCGTATTCCGCCGCGCAGACGGCGGAAGCGGCATTACATGAGAGCAGCGAAATGTTGCAGCGATTGCGAGATCTGGGGTTGCAGGCGGCAAACGGCGTCGTGCGTTCTTCCGATCGTGACAGTCTGCAGTATGAAGTCGATGCTCTCAAAGACGAACTAGATCGAGTGGCGGTGACGACCACGTTCGCCGGTAAACACTTGTTTGATGGTTCTTATGGATCGCAGAGTTTCCTGATCGGTGCGGATGTTAATTCAATTTCCCTGACGCTAAAGGATCTGCGTACCGATGTGCCGCAAATGGGCGGGCATCACTATCTGTCGGGGAAGGCGGTGGATGCAGATTGGCAGGTCGATAAAACAAATAGTCACCTTCAACTCCATTACTTAGATGCTGGCGGAGAGCAATCCACGACCACAATTGAGCTCAAAGCCGGAGATAATCTGGAACAGGTTACCAGCTACATTAACGCCCGGCAATCGGTAGTGAACGCTTCGGTTACCGAGGAGCGTAAGCTGCAATTTTTTGCCGCTAGTTTAAACGCACCGCAGGGCGTTGATATTGAGGGTAGTTTAGCCACAGAGCTGGATGTGAAGCCGGGACAGTTAGTCACCGTTGATGATGTTAATATGACCACGGTTGGTGGGGCACAGCTTGCCGTGAGTGTAGCGGATGCGGCGCTTAGGTATGTGGACTCTCACCGCAGTGAAATAGGTGGTTTCCAGAATCGTATCAGCGGTACGATGGATAACTTAAACAGCATCAACTCTAGTGTGACTGCTTCTAAAAGTAGGATCCGCGATACGGATTTCGCGCGTGAGTCTACCGAGATGGTGCGATCTCAAGTATTGCAAGATGCAACAACAGCGTTGCTGGCTCAAGCTAAACAGAGACCACGTGAGGCGTTGGGTTTACTTAGTTGAAAAACAAAAAACGCTGCCAATGGCAGCGTTTTTTTAGGTTCGACTAAGTGGTAATTACTTAGTTACACGTAGTACTGGCGTTTCACCAACAGTTACAGAACCAGCAAGCTTGTTCAGCTCTTTGATTTCGTCCATGTTAGAGATAACAACAGGAGTCAGAGTTGATTTTGCTTTCTCTTCCAGAAGAGCCAGATCGAACTCAATGATAGTGTCGCCAGCTTTAACAGTTTGACCTTCTTCAGCGATACGCTTGAAGCCTTCACCTTTCAGTTCAACAGTGTCGATACCGAAGTGAACGAAAAGCTCTACGCCGTCGTCAGACTCGATAGAGAATGCGTGGTTTGTTTCAAAGATCTTACCGATAGTACCGTTTACAGGAGCTACCATCTTGTCACCAGCAGGCTTAATAGCGATACCATCACCAACGATTTTCTCAGCGAAAACAACATCTGGCACATCTTCGATGTTTACAATTTCACCAGATAGTGGCGCGATGATTTCGATTGCACCAGCATCAGCGCTGTCATCAGATACAAGCTTCTTAAGTTTATCAAACAGACCCATTGTGTCATGCTCCTAAGGTTTGGTTTTATTCTGTCGAATTATACTATACCAATATAGACCATTAGACGACTATTTTTACCGTCTAATGGCCATTACGTACTGAATATCTTGGTACTAGTTCACGTGATTATTGTGCTTTTGCTGCAATGAACTTTTCTACAACTGCTTCGATTTCTGCTGCTGTTGGTAGAGAAAGTGCTTCTTCAGCCATTGCTTTCACTTCGGCGAAGTTAGAGTTACGGATAACTTTCTTCACTTTAGGGATAGAGATGCCGCTCATTGAGAACTCGTCCAGACCCATACCTAGAAGTAGAAGTGTTGCACGCTCATCACCAGCTAGTTCACCACACATACCAGTCCACTTACCTTCAGCGTGAGAAGCATCGATAACTTGCTTGATCACTGTAAGTACTGCTGGTGATAGTGGGTTGTATAGGTGAGAAATCATCTCGTTACCACGGTCAACCGCTAGCGTGTACTGAGTCAGGTCGTTGGTACCGATAGAGAAGAAAGACACTTCCTTCGCCAGGTGGTGTGCGATCGCTGCTGCCGCTGGAGTCTCAACCATTACACCGATTTCGATGTTTTCGTCGAAGGCATGACCTTCAGCGCGTAGCTCTGCTTTGTACTCTTCGATAGCTTTCTTAAGCTCACGGATTTCTTCAACAGAGATGATCATTGGGAACATGATACGTAGTTTACCGTGTGCAGATGCACGCAGGATACCACGTAGCTGGTCACGTAGGATTTCACGACGATCCAAGCTGATACGTACTGCACGCCAGCCCAGGAACGGGTTCATCTCTTTTGGAAGGTCCATGTACGGAAGATCTTTGTCGCCGCCGATATCCATAGTACGGATGATTACAGCTTCACCGTTCATTGCTTCAGCAACTTCTTTGTACGCTTGGTACTGTTCTTCTTCAGTTGGTAGCGCATCGCGGTCCATGAACAGGAATTCAGTACGGTACAGACCAACACCTTCACCGCCGTTACGGATGATACCGTCACAGTCTTTAACGGTACCGATGTTACCGCATACTTCTACGCGGTGACCGTCAGTGGTTTCTGCGTGCAGATCTTTAAGTTTCGCCAGCTCTTCTTTTTCAGCCAGGAACGCTGCTTTAACTGCTTTTGCTTCTTCCAGTTCAGCTTCAGATGGGTTGATAACGATTTTGTTGTTCATCGCATCAAGAATCAGCATGTCGCCGTTCTTCACTTGCTTAGTGATGTCGTTAGTACCAACGATAGCTGGAAGCTCAAGAGAGCGAGCCATGATTGAAGTGTGCGAAGTACGACCGCCGATGTCACACGCAAAACCAAGCACGTAGTCCAGGTTGATTTGTGCAGTTTCTGATGGCGTTAGGTCGTAAGCCACCAGGATAACTTCCTGGTCGATATCACTTAGTGAAACGATGTTGATACCTAGTGCGTTTTTAACAAAACGAGAACCGATGTCACGGATATCAGTTGCACGCTCTTTTAGGTATTCGTCGTCTAGAGACTCAAGAGCACATGCCTGCTCTTCGATAACGGTGTGAATCGCGTTATCTGCACTCAGTTTGTCATTTTTGATAAGTGCTAGGATTTCTTCTTCTAGCTCTTCATCTTCAAGAAGCATGATGTGACCTTCAAAGATCGCTTCTTTTTCTTCACCGAACGTTTCAAGCGCTTTTTGCTTGATAGTTTCTAGCTGAGCAGCAGATTTATTACGAGCGTCGAAGAAACGCTGAACTTCAGCTTCTACTTGATCGTCAGAAATAGTGTTAGTGTTTAGGACAATTTCATCTTCTTGAAGTAGTAGTGCTTTACCGATTGCAATACCAGGAGATGCTAGGATGCCTGAAATCATAGCTTTACCTTAAGTTTGGTCAACTTTATAAAACGGGAGAATAATGGGTGTGCTAACGAATAGTTTTAGCTTAGTTTTGAGTCTATTTCCAACGAAGCCATTTTGTTTTCACAAAATGGCTTCGAAATAGGAGACCGGATTAGTGTAGTTGATCCATTAGAGCAACTAGGTGGTCTACTGCATTTTGCGCCTGTGGGCCTTCAGCAGAAATAGTAACTTGAGTACCTTTTACTAGGCCTAGAGTTTGTAGCTTGAATAGGCTCTTAGCGCTAGCGCTCTTGCCGTTAGAAGTCACAGTGATGTCCGCATCGAATGCTTTTGCTTCTTTAACGAACTGTGCAGCTGGACGAGTGTGAAGGCCGTTTTCTGCAGTGATTTCTACTTGCTTCTCGTACATGTGATATACCCCAATAAATGTATTTTTTGTTAGTTGTGACCAGGTTTAGATTACCTGCTTTGTATCTGGTGCGCTAGCACGGGAGAGTTCAAAGCGTGTCAAATCTGATACTAGTCAAAAGTTTAGTGATTGCGCAACTAAATGCTCACGCCATCACATAGAAACCTTTTTAACTTGCTTCTTTTATTTTGAAGCTAGAAATAAAACACCCTGATATTACCAAAGGTGAGGCAGGGATCAACAAAAAAGCCCCTGAACGGGGCTTTTTTAAACGAAAATTTGATTTGACCACATATTACTGCTGATTCTCTTTGTCGGTAAATATGCCGGCAAACAGGGCTGTGCTGAGGTAACGCTCACCGGAACTCGGCAGCACGGTTACAATGGTTTTTCCTTCAAATTCAGGAAGTTCTGCGATGCGGTTTGCTGCAACCACCGCCGCTCCAGAAGAGATGCCGGCAAGAATGCCTTCTTCTTCCATCAGGCGACGGGCCATTTCGATCGCTTCTTCAGAGGTAACCGTTTCTACCCGGTCAAGCAGGTCCAGATCCAGGTTGCCAGGAATAAAACCAGCACCAATGCCTTGGATTTTATGTGGTGCAGGTTGTGGTTCTTCACCTGCCAGCACCTGGCTGATCACCGGAGATTCAGCCGGCTCCACAGCCACTGAGGTGATGGTTTTACCCTTTTCACCTTTTAGGTAGCGGCTGGTTCCGGTGATGGTACCGCCTGTTCCTACGCCAGAAACCAGCACATCGATTTCACCGTCAGTTGCATCCCAAATTTCAGGTCCGGTAGTTTTTTCATGGATTTCCGGGTTAGCAGGGTTGTCGAACTGCTGTAGCAGCAAGTATTTTTCCGGATCACTGGCAACAATCTCTTCTGCTTTGGCAATCGCACCTTTCATGCCTTTGGCGGCTTCAGTGAGTTCAAGGTTTGCACCGAGCGCTTTGAGTAGCTTGCGACGCTCAAGGCTCATTGACTCTGGCATAGTCAGAGTCAGTTTGTAACCACGAGCGGCTGCTACGAACGCCAGCGCAATACCCGTATTACCACTGGTTGGTTCAACAAGCTCTACGCCCGGTTTGAGTTTGCCTTGTTTTTCTGCATCCCAAATCATGTTGGCACCGATACGGCATTTTACGCTGAAGCTAGGGTTACGCGCTTCGATTTTTGCTAATACATTACCTTTGCTGACTTTATTCAGGCGAACCAGAGGCGTATTACCAATAGTAAGTGAGTTATCTTCGTAGATTTTGCTCATAGTGATGTTCCTTCATTACACGCTAGTGAATATGTTAGAAGAATATGCTGTATGGAAAAAAGGGAAAAGGATTAAAAAGTTATAAGATATGAGGCTCCAGCTTAACACCCGGAGCCGCTCATCAAAAAGGATGGTTAGTCTTTAAATTCCGAAACCCACATTGCCGTTGCGCCGCACACCGCAACCGGCATAACAATTAAGTTAAGTATAGGGACTGTGGTGAATACCGATACCAACACGCCAAAGCCATAGGCTTTGTGTTGTTTTCGTTTCATTTTGTAACGCATCTCGTTAAACGGGACTCGGTGGTTGTCAAACGGATAGTCACAGTACTGGATTGCCAGAATCCAGGCGGTAAAAATAAACCACAGTACGGGCCCCAGGGTTTGGCCCAGGGCGGGAATAAGTAATAAAATGAATAATCCCAGGGCTTTGGGAAGCACGTACAGCAGCTTACGCCATTCACGAGCCAACACACGCGGGAGATCTTTTATCAGCGCCGCTAAGCCATCGTCATTGATTTTTTGCCCGGTCAGTGTCTCTTCCACTTTTTCTGCCAACAGGCCGTTAAATGGCGCGGCGATAAAGTTGGCCAGGGTACTAAAGAAATAGGAAAAGGTCGCGAGTATGGTGATCACCAGAACTGGCCAGAGTATGTAACTCAGCCAGGAAAGAAACTCCGGTAACTGCCCGAGCCAGCTTTCTATCCAGATATTGAGGTTGGAAAACAGGTAGATGATAGCGCCGCCAACCAGAATCAGGTTAGCCAGTAATGGCAGAATGACATAGCGTCGAATTCTGGGAGACAGTGCCAGGTGCAGTCCGTAAAGAAAGTAGCCGAATCCGCTACGTTGTCGATTTTCCATCTTCATATCAATCATCTATTGAGTAAATGAAAAGCCATTGTACCTGGTGGTTATGATGTTTCAATGTTTTGGATAGCAGGGGAAGGAAATTGGATCGTGGTAAAAATAACAACAAAAAAATGAACTTCTTGCATTAAGTTGTTCTAAACCTCCACATAGTTTTGGTAAAGTAACCGCATCATTCGTATTTATTGCACTTGGGTTTACTGCTCAAGGACGAACGAGTAGTAAAACTAAGAATATTGAGAGTAAAAAATGCAGGAATTGCGATTCGTACTCATTGTGGTGGGCGCATTAGCTATCGCCGCGTTGTTGTTCCATGGTTTATGGACCAGTAAAAAAGAGGGCAAAGCAAAATTTGGCGATAAGCCCTTAAATAAACTGGATGCAGATCAAGCTGGGGACGAACTCGAGCCTAACGATGACTACGCCCCAGCCCCCCATGACGACTACGAGATTATCCGTAAAGAGCGTAAAGAACCTGATTTTAGCGCAGATAACCTGTTTGATACCAAGATAGAGTCGGATCCTCTCATCGATGCAGATCCACTCATTGACCATGAGCCTGATGTCCGTGTAGCGGTTGATCCAGTCGCAGAGACACCTTCCTTCTCGGCGCTGGAAGAAACTGAGGAAGAGCTGACCGTTCAGGTGCCACTCTCAGAGCCGGAAGCATCGGTATCAGAGCCGCTGGACGCCAGGGTTGATCCTGACATCGAGTCGGCGGCAGCGCCAGTGTCAGAACCGGAAATGGAAGTGATAGTCCTGAATGTCCACTGTGCGGGCGACGAGCCGTTTATTGGCACAAAACTGTTTGAAAGTATGCAACAAAATGGCCTGATTTATGGTGAGATGGATATTTTCCATCGCCATGTCGATCTGTCGGGTAACGGTAAGGTTTTGTTCAGCGTGGCAAACATGATGCATCCTGGCACATTGGCGCATGATGATCCCGCTGAGTTTACCACCAAAGGTATTTCTTTCTTTATGACCTTGCCCGGTTACGGTGAAGCCGATCAAAACTTCAATTTGATGCTGCGTACAGCACAACAAATTGCCGACGAGCTAGGCGGCAATGTACTTGACGACCAGCGTAATTTGATGACACCGGATCGTTTAGCGGCCTATCGTCGTCAAATAGTTGAGTTTATTGCTGCTAACGCCTAATCTTGACCAGCGATTACATTAGGGCTCCGTTTGGAGCCCTTTTTCATCCTCTTTCAACATCATCGATTTACTTTTATGGGGCTTGATATGTCCGAATCCTTACTTCAGAGACTAGAAGAACTCAAAGAGTCACTTCATTACCACGCGGTACGTTATTACGTGGAAGATAACCCCGAAATACCAGATGCCGAATACGATCGTATGATGCGAGAGTTAGTGGAGATTGAAGCACAGCACCCGGAGTGGGTTAGCGTGGATTCTCCCAGCCAGCGCGTCGGTGGCCAGCCATTGTCTGAATTCAGTCAGGTGAGCCATGAGGTGCCAATGTTGTCTCTGGACAACGTTTTTGATGATGCCGAGCTGGATGGTTTCCATAAGCGTGCTCAGGACCGAGTGTTGAGCCAAACCATCAAACAGTATTGCTGCGAGCCTAAACTCGATGGCCTGGCGGTGAGCTTGTTGTATGAGAACGGTATTTTGGTCCAGGCCGCAACTCGTGGTGATGGTACTACTGGCGAAAACATCACTGAGAATGTACGAACGATCAGTGCTATTCCCCTTAAGTTGCAGGGCAATGACTGGCCGGTACGCCTAGAGGTACGTGGTGAAGTGTTTATGCCTAAAGCCGGTTTTGAACGCTTGAATGAAACGGCGCGCCAGAAAGGCGAAAAAGTGTTTGTGAACCCGCGTAATGCGGCGGCCGGCAGTTTGCGTCAGCTCGACTCGCGGATCACCGCTTCTCGTCCACTGAGTTTCTATGCGTACAGTGTTGGTGTCGTCGAGGGCGCGACGCTGGCGGCAAGTCACTATCAACGTTTCCTACAAATTAAGTCTTGGGGCTTACCGATGTGCCCGGAGACCAAACGCCTTGATAGCATGGCTGCGGTAAAAGCGTATTACCAGGATATTCTTGCGCGCCGTGACGCTCTGGCTTACGAGATTGACGGTGTTGTTATCAAAGTAGACGACATCGCGATTCAAGAACAACTTGGCTTTGTAGCGCGTGCGCCTCGCTGGGCGATTGCCTACAAGTTTCCGGCACAGGAAGAAATCACGACCTTGAATGAAGTTGAGTTTCAGGTGGGTCGTACCGGAGCGATCACCCCGGTAGCGAAGCTGGAACCGGTTTTCGTTGGTGGCGTGACCGTAAGTAACGCTACCTTGCACAATGCGGACGAAATCGCCCGCCTCGATGTCATGGTTGGCGACCAGGTGGTGATCCGCCGCGCTGGTGACGTTATTCCACAGGTGGTCTCGGTGATTCGTGAACGCCGTCCGGATGATGTGCGAGAAATTGTTTTTCCGCAACGCTGCCCGGTGTGTGGCTCTCATGTTGAACGTATCGAGGGCGAAGCGGTGACCCGCTGTACCGGTGGGTTGGTGTGTCAAGCGCAACGTAAAGAGTCGCTGAAACACTTTGTATCGCGTAAAGCCATGGACGTCGATGGTTTGGGCGTCAAGGTGATAGAGCAGCTGGTGGACCGTGAAATGGTCGAAACTCCGGCGGATCTGTTTAAGCTATCGGCGGGTGTGTTAACCGTACTGGATCGGATGGGACCTAAATCGGCGCAAAATATTGTCAATGCGCTGGAAAAGTCAAAACTGACGACCCTGGCGCGTTTCTTATATGCCCTGGGGATCCGGGAAGTAGGAGAGGCGACGGCAGCTAACCTTGCTCAGCACTTTACAACGTTGGAACGGGTTCAAGCGGCAACCTACGAGCAATTGATTGAAGTGGCGGACATTGGCAATGTGGTCGCGACCCACATTATCACGTTCTTTAGCGAAGAGAAAAACCAGGCAGTTGTGCAGGATTTGTTGGCTCAGGGCATTCACTGGCCGGCAATATCGGCTCCTGCGGAGGGGGTGGAGCTCCCACTCCAAGGTAAGACCGTGGTATTGACGGGTACGTTATCGCAGCTTAGTCGTACTGATGCTAAAGCGGCGTTACAAAACCTGGGGGCTAAAGTCACCGGCAGCGTATCGAAAAAAACCGATGTGTTGTTTGCCGGAGAAAATGCTGGCTCGAAACTGGCTAAAGCACAGGAGCTAGGTGTCGAGATCCAAACGGAGCAGGACTTGCTGGATCTGATGAAATAACCAGCATCAAAAAATCAAAATAACACCTAAAAGCCCCAAAATAGAGATATTTGGGGCTTTTTATTTATTATCAAAAAAGTATCGCGATTTGGGTGGAATAACCGGAGTAATTGTTTCAGTGATCACCATCTCTCTGTGAGAAATTGAAGGTTTGGTGCTATTGAAGATGCGAGTGACTTCATATTAATAGATAGGGGATATGTATAAGTAATTGTTTTATAACGGGTTTAAATATTTCCATGCTTTGATATTCAAAAATAAGATCTGGATCAATAACCTTGATGGAACTTTGGCGTGGCTCATATTTTTTTAGAAAAAAAATAAGTTCCATTTGGATGTTTTTAGTTGCGAAGTTAGTCTTATGAGCGTGGATACACGGTGTGTATGCAGGAACAAAAAAGCTAAATTGCAAACAGTTTAGCTTTACTTAGGAATTTACTTCTCTCCTTCGGCGGCCAACTTAAGGAGGGAAAGAAAAATACAGCTATATCCATTTTTAGGAGTTTTTCCATGGACAAATTTTTTAAAGTTTCAGCATTAACCGCAGCAATGTTTGGTGTTGTTGCAGTTGCTCCAGCTACCGCTTCAACAGACAGTGCAGCCGGTGCTGAGTACGTCGAGAAAGTCAACGAATTTATGCAAGACTCAAGTCTGAGTGCCATGTTCATTGTTGATACCCGTTCTCGTACTCGTACTACGGGTAAGCCGGGTGGTGAAAACGGCGATCGCTGGAGTCGCTTGAACTACTCTTCTTACAACGCGGTTCTTGATTTTACTTCAGGTTACCATGATGGCTGGCTGGGTGCCGATATTGCAGGTTACTACTCAGGTGATCTGTACAACGACAGCCAAAAAGGTGATCAAGGTTACCTGTGTAACGAAATCTCAACCTGTTCAAACCTGGACTGGGGTGCAGGTGACGGTGAACAGCTTAAAATTTACAAAGCAGCTCTGAAGTTCAAGGCGGGTGACAACTTTAATGCTCGTTTCGGTATGCTACAGGCTGGTGGCAACGGTACGATCGGTAACGTATGGAGCTTTGTACCAGGTACTTACCGTGGTTTCGAACTAAACGGCAAAGTTGGCGATTTCAACCTTAGCTACTTCGGCGCAGACCAATTTACAGCACCTTGGTTACTACATGAAGACGACTACGCACCAGCGCTGTGGTCTGATACCTCTTGGAGCTACCTACACTCTCTGGGTCTGAACGGTAACGCTACTGACAAGTTGTTCTTCCAGCTTGGTGTTGGCCAGGCAACAGGTGTTAAATATGCGAATGGCATCGACTGGGGTGCCAATGAAGTAACAAGTTACCATGATAAAACGGATAACACATCTTACAAAGCTTACCTGAGATACACAGTAAGCGATGCTACTACCGTGGCATTTGATTTCTACGGTGTTAATGATGATGTGAAATACGATGGTCTTGGCTACCATACTGGCCTGTCTCTGAACCATTCATTTGGCAAGCTGGCTTGGATGTCTGAGCTACGTTACACAGATACAGACAACCGCGCTGACTTCGTTCCTCGTACTATCCACACTTACGGTATGAACAATGGTAACTGGTCTCAGTGGTGGGATGCATTGTCTGACTGGAACAAAGCGGGTGAGCTAGCATGGTACAACCGCCTGTCTTACAACCAAGGTAACGGTTGGACTTACTACGCCGGCTTTGGTTACGGTACAGGTGCAGATTCTGCGGCAAGCGGCGCATCTGGTGACTGGGACTACGAAAGCGAATATGCAATCAACGCTACGGTCTCTTACTCGCTACAGAGCGGTGCCCTTAAAGGATCTACTGTACGTCTACACGGTACTATCCTAGAGCGTGATGAGTACACAAATACTCGTGATGCGGATGAGACGGATCTACGCTTCCAAGTTATCATCCCATACACTTTCTAATATCTGAGTGAATAAATAAAAAGGAGCCATTTGGCTCCTTTTTTTATTTGCTCTCTTTACCGTTATGGACTTTGCAGTATAAGGGGGGAAGCATATGAATGTTACCATTAGGCAATTGACATTTTACTTCAGGTGCGAGAGTTCTTCCTTCGGTTGAGCCGCCTGCTTGTGTTGTTAAAGGTGCGATTGTGGCGATCACCACAAATAGTTTAATTAATGATCTCATAACTTTTTTCCTTTACTTACATCTAATCGAAATTCCTCAATATACAACTAACCCTTCAGTCAGTGTTTCTACTTCAGCCTTTCACTACCTCTCCGCTAAAACCAGTTTTCCTGAGAGGCTTACCTACGAGTAGGCCAGTTCAAGCCAGGGATACCACACGACCAGACGCCGGGTTGGCAGCGGTTGAATCATTATTATCCCTGTCGCTACTGACGGCTGAACTAATTAAACCGCATTGAGGTTCATTCACGCCTTTGCACTTCTGTTACTTACCAAAAAACCAAGCACTAAAATAATGTGCTTAATGGATAAGTATGTAAATTGACCGGGAAAGATCAAAAATTAATTTAATAAACTTTTAATTTTTAAATGAAAATTTCAATTCAGAAATATTGTTTTTAGTTGCTATGTTGTTGAAATTTTCGTCGTGGGAATGTAAGTAGGATAGGAGGGAAATAATATTTATATCACTTAATTTGTGAAATTAATTTTATTAACCTTATGAAATAATGAATAAACCAGGACTAAATGCCAATTAAGGGCAGAGTGCTCTACCTTAATTGGCAAAGGTTCATTATTCGACGGGTTCAACGATGAGTGTAATGCCGTCAACGGCGGTGATTTTAACCTGAGTACCTGCCGGTATAGTTTGCTTGCATCGTGCGGACCACGTCGTATCGGCAACGTTGAGCCGGTTAACGCCAACGTCAAAATCCTCATCGATCCTGACCACCATACCGATCAGCTGTTTCTGTTTTTGATTCAGATCGCGATGTTGGTCATCTTGTGAGTCTTTACGCCACTGCCTCCGCCACCAGAGCCATGTGGTGGTGAGGCTAAAAACAACAAAGCAGAGCCATTGCAGCTGCCAGCTAAGTGGCAGTATCGCAAGCAGCACTCCAACCAGTAGCGCAGAAATGCCCAGCCATAAGCAATAGCCAGCCGTCCCCAGCAGTTCAACCGCTAACAGTACCAGACCGAATGCCAGCCAATGCCAGAAAGTGATTCCGTCGAGTAAGGTGAATATACTCATAATTTCGCCTGTTAATCGTTACTGTGTTGTTTGAACATTTCGGCAATGCCAGCCACAGAGCCCATTAATCCGGTGGCCTCTAGTGGCAGCATGATGATCTTACCATTTTCAGCCTGACCAATACTTTTCAGTGCTTCGGTATACCCTTGGGCGATGAAGTAGTTAACCGCCTGCATATCACCTTGGGCGATGGCTGTGGATACCATTTCGGTTGCTCTTGCTTCTGCCTCGGCGGCACGCTCACGCGCTTCCGCTTGAAGAATAGCAGCTTGCTTTTCCCCTTCCGCTTTTAAAATCTCAGATTGTTTATGACCTTCGGCTCTGAGGATCTCAGCCTGGCGAACCCCTTCGGCTTCAAGAATATCAGCACGTTTATTCCGTTCGGCTTTCATCTGCGCGTTCATCGCCGCGGTAAGATCCGCTGGAGGCTGAACGTCTTTGATTTCGATACGGGTTACTTTGACACCCCATGGGTTAGTCGCCTGATCGACAATCGCCAGCAGTTTGGTGTTGATCATATCGCGCTGGCTGAGCATTTCGTCCAGCTCCATTGAACCGAGCACGGTACGGATATTGGTCAGGGTCAAATTACGGATAGCATGTTCGAGATCATTCACTTCATAAGCGGCTTTAGCGGCATCAACAACCTGAACAAAACACACGGCATCAATCACCACATTCGCGTTATCTTTAGAAATCACCTCTTGTGCCGGAATATCCAGCACGCGCTCCATCATGTTGATCTTTTGGCCAATGCGATCCATGAAGGGAATGATGAGGTTAAGGCCCGGCTTAAGCGTTTGAGTAAAGCGGCCAAAACGTTCAACAGTCCAGTTGTTGCCTTGTGGGACGGTCTTAACTGCAGACGCGATCACGATGATCGCCACTACCACAAAGACGCCTATCGCGATGAATGAATCGATTAACATAACATTATTCCTTTCTATGCATAGTAACTGGTTCATTCTTGCGCATTTATGCGAGTGAAACAATCAGTTAAATAAGAAATACCGACATAGCAGATAAAATAAAAGCCGGGACTGGCCGGCTTTTATTGGTATAAAACATGAAGTAACAGATATGGCCAATAATCAGTACAGGATGGAGTACAACTGGCGGCGGTATTTGCCAGCCAGTGCATTGCCTTGACCAAGGGCACTTAAAATATCCATAAATGCTTTACGAACTTCGCCGTCATGGGCACCAAGATCGGCTTTGAGTATGTTCCACAGCAGTTCTAAGGCTTCTTCATCACGGCCTACCTGGTGGTATTGAACGGCAAGTTCGCAGGCTAGCGCCAGATCGCTTGAGTTAGCCGCGTACTCTTGTTCTAGGCGCTGCAGTTCAGGACTGTCGGCCGCCTGCAATTGCAGCTCAAGTTTGGCAATCAGGCTCTTGTAGTCATTGTTCTGGTATTCGAGCGGAACAGTGCCCAACACCTCCTGAGCCGCTTCAAACTGTTTGGTCTCCAATAGGCAGTCTGCCATCGCCAGCTTTACATCACCACGACTGTGCATTGGCTCCGGCAAGGTATGGAGTAACGCCAGTGCCTGACTGTGTTCACCTTGTGCCAGGAACTCGCTTGCTTGCTTCATTACCATTTCTTCCTGGCTTGGTAAGTGTTTATTGAGCATATTGCTGATGGCTTCAATAGGCTGCGCCCCCCCCAAACCATCTACGGCTTGGCCATTTATGAACAGGGCGATGGTCGGCAGTACCTGTACACCAAACTGAGCGGCAATCGCGCCTTGTTGTTCGCAATTAAGTAAGGCGAGTGTGAATGCTCCGTTGTATTGTTGAGCCAAAGCGCGCAGTTCGGGAAGAATTTGACTGCTTTCTGGTTGGGCGTCCGCCCAGAAGTGGATCAACACTGGCGTAGTCATAGATCCTTCGAGCACTTCTCGAAAGTTTTGTTCAGTGATCTCAACGATAAAAGGAGATTGCATCCGGATGTCCTTGCGTTTGTGTTTTGTCGTTTAATTATATGGAGATAATAGCGTTGAAATTCAACCAGCAATAAAAGAAAAACGCTGCCGAGGCAGCGTTTATTGCAAGCGAAAGTGCTGTGACATTGTTGTCTTTACCCATACTCACATTGCCGCCGGTGTTCGCCTGAGTCCGGGTATGGCGAAGTAAGCTTAAAACAGTATGAACAGGGTTACGACTACACCCACGCTTAACCAGTTAAGCTGATTAAAAGTCATTGTTATCTCATTCATGCACAAACCAGTATGGGTGGAGACAGTCAATCTAGACTACATCGACACTGCAAAGGGCTGGCTGCATTGCAGATGGAGTACCAGATGTTGGATCTATCAGATGCGGTTTTTTCAACCAGCCTGCTCACAATGCCATCAGATTGTTACAAAAGCATGACGCGGGTAACTTTTTTAACTTAAGCCGCGCGTTTTAAAATGGCATCGAGCCAAACCGTCGGCAACAGGCGTTTCAGCACCGCAAATACTTTGGTTGGCGTAGTGATACGATAACGTGTCTTTGGCTTCGGGTGGGTCAGGGCGTGTAAAACCGGCTCAACACAGGCCTCGGCGGGCAATACAAAGGCGTTATTCGACTTACTGTTTTGCAGGCGTTGTCTTTGTGCTTCGTATGCGGCTTGGTGCGGGCTATGTTCAACACGGATCCATTGCTCAAACGCTCGTAGTGCATTGTGGCGGAAGTGGGTTTCTATCGGGCCCGGTTCAATCAGTGATACGCGGATGTTGGTATTGGCAAGTTCCAGCCGGAGCGTATCAGTCCAACCTTCGAGAGCATACTTTGAGGCGTTATAGGCACCGCGATATTTCATGGCAGCAAAGCCCAACACGGAACTGTTCTGAATGATGCGTCCCTGGCCTTGTCGGCGCATGTGGGGCAGCACCTCTCGGATTAAATGATGCCAGCCGAAAAAATTGGTTTCGAACTGAGCACGCAACGCTTCTGTCGGCAGGTCTTCCAGTGCACCGGGCTGGCCATATGCTCCGTTATTAAAGACGCCGTACAGGTTACCGTCTGCCAAGTGAAGGGCTTGCTTTACTCCTCGGCGGATGTTGTCAGGATCATTGAGGTCGAGTTGAATACAAGTCAGCCCCTCCTGTTGAAGACGCTCAACATCAGCCAGCTGCCGGCATGAGGCAATGACATGAAAACCTCTGTCATGCAAGGCATGAGCACAGGTATAACCGATACCAGTCGAACATCCGGTAATAAGAACAGATTTTTTCATTTGCGCCCTAAGCTGGTGGATAGAGAAGATACTCTATCATTCATGGTTGCGCTCTTGAAGCAAATGCTTGAGTGCCGGCTCTATGCGTGAGTAGCTGAATTTAAAGCCTAACTCGGTCAGTTTTTTTGGTTTGGCGCGAATACTGTCAAATAACAGGCAGGAGGATTCGCCCATCGCAAGGCGAAGTGCCCACTTGGGAGTGAATAAAAAATGCGGACGTTGCAGTGTTTTGGCCAGTGTCCGGCTGAATATCTGATTGGTGACCGGGTGTGGTGCACACAGATTAAACACGCCGGAGGCATGCGGGGTTTCCAGCAGAAACATGATGGCGCGCACCATGTCGAGTAAATGAATCCACGGCATGTACTGCACGCCGTTACCAATCGGGCCTCCTAGGCCTAGTTTGTATGGCAGTAACATTTTCGCCAGAGCACCACCGTGGTGGCCGAGGACGATACCGGTTCGGATCAGGCATACACGGGTGAGATCGGAATGGGCCTGTTTGGCAACACGCTCCCATTCAGCACAGACGTTGTGTGCAAACTCGCTGCTGTGTACTTGCAGGGACTCATCAAACGGGTGGTGGTGTTGGTCGCCGTAATAGCCGACCGCAGACCCGCTGATAAACGTGCTGGGTGGCTTGGTGCTGGCGTGGATCAGTTCGACGATCCTCTCGGTGATCTCCCAGCGGCTTTTACAGATGATTTCCTTTTGTTCTGCTGTCCAGCGTTTATCTGCGATTGGTTCTCCGGCGAGGTTAATCACCGCATCGATGTGGTTGAGATCCTGTAGGTGATCCAACGATTCAAGATAGGTGACATTGCCGAGATCGGCATATTCCAAGTGTTGCCTGGCACGCTCTTTGTTCCGTGTCAGTAATGTCACCTGGTGTGTGGTAAGCAGCTTCATCAACTCTGAGCCGATAAAACCGGTTCCCCCTGTCAGTAGTATCTTCATGCTATCCCTCTGAACAACCGATTTATTCACCCATTATAGTCTTTTTCCGGTTTAGTTGATCAATTCAACAAGTTAGGAATGTTGCGCTGAGAGCAGCACGACGTGGCTCCAATGCGTGCAGCTGCAGGTCTTGGTTGATGAGTTTTGCTCAGTTCACAATTTTAACATATGTAACGAATTGTTATCTAACCCATCGCATGGCTCACACCGCGCTGCAGTGGTTTATGTCATGCTAGTTGCCACGGGATACATACAGGGCAGAACTTCAGGAGGTGGGCGATGTCAGGAATAGCTGCGCTTTTTCGCGCCATGCTGGGCAGTGCGCGAGATTTACTTCCTATCGTGGTCGTGATTGCATTTTTCCAGTTGCTGGTGCTACAAGAACCGCTGCCTAACCTGATTTCCATTCTGTTTGGCCTTTTGTTGGTTGTGCTGGGTTTGACCTTCTTTATTTTTGGCCTGGAGATGGGCCTGTTTCCGATCGGAGAGAGTATGGCGCAGGCCTTTGCCCGCAAAGGCAGTGTGCTGTGGTTACTGATTTTTTCGTTTTGCCTGGGTTTTGGTACCACGATCGCCGAGCCCGCGTTAACGGCTGTGGCCGAGGAGGCATCAGAAGTTGCGGCGGAAGGCGGCATGATTATTCATTCCCAAGATGCGATGAAAGAATATGCGTATGGCTTGCGTTTTACCGTTGCGTTTTCTGTTGGTCTGGCGATTGTGATTGGTGTCTTACGTATCCTTAAAGGCTGGCCGATACATTATATGATCATCGGCGGTTATGTCGGGGTGGTGATCTTAACCTGGTTTGCTCCGTCATCGATAATCGGTGTGGCTTATGACTCCGGTGGTGTGACTACTTCGACCATTACCGTACCTTTGGTGACAGCGCTTGGAGTGGGCCTGGCCTCATCGATTAAAGGGCGCAATCCGATGATTGATGGTTTTGGTTTGATCGCATTCGCTTCGTTATTGCCGATGATGTTTGTGATGGTATATGGGATGGTGGTGGCATGATAGCGTTAGCAGACTGCATTGATACCTTTGTCTCGACCGTTCGTGATGTCGTGCCGATAGTCACGATCATTTTTGGTTTTCAGATTGCGGTACTGCGCCGGCCGGTGAGTAATTTGCCACAGGTGCTACTCGGATTTTTCTATGTAATTGTCGGCCTGTCACTGTTTTTGCTGGGGCTGGAAATGGCGTTATTCCCGCTAGGTGAAACCATGGCAACGCAATTAACGGCGCCGGCATTTTTGCATGATATCAAGCTCTCTGTCGGCCAGGCACTCAGCTGGATCGATTATTACTGGGTTTACATTTTCGCTTTTACGATTGGCTTTAGTACCACGATTGCCGAGCCATCTTTGATAGCCGTGGCGATTAAAGCCAATCAGGTGTCCGGGGGAGCTATCAGTGTTAACGGGCTGCGGATTGCTGTCGCCTTAGGCGTGGCCATCGGCATCGCCCTGGGCAGTTACCGGATTGTCGTGGGGGATCCTATCCATTACTACATTATGGCAGGGTACGTTGTGGTGGTGATACAGACGTTTTATGCACCTAAGCTGATCATTCCTTTGGCCTATGATTCCGGGGGGGTCACAACTTCAACTGTGACGGTGCCTCTGGTTACGGCTCTCGGGTTGGGGCTGGCATCGACGGTGCCAGGCCGCAACCCGATGATTGATGGCTTCGGCTTGATTGCATTTGCCAGTTTGTTTCCGATGATTTCAGTGATGGGCTACGCCCAAATTACTCAATGGCTGACGAAAGAGGCCAAGGAGGAGAATGAAAATGCGTTTTAAACTGATATTGGCTTTTGTCGAGGACAGTAAAACCGACAAAGTCCTGGATGCCGCGCGGCAAGCAGGAGCCACCGGGGCGACGGTGATTAATAACGCCCGTGGAGAAGGGTTGAATAAGAAAAAAACCTTTTTTGGCCTGACGTTAGAAGTTCAGCGGGATGTCCTGTTGTTTGTGGTAGAAGAGCACCTTTCGCGCCATATTCTCGAAACAATCTGTGATGTCGGTGAATTTGATCAAGAGCCAGGCCAGGGTATCGCGGTGCAAGTGGATATTGAAGATGCTGTGGGCGTGGCGCATCAGGTGGAGACATTAACCAAAGTGGTAGAGGATGAGCTATGAGTAGCCATGAGTTAATTCGGGTTAGAGATGTAATGGCCGCGACCTACGTGATGGTGGATGGGTTGATGACCGTCCATGAGGGGATCACCATGGCTCGGCGGCATCAGGTTAAGGCGCTGGTGGTGAAAAAGCGCCACGATAACGATGAGTTCGGCATTGTGCTGATGAACGATATTGCCAAAAAGGTTCTGGCGCAAAACCGTTCACCGCAACGGACGAATATTTATGAGATCATGACCAAACCGGCGCTGTGTGTCGACCCGATGATGAATGTGAAATACTGTGCCAGAATGTTTGAACGGTTTGGCATCAGCCGGGCTCCTGTAGTGGAGAATGGTCAAGTGATCGGGATGGTGAGTTATAACAATATTGTGATGAATGGGATGGCAGTAGAAAGCGACGCCTGACCCAGTTCGGCAGTTGCGGACTCTGTTAAGGGGCTATACGCTTTTTGATACCATCTACAGTGTAAGGAGGAGCTAAGATGCCTTTAGTTGCGTGCCCGGTTTGTGATAAGCCGATTTCTCCACGAGCGCATGCCTGCCCGGGATGTGGGGAGCCAGATCCGCTTAACCATGTTGTCAAAGCTAAATTACTTGCATTGTTCTTGTGGGGGGTGGGGTTGGTCGGACTGGCTTACCTTAGCTGGAATTACATGGTCCCAATGCTGATTGAGGCGGTGCGCTAGTGCACGGTTTACCGGGCGATGCTCATATGCTCGGTTGAGCTTAGCAGAGAATGCCGTAGAATATCCTCAAACATTTTGAGGAGATGAAGTCGTGAAATTATTTTTTGCCTCAGATTTGCATGGCTGTTTGCCGGCAACCGAACAGGTACTGGCATGCTACCGTGAGTCCGGTGCGGATCATTTGGTGCTGTTAGGGGATGTACTGAACCATGGGCCAAGAAACCCGGTTCCTGATGGCTACAATCCGCCTGAAGTGGCGGCGCGGTTAAATGAGTTCGCTGATCAGATCATTGCCGTACGAGGTAATTGTGACAGTGAAGTGGATCAGATGTTGCTCTCGTTTCCCATGATGAGTGATTATGCCTGGCTGGTGCTGGAGTCTGGTGCGCGCTTGTTTCTGACTCACGGTCATTTATACAACAGTGATAAACGTCCGCCCTTGCGGGATGGTGATGTGATTGTCCATGGCCACACCCACGTTCCTGTTGCGCAAGAGCAAGCTGGCGCGGTGATTTTTAATCCCGGTTCGGTGACGTTTCCGAGAAATGACTTGCCGGCCAGCTATGGCCTGCTGGATGGGCGCTTGCTTAAGGTGATCACGTTTGACGGTGAGGTCTTGGCTCAAGCGGGCATTTAATGAGAGGGAGCGCCGCTCCCTTATTTGCTATCGCTGTGGCCCAGATCGCGTTCGGGAGCAATCACATCACGCACGCGCTGTTTGAGAACCTTCGCTTCGGGAAACCCGCCATCTCTTTTTCGTTCCCAAATGACATTGCCGTTACAGATGATTTCAAACCGCCCGCCGGTATCAGGGTGCAGGCTGAGGGTATCAATCTCTTCACTGAAGGTATGGAGTAGCTCCTGCGACAACCAGGTTGAGCGAAGCATCCAGTTGCACTGGCGACAGTAAAAAATGTCAATGATGGCTTTATCCATTTTACTTTCCTTGTTATTTCCTGCGTGAGACTACAGCAGCAGTTTGATTCCGACTGCAAACGTCAGCAGCTCAAACGCCAACTTTATCACGCGATTGTTGTAGCGGTTGGTGGCCCATGCGCCCAGGCTCCCGCCAAGAAATGAACTTACCAGCAGGACAGGTAGCCAAAGCCAGTGGATCGTGGCACCCGCCTGGGCGATGGCAAGACCACCAATTCCGTTCCAGAACAGACCGACGCAAATCATGGTGTAAGCAACGGCCTGCTTGTAGTCGAAGCCAAACCAACGGACTAAAAATAGCGTGACCAATAACCCGGAACCTGCGGTTAATGAGCCGTTGATGATCCCGATCAGCATCAATCCGGCTCCTCCCAGCAACCAGCCCAGAGTATGCCGGTTTTGCGGCACCTCCCGTTGTCCGAGCTCTTTTTTCATTCTCGAATAGATGCCTAAAGCTAAGATCATCCCGCCCAGTAGCCTTTCGGCGATGGTATCAGGAACCGAGAAGATGATATTAGCACCGAGTACCACGCCGATACTGCCGGTAAGTATCAGATACACGGCCAGTTTTAGTTCAATGCTACCGGCACGAACATGCGTGGTAGCCGCGCCCAGGCCTAATGCCACGGTAGCGATTTTGTGGGTAGCCAGCGCGACCGAGAAGGGCAGACCAAGGAAGAGTAACAGTGGCAATTGCAGTAAACCGGCTCCGCCACCAGACAACGAGGCGAGGGTATTGGCGATAAGTGAGCCGATAAAAAGAGTAAATGTGTCCAGCCAATCCATGAGCAAAATAAAAGGGGGCCGGAGCCCCCTTATTCAGTGATAAAGAATCAATTTCTAAACAGTACCGTAGAGCCATGATTAAGGCTAGTCAATAACAGCGTTTTCTCATTGACTACATCGATCCGGCGGCTTTGTTCGGCATCAAGCTTAAAAATCTGGGTGATGAGTTTAAGCTGCTCAGCGGTAAAATCTGACGATTGAGAAGAAGAGGTGTTCTTGAACTCAACCGGCGTGACCAGTAAGTAGTTATCACTGACTTCCCAACGACCTTTTTCGGAGATATTGATCGCCGATTCGGCATCGCTTGCGTTGACGTCGGCAAATAGCCGGATAGTTGCGACGCGAATATACTCACCATTTGGTAAGTACTTGACGTTGGAGGCGACTTTGACTTTACGCAGCGGGCCAATATTGGCACTGTCGGGCAACTCTTGCGTGATAACCGCGACCAATGACGACTGCCATTCGTTGGATGTCAGAACCTGCTCAATTTTAAGATCACTGCCCCAGTACAGCCAGCCGCTGAAGAGGATCGAAACGGCTAAAACTACCGATGCCATTTTAATTTTCATCATGTCCTCCTACTTGCAGATATCTGCTGGATCTTTCTGACCGGCGATAATACGCAGTGTCACGTTTTTGTTTGAATGGTCAGCACTGTGGATGTAGTTCAAAACCAGCTGATGGTTTTGGCCACCAGTAGCAATCACCTCAATTGGGGCTTCCTCGCTACTGTGGGCCTTAACGTAATGGCTGATGCACTGCTCAATTGATGTCATCCAATCATTTAATGGCGGGTGATTGACCGGGGTCATCACGGCCACGTTGTTATAATTACCTATCTGGCGGAACTTGGATTCTGCCGGGTTGGTAAGCAGCAGCACACAAACAGGAAGCAGTGCGGCAAGCAGCCATAAGCCGCGTACCAGCCATGGATTGGTGCGTTTTTCTGGTGCCGTGAGGCTGTCATCCGGGGAAAGCTCTGCCGTATCATCGATTTCAGCGTCGGCGATCGGCATTGCCTCTTCTGGCGTTAACTCCTGGTCTTGGTTTTGGTCTGCTGTTTCTGGTTCAGGCTCTTGTTCATCTTGGGGATCACTCAACAAGGGACTGAGACGTTCTACCGGACAGATCAGTTGATAGCCGCGTTTGGGTACGGTTTTGACAAATTCTGGCGACTTAGTTGAGTCCTTCAACATTTTTCGCAGTGTCGAGATTGCTTGGGTCAGGCTTGAGTCATCCACCTCAAAGCCTTGTTCTCGCCAAACGAACTCATGGAGTTCGTGACGGGTCAGAACTTCATTGGGTCTCTCCGAAAGCATAAGCAGAATGCGGCTTTCATTACTTCCTAAACGGACAATATCGTTGTCACTTTGTTGGTCAGCGAGAGAATTGCTATTTGGGTCAAAGACAAATCTTTGAGCAAGTAGGAATTTGGTGCCGATGTTAGTCATTGAGTTCTTCTTAGATGGATGCTTTTTCAGTTATCGTGAGTTACGGGTTAAAACTTCACTTGTTTGGTTTTAGATTATTTTAGGTGCTTAGGATAATTAAATTTTTCTAAAAAAACACTGTTTTTACCAAGATTGACCTTGAATTTACATTTGTCAGCCGCATGTTAAATAAAAACCAGATGTGGCTCTCTTTGTTAGGGAGCAGTGAAGAGTCAGTCAATTCCAGACTGTCAGTTTAAATGTTACGGAGCAAACATGAGCGAAACAGTATCACAAAACAAAGAAACTCGTGGCTTTCAATCTGAAGTAAAACAGTTACTTCATCTGATGATTCACTCTCTTTACTCGAATAAAGAGATCTTTCTGCGCGAGTTGATCTCAAATGCCTCTGACGCCTCGGACAAGCTGCGCTTTCAAGCCTTGTCCAATCCCGAATTATACAATGGCGATGCCGATTTAGGTGTGAAACTGTCGTTTGATGAAGTGGCGAATACGCTGACCATTTCTGATAACGGGATTGGTATGAGCCGCGAGGATGTGATTGAACACCTAGGCACCATTGCCAAATCAGGCACGGCTGAGTTTTTCTCCAAACTCTCGGAAGATCAAACTAAAGAGTCCCAGTTGATTGGTCAGTTTGGGGTTGGCTTTTACTCTGCTTTCATCGTCGCAGATGCGGTCACCGTACGTACCCGGGCCGCTGGCCTTGCGACCGACGAGGCGGTGCAGTGGCACTCCACCGGTGAAGGGGAGTACACCGTCGAGGGGATTAACAAAGAGTCTCGCGGTACCGATATCATCCTGCACATGCGTGATGATGCCAAAGAGTTCCTAAGTGAATGGCGCCTGCGTGAAGTGATCAGCAAGTACTCTGACCATATCGGCATTCCGGTTTCAATTCAGACCGCCGTGCGTGATGACGAAGGTAAAGAAACCGGAGAGAAAGCCTGGGAGCAAATCAATAAAGCGCAAGCACTTTGGAACCGTAATAAGTCAGACATCAGCGATGAAGAGTACCAAGAGTTCTACAAACATGTCTCGCACGATTTCGCTGAGCCTCTGGTGTGGAGCCACAACCGGGTCGAAGGTAAGAATGACTACACCAGCCTGTTGTACATTCCGGCCAAAGCGCCGTGGGATATGATGAACCGCGACCATAAGTCCGGCCTGAAGCTGTACGTACAGCGGGTGTTCATTATGGATGACGCTGAGCAGTTCATGCCGTCGTACCTGCGCTTTGTCCGTGGTCTGATTGACTCCAACGACCTGCCGCTGAACGTGTCGCGTGAAATACTGCAGGACAATAAAGTGACTCAGTCGTTGCGTAATGCCTGCACCAAGCGTGTGCTGACCATGCTCGAGCGTCTGGCGAAGAACGACGAAGAGAAGTATCAGGCTTTCTGGAAAGAGTTTGGCCTGGTGATGAAAGAAGGCCCGGTTGAAGACATGAGCAACAAAGAGAAAGTTGCCGGTCTTCTGCGTTTTGCGTCGACGGAGGTAGACTCTGCGGAACAGACGGTTAGCCTGGCATCATACATCGAGCGCATGAAAGACGGCCAGGATAAGATCTACTATCTTACTGCCGATAGTTACGCTGCAGCGAAGCACAGTCCTCACCTGGAGCAGTTTAAAGCGAAAGGTCTTGAAGTGATTCTGATGTTTGATCGCATTGATGAGTGGCTGATGAATTACCTGACGGAGTTTGATGGTAAGCAGTTCCAGTCCATCACCAAAGCAGGTTTAGACCTGAGTCAGTTTGAAGATGAAGCTGAGAAAGAGAAGCACAAAGAAACTGCAGAAGAGTTCAAATCGGTGGTTGAACGTACCAAAACGTATCTGGGCGATCGTGTGAAAGACGTTCGCACGACCTTCAAGCTTGCGTCGACGCCCGCGGTAGTGGTCACCGATGACTTCGAAATGGGCACCCAAATGGCTAAGCTGCTTGAGGCTGCCGGTCAGGCTGCACCGGCGGTGAAGTACATCTTTGAACTTAACCCTGAACACCCGATGGTTCAGCAAATGGCTGACGAAGCTGATGAACAGGCATTCGGCCGTTGGGTAGAAGTACTGCTGGGTCAGGCGATGCTGGCTGAGCGTGGTTCGATGGAAGATCCTTCGCAATTTTTAGGTGCCATCAACACGCTTTTGACTAAGGACTAATAACGTAACCCACTTAAAAAGCTCGCATTTGGCGGGCTTTTTGGTGTATTTGCGCTAATAGTGAATGAAACGGCGCGAAGTGGCGGGTAAATGTGAGTGTTTAAGCATTCTTTAGTCGTAGTTCGCGCTATGGTTTCAAATTGTATGATAGAATGCAATCTTGAAACCAGGTGAACAGGCGTGTAATGTGCACGCCTGTTTTCTTGTTAACTGTAAACAGTTATACCGAAACTTACCGTGAGTTGCTGTGCGTTCGAGGTACAGAGCAGGGCATAGTGAGCTTCGGTATAAATCATTATTATCTTAAGAGGATTCAACATGCGCATCATTCTTCTAGGTGCTCCAGGTGCAGGTAAAGGCACACAAGCTAATTTCATCATGGAAAAATACGGTGTTCCGCAAATCTCTACTGGTGACATGCTACGTGCTGCTATCAAAGCGGGTACAGAACTTGGCAAGCAAGCTAAAGCTGTAATCGACGCTGGTCAGCTAGTTTCTGATGAAATCATCCTTGGTCTGATCAAAGAGCGTATTGCTCAAGATGACTGCGAAAAAGGCTTCCTGCTAGACGGTTTCCCTCGCACAATCCCTCAGGCTGATGGCCTAAAAGCAATGGGTGTTGATGTCGATTACGTGATTGAATTTGACGTCGCGGACGACGTGATCGTTGAGCGTATGGCTGGCCGTCGTGCTCACCTGCCTTCAGGCCGTACTTACCACGTTGTGTACAACCCGCCTAAAGTGGAAGGCAAAGACGACGTAACCGGTGAAGATCTTGTTGTTCGTGATGACGACAAAGAAGAGACTGTACGTGCGCGCCTGGGTGTTTACCATGAGCAAACTGCACCGCTTATCACTTACTACGGTAAAGAAGCGGAAGCGGGTAACACTAAGTACCTTAAGTTCGATGGTACTAAGCAAGTTGCTGAAGTAAGTGCTGATATCGAGAAAGCGCTAGCATAATTTACCCAAATCAAAAAACGTATTTTTGATATATTAAAAGCGACCTTATGGGTCGCTTTTTTATTTACTGTTTGTACGCAGTGAACTTTTCCTTACGCTCGGTCGTACAAGTCAAGCTGTTTATCACGATTAGGACGCTATGAAAAACAATAATAAACAAGGGGTGCTGCTGGTTAACCTCGGAACTCCTGATGAAGCCACCGTGCCAGCGGTCAAACGTTTTTTAAGTCAGTTTCTTCATGATCACCGGGTGGTGGATATGACGCGATGGTTATGGTGCCCATTATTGCATGGGATCATCCTGCCCATCCGCGCGCCTAAAGTTGCCAAACTCTATCAAACCGTATGGATGGACGCGGGCTCACCGTTAATGGTGTATTCAAAACGTCAAGCGGAGAAGCTCGAACAGCAACTTGGCTTACCGGTTGAACTCGGTATGACTTACGGCAATCCAAGTCTCAAATCAGGGCTGGATAACTTGCTGGCTCGCGGGGTGGAAGAGGTGGTGGTCTTGCCGTTATACCCACAGTACTCAGGCACCACCACAGCGGCAGTTTCCGACGGATTAACCAAGGCGTTCCAACAGATGCCGGTGATGCCCGGTTATAGCTTCATTCGCGATTATCACAACCACCCGTTGTACATTCAGGCATTGGCACAGTCGGTTCGCGAGCACTGGGCTGTGCATGGGCAGGGAGACTATTTGCTCTGCTCGTACCACGGCATTCCCAAGCGCTACGCTGACAATGGTGATATATATCCGCAGCACTGTGAGACTACCACCCGCCTGTTGGGTGAAGCATTGGGCTTGAGTACAGAACAAATTGGGATGAGTTATCAGTCTCGCTTTGGCCGGGAAGAGTGGTTGCAACCCTATACGGACAAGACGCTGGAAAGTTTGCCGGATCAGGGGATGCAAAGACTCGATGTAATCACGCCGGCTTTTGCGGCGGATTGTCTGGAAACATTGGAGGAAATCGCTGAACAGTGTCAGGAGATCTTTTTGCACGCTGGTGGCGAACGCTTTAACTATATTCCGTGCCTCAATGATAATGATTTGCACATTGAGATGATGGCGGCGCTGGTTCAACACCGCCGGTAGCAGAATAGCGGTATTAAAAAGGGTCGCCATGGCCTGTCTCTTATACACAAATCCTCGAACCGAAAGGTTCGGGGATTTTTTTTGAACTCTTATAAAATTTTGCGATCAGATCATTCGGTTACCAACTTAGGATGATTAGGATGATGTACTCAGAA
>NZ_JARHUF010000035.1 GCF_029223195.1 Vibrio sp. CAU 1672 | reverse complement strand
GTGACATCACGCTAGAAGCACACAATTTGCGGAGAGATGGCTGAGTGGTTGAAAGCACCGGTCTTGAAAACCGGCATACGTTAATAGCGTATCTAGGGTTCAAATCCCTATCTCTCCGCCACTATTCAAACCCCAGTCGAAAGACTGGGGTTTCTTCGTTTCCGGACTGGGAAAACTGATACCAGTCCGGAAAATTAACCAGGCCTATTCACCCTCTTGAGTACATTTTGCTGACCCTTTTGGTGCTCTGCAGAAACCGATTCCTGGCTGTGCAGACATGTGGAAACAATGTTGTCATAGTTCTCAAAACATTGGTTGGCCAGATAGTGCTGTCTGAACTAACACCATACTCGCTCAATAGGGTTCAGTTCAGGTGAATATGGCGGCAATTTGGTGATGCTGACGTTCGCGAGTTCATTGGCAATCTCTTCGGTATGCCATCTTGCACCATCCATTACAACAACGCGCAACGGCCTTTTTCAGTGACTGATGAGCTCTGTCTTAAGTGCTCTACATTATGGCTTTGTTGACCCAGAATACGACTATCGCTTCACCAATTCCTCTACAGGGACAGATTGAACCAAATAGACCAGCCATAATCAAACGGTTGTCGTTTCACCGCTCTTGGGCGCGTTCCTGGGTTTGTTGTCCTAGTCTCGCTTCGTCCTGAAACCAGATATCAACCTGCTGCAAGCTTATATGGCCAGGGAGGTTATCCATGAAAAGCCCATGCTATCGAGATGGTAGTCGATAGAGTCAGGGTGATCGTTATAGACAGAGAATGGCAGTGTAATTGGCGGGTATAGAGGATAAAAAAGCCGGCAGGAGGGCTGCCGGCTTTAGGTTTACGGTTTGGAGAGAAGAGGATTAGTCTGTTTTTACTAACATTAGCGCCTTGCGTGACACCTCGTGAGCTGCCTTGGTCAGGTTTTGCTTTTCCAGGGTGTCGGCCAAAAAGGCATAGTCCGAAACGTCAGAGCGAAGCTTCAATGCAATTTCAAAATGCGTTTGTGCCGGTTGCCATTTTTCCTGACGGAAGAAGAAGTGGGCCAAGGCACTGTGTGCTGCTGCATTTTCCGGGTCTTTTTTGACAACATCTTCTAAGAAAACGATCACTGGGTGAACATCCGGAACATTCAGATCAGGCAGTAACCGATAGAGCTCAGCGCTTGGGTATTTTTTTACACTCTCTTTTAATACCGTGAAGGCTTCCGAATCGGCTTTTCTTGCGATCAGCTCTTTGGCAAAACACGCGATCAGGTGGGAATTATGTTTTACCTTGCGTGGCAAGCCATTCCAGTGGGCGATCAGTCCTTCACTTCCCTGTTGCTGAGCGACTTCGTGTAACAGCCCGCATTGCGCTTGCTGGATCAGTTCAGCCTGCTCATCATCTTTGATCAGGTTGGCTTTATTCAATTGAGGCAGCAAATCAATCAGTGGTTGCCACAGTTTCAACTGGATATAGGTGGTTTTCAGCAGGTTCAGGACGATAGTGTTATTCGGGTACTGGCCCTTTAATGTCTGCAGGGTATCGAATGCCGCGGTATAGTCATTATCACGGACAAACTGCTTTGCTCGGGTCAACTCGACAGCAAGCTGGGCGTTTTCCTGCTCACTTGCTAATGCCAGGTAGCGATCACGTTTGGCTTTATCACCCTGACCCTGGGCGGCTTCTGATGCCACTAAATAGCAGAGTAGTGGCATATCGTGGTGATTAGCCCAGCGTGTCACTTTCTTCTCTGCACCTTTCCAGTCGCCTTCTAGCAGGCGGATAATACCTTCATTGGTGTAGCGGCGAGAGCGGCGCATTTTCCGCATGCTGAAATAGTTCCAGGTTGCCGAACTGGTGTAGATGACTTTTTTGATCAAATACTCAAGCAAAAACAGTGCAGCCAGGGCTGCAATCACAAACACTACCAAGGTGGTGACACTCATCTCAAGCGTGGTGTTGGCGATGGAGATCAGGACATAACCCTGTTGACCGGAAAATTGGGTGCCGGCAAACAAGCCCGCGCCCAGAACGACAAAGAGGAAGATCAGTCTAATCATTGTTGCGCCTCCAGATCTGTCATGGTGGTGACATCACGGCGTAAGCGCTCACGGATCACATCCGACAGCTGAGTTTGGCTCTCTAGCTTGACGGGGTACTCTACTTGAATATTTTGCTGACTTAACAGGTCAAGTGTGCGAGTGAGCTCTTGAACCGTATTGTCTTCTTGGTTGAAGAAGGCAAGCGCCCACTTATTAGCGGTCGTTAATGCGGTGGTGTACAGCTCGCCTTGCTCGGTGTATACCGCTTTGATCGCGGTTTCTAGTTTGGCTTTGATATTCTCTTTTAAGTAGAAATGTTGCTCTGGTGATAGCAGAGGGATGACGTTGCCATCGCGTGTACGGAAAGTGATGAAGTTTTCTGAGAAGTCTTTTAATGACGTCATCAGGTTCTCTTTCCAGTTAGCAAGGTCTTCGGATACCTGAGGCTTTTCAACCTGTTCCGCTTCAGGCAACAGCGCGTTTGCCAGAGGTAAGCGATCAACTTGTTGTTGTAATGCAGTAATGCGCAGCACCAGGCCATCACGGTCAATCAGTGGCACGGTACGTAATTTTGTGATGTCGTTTGCCATGGCTTTGCGTAAGTTCACCAGGCTTGGGTCATTAAGCGCGGCAATGCGTTGATCGGCACTTCCCATCAGTTGAGTTGCGCTCTCCACATCGTGCTCTAAAAACAGTTTACGCCCAGCCAGTTTGACTAAGTAATCGGCTTCCGCCAGTAACCAGTCGTTAGGACGACGGCCTTTCACATCGGCAATGGCCATCTGCAGGCTCTCAATGCTTTTCTGTTGCTGGCCAAGAACCACTTCGGTGTTATGTAAAACAGTATTGGTCTGTTCAGATGTTTCACGTTTAGTCTGTTCAAGCGCCTGCTGCATTGCTGCGTGTGACTGATCTAATTGGTGTTGCAGTTGAGCAATTTGCTCCTGATAGAGGTTCTCTTGTTGGTGCAGTTTATATGCCAAACCACCGCTAAACAGGACTGAAAGAACAATCGCAAGGGTTCCAAGTTTAACGCCGCGCTTACCTTGTTTTTCTTCAAATTCACTTTTGTCCGCTGCCACTGCCTGAGGGGGTTCGGTCTGGCCTTGAGCTTCTTTGGCTTCAGGTTCGCTGTTTGGCTCTGGCGCAGTGGTTTCAGCTAGCGGTGCTGATGAACTTTCTTCGGAAAGGTTTTTCTTTTTTTGTTCGTCGTTTTTATTTGTCATGCCTATATCCTATGTCGCTAGGGCTGGAGAGCAGCCAGTATGTGTTGGTTTGATGCGCCTCCTGTGCACCGAACCCGAGTGAACCCCCGCTGCACGGCCATATCAGCAATACGCTGACTGGGGATTAATAACTCTTGTTGAGTCAGCCATGTCAATTGTGTTGGTGACAGCTGACGGCATAAATAGTCCAGTTGTTCACCACTGGTGACAATGATTTGGTCTATCTGGTGTTGTTTCCACGATGAGACACAGCTTACAGGATCGAAAGGGATAAATTCTCTCTGGTAGGTCTCACTATAATGAACTTGTGCGCCACGGCTTGCTAGTGTTTGTTTGATCAGTTCCCGACCACCATGACCACGCAAAATCACAATGTCTTTGCCGGAAATGTCTTGCAGCGGTCCGAGTTGCAGCAAATGTTCACTGTCACTGATTTGTGGGTAGTGTACGTTTTGTTGGGTGTATTTGCTCAAATAGTGCGCGGTTTTTTGACCGACGGCAAGGTAAATCACTTGTGGTGGCCATGATTGCTGGTGATTCGCCAAAATCTGTTCAGCGCACTGCACGGCATGCTGACTGACAGCGATGACGATGTGGGCCCGCGCTAATAAAGGAACAAGGTGTGAGTCCGTCAGATCGGCGACAATGTCGATCAGAGGCTGGTGCAGCGCTGGAATACCGTGTGCGTGTAGCTGAGAGCAAAGCTGCTGGCCTTGCTCTCCTGGCCGGGTAACCAAGACTGCCATGGTTATTCGTGTTCTTCGTACAATTTGGTTAGAATTTCACGAGCGCCGTTGTCAAGCAGCTCGTTCGCCAGCTCAACCCCCAGTGTTTCTGCGTTATCACGGTGGCCACGGGCTTCACCGCGCACAATGCGGCTGCCATCAGGCTCACCCACTAGTGCGCGTAACCAAATCTCGTCCCCATCAAGTAGCGAGTAGCTGCCAATCGGCACCTGGCATCCACCTTGCAGTGTCAGGTTCATGGCACGCTCACAGCGTACGCGATCGGCGGTATCCCGGTGGTTGAGTGGCTCAAGCAGTTTCAGTAATCGCTCGTCATCCATGCGACATTCGATACCTACCGCACCTTGACCAACTGCTGGCAGAGATTGCTCTGGTTCAATAAAGCTGCGAATACGTTCTTCAAGCTCTAAGCGTTTCAGACCGGCTGCGGCAAGAATGATAGCGTCGTATTCTCCGGCGTCGAGTTTACCAAGGCGTGTCCCGACATTGCCACGCAGTTCCTTGATGACGAGATCCGGGCGGTATTCTTTAAGCTGGCACTGGCGGCGTAAGCTACAGGTACCTACGATCGCACCTTGTGGGAGCTCATCAATGTTAGGGTAGTGATTGGATACAAATGCATCGCGCGGGTCTTCCCGTTCACAGATAGTGACAAGGCCAAGCCCGGGCGGAAAGTCGACGGGCACATCTTTCATCGAGTGGACCGCCAGATCGGCTCTGCCTTCCAACATTGCCACTTCCAACTCTTTGACGAATAAGCCTTTGCCACCCACTTTGGCCAGTGGGGTATCGAGGATCACATCCCCTTTGGTTACCATTGTCACCAATTCGACCTCCAAACCGGGATGGGCCGCTTGTAGTGCGTCCTTGACAAAGTGGGCTTGCCAGAGAGCAAGGGGGCTTTTTCGAGTCGCAATGCGAATAGGTGTGGATTGTGTCATGGTCTTCTCAATGCTGTTTTATTTGTATTAATCCTACCATCCCAACCGGGAAAATCTTACTGTTAGTTGATTATCACCGAGCTTGCGGAGCGGAATTACACCATGGCATGAAAATAGTGTGACATATTTCTCATTTAGCCTATGGACTATTATTAGTTAAGAGGATTCCAAGCGACACTACGGCGCCGTTAATTTTGCTCCAGACAGCGGAAGTAAAGGCTGAAACTATTTGCAATTGGAAATCTTTACCTGGCGCGGCGAAAGTGTTAAATTGATCACGTTTTCTAGCCGGTTTGGTCTAAAACATCAGCAGATTTTCGATATTGTTCAACCAAGGATATTCCCTTGCAGGCATATACCCAGAAACTCATTCAGCGACTAGATAATTTGAACCAGCAACGTGTTGAGCGTGCGCTGGCGCTTATGGATTCGCAAAGCCAGCAAGTCTTTCACTTGATTCCTGCCTTGTTGAACTTTAACCATCCGGTGATCCCGGGTTACTACGACGCTGACGTTCCGTTTGGCGTGCACGCCTTTGAACCCAACGCCATTCAACAGCAGTTTATTGATGATACCGAGCTGACCATCCATCAACCCCTGGAGACGGCAGACCAGCCTGAAATCCTGGGTTTGTACACCATGGGGAGCACTTCTTCTATCGGTCAGAGTACCTCGAGTGATCTGGATATCTGGGTGTGTATTGACCAGAATATGGCCAGTGATGCGAGAGAGCTGCTGAGCAATAAGTGCCTGTTGATCACCGACTGGGCGCAGAGCCACGGCGTGGAAGCCAACTTTTTCCTAATGGATGAAGACCGATTTCGTAGCAACCACTCTGAAGAGATGACCGGTGAAAACTGCGGCTCTTCTCAGCACCTGCTGCTGTTAGATGAATTTTATCGTTCTGCAGTTCGTCTGGCCGGACGACGTTTGCTATGGCAATTGGTGCCACCTGAAATGGAAGAGTGCTACGACGAGTACGTGGCAAGGCTGTGTCAGGACGGGTACATTAATTGCGATGAATGGATCGACTTCGGAAAATTGAACCGGATTCCGGCGGAAGAGTATTTTGGCTCGAACCTGTGGCAGTTGTATAAAAGTATTGACTCACCATACAAATCGGTACTCAAAGCCATTTTATTGGAAGCCTATTCCTGGGAGTACCCGCACACCCAGCTGTTAAGTATTGACACCAAACGCCGCTTCTTTGCCCATGAGCCTGATTTGTATGGAATGGATGCGTACTACCTGATGCTGGAAAAGGTCACTCTTTATCTGGAGCGCATTCAGGATGAAAACCGCTTGGATCTGGTCAGGCGCTGCTTTTACCTCAAGACTCACGAAAAATTGTCCCGGGAGCCAGCGGTGGGCTCGGTTCCCTGGCGGCGTGAAGCGCTTGCCGATATGATCAAACAGTGGAACTGGGGCGATGATGTATTGGCGGAGCTGGATGATCGGCGTAACTGGAAAGTCGAACAGGTCAAATTGGTACACCATGCGCTGCTGGACGCCCTGATGCAAAGTTACCGTAACCTGATCCAGTTTGCGCGACGCAATGATATCACCTCCGCGATCAGCCCGCAGGACATCAGTATTTTGGCGCGTAAGTTGTATGCCGCTTTCGAGGTGTTGCCGGGGAAAGTGACGTTGCTCAACCCGCAGATCTCACCGGACTTACATGAGCCTGACCTTAGTTTTATTGAAGTGAAGGAAGGCGGCGTCAATCGTTCCGGCTGGTATTTATACAAGCAACCATTGCTTCCCCATCGGATCCTCGGCCAGCCGTACCTTGAGCATCATGAGTATTTGAGTAAGCTGGTTGCCTGGGCATTCTTCAATGGTCTGATCACAGAATCGACCCGTTTGCATGCGGTGGTGCGTGAAGCGCAAATTGATATCGATAAGTTTTATCAGATGGTCAGTGATTTGCGTAATACTTTCTCGCTGCGTAAGCGCCGGCCGACTATGCAGGCGCTGGCAAGCCCGTGTGAAATTAGTCAGTTGGCGATGTACATCAACTTTGAGAGCGATCCGACCTCGGAGCTATCAGGACGATCGCTGAAAGTGGATGTCAAGAACACCGACATTTTTAGTTTCGGCCCTGAACATAAGAATCTGGTCGGCAGTGTTGATTTGGTTTATCGCAACTCATGGCATGAAGTACGTACCTTACACTTTAAGGGTGAAACGGCGATGCTGGATGCGTTGAAAACCATTCTGGGTAAGATGCATCAGGATGCGATACCACCAGAATCGGTGGATGTATTCTGTTACGCCAAGAATATGCGAGGTGTGATGCGTAATACGGTCTATCAGTTGCTGGCTGAATGCATTGATTTACGCTTGAAGCCGGTAGAGCAGGAGAAACGTCGGCGCTTTAAGGCTATTCGCCTGGGCTGTCAGACTTACGGTTTGTTCTTTGAGCGTCGCGGGGTTTCAGTGCAAAAACTGGAAAACTCGATCGATTTTTATCGCAGTATCTCGACCAACAAGTTGAAGGGGTCGCCGCTGCTGATGCTGGATCGTGAACAGGAATACCAACTGCCGGATGTGGTCGATGGTTATGCCAGCGAAGGTCTGGTGCAGTTCTTTTTTGAAGATACTGATAAAGGCTTCAACATTTATGTGTTGGATGAAACCAATCAGACAGAGGTGTACCATCAGTTCAGTGGTTCGAAGGATGAGATGATCACTTCGGTCAACAGTTTTTACACTTCCGTGAAGGACGATAATCCCGTGGCGTCGAAGTGCATCAATTTTAACCTGCCGCAGTACTATCAGATCATCCATCCGGAAGAAGGCAGTACCTATGTGATTCCGTACCGCAATGATGGTTGTACCCCGACCCGTCCGACCAAAGCGGTGAATGCCTGAATCAGAAACGCAAAAAGAGCACCAGAGGTGCTCTTTTTTTGTGTGTGCGAATATCCCGTCAGGGCTTACACCCAGTCGATACGTTCACCAGCATGTTTTTCACACTCTTGCTTAACCATCTCCGTCAGCTCGAGTTTGGTTTTAGAACAAATCCATTGTTCTTCTCGCCACTGAAAATGGAAGCCGCCCGACCGGGAGGCCAGCCATATTTCGTGCATCGGCTCTTGGCGGTTGATGATGATTTGGCTGCGGTCTTCAAACTCCAGAGTCATCACATTGCCCGACACTTCGTAATCAATGTCTGCACCTGAATCATCGATGGCTTCTTCGATGATTTGCATCTGCGTATCAACCAGTTGATGAAATTCAGTATCGTTCATCCGTCTGTCCTATTGCTTTTCCTGAGTGTGGTGCGATTATAGGGGGCATTGGATTAATAATCACGATATGCAAAATGAAAAAATTACTTACTGTGTGGTTTGTCATGGTGGCGGCAGCTCTTGCGGGCTGTGGGCAGTCAGGCGCACTCTATATTCCGGATGACACTCAACAGAACGAGCAGTCACAATAGATGACCCGATACAGACGGTGAACAGTCAGGGTTTAGCAGTCGAATAAATAAGGGAAGCGAATTTTGGATTACTTCAATTATCAGGATGATGGCCAGCTTTGGGCTGAAGATGTGCCACTCAATTCATTAGCAGAACAATACGGTACGCCGCTTTATGTCTACTCACGGGCGACACTGGAACGCCATTGGAGCGCGTTTGACAGCGCGGTGGGCCAGCATCCCCACCTGGTATGTTATGCGGTTAAAGCGAACTCAAATCTTGGGGTGCTCAACGCACTGGCTCGCTTAGGCTCAGGTTTTGATATTGTCTCAGGAGGCGAGCTGGAGCGAGTTATCGCGGCCGGCGGTGACGCCAGCAAGGTGGTATTTTCCGGTGTGGGCAAAACGACCGCAGAAATGCAGCGAGCTCTGGAGTTAGGGATTAAGTGCTTTAATGTCGAATCTGAACCGGAACTAGAGCGTCTGAATGAGGTGGCAGGCAAGCTGGGTATGATCGCGCCGATTTCGCTGCGGATTAACCCGGATGTTGACGCCAAAACCCACCCCTACATTTCGACTGGCCTGCGAGACAACAAGTTTGGTATTGCGTTTGATCGTGCCCCGGCGGTGTATCAGTTTGCCCAAAGCTTACCCAACCTGAATGTCCAGGGAATTGACTGTCATATTGGCTCTCAGTTGACCGAGATTGAGCCGTTTATTGATGCCACTGATCGCTTGTTGGCTCTGATTGACGATTTGAAAGCGCAAGGTGTCAACATCCGTCATCTGGATGTCGGCGGCGGTTTAGGAGTGGTATATCGTGATGAACTACCCCCACAGCCTTCTGACTATGCCAAAGCATTACTGGGGCGTTTAGCCAATCATCCTGAGCTGGAGTTGATCTTTGAGCCGGGCCGGGCGATTGCTGCCAATGCCGGCGTTCTGCTGACCAAAGTTGAGTTTCTCAAGCACACGGAACATAAGAATTTTGCCATTATTGATGCGGCGATGAATGACCTGATGCGTCCGGCGTTGTACCAGGCATGGCAAGACATCGTGCCGGTTTCGCCGCGTGATGGCGATCCGGTGACCTATGACTTAGTGGGGCCGATTTGTGAAACCGGGGACTTTTTGGGTAAAGATCGTGCGCTGGTGCTGCAAGAAGGTGATCTGCTCGCGGTTCGTTCTGCTGGCGCCTATGGATTTGTGATGTCTTCCAACTACAATACCCGTACCCGAGCGGCAGAAGTCATGGTGGATGGTAAGCAAAGCCACCTGGTTCGCCAGCGTGAGGAGCTGACCAGTTTGTGGCAGCTGGAACAGATTCTACCGGAGTAACACACAGCAAATGCATTTCCATTTTTCAAAAATGCACGGTTTAGGCAACGACTTTATGGTGGTCGACTGCATTACTCAGAACGTGTATTTTTCTCAAGATTTGATCCGCCGCCTGGCGGATCGTCATACCGGGGTCGGCTTTGACCAGTTATTGGTCGTCGAAGCTCCCTACGACCCGGAAACCGATTTTCATTATCGTATTTTTAATGCTGACGGTAGTGAAGTCGAGCAGTGCGGGAACGGTGCGCGCTGCTTTGCGCGTTTTGTCCGCCTTAAAGGTTTAACCAATAAATACCGTCTCAGCGTCAGCACCAAAAAAGGCAAAATGATCCTCGATGTTGATGACGTGGGGGATGTGTCGGTCAATATGGGCATCCCGGAGTTCGAACCCGGTAAGATCCCATTCAAAGCCAAGCAGCAAGAGAAGACCTATATCTTACGTGCCGGTGACAAGACGCTGTTCTGCGGTGCCGTCAGTATGGGCAACCCCCATGTGGTGACTGTGGTGGATGATATCGAAACGGCGGATGTAGATACGTTAGGTCCGTTACTTGAATCCCATGAACGTTTCCCTGAGCGGGTTAATGCTGGCTTTATGCAGGTCACATCACGCGATCATGTACACTTGCGGGTGTATGAGCGCGGCGCAGGAGAAACACAAGCGTGCGGCAGCGGTGCTTGTGCAGCCGTTGCGGTGGGTATTATTCAGGGTTTGCTGGATGAGAGTGTCAAAGTCAGCCTGCCGGGCGGTGACTTACAGATCCGCTGGCAGGGGCCGGGGCATCCGCTGTACATGACCGGCCCGGCAACCCATGTTTTTGATGGGCAGCTGTCGTGTTAGTAGAAGAAAGAGGAAACGATTTGTCTGACGTACAAGCCGATGCGCTGACAGCCGAAGTGGTGGCGGAGTATCTGCAGGATCATCCCGATTATTTTGTTAACCGACCAGAGCTGCTCGATCGGCTGTCAATGCCACATACCGATTTAGGGACGGTTTCCCTGGTGCATGTGCAAATGAATCGTCAGCGTCAACGGATTGAAGAGCTGGAAGAAGAGATCACGGCGCTAATGTCTTTGGCGGCCAATAATGACCGGACGTTTTATGAGTTTATGGATCTGCAAGGGCAAATCCTGAAGTGTAATGATTTCCAGCAAGTCATTCATGCCATTGAGCAGAAAGCTATCGAGTTAGGTTTACAGGCCTACGTGCGCCTGTTTAGCCAGTGTGATGCCGAGGTTCAGCTGAGCAAGGAGAATTACCAGCGTTTTGCCACCACGCACCTGAACGGTAAGGACGCATATTTGGGCCGTCTGCGTAAAATGGATCGTGAGGCTTTGTTTGGTGATATGGATGTGCCGGAAATGGGCTCTTATGTGGTGCTGCCCCTGGTCAAAAAACAACCCCTGGGCGTGCTGGCGTTCTCCAGCCAGGAAGGCGGGCATTTTCAGCCAGACATGGATACGCTGTTTTTGCGTCACCTTTCACTGGTTGTCGCTCATCTGGCGCAGACTCTGGTATGGCAAACTCATCATGACGACAACACCCAACACACCTCTGCCCAGTAGCCTCAGACGGCCGCTGGAGCGTTTCTACGAATTCCTGCGCAGTGAGAAAGGACTAAGTTTACATACTCAGCGTAACTACAAACAGCAGTTGGAAACCATGGCCAGTCATTTACTGGAAATGGGGCTTACCGAGTGGTCTGCGGTGGACGCCGGCTGGGTTCGCCAGCTGGCCGGTAAGGGGATGCGTGAAGGGCTGAAAGCCAGTAGTCTGGCCACCCGTTTGTCTTCGCTGCGCAGTTTTTTTGATTTTCTGATCCTGCGCGGTGAGATGTCAGCCAATCCGGCCAAAGGTGTTTCCGCGCCACGTAAAAAGCGACCATTGCCGAAAAATCTCGATATTGATGAAGTCAGCCAGTTGCTGGATGTCGATGAAGACGATCCGCTGGCGGTGCGCGATCGGGCGATGATGGAGCTGATGTATGGCGCCGGTCTGCGTTTGGCGGAGCTGGTGAGTGTGGATGTCCGTGATGTGCACTTGCGAAGCGGTGAGCTGCGGGTGATCGGTAAAGGCGATAAAGAGCGCAAAGTGCCATTTTCCGGTTTAGCCACGGAATGGGTCGCGAAATGGCTTAAGTTGAGAGGCGGCATCGCTGCCGCTGGTGAGCCGGGGTTGTTTGTCTCCAAACTTGGCACGCGAATTTCTCATCGCAGCGTACAAAAACGTATGGCGGAATGGGGGCAGAAACAGGCCGTGGCGAGCCACATCAGTCCGCATAAACTGCGTCACTCCTTTGCTACCCATATGCTGGAATCGAGCAATAATTTACGTGCCGTGCAAGAGTTGCTGGGGCATGAAAATATCTCTACCACCCAAATCTATACCCATCTGGATTTTCAACATCTTGCGCAGGCTTATGATCAGGCCCATCCACGTGCGCGTAAGAAGAGTAATGAATAAACCGATGAAATTTTACCGCCGTATCGCCCCGGTTAAGGCCATGACGTTCGATCTGGATGACACCTTGTACGACAATGCACCAGTGATCCAGCGTATGGAACAGCAATTGCTGGCTTGGTTGCAGTCTTATCATCCTGCAACCCGGTCTTTGGAGCGTACACAGTGGCTGGCACTCAAAAAGCAGGTTGTCAGACGTGACCCGCAACTGCGCCACGATGTTACCCGTTGGCGGTTAGAGCAGCTCCGCGAAGGCTTTTGTTTGTGCGGCTACCCTCAAGCGCAGGCGTTACAGGCGGCGCAGCAGGGGGTTGATATCGCACTCTACTGGCGCAGTCAGATCGAGGTCCCTGCGGCCACACACCAGATATTGACGCAGTTAGCTCAGCATATACCGCTGGTCGCCATCACCAACGGCAACGTTGATTTGGCCAGGATTGGTCTGGCTGACTATTTCACCGCATGCTATCAAGCTGGGCCGGATGGGCAGGCAAAACCCGCGCGTGACCTGTTTGATCTGGCGCACAATCAACTGATACTACCGAGAGCAAACATTTTGCACGTCGGTGATCATCTCACTAGCGATATCGAGGGGGCAAAGCGGGCCGGTTTTGCGGCTTGTTGGTTGAATGATATGAATAAAAATGTCATTAAACAGAGTGAAATTCGCACTTTGCCGGATGTTGAAATTTCCGAACTAGCGTGGCTGAATACGCTTTTGTAACGACTGTCGCATTAATAAGCATCGTCATTGATATTAGTCTAGCCAAGCCTTATCAAGCAACGTAAATTACTTAGTTAAAAGTAAAACTCGTCATCATGGATGGATGAGTGAATCACGGATAGGGCTTAACACAACGACATGCAAACGACGTCTCAGTTGGTCAGCGATGTCAGTCAGCTAAATGATTTTTTAGGCAGTTACGACTGGCAGAGCGATAAACAATACTTAGTACAGATACTTTCGACTCAATCAAGGCAGCAGGCGTCGTTATACGCACAATCTATTCTGACTACTTTGCCGTATGCCCACGTGATTGGGCATAGCACCCGTACCCTGATTCTGGCCGGAGATGTTCATACGCAAGGCAGTTTAGTTATCATCTGTGCATTTGCCGATACCCAACTGACTTCAACAGCCCAACCTTATACGTTTAGCCCGGATTTAGATGGTTATGATCTCAAGCTCGGCCTGAAACTCAAACATAATACCCAGGCGGTTATCAGCTTCGCCGTGCAGCAGGAGGGGCGGGATTACCCCCTGTATCGTGCGTTTTCTTCTTCAGAGCCGATGGTGTCCGGCGGCCTGGCACAAAGTACCGATCATGGTTGCTGGGTGCTGCATCAAACCAGCACTTATGAGTGTGCCGCCGTGGCGGTGGCGCTGCATAGTGACATATTACAGGTCTGGTCTGCGGCGCATTCAGAGTGGAATCCGGTCGGGATGAGGCACAAAGTGAGCCGTGCGAGTGGGGAGCGGCTGATTAAGCTGGCTGACAAAAGTGCACTGGATATGTATCGGCACTACCTGGCCGATGGTGGTGAGCTGACCCTGGCCCAGTTACAGAACTTTCCTCTTTACCGGGAGTCTCTGGGACGTAAAGAAGTGTGTCACGTGGTCGGGATTCACCCTGACGGTAGTATGGTGTTTGATAAGCCGTGGTGTGTCGGTGATGAAGTGCAGTTCTGCTATAACCACCCGTTGCTGGCGCTACAGCAGATCAAGCATGGTGTGGTTGAACTGGCGATGCACCAGCCGGAAGCTATTCTGATTTACAACTGTGCCTCGCGGGTTGATTTTATTGATGGCAGCCAAGAAGTGATGACGTTTGCCGAGATCGCCCCATCAATGGGAAGCTACTGCAATGGCGAGCTGTTTCGGGAAAAAGATCAGCAAGAAATTCTGCATCACAGCCTTACCTACCTTGCTTTGCGTGAGGGCCGTGAAGTGACTGCACTGAGTATGCCCAGCGAGGAAAGCCGCCACTCGATTTCGCCACTGTTTAATCTGATCCGCAATGCCATTGCCGATCTCAACAGTGTCAACAGCCATATGGAGTACCTGCTTGAACGTCAGGCAAAAAAATTGCAGAAGAGTTTTCGCCTTGACAGCCGTACCGGCTTACAGAACCGCTTGGCATTACAGGACCGGCTGTTGGCGATTGAAGCAGATGAACACCTTATCACCCTGAAGTTACTCAATTTTAATCATATTAATGAAAAGTATGGTTACAGCGTTGGTGACCAATTGTTGCAGGATTTATCCCGTCATTTTCGCAGCCGGTTACGCAAGCGGCTGGGCAAGCAGGCGAGCTTGCAGTTGTACAGCATCGGTGTGGGAGAATGGGCCTTTCTGTTTAAGGCGGACTCGGCCAGCGAGGTGATTAAGCAGCACTTTAGTCGTTTTGCCGACGCAGTTGAGCAGACGAACTTTGAACCCAAAGGGTTAACTGATGTGGACTCCCTGACGGTATCACTGTGTGGCGGGTTAGTCAGTCGCTACGAGTTTCCCGATGCTACCCCGGAAGAGGTGTTGTTGAAAGCGATTGAAGCGCGCCGTGCCGGGGTAAGGAGTAATATCCATATCTGCAACGCGAAAGACGTTGATATCAATGAGGAAGTACGCAGAGAACAGCTTGGCTGGTTAAGCTGCGTTAGTCGCGCCATTTTACAGCAGAATATCGTGACCTATAGCCAGCCGATTGTCCATGCCGGCAGCCACCAGGTGGCCAGCCAGGAGTGCCTGGTCCGGATCGCGGAAGAAGACGGCTCGATTATTCCGCCCGGGCGGTTTTTACCCATCATCGCCGATACCCATCTGTATACCCGTTTAAGCCGACATATGATCCAGAATACCTTGCAATATATGCAAGATAAAACGGGTGACTTCTCGATTAACTTATCCCCGCAGGACTTTTTCAGCGATAAGACCCTGGCAGTACTGGAAGCGGCGATCCTCAAGCTGAACCATCCCCACCGGTTAGGTTTAGAAGTGCTGGAGTCGGAACAGATCAAAGATTATGGCCGGATGATTGAGGTGTGCAGTCACTTTCGCAAGCTGGGGGCAAGGATCATCGTGGATGATTTTGGTTCTGGTTACTCCAACATTGATGAAATCCTAAAGCTGGAACCAGAGGTGATTAAAATTGATGGCAGTCTGATCAAAAATATTGATCAGGATACCAAGCAACGTCAGATCACCGCACAGTTGGTCAGGTTATGTCAGGTGCTGGACGCTAAAACCGTCGCGGAATTTGTCCATAACCAGCAGGTGTGCGAGATTGCCCAGGACATGGGTTTTGATTACCTGCAGGGTTACTATTTAGGGGTGCCGCAGCGCCTGTTTTGATACCTGGTTTCACGTGGAACCAATACGTGAGCAGGGAAACGCCGCGGCCTTTGAATCTGGACAGTCATTGTTTGAGTGCATGACCGCTTTTATCGGCTTTAAACGCCGCAGAGTAGTCATCCAGAAACTCCAGCATATATTGCTGGTTGCTCTTTTCATCCAACTGACCCAATAAATGCGCCGCCACTTCAAAGGTGCACAAGTTGCCGGTTTGTTGGTTGCGCCGTAGTTGGTACTGCGACGGGGCGGCGCTTGTCAGTGCCATTAATGGTACTGAACTCAACCAACGGCTTTTGTTGACCATTTTCCGCGCTTCTTGCCAGGTGGCGTCCAGAATAATAAACAGTGGTTGTTTGTGTTGCTGGTGACTTTGGCTGCTGAGCTGGTCTAATGTCAGGCTGTGCTCGCCCGGAAACAACAGGACCGGAAACAACGCGCTATCTTCTAGTAGTGCCAGCAGGCTGGCTGGTGGGTTTTTGCGATCCCATACCACCGATTCGACATTAAGCTGGCATAGCGCCAGCAGCTTGCCGGTATTGGTGTCGCGTTGCAGCTCGTTAGGGTGTATTAGCCGCAATAAGCGTTGTCGGCTGTGCAGTTTGGGCAACCATGGGCAAAAGCATTGGTGGCGCAAGCCGCAACGCGGGCAAGAACCGGCGGTCATAGTTTCACTCCTTCACGCACCGGACTAATCTGTTCAGAAAACAACCTCACCTCGCTCAGTTGCTCGGGGGTGGCATTCGGCGCCGTGCTGGGGTTAAGTGGGTAGCTGATCCCGCTGTATTGCAGCCGGTGTTTTGCTGTTTCTGCTCCGCCACCACTGACATTGAAGATCAGATCATACCAACCGTGTGACGTTTGCCGTCCTAGGTAGATCGGGCTTTGTACCAAGGTGATACGGCTGTTAAAACGCCACGCCTGCTGATGGGCTTCAAAAATCAGCAGGGTGCAGCCTCCCGAGCCACACCAGTCCAGTTGCACCAGCAGCTCTTCCTGGCCGTCGCCATTCAGATCATAAGTCAGCCAACGGTACTGGTTGTTGTCCGGCAGGGTTCGATGGATGGCAAAATAGTTTCTGACGGCAGCATCAACCTTGGCGTCAAACTGTGCGCTGGATGGAACGTCCTGCCTCTCGGGCGGAAGTGAGTTGCGCGCTGAGGTCGGGTGCTGATCTTCGCTCTGGCGAGACACGGCAGGATAAAGCACCAGGCCACCGCCGGCAATCGGATAGACCACATTGCCTACTTTCTCATGGCTGGCAGTCAGTTGGTTGCCCTGACGGGTAAACAGCCGCTCTGATTGTAAACGCTGCTGTTGGTGATGGGTCATGACCACCTGGATCTGGCTGGGGTTGAGTTGTTGCCAGAATCCGCGTTCTATCAGTGGTGGTTGTCCATCGCCATATTGGTATTGTGTCGTGGCGCTGTGATCGTGGTTCAGTTCCATCTGAACTTCAAACCCTTGTGATAGCGTAGAGGTGGCGACATAAGTGCCGGACCAGTCCAGGGTGGTGTCGATGTTGGCGGTGGTGCCACAGCCCTGGTAGCGATGGCCGTTCAGTTCCAGGCTGGCTTTCCAGCCGTACAGTGAGTTACTCATGGTGTCGGCACACAGGTTTTCTGTCATGCGCAGTTCGCCTTGGTTAAACTGGTATAAACGCTGGCGAGGTTGCCATTGGCGACGCTGAATTGCCAGGGTTTGACTTTCTTGCCCCAGTGGCTGAAAGATCAGGTGATCGGAATGAAACGTCGCTGACCAGGCCGGTTCATTGCCAAATACGCGCGTCGGTTGGTTGGCTTGCTGGCAGCGGTTTGGATTCTCTGCGGTTAATAAGCTGATTTGCTCGACCACGAACTGGGCATCAAAGTCTGCAGCAAACCCATGCGTACCGGAGGGTTTGAGGTAACCGATCAGCTCACCATACATCGGCTGGTAGGGCTGAGTGGTCAGTGCCATCGCCCGTTGGGCCTGCTGGGGGGAAAGCGGCAGCCAGTATTGTTTGTCACTGCCACAGGGCATCAGATACTGGCTTTCATGGCCGATCACCACCTCACCGCGTAAGACAAAGGATTGCGGCTGGATTGACTCTGGCTTATCTAAAAACGCAGTTGGCGAGGCGCTTGGGGCGGTAACATGTTGGCTGGTGGTCACACTACAGGCTTGCAGTGTCATCAGGGCAAAGGCCAATGCCGCTGGGTTTTTGGATACCTTCATGTTATATCTTCCTCATCACTCTAACTGCACCGGATAGCATTATGGCATATTGGCTATTTAAAACTGAACCGGATACCTTCTCGATTGACACACTAAGAACGCAAAACATTGCCTGTTGGGAGGGAGTTCGCAACTATCAGGCACGTAATATGTTGCGTGATGATGTCAAACTGGGTGATCTGGTGCTGATTTATCACTCTTCATGTAAAAATATTGGCGTGGCTGGGGTGGGTAAGGTGGTCAGGGAGGCCTATCCCGACCATTATCAGTTTGATCCGCATAGTGAGTATTTCGACCCGAAATCGGATCCGGACAAGCCACGTTGGTTGATGGTGGATATTGAGTTTGTGCGCAAGACGGCAAGGGTGATCCCGCTGTCAGTCATGAAAGCGATGCCGGAACTGGCCAACATGCCGTTGGTCAAACGGGGTAACCGGTTGTCGGTCATGCCGGTCAGTGACGCTGAATGGCAGGCGATTATGGCTAAAGAGCACTTATCCAGCCGCAGCGAGTCCAGGCAGAGTTAGCTGGAGAAAAAGTAAAGGCAGCCTTGGCTGCCTTTTGCCTGACAATTACAACAAATGCTGCTGTAAGTAGTGGGCTACCGCATCATCGGCATTGCTGCCGATGATTTCATGCTCGGGCAGAGCGGCCTTAACTTTGTGGTGTGATGTGCCCATCACCAGCCCTTTACCCGCCATTGAAAGCATTTCAACATCATTCATCCCATCGCCAAAGGCGATGCAGTTTTCCAGTTCCAATGCCTGGGAGCGGGCTACCGCTTTGAGCGCGTCGCCTTTAGAGACACCGCCGCACATGACTTCCAGGCACCAAGGCGTAGAAAAAGCAATATTGACCTGATCGGCAAACTGTTCACGCAGCTGGTTTTCAAATGTCACCAGGTGGTCGTGATCTTGGTTGGGGTGGGTGAAGAAGATTTTCGCGATCCCTTCGGTTGGGGCATTGTGGTGATCAAACAACTGGTAAGTGAACCCGGAGTCTTTATGGAAGTGGCGCAGTTCATCATCATCTTTGTTCATCAGCCACTGATCATTACGATACATGTGGATAAGAATATCCGGATCGTGCTTGATCGTATCGATCACGGCTTGAACCAGTGATTCCGGCACGTTCTTGCTGTACATCAGTTGGTCATGCTGATCATGCACCCGGGCGCCGTTTGAGGTGATCATGTAAGCCGGAATGCCCACCTGGCTGCGAATACCGGCCACGTCAACATGGTGGCGTCCGGTGGCAAAAATGAAGGTGTAGCCTTGCTCATGCAGTGCTTGAAGCGTTTCCTTGGCATAGGCACTGAGTTGATGGTTAGGTGCCAGTAATGTGCCGTCCAGATCGGAGGCGACGATTTTGGTGATCGTTTTGCAAGGTAACTGTGTGCTCATAAGCCCTCATACGTAGTGGGTAGCGTGGAACAGGGATTTGCCCGGCGGAGGCGATGAATTGGCCTCGCTGCCAGGAGCTGTCAGCAGTGTAAGGCAAAACCGCAGCGAAAAAGAGGGTAAATCCTGGCGCAGAGATTTCCTCTTTAAGCTGGGTAGGTTTCCAGCTCGTTCATGAACTGGAAAATGGCGTCCAACGCCTGATTACGATACTGGTCTTTCTCAAACAGGATTTCATGTTCTGCATCGGCAATGGAGAGCAGTCTGGCGTGGGGATTGGTGCGCTTCAGTTTAGTGATAAAACGTAACTGGGCTCCATTGCTGACGATACGGTCATTACCGGCCTGCACCAATAACACCGGCAAGCTCAGCTGACGGGTTAACAAAGTACACTGTTTGGCTGCCATTAACCCCTGCCATACCCAGCGGGAGCTGGGACCTCCAACCTGGAGTTCTGGCTTTTCAGCATACAAACGTCTGAACCAGTGATAACGGTCATAGCTTTGACTGAGCGGGTTGTCTTCAAACGGTTTAGGGTAGTAAGCCTGCTGGCCAGGTGCGTATTGTGGCCGGGGATACACTGCACTGATGATTTGCGTGATCGGCAGGGCGACCGGACTCAGATACCAGGGCATATCGACCCCAAACATCGGAGCACTGAGGATCAGGCCGTGAAACGGCTGTTGGGGGTGGGTTTGTAAATAACGGGTGGCAATCGCCCCGCCCATCGAGTGGGCCATGACGAAACGGTGCGGATAGCGCTCGAACTGGTGCAGCCGCAGCACACTCTCCATATCGGCAATATAGTCATTGAAATCGTACACATGGCCGATGTCGGAATCTTCGACCAGGCGATCGGATAAGCCTTGTCCGCGATGATCGAACGAGTAGACATCGTAGCCCTGGCGGTACAGGTCGTAAAACAGTTCCTGATACTTCCAGCAGGACTCTATCCGGCCATTGACCACCAGAACTGCCTTGGTGTGCTCCGGCGCGGTGAGTTTGCACCAATAGATTTTCTTTTTCTCGGTTCCGGCAATAAGGCCTTCCTCACGTTGTTGCCAAAGCTGGGCGATCGGGCCACCTATGGCTTGCTCAAAACAGTTCTCTTGAGTATAAGTCTTAGGTGAGTGATGAATAGTCATGAGCGGATTACCTGCAGATGCGTTGCTTACGCGTTGTATCATCAAAGAATTAATAAGGAAATGCAATGGATACCCACGTCTGGCTGGCCTATGTGGTCACGGCAGTTGTTTTTAGTCTGGCCCCCGGTTCCGGCACGGTCAACTCGATCAGTAATGGCCTGAGCTACGGAACGCGCAAATCACTTGGTGCGATAGTGGGGCTGCAAATTGGTTTAGCGCTGCATATTGTTTTGGTCGGGGCTGGGATTGGGGCGTTGGTTGCGCAATCCGCGGCGGCCTTTAGTGTGATCAAATGGGTCGGTGCGGCCTATTTGGTCTGGTTAGGTATCCAGAAGTGGCGAGACAACTCAGGGTTGGTTACCAGCCAGGCACAGCAGCCCATGACCGGGCGGGCCCTGTTGTACAAGGCGATCCTGATCAACCTGACTAACCCGAAATCGATCGTCTTCCTGGTGGCACTGTTCCCACAGTTTATCGATCCGGGTCGGGATCAGTTTACTCAGCTGATAGTCCTGGGAGGGACAACGGTGGTGATCGATGCCTGTGTCATGCTCGGTTACACCAGTTTGGCTGCACAAATGGGACGCTTTATTCGTTCAGAGCGGATCATGGGCAAAATAAATAAACTATTTGGTTCAATGTTTGTCGGATGTGGGGCATTATTAGCGGCTGCGAAGTCCTGAGTTGTTAACCGGTTTCTTTTTATATGAAGACTACTTATGTTGCTCGTCAGCCCATTTTTAATCGTAAAAGACAGACTTTGGGTTATGAGTTGTTGTTTCGTGATGGTGAGCGCAATGCTTACCCGGCGCATATTGATTCAAACCGAGCAACGTACCGGCTGATTGTGGAGAACTTCCTTTCGGTCGGAACCAATCCGGTGATTTCCTCATCACGCTGCTTCATCAATTTCCCTTATCAAAGCCTACTACGTCGTTTACCCCGCAGCCTGCCGCGCAACAAAGTGGTCGTCGAAGTACTGGAAACCTGCCCGCCGACCGAAGAACTGCTCGAAGCGGTTCGTGAGCTTTACCGGGAAGGATACCTGATTGCGCTGGATGACTTCACCTTAACTCCAGAGTGGCAGCCTTTCTTGCCTTATGTGCACATCGTTAAGCTGGATGTCATGGCAATGGGATTGGCAAACGCCTGCGAGGTGGTCAAAGCTCATCTGGCGAAACGGGTTAAATACCATTTTCTGGCTGAGCGGATTGAAACTCAGGCGGAGTTTGAGATGGCCAAACAGGCCGGATTCAAGTTTTTTCAGGGGTATTTTTTCAGCAAGCCACAAATTGAGCAAACCAAGTATGTCAGCCCCGAGCAAATTCTCGCGCTGCGACTGTTCCGCGAAGTATGCCAGCCTGAGCCCGATTTCGATTGCATCGAGACCATCATTGCCCAGGATGCCTCGTTGTCGTACAAGTTACTGCGTTTCGTCAACATGCAGGCTCCCAACCTGGAAGTCGAGATAACTTCATTCCGTCAGGCGCTGATCTATCTTGGTCAGGATCGGTTAAAAATGTTCGTTTCCCTGGTCGTGGCATCGTATGTGTCAACGGACAAGCCCAGAGAGCTATATCACCTGTCTTTGCAACGGGCACAATTTTGTCAGCAAATGTCACGTTACCAACCCTTTTCGCAGCGTCATGAGCAAGGCTTTATGGTTGGGTTGTTGTCAATATTGGATGCGATTTTGGATCTGTCGGTCGAGTCGCTGGTGGAACAGCTACCGTTGAGTCAGCCGATCAAGCAGGCGCTTTTGCATCGTGAAGGTGAGTATGGCTCTTTACTTACCCTGGAAGAGTGCTTCGAGCGGGCCGATTGGCAGGGCGTAGAAAAACTTGCCCATCAACTGGGCCTGTCACTGGAGGATGTCAAAACTGAACTGCACAATGCCATGTCATGGAGCCAGACGATGATGGCTGTCTAACTTCTGCCTTCTCTTTCTATCCGGAAATATGAATTTTTGATGACGTTGAGCCTGTGGAAATTGACGTTATCGAAAATAAAGATAAGTATATACGCATATCCATATATAGGTATTTACTTATGCTTCCACATCAGTTTTTCAAATTACTGTCAGATGAAACGCGTGTCCGTTGCTTAATGCTGGTCGCCCGCGAGGGGGAAACGTGTGTCGGTGACTTAGCGCATGCGCTGCAAGAGAGCCAACCGAAGATTTCTCGTCATCTGGCTCAGTTACGCTCACACGGCATTTTGCTTGATACCCGCCAGGGACAGTGGGTGTTCTACAAGCTGTCTGATACCTTGCCAGGCTGGACAAAAAAACTGATTGAGGATTTGGTGGCCTCTCACTGTTTAAAGCAGGAGTACCAACAAGATATTTCACGTTTACACGATAAAAACCGTGTGGCTTGCTGTTAACCGGAAGGGAAAGGTAGAAGAGTATGACGATTAAAGTAGGGATTAATGGCTTCGGCCGGATTGGGCGTTTAGCGTTGCGTGCCGCGTTTGACTGGCCGGAAATGGAGTTTGTCCATATCAACGATGTGGCCGGAGATGCCACGACTTTGGGTCACTTACTGGAATTTGATTCTGTGCAGGGCCGCTGGCACCACGAGGTGCAGGTCGAGGGAGAGGCGTTACTGATTAACGGTCAGCGGATCACCACTTCCCAACAGCGCGATATTAACGCAGTGAACTGGTCGCAATGTGACGTAGTGATCGAAGCTACCGGGGTACACCGCAAGTCTTCGTTGCTTGACCAGTACTTAGACCAGGGCGTGAAACGTGTTGTGGTCAGTGCGCCGGTCAAAGAGCCGGGCATTGCCAATATAGTCGTGGGGGTGAATGATGAAATTTTCCAACCAGAGCTACACCACATTGTCACGGCGGCATCGTGTACTACCAACTGTATTGCCCCGGTGGTGAAAGTTATTCACGAGAAACTGGGCATTGAGCAGTCCTCTTTTACCACCATTCACGACCTGACCAATACCCAAACCATTTTGGATGCCCCGCATCAAGATTTACGTCGCGCCCGTGCCTGTGGCATGAGTCTGATCCCGACCACGACCGGCAGCGCGACGGCGATCGTGGAAATTTTCCCGGAACTGAAAGGCAAAATTAACGGCCATGCGGTGCGTGTCCCGCTAGCTAATGCCTCGTTGACGGACATCATCTTTGATGTAAAACGTGATACCACGGCTGAAGAGGTGAATGCACTGCTGAAAGAGGCCTCCGAAGGGGAACTGAAAGGCATTTTGGGCTTTGAAGCGCGTCCGTTGGTGTCTATCGATTACCGCGGCGATCAGCGCTCGACTATCGTCGATGCGCAATCGACGATGGTGGTGGGATCGCGCATGGTGAAAATCTATGCCTGGTACGACAATGAAATGGGTTACGCGACACGGACCGCAGAGCTGGTTCGCAAAGTTGGCCTGGCATAAGGAGCGACACGATGACACATCCAACTTGGCAACTTGACCTTAATTCCGGCGCACTGATCCTGACGCCTTGTCCCGGTACCAAAGGTGTGGATTTGTCCACCTCTCTGGCGCAGCTCAAACAGCAGGGCGTCGAGGCGATTGTTACGGCATTGGATGAGGCGGAGCTGGCATCCAAATCCGTCTCAGAGTTAGGGGCTTTGAGTGAGCAACTTGGTATGCAGTGGTTTCAGATCGAGATTGAAGACGACTGTGCCCCGGATGGCTCGTTTGCTGGTAAATGGCAGCAGGCCAGTCCGGCCTTACACCAGATCCTGGCGCAAGGCGGCAAGGTTGCCTTGCACTGTATGGGGGGATCGGGGCGTACCGGGTTATTTGCCGCGCACCTGTTGCTGGAACAAGGCTGGGTCCTGGCTGATATCGTGCGGGAAGTGCAGGCACTGCGACCGGGCGCTTTTACCAAGCCGGTGCAGGTGGAATACATCGAGCAGGTTGCTCGGGCATCCTGATCAGCCAAATCAGCATTTGGGTCATCATGATCCAAATGCCTTTCTGGCGGCTGCATACTGAACAGATGGAGTGATTATGATTGCGGGATTAAGCCATAGCATTCGTCAGTACATGATCGTGACGTTTAACTATTGGAACTTTACCCTTACCGATGGCGCCTTACGTATGCTGGTGGTGTTGTACTTTCACGATTTGGGGTACTCCACGCTGGCGATTGCGTCTTTGTTCCTGTTCTATGAGTTTTTCGGTGTAGTGACCAATTTAATCGGTGGTTGGTTGGGAGCCAGGCTGGGCCTGAACCGGACCATGAACATCGGCTTGGCCATGCAGGTATGGGCTCTGCTGATGCTGGCCGTGCCAAATGGCTGGTTGACCATACCCTGGGTGATGGCGGCGCAGGCGCTGTCCGGTATTGCGAAAGATCTGAATAAGATGAGTGCCAAAAGCGCCATCAAGACCCTGGTTCCTGACGAGCAGCAAGGTGTGCTGTACAAGTGGGTGGCTATTTTAACCGGCTCAAAGAATGCCCTCAAAGGTGCCGGTTTCTTTGTCGGTGGGCTGCTGTTGTCTTGGGTGGGTTTTCAGAATTCGATGTTGATTATGGCTGGTGTTCTGAGCCTGGTCTTTCTCAGCAGTGTTATCTGGCTGGAGGCCGATATGGGCAGAGCGAAGAGCAAACCTAAGTTTCGGCATATTTTCTCTAAATCAGAGTCCATCAATATACTCTCGGCTGCGCGCATGTTTCTGTTTGGTGCCCGTGATGTTTGGTTTGTGGTGGCGTTACCGGTTTATCTGGGCAGTGTGTTTGGCTGGGATCACCTTTGGGTTGGCGGCTTTCTGGCAACCTGGGTGATTGCTTACGGGTTTGTTCAAGGGCTGGCTCCGCGGATCACTGGCAAAGCCCAGGGACGAGTGCCGGATGGCAGTGCAGCACTGGTTTGGGCCGGAAGCTTAGCGCTGATCACCGCCGCGATTGCCTATGGCGTACAGGTCGGCTGGCAGTCACAGCTCGTGATTGTGGTGGGCTTAATGGTGTTTGGCGCGGTGTTTGCCATTAATTCTTCGCTGCACTCGTACCTGATAGTCAGTTATGCCAAAGGTGATGGGGTATCACTGGATGTCGGTTTCTATTATATGGCCAATGCCATGGGGCGCTTGATTGGTACCGTCTTGTCCGGTTGGGTTTATCAGCAGGCCGGGCTGACGGCCTGTTTGTGGGTTTCCTGTGTATTTTTGGTTCTGACAACGCTCATTTCACTCAAACTGCCCAAAGCGCAGGCGGCAACAGCATAAGCGTCTTGAGATCACTAAGTGGAATGCCACGCGTGACTCCACTTAGTGTCTCACTCGTTGTAATCTCGGGTACTGGTGCGTCAATGCTGAGTTAAAATTAAGAAAAAACAACTTGTTAAACATTACCTCAGGCGATATTTACCCTATGCTATAGTCTAGAGAGACCTAACAATAGGAAAGGATATGAGAGAGCGGGTTCTGTTTTTCGACTTGCTGCGCTGTGTCGCGGCGGTGGCGGTGATTGCCATTCACGTATTAGCGCCATATCGCCACGAGTTGGGTGCCATTCCTTTGGAGCACTGGCTGACGGCTGTTGGGGTCAACAGTGGCAGCCGTTGGGCGGTACCGGTGTTTATTTTGATCACCGGAGCATTGATGCTGAGCGATACTCGTCCGTTTGATGCGCCTTATTATATCCGGCGCCGCTTAGGCAAAGTACTGATCCCGTTTTTAATCTGGTCACTGTTTTATGCCTACTTGTCCGGATGGACGGCCCAAGGCTTTGATTTTGATATTGTAAAAGAGGCGGTCAGCAACAGTTTTTATCATGAGACCTATTACCACCTTGGTTTCTTCTACTATTTCATTCCGCTCTATTTCGTTATCCCGTTCTTCCAGTGGCTGGTTCGCAGTGTCGATGACAACGTGATTTATACTTACTTGGTATTTTGGCTCCTGAGCAGTTTCTTGTATTTACTTAAAATTGACGGGCCGTGGAGCAATCACTTGTGGCTCTACATGGGCTACTTGCCATTGGGCTATGTGCTATTCACAAAAGTACCGCTGCAGCGCTCTGTGCTGACTTTGTTTGTCGGGCTGGGGATCACGGCTTTGGCGGTAACCTTTACCATGGTGGTAACCAATAGCTTGGAAGCCGATAAATACACGGTTGGCCGATGGCTATCGTACAAAACGCTCAATGTGGTATTAGCGGCATCGATGATTTTTATGCTGTGTCGGTATGTGGGAGAAGGGCTATCGCAATCGGCGCAAGCGGCAGTAAGCCTGATTAGCAAGCACAGTTTGGGTATTTACCTGTTACACCCGATATTCCTGTGGCCGATGAAAGAGTTTGCCTGGTACCAGGGACATCCGCTGTGGGTGATCCCGGTGTGGATTATTATCAGTGGTGGCGGAGCCTTGGCATTGAGTATGTTGTTCTCAACCTCTGCCAAGACTCGCTGGTTATTACCTTAGTCAGCTTAACGTTTGCCGGCAAAGTGTAAGAACTGATCCCCACGATAGGTCAGTATGCCTTTATCTCCAGGATTAAGAGCATGAAAATAGTGGACGCCAACCTGAAACTCCCGTTTAGGACCCATAGCGCCGCGTTGCACATAGATCCAATACTCCTGGTCATCTTGGCCGGGTTGTGCGTCGGGAATTTCAATAGCCTGCTTATCCAAAACGGTGACCTTGGCAGTTTGCTCGGGCGCGCTTTCTCCACAATAATGTTTTTGGTAGAAGCGATAAAACACCCAGCTTCCGAGGGCAATGAGCGCGATGAGAGCCAAAATAAGTGAAATAGGCATGACGATCTCCATAGTGTCGTTGCCGGTTATTTTACAGAACTCATCTAATAATCATCGGCTCGGGACAACTTATTCGTGATCTGGATGAGGAAGCATGATTTTTCTTCGGCGTGCTTCACAGTTTATCTGCGTGCAAGGGCACAATTTGAAAGGAAACTTTCCGCGAATGGCTCGAAAAAGCTCTAAATTTATAGAAGAATAAAATCAATAACTAAGGACAGATCGAGTAAGGATGGTTGTGATGTCTGAGATTGAAAATGTAGTCATGCGTACCCGAAAGCTCGAACAACTGCTGCGCACTAAATACCACGCAGAAGGTAAGGGGCTGCATCAGCTGATCACCAGTTGTGAAGAACGACTGCCACATGATGTGATTGCTAAGCTACGTTTTATTGCAACGGTGCGGGATAAAGTTGTTTATGACGAGGACTATCAGCTCGATGATCGCAAAGGCTTCATGGCCGTATGTGATGACTGTGAAAAAGAGTTGACGCCAAGAAGCTCACGTTTTATTTGGCGAGTGGCTATTTTGTTGATGACACTGATTACACTAGCTGCACTGGGGTTCTACTATTTACATTGGGATGTGTTGGTGAAGCACTTCCCATAACCACAGTCAAGCGAATAAAAAAGGGACGCATTTGCGTCCCTTTTTTATTTTTATTCAATTGCTTAGTACATCATAGGCAGGGTCATTAAACCAACAACCACTGCAATCATTACCAGCCCTTGTCTTTGTGAAGAAGAAATCATAACTCTGCCCCTTTAAACTTGATGAACTTGATGAAGTAACTATAGCATTATTTTTGAGCATTGATCAACATAAACATGTAAAGCTTTTCAAAAGTCATACTTTACTAAGCCATTTATTGCCAGATTATGGGAGATAAACTGTGTGTTTTAGTTGGTTTTAAATTGTCCTATTTCCTATTTGCCAGTAACATTCTTATATAAGTTGTTGATATTTAATTATTAATTTTTGGTGTGATATTGATTAAAAAGTGTTTATGCTGATTATTGTCGTCTGGATCTTTAATGGCCTTTAGTCTGGCAAAAGGTTGTCAAAGTGTCCTTGGTTTTGGCTTAAGTGAAGTGATGAAATGGATGAAGGGCATTTTGCTATCAGTGCGTGAGGTTATTGCTGCGCGAGTAAGCGTAATGGTATCTAATTGATAGTTAGCGGTTGAATTCGTTGGTTTTCTATAAAAAAGCCTTTATTTACAATCACATGTTTTGAGTTTTGTTTCTGGGTGTTTTGGGTTTTATTGCTGGTTTTTAGGTGTTTGCTGTGTGGTTGGTTTGTTTTGATGGCTAAATGCTTGGCCAAACGTTTGCTTTCTGTGTTGCATAAGAGGCTGGCAGTGCATCGTGATCAGGGGGGGGGTTGGCGGCATATAAGGTGGAAATTGCCGTGTCACAAACAAAATCTGTTGAATCGCTAGCGAGATCCAACTTTCACCGATTGCATCTTTACATACCCGTTTGGCTACCTAGACTAGCGGCGAGATTAAGCAAAAGGTGTGTGCAGCATGTGGAGTTGGTTGGCTATCGGGTTATCTGGTGTATATTCGATGTTGGGGGCGAAACAGGCCAACCCAACCCAGTCCCTGGGGTTCAAAATTTTGACCTTGTTGCTGTTGATGATCCTGGCCCTGACCCAAGGGGCACCTGCTGCGTATACCTATTGGATCGCTGGTGGATTGGCGGTGTTTATATTGGCTGACACACTGCATGCTTATCATTGGCGTAAGACGTTGTATTTCACTTGCTACCTGGTCGCCCAACTGTGCTACAGCAAAGCGTTTTGGCTTCAGTTCAATGGTGAGGTGATCTGGTGGTTATTGGCCTTGCTCCTCGCGGCAAGCATCGTGGCTTTTTTCTTACTTCTGCCACAGTTAGATTCATTGGTCTTTCCTGTGGTGACGATGGGGCTCGTACTGGTACAACTAGCGTGGGTCGCCGGAGAGGTGTGGCTCCAAACTCCAACCTGCGCCAGTGCCATGGGTTTTTTGGGCACCCTGGTGATGACCTATTCTGCACTGGCTTATGCACTGCATGGCTACCGTAAATCGATGAAGCGGGCCTATGTCTGGGTCATTGGCAGTTACTTTTTTGCGAACGCGTTGATTGTTGCTTCACTGATTTACTAACCGAGGTCAATGCGCAGTTAGCGCAACGTCCGCTATCTTAGTTGCTTGATTACTCGAACCGGAGCCTGTATGAGCACTATTCATGCCCATGAGCTGTTAGCCTTACTGCGTGAAACGCCAATGAGCCGTGATGAACTGACGGCCCATTTTGGTCCAGCTACCCACTTCCATACCTGCAAGTTGTCTGATCTTGATCTGGACGCTTTGCTGGTTTTCCTATTGCAGCGCGACAAAGTTCGTGAGGCGGAAGGGAAGTTAGTGGTGAATCTCGCGCGGATCTGTAACCACTAAGCTTGAGGGCGTCACGGCAGAATTCTTTTTGTCACCCCTGACTGAGGCAGAACCACTTTGCTATACTGGCCGCGATTTTTTCCAGTCGAGGCCAGTACATGGATATTCTTTCTGCAGCCACTATGCTGTTTCTTATTATGGATCCACTGGGTAACTTACCCATCGTGTTGTCTATTCTCAAACACCTTGATGCCAAGCGCCGGCGAAAGGTGCTGATCCGTGAACTGATCTTTGCTTTACTGATCCTGATGCTGTTTTTGTTCGCCGGTCAGAGTATTCTCAGTTTTTTGCATGTCCAGCCGGAAACCCTGAGTATTTCAGGTGGCATCATTTTGTTTATTATTGCGATCAAAATGATTTTTCCCTCTGCTGGTAGCATTACCGGGCTGGCCGCCGGGGATGAGCCGTTTATTGTGCCGATGGCAATCCCGATGATTGCCGGACCGTCGGTGATCGCCGCGCTGCTGCTGCTCTCTTCCCAGCATCCGGATAAAATGATGGAGCTGTCTGCGGCGGTTATTCTGGCCTGGGGGGCGACGTTTTTTATTTTGATGTTTTACAGCTTTTTCCACCGCATTCTTGGTGAGCGTGGCCTCAAAGCGGTGGAGCGCTTAATGGGCTTGTTGCTGGTGATGATCTCAACCCAAATGTTCCTCGATGGGGTGAAAAGTTATTTAGGCTAGTACTCTGACCCGTCCTGATATGGGTTGACACTTTTTAACTAAAACGCTCGATGTACTTCATCGGGCGTTTTGTATTTCAAAGCCGTATGAGGCCTCATTTGATTATAGATCTCTACGGATTCTGCTA
>NZ_JARHUF010000034.1 GCF_029223195.1 Vibrio sp. CAU 1672 | reverse complement strand
TCAAGATGACTGTTGAGCTAATCGCACCAATCGCAATGGACGAAGGTCTACGTTTCGCGATCCGTGAAGGTGGCCGTACAGTAGGTGCTGGTGTTGTTGCTAAGATCTTCGAATAATTCTTAACGAATTGACGAAGATGTCTGAAAATCTTTTGAATAAGATTTGACGAACCAGTAGCAAAAAGGGCATCATTTGATGCCCTTTTTCTGCGCTGAAGATAATTTTTGCTGTTTTCTTGTGCAAAATGCGTCGGGCGCAGAGCAAGATTAGGCAGAGAGGCTTAATCTTAAGAGAGTAACGCTGATTTTTTCAGCGATATGGAGTTTGCCCTGCAACAGCGGGGTTGTTGTCGTCTATAGTAAGACTTGTGACAGGTTGGTTTTATGAAAGCAAATAATGCTGAAACTCCTGATAGCTCAAACGCAGCTGATACGTTCAAGTGGGTCGCCGCTTTCGTATTGGCAGCGGCCGCTGTTGTGGGTAATTACCTGTATGGTGATATGTCTGTAGTACTTCGTGCTGCAGGTGTGGTTGTTCTGATTGCTGGCGCTCTTGGCGTCGCTGCAACCACGACTAAAGGTAAAGCAGCGATCAGTTTTGCAAAAGAATCCCGTATGGAGGTTCGTAAAGTGGTTTGGCCAACGCGTCAAGAAACCATGCAAACAACACTGATCGTTTTAGCTGTAAGTATTGTAATGGCTCTAGCGCTATGGGGCATTGACGGCATCATGGTTCGTCTAGTTGCTCTAGCGACTGGGGTATAGAGGGTTTTAATTCATGAGTGAAGCTCCAAAAAAACGCTGGTATGTGGTTCAAGCCTTCTCTGGATTTGAAGGTCGCGTAGCTCAATCTCTTCGCGAGCATATCAAAATGCATGGTATGGAAGAGCTATTTGGTGAAGTACTGGTTCCTACTGAAGAAGTAGTGGAAATGCGCGCAGGTCAACGTCGTAAATCTGAGCGTAAGTTCTTCCCGGGTTACGTCCTTGTTCAGATGATTATGAACGATGAATCATGGCACCTAGTACGCAGTGTGCCGCGTGTCATGGGCTTCATTGGTGGTACCTCAGATCGTCCTGCACCTATCACAGACAAAGAAGCTGACGCAATTCTTAACCGTCTTGAGAAAGCGAGTGAAGCACCTCGTCCACGTACTATGTATGAGGCAGGTGAAGTGGTACGTGTTAACGAAGGTCCATTTGCTGACTTCAATGGTACTGTTGAAGAAGTGGATTACGAGAAGAGCCGCCTGAAAGTGTCTGTGTCGATCTTTGGTCGCGCAACACCAGTTGAGCTTGAATTTGGTCAAGTTGAAAAACTTGATTAAAAAAACACCTGAATAGGGTTGTTTAAGGCGCGAATTATGACTATAATTTCGCGCCTTTTTACTTCTTCTGAAGTAAAAAGTATTTTACGTAAACGGGGAGCTGATCAGTGGATTAGCGTTTGAACCCAAAACTTAGGAATTATCATGGCTAAGAAAGTTGAAGCTTACATCAAGCTACAAGTTGCAGCTGGTATGGCGAACCCAAGTCCACCAGTAGGTCCTGCTCTAGGTCAGCACGGTGTTAACATCATGGAATTCTGTAAAGCGTTCAACGCGAAAACAGAATCTATCGAGAAAGGTCTACCTACTCCAGTAGTTATCACTGTATACAACGACCGTTCTTTCACGTTCATCACTAAGACTCCACCTGCGGCGGTTCTTCTGAAGAAAGCGGCTGGCGTTAAGTCTGGTTCAGGTCGTCCAAACACTGAAAAAGTGGGTACTGTAACTGACGCTCAAATCCAAGAAATCGCAGAAACTAAAGCTGCTGATATGACTGGTGCTGACATCGAAGCGATGAAACGCTCAATCGCTGGTACTGCTCGTTCAATGGGCCTAGTGGTAGAGGGTTAAGATCATGGCAAAACTAACTAAGCGCATGCGCGTAATCCGCGAAAAAGTCGACGTAACTAAAGAATACGAAATCAACGAAGCTGTAGCTCTTCTTCAAGAACTAGCAACTGCTAAATTCGTTGAGTCTGTAGACGTTGCTGTTAACCTTGGCATCGATGCTCGTAAATCTGACCAGAACGTACGTGGTGCAACTGTACTACCTCACGGTACTGGCCGCGAAATCCGCGTTGCAGTGTTCACTCAAGGTGCAAACGCTGAAGCAGCTAAAGAAGCTGGCGCAGACATCGTTGGTATGGAAGATCTTGCTGAGCAAGTGAAGAAAGGCGAAATGAACTTCGACGTAGTTGTTGCTTCTCCAGATGCAATGCGCGTTGTAGGTCAACTAGGTACTATCCTAGGTCCTCGCGGTCTAATGCCAAACCCTAAAGTTGGTACTGTAACTCCTAACGTTGCTGAAGCAGTTAAGAACGCTAAAGCTGGTCAGGTTCGTTACCGTAACGACAAAAACGGCATCATCCACACTACTATCGGTAAAGCAAACTTCTCTGCTGAGCAGATCAAAGAGAACCTAGAAGCACTTCTAGTTGCTCTGAAGAAAGCTAAGCCATCTTCTGCTAAAGGTACTTTCCTGCAGAAAGTAAGCATCTCTACTACCATGGGTGCTGGTGTTGCTGTTGATCAGGCTAGCCTGAACACTCAAGCATAATTTATTTGCTTAGGCGCGAAATTTGTGTATAATTTTGCGCCTAATATTTGTGGTTGGGGCTGAACTTTGGTTCATTAAATTCTTCTAGAATTTGTTGTGAATTATGACCCAGTCTCCGTCCAAGACCGTAGGTGTCTGAATTTGTTTTTCAAATGATGACTTAATTGTCCTACGTAGATGGTGCCCGAACTGACAGAAAGCTCTATGTAAATAGTTACCTTTCTTCTGGGAAGCACCTCAATAGCTCTCACTGTTGTGATAATAGTGAGTGGTGTAATAACAACCAGGAGTAAATCCAAGATGGCTTTAAACCTTCAAGACAAAAAAGCAATTGTTGCTGAAGTCAACGAAGCAGCCAGTGGTGCACTTTCTGCAGTTGTAGCTGACTCTCGTGGCGTTGAAGTGAGCGCGATGACATCTCTACGTAAACAAGCTCGTGAAGCTGGTGTTTACGTACGAGTTGTTCGTAACACTCTAATGCGTCGTGCGGTTGAAGGTACTGAGTACGAGTGTCTAACTGACACTTTCACTGGTCCTACACTAATCGCATTCTCTAACGAGCACCCAGGTGCTGCAGCGCGTCTTTTCAAAGACTTCGCTAAAGAGAACAAAGACTTCGAGATCAAAGCTGCTGCATTTGAAGGCGCGCTAACTGACGCTGAAGTACTAGCGACACTACCAACTTACGACGAAGCAATCGCACGCCTAATGATGTGCATGAAAGAAGCTTCTGCAGGCAAGCTGGTACGTACCTTCGCTGCTATCCGCGATCAAAAAGAAGAAGCTGCGGCGTAAGCCTTGCTTTTTTCTGGTTGCTTAATAAACTTATTGTTGATTTAAAAGAGAATTGTTATGTCTATTACTAACGAGCAAATCCTAGATGCAGTTGCAGAAATGTCTGTAATGCAAGTTGTTGAACTAATCGAAGCAATGGAAGAGAAATTCGGTGTTTCTGCTGCTGCTGCTGTTGTAGCTGGCGGCGCTGCTGCAGGCGAAGCTGCTGCTGAGCAAACTGAATTCGACGTAATCCTAGAATCTGCTGGCGGTAACAAAGTTGCTGTAATCAAAGCAGTACGTGGCGCAACTGGTCTAGGTCTGAAAGAAGCTAAAGCTCTTGTAGACGGCGCTCCAGCACCTCTGAAAGAAGGCGTTGAGAAAGCAGAAGCTGAAGCTCTTAAAGCTCAGCTAGAAGAAGCTGGTGCAAGTGTTACTGTTAAGTAATTATTGCATAGTTTCTTAGCCTGACGGCTAATGGCTGGTGGTTTTTTAACCACCGGCCTTTTTGCGCTGTAGGGTATAGGCGAATTTTCCCGCTGTTTAAGCGCCTGATATCCAAGCAAAACACATTTCATTCCTACGCAATGAAGTGTTACTACAGTAAACAGCTAGATTAGTCACTGTCCCTTACCCCCCTTAAGTAACTAGGAGCGGGCGGACAGTTTGGGTCACTTATCAGCGAGCTGAGGAACCCCATGGTTTACTCTTATACCGAGAAAAAGCGCATCCGTAAGGACTTTGGTACTCGTCCACAAGTTTTGGACATTCCATACCTGCTATCGATCCAGCTCGATTCGTTCGACAAATTTATCGAACAGGATCCTGAAGGGCAATACGGTCTTGAGGCTGCTTTCCGTTCTGTATTCCCGATTCAGAGCTACAACGGCAACTCTGAGCTGCAATACGTTAGCTACCGTCTTGGTGAGCCAGTATTTGACGTGAAAGAATGTCAAATTCGCGGCGTTACGTATTCAAAGCCACTACGCGTAAAACTACGCCTGGTTATCTTTGATAAAGACGCGCCAGCAGGTACCGTAAAAGACATTAAAGAACAAGAAGTCTACATGGGTGAAATCCCACTCATGACTGAAAATGGTACCTTCGTAATTAATGGTACCGAGAGGGTTATCGTATCCCAGCTGCACCGAAGCCCAGGCGTGTTCTTCGACAGCGATAAGGGTAAGACCCACTCTTCAGGTAAAGTTCTCTACAACGCACGTGTTATTCCTTACCGTGGTTCATGGCTTGATTTCGAGTTTGATCCTAAGGATAACCTGTACGTGCGTATCGACCGCCGTCGTAAACTGCCGGCTTCGATTATCCTTCGTGCACTAGGTAAGTCGACAGAAGAGATCCTGGATATCTTCTTCGAGAAAGTGAACTTCGAAGTGAAAGACCAGACTCTATTGATGGAGTTGGTTCCGGATCGTCTGCGCGGTGAAACTGCGTCATTCGACATTGAAGCGAACGGTAAAGTTTACGTTGAGCAAGGTCGCCGTGTAACGGCTCGCCATATCCGCCAACTTGAAAAAGAAAGCGTGGATCATATCGAGGTACCGGTTGAGTACATCGTAGGTAAAGTTGCATCGAAAGATTACATCAACGAAGCAACCGGCGAGATCATCGTTGCTGCTAACCAGGAAATCAGCCTGGAAGCACTAGCAAATCTTTCTCAAGCTGGCCATAAAGCGCTAGAAGTTCTGTTTACGAACGATCTAGACCACGGTCCATTCATGTCAGAAACACTACGTATCGACAGCACTGTTGATCGTATTTCTGCATTGGTAGAAATCTACCGCATGATGCGCCCGGGCGAGCCACCAACAAAAGAAGCAGCAGAAGCACTGTTCGAAAGCCTATTCTTCTCGGAAGAGCGTTACGATCTGTCGACCGTTGGTCGTATGAAGTTCAACAGCTCTATCGGCCGTACTGATGCTCAAGAGCAAGGTACGCTTGACGAGACAGATATCGTTGAAGTGATGCAGAAGCTGATCGCGATCCGTAACGGTAAAGGTGAAGTCGACGATATCGACCACCTGGGTAACCGTCGTATCCGTTCTGTTGGTGAAATGGCTGAAAACCAATTCCGCGTTGGTCTTGTACGTGTTGAGCGTGCAGTGAAAGAGCGCCTAAGCCTTGGTGATCTTGATGCAATCATGCCTCAAGACCTGATCAACGCTAAGCCTATTTCAGCCGCGGTTAAAGAATTCTTTGGCTCTTCACAGCTGTCACAGTTCATGGACCAAAACAACCCGTTGTCAGAAGTTACGCACAAACGTCGTATCTCTGCATTGGGCCCTGGCGGTCTGACTCGTGAACGTGCAGGCTTCGAGGTACGTGACGTACACGTAACTCACTACGGTCGTCTATGTCCGATCGAAACACCTGAAGGTCCAAACATCGGTCTGATCAACTCTCTGTCTGCGTTTGCGCGCTGCAACGAGTACGGTTTCCTAGAGACTCCATACCGTCGCGTAGTAGATGGCGTTGTTACAGACGAAGTAGATTACCTATCTGCCATCGAAGAAGGCCAATTCGTTATCGCACAGGCTAACGCTGCGCTAACTGAAGAAGGTACGTTTGCCGATGAGCTGATCACCGCTCGTCAGAAAGGTGAATCTGGTCTACACCCTCGTGAGCACGCCCAGTACATGGACGTTGCGACCAACCAGGTTGTATCTATCGCTGCATCGCTTATCCCGTTCCTAGAACACGATGATGCGAACCGTGCATTGATGGGTGCGAACATGCAACGTCAGGCAGTTCCAACACTGAAAGCTGACAAACCGCTTGTAGGTACTGGTATTGAACGTAACGTAGCGGTTGACTCCGGTGTAACTGCAGTTGCGAAACGTGGTGGTGTAATCCAGTCAGTAGACGCTTCTCGTATCGTTGTGAAAGTGAACGAAGAAGAATTGGTACCTGGCGAAGCTGGTATCGACATCTACAACCTGACGAAATACACCCGTTCTAACCAGAACACGTGTATTAACCAGCGCCCATGTGTAATGCCAGGTGAACCTGTACTACGTGGTGATGTTCTTGCTGATGGTCCTTCAACTGACCTGGGTGAGCTAGCGCTTGGTCAAAACATGCGTATCGCGTTTATGCCTTGGAACGGCTACAACTTCGAGGACTCGATCTTAGTATCTGAGCGCGTAGTTCAAGAAGACCGTTTCACAACAATCCACATTCAAGAACTGACTTGTGTGGCACGTGATACCAAGCTGGGTTCTGAAGAGATCACAGCGGATATTCCAAACGTAGGTGAATCTGCTCTGTCTAAACTAGACGAGTCAGGTATCGTTTACATCGGTGCTGAAGTTAAGGGTGGTGACATCCTGGTTGGTAAAGTAACCCCGAAAGGTGAAACTCAACTAACGCCTGAAGAGAAGCTACTACGTGCAATCTTCGGTGAAAAAGCATCTGACGTTAAAGATACTTCACTGCGTGTACCTAACTCTGTTTCAGGTACGATTATCGACGTTCAAGTCTTCACTCGCGATGGCGTAGAGAAAGACAAGCGTGCGCTTGAAATCGAGCAAATGCAGCTTAAAGAAGCGAAGAAAGACCTAACTGAAGAATTCCAGATTCTTGAGGGTGGCCTTTTAAACCGTGTTAAAGCTGTGCTGATCGAAGGCGGCTACTCTGAAGCGAAACTAGACGCGACTGAACGTAAGAAGTGGCTAGAACTAACGCTGGAAGATGACGCACTACAAACTCAGCTAGAGCAACTGGCAGAGCAGTGGGACGAGCTAAAAGCTGACTTCGATAAGAAGTTCGAAACCAAGCGTCGCAAGATCACTCAAGGTGATGATCTGGCACCTGGCGTACTGAAGATCGTTAAGGTTTACCTAGCGGTTAAACGTCGTATCCAGCCTGGTGATAAGATGGCGGGTCGTCACGGTAACAAGGGTGTAATCTCTAAGATCAACCCTGTTGAAGACATGCCATACGATGAGAAAGGTCAGCCGGTCGACATCGTACTTAACCCACTGGGTGTACCTTCGCGTATGAACATCGGTCAGATCCTAGAAGTACACTTAGGTCTGGCAGCGAAAGGTATCGGTGACAAGATCAACCAGATGGTGAAAGAGCAGCAAGAACTGGCGAAATTCCGTGAGTTCCTACAAAAAGTTTACGATCTGGGCGACACTCGCCAGAAAGTAGATATTGCTTCTCTATCAGATGACGAAGTACGTACTTTGATCAAGAACCTGCGTGGTGGTCTACCAATCGCGACTCCAGTATTTGACGGTGCACCAGAAGCGTCAATCAAAGCACTTCTTGAGCTAGCGGACCTACCAACATCTGGTCAGCTAACGTTGTTTGATGGTCGCACAGGTGATGCGTTTGAGCGTCCTGTAACTGTAGGTTACATGTACATGCTGAAACTGAACCACCTTGTTGATGACAAGATGCACGCTCGTTCAACTGGTTCGTACAGCCTGGTAACTCAGCAACCACTTGGTGGTAAAGCTCAGTTCGGTGGTCAGCGTTTCGGTGAGATGGAAGTATGGGCACTGGAAGCATACGGTGCAGCTTACACCCTACAAGAAATGCTAACGGTTAAGTCGGATGACGTTAACGGCCGTACTAAGATGTACAAAAACATCGTAGATGGTAACCACAGCATGGAACCTGGTATGCCAGAATCGTTCAACGTACTGTTGAAAGAGATCCGCTCGCTAGGTATCAACATCGAGCTAGAAGACGAAGAGTAATCCGTTTCTCTCTTGACTAAGGTTGAGAGAATGAAAAGCGATTATTTGGAAGAAGGTGCTCACTTTCGGGTGAGCCCCTTTTAACTCCTTACAGGAGCTGATTGTGAAAGACTTATTAAACTTTCTAAAAGCACAGCATAAGACCGAAGAATTTGATGCAATCAAAATCGGTCTATCTTCACCAGACATGATCCGTTCATGGTCTTTCGGTGAAGTGAAAAAACCTGAAACGATCAACTATCGTACGTTCAAACCTGAACGCGATGGTTTGTTCTGTGCGCGTATCTTTGGTCCAGTAAAAGACTACGAATGTCTTTGTGGTAAATACAAGCGCCTGAAGCACCGTGGTGTTATCTGTGAGAAGTGTGGTGTAGAAGTTACCCAAACTAAAGTTCGTCGTGACCGTATGGGCCACATCGAGCTTGCTTCACCAGTAGCTCACATCTGGTTCCTAAAATCACTGCCGTCTCGTATCGGTCTGCTGATGGATATCCCGCTGCGTGATATCGAACGTGTTCTTTACTTCGAAATGTACGTAGTAACTGAACCGGGTATGACGGATCTAGAAAAAGGTCAGATGCTAACGGAAGAAGAGTATCTGGATCGTCTAGAAGAGTGGGGCGACGAGTTCACCGCTAAAATGGGTGCAGAAGCGATCAAGGATCTTCTTGGTGCTATGGATATGCACGCTGAAGCTGAACAAATGCGCGAAGAGCTTGAAACGACAAACTCTGAAACTAAGCGTAAGAAAGTCACTAAGCGTCTGAAACTGGTAGAAGCGTTTATTCAATCTGGCAACAACCCAGAGTGGATGATCCTAACTGTACTACCAGTACTTCCGCCAGATCTACGTCCTCTGGTACCACTAGATGGCGGCCGCTTTGCGACTTCTGATCTGAACGATCTATACCGTCGTGTGATCAACCGTAACAACCGTTTGAAGCGTCTTCTAGAGCTAGCTGCTCCGGACATCATCGTACGTAACGAAAAACGTATGCTGCAAGAGTCTGTTGATGCGCTACTGGATAACGGTCGTCGTGGTCGTGCGATCACAGGTTCTAACAAGCGTCCTCTGAAATCTCTTGCTGATATGATCAAGGGTAAACAAGGTCGTTTCCGTCAGAACCTGCTAGGTAAACGTGTAGACTACTCTGGCCGTTCTGTAATCACAGTAGGTCCGTACCTTCGTCTGCACCAGTGTGGTCTTCCTAAGAAGATGGCACTTGAGCTATTTAAACCATTTATCTACAGCAAGCTAGAGACTCGTGGTCTTGCGACTACGATCAAAGCGGCGAAGAAAATGGTAGAGCGTGAAGAAGCGGTTGTTTGGGATATCCTGGATGAAGTAATCCGTGAACACCCAGTACTATTGAACCGTGCACCGACACTTCACCGTCTAGGTATTCAGGCGTTCGAACCAGTACTGATCGAAGGTAAAGCGATTCAGCTACACCCACTAGTGTGTGCGGCGTACAACGCGGACTTCGATGGTGACCAAATGGCGGTTCACGTACCTCTAACTCTAGAGGCACAGCTTGAAGCACGTACGCTGATGATGTCGACTAACAACATTCTGTCGCCAGCGTCAGGTGATCCGATCATCGTACCTTCTCAGGACGTGGTATTGGGTCTGTACTACATGACTCGTGAAAAGATCAACGTGAAAGGTGAGGGCATGTACCTTTCTGGCCCGGCTGAGGCTGAGAAAGCATACCGCACTAAGACGGCTGAACTGCACGCTCGCGTTAAAGTACGTATTACTGAAACGGTTGTTGATGAAGACGGTAACAGCACGACTGAAACCAAGATGGTTGATACCACTATCGGCCGTGCAATGCTATGGCAAATCGTGCCAAGTGGCCTGCCATTTAGCCTGGTTAACCAGAAGCTAGGTAAGAAACAGATTTCTAACCTGCTTAACGAGGCTTACCGTAAGCTGGGTCTGAAAGATACCGTTATCTTCGCTGACCAAATCATGTACGCAGGTTTCGCTTACGCAGCACTTTCTGGGGTATCGGTTGGTATCGACGATATGGTTGTACCGCCAGCTAAGTACACTGAAATCGCTGAAGCGGAAGAAGAAGTTCGCGAAATTCAAGAACAGTACCAGTCTGGTCTTGTAACTGCGGGCGAGCGCTACAACAAAGTGATCGATATCTGGGCATCAACCAACGATCGCGTTGCGAAAGCGATGATGGAGAACCTGTCTTCAGAAGCTGTCATTAACCGCGATGGCGAAGAAGAGCAGCAAGAGTCGTTCAACAGCATCTACATGATGGCCGACTCGGGCGCTCGTGGTTCTGCAGCTCAGATTCGTCAGCTAGCGGGTATGCGTGGTCTGATGGCTCGTCCGGATGGTTCGATCATCGAAACGCCGATCACTGCGAACTTTAAAGAAGGTCTGAACGTACTTCAGTACTTTATCTCAACGCACGGTGCTCGTAAGGGTCTTGCGGATACGGCACTGAAAACAGCGAACTCGGGTTACCTAACTCGTCGTCTAGTAGACGTTGCTCAAGACGTTGTTGTAACTGAACATGACTGTGGCACTGTTGAAGGTGTTGACATGATGCCTCACATCGAGGGTGGTGATGTTAAAGTTGCACTAACTGAGCTTGCTCTGGGCCGTGTAGTTGCTGAAGACGTTCTTAAGCCTGGTACTGAAGAAGTTCTGATCCCACGTAATACTCTGATTGATGAGAAGTGGTGTCAGATCATGGAAGAGAACTCAGTAGACAGCATGAAAGTGCGCTCTGTAGTTACCTGTGATTCTGACTTCGGTTGTTGTGCACAGTGTTACGGTCGTGACCTGGCACGCGGTCACCTAGTGAACCAAGGTGAAGCAGTCGGCGTTATTGCTGCTCAGTCTATCGGTGAACCGGGTACCCAGCTGACCATGCGTACGTTCCACATCGGTGGTGCGGCATCGACAGCAGCAGCAGAGAACAGCATTCAGGCGAAGAACAACGGTTCTGTGAAGCTACACAATGCTAAGTTCGTTACGAACAAAGACGGTAAGTTGGTTATCACTTCTCGTGCGTCAGAGCTGACCATTATTGATGAGTTTGGCCGTACCAAAGAGAAACACAAACTGCCTTACGGTTCTCTACTGAGCAAAGCAGACGGCGACGTGGTTACTGCTGGTGAAACAGTAGCAAACTGGGAAGCGCACACCATGCCAATCATCACTGAAGTGGCAGGTCGTATCCAGTTCGTAGATATGATCGATGGTGTAACCGTTTCTCGCCAAACTGATGACCTGACCGGCCTGTCTTCAAGTGAAGTAACAGAAGCGGCGGCTCGTCCAGCAGCAGGTAAAGATATGCGTCCAGCTATCAAACTTGTTGACGAGCAAGGCAACGATGTGACTATCCCTGGTACCGATATGCCAGCGCATTACTTCCTACCAGGTAAAGCGATCGTAAACATCGAAGATGGTGCAGAAGTGGGTGTGGGTGATACGCTTGCACGTATTCCTCAGAAGTCTGGCGGTAACAAAGATATCACCGGTGGTCTTCCACGAGTTGCTGACCTGTTCGAAGCACGTAAGCCGAAAGAGCCTGCGATTCTTGCTGAGCACACCGGTACGGTGAGCTTCGGTAAAGAAACTAAAGGTAAACGTCGCCTGGTGATCACTCGCGAGGGTGGTGACACGTACGAAGAGATGATTCCTAAGCATCGTCAGCTGAACGTATTCGAAGGCGAGAAAGTGGAACGTGGCGACGTGATCGCTGATGGTCCAGAGTCTCCGCACGATATCCTACGCTTGCGTGGTATTCATGCTGTGACACAGTACATCGCTAACGAAGTACAGGAAGTTTACCGTCTGCAAGGCGTTAAGATTAACGATAAGCACATTGAAACTATTGTTCGTCAGATGCTACGTAAGTGTACTATTACTCACGCAGGTGATTCTGAGTTCCTACCAGGCGAGCAAGTTGAATACGCACAGGTTAAGATCGCTAACCGTAACCTAGAAGCTGAAGGCAAAGAGCCGGCACGTATCGAACGTGAGCTACTGGGTATTACCAAAGCATCTCTGGCTACTGAGTCATTCATCTCTGCGGCATCGTTCCAGGAGACAACTCGCGTACTAACAGAAGCAGCAGTTTCTGGTAAGCGTGATGATCTACGTGGTCTGAAAGAGAACGTGATTGTTGGTCGTCTGATCCCAGCTGGTACTGGTTTCGCTTACCATCAAGAGCGCCAAGCTAAGCGTACTGAAGCGCAAGAAGGCCCGTCTGCTGAACAAGCAACGGATAACCTGGCTGCACTACTAAACGCAGGCTTCTCTTCTGACGAGTAATCGGTAAGAACGAAAATAAAAGGCACCTTAGGGTGCCTTTTTTGTATCTCACTTTTTTAACCAGTGTTGATGATTGCTATACGAGCGATCAAAAAGGGCTGACGTGTCCACATCAACCCTTATGCCTTTCTCGTTTATGCGCCTGGTGGAACCGCCAAACTATCGGCAATCAATTGGATCAGGTGATCTTCGACCTCAAAACGCGTTTCAATGATTTCCCCTATCAAAGACATATCTGAATCAAAATCAGCTAACTCATCATCGGCAGAAACATCGGAGTACTTGTCCGTAAAGTTCAGTAATGGTTCTGTGGTGATGACAATTTTTCCGTAGGCTTGGTTGATTTCATTGGTGGCGACAAAGCCGGTCGCTTTCCATTTATCCATCACCATATCGTAGATTTTAAAGTGACCTTCGGAGATGTAGTCGACAAGGTGTTGGCAGAAGTGCTGAAGTTCGTCAGGAGAAGGGAGTTCAATGACATTGGATTTCGAACAAGGTTGCAGTGCTGCAAGCTTACAGTATTCGACAATTAAGGATTGTCGCGTCTCTAGCCAGTGATCAATGACCTCACTGGAGCCACCCCATTGTTCCTGGGTTTGTTTGAATTTTCTTAGCATGACCATGCCCTCATGATCTATTCGCCGCCTGGCGAACGTCTTCTTTGCAAAGCAAAGTTAGTAACGATATTACAAACGCTTGTCCTTACTAAAGTTTATAGTTGTAATCATTCACAACGACAAACTCTGGTATGAAATTAGATTGCCAGTAAAATGGATGAACTTCAAGCAAAGGGAAGTCGTAATGTTAAGAAAAGGTGAAGCAAGCCATGTATCCAGTGCTTACTGGTGTGTTGTATCCGGAAGTGATGTATGGCTGGTGGACGGCACGCTACCTTACGGTAGAGCTGAAGATTTGTCCTTACCAATCGCCAGCTCCAGATGCATAGGCGATTACCAAAACACTCCGGTTATGTGGCTGAACTTGGCTGACATAGCCCAAGACCTGCCGTTAACTTCATTGCGCGATTGCCTCCATTTTGATGAGCCGCTGTTTTTACTGTTGAGTAAAGCGGTGCAATATGGGCATATGACGCAAAGCCTGCGGTTTTGCCCTCAGTGCGGTGGCCGTAACCATCTTAATCATAACCAGTTGGCAATGCAGTGCGGGGATTGCCGCACGTTGCATTATCCACGAATCTTCCCGTGTATCATTGTCGCTGTACGCAAGGAGAAGCAGATCTTGTTGGCTCAGCATCCAAGGCATCGCAATGGCATGTACACGGTGATTGCGGGCTTTTTAGAGGTGGGTGAAACGCTGGAAGAGTGTGTCGCGCGTGAAGTGCAGGAAGAAACCGGTATCAAGGTCAAGAATATCCGTTATTTTGGTAGTCAGCCCTGGGCATTTCCATCCAGCATGATGATGGCGTTTCTGGCCGATTATGAATCGGGACAGCTGAACCCGGATTATACTGAGCTGTCTGACGCACAGTGGTATTACCCTGCAAATATGCCACCGGTCGCGCCGCACGGAACCATCGCCCGGGCGTTGATCGAGCAAACCGTTGCGGATATTTTGTCTGAATGATAATTAAGGCTCTGGAAAGTTTATAAAAAAAACCCTCCGAGAGGGAGGGGGTAAGTAAGATGTCGTTATGAGGTGCTGAGTACCGGGTACTCAGTTTATAATTGTAGTTTTCGCTAGCGAACAAATTTTTAACACTGTTCTTGGTTGGGTGCAAATTAAGCATTGATTTAAAAGTTAATAACTTGATCCCGGTTGCAAAGCACACCGCTATTAGCCTTGAATCAGTGATAGAATAGCGCTTTTAAAGACAGCCGAATAATTGGAATTATGGAATGACTGAATTAAAAAATGATCGTTATCTGCGGGCGTTGCTTAAAGAACAAGTTGATTACACGCCAGTATGGATGATGCGTCAGGCGGGTCGTTACCTCCCTGAATATCGCGAAACACGCGCACAAGCCGGTGACTTTATGTCGTTGTGCCGTAATGCGGAACTTGCATCAGAAGTGACGCTACAGCCATTACGCCGGTTTCCACTCGATGCTGCGATCCTATTTTCAGACATCTTGACGATTCCTGATGCGATGGGCCTGGGGCTGCGTTTTGCCGCCGGAGAAGGGCCGGTGTTCGATAAGCCGATTACTTGTAAGGCCGATGTCGAAAAAATTGGCCTGCCGGATCCTGAAGGTGAACTGCAGTATGTGATGAATGCGGTGCGTCAGATCCGTAAAGATTTGCAAGGCGAAGTACCATTAATTGGTTTCTCGGGCAGCCCGTGGACCCTCGCTACTTACATGGTGGAAGGTGGCAGCTCAAAAGCCTTCACCAAGATCAAGAAGATGATGTACGCCGAGCCACAGACGCTACACCTGTTGTTGGATAAACTGGCAGACAGCGTGATTGAGTACCTCAATGCGCAGATCAAAGCCGGTGCGCAGTCAGTGATGGTGTTTGACACCTGGGGTGGTGTACTGACTCCGCGTGACTACAATTTATTCTCGTTGCAATACATGCACAAGATTGTCGATGGGCTGATTCGTGAAAACGACGGTCGTCGCGTACCCGTAACGCTATTTACCAAGAATGGCGGAATGTGGCTGGAGCAGATCGCGGCAACAGGCTGTGATGCCGTTGGCCTGGACTGGACCATCAACATTGCAGACGCAAAAGCGCGTGTGGGTGATAAAGTCGCGCTGCAAGGCAACATGGATCCATCCATGCTGTATGCTCAGCCAGAGCGTATCCGTGAAGAAGTGGCGACCATTCTGGAAGGGTTCGGCCACGGGGGCACCGGCCATGTGTTCAACCTTGGTCATGGTATCCACTTGGATGTGCCGCCAGAAAATGCCGGCGTGTTTGTTGAAGCAGTACACGAGTTATCTAAGCCTTACCACAAGTAATCTCGAGTTCGCGAAACCCAATACCGGCATCCTTTGCCGGTATTTTTTTGCCTGAAATTCAGGGTTGTACAGTTTCAGGAGTATTTGGCCTGCCATGTTCTAAATGCTTGGCAAGCTGTACGTAGTGCGGAAAAGATATATAAAACAATGGCATATGGCATTGTGTCATTGTGGTCTAATTTTTTGTACAGATAAAAGAGCAATTAGATCATGGGTAACCTAAAGCATCGAGTGAACCCGCTTTTTGAGGTAAGGAAGCACTTCGTCCTCAAACCATGGATTGTTCTTCAGCCATAAGGTATTGCGCGGTGAAGGGTGAGGTAGCGGGATATAATCCGGCTCCCAATCTCGCCACTGTTTAACGGTTTGAGTGAGAGTCTTTGGCTTGTTTGAAAGGTAGTACTGCTGTGAGTACTGGCCAATCAACAGAGTGAGCTCTATGTTAGGGAGCAGATCAAGAATCGGCTTGTGCCATGTCGGCGCGCACTCTTTTCTTGGTGGTAAGTCACCAGAGTTACCTTTGCCCGGATAGCAAAAACCCATCGGTATGATCGCGACCTTATTCTCGTTGTAGAAAACGTCTTTGTCGATTTCAAGCCACTGGCGCAGCCTGTTGCCACTCGGGTCATTCCAGGGAATGGAGGTTTGGTGTACGCGTGTGCCCGGAGCCTGGCCGATGATCAGCAAGCGAGCGTCTTTACCCGCCTGAACAACAGGATTTGCGCCTAAGGGAAGTTCGTGAGCGCACAGCTGACAGGCTCGAACCTGCTGCAATAGTGTGGCTAAGGACATGAGAGCTTAATACCCTTTGTCGAAATCGATTTGATTGTGCAGCGAGAACCCATCCCGCCAGCGCAGATAGTTTTCAGCAAAGATGTCCACGACGAGTTGTGGAAAACTTAACGCCGCGATATGTGGTGTCACGGTGATTTGCGGTAAGGTCCAGAAAGGGTGCTGCTCCGGGAGTGGCTCTTGCTCAAACACATCCAAAAAGGCATGTTCGACCCAGTGGTTTTTGAGAGCGAGCAGCAGGCTGGCATTATCTAATACATCACCACGGCCGACATTAAATAACAGTGCCTGACTAAGGTGGCTCAGGGCTTCACTATTAAGTATGCGGCATGTTTCTGGTGTGCTGGGCAGGGTGTTGACCACGATGTCGGCCTGATGCAGTGCGTTGGCCAACTCATTGATATGGAAAGTCTGGGCAAACTCGCCTCCGGGAGTCGGAATGCCCGTACGGTTTACGCCAATGGTTCTGATCCCCAGTGCTTGCGCTGCTTTCGCCAGGCAACTCCCGATGCTGCCAGTACCCAGGATCACCATTGTTTTACTCTGTAAGGATGTGTAGAGGTGCGGTTGCCACTGCCGGTTTTGCTGTTGCTGGTGGTATTGCCCAAAGTGGCGGAAGTGAGAAATGCAGTAGCCGATCACGTACTCGGCAATCAATGGACCAAAAATGCCGCGTACATTTGTCAGGCTATAATCCTGACGCAGGGAAGGCGCCATTAAGGCGTTCACCCCGGCAAAAGTGGACTGAACCCACTCAAGCTGCGTAAACTCGTCTAATCTTGAGGATAGTAGTGGCGGATCCGCCAGTACGATCTGGGCATCTTGCGGTTTATCCGTAATGCGAAGATCAGGCAGGTTTTTCTCTGCCAGTAATGTTTCATAGGTGTCACGGTGCTCCGAGAGCAGGAAAATCTGATTTGGTTGCGCCATTAACTTTTTTCCCTGTGATGAATCAAGTACACTTTCGCTGTATTTTTCTTCAATGACTGAGTGACTATGCTTAAGAATCCTCTTCAGGTTCGTTTGGAAAAACTAGAACCTTGGCAACAAATTACCTTCATGGCGTGTCTGTGTGAACGCATGTATCCAAACTATGCGATGTTTTGTGACAACACAGAATTTGCTGAGCCACGGGCTTACCGAGCGATTCTTGATAGTGTATGGGAAATTCTGACAGTCAAGAACGCAAAAGTAAATTTTGAGCGTCAGCTGGAAAAGCTCGAAGAACTGTTCCCCAGTGCTGAGGAGTACGACTTTTATGCGGTGTATCCAGCGATGGATGCCTGTCAGGCACTGGCAACCTTGTTGCATGGTCTGTTGGATCGCGATTACCTTTTTGATTCCATGCTTAAAGTGAGCCAGCAGTCGGTAAAGACCGTGGTGGATCTGGAGCAGGCGCAAGGCAGTGAACCAATCACCAATGATAATCAAAAAGATAATCAGGCAGTGTGTGAAGAGTGGGATGTGCAGTGGGCGATTTTCCGTCCGTTGCGTGAGGCTGGTGAACGTGATATCTGCTTGATTAAGGATTTACGTGAAGAGCTGCGAGAAGAAGCCGTAAGCAACATCGGTGTCGCGCTTTAACCGTTAATCGGATATGAAAAAGGCTCCCAGTAGGAGCCTTTTTAGTATCTATCTGGCAGTTTATGCGCTTGTGGCATTGGCTTGACAGGTTTTTGCTTCTGCAGTACTTGGCAATTTGTCTGTGGCCTTCAGAGGTGCTTGCTCATCGTCATCACGGCTCTCGATTACACCGTGTTGTTCTTTCCAGGTTTGCCAACGCTGATACGCCAGCTGCTGCATGTCGGTGCTTTTGTCTGCTTCATCAATGATCTCTTCGCCCAACAGGTGCTCGAAGATATCCTCCAGTGTCACCAGACCCTGTACTGTGCCGTACTCGTCCACCACCAGTGCTAATTGCAGACGGTGGCTCATCATTTGGTCGAATACTTTTGGTAATGCAGTATTGTTCAGCACCACTTGGATTGGGCGCATCACCGCACCGAGCTGTTTGTGCCCACAACCCGATTGTTGCAGTTTGAATAGCTCCAGGCGGTGAACAAAACCAATGATATTGTCTTTCTGTTCGCTGTAGATCAGAGGACGAGAAAAAGGTGTTTCATTATGCACCACCAGAAATTCGTCGATAGTCATGGTCGCATCTACGCGAAACACCACCGGGCGAGGTGTCATGACCTGAGTTGCCGGGACGTCTTTAATGCCCAGCAGGTTGCTCAGAATTTTGGACTCACCTTCGGCAAATTCGCCGCTTTCTTGGGCCAGCAGCGCCATCGCGGAGAGTTCATCACGCATTTTCGGCGGCTCATGATTACGAGCCAGGCGTTTAGTAATTTGCTCGGAAAACCACACGAAGGGCGTCAGTGCCCAAACCATCCAGCGTAATGACATCGCGGTGGCGGGAGCCAGTTGACGCCAGTACGTTGCGCCTATGGTTTTTGGCACAATTTCAGACAGCACCAGAATTGCGAGTGTGAGTACTGCCGAGAAGATCCCCAGCGCTTCACTACCGAAGACCGCAGCGGCTTGTGCACCGGCCGTTGCGGCGCCAATCGTATGCGCGATGGTGTTTAGGGTTAAAATTGAGGCTAACGGACGATCGATATCTTCCTTAAGCGCCGAGAGTCGCTCAGCAGCAGGGTGCTGCTGCTGTTTCAACTGAGCAATATAACTCGGGCTGATACTGAGCAGCACCGCCTCCAGTACCGAACAAATGAATGAAATACCGATAGCGACAGAGATATAAAAAGATAAAAGCAGCATAGATGCCCTTAAATGAAAACAAACATAGGTGCTTCACGGCCTATTTTTACCGCAGAAGTACTATATAAATTGGTCCGCAGACCCCGTAAAGCAAGAGCTTCCACGGCTTTAGTGGTAACAATTTGTGAGTTGATGCTCATATTATGGCTAAAAGTGCGGCATAAAATCGAAAGATCGCTCACAAACCTTTGCCAGATGGGGCATTTATGCTTTAGAGTGAGACGAATTCGATAACATATGAGAAGGGAAACCTAATGAACAAGACCCAATTAATCGACTTTATCGCAGAGAAAGCAGATCTATCTAAAGCGCAAGCTAAAGCTGCTCTTGAAGCAACTCTTGAGGGTGTAACTGGTGCACTTAAAGAGGGTGACCAAGTTCAACTAATTGGTTTTGGTACGTTCAAAGTAAACCACCGTGCAGCTCGCACTGGTCGTAACCCTAAGACTGGTGATGAGATTCAAATCGCAGCTGCTAACGTTCCTGCATTTGTAGCAGGTAAAGCGCTGAAAGAATCAGTAAACTAAGTTAAAATGCACCGAGGTATCCTGCCTCGGTGCAACTTGATGAAAAAACCTCTACTCACTTCTCTCATCTTTTCTACTCTCACTCTTTTTGGTTGTTCTTCGGTTGAATCGCCAAACCTCGAGCAGTTTAACCATTTCTCTGGTGGGCAACGGTCGGGAGATGCGACCAGTCTGTACTGGATGACTGAGCGCTTAACCCGCATTAGTACGGCGGCCGATCATGTCAGTGCTGGCGATTACGGCTGGTATCAAAGTGATTATCGCTGGGATGATGGTCAGCTAAGAGAGCTGGTTCGAAAGGGTGAACAACTTGATGCCAAGCAAGGTCTTGCGCCTTTTGAAGTCCATATCCGCTTTAACAAAGATGGCGATGCCGTCTACCAGCGATACCGCGTCAATCATAAAGTGCTGCCTTTGCAGAGTGATCAGCTAGAGCGTTATAAAGGGCAAGCGAGTGATGTGGTATCTGCCATCAGACAGCGATCTCAGCGCGGGCAGCGCTTGATCCAAGGTTATTGGAATGGGCAGTCATTTGAAACTTGCGATGGCCGAGAGTTTTCCACGCTGGAATTCAGTCAGCCCTTACCTCAGTTGGGGGTCGAGCGACTGGCATCGGTCGATAATTACATCGCTTTTGTCGGTAAGGCCACACGTAATACAGTTATCGTGGATGAGTTACTGATGCTCAATGATGATGGCTTTGACTGTATTGCACGACCGAGCTTGATTGCGGAATGATAAACAAAGGCGCTTAACGCGCCTTTGTGATTATTGCCAACTGAAGTTGTTATTATTTTTGCTGTTCTCGCTCAATCGCGCGGTAGCCAATATCGTTGCGATGGAACATGCCATCCCAACTGATCTTTCTCACTAGTTCGTATGCGCGTTGCTGAGCTTCTGATACGCTGTTGCCCAGGGCCGTAGCACAAAGTACACGACCGCCGTTGGTCACGATGTCGCCGTCTTTATTGTCAGTGCCAGCATGGAAGACTTTCTCGCCTTCGACTTCAACCTGAGGCAGACCTGAAATCACGTCGCCTTTGCTGTACGCCGCCGGGTAGCTGCCAGCTGCCAGGACGACACCGATAGACGCACGTGGATCCCATTTCGACTCCACCTGATCCAGTTTCTCGTCGATAGCCGCCAGGCACAGCTCAACAAGATCTGATTCCATGCGCATCATGATCGGCTGGGTTTCCGGATCACCGAAGCGGCAGTTGTATTCGATTACTTTCGGTGTGCCGTCTTTGTCGATCATCAGGCCCGCGTAGAGGAAACCTGTGTAGGGGTTACCTTCTTGAGCCATACCACGTACGGTTGGGTAAATCACTTCTTCCATGATGCGGTTGTGGATTTCTGGCGTAACCACTGGAGCTGGAGAGTAAGCACCCATACCGCCGGTGTTAGGCCCGGTATCCTGGTCGCCTACACGCTTGTGATCCTGGCTGGTGGCCATTGGTAGTACGTTCTCACCATCGACCATTACGATGAAGCTGGCTTCTTCGCCGTCCAGGAACTCTTCGATCACCACGCGGCTGCCTGCCTCACCAAAGGCATTGCCAGCCAGCATGTCGTTGATCGCGGCTTCGGCTTCTTCGAGGGTCATCGCCACAATCACGCCTTTACCTGCGGCCAGACCGTCGGCTTTAACAACGATTGGTGCACCTTGCTCACGCACGTAAGCAAGAGCGGGTTCGATTTCAGTGAAGTTAGCGTAAGCCCCGGTAGGGATTTGGTGACGAGCCAGGAAGTCTTTAGTAAACGCTTTTGAGCCTTCAAGCTGCGCTGCCGCCTGAGTTGGACCAAAGATTGGCAAACCCGCTTCACGGAACGCATCAACCACACCAATAACCAGCGGTGCTTCCGGGCCGACAATGGTCAGTTCGATGGCTTTCTCTTTTGCGAAAGCAACTAAGCCAGCAATGTCTTCTACGCCAATGTCTACGTTCTCTAGTTTTGGTTCTAGCGCAGTACCTGCATTGCCCGGTGCAACGAAGATGGTATCTACATTTGGGTTTTGCGCGGCTTTCCATGCTAACGCGTGCTCACGACCGCCGGCACCAATGATTAAAACTCGCATATTCAAAATTCCTTAATTTCAAAATATCGTTTACTCCAAGTAGTTGGTATTTATCTAACGCAACTACTCGAGTCCTCTTTAACTCATTGGGAGCGCTAACAAGGCGATAAGCGAGCTTATCGCTATGAGCGTAGTCAATGCAGTTAGCGCCCCAATGATGCCCAGAGGATTAGTGGCGGAAGTGACGCATACCCGTAAAGATCATCGCCATACCGTGCTCGTCTGCTGCAGCGATAACTTCGTCATCACGCATCGAGCCGCCTGGTTGAATCACACATTTGATGCCTGCTTCTGCGGCGGCATCAATGCCATCACGGAATGGGAAGAACGCGTCAGATGCCATTACGCTGCCTGCAACTTGCAGACCTTCGTCTGCCGCTTTGATACCCGCGATTTTTGCTGAGTAAACACGGCTCATCTGGCCGGCGCCCACACCGATAGTCATGTCACCTTTGGCGTAAACAATGGCATTGGATTTCACGTATTTCGCGACTTTCCAGCAGAATAGCGCGTCTTTCAGTTCTTCTTCGGTTGGCTGACGCTTAGAAACCACTTTAAGGTCATCCAGGCTTACCATGCCTTGATCACGGTCTTGCACCAACAGGCCGCCGTTAACGCGCTTCACGTCGAAGCCGGTGGTTTTGGCTGACCATTCGCCACACTCAAGCAGACGAACGTTTTTCTTCGCTGCAACGACTTCAATCGCTTGTGCCGATACAGATGGTGCGATGATCACTTCCACGAACTGACGCTCAACGATCGCTTGTGCGGTCTCAGCATCTAGCTCTTGGTTGAAGGCAATGATGCCGCCGAATGCTGATGTTGGGTCGGTCTGGTAAGCGCGGTTGTACGCTTCCAGGATGTCTTTACCCAGTGCTACGCCACATGGGTTAGCGTGTTTCACGATCACACAGGCAGGCTCGTCGAACTCTTTCACACACTCAAGTGCTGCGTCGGTGTCGGCGATGTTGTTGTAAGAAAGGGCTTTACCCTGGATTTGGCGAGCAGTAGAAACCGATGCTTCTTCTGGGTTTGCTTCTACGTAGAAAGCGGCAGCCTGGTGGCTGTTTTCGCCGTAGCGCATGTCTTGTTTTTTCTCGAACTGTTGGTTGAATGTGCGAGGGAATTTACTCTCTTCGTCACCTTCTTTGTTCTCTCCATAAGATGGAACCATAGTGCCGAAGTAGTTGGCAATCATGCCATCGTAAGCTGCGGTGTGCTCAAAGGCTGCGATAGCCAGGTCGAAGCGAGTTTCCAGAGTAAGCGATTTGTCGTTGGCATCCATCTCTGCGATGACGCGGTTATAATCACCAGCGTTAACCACAATAGTCACGTCTTTGTGGTTTTTTGCGGCAGAACGAACCATTGTTGGACCACCGATATCGATGTTTTCAACCGCATCAGCCAGGGTACAACCTTCTTTCGCTACGGTTTCTGCGAATGGGTATAGGTTCACCACGACCATGTCGATTGGGTTGATACCGTGCGTTGCCATCACATCATCATCCTGACCGCGACGACCAAGTACACCGCCGTGAACTTTCGGGTGAAGCGTTTTAACGCGGCCGTCCATCATTTCTGGGAAACCAGTGTAGTCAGAGACCTCAGTCACGGCGATGCCTTGCTCTGCCAGCAGGCGAGCGGTACCACCAGTCGATAGGATATCGACACCACGATCAGCAAGCGCTTGGGCAAACTCAACAATACCTGTTTTGTCTGATACGCTGATTAGCGCGCGGCGAATAGGGCGAGCGTTGTTCATGCTTCCATTTTCCTCAAATTCACGGAGTTAAAAGATGTTTGCCAAAAATGAACTTGTTTTTACCTCTTGGGGTAAAATATTGGCCAGTTTTGGTAAAGACCTTTGTCGGAGTCTTCTGGTTAGAAAACAGTCTCCACTATTTGATGGCGCGTATTCTAACTAATTTATCACAAAAAAGCTCGCGCAATCGTTTGGCATCGCAAAAATAATTGCAGGAAACTCGACTTTTGGCTTTAAAAGTAACGAGATAGTTAATAAGGGAAGTTATGTTTCAGATCGGAGAACTGGCAAAGCGCTGTGGTGTGACCGCTGACACCCTGCGTTTTTATGAAAAAAACCAGCTGCTCAAACCCGCAGGGCGCAGTGAATCCGGGTATCGGCTGTATAACGAAGAGAATCAGAAACAGGTTCACTTCATCTTAAAAGCGAAAGAGCTCGGCTTGAGCCTGGATGAAATTAAGGAGTTACTGGACATTAAGCTTGAAGCGACTGAGCATAGCTGTGCCGAGGTGAAGGCTATCACTTCGGCCAAGTTAGCCTTAATAGACCAGAAAATTGCCGAACTGAGCCGAATTCGTACGGCGCTTAAAAAAATCAATGATGCGTGTTGTGGGCACGTGAACGATGATGCCAGCCACTGCTCCATTTTGGCGGCGCTGGAATAGTTTTACCTAAGTAATCGTTAGATGCCAGGTTCAGTGAGGTTGTTTCCTCGAACAGATGCCAGTGGCACAGCTCTGCATCCAGCGCTCTCCTGGCTATCGATTGTGCCACTTAATTTAAGTTTGCATTTTTGGCGGCTTGCTTTCCTAGGTTCAAGCCGTTTTCCCTCCTATAATCTCGCCTTTTGTCGACGGTAAATATGTGTATTTCCACTGATTCCGAGAGCGACACCGTTTTTTAGATACGAGAGTTTTCATACATGTCTGGAGTCTATTTTCAAATCAATGACTGGGTTTTGAGCGTTGATGAAAATAAGTTGTATCGACAAGACAGGGAAGTTACCGTTGAGCCACGCTTAGTTAATTTATTGCATTTTCTGGCATTGCATCCTAATGAGGTATTCAATCGTGAAACACTGATCCAGCACGTTTGGGCTGGGGCAATTGTGACCGACCAGGTGGTAACACAGTCGATTTTTGAATTACGTAAGTTACTGCGCGATGGACGTGAAGAGAACATCAGTTATGTCATCACGGTTCCTAAACGTGGTTATAAGCTGGTGGCGAGTGTCACGCCGGTGACGCATCAGGAGTTTCTCACTAATCAATATGTTGAGCCTGATGCCTTTCAGCCAGCTGGGGAAGTCCCAGAAGAAGTGGAAGACATTCCAGCCGCCTCTGCGGTGGCTTTTCCTGCCGGGCCGTTAACACGGGCGGTGTGTGAAATGTCTCAAGATAAAATATCGCCGAAAAGTAAGCGCAACATCAGTCCATGGCGTATCGGTTTGATGAACTTTATCTGGATCAGCATATTGATTGGCGCAATAGGTATCTTCACTTATCAGCAATCTGAAGTGCGTATTACCCAGGCCATTGATACTCATTTGATTGAGTTTAAGGTTCAGGACGACTTTAGCGAGGGGGAGTTGAGTTATGATCTTGCCGATGGTTTCGCGCAGAAGTTAATGGCGGATGTGGCTCAGGTCAGTGACTACCGGGTGATGCTGCAGAAAGCGTCATTCACTACCGGAATTGTTCCTGGTAAATCTGTGGTCGTGCGGGTACGGGAACATGACAGTGGCGGTTATCTTGAAGTGGAATACCGTAATAACTCCTCAGAAAAAGTGCTGTTCAGTCGCCAATATGCGCTGACTATCAACCACTTGAAAACCGTTATGCAGCAGGCCTCGATGGATCTGATGCAGGCACTCCGAGTGCCTGATGTGAAACTCAAATCCCAGATGCAGCTGGCTGGTATGCCGGTGAATCCAGAGGCGTTGGCCCTGTTTGTCCAGGCCAACCACTATTTAAATGTCTCCGATGCTGACCAGTTCCAGCATGGGGTTGATTTAATGGAAGAGATTCTAGAAATCGAACCCAACAATGCTTATGTTCAGTCTGAACTGCTGATCGCTTACCATGTGCAAAAAGCACTTAATCCTCAAGCCGAGCTGCGCAAGGGTAAGATCAAGCAGTTAAGCGAGCAGTTAGCGGTTATTGTCAAGATGATTGAGGGGCCGATCCAGCCACGGATTTATGAAGCGCTGGCGTTGCAAAAAACCATCACAGGTGATGTGGGCAGCGCCAAGCAGTATTTGACCCTGGCCCTGCAAATGCGTGATTCCGTGTTGTCTTACGTTATTCGCGGTAAGCATGCTGAACTTGATGGTGATCTGGATTTGGCCAGTGAGTCTTACAATGAAGCTTTTTATATTGATACGTCGGTGGAAACGTATCTGCTGTGTGAGAATTTAGTTTTCCTCAGTAACATCAAGGCGATTGACTACGCCATGTACCGCGCAGTTCATCCTGCTGTGGTTCGACTGTTGTAAACCGTATCATTTCGAAACAGCCCTTCACCTCGGTGAGGGGCTTTTTTTATGTCTGTGGCCGGTTCATTTCAGGGATGATTTTCTCCGGCTATGCGGTGGCTTTGCATTTTCTTCAGTAACCATGAGCATGGCGGGCGAGTCAATAAGGGAGGGCGGCGATTTGTTTTTCTGCCATTTCATAATTGTCACCATCATTATTTGGTTAACTGGGTGTGTTCTGCTGTGGAGTTGCAAGAGGTTGATAAAGATCGTGGCAGGTTGATGTTTTTAGTTTTTTCCGGCCAGGCGTTTTAGGTTTTTTGTAAGTTTTTGTATATAAAGACTTTGTGCTTTTGCTTGTATCAGGTTTATCTCAACTTGATATCGGAGAACTAATAGTTTTATTGATAACCCCAAGTTTATTTTTTTTTCCGTATTAGGGCGTAGTCTTCACTTCGAAATTTAGCGAGGTTGAGTGGTTCTTTACCTCACAGCCTCTCGCTAATCACCATTCAGTTTGAGTCATGTGGGCTCAAGTAGAATAGCTTTGGAAATGTTATGTCATCGAATACGAAAAAAATCGGCCTTATCGCCTGTACGGGGGTTGTTGCCGGTAACATGATGGGGAGCGGTATTGCACTGTTACCTTCTAGCCTTGCCACTGTCGGCTCGGTTTCAATTTTCAGCTGGCTGATCTGTTTGATCGGTGCACTGAGCCTGGCGTTCGTTTACGCTCGGCTGGCAACCAAAAACCCACAGGAAGGCGGTCCTATCGCTTATGCTGGTGAAGTGTCTCCGGTATTTGGTTTCCAAACAGGCGTGCTTTACTACCACGCCAACTGGATTGGTAACCTGGCTATCGCGATTACCGGTGTTTCTTACCTTTCTGTTTTCTTCCCGGTACTTAATAATCCAATCCCCGCAGGTATTGCGACGATTGCATCGGTATGGATCTTCACTTTTGTAAACCTGCTTGGTGGGAGCTGGGTAAGCCGACTATGTACCCTTGGCCTGGTGCTGATCCTGATCCCGGTATTAGGTACGGCGTTATTGGGCTGGACGCATTTTGATATGGCGCTATACAGCCAAAACTGGAATGTTTCGGCGGGTACCGATAGCCACGCCGTCGTAACGGCGGTGCTTATCTGTCTATGGTCATTTGTCGGTGTAGAATCTGCCGCAGTATCAACCGGTATGGTTGAGAACCCTAAACGCACCGTACCGCTGGCCACCATGCTGGGTACCGGTATCGCGGGGGTAATTTACATTCTGTCGACACAAATGATCAGTGGCATGTTCCCTGCCTCAGAAGTGGCAGCATCAGGTGCACCATTTGCCCTGGCAACGAATGAACTATTCGGTAGCTGGAGCGCCCCGTTCGTATCGGCATTCACTGCGCTGGCATGTTTTACTTCGCTCGGTTCCTGGATGATGCTGGTGGGCGAAGCGGGTAAACGTGCAGCAAGCGATGGCAACTTCCCTAAAATCTACGGTGAAACTGACAAAAACGGTGTGCCTAAGAAAGGCCTGATCCTGGCGTCGATTAAGATGACGGCACTGATGGTGGTATTGATGTTCTTCAGCTCTAAAACTGCGCATGCCTCAGACTTGTTCAACCAGCTAACCACAGATGCTGTGTTGCTAACCATGCTGCCTTATTTCTACTCAAGCATTAACCTGATCCGTTTTGAAGGCATGACCACGCGTAATAGCTTCGTGATGCTGTTCTCGGGTATCGCTTGTGTGTTCTGTTTTATCGCCCTGGCGGGAGCAGAAGGCGCGACGCTGACCGCAACCTTCATCGTCTCTCTGGTTATCTTGATGTTCTACAGCAAAAAAGTAGGTCTAGCGCAATACATGCAGTTAGATGCTGACAACATGCAGGCTCAAGCGAGCAACTAGCTTTCACTCGCTGGCACTCCGGTGCCAGCTCAAAAACTCAAATTCACTCGGCGCTCTTCTTACTCACTGCCTGAAAATGGCAGGGAGCGCCTTGATTCGCCTTGGAGATGTCCAAATGAATATTTTTGCTATCTTGAACCACATGGGTGTGTTCTTTAAAGAAGAGCCAGTTCGTCAACTTCACGCAGCGCTTGAGCAAGCGGGCTACGAAGTGGTTTACCCGGTAGATGACAAAGACTTGATCAAAATGATTGAGATGAACCCACGCATTTGCGGTGTGCTGTTCGACTGGGATAAATACTCACTAGAGCTGTGCGAACGGATTAGCCAGGTTAATGAAAAACTGCCGGTCCATGCCTTTGCGAACGAACAGTCTACTCTGGATATCTCACTAACAGACCTACGCCTGAACGTCAGCTTCTTCGAGTACGCATTAGGTATGGCCGATGATATCGCGATCAAAATTAACCAGGCGACGGAGGCCTATAAAGATGCCATCATGCCTCCATTCACTAAAGCGCTATTCAAATACGTAGAAGAAGGTAAATACACCTTCTGTACTCCAGGTCACATGGGGGGGACGGCATTCCAGAAAAGCCCGGCAGGCAGCATCTTCTACGATTTTTACGGTCCAAATACCTTTAAGGCGGACGTATCCATCTCAATGCCGGAGCTAGGTTCTCTGCTGGATCATACCGGTCCACATCAAGATGCCGAAGAATACATCGCACGTACGTTTAATGCCGACAGCTCATACATTGTGACTAACGGTACGTCTACCTCGAACAAAATCGTCGGTATGTACTCCGCACCGGCAGGCAGCACCGTACTGATTGACCGTAACTGTCACAAATCTCTGACTCACCTGATGATGATGAGTGACGTCACACCAATTTACTTCCGCCCAACCCGTAACGCCTACGGCATCCTTGGTGGTATTCCGCAAAGCGAATTCAGCCGTGAAGTGATCGCAGAGAAAGTGGCGAACACGCCGGGGGCCTGTGCACCCTCTTACGCGGTAGTCACTAACTCGACTTACGATGGCCTGTTGTACAACACGCAATTCATCAAAGAGTCGCTGGATTGTAAACATATCCACTTCGACAGTGCTTGGGTGCCTTACACTAACTTCAACCCGATTTACCAGGGTAAATGTGGGATGAGTGGTGAAGCGATGCCAGGTAAAGTGTTCTACGAAACACAATCAACCCATAAACTGTTGGCGGCCTTCTCACAAGCTTCAATGATCCACGTGAAAGGGGATTTTGATAAAGAATCTTTCAACGAAGCTTTCATGATGCACACATCCACGTCACCTCAGTACGGGATTGTTGCTTCTACTGAGACAGCAGCAGCCATGATGCGCGGTAACACGGGTAAGAAGTTGATGCAAGACGCTATCGATCGTGCAATCCGCTTCCGTAAAGAGATCAAACGTCTGGAAGCAGAAAGCGACAGCTGGTTCTTTGATGTATGGCAACCAGACAACATCGACACGACTGAATGTTGGAAACTGGATCCAAGCGATGCATGGCACGGCTTCAAGAACATGGATGACAACCACATGTATCTTGACCCAATCAAAGTCACGCTACTGACTCCAGGGATGAACAAAGACGGCGAACTGGAAGAATCAGGCATTCCTGCTTCGCTGGTGGCGAAATTCCTCGACGAGCGTGGCATCGTGGTAGAGAAAACCGGTCCATACAACTTGTTGTTCCTGTTCTCAATCGGTATTGATAAATCAAAAGCAATGCAATTGCTGCGCGGCCTGACGGAGTTCAAACGTGGCTATGACCTGAACCTAACCATCAAGAGCTTCCTGCCTTCGCTTTACAACGAAGACCCAGGCTTCTATGAAGGCATGCGTGTTCAAGAACTGGCACAAGCGATTCATGACCTGACCAAGAAATACAATCTGCCAGAGTTAATGTATAAAGCATTCGATGTGCTTCCAGAAATGAAAGTCACACCACATGCAGCATGGCAAGAAGAGCTTCGCGGTAATGTAGAAGAAATCAAACTGGACGAAATGGTTGGCCGCGTAAGTGCGAACATGATCCTGCCTTACCCTCCAGGCGTGCCACTAGTACTTCCTGGTGAAATGGTGACGCAAGAGTCTCGCCCGGTACTGGACTTCCTGAAGATGCTGTGTGAGATCGGTGCCCATTACCCTGGTTTTGAAACCGACATCCACGGTCTGTACCAACAAAAAGATGGCAGCTACACCGTAAAAGTATTGAAGAACTGAGTTCCTCTCGAAGATGACGCCATTGGGAATGCAAGCATGCTCCACTCTTACGAGCTCGATGCGTCATCGGACAATCACGACATTTAGATATACCCCTAACTAATCTGTCGTAAAGAGAAGGGCAAGGATGCTCTGATCTTTTCTTCTATATAGAAGAAACACTTTTCCAAGACTTCACCTGAAGTACCCCAAGTAAAAAGCCAAGACCAAAGAGCAGTTCGTTATCGTTCTGCTCTTTTTTTATGCTGACAGTAAAATGATAGGCAGGGAAGGCAGGATCAATTCACAGCGAATCCGAAGATCGTGGGCATAAAATCGGCGGAGAACTGAGGAACGTGGCCGCGCGGGGATCCCCAAAAGATCCTTTTTCTCTGGTAAAAATGGTCAGGATCGTTGGTTATTCGGGCGAAGTGTTCGTTATTTGTGCGGTCGTGAGTTTTTTTGCAAAAAACGCTTGTGCTAATTTCTCAACTCCCTATACTGCGCATCCACCGACACGGAGTGAGACGAAAGTCACACAGCGAGTCGGAAAGAGAGAAAAGAAATTTGAAAAAAAATGCTTGACTCTCTCACGGTGTGAAGTAAGATGCGCACCCTAACGTTGAGTGGCTAAGTCGCTGAAAATGTTAGAAAAGCTCTTTAAAAATTAGAACCTATCAATCTGTGTGGGCACTCGTTGATGATAATCCAATTCGATACTTCGGTATCAAATTAGGTTTCAATGAACTGAGTGACCAATCAAGTCTTCGGACTTGGCACAGTCAATTCATTATC
>NZ_JARHUF010000033.1 GCF_029223195.1 Vibrio sp. CAU 1672 | reverse complement strand
GCTCGACTTGCATGTGTTAGGCCTGCCGCCAGCGTTCAATCTGAGCCATGATCAAACTCTTCAATTTAAAGTTTTGATTCCCTAAATAAATAGGGGAGGCTCAATGAATACTGAACATTACATTATGTAATGTTTGAATTGACTGTGCTCTCATTGGTTTTCACTTTTGAAAAGTGAAATAAAACAGCTCAAGGCTGCTTCCCAATTCGAATGGTCACTTCGTTTCATTGAAACCTAATTTGATACCGAAGTATCGAATTGGATTATCATCAACGAGTGCCCACACAGATTGATAGGTCTATATTGTTAAAGAGCTTGCTTCGTTAGCTTTACTATCGAAGCGGAGGCGTATTCTAATGAACTAACCCTTGGTGTCAAACACTTTTTTGAATTAATTTTTAGAAGCGTTTCTTTCGCCTCATTGCCAACTGCTTGTGCGTTTCCGCTTTGCCCTGACAACGGAGGCGCATTATAGGGAGATGTTTTTTCTTGGCAACCCTTTTTAATAAAAAAAATCAAAAAAAACTCCCAAGTGGGGAATAATTGCCCAAGTGATGATTTCTTACCCTAACTTATTAACTACAGGTAAAACAGTAGTTGTCGATATGTATTATTGCCTGGCCTAATACCAATAAAAAATCTAATTCTACGCGCCTGCAAATAATTCCCGGCAGGTTGACTGGCCATCAGACGATATAACACAGGTGGTAAATCTAAATAACGCAATCTCACCAGACCACTCCTCGCGCCTCCAGCCTCCTTTTCTTTTTAACGCCTGCAAAAATGCTCTCGGTTCGGGTAATGCCTGCCAGACACTCGGCAAAAACACCGCCCTGCGATAACCTTGTTCCAATAGCAACCCACAGCGATCCGATGCTAATTGAGCAAGCAATGCATCTTCACCTTGATTAATCATCGGCTCGAGGGGTGACAATATCGAGATTTCAAACCGCAACGAAGGCAAATCACGCTGACAAAGTGCAGTAAAACGGTGATCTCGCCTGGCACTGGAATAGGCATTATGACAAACATCCAGCCATAGCGGCTGGTGCGCTTCCAGGGTACCGATGCAGCCTTTGAGTTCATCATTGACATACAAAGTCACAAAACTGGCGCCCGGCTGCTGCAACTCCGGCTCAACCGGAGCGTCAGGCGCAGACCATTCTGACCCGCCTGCGGTCTGCTCAAGCACTTGCCAAACTAAGCGGATCAGCTCTCGCTCTGCGCTGCGTCCGTGATCAATAGAAGATGAAGCTGGCATAGCCGACCACCGTATCTGTTGGATCAGGTTCTCTTTCCTCTTCCCTCGCCATCACATCGCCCGAATTGCAATATTCGACCAACCGACAGCGCCAGAAGAGATCTTTGGCGTATTTAAGTAACCCATTCAAGGCATAACTTCCGCACGCTCTTTGTCCCGGGATCGCCGGAACAAAGTTCAGTACCTCGTCACAAGTAGCCCTATCCAGCGCCACCGCTTCAGGATAAGGATGGTAATGACTGAGATCGGTGCTAACCACGATCAGGCTATGTTCATCGGCTGCAGCTACCGAAATCAACTTTGCAACATCTTCTGCACTGCATTTACCGACGACGATCGGCAAAAGGCTAAACTCCGCCAAAGCAAATTGCAGAAAAGGCAACTGCACTTCAAGTGAATGTTCCCAGTGGTGTGCCTCATCGGAATAGGCTGCCAGGCCACTTTCTACCAACCTTCCGGCCGCTTGCCTATCCAGTTCAACATCACCAAGTGGTGTTTTAAAGAAATCTGCATGACTGACGGCGCAGCCATTCAGCGCCATATGATGACACGGTCCCAACAACACGACCTTCCGCGGGGGAGTGATACGATTTTTGATCAGCGTATAGGCACTGGCTGCGACTTTTCCGGAATAGAAATAGCCAGCATGCGGCACCACCAACGCATTGGGCGCGTGGCTCAAAAGAGGTGGCCCGGCCATCATGTTGGCGATTTGATGTCCTAGCTCATGTTTATTGGCACTGTAAAAGCGTCCTGCTACCGCGGGATTACGATATCTCATCCTTCTGACCTCCAAACGCTATACTTCTAGTGTAGGTCAAGTGGAGAAAAAATCGTGACGATGCAAACACCACCAGAATTCTTTCCGACCAAGTACTGGCATGCGCTCGACGATGGCCGAGTTTGCTGCGATGTGTGCCCACGCAAATGCACTTTACGCGAGGGTAAGCGTGGTGCCTGTTTTGTACGCATGCATAAGGATGGTGAAATCGTTCTCACCAGCTATGGCCGCTCATCCGGTTTTTGCATTGACCCTATCGAGAAGAAACCACTCTACCACTTTTATCCCGGTTCCAGCGTACTGAGCTTTGGTACCGCAGGCTGTAACCTCAGTTGCCAGTTCTGTCAGAACTGGGACATCAGTAAATCGCGGGAAATTGACACCCTGTGTGACGCGGCGATGCCCGATAAACTGGCTGAGATCACACGCAAGTATGGCTGCCGTAGCCTGGCTTTTACCTACAATGATCCGGTCGTGTTTATGGAGTATGCACAAGATGCTGCGATAGAAGCGCGTAAACTGGGGATTAAAAGTGTGGCGGTCAGTGCCGGCTACATGTGCGCGGAGCCACGTGCGGAATTTTATCGCCACATGGATGCAGCCAACATTGACCTCAAAGCCTTTACCGAACGCTTCTACCACAAAATTTGCCATGGTCATTTGCAACCGGTACTCGACACGCTGCGCTTCCTGAAACAAGAAACCACAACCTGGTTTGAAATTACCACCTTGCTGATCCCGGGAGAAAACGACTCCGATCAGGAACTGCACGCCATGTGTCAGTGGATACGCGAGCAGTTAGGCCCGGATGTCCCACTGCATTTCAGTGCCTTCCATCCGGACTTTAAAATGCTCGACAAGCCTCATACCCCGCTATCCACGCTGCGCCGGGCCCGTGATATCGCGCTGAGTTATGGGCTCCATTATGTCTACTGCGGCAATGTCCATGACACAGAATCTGACAGCAGTTACTGCCCCAACTGCCAGACCAAGGTGATAGAACGGGACTGGTATCGCTTAGGCCATTATCATCTGGATGACAAAGGACACTGTTTATCCTGCGGAACCCTACTGGCCGGTCGCTTTAGTGGCGGCAAAGAAGATTTCGGCCCGCGTCGTATTCCGGTACATTTATCCGATCAGTAGTGAAACTGAACTACGCCCAAATCCCCACTTGAGTTTCTATTCTGCTCGCCACTGGGGCGCGCTTGGGTATATACTCCGCGCATTCAATCTTCATATATAGAGAGGCGAATTCATGCGCTCTTTTGTTTTACGCGCTCGCGCGGCTCCGACCACCAGCAAAGCTCTAGTGGAAGGTGTCGGTCAGGAAGCTCATACCGAAATTTTGGCTCACACCATGATGAACACCATGTTTGTCGCCCAGTCACACCGTGAAGATGTGGTTGTCCATTTGGTTCTTGAGAGCACCAAAGATTACTCGCGCACCATCACTATTCGCTCGAATGACATCACTAATATCGGTGGTTTCCACGAATCGACCCTTATCGCTGCCGTGGCGCGTGCTCTGGACGCGTCTGTCGGCATGGGTAAGGAAGAGCTACGCGAAGTCGAACCGGGGATCACGGTGCGTACCATTAGCTTCGAGCGTTTAGTGCAAGAACTGGCTGAAGACCACCAGCTGTATATGCTGGATAAAAAAGGCGAATTCGTTCGCGATGCAGAAATTGGCGCTAACCCATGCTTCTTGCTGACCGACCATATTCCGATGCCGAAAAAGTCATTCAACAGCCTGAAACGCCTGGGCACTGAGAAAATCAGCCTCGGCCCTAAAATGCTGTTTGCCTCGCAGTGCGTGGTGCTGATCCACAATGAACTGGACATTCGTGAATTCTAGTTCTTCACTGACTAATCGTTAGATAATAAAAGAGGACTCGATTGAGTCCTCTTTTTATTTCCCGCGATTCAGAGTAGATGCTTACTTACCGCCAATGCTCAAGCGAGCAAAACGCACGTCGGGAGCGAAGAAGGTACGGCTATCGTTGATGAGTTGAGTATCACCCACTGCTTCCACTTCTTGCAGCATCTTGTAGAAATTGCCCGCCACGGTAATCCCGCGTACCGGTTGAACACGCTGGCCATCCCGACACAAGAAGCCACTCGCACCAAACGAGAAATCACCACTTACCACATCTGCGCCAGAGTGAACACCTTGCAACTCAACCAGCTCTAGGTATTCGCCCGCTTTCACTACTGATGCACTGCTGCTACCTGTCGCGATCACCTTGTGATTTGCGGAAACATCCAAACTCGACTTCGCACCGCGAGACGCACTCGCTGTTGAAACCGCACCTAAGTAGCTCGCCGTTTGGCTGTTGTGTAGTAACGTATTCAACTGACCATTCGCGATAAGCACGTTGTCTTGCGTCGCAAAACCTTCACTATCAAAGCCACAAATTGCCATGCCGCCTGGCATATACGCCGCATCGGTCAAGGTGATCAGTTCACTCGCCACACGTTGGCCCAGTTTGTCGCTCAGAGGGGTGAGGCCTTTCATAGCACTCACGCCGGAGAATGCACTACCGAAAGCACCGAACAAGCTGCTTAGCGCATTAATGTGGAAGATGGCCGGGTAGTTACCTGTTGCAACGGGTGCACCCTCTAGCAGATCACGCGCCAGGTTGTAACCTTCTTCGATACAGTAAGCAGAGTTCAGCTCATCAAAACGACGACCGACCGACACCCCACCAGCCATCGATTGTTTGCCATCTTTCTCAAACAAGGTATACGCATAACAGTTGGACGAGCGTTCAAAGTGCTGACACAAACTGCCTTGGGTGTTGGCAATGATCAGCTGAGTTTCACCGTCACTATAGCCATTGTATGGTGAGCTTGAAGCATGAGGCAGAGCCACAACGCCCTGCTCAAGAGCCAGAGACAGTTCGATTTTTTCGTCAACCGACGTTGTGTCTTCCTGAGCAATCTCAGCAACATCGGTAGTGATGTTGCTGTTCACGCAACTGATGGTTTGATGTTCATCTTGCTTAGAAAAACGAGCACTTTGCAGCGCGTTGGTCAGCATCAGATCCAGGCTTGGTTGCTCAAGTGACTCAGAATAACTGGTTGCCACTCGCGCATCTTTCACCACACGCACCCCCAGCACCTGGCCGGAGCTGACTTTGTATTCGTCCAGCTGGCCCTGGTTGGCTTTCAACGAGAAGCTGCTGTTACGATTGACGATCACATCCGCTTCAGCGCCCTGGCGCTTTGCTTCCGACAGGACGTAGTCAACCGCATTGAGTAGTTGTTGTTCTTGGCTCATTAGTTACCGCCTCCTACCAGAATATTGTCGACTTTGAGTGATGGCTGACCAACCGTAGTAGGCACCGAACCACTCACCGAACCGCACATCCCCGGTGCCAGCGCCATGTCTTTGCCGACCATGCTGATCTCTTTCAGTACCTTTGGACCGGTACTGATGAGGGTGGCGGTTTTCAGCGGTTTAGTGATTTTGCCGTTTTCGATTAAGTAGGCTTCACGCACGGCAAAGTTAAATTCTCCGGTACCCGGCTGCACAGAACCGCCGCCCATCTTCTTGGCATAAATGCCACGCTCAATTCCCGCCAGCATATCGTCTAATGAATGCTCGCCTTCCTCGATAAAGGTATTACGCATCCGCGAGGTTGGCGCAAACTTATAGTTCTGGCGACGGCCAGAACCCGTTGGTTCATAGCCAGTCTTCATGCCACCCATTTTGTCGACCATAAAGCTGGTGAGCTTACCGTCTTTGATCAGCTGAGTGCGCTGCGTTGGCATACCTTCGTCATCAACATGAGTTGAGCCCCATTCGTTAGTCATGGTGCCATCATCCACAGCATTCACCGCCGTATGAGCGATCATCTCACCCATCTTGTCGTGGAATACCGATGCTTTCTTCGCAACTGAAGTGGTTTCTAGCAAGTGACCACACGCTTCATGGAAGATCACGCCACCAAAACCGTTACCAATCACGACTGGCATCTCGCCCGATGGACACGCATCCGCACCGAGCTTAACCAGTGCTTGTTGGGCGATGGTTTGCCCAAGCTCTTTGGCATCCAACTGCTCGCTGAACTCCCAGCCTGCTAGTGCGCCCGGACCTTCCATGCCAGAAGCCTGCTCGTCGCCCTTTTGTGCCACGGTATTACCCGCAACACGAATGTAATGACGTGTATCATCGACATGCAGCCCTTCAGAATTGAAGATGGTGACTTGCTGCTCGCGTTGCAGCACACTACCAATGAACTGGCTGATGTGTTCACTCTCTGCACGCGCGGCTTGGTCCACTTTCAACAGGAAAGCGATTTTAGAATCTAGGTTGGCATCTTTGCTCAATGGCATGCGACAACCGTGTTGCTCTGGGTAGCGGTTCAGATTCAAGGAACCTGCTGAGACGATTTTCTCACGTTTGTCTTTTGCGGCAAGCAGTGAGGTTACGCGTTTAAGTTCGGCTTCATCGGTACTGTTGGTGTAGCCATACAGCACTTTGTGTCCAAAGAAGAGACGAATACCGATACCAAAATCGATACCCGAGTTAACCTTATCCACTTCACCAGAGGCTATCTGGACTGTGTTGGTTTGATGATGTTCAACAAATAGCTCAGCGAAATCAGCCCCTAAAAAGAGGGCATGATCAATTACCGCTTTCGCCGTTACTGAATTAAGCATGAAGTCTCCTTGCTTGTTAATCGTTCCTGCCATCCTCACCTTTGGCAGCATAACTTCGTCCCGTACCAGAACCGGTGTACGGTTGGTCTTGATTATGACGCCAAAGGCACATTGGCAACGCAGAAAATCTTAACACTTTTTTAACCTTCTTTTATGCCAATCCTTGCGTATTAAGGGAACGATTATTTAGCTAATATTCCGATATTACGCTATCAGATAGTGACTTGCGCTAGCAGTTTCAACCCGGCGCATCATTTGCACTAAAATTGCCCAAGACCACACCAACAACCTGAAATGACGTAATCCCCGCCCCTCTGCGCCGCTGGTTAAAGAAGCGCTTCTCACCTCTCATATTTATACAAATACTTCACTAAGAAAGAAAAAGTACGTGCCCAGCTGTAGCGTCAGCTGCTATTATCGGCTCGAAATAGTCGGGGAGCCAATGCACTATCTGCAGCGGCTGAGATCGAAGTTCGAGACCCGTTGAACCTGATTCAGTTAATACTGACGTAGGGAACTATACACACTTTGCCCTGCTGGCCATCACTCTCAGGCTAGCCTCAATAGATAAGATCACTGATCTTTCTTTTGTCACGGCCAGAGTCAGTTCCTGTACGTCTTGTAATAGGAGCGATCCATGGCACAACAAGCACAGCCGTATTCACAAGACATTCATGCACCCTCTACACCGATCGTGTTGACGATTGCGGGATCCGACAGTGGCGGTGGCGCCGGCATTCAAGCCGACATCAAAGCCATCTCAGCAACTGGTGGGTTTGCCTGTTCGGTGATCACCGCTATCACATCTCAGAACACCCAAGGCGTATCAGCCATTTTTCCTATCCCACTTGACCACGTCGAAAGCCAGCTGGACGCCGTGTTCAGCGATCTCAATATCGTCGCAGTGAAAGTAGGGATGTTAGCCGATTCCAATATCATCAAAGTGGTAACCAATAAGATCAAACAGTACCAGCCAAAACACCTGGTGATCGATCCGGTCATGGTCGCCACCAGCGGTGATTTACTGCTGGAACAATCCGCCATCAGCACCCTTAAACAGGACCTGATCCCGCTGGCTGATATCATTACCCCCAACCTACCTGAAGGTGCGGCATTAACCGGAAAAGCAATCCCCGAATCTGAAGCAGAGATGAACGCCATGGTGGCCGATTTACGCGCACTGGGAGCGAAAGCGGTTCTGCTAAAAGGTGGCCATTTAGAGGCTGATAAAAACAGCAATGACCTTCTGATCCTGCAGGGCTCTTCCGAGCTTCTCAGCGCCAAACGTTTCCCGACCAGAAACACCCACGGAACGGGCTGCACGCTTTCTTCAGCAATCGCCTCATACCTTGCCCAGGGCAACAACCTGCATAAATCGGTTTATCTGGCTAAACAATATATCTCACAGGCCATTGCCCATGCTGATCAACTGGATGTCGGTAAAGGCCACGGCCCGGTGCACCACTTTTTTACCGGCCATATGTACGTCCGCTAACCCAGTTCAAATCCAGATAAATAACGCCAGCCTGCAATAGCGAGTCCACGCAAGCTTTCGTTGAGAGTGAAACATGCACTACCAAGACTTGATCACCGCTTGCCACCAAGACTGGCAAGCGTATACCGAACACCCGTTTGTCCAACAGTTAGCGCAGGGGCATTTAGCCCAGCCATGCTTTATGCATTATTTGAAACAGGATTTCCTGTTCCTGAAACAGTACGCCCGCGCCTATGCTTTAGCGATATATAAAGCCCACTCATTAGAAGAGATGCTCCATGCGCTGTCAGGCGTGCATGCACTGCTCGACTCGGAAATAAGCCACCATATCAGCTATTGTGGCCAGTGGGGGCTGACCGAATCTGATCTTGAAAACGAGCCGGAAGATTGCGCCACCGTGGCCTATACCCGCTACGTACTTGATACGGGGATGAGCGGCGATCTGGTTTCACTCTATACCGCACTGGCACCCTGTTCGCTCGGCTATGCACAGATCGGTAAAAGTCTGATAGAGAACCAAAACACGCTTATCAACGGCAACCCCTACGCCTGCTGGATCAACCTGTATGGCGGAGAGGCATTTCAGGCCGGGGTAGCCAAAAGTGCCGCCCACTTCAATCAGCTCCTGGCTGGGATCGACCGCCACAGCCAGCGCGGTCAACACCTGATACAAGTGTTCAAAACCGCAACCCGGCTGGAAGTCGCGTTCTGGCAACAAGGCCTTAATGCACTGCCTCTCAACATCAGATAAGCCAGTTTGTAATCTTAGACGGAATGATTTGACACTACGTTGATTTGGTTTTCACACCACTTAGCTTAAGATAGCCGCCTGTTATTTACTGGCGGCAACATCTTTAATGAAAACAAAAAAATACGGCTTAATCATGCTAGCTTTATTGCTGATGGGCATCATCTCTTTATCGTTTTTTAGCACGGTACATGAACTCACTACACCCGTAACTGATCTGGTTGGCCTCCTGTTTACCCTGCTAACTGACTCCGCAGGTCATAAAGGATTTCTTATCACTCTGATTGTTCTGGCACTTTCCCTTTACCGGTTTAAGCTGAACAAACCGGATTGGATACAACAACTGTCTCTGCTGGGCGTTCTATTGGTGATTGGTTTCGCCAGTAAAACGGGACTGAAGTTGGTAACCGAGAGTCCACGCCCCTACACTGAACTACTGGCAGCGGAGCAACTGATAGAACATCCATCATCGTTCTATCAACTGACCACCGAACAGCAAGCTAATCTCATTCAACAGGTTTCGACCAAAGTCAGTGACTGGCGTACCCGCCATTGGCAAGGTGAAAAAGACTACTCATTTCCGTCAGGCCATACGATTTTCGTCGCCATCTGTCTGGCCTTCTTCGGAGGGTTAATGCTAATGAAACGATGCTACGTCTCTGCCTTTGTGTTATGGAGCTGGGGTATGGGAGTGGCGTACAGCCGCTTGTGGCTGGGTATGCATCGCGTCGAGGATTTAATTGGCTCTGTGGTATTTGTCGCGATTGTATTTGCTCTGTTTCCCTCCTTCCAGCTCACCAATAAGCGGCCTTTCATCTCTTTAAGCGCAAAATAACCTGTTCTATTAGATAGAAAAGAAGCCGGCCATTTGCTGGCTTCTTACTTTCAAACGCTACTTTTCTGGCCATGATCAGCGGCCCCCAAGAGACAAACTGCTGATAAAACCGCTAACCAGACTCACACATGATGTTAGCCCGCCGCTTCATATCAGCGAGCGGCTGCTCACCCACGCAGCACCGCAAGCGATAATCCGGCCCTGATAACCGTTACCCGGCCTGGTATTTGGCACCCAAGACCAGCACCAGCATGGCTTGCGCCTTAATGTCGCCAACTCGTCCGGAGAATAACCTGACACAGTACAATGCCGTTGTTCGCTCAGGTGATCGCACAACACGTTCCTCAAAGCTAACAGTTCAGACAGAAAATGTATTAAATAAGCTGGCTGAATAATTATTGTATCCAACTGAAATAAAAGACATTGTTTAAGGTTGCGCCTAAGCCATAGCAAAAACAGGGGTTATTAATCCGCAGGCCAGCACTGAGTGTATATACTTAGTAGTGTATACAGGCACCAGAGGGGAAAAGTATGGAACTGCATAATAAAGCAGGTGAGGTTGCTAAAATCGCTGATAATCTCACTCTTAAAGAGTTGATTGAGATGGGCTATACCATCGACCTGTGTGACGAAGCCTATGACCCAAATGAGCATTGGAAAGCCGAAGGCAAACCACAAGGTGTCGAAGAGTATCCTGAAAAATAGCCATAACTAACCATAAACCGGGCGAGATATCGCTCGGTTTTTTGATCCATAGCCGACCTGTTATCCCAGTTCCACTGCCGCGACTATACTGATAAGCTGTTGCCCTATCCGACTGTAAATCGTTGGTAAAGGCATGTTTACAAAACATAAACGCAGTAAATCTTATTCAGGTTCTTTATCTGGATAGCAGGCATGCCATACTGATTTCTCAATGATATAACCATAACAAGGACGACCATGACGGCAACGGCATTTCTCAACGATCTTAATCACCGTTATTTAACCATCCATCGCAGTAAAGAAGACTTCTTCTGGGATACCTACATGGGCATCAGTGATGATCACCAAGGTTCCACGGAAGCCCAAACCGCGTGGACCAATTTTCTCAGCAACGCTGCCTATATCAGTGAAATCAAGCAACAATTGCAGGCAGCCCAATCAATCGCAGAACCCAACGAGAAGCAGCAGACCATCACCGGCCTGGAAGGGTGGCTGGCGACGTTTGAAGTCCATGCCATTGAGAGCCAGCAAGCCCAGGCGCTAAAAAACAAGTTAATCGCATTTGAAGCCGAGTTGTTCAAAAAGAAACAGCAGCATACCCTTACCTTCCTCAATGAACACGGTAAACCGACAGAAGGTTCGCTACCAGTACTCAGCGCAGCAATTCGCACCAATAATCACGAAGCGGTTCGCCAGTCTGCGCACCAGGCCCTGTTAGATCTCGAGCAGTGGTTGCTAGATAATGGCTTTATCGAGCTGATCAAACTGCGCAATCAATTTGCCCGCTCACTCGGTTACGCCAGCTTTTTTGACTACTCAGTCGCCAAAAAAGAAAAAATGACCACTGAGGAGCTGTTTGCGATCCTGGATGATTTTGAGCAACGCACCCGTGATGCACATACCAACAGCCTGCTCAACCTGGCGAGCGAAAAAGGCCAGCAGGCACTGGCCGGACACAACTTTGTATACTCATTTGCCGGTGATGTAATGCGTGACTTAGATCCGTACGTGCCGTTCTCCAAATCACTGCGCCGCTGGGTTGAATCGTTTGGCCGGTTGAATATCGATTATTCCGGTGCAGAGCTGACTCTGGATCTGCTGGATCGCAAAGGCAAATACCCAAATGGTTTCTGCCATGGCCCGATCCCGTCATTTTATGATCAAGGCAAATGGATCGCTGCTAAAGTCAACTTTACCAGCAATGCCAAACCAGATCAGATCGGCAGTGGCTTCGATGGAATCAACACCCTGTTCCACGAGGGTGGCCATGCCGCCCACTTTGCCAATGTAAAAATGAACGCCCCATGCTTCTCGCAGGAATTTGCCCCAACCTCGATGGCCTACGCCGAGACCCAATCGATGTTCTGCGATAGCCTGCTGACCGATGCTGACTGGTTGAAGCAATACGCGCTGGATGCCGAAGGTAACCCGGTTCCGGACGAGATAATCCAAGCAATGATCAACAGCCGCCAGCCATTTAAAGCCTACGAAGAGCGCAGCATCTTGGTGGTGCCCTACTTTGAGCGTGCGCTGTACCAGTTGAGTGATGAAGAACTCAGCCCAGAACGGATTACCCAGCTGGCTCGTGATACGGAAAAGCAAATCCTTGGCCTTGAGTGTAGCCCGCGCCCTTTGCTGGCGATTCCACACCTTATCTCTGATGAAGCTGCCTGTGCGTATCATGGCTACCTGCTGGCTCATATGGCGGTGTATCAGACCCGCGCTTATTTTCTCGACCGATTCGGCTACCTGACAGACAACCCGGAAATTGGCCCACTGCTGGCACAGCACTACTGGCATGCGGGCAATCACCGCTCTCACAATGACACCATCCTGAGCCTGACCGGCGAGGGCTTTAATGCCAAGTACCTGGCCGATGAGTGTAACCTTTCTCCTGAGCAGGCGTGGCAAGTGGAGCAGCAGAAGATCACCGCTCTGACAACCAGAGACCGAGCGCCGGTGGCGTCACTGAACGCAACCATTCAGGTGATCGACGGCAGCCAAGAACTAGCGAGCAACGCCAACTCTGACCAACAGATGTGTGACGACTTTGAGCGCTACATTGAAGCGACCTACGGTCGATAACCCAAACAGCGAGCTGGAAGTTACCCTTCCGGCTCTTTTTTTATCGGAACACAATATGTATCAAGAGATCCTGACATTCTGGTTTGAAGAGCTGACACCCAAAGCGTGGTTTGTGAAAAATACGGCCATCGACAAACAGATCGAAACACGCTTTACGCCGCTGTTAGAGCAGGCTGCCAAAGCCGAGTTGTTTGACTGGCGGGATAGCGCAAAAGGCCGCTTAGCGGAAATCATCCTGCTCGACCAGTTTTCGCGTAACGTTTATCGCGATACACCCAGGGCATTCGCACAAGATCCCCTGGCTCTAGCCCTGGCACAAGAAGCGGTTCTAACCAAGGCAGACCAACAACTTAACGTAGCCGAACGCAGCTTTTTATACATGCCATTTATGCACAGCGAATCAAAACGCATTCATGTTGAAGCTGAAAAATTATTCAAGGCGCTGGGAAATCCAACCAACTACCAGTTCGAACTTGAGCACAAAGCCATCATTGATCGCTTTGGCCGTTACCCGCATCGCAATGCCATATTGAACCGGGTCAGTACCCCGGAAGAATCCGCCTTTCTCCAGCAACCTAACTCCGCTTTCTGAGCAAAAGCGGCTGAGGCGCTTATACTTTGTCTCAGGTGCAAAGACTAAGGAGAACAAATGGCGGACAGCAACCCTGTGGCGATCAAAGCCATTGACCATTTGGTGCTCAGAACGAGCGATCTCGACACGATGCTACATTTCTACCAGGATATTTTGGGCTGCCCGATCGAAAGAGAGCTTCCGACTCTGGGGTTAACCCAACTGCGCGCCGGTAGTGCCTTGATCGACATTGTCACCGTCGACAGTCAGCTTGGCCAGCTCGGGGGCGGCGCGCCGACCCAAAATGGGCGTAATGTTGACCATTTCTGCCTGCAACTGGCACCATTTGATGAACAGGCGCTGCTGGACTACTTGCACAACCACAATATTGAAACCAAAAGCTTCGCCGAACGCTATGGGGCACAGGGCTTTGGTCGCTCACTGTATATCACCGACCCTGAAGGCAATGTCGTCGAACTAAAACCTCAGATCTAAAGCTTCTTGTTGATGAACTTCATTCAGTTTGCTGGTCAGCCAGCTTTACGCTAACCACCGGAGGCACTCAATGGGTAAAATCTTAATCCTCAAAGGTGACATTACCACCGCCAACGTCGACGCGATCGTCAATGCCGCCAATCCGAGCCTGCTGGGCGGCGGTGGGGTGGATGGGGCCATCCATCGCGCCGCCGGGCTCGACTTACTGCGAGCCTGCCACCAGATCGAGGCAGTAGACGGCGTGCGCTGTCCGTACGGTGAAGCGCGGATCACCTCTGCCGGTAACTTACACGCACGTTTTGTCATTCATACGGTCGGGCCGATTTACCACCAGGTCAGCAATCCCCGACGAATCTTGGCCTCGGCCTACCAGCAGTCACTGGATCTTGCACTCAGCAACGCCTGTCGCAGTGTGGCGCTGCCCGCCATTTCTTGTGGCATATACGGCTATCCGCCAGAGGAAGCTGCCGAAGTGGCGTTCGGGGTATGCTTACAACCACAATACCAACCACTGGAGTTACATTTTTACCTCTTCAGTGATGAAATGGCGTATATCTGGCGAAACGCGTATCAAGGACTATAGAGACAGACAGGCACTCACCTTCATACGCCCCACCACCGGCCAAAACGATGCATGGTTAGATAGTTAGCCAGGATTACTTCACGATCAACTATGCTGATAGTAGGCGTTCGTATATGTCGCTTTTATCATCTGACATAAGCAGAGTTTTAAGGTTAGTTTGCCAGAGTGACAGGCCAGATGAGCAAAGCTTGCTGCATAGGAGAAAAAGAATGATCACTTGTCGCCAATATGATTACATCGAGATTGCGTGTATGTACAATCTGCCAGTGGAAATTACCCTGAAAAATGGCATGAAACACCAGGGAACCGCTTTCGACACCGGGTATGACATGCAACGTCAGGAATGCTTGTTCATTGATGTTGAGGGCGAACACATCGCTCTGCCCACTGAGCAGTTGCTGTCGATGACCGCCCTGAGTAACAATCCGCATTTCAATCAGGTCAAATTCGATTAGCGCTTTATAGTCCGCCAGGCTGGTACCATAAACAAAAAAAGAGGCAGTTCCCGCAACCGCCCCTAATGTCATGCCAATGGTAGTTGGTGATGGTTTATCAGAACTTATAACCACCACTGATCATAAATACCCAAGGGTTAATTTTAACATCGGTCTTATACTGCTCACCGGCCGCTTTGTAGGTGGCCTCGGTTTCGATATTGGCGTACCACGCTGACGCGTTCACAAACCATTTGTCATCAATCATGTAGTCGATACCCACATTCGCAGCCAGACCAAAAGAGTCTTCCAGCTCCAAATCGGAAAGACCGGCAGATTTACCGGTTCCATTGAAACCTTCATCAAAGAACAGGGTATAGTTCAGGCCCGCGCCCACGTAAGGGCGGAACTTGCTTTCAGCCTCACCAAAGTAATACTGCACCATAAACGTTGGCGGAAGGTGCTTCGTCTTAGCGACGTCGCCCAGGCCTGCCAGTCCGGTAGAGATATTGTGGCTGAACGGCGTGGCCGCCAGCACTTCAAAGCTGAGGTTATCGGTAAACATATAACCCAATGTCAGGCCAAGCTGGGTATCAGAGTCCACTTCCAGCTCATAGTTGCTGCCCAGAATTTTGTCGCTGCTGTCATTGGGCACGACCGATGCCGCACCGACACGCAGTGTGAAATCACCTTCTTTGTGAGCAAGAACCTGGGGAGAAACTAAAGCGGCAACCACTGCCAAGCTACAGATTGTTTTTTGCATTTTCTATTTCCTTTTTGTAGGGCTTCGTTATCTTTATATTTTTTTGTTGTGCGCAATCTAGCACATAGAAACCCGACACTTTTGATGGAAATCAATTTGTGAAAAACATGACCTTTTTGTAGCCAAAAACACCATAACGATCAACAAATCGTGCAAACAATATACAAACCTGTAATGCAAACTGTGCGTGTGAGAAGCCATTTTCAACCACCCCAAGCCGTTGTCCCTGCCCGCCTCATAGCGGCAGCAAACTTTTTTCCGGATACGCAAATCCTTTTTTTTCCAAACAACCCACTTAAAACGCTGGTTTGACCGCTTAAAATCGCGATTTGAGCACCTTATAAAGTATTGAAAAATAAAAGGTTATTTTTATGGAAAATCAACTCTTTGCAATGGTAACCTGCCAGTAACCAAGGAGAAAAAATGCTAACCACTGACATGACCTTTAACCGTGAGGACTTTTCTCATCACGATCTGCAAAACGCAACCTTTGAAAACTGCCGTTTCTACCTGTGTAACTTTGATCATGCCGACCTGCGTGATGCCAAATTTATTGACTGCCGTTTTATTGAAGCTCAGGCGCTGGAAGGCTGCAGTTTTCGGTTTGCCAAGTTAAAAGATGCCAGCTTTCAGCATTGCATGCTGACCATGAGCCAGTTTTGCGGCGCCGATTGTGTCGGGGTGGAGTTTCGCCAATGCGATCTTAAAGGTGCGAATTTTCAACGCGCCAACTTTGCCAATCGGGTCAGCCAAAGTGTGTATTTCTGCTCAGCTTTTATTACCGGTTGCAACCTGACCTACAGCAACTTCGAGCGTGCTCTGCTCGAAAAATGCGAGTTGTTTGAAAACCGCTGGAACGGCGCCAATCTATCAGGAGCCAGTCTGAAGGGCGCCGATTTGTCTCGCGGCGAGTTCAGCCCTGAACAGTGGGGCACCTTTAACTTGGAAGAGTGTGATCTCACCCATGTCGAACTGGAGGGGTTAGATCTGCGCCGGGTTTCCCTGTTTGGTGTTAAAATATGCGACTGGCAACAAGAACAACTGCTCGCGCCATTTGGGCTGCTCATTATTTAGGAAAGATGATGAACCTGTTGAAAGACTTGCCGAATAATTTGAGTGAAGAGGTATTTGATGACCTGCTTAGCTACAAACAATTGCGCATTGAACGCATTGTGTCTAAAGGGCACACTACAGCAAAAGACGATTGGTACGATCAAGAAGAACATGAATGGGTATTAGTAGTGCAAGGTGCTGGAGAACTGACCTTTAAAGATGGTTCAGTCACGCACTTGGAAGCTGGCGATTACATCAACATTCCGGCTCACACCAAACACCGGGTCAGCTGGACCGATCCCGGGCAAGAAACGATTTGGCTCGCGGTGTTTTACCGCTAAGCCCGAATAAATAGGCGCTGACTTTGATCGATACCAATAAACCATCACTGGCACTGTTTGATTTTGATGGCACCATCACCGACGCGGACATGTTTAGTCTGTTCCTCAATTACTCGGCTTCAGGCCCGCGCAAGTGGCTGGGCAAAGTGCTGATCTTGCCATTTTATACGCTCTACAAAGCGGGAGTCATTCCAGCGCGAAGGATGCGGCCGATCGCCAGTTTCATTGCTTTTGCAGGCCGGGAAACCAGGCAGGTGAAAGCGCTGGGAGAGCAGTTTGCTCGCGAAGTGATTTGTTGTCATATCCGCCCGGAAGCACAAAACAAGCTGAACTGGCACCAGCAAAAAGCTGACACGATTGTCGTGGTTTCAGCTTCTCTCAATGCTTACCTTAAACCTTGGTGTGAGGCACAAGGCTATCAGTTGCTTTGCAGCGAGATCCTGTCGGACAAAACTCGCATTAGCGGAATTTATCAAACCGGCGATTGCAGCTTGAAAAGAAAAGTCGCACGTCTGAAAAACGCATTTGATGTCAACGACTATGGAGCCGTTTATGCTTATGGCGATACTTACGAAGACCTGCCGATGCTCAGGATGGCCAACCATGCGATGCTGAACTGGAAAGTGTGGCAAGAGAATAATAATTAACCATACACTAAACACCACAGCCCTTCTCAAATAGAAAAGGGCTGTGACAGTTTGATCCGGAGAAAGCCAGGTTAACGCCACACACCCCACTCTCCTGTGGTACCCGGCTCTTCACCACGGGTCCACCACTGTGCGGTCCACTCTTGACCGTTGTGGATGACCACATCGCCCTGATTATAGATCGCATCTTTATCCCACCAGTTGTCTGGTTTTACCGGTGGCGAGGTCTCCCCCTTGAGCAGAGATAAGGCATAGCTGAAACTGGCGTTAGGGGCGAGTAACTGATTGGCATAAATATTGTTGCTATCAAACATATAATGATTCATATCTTGATGCCAGATTCCGATATACCACTCACCGGTTTGGCGCGAGTTGAACTGATCAGCAATTTCCGCTGCCCATGTGGAGGTATTGGCAGTGGTAATCGGCAAACTGAGATCAGCTATCTCACTACCATTTACATCAAAGGTACGAAAACGCACCGTATCACCGGGCTCGACTGGGCCAAAACCCTGCGCGATAAAGTATCCCAAAGCGGTGAGATTGTTGCCGGGTTCACCCGGTTCAACCGGATCCGTGGGTGGTGTGATGCCCGTGCCGCGCAGGGTTATATCACTGCAATTGTAAAAACCTTCACCAGCGGCATCAATACGTTGCCAACGGGTATAGAGGATCGCATCGCCAGAACGCTCAGCAGGAAAGGTAACCTGAATACGGTAACGTTTTTCTGCATCAACAAATATATTGCCCGCTGTATCAATCAGCTCCAGATCATCCCAGGTCAGCGGCAGTGCTTGATCATAAGACGGTTTGGAAAGATAAAATTCCCAATAAGAGGGGTTATGAGGGGCTTTAGCAAAGAACACCAACTCGATTTGGTTGTTGCCGTCCGGTGTAACGTTGGTGCGTTGCCAGTATGGCGACGGAATATTTAACCCCTTTTTGGCCGTATCTCCGGCCGAGCATAACTCGCCATCACGCACAATAGCCTGAACATGTGCCATATCTTGATAGTTAGCCACATTCGCCGCGATCTCACTGCGCTGCACAAACGGGTACGCACCGGATTGATCATAGGCCGCCTGACAAGCCTGATTAGGGATCTCATTAGTCCAAAAGCCACCATCCAAGTAACAGGTGTTCTGCCGCGCACTGGGAAACTCAACCCAGCCATGCGCATTGGCACTAAAAGAACTGCCGGCAGCGACGGCACTTAAGCTCGCCACAGCAATGGTTGTGTGTATTTTCATGGTTCATCCTTGTGTTAGCTGACTCGCTGCTGTTTCTCGCAACGTTATTGTTCGCTAACAAAGCTAGCAGGATGAAACTGAGATGAAGGATTGAAATTGTCCTGACATGTTAAGTTTGCCAACTGCTTCCAGTATTTTATGTGGCTTAACCTCATCACGCTGCCGCACTTTCGAGTCACTTCAAATATTGATCAACAGAACAAGCCTGTATTTTCCCGCTGCCAGGTTAGCCTTTTAGTCTTCGGCCCGGTTTCAGTTCACAGTGTAAATTTGTTTAAAGATACTGTTGATAACGCTGGTTGACTGTTAACCTTAAATGCGAAAAAGAATAGTTATCGAGAATCATAAAATGAGAAAAAAAACGCACCCAAAGCCCCTCAAGGTGATCCAGTCAGCGGCCATTTCACCGAACATACAGCGCGTTACTTTGCAAGGTGAAGCGCTATCCGATTTCCCGCACGACTGTGCCGGCAGCTACGTTAAGTTGTTGTTTAACCCGCAGGGCGGGACTGACCTCACAACGATACCGGACGAGAGCCGCCCGGTAATGCGTACCTATACCATTCGTCGCTTTGACCCAAACCAGTGCACGATTGAGATCGACTTCGTCCGTCACATCACTCAAGATCTGCAATGTGGCTTTGCTGCACGCTGGGCGATGTGTGTAAAAGAAGGTGACATCATCCACGTCGCAGGCCCTGGCAACATCTCAGACCTGAACACTGAAGTCGATTGGTTCTTTATGGCCGCTGATATGACAGCGCTGCCTGCACTTTCTGCAAAAGTTCGTACTCTGCCTGAAGAAGCTAAAGGCTATGCGGTTATCAGTGTGATTTCTGAAGCGGACATCCAACCGCTGGAGGCACCGGAAGGCATGGAAATCCACTGGGTCACCGAGCAACCTCTGACAGATAAGGTGCGCGAACTGGAATGGTTAGATGGTGAAGCCGCAGTTTGGTGTGCCTGTGAGTTCGATTCAATGCGTGCACTGCGTCAGTACTTTCGCAATGAGAAAGCAGTCGCCCGCGAAAACATCTACATCAGCAGCTACTGGAAGCGGGGGGTTTCTGAAGACGGGCATAAAGTTCTCAAACGTGAAGATGCAGAATCGAACGGACAGTAACAATCACGGACAGGCCCGGTGCTCAGCCCCGCCCCATGAGCTCTTAGGATGTTTTGCCAAATGCCGTGCCCAGCCTGGTTCAGCGATTGATGCCGCTCACCCGGCCAGCTTCTCAGCCAAAAAGTCAATCAGCAAGCGGACTTTGGGCGACAGATTACGGTTGGGCGGGTACAGTGCCCAAATACCTTCGCGCTCAGCGCGGTAATCACTCAACACTTCCACCAGCTCGCCCGTTGCCAGCGCATCCTGGACATAGTAATCGGGCAACTGGACCAGCCCTAAGCCGCGCTTAGCCGCATCCACCAGCGCAAAGCCACTGTTGCATTTGATCCGGCCGGAAATTCGCAGGGATTTCAATTCTTTCTGCTGCTTAAAATGCCAATAGTCGGCCGTACCAGCCAGACATTGATGATGACTCAGTTCAGACAGGGTATGCGGCTCTCCGCAGCGCTGTAAATAAGCCGGGCTGGCGCAGACAAACAACTGACGAGAAGCCAGCCGTTTGGCAATCAGGCTGGAGTCTTGTAAACGACCAAGACGGATGGCCACATCCACACCTTGCTCAATCAGATCCAGCTTCTGGTTGGTCAGGATAAAATCCAGATTCACTTGCGAATACTTATCCAAAAACTGGTGGAGTAAAGGCGCCAGATTCATTTCCCCATAGGTGACCGGAGCAGTAACCCGCAGTAGCCCTTTGGGCTCAGCTTGCATTTGGGTGACCGCCAGCTCAGCCAAATCCAGCCCTTCCACCAGTGGCTTACACTGCTGGTAATAGAGCTGACCGGCTTCGGTAAGTGAAACTTTACGCGTCGTGCGGTGCAGCAGCTTTACCGCCAGGCGTTCTTCCAGTGCCGATACACGGCGACTGACTTGCGCCACCGAGGTGTTGAGCTTGTTTGCCGCTGTGGTGAAGCTGTTGGTTTCGGCGACCGCGACAAATTCACTCACCCCTTCCCAATTCGCCATGGCTGAGATTTCCTGTGAAATAGGTTCAAAAACCTATTCTCACATATTCTTCGTCACAGAGAAAACCCCGCCAGCCGGGCGCGCTATTTCAGCGAAATGAAACTGGTGCACGATTACATCGAAGTGATCGGCATTGATGCTGTCAGCCAGGACAGTTGCATGCAAATGACCAACCAGAAATATCTGCGCCTACTGGCTGACTATGTGGATGCCTCTCAGGCGGAAGCGCTGTATACCCTGATGCTGGGGTTGCTGACTCAATCCACCCTGAAAGGCCAGAAGCCAGCACTTGATTACATTCAGGCTCAGGTCAAAACCCTGCTGACCCACTTAAACCCGTAGCCCCCCGGCAGCATTATCAGCGATGCTGCCATAGCTCAAGCTCACTTTAATTATTACAAATAAGTAAAGATCATTTTCAAAACAGCCGGATTATCATTTATAAAGAAAAAACTAAAATGTGCCATAACAAAACAACAGGCGAAAAACTAAAGCTCGACTACGCTTATTACACGCCTACCTATTGATTAAATAAGGAAAATCCAATGGCACTTGACATCAAACCCGGTCAAACTCACATCAAATCAAAGGCAATGGTTGCATGGGCGGCAGGCGAGCCGCTAAAAATGGAAGAGGTGGACGTACAACTTCCAAAAGCAGGCGAAGTATTGGTACGTATCGTCGCGACCGGTGTTTGCCACACTGACGCATTCACCCTGTCAGGTGACGACCCGGAAGGCATCTTCCCTTCGATTCTTGGCCACGAAGGCGGCGGTATCGTTGAGATGGTTGGCGAAGGTGTCACCAGCGTTGAAGTCGGTGACCACGTTATCCCGCTATACACCGCAGAATGTGGTGAGTGTAAGTTCTGTAAATCAGGTAAAACTAACCTTTGTCAGGCAGTACGAGAAACTCAAGGTAAAGGCCTGATGCCAGATGGTACCAGCCGCTTCTCCGTCAATGGCGAAACCATTTACCACTACATGGGTTGTTCAACGTTCTCTGAATACACGGTTCTTCCGGAAATCTCCCTGGCGAAAGTCAGCAAAGAAGCCCCACTGGAAGAGGTTTGTCTGCTGGGTTGTGGTGTCACCACGGGAATGGGTGCGGTTCTGAACACCGCGAAAGTGGAAAAAGGCGACACGGTTGCGATCTTCGGCCTGGGCGGGATTGGTCTGTCAGCCATCATCGGTGCGCGTATGGCGGGAGCCAGCCGTATCATCGGTATCGACATTAACGAAAACAAGTTTGAACTGGCCAAGCAACTGGGTGCCACCGATGTGATCAACCCGCAGAAGTTCGACAAACCGATTCAAGAAGTGATTGTCGAGATGACTGACGGTGGCGTGGACTACTCATTCGAATGTATCGGTAACGTGAATGTGATGCGTCAGGCACTTGAATGCTGTCACAAAGGCTGGGGTGAATCCGTCATCATCGGCGTAGCCGGTGCGGGCCAGGAGATCTCAACTCGTCCATTCCAGCTAGTAACAGGTCGTGTATGGCGAGGCTCGGCTTTCGGTGGGGTAAAAGGCCGCTCTGAGCTTCCTGAAATCGTCAACCGTTACATGGCGGGTGAGTTCGGCCTCCAGGAGTTCATCACTCACACCATGGGCCTGCAAGACGTAAACAAAGCGTTCGAGCTGATGCACAAAGGTGAATCTATCCGTACTGTGCTGCACATGGATAAATAAGCCCTGAGATACAAGGTTAAAAATCGGCTCTCCTTAGGGGGAGCCATCGCGGTCTTCAACGGTTCTGTCCACCGTTGAAATAACATTGTTTTCGAGAGATCCCCCATGACCATTGAAAACCAGAGCCAAGCCAAAGTATTCGGTGGTTGGCATAAGCAATACACCCACGAATCTCGCACACTTAACTGCAACATGCGCTTTGCGATTTTCTTACCGCCTAACGCCACCAAGTCTAACCCGGTACCGGTGGTTTACTGGCTATCCGGCCTGACCTGTACCGACGAAAACTTCATGCAGAAAGCCGGGGCATTTCGTATCGCAGCAGAGCTAGGTATCGCGATTGTGGCACCAGACACCAGCCCTCGTGGTGACAATGTCGCAGACGATGACGGCTACGATCTAGGCCAGGGCGCCGGTTTCTACCTGAACGCCACCCAGGCACCGTGGTCTCGTCATTACCAGATGTATGATTATGTGACGCAAGAACTGCCGGCCCTCATCGCCGAGCACTTTCCGGTGTCGGAAGCAAAATCGATATTTGGCCACAGCATGGGCGGACATGGCGCGCTGACCATTGGCTTAACCAATTCCCATCAGTACCGCTCAATATCCGCTTTCAGCCCAATCAGTAACCCGATGCAATGCCCGTGGGGACAAAAAGCCTTCAGTGCCTATCTGGGGCGAGATGTAGAACAGTGGAAACGCTATGATGCCTGTGAACTGCTCCGGCAAAAACGCTCGGCCTTACCGATCCTGGTCGATCAGGGGGATGCCGATAGCTTCTTGACCGAACAGCTCAAACCAGAAAGCTTACAGGCTGCCGCACTGCAGCACGACTCGCCTTTAACCCTGAGAATGCAAGCCGGTTACGATCACAGCTATTACTTCATCGCCAGTTTTATCGACGATCATCTCAATTTTCATGCGAAATACCTGTTCGCGTAGATGCAATGCGGGGGTCAATCACGCTTGACCTCCTATTTTTCACACTGCGCGATACAAAAGCACACTATTTTTCATTCCGCAAACTCGGGGGCACTCCGCCTTACCCTTGACGAAAACACTCTGGATGGGTACTTTTCCTACATAACTAACAATAAAAAAACTGTATGTTGGCTCTGTTATTGATAAACCTATTGTTGTAGAAGGGGCACGATGTGCGCGTCATTTTATCTCTGTTACTGTTAATATTGTCACCCCTGGCGCTGGCCAACACCATCGAGTTCAGCAGCCCCAACCAGACTGACGTGGCGCTCTCCCGCAAAGATATCGAAGCCCTGCCAGCGACCACTTACACCACCCCGCTCCCCTGGATTGAGAATCCAGCTGAGTTTCTGGGCGTTAAACTCAGTACCCTGCTGGAACACGTCTATGGCCGGCTCCCGGAGAAAATCAACATCGGCAGTCTCAATGACTATCATGCCGTACTGAGTAAAGCAGACATTCTGCGCTACCAGCCTATCGTGGCCTACCAGCAGGATAAACACTACATCCGAATTCGGGACAAAGGCCCTTACTGGATTATCTATCCGCTCAGTCGCTATCCCGAGCTGGATACCAGCCAGTACCATGCGCAGATGGTGTGGCAGGTCAATACCATGAGCGTTGAACAATAACCATGGCCACGCCAAAAGCGAGCTCTGCTGTAAACGAGTACTGGCATTTTTCAAAAAAGAACCAACTGTTGTTGGCCGTGTTCACGCTTTCCCTGCTGCTGGGCAATATTATGCTGCTGCAACAAACCCGGACCTTCGCCGAAAGCTATGTGAACGAACAAAAGCAAGCGACCTGGTTTTTGTTCCAGCTCTCCAAAGAGTTCTCTGAGCTGGTGGGGGAAGCACACCGACTGGATGAAAATGTGCACAATATTGAAGAGGCGGAGCTTCAGTATGAGCTAACGTGGAGCCGCTTTGATTTGCTGATCAATGGCAGAGAAGCGCGGTTATTTTTCTCCCGTCAGGAGATCCATGACTATTTTTCCCGCCTGTTTGCAGACTTCCAGCAACTCGAACCGCTCCTTATCAAAGCCAAGGCTGGAGACCATCAGGCCGCTGCGCTGTTTTATCGCCGCTCCCAGTCCCTGTATATGGATATGGTGGATTTCGTTAATCACAACTTTCGCCTGGCCAGCCCGAGACATACTGCCCAACAGGAAAAAACCGCCCACCTGATGCAGGTTCAGTATATGCTGCTGGGCACCTTTGTTATTGCCGTATTGTCACTGACGTTCTTCTTCTACCGGGAATCGCATTTTCACCGGAAGCTGGCATTAAGCGATCCATTAACCAAAATCGGTAACCGCAATGCGCTGTTTGCTCAGCTCAACACCTGCACCCGGGAGCAAACACCTTTCTCCCTGTTTTTACTCGATCTGAATGGCTTTAAAACGATTAACGATACCATGGGCCATCTGGCCGGGGATGAAGCCCTGAAAACCGTAGCCGAGCGGTTAGATGCGATGTGCATCGATCATTTTTCGGTGTACCGCATCGGAGGAGATGAATTTGCCGTGGTTGCCGAAACGGTGGATGAACTCACTATTCACGGAATCAGGCGCCATATTTATGCGGTGTTTGACCAACCGATCCTGGTGTTTAACCAAACAACATCCCTGTCTACCAGTCTGGGCTGCGCGTGTTATCCTAGCGACCACACTTATATTGATGCACTGATCAATATCGCCGACAAACGGATGTATAAAATGAAATTCAATCAACTGGCCGATTAAAGCATGAAACGATTAAAATACGGAATTGGGCTGCTGGCCATAGCCATCACTGCCCTACTGGCATGGGTCTTTATTCCTACTCACGAAACGCTGGGACAGCAAGTCTCCGAGCAGGCACTCAATGAAGACTTTACTCTGGTGGGCCATCGCCTCCATTCAACCGATCCCGACGCCGGAAAGCAATTTGCCTACTTCGTGCTGGCTGATGGCGTTGAGGTTGACGGACAAACGCCTTTTTGATCACCAGCGACCCTTTTGTGCGCATGACCTTAAGCGGCGAACATACCCTGGTGCTAACCGTCCATGGCCGCATCTACCAATACCACAATGATCTGTGGGTAACGCAAGCCGATGGCACCCTGCATCACTGGTACGTCAGCGCCAACGCCGAATACGTACGTTAAACACATAGACTCTTCCACCTGGCCCTTTGGTGTTAGCCACAGGGCTGGCATAAGCAACGATTACAGCAACTTCTGTTTGATCACCTGCATCACACCGGCTTCACGGTTACTCGGCGCCCGGAAACGGGCCGTGCGTTTAACCGCCTCATGGGCATTTTCCATCGCATACGAGTGCTCACTGACTTTCAGCATTTCCAGATCATTGAGGTAATCACCAAACGTCATGGTATGCTCCGGGCCAAAGCCCATGGTGTGTTGCAAATGTCTGATGGCTGCCCCTTTGGACGCTTCAGCGTTCATCACATCCAACCAGATTTTGGCGCTGACCACCACTTGGTGGGAATCACCAAATTGGGCGTGCATGCTGGGAAAAACCAACTCTTCAGAACCATCGAAATGGCAGATAGCCACCTTGATAAACTCATCTTCCACGTCCAGTAAGTCCGGCACGTATTCACAGCGGTGGTAGTACTTCTGAAACTCTTCCAGCGCCTTGGGATCCTGCGTTTCTATATAGGCAGAGCGTTTACCACACAGCACCAGGTGTGTGCCGTCGATAGCGCGGGCGGCTTGAACAATCGCCGAGATTTCCGCTGTTGCAATCGGGCAGCTGTACAGTTCTTTGCCCTGATACATCACCAAGGTACCGTTTTCCGCAACATAGACCATCCGGTCCTGGATCGGAGCGAAGGTATCGCGCAGACTGTAATACTGGCGGCCAGAAGCGGCGGAAAACAAGATGCCTTTTTCTTCCAGTTGCAAAAACAGATCAAAGAACTCGGGATCTAAACGACCATATTGATCGAGAAGGGTGCCGTCCATATCGGCGGCAATAAACTTGATGCTAGCTTGTGACATGTACCAAAACTCTAAACCGATGCAGCCAACCCGATTGATAACGGAGCCGAGATGCCCGTGCGGTCAATGGCCGACGCTGCGAAAAAACTGTCCGCTAAGGTACAGGATCTCCGGTGAATCTCAAGTGAATTTGGCCGGGCAGACTCTCCATTAACTATGGCTACCCAATGCCGGCCATGCTTGTGGCCCAGCCGGGATAACGCCTGAATCCAAACCAAGGGGTTATGCTCAACAGCTCAGTAATGCTGATAGCCTCTGACAACCGAGACCAAAGGCGGGCACGTTAAATCGAACGCCTCACTCGACATCAACATGGTAATCCTGAGCAAAATCGGTACAATCCTCGCTCGATTTTTATTAGCGCGGACACTCTCTCATGCACTCGCCTGAACATTGCTTTACTCGTTTTACTGCCGACATTTCTGGTAATTCCCTGCCGGAGCAGTTTACGTTTCCGTTCTACTACACCCCACATCCACTGTGCGTGTTGGCAGCAGAGCAGTTGCAGCAGCATTTGCTCAGCCAAAGCGATTTTGAACACGACTTCGGTTTAGAGGGCGACGCCAGCGGACGCGGCAAAATGTTCGGCGTGCTGTTGGTGCAACATCCGCACGGTGAGCTCGGCTTTTTGAGTGCCTTCTCCGGCAAAATCGCTGATCAAAACCTGTTACCGGGCTTTGTGCCACCGGTGTACGACATGCTGACCGACGAAGGTTTTTTCCGCGCTGAAACCGATGCGATTAACACGGCGAACGCCGAGTACAAAGCGTTTGCGGCGAGTCCGGAACTGGCTGCGCTCAAAACGGCAATCCAGGCCGATCGCGAAACTTACCAGCAACAAGAGCAGGCGCAGCGCCAGGTCATGATTACCGGCCGGGCAACACGCAAGCAGCAGCGCCAGCAGGGCGAACAAAACCTCAGCCCGGTTGAGCTACAAACATTATTGGATGAACTCGGCAAGCAAAGTGTGGCCGAGAAAAATGCCCTCAAATATCTCAAGCAAGCCTGGGATGAAAAGCTCGCCATTAAAGAGCAACGCCTGGCTGGGCTTGAGCAACAACTGAGCGAACTGAAAGAGCGGCGTAAAGTGCTGTCCAACACCTTACAGCACAAGCTGCACCGACAATACCGCTTTTTGAACTGCAACGCTAAAGAGCGCGACTTAGTCGACATCTTCGCCGACACAAGCAACCCTGTCCCACCGGCGGGGGCTGGCGAATGTGCCGCGCCCAAACTGTTGCAATATGCCTTTAAACATGGTTTCAAGCCATTAGCTCTGGCGGAATTCTGGTGGGGAACCTCGCCAAAATCGGAAGTGCGCCAGCACACAAAATTCTACCCGTCATGCAACAGCAAGTGCCAGCCGATTTTAGGCCATATGTTGCAAGGCCTGGATGTCGAACCGAACCCGCTGGCTGAAAACTGGGCGGAAGATAAGGAACTGGAAATCCTGTTCCAGGACGAGGCCATGGTGGTGGTCAACAAACCATCCGGGCTGCTTTCGGTGCCGGGCAAAACCATCAAAGACTCCGCCTATACCCGGCTGCAAACGTTATTTCCTGATGTGGAGGGGCCGTTTGTGATCCACCGCCTGGACATGGCCACCTCCGGGATCCTGGTGTTTGCCCTGACCCGCCGCGCCAACAAAAGCCTGCAAAAGCAGTTCATTACCCGTGGGGTACAAAAACGCTATCTGGCACTGTTGGAAGGAGAGCTCAGCGAAGCAGAGGGGGAGATTGATCTGCCGATGCGCGGTGACCCGGACGACCGACCGCGCCAGCTGGTCTGTTTTGAACACGGCAAAACCGCGCAAACCTACTGGCAACGCATTGAAGTACAGAATGGCCGCAGCAAAGTGTACATGTACCCGAAAACCGGCCGTACCCACCAGCTGCGAGTACACAGCGCCCACCATCTGGGTTTGAACATGCCAATGGTCGGTGACGGTCTGTATGGCGAAAAGGCTAACCGCCTGCATCTGCATGCGGAAATGCTCGAGCTGGACCACCCGTACAGCAAACAGCGGATGCGCTTCCAGGCCGAATGCGAGTTCTGATCCACCATGACGCAATCATCTCCGGATAACAAAAAGGCACTGTGAACAGTGCCTTTTTTCTCGGTTCAAGTGACCGTCTGCCGCAGACCAATGTGATTACTGGATTAGTCAGGACACCATCTGTTACTTTTAAATTCAAAGTTTAATCAGATCTGACAGGGGTTCTGACTCATTTTTGCCCCAAACCGACTTAACGTAATTGCTCTATAGCAGGATCTGCCTCTGAAACCACAGTACATTTCCTCATGGGTGGCCCAAAGGTGCGGTGAAAGAAAACTCCCAGAATTGAGCAGAAATTGTATTTTTTGAGGAAGTTTCCTTTTGCATGGTTATGCAAGTGAGTAAAAAGGAATAATTTGTAAACTGGCAAATTTGTAAGCTAATTCGTAATGCTCCTGAAATCCCCTTATCTGAAAGCCAAACAACAACTTTAAAGTATATGTCGCCTATCACTACCTGCCTCGATCAGTAGCTATTAACCCGGTTTAATGCTTCTTTTGTTTGCTCGAAAACGCTAGTACCACTCAAGCCTACTCGATTTACGTACCCTGAATCTAGGTCTTACCAAAGCCTCAAAATAAAAATACCCAAATAACATTGAGCTACTTGGGTAAAAGACATAACCTTACGGAGCCTATAGAAATCGTTTTAGCTGACGTCGATAGCGATCTTACCGCGAGTACGGCCTGATTGGCTTTGTTGATGTGCTTCAGCAATCTTTTCTAATGGGAAACGATGCTCAATCAATGGACGAAGTTGATCAGATTCAACGAGCTTATTGAGTTCAGTCAGTATACGGCTACTTGGTTCAATGAAGACGAATGCGGCTTGTACGTTGTGCTGTTTTGCCGTTTCTTCACTTGGTGGCTCGACGACAGAAACCATCATACCTTCAGGCTTAAGCAGAGACCAAGACGATTGTTGTACCTCTCCACCCATGGTATCAAGTACTACATCTACTGGTGCAATTTGCTCACCTAACGGAGCTTTTGCGTAATCAATCGCTTCATCAGCACCAAACTGAGTCAGAAGTTCCAGATTAGCTGAAGATGCGGTTGCAACGACGGTAGCGCCTTTTGCTTTTGCTATTTGAATGGCCAGGTGGCCTACACCACCTGCACCTGCATGGATGAGCACGCGTTGACCCTGCTGAATATCAGCGACATCCACAAGACACTGCCACGCGGTAATGCCTGCTAATGGCAGGGTTGCAGCTTGTGCGAAATCTAGCTTAGTTGATTTCAGTACGGCTTCGTTTGCTTTTACGGCGATGAAATCGGCATAACTGCCATCACGCGCAATATTTGGTCGGCTAAACACCTCATCACCCACTGAGAATTAATCAACGTTTTCAACCGCTTGGGTTACGATACCTGCTACATCCCAGCCCAGTGTGACAGGCAGATCGTATGGAATGAAATCTTTTAAATAGCCCTCACGGATCTTCCAATAACAGGGTTTATTGCAGCGGCCTTTACTTGAATGAGAATATCGTCCGCATTGATTGTTGGCTTATCGATCTGCACTAACGTTAATGTGTCAGTGCCGCCATATTGGTGAAGTCTTACCGCGCGCATAAATTATCCTCGTGTTTTTTTGACGTATCTGTGGCGATTCCGCCTAGTTTTTGGCTTTAAACTTGGGACTAAAGCGCTTGTCCGTTAACTGACAGTTTCACATCAATATTGCCGCGAACCGCATTTGAGTATGGGCAGACTTGGTGAGCCGTTTTCACAAGCATAACGGCTTGTTCTTGCTCTAAATCTAGTTCAATTGATAAAGAAACAGTCAAAGCAAAACCGCCGCTTTCATTTGGGCCAATGCCGACGATTGCGGTTGTTGGTGCCGATGCGATTTTAATTTTCATCTCTTTGGCTACATGAAGTAGAGCATTTGAGAAACACGCAGAATAGCCAGCAGCAAACAGTTGTTCAGGGTTCGTTGCAGCACCTGAACCACCCATTTCTTTAGGGTAACTCAACGCAACTGAGAGTAAATTATCATCAGTAGAAACTTGGCCATTACGACCTGCAGTAGCGGTTGCAGAAGTTGTGTAGAGTGTAGTCATTGTACTTTTCCTTAACTAGGATTGCACAAAATTAAATTGCACACAATTGAATTAATTGGTGAGGTGACCATGAGTAACCAGGATGAATATCTACAGTTAGATAATCAGGTGTGTTTTGCGCTTTATAGTGCTTCGAATGCAATGGGTAGAGCTTACCAACCTTTACTAAAAGCGCTTGATCTTACCTATTTGCAGTACATTGTGATGATGGTGCTTTGGGAGCAAAAAGAGATAAATGTAAAAGCTTTGGGGGCTAAAACACATTTGGATTCCGGCACTTTGACACCCTTGCTTAAGCGTTTGGAAGCGAAAGACTACGTCCACCGAACCCGTAGTATTGAAGATGAGCGAGTTCGGGTCATCACATTAACATCTGCTGGGATTAAACTGAAAGAACAGGCGCAAAAAGTGCCAGTAGAAATGTTTTGTCTCTCCAAGATGAATAAAGAAGAACTTACATCATTAAAAACACTGTGTGAGCAGTTGCTTGTTAACTTAACGAAGTAAGTCATGGAGTGGTGAAATTTGAATTGTTCAGCAGCAGAAGCAATTGAACCAGTTTCAAGCTAGTGGAATAAATTCCAGTGAAACTATTACCTACACGAGTTTGCCACACCTTAGTTAACTCATGAATTACTAAATTAGCAAAATTGCTAGTAAGGTTTTGTCGGGTGGACGACACTTGTTACCAAGTGCCGTCTCCCTAAGAACCCAGCGTGCAACTTTCACTGCACTAGGCTCAAGCCTCCACAAAGGCATCGTTTGATACCCAGCAACTTATAAAG
>NZ_JARHUF010000032.1 GCF_029223195.1 Vibrio sp. CAU 1672 | reverse complement strand
CAAGTCCGAAGACTTGATTGGTCACTCAGTTCATTGAAACCTAATTTGATACCGAAGTATCGAATTGGATTATCATCAACGAGTGCCCACACAGATTGATAGGTCTATATTGTTAAAGAGCTTGCTTTGCAAGAAGATTTTTCTCTCAAAGCGGAGGTGAATTCTAGCGAGATAACTGAAAGTGTCAAACACTTTTTTCAATTAATTTTCTCAGAAGCTTTTCACCTCGCCAACTCAGCGGAAGCCTTATCGCGTCTGCCGTGTCGGTGGATGCGCATTATAGGGAGTTAAGATCGGAGCGCAACCCCTTTTTTTAAAAAAAAACGAAAAAACTGAACGTTCGCCGATTAATTCACCAAAAACGCAAAAAAGAGGGTAAAAAACCCTCTTTTTTTACCTGAAAGCCAGGATTTAAATGAATGCGTACGCGTCTGCAAACATTCTTTCGCACTTAGCTTGCTTGTTTTGCGTGAAAAGTTCTCGCGCAGCACCCGCCATTTCAAAGCGTCCAGCAATATAAATATCGAAGTTCTCTAAGCTTACAAAGTCTTCACTGACTGCCTGCAGTACATTCCCCACTTTTCCTTGCCAATCAACCGGAGCTTCTTCGACCACTGGGACAAAATGAACATTGTGGTGCTGGCTAGCGATCTCAGCCAACTCCTCTTGCGCATACAGCTGGCAACCATTACGAGCCCCCCAATATAGATAGATAGGGTTGGTTTTGTTCTGAGCCACACAGTGATCCAAAATTGAACGTACATAACTAAACCCTGTCCCGCCAGCAATTAAGAGTAGAGGCCGCTCACTATCCTCTTGGATCCAAGCGTCACCGTGAGGGGCATCGATTTCAATCTGACCATTCGTTTCTAACGCGGCTTGCATCACTTCAACGACTTCCAGCGCATACGCATTGTGCTCTGCGGCACCAATATGCAACTCCAACTCACCCTCATGGCGACATGGGCTGCTGGCGATAGAGAACGGACGTTTATCTTTCTCCCCCATCACCACCATCAGATATTGACCAGCTTTAAATGCCACAGGGGATTCGGGATGAAGAAGGATTTGGTAAGTATTACAAGCTAACGGCTGAATAGACTTTACTTTACATTGGATGCTCATGGTGCTCCTCTCGCTTACTCGTCAAAAGTAAGCACTAAGTTACTTTCTGCATAGGCTTGGCAAGGGAAAACCCACCCTTGCTGCTGCTCTTTATCGGTTAACATCGGCTCCAGCTGGTAGCTCACCTCTCCGGCGAGTTTTTTCCACATGCACATGGCGCAAGCACCAACCTGGCAACGGTGAGGGAAGCGAATATTATTGTTGAGCGCGGCTTCCAGCACCGTTTCCCCCTCTTTGACCTCAAACATTACCTTTGCGGGAAGAAGGCGGACTTGATGAGTCATAGAATACCTAACTGGTCCCAAATCGCATCGACTTTAGCCACAAGTTTAGGATCTTTTTTGATTGGGGTTCCCCACTCGCGTGTAACTTCGGTTTCGAACTTGTTGGTCGCATCCAGTCCCAGTTTGGATGAACTTGCCGTTTTACCACGGACCTGGATAGTATCTCTGTCCGGATCCATGCGTGTGGTCACAGCCCAGATGATGTCATTCCAGTCCTGTGCATCAACGTCATCATCACACAAGATAATAAATTTGTTGTCGTTGAAGTCTGCAAAGAAATCCCACAGATATTTCATTAGCGCCTGAGACTGACCCGCTTGGTCTTTCTTCATCGTCACCACAGCAAACTGATCATTTGTCGTTAGTGGCAGATAGATGTCAACAATTTCCGGACGCTGTTGTTTTAGTGCACCTAAGTCAGCTTCTGTAATCGCTTTACAATCGCGTTTGCTCACTTGTGGACGAGCGGCTAACTCAGCATCCCACTTGATGGTTGCATCTAAGCCCATTTTCGAGCCCAGGCCAGCCACCGGTGAAGCAAAGTCTAATGAGTCGATTGGCGTATTGTCGATCATCACGGTATCCCGAACAGGATCCATATGCTCAGTCATGGCTTTGACCACGTCATTCCAGTCACGTGCATTTACCGACTCATCACACACAATGACAAATTTGGTGTACATGAACTGGCGTAAGAAAGACCATACCCCCATCATCACGCGTTTCGCATGTCCCGGATACTGCTTCTTCATCGTGACGACCGCCATTCGGTATGAACATCCCTCTGGTGGCAGATAAAAGTCTTCAATCTCAGGGAACTGTTTTTGCAGAATGGGCACGAACACTTCGTTTAATGCCACCCCTAATACCGCAGGCTCATCCGGCGGGCGACCGGTGTAGGTGCTGTGGTAAATCGGGGCTTTACGCATGGTAATGTGGGTGATGGTAAAGACGTGATGCTTTTCTTTTTCGTTATAGTAACCGGTGTGATCGCCGTAAGGCCCCTCTTCGGCAAACTCTTTCGGATCGATGTAGCCCTCCATCACGATCTCAGCACTCGCTGGGACTTCCAAATCGTTACTGATCGACTTCACCACTTCAGTTTTACTGCCGCGCAGTAGCCCGGCAAACGCATATTCAGATAAGGTATCTGGTACTGGGGTGACCGCACCAAGAATAGTCGCCGGATCAGCGCCAAATGCCACCGAGACCGGGAAGGGTTGACCTGGATTAGTTTCCAACCAGTCACGCAGATCAAGTGCACCACCACGATGCGCCAGCCAGCGCATGATGATTTTGTTTTTAGCGATTTTTTGTTGACGGTAAATCCCCAGGTTCTGACGCTTCTTGTTCGGTCCCTTGGTCACCGTCAATCCCCAGGTTAACAGTGGGGCGACATCCTCTGCCCAGCAGCTCATCACCGGAATCTTATCCAAATCGACGTCATCACCTTGCCAGACAACCTCCTGACAAGCCGCTTTGCGCAAACGCTTGACCGGCATATTCAACACTTGCTTGAACACTGGCAGCTTTTCCAGCGCATCTTTAAAACCTTTGGGTGGCTCAGGCTCTTTCAGATAAGCCAGCAGTTTGCCGACTTCTCTTAACTCCTTAACCTCTTCACGCCCCATGCCGATGGCGACCCGCTCAGGGGTGCCAAATAAATTAGTCAGAACGGGGAAGTGGTAACCGACAGGTTTTTCAAACAACAGTGCAGGGCCACCGGCACGCAGGGTGCGGTCACTGATCTCTGTCATTTCATAAGCGGGATCAACTGGGTGAGTAATGCGTTTGAGTCGACCTTTCTTTTCCAAATGGTCAATAAATTCGCGTAAATCCTTAAAACTCATAGATCTTTACACTGGCTGTTTAAACTGTCGGCAGTATAGCAAATCGAGGGACGCTTAGGTCCCTCTATTTTGTGTGGGTATACAGCCAACTAATGTAAGGCATTCTCTATTGAGCGGCGTTGCACCTGAGCATTGCTTGATACCAACTCACGCAGCCAGGATTGATGGCCTTGTTTCACCAGCTCCCCTGCCACCAGTGCCGCTTCATCGGACAACGCCATTTTTGCGATCAAAAATTGCTTCACTTGGGGTTTGAGTGGGTGTGATTTGGCAAGTAAGCTGATGGCATAAGGTTTTAACGTCGGGTTTTGGGTGGCATTCATCAATTGCTGCAGAGCAAAATCATCCCCGACCAGAGCCAGCCGAGTGATCGCAGTTCGACTGTGGTAATCCGCCCGCATTCGCCAAAGCAAATCATACACCGCTTGCTCTTGACTGACTTGGGCTAAGCGAGTAATCACCGCCGTTGACGGTAGCCAGCTGGTTACGTTGGTCTGGGTCAGCTGGAGTGTCAGCGAATCCAAAGCTTGTGGAGAAAGCGAGTCCAGTTCACGGATAAGCAGGTTTTCCCTGGTTTGCACTTGCTGAGAGTCCCCTGTCAGCCACTGCCTGAGATCTAACTCCTCCCGCTCAGCCTGAAGAACAAAATCGAGGATACTTTGGTCTTGTTTCCAACGCTTGAGCAAACGGCTGGCAATGGCAGGAAAATTAAATGCCGGAACACTAAATTCATAGCCATCACCATACTCTGTCACTTGGTATGTCGGAGAGATTCGGATTTGGGCTTCAACAAAAATAGCCATCTGCGGGGTTAAAATGAACGCCTGTTTTTCCAGTTGCTCAAGCAACAGAAAGCGCACAACTTCTTGTTGCGGTAAAGCCAGCCGGTCTAAGGCAAACTGCAATGAGTCAATTTCGTCTTTGACGGCATAACCCACCAGTTGATCGACCTTAACCTGTATTTGAGTATCCTGAAGCCACCGTTCCGCCACCAGCGTCTGCATTTCCTTCGCAGGTACTGTGATTGGGATAGCAATGAGTGACAAGCTCAGGAGTAGTGACGACAACATTCCGTGTTGCATGTTAATCTCCCGATAACAACTTTTGTCATTGTGATGCTTGATTCAGAAGAAAGCAATAAAAAAGCCACCGATATACGGTGGCTTTTGTCAAACTTGCTACTTGCGTTCAATGCTTATTGACGACGCATCGCATCAAAGAACTCGTCATTGGTCTTGGTCATGGCCAATTTATCAATTAAGAATTCCATCGCATCAGTTTCGCCCATTGGATGGACAATCTTACGCAAGATCCACATTTTCTGCAGTTCATCCGCTTTGGTCAGCAACTCTTCACGACGAGTACCACTGCGGTTAAAGTCAATCGCAGGGAAAACACGCTTCTCTGCAATCTTACGGTTCAGGTGCAGTTCCATGTTACCGGTACCCTTGAACTCTTCGTAAATAACTTCATCCATCTTAGAACCAGTATCCACTAGCGCTGTTGCGATGATAGTTAGGCTACCGCCTTCTTCTACGTTACGAGCCGCACCAAAGAAACGCTTAGGACGATGCAGAGCGTTCGCATCCACACCACCTGTTAGTACTTTACCTGATGACGGTACAACCGTGTTGTAGGCACGCGCCAGACGAGTGATAGAGTCAAGCAGGATAACCACGTCTTTCTTGTGTTCAACCAGGCGTTTTGCTTTCTCGATAACCATCTCAGCCACCTGTACGTGGCGAGATGCTGGCTCATCGAACGTTGATGCAACCACTTCGCCTTTCACCAGGCGCTGCATCTCGGTCACTTCTTCTGGACGTTCGTCGATCAGTAGTACCATCAACTCACACTCTGGGTGGTTGTAGGCGATGCTTTGAGCGATATTTTGCAGCAGCATGGTCTTACCCGCTTTAGGCGGCGCAACAATCAGACCACGCTGGCCTTTACCGATTGGTGATGCCAAGTCTAAAACACGTGCTGTGATATCTTCTGTCGAACCGTTACCACGCTCCATTACCATCCGCTCGTTAGCGTGTAGAGGCGTTAAGTTCTCAAATAGGATCTTGTTACGAGCGTTGTCTGGCTTGTCGTCGTTAACGGTGTTGACTTTTAGCAGGGCAAAGTAGCGTTCACCGTCTTTTGGTGGACGAATTTTACCAGCAATTGAGTCACCTGTGCGTAGGTTAAAACGACGAATCTGACTTGGTGATACGTAGATATCGTCCGGACCAGCAAGGTAAGAACTGTCGGCGCTACGCAGGAAACCAAAGCCGTCTTGCAGAATTTCCAGAACCCCATCGCCGAAGATGTCTTCGCCGCCTTTCGCGTGAGCTTTTAAGATCGCGAAGATGATGTCTTGTTTTCTTAAACGAGCCAGGTTCTCTAAGCCCAAGCTTTCGCCAAGTTTAACAAGGTCAGACACAGGTCGGTTCTTCAGTTCGGTAAGATTCATGGTGGTGGATTCTTGTTTAGTCAAAATAAGATCTGTTTTCTAGTTAAGATGGATTTGGTCTCAGGATCGACCAAGAAGAGATATCTGTTCAATTAACGCGCGATAAGTTAGCACTAATTAGTATTCTAGTCCAGAGTTAGAAAAACAAAACCGTGCAGAGAGACTTTGCACGGTTTCATCTTTAATCACTGCCTGATTATAGGTTTGCGTCCAGAAACTCTTTCAGTTGAGTCTTAGACAAAGCTCCAACTTTTGTCGCAGCTACGTTACCGTCTTTGAATAACAGTAACGTTGGAATGCCGCGAATACCAAACTTAGGTGGTGTCCCAGCATTGTGGTCAATATTTAGTTTACCGATAGTGAGTTTGCCTTGGTACTCTTCTGCGATTTCATCCAGAATCGGCGCAATCATTTTACAGGGACCACACCACTCTGCCCAGAAATCCACAAGCACCGGGCCTGCAGCGTTGATTACATCGTTTTCAAAACCGTCATCAGTCAGCTGCAAAATCTTATCACTCATCTTCCACTCCAATGTGTTTTTCGAAACTGGTTGGATGATAACCAGTAAATAGATGCCCTATTGGAATGTATTTACTTTCGTATTGCAAGCTTTAGCTGATATTCTATAGTCATGAAAAAGACGCATATCACAGAGCAAAAGTTCGCCGATTTAGGATTAAATCCCCAAATCACTGAAGGATTGGAAAAAAAAGGGTTCGAATTTTGTACCCCGATCCAAGCCTTGGCGTTGCCGGTACTGCTCACCGGCCAAGACATCGCAGGCCAGGCCCAAACAGGGACTGGTAAAACGCTCGCGTTTCTTACTGCTACCTTTAATCACCTGCTGACAACTCCAGAGCATGAGGGCCGCAAACCGACGCAACCGCGTGCGATCATCATGGCACCAACGCGAGAGCTGGCGATTCAGATCTTCAACGATGCTGAGCCGCTGATCGCCAGTACCGGCATCAAAGCCGCGTTGGCTTACGGCGGCGAAAGCTACGATAAGCAGCTGGCTAAGCTTCAAGACGGCGTAGATATCCTGATCGGCACCACCGGCCGTATCATCGATTTCTATAAACAGCGCGTGTTCAACCTGAACAACATCCAAGCCGTGGTTCTGGATGAAGCCGACCGTATGTTCGACCTTGGCTTTATTAAAGACATCCGCTTCTTATTCCGCCGAATGCCTGAGCCAAAAGAGCGCCTGAACATGCTGTTCTCGGCAACGCTGTCTTACCGCGTCCAGGAACTGGCCTTCGAACATATGCACAACCCGGAACATGTAGTCGTCGAGCCGGAGCAAAAAACCGGTCACCGTATCCAGGAAGAGCTGTTCTACCCGTCAAACGAAGACAAAATGGCCTTACTGCAAACCATCATTGAGGAAGAGTGGCCAGACCGTGCGATTGTGTTTGCCAACACCAAACATAAGTGTGAATCGATTTGGGGCCACCTGGCGGCGGACGGCCACCGAGTAGGTCTACTCACCGGTGACGTTCCACAGAAAAAACGTGAGAAAATCCTGGAGCAGTTCACCCAGGGTGAAGTTGACCTGCTGGTCGCGACAGACGTGGCTGCCCGTGGTCTGCATATTCCTCAAGTTACGCACGTATTTAACTACGATCTGCCTGACGATTGCGAAGACTATGTCCACCGTATCGGCCGTACCGGCCGCGCCGGCGCCAGCGGCCACTCGATCAGCTTTGCCTGTGAAGAGTACGCAATCAACTTACCGGCCATCGAAGAGTACATTGGCCACGCCATTCCTGTTTCGGAATACGATGCCTCGGCACTGATCCAAGACTTACCGGCGCCAGTTCGCATGCGGGCACCCCGAGCCCAGCAACGCCGCACCAACACCGGTGGTAACCGCTCGGGTAACCGTAAACCACAAGGTCGTCGACCACGCCAAGCGCGCCCGTCGTCAACCCACAAACAGTAAAGGAAGCAGACGTCGTATATGAGTCAAGCAGGATCATCGCCGCTGTATGCAGCCATCGACCTCGGGTCGAACAGTTTTCACATGCTCGTGGTGCGTCACATCGATGGCAGCGTCCAAACCATGGCTAAAATTAAGCGCAAAGTTCGTCTGGCAGCGGGCTTAGATGAACATAATTCTCTTAGTATGGAAGCTATGCAGCGAGGATGGGACTGCTTAAGTCTGTTTGCCGAGCGCTTGCAGGATATTCCGCAACAGAATATTCGCATTGTCGGCACCGCGACCCTGCGTACCGCCACCAATGCAGATGCGTTCCTTAGCCAGGCCAATCTCATTCTCGGTCACCCGATCGAGGTGATCTCCGGCGAAGAAGAAGCCGCCACCATCTATAAAGGCGTCGCTCACACTTCCGGCGGCAGTGGTCGGCGTCTGGTGGTCGATATCGGTGGTGCAAGCACGGAACTGATCATCGGCGAAGGCTTTGAAGCCAAAGCGTTAACCAGCCTGAAAATGGGCTGCGTGACCTGGCTGGAGAATTTCTTTAAAGACCGTCAGCTGAATGTACATAACTTCAATGCCGCGATTGAAGGCGCCAAACAGACTTTGCAGCCGATCCTCAAGCAGTATATTGACCTGGGGTGGGATGTGTGTGTCGGCGCCTCGGGTACCGTTCAGGCACTGCAAGAGATCATGCTGGCACAGGGTATGGACGAAGTAATTACTCACTCCAAACTCAAGCGGCTGCAAAAACAAGCCATGCTGGCAGATCACCTTGAAGAGCTGGAGATTGAAGGCCTGACACTTGAACGGGCTTTAGTGTTCCCCAGTGGCTTATCTATTCTGATCGCGATTTTTGAGTTGCTGGAAATCGAGACCATGACCCTGGCCGGCGGCGCATTACGTGAAGGCCTGGTGTACGAAATGGTCGACGAACTGCGCCAGGATGATATCCGTGCCCGCACCATTTGCAGTGTCCAGACGCGTTACCAGTTGGATTGCCAATACGGCGAACAAGTGGCCAAACTGGCAAGCAAGCTACTGGAGCAAGCCGGGGGAGCAAACTGGATTGCTGAGCCGCAAGGTAAAATGCTATTAGAGGCATGCGCCAAACTGCATGAAATTGGGTTAACCATCGATTTCAAAAAGGGTGGTGAACACAGCGCTTACTTACTGCAGAACCTCGACTTACCCGGCTTCACTCGTGCCCAGAAATTCTTTATCGGCGAAATTGCCCGGCGTTACCGAGAGCAACTGACTTCCCTGCCAGAGCAACATGCACTGTCTGGCAGCAGCGCCAAACGCGTGCTGCGCTTATTGCGTCTTGCGGTACTGTTAACCCACCGGCGTAATCCGACTCTGGAGCCAGAGGTGGTTCTTTCCGCACAGGGTGACAACCTGTCATTAAGCATTGACGCCCAGTGGCTGGCAGCCAACCCGCTGACCGCCGCAGAGCTGGAAATTGAGTCCAACCGCCAAACCGACATTGGCTGGCCGCTAAACATAGTGACTTGCTAATCTCTTCGCGAAGGGCCCCATATGGGGCCTTTTTTCTTGCCTGGTTTGCTACTGTTTTTTGAGATGTACAGCTAAGGGAGCTTTGGGTCACCCATGATCTAATTACTTGCCATACTGTACAAAGTGTACGTTATCCGCTTGCTTTAGATACAAAAAAGCCGCTTGATTTAAGCAAGCGGCTTTCGGGGTTCCCATCGAAATTAAGACTGAACGGTCGTGCTCACCTTGAAGTCCGGGTTTACGGCCGTCAGCTTCTTGATCAGGTAGTTCAGCAGCACACCGTACATAGGCACAAACAGACCCAGGCTAATCACCAGTTTGAAACCGTAGTCCACCAGCGCGATTTCCGTCCAGTGCTGAGCCATAAACGGATCGGGGCTTTGATAGAACGCAATTGCAAAAAACGCGATAGTATCCAGTGCATTACCGAAAAGCGTTGAACAGGTGGGTGCGACCCACCATTGCTTCATCTGACGCAAGCGGTTAAATACATGCACATCCATGATCTGCCCAAGCAGATACGCCATGAAACTGGCAACCGCAATCCGTGCCACAAACAGGTTGAATTCCCCAAGGTGAGCAAAACCTTGGAACTGCCCCTCAAAAAAGACCACCGACAGTAAGTAAGACACCGCCAAAGCCGGCAGCATCACCAAAAAGATGATCTTACGCGCCAGTGGGGCACCAAAGATACGTACGGTCAGGTCTGTGGCCAAAAAGATAAACGGGAAGGTAAATGCCCCCCAGGTGGTGTGCAAACCAAAAACCGTAAACGGTAGCTGAACCAGATAGTTACTGGAAGCAATAATGATAAGGTGGAATAAAACCAGATAGATAAGGGCGTTGCGCTGCTGCGCAGGGGTAAAGTTACTCATGCGATACCTTTTTAGTTTGGTTTGGGGGTGAGGGAACCCAAATCGAGTGTGTTCGCCAGCGAACCACTCTTACCAACAATGTAAAACAGAAAATAAACCGGCTCGACTCATTCAGAGCGGCACGGCGGGCGATTATACATTAACCAATGTCCCCCGCAAGTCGCCTGTTTTACGCAAACGTTTTAGTATGCAATTTCGTCGTCAAACCACAATCAGGCGTTTCATGTGAAACATCCTTGAACAAGAAAAGATCGCTCAGAAGCCGCGTTGGAACAACCCGGCTAAATAATCCAACTCTTCACGGCTTTCTGCAATCGTGAGCGCTTCAAACCAAATCGTCTCACTATAATGCTCGGCTTTCATAAACAATCGACAGCCTTCAAAGTCTATCAGCCAGGAGTGAATATCGCCATCCCACTGTTTCTCAATCACTGACGCAGATAACAGACCAACCAAACGCTCACCCAGTCGCGGGAAAGTATCCAAATCGAAACTGGGCGCGGTGATAATTAAGCGCCCTTGTCCGGTCATGTACTCGGCTAAGCCATATTCCTTGTGCATCTTTGTTCCTTATCCGTGCTGAGTAATGTGTTCTTGAATGAGGTCAAGGAATGGATCCGCGTACTTTTCGAGTTTGCGTTGACCAACCCCGCTGACTGCCAGCATCTCACCATAAGAGGTTGGTAGGATTTCGGCCATATCAATCAGCGTCGCATCACTGAATACCACATAAGGCGGCAAGCCATCTTCATCAGCAATCGATTTACGCAACTTACGCAGTTTGGCAAACAGTTTCTTGTCGTAGTTTTTGCTGGTCAGTTTGTCTGATTTCGCCGCACGTACCGCCGTATCAAGACGCGGCACTGCCAGCTCTAATGACACATCGCCACGAAGTAACGGTCGCGCTTCTTCGGTGAGTTGCAGGGTCGAATTACGCGTGATGTTTTGGAACAGCAAGCCTTTATGCACCAGCTGACGGAAAATACTCACCCAATAGTCATGGCTGTGATCCCGGCCGATGCCGTAGGTAGAAATCTTATCGTGGCCATTTTCCCGCACCCGGATGTTTTGCATCCCGCGTAACACCTCCACCACATACCCCATACCAAAACTCTGATTGACACGATATACGCACGATAGTGCTTTCCGCGCTTCATCAGTCGCATCAAAATGTTTCGGTGGGTCCAGGCAAATATCACAGTTACCACAGGGCTTATCGCGGTATTCACCAAAATAATTGAGCAACACCTGACGGCGGCAGGTCTGGGCTTCAGCAAACGCACTCATCGCATTCAGCTTATGGCTTTCCACCTGTTTTTGCGGCCCGTCATCTTTTTCGTCCAACATCCGCCGTAGCCAGCTAATATCTGCTGGGTCATACAGCATCATCGCCTCAGCAGGCAGACCGTCACGCCCTGCCCGGCCGGTTTCCTGATAATAGGATTCGATATTGCGTGGAATATCAAAATGAACCACGAAGCGCACGTTGGGCTTATTGATGCCCATTCCAAACGCAACGGTAGCCACCACAATCTGGATATCATCCCGCTGGAAGGCTTCCTGTACGTAAGCACGCTCATCCGCCTCCATCCCGGCATGATAGCCCGCGGCGCGAATGTGGTTGTTACACAGTTTCTCTGTGACCATTTCAACTTTCTTACGGCTACCACAATAAATGATCCCACAGTTACCCTTTTGGCTATCCAGATAACGGATGATTTGCGAAATGGGTTTGTGCTTTTCCAACAAAGTGTAACGAATGTTAGGCCGGTCGAAACTGCCCAAATAAACGTGGGGCTGACTGAGCTGCAAGCGACTGAGAATATCGTTGCGGGTTGCATCATCCGCGGTGGCGGTTAATGCCATGAACGGTACCTGCGGAAAATACTGTTTCAGCTGGCCCAGCGCCGCGTATTCGGGGCGGAAGTCATGCCCCCACTGCGAAATACAGTGCGCTTCATCCACCGCAATCATCGACAGCGGTAAATGCTCCAGCCGCTCGATAAAATCACGCATGAGCACACGTTCCGGCGATACATACACCAGCTTGATTTCACCACAATGCATACGGTTATATACACTGAGCAACGCTTCACGACTCATCGTCGAGTTAATGCACTCCGCCGCGACCCCATTAGCTTTTAACTGGTCTACCTGATCTTTCATCAAGGAAATCAACGGTGAAATCACCAGGGTGATCCCAGAGCGGACCAGTGCCGGGATTTGATAACAGAGTGACTTACCTCCACCGGTCGGCATGATCACCAGGCTATCCCTGCCATCCACCGCAGCATCGATAACCTCCTGCTGACCATCGCGGAACTGCTGATAACCGAAGATCGCCTCCAGCACACTTTGAGGCGTTACGGGCAAGTCGGGTTGTTCAGCTAACAAGGTTGAGGTCATGAATTATCTCAGATTGGGTCATCATAGAAGTGCTTTTGCATGCCACCAGCACACAAAGGAATAGCACATTGTAATGGGGTTTTGTGGTGAATAAAACCGCAAATTGTTAGGTGATTCAGTTCACAACTCGTATACTGATTTTCTGCTGTATAAACCATCTCCAGGGAACCATTGATGACACAAGAACAACAACGTACCCGACAAGGCATTGTGCTTGCTATCAGCGCCTACACCATGTGGGGTATCGCGCCAATTTACTTTAAGTCGATCGCTGATGTGTCACCACTGGAAATTCTCAGCCACCGTGTGGTGTGGTCATTCTTTTTGCTTGCTGCCCTCATCCATTTCGGCCGCTACTGGCGCGCAGTTGCCGACATCATCAAAAGCAAAACCAAAATGATCTATCTGGTGTCGACAGCCGTTCTCGTCGGCGCCAACTGGCTGATCTTTATTTGGGCGGTGAACTCCAACCACATGCTGGATGCCAGCCTGGGTTACTACATCAACCCGCTGATCAACGTGGTGCTGGGAATGATTTTCTTAGACGAGCGTTTGAACAAGCTGCAATGGTTTGCCGTAGTACTGGCCGCTTGTGGTGTCGGCGTACAGCTGGCGGTGTTTGGCTCGGTTCCAGTGGTGGCCATTGCCCTGGCGATGAGTTTTGGCTTTTATGGGTTATTACGCAAAAAGGTAAGTGTCAGTGCCCTGCTTGGCTTGTTTATTGAAACCCTGATACTGTTGCCGGTGGCTGTGGTTTACTTGCTGTTTCTCGCTGAGTCACCGACCAGCAACTTATTCGCTAACCCAGCAACACTCAATGGTTTGCTGATCGCCGCCGGTGTGATCACTACCTTGCCACTCTTGTGTTTTACCGGTGCGGCTACCCGGCTGAAACTGTCGACATTGGGTTTTTTCCAGTATATTGGCCCCAGCTTAATGTTCCTGCTGGCGGTTATGGTCTACGGTGAAGCCTTCACCAGTGACAAAGCCATCACCTTCGCGTTTATCTGGGGAGCTTTGCTGCTCTTCAGCTTTGATGGCCTGCGCAACACCCGCCGGTCACGCAAAGCGATTCGCGCCCAGTGATCGTTTTTTACATGACAAACTGCTCCATCGCAGATAAGCTTGGTCATTATGTGACCAAGCGTTTTTGTATTTAATGGAACAGATCCACTACTACTCCACCGAGCATGAACAGTTGAGTCTCATTGAGGCCAAATACCAGAGTTTTGCCTTCCAGCGCCACTACCACCTGGATTTTCACCTCGGCCTGATAACCCATGGCGAACAGAAATTCCGTTATCAGGGGTGTAACCATCAGGTTGGGCATGGGCAGATTGTGCTCATGCCACCCGATGAACTGCACGACGGCCAGTCGAACCTTGCCAGTGGCTACCAAGTCAACGTATTCGCAATCGCCCCCCACTTACTTAACGATCTGGCCGATCTTAAGCAAACTGGTCAAATTATCTGCTTTGACCGGTTGATCATCTCGGATCTGCCGATTTTTTTACAATTGCGCAACCTGCATGCCCTGCTCCGTGATGATAACCTCTGCCAACTGACTAAAGATTGCCTCCCTTTTGAAGGGCTTAACCAACTTTTAGACCGTTATGGATCATTAACCCGTCAAAAAGTGATCCCACTTGGCACCCAATCACTCACCACACTGAAAGATTACGTAATGGCCAACCTGGATCAGGCCATTCGGCTCGATACACTGGCGCAGCTATGTGCGTTAAGTCCAACCCAGTTTCAACGCCATTTTAAGGCCCGTACCGGTATAACAGCGTACGCCTGGCTGGCCCGGTTGCGCTTGGAACACGCACTAAAACTATTGCAGGCAGGTCAGTGTGGTACTGAGGTTGCCCATTTAGTAGGGTTTTATGATCAAGCCCACTTCAGCAAAGCGTTCAAACAGACCTACGGGGTTTCTCCCTCCAAAATCCACGGCTAAAGTGTCAAAATTGTACAAGCGCCAAGCACAACACCGCCGCATAATCACCGCCAATGTTAATTTCCGAGATGTACTATGAACGAAATCACCATCTTAGTTACCTTAGCCGGTATCCATTTTATCGCTTTGCTAAGTCCGGGCCCGGACTTCGCTCTGGTGGTGCAAAACGCCACCCGCCACGGACGTCAAACCGGGCTGTACATTGCGTTGGGTTTATCTGTAGGGATATTGCTCCATTCACTGTTTAGCCTGACCGGGGTCAGCTATCTGGTCCATCAACACCCGTTACTCTATACGCTGGTGCAGCTGCTTGGTGGCAGCTACCTGCTGTATTTGGGTATTGGTGCACTGCGCGCCGTCATCGCCATGCTCAGAAACCCGCTTGCGGATCAGCCCGCAACAACCAACAACCTGGTGATCGGTAATAAACGCCAGGCGTTTGCTAAAGGCTTTACCACCAATATCCTTAACCCCAAAGCCCTGGTGTTCTTCATCAGTTTGATGTCGAGTTTGGTCCCCTCGGGGATGTCGCTTTCCGGCAAAGGTATGGCTTTGGTGATCCTGTTTGGTTTATCACTGCTGTGGTTTTCAACTCTGGCGTGGATGCTCTCCACCCCGCGTTTACAACGCCGGATGCAGCAAGCAAGCAGTTATATCGATGGCTTATGTGCGGTGGTTTTCACTGTGGCAGGAAGCAGTATTTTACTTCAGACCCTGAGTACGGTTATCGGATAGACATCGAACTGAAAAGCGTTGACCACCCGACATTTCTCACTCCGCTTTCTCGACGGGACTCGCCACGACTGCCAAGCTGAACACACCAATGGCAACCCGGAGAGTCATCATGCAATGGACGTTCAGCCGACTGCTCATCGCTGGTTTTATTCTTTGTTCCTCGTCTGGCTTCGCCAGCCAGGCCACCGATTCTGTCGCCCCCGAACCCAGTACCGGCCAGGAACAAAAACTCTTAGTCAAAGCCAAACACTAGATGGTTACCGCCGCAAACCCTATTGCGGCGCAGGCCGGAGCAAAGGTATTGCAGCAAGGGGGCAATGCCATTGATGCCATGGTGACGGTGCAACTGGTACTTGGCTTGGTTGAACCGCAATCCTCCGGTATTGGCGGAGGGGCATTTTTGCTCTACTGGGATAACCAACACAACCGGCTCACCAGCTACGACGGACGAGAGACCGCACCACTGGCGGCAACGCCAACCCTGTTTCAAGACCAGGACGGACAGCCGCTAAAGTTCTATGATGCGGTAATTGGAGGTCGTTCAGTGGCCACGCCAGGTACAGTGAAACTGCTGTGGGATAGCCATCAGAAATACGGTCAGTTACCGTGGCGACAACTGCTTGAACCCGCCATCCAACTGGCGCAGCAAGGCTTTGCCATCAGTCCCCGCCTGGCCAGTCTGATTGCCAGAGATGCCGAGCACCTCTCTCGCTTCGCCGCAACCAAGGCCTACTTCTTCAACCCGGACAACTCACCCAAAGCCGTTGGCACACGATTAAAGAACCCTCAATACGCACAAACCCTCAGCGCACTCGCTGCGCATGGCCCGTCGGGGTTTTACCAGGGTGAGGTTGTCAAAGACATCATTGATACCGTACAAAACGCAGTGGCTAACCCGGGCGTGCTCGCTCAGCCAGATTTTGACACTTACCGCGTCAGGCAACGCGAGCCCGTCTGTGTCGCTTACCAAATCTATGAGATATGCGGTATGGGGCCACCCAGTTCAGGCGCCCTCACTGTTGGCCAGATACTGGCGATCACTGGCCAGTTTGATCTCAGCGGCTGGGGCGCACACAGCGCACAATCGTGGCAAGTGATCGCCGATGCCTCGCGGCTTGCTTTTGCTGATCGTGATAAATATATCGCCGATCAGGATTACGTCCCGATGCCAACCGCAGGCTTGCTTGATGCGGATTACCTCAAACAACGAGCGCAATTAATCGAAGTTGGCAAAGCACTGCCACATGCCTCTGCCGGTAACCCACCTTGGTCTCATACGATGAATTTGAGCGTGGATAAGTCTATCGAACTGCCCTCCACCAGCCATTTCAATATCGTTGATAAACAAGGCAACGTAGTCTCGATGACCACCAGCATCGAAAATGCGTTTGGCTCGCGCCTGATGGTACGTGGCTTCTTGCTCAATAACGAACTGACCGATTTCTCCTTCCGCACCCAGCAAAACGGTATACCAATTGCCAATCGTTTAGAGCCGGGTAAGCGACCACGATCGTCGATGGCCCCGACCATCATACTCAAAAACGGTAAACCGTATTTAGCGATAGGCTCACCCGGAGGAAGCCGGATCATTGGTTACGTGACACAGACGATCATCGCCCACACCCAATGGGGCATGGACATCCAACAAGCAATTAACCAACCGCGGTTACTCAACCGCTTTGGCACCTTAGATATCGAAGCCGGGACCCACGCGGTCCATCTGCAGCCCGAGCTGGAAAAAATGGGCTTTCAAACCGATGTTCGTGATTTAAACTCTGGTTTGCATGCAATCCGCATAACAGCGGAAGGGCTTGAAGGGGCTGCTGACCCTCGTCGCGAAGGGCTCGCCATTGGGCAGTAACGGTTATCGACTCCCCTGTTTGTGCGAGATCTCTTACACAGAGGTGAGCAAACATCGCTTTACGCATAAGAAATAGGAAGCAAAACAAATACAAACAATTGAAATATAACAACTTGTTTGATTTTTCCTCATTTAATAGATAAAAAAATGTGATCTGTGACCATTGTTGCTCGGTCGTATCAGCGTAGTATGGGTGGTGTCGGAAGGATGCTGACACGGAACAGGAATTACCACGGATTTGGTAAACTTCAGGAAGAAGAAACGGCAGTTCAGGATGAACGGTCGGGCACGGAAAGCAAAATTGGACATTGAACGGAAGCATTAGTAACCAGGAAGGTTACTACTAGGGACGGGATATGGACACCTCTGGACGAGGCAGGGACTGAACATCAGGAAGATGTCATGGACACCGCTCAGGGAACAAGTGATGAGAGCTGACGAGGATAGTCAGCAGACTAGGATAAGGTCAGGGACACCGCTAGGAAGGCGATGAAAGGATTAAGCTGAAGGAATACAGCATACTATCAGGGATTCGATGCAGGGAGCACTTTTAGTGGCTGGATTGCTGCGAGTAAGACCATAACCCCGGTGGGCGCAAGCCCCCGGGGTTTTTCTTTGGCTGCCGCCGGAGGAGCCTGCTACCTCAAATAAAAAGAGCTGCCGATGCAGCTCTTTTTGTCACATTATAGCTTCTCAAGTCTCGCATAAGCGGTAACTAACCATTTGATCCCTTCACCATTAAATGCCACCTGAACCCGCCCCTGCGGGCCGCTGCCTTCAAAATTAATGATGGTACCTTCACCAAACTTCGGATGCATCACCCGAGAACCAAGCGCAAATCCGGTTTCATTAAAGTTTTCTTTCACCACAGCCTGGCTGAAACGGCCACTGCTGGCCGGTCGGCTCACCTGCGCTTTCATCCGAACTTCATCTAAGCAGTTTTCCGGTAACTCACGAATAAAGCGTGACGGCTTGTGGTATTTATCCTGGCCATACAAACGGCGCATTTCGGCATAGGTAATATAAAGCTTCTGCATTGCACGCGTCATGCCAACGTAGCATAAACGACGTTCTTCTTCTAAACGCCCGGCTTCTTCAGCAGACATCTGGCTCGGGAACATACCCTCTTCCACACCAACCATGAAGACCAGTGGAAACTCCAGCCCCTTGGCACTGTGCAGAGTCATCAGTTGCACCGCATCTTCAAACTCGTCCGCCTGGCCTTCACCCGCCTCCAATGCGGCATGGGTTAAAAACGCGGTCAGCAATGGCATCTCGTCCGCCTCTTCCGGCTTTTCAAACTGACGCGTTGCGGTCACTAACTCTTCCAAGTTCTCAATCCGGGCTTTGGATTTCTCGCCTTTTTCCTGCTCATACATGGCGTAAAGGCCAGAGTATTTAATCACATGGTCAGTCTGGTGATGTAATGGCATATCTAACGTATCATCTTCCAGTGCCGTGATCAGTTCGACAAAGCGGCTCAATGCGCCAGCCGCCCGTCCTGCGAGGACTTTCTCGTCCAGCATTGCGACACTCGCCTCCCACATGGTGCAGCCACGATCGCGCGCGGCAAAGCGAATCGTCTCCAGGGTTTTATCCCCCAGCCCCCGCGTGGGGGTGTTGACCACACGTTCAAACGCGGCATCGTCATTCCGGTTGGCAAGTAACCGCAGGTAACTCAACGCATCTTTGATTTCCTGACGTTCGAAGAACCGCATGCCACCGTATATGCGGTATGGAAGCCCGGCTTGAATGAGCGCTTCTTCCAAAACCCGTGACTGGGCGTTGTTGCGGTACAACATGGCAGCATCCGTCAGGCTTCCGCCCTTGTCCTGCCACTCTTTGATTTTGTTAACCGCAAAACGCGCTTCATCCAGCTCGTTATACGCGCTGTAAACCGAAATAGGCTCACCGACACAGCCTTCCGTCCACAACTCTTTACCCATCCGCTCGGTATTATTGGCAATCAGTGTATTGGACGCTTCGAGAATGGTTTTGGTGGAACGATAGTTTTGCTCCAGGCGAATGGTATTCACGCTGGGGAACTCAAGGGTAAACTTCTCAATGTTTTCGACTTTCGCCCCACGCCAGCCATAAATCGACTGATCATCATCGCCGACGATCATGACATGGCAATCAGGCCCGGCCATCATCCGCAGCCAGGCATATTGAATATTATTGGTATCTTGAAACTCATCCACCAGAATATGTTTAAACCGTGCCTGGTAGTGCTCACGGATAAACTGTTTGTCGCGCAGTAGCTCATGGGCACGCAACAGAATTTCCGCAAAGTCGACCAGGCCAGCGCGATCACACGCTTCCTGATAGGCGCTGTACAGCTGCAAATAAGTTTTCGTCACCGGATCGTGGTAAGCATCAATATGTGCAGGACGCAGCCCTTCATCTTTCTTGCCGTTGATCCACCATGCAACCTGGCGAGCCGGCCACTGCTTCTCATCCAGATTCTGCGCTTTGATCAAACGCTTCAGTAAGCGCTGCTGGTCATCACTGTCAATGATCTGGAAATCTTCTGGTAGTCTGGCATCCAGGTAGTGCGCACGCAAAATACGGTGGCAGATGCCGTGGAATGTCCCATTCCACATCCCTGCCGCACTGCCCATCATTAACTCTTCGATCCGGCCACGCATCTCTGCCGCGGCCTTGTTGGTAAAAGTCACCGACATGATAGAAAACGGCGATGCTTGCTCCACAGACATCAGCCAAGCAATACGATGCACAAGTACGCGCGTCTTGCCACTCCCCGCACCAGCGAGGACGAGCAGGTTTTCTAGTGGTGCAGCAACGGCTTCACGCTGTTTATCGTTCAGACCGTCGAGTAATAGAGATGGATCCATCATGATGAGAGCTACTGGTTATTTATACATAAAAACAGATTATAACCTAAACAACCTGCGCATTTGAGACAAAAATTAAATAAAATCGAGCTCTCCTTTTTGTTTAAATTATCAATGCCATAGCCAAACACCCCACCCCAAACACCATCAGCCACACCAATCTATCTGAAAGTTTTCTGCTCAATCACCTATCTCATTCAATAAGCAAGCTGGTCACTGCGCGGCCCAAAGCAAGTCTTAGCTTGTGACGTCAAATCAAGGAACCCTCAGAGGAATAGATGATGAATAAGTCAAACCTTGCCGTTACTGCGGCCATTACCGGTCTTCTCGCCCTCAGCGGCACCATGCTCACCGTGGCTCCGGCCAGTGCGGCAGACAAGGAAAAGTGCTATGGCGTAGCCAAAGCCGGTAAAAATGATTGTGCAACCAAAAATAGTTCTTGTGCCGGCACTGCCAAAGAAGATAGCCAGAAAGATGCATTCGTAGTGGTACCAAAAGGGCTATGTGACAAGCTCGCTGGCGGCAGCACCACATCGTCGTGATCGCCGCCCATCAACTGCCTTGTGGGTGATGCTTTGCGCCCATCACCCACAAGTTTGTGTCCTCTCGCGAAACAAACAAGGAGTTTCACGTGAAACAATCCTCATTCCACCATCAGGTCGGGGTTGGGCTGCGAATGCCCCATCTGGCTTATTTCAGTCAGCAACAACCCTCTCTCTCGTGGCTTGAGATCCACAGTGAGAACTACTTTCAGCCTAATACGCCAGAGCGCCTGCAACTGTTACAGCTGCGTAATCACTACCACATCAGCTGCCACGGTATTGGCCTATCGCTTGGCTCAGTGGCACGTGTAAATCACGCCCATCTTGCTCAGCTAAAGTCGCTCATCGATGCGATTGACCCGCTGTTTGTTTCAGACCATCTGAGTTGGTGTGAACATGGCGGACACTACTTCAATGACCTGCTTCCCCTGCCTTATACCGAAGAAGCCCTCCAGATCTTTTGCCGGAATGTCATGGAAGTACAGGACTATCTGCAACGAGAGATTTTAATTGAAAACCCATCCAGTTACGTAACATTCAATCATTCAACCATCAGTGAATGGGAGTTTTTAGCCGCAGTACAGGCTCGCACCGACTGCCGGCTACTGCTTGATTTGAACAATATTTATGTTTCGTCGTTCAATCATGGCTTTAACTGCCACACCTACCTAGATGCGATTCCGGCGGACAAAGTTGACGAAATACACTTAGCAGGCTTTACCATCAAACAACTGGCCCAGGGTGAAATCTGGATAGACACCCACAGCCGTCCGGTCAGTGATGAAGTGTGGCAGTTATTTGCAGCATGGATACAGGCACATGGTCCGCGCCACTCACTGATCGAATGGGATCTCGACATCCCTGAACCCGAAGTGCTGTTGAACGAAGCGCACAAAGCCTCTCGACAGCTAACAGAACGGGCCGTTCCTCCCGAGCAGACTACCCCAAGGAAAGCATCATGAAGCTAGCCACGCTACAACGCCAGTTTTCCAAAGCACTGCACTATCAAATATCTGGACAGGAATGTGATATCACTGGCGGTCAGTTCAGTGCCGATGAGCGAATACAAGTATATCGCAACAATTTTATCATCAGCCTGAGCGAAATCCTGTCTGCCACCTACCCGATGCTTGAAGCCCTGCTTGGTCAAGAGTGCTTTGCCCAAGTTGCCCGACAACACGTTTTATCGCATCCACTACAGGAAGGGAATGTGGTGCATTATGGCGAGGGCCTGGCCGACACCCTGATGCAGTTCGGTCAGGTAATGGCGCAAGCGCCTTACAGTCGCGAGGTCGCTCGCTTTGAATGGGTGATCGATCTCGCCAGACAGGCACAATATGAACACCGTACCAATAAACAACAACAGCCCTTGCCGCAGCTTGCCCAGGTAACGCAAGCACACCACCCACGCGTGGTATTACAACTGTGCTCGGGGTGTAAATCTTTTGCGTCTGACTATGCCGTTTTTGACCTGTTTGCGGCGATGCAACACCAGCAGTTCGAACAGCTCAACCTCAACCAACCACAGCAAGGTGCTATCTCGATTCAGCCCAGTGGCACAGCCCGGTGCTTGAAACTAACTACTGATGCATTCCGCCTGCTACGCCGTATTGAGCAGAGACAAAGCTTAGGTGAGATCCCCTCAGAGCTGCTCAAACAACTCGATCAGATGCTGACGCTCGGTCTGGTTGATGGTTTCATCCTGCGCACCGATTAAGGAGTAAGCTATGATGAATACGATAAAGAAGTTAGTGAATCGCTATGATACCGCGATCGCTACCCTGCAGACCGGCTTTGTTCCACTATTACTGGTATTTTGCCGTTTATGGGTGGCGTGGGTGTTCTTCAACTCAGGCTTAATCAAAATCGCATCATGGGACAGCACTCTGTACCTGTTTGAACTGGAATATCAGGTGCCATTGTTACCTTGGGAAATGGCGGCTTATCTGGGGACCGCCGCAGAGCTGACGCTGCCAGTATTCTTAATGATCGGTTTGATTACCCGGCCGATGGCTGCGGCCCTGTTTGTGTTTAATATTATTGCCGTGGTCTCCTACCCTCGATTATGGGAGACCGGCTTCTACGACCATCAATTGTGGGGGTTGATGATCCTGGTTGTGATCGTATGGGGACCCGGGCCGTTGTCCCTTGACCATTTATTAAAGAGTCGATTCACCAAATAGCAAAATCCCCGCAATAGCGGGGATTTGTTACTTATTTGTTCAAGTAAGCCAGCAGCTCTTCCGCGGAAATGCCTTGCTGAGCTAACTCTTTAGCAAGCAGGTCGACTTGTTCGCCTTTACGCGACTCAATGACTTGCTGAAACTGATAAACGATATCACGCAAAACTGGCAGCGGAACCTGTTTCGCCGCACTGCGTATCCGCTCTTCGCTCTGGTTACCCAGCTCATTGAGCAACTTGCCAAACATGATCTTCTCTGGCGATTCTTCCAACTGCTCAAGGACACGAGCCATTTCATAAGTGGTTAACGACATTTCTACGAGAATTCCGTTATATTTGGGGGATTGAATTGAACGACAAATATACACTGGTTAAGTACATTGGCAAACCCATATTTAGTCTATTGTTATGCACTGACCGGCTTTCCGTGCCAGCTACGACCGACTCTGGAGAACAATACCAGCAAGGCCGGCAGCAACAGCCACATGTGAATCGCGATTAACATTTGTGGCCCCAGCGCCAAGCGTTGTAATGTTCCGACCAGCAACCCGGCCCCACTCATTTGAAATAGTCCTAATAACGCGGCTGCCGTCCCCGCTTTGTCACCAAACGGTTCCAATGCTTTACCGGCCGCTGCACCCAGTATCCAGGCAAACCCTATCGACGACATAAAAATTGGCAACATAAACGCCCAGGCAGTCGGCTGTGGGGACAATAACAGCATAACAATACCCGCCAGTCCCAATATGCTGATCCCGACAACCAAGGTATTGTGTGTACCCCACCGCTCCATAAACTTAGGGGCGAACATACATGCGGCAATATTGATCACCGCGTTGATACCAAACCAAAAGGTAAACTGATTCATCGACAGGCCAAGGTCCATCATCAGTACTACCGGAGCCCAGGTTACATAGGCCAGAATCACGGCCATCGCCATCAAACACAACGAAGCGTGGAAAATGAATGATGGTGTACTCAGAACCGCCCAATAACGACTGGCTTTAAATACCGCTTGCTTCTCTGTGGCCGGATTGGTTTCCTTCATACCAGCAAACATCAACACACCGGAAAGCACGGCAAATCCGACCATAAAACTGAAATTAGCCCGCCAGTCAAATTGCTGGGTAAGCCAGCTACCCAGGATAGGGGCCAAGGCAGGGATAAAGCAGATCGCACCATTGAGGTAGCTGATCATTTTACCGCTTTTTTCCGGGCCAAATATATCGCGAACTGTTGCAAAGGCTGCTACCGATGTCGCACACGCACCCAAGCCTTGTAGCAGACGTGATACTAGCAACCACTCAATTGACTGAGCGCCCCACGCCAATAAGGCGCTCACGGCGTAGATGCTAATACCACACAATGCAACAGTTCGACGTCCGAGTTTATCCGCCAATGGGCCGGCAAACAGCTGGCCAACTCCCATTGCGAATAGGAACCAAGTAATTGTGTCCTGTGCCAGGGTATTTTTGACGTTAAAAGTCTCAGCAATAAGCGGCAAGGCAGGCAAGTAGATATCAATCGCCAGGGGACTGAATAAAACCAATAACGTCAGTAACGCCATCTGCTTTTTGCTATTAGAAAGATGGTCAGACACAAAACACTCCAAATTGAACAACAACTCTGCCCTCAGCTTAAAGCTTTCATGATATGAACGGAAATGATGTATAATCATGACCAATATTCCTAATTGGAAAATCATCGTGAACGCGGAAAAGTTGGTTCGAATTGACTTAAATTTGCTGGTTTGTTTCAAAGTGCTGCTGGAAGAGCTGAATGTCACCCGAGCCGCCCACCGGCTATGCTTGAGCCAGTCTGCCGTGAGTAAATCATTAGCCAAGCTGCGCCAGCAGTTTGCTGATCCACTTTTTACCCGGAACTCGCATGGACTGACCCCAACGCCCCGCGCTTTGTTCTTAAAACCGAAACTGGATCTGTTGATCAATCAGCTGGAACTGCTTACCCAACCAGAGCAGTTTACCCCACAGAATAGTGAATACCGTTTTCAAATTGCTGCGGTAGAAAGCGTTTACCCCTTGATCCTGCCTCACTTCCTTCCCGCTATTTTTCAACAAGCACCAGGTGTGACCATCAGCACCCATCCTTGGTCTGACAACACCTTCAAAATGCTACAACGTGGCGAACTGGATTTAGGCCTGACCGGCAAAGACATCGACATCAATGATGCAAAGCTGACGATGCTGCCTCCGGAAGGTATCTGTGAACAAGAAATTTACCGCGACCATCAAATGTGTATGGTGCGTAAAGATCACCCGGCTTTGCAGCATAACTGGAACCTTGAAGCCTATCTGTCACTCCGCCATATTCAGGTTCGTTGTGATGGTAATGAACGCTGGCTGCTCGATTACCGCTTAGCGGATTTAGGACGTGAACGCGACATTGCCGTAACAGTACCTGACTTTAACAGTGCTGCCAGTTTATGCTCCTATACCGACTTCGTATTTACTGCCCCCAGCCACTTTGTCCAGCTCGCAGCCAAGCAACTCAACCTGACGGCTCTGCCGTTACCACTTGAGTTTCCCCCAATGGCTTATACCTTATTTTGGCATCGGGACAGAGAAAATGATCCGGCATTAAGCTGGCTGCGCGCGATGATCACACAAAAAACCGATCACCTTAGATAAAAATGCCGAACTCAGTTTGCGCTCTTACGGTAAAATGAGTAGCTTAACTGGCGATAGTCCTTTTGGCTCATCTATGGCCTGTTGTACTCCGACTCTATTGATATGATTGCGAACCTCGATGGACTCGTAAACTGCATGAAGCAGATGGAAGCAGCTCCCACACCTGAGCATGAAGGAGCGGTAATTGGAAGGAATAACACAGATGCACAATGATACCCAAAGCCGCGTGAATGCAATTCGCGCATGGCTAGCACAACATGATATTGATGCCCTACTTGTCCCACACGAAGACGAGTACTTGGGTGAATACGTACCAGAACACAACGAGCGTCTACACTGGTTAACTGGTTTTACTGGTTCAGCGGGCGCAGCTGTGATCACCAAAGACGAAGCAGCTATCTTTGTTGATGGCCGCTACACGGTACAAGTGACTAAGCAGGTTCCAGCTGACCTATTCGAGTACCGTCACCTGATTGAAGAGCCGGCGCTGGATTGGATTAAAGACCACCTTGCTGGCGGCGCGTCTGTAGCGATCGATCCACGTATGCACAACTCAGCTTGGCTGGACATGGCGCAAGAACAACTCGCCGGTGTGCTTGAGCTTAAAATTCTCGACAGCAACCCAATTGATGAGCTCTGGTATGACCGCCCTGCTCCTGTGGTATCTGATGTTCGCCTGATGACAACCGAAGCAGTTGGTCAATCAAGCGAAAGCAAACGCCAGGATATCTCAGAGCTTGTAAAAAAGGCTGGCGCTGACAGCGCAGTGATCACCGCACTTGATTCTATCTGTTGGCTGCTAAACGTGCGTGGTCTGGATGTATCACGTCTACCCGTTCTACTTTCACACGCAATTCTGCATTCAGATTCGAGCGTGGAATACTTTCTAGATCCTGCCAAGCTACCGGCTGGGTTTGATGCTCACGTTGGCGCTGGTGTGACAGTTCACCATCCAGAAGCACTGCAATCCCGCCTAGAAACTCTAACGGGTAGGAAAGTCTTGGTTGACCCAGCTACAAGTAACGCATGGTTTAAGCTGGTTCTGCAAAATGCTGGTGCATCAGTAGTAAGTGCCGCGGATCCTTGCCTAATGCCAAAAGCTTCGAAAAACGCGGTAGAAATCGCTGGCATGAAAGCGTGTCACATCCGTGATGGCGTGGCGATGAGCAAGTTCCTATGCTGGTTAGATACAGAAGTTGCTGTTGGCAATCTACATGACGAAGCAACGCTAGCAGACAAGCTTGAAGCTTTCCGCTCAGAAGATCCAACGCTAATGGACTTGAGCTTCGATACCATTTCAGCGGCCGGCAGCAACGCTGCTATGTGTCACTACAACCACGAGAACCAACCGGAACCTGGTAAGCTTGAACTGAACACGCTTTACCTAGTGGATTCAGGTGGTCAGTACTTAGATGGCACCACAGACATCACGCGTACTATCGCGATTGGTCAGCCTTCAGAAGAGATGATTAAGCAGTTCACCCTGGCACTAAAAGGTCACATCGCTGTCGCCCGTGCACGTTTCCCGAAAGGTACACGTGGTTACCAGATCGATACTCTGGCACGTCAGCACCTATGGGCTGAAGGTTACGATTATGACCATGGTACAGGGCATGGTGTGGGCCACTTTCTAAGTGTTCACGAAGGTCCGGCAAGCATTTCTAAGCGCCAGATTGATGTACCGCTGACAGAAGGCATGGTGCTATCAAATGAGCCGGGTTACTACCGCGCTGATGCATTTGGTATCCGTATCGAAAATCTAGAGCGTGTGGTTGAAATCCCAACCAACGGTGACTTCCCTGTTCTGTCATTTGAGTCCCTCACCCGGTGCCCAATTGACAAACGAAATATCGACGTCAATATGCTGACTCGACCAGAGCTGGCCTGGCTGAATAACTACCACCAACAAGTATGGGATGACATCAGCCCATTGGTGGAAAGCGAAGTAAAAGCGTGGTTGCGCGAAGCAACACTACCACTCAGCCATGATTGATCGTCACCAAGGTTAGCAACCCATATTCTGTAACTGGATCACTAAGGCTCTCCTCAAGGAGAGCCTTATTTTTACATGAATCTAGACCTTGTGTGCTAGACGCTCTGGGCTCCCGCGTTGCCAGCTTTAAGATGTTTCACGTGAAACAATACCCCGCTGCTTGCTTAGCGAACTAGCCAGAATAAGCGACATGCCAATCGCGCCATACCGGGTCAAAGCCTTTAGCCTGGATCATCGCTTCGACCGATGCCGCACTTCGCTCATCACTGATTGCAAATTGCTCTAACTCAACGTCTTGCATCGCATAACCACCCGGCTGAGTTTTCGAGGCAGCAGACATCGTGGTAATGCCGAGCGGTAGTACGTTATCTCTGAAATGGGCAGACTCGCGGGTGGACAACGACAGCTCCACTTCCGGATTTAACAACCGATACGCGCAAATAAGCTGCACAAGTTGTCTGTCACTCATCACTGATTTTGGCTGTAGCCCACCCTCACAGGGACGTAACCGGGGGAACGAAATCGAATAACGACTTTGCCAATAAGTACGTTCAAGATAATCGAGATGTGCCGCAACATAGAAACCGTCGGTTCGCCATTCATCCAAACCAATCAAAGCGCCAATACCAATCTTATCGATACCAGCCCTGGCCAACCGATCCGGCGTTTCTAGCCGGTACTCAAAGTCCATCTTGTTACCCCGCAGGTGGTGTTCGGCATAGGTCGATGGTTGGTAGGTTTCCTGATAAACCATCACGGCATCCAAACCTAGCGTTTTAAGCTCGGCATATTCGTCTTGGTCAAGAGGCTGCACTTCCATCGCCAGATAGCTAAACTGCTGCTTAATCATCGGCACCATTTCACGGAAATACTTCATCCCTACTTTGGTTTCATGCTCACCGGTGACCAGTAATACACTGTCGAACTTCATTCGCTTGATGGCATCTACTTCTGCAACGACTTCGTCCTTGTTGAGCGTCCGGCGTTTAATCCGGTTCTCCATCGAGAAACCACAATAAGTACAGGCATTGGCGCAAAGGTTAGAAAGGTACAATGGAATATACAGCGACATGGTATTGCCAAAACGCTTGCGAGTTGCCGAGTACGACAACTGAGCCATCTGCTCTAAATAAGGCTCCGCAGCAGGAGATATTAACGCTTTGAAATCTTCCAAGTCACGCTTTGATTTACTCAGCGCACGCTCCACGTCTTGCCCGGTTTTGGCGTATATCGACATGGACACGTCATCCCAATTGAGCTGTTTAAACTGTTCAATAAAGCTCATCTGTAATTCTCACTTAGAGCTTATAGCTCCTCTAAGAATGCCGTCAGTGGGCTCGACGCCACGGCGTGGGACACCTGACCAGCAAGTCCAGCTTCATGAGCGATACGTCCAGACTCCACCGCCATTTTGAATGCTCTCGCCATCGCAACCGGATCGCACGCGGCAGCGATGGCCGTATTGACTAACACCGCATCCGCCCCCATTTCCATTGCCCGAGCCGCATGAGACGGCGCCCCTATTCCGGCATCCACCACGACGGGAACGTTCGCTTGGTCGATGATGATTTCTAAGAAGTCGTGAGACACAATGCCTTTGTTTGAACCAATCGGCGCACCTAGTGGCATTACCGCTGCACAGCCCACTTCTTCCAATCGTTTACACAAGACAGGGTCAGCATGACAGTAAGGCAACACAATAAAACCTTCGCGTACCAGTTGTTCAGCAGCGGTAAGTGTCTCAATCGGATCTGGCATCAAGTATTTTGGATCTGGATGAATTTCCAGTTTGAGCCAATTGGTACCCAACGCTTCGCGAGCCAGCTGCGCGGCAAACACTGCATCCTTGGCATTTTTTGCACCGGAAGTGTTCGGTAGCAAGTTCACTCCCGCTTTAACCAAGGGCTGCAAAATATCGTCTTGTTGATCGTTCACGTCCACGCGCTTTAACGCCATCGTAGCCAACTGGGAACCCGATACCCGAATTGCTTCGGCCATCAAACGGTTGTTGGCAAATTTTCCCGTTCCGGTAAATAATCTTGAGTTAAACTCTTTATCACCAATCTTTAGCATCGACTTTACCCCCCTGCGATGGCCTGAAACAGAGAGATACGATCTCCCTCAGAAAGTAGTGTACTCGCCCATTCGCTGCGCGGTACGACATTGTTGTTGATCGCAAAAACACACCCCATTTCCGGTAGCTCAAACTGGCGAATGATTTGCTGCAAATTTGCCTGACGCGCGACTTGCTGTAACTGCTCGTTGATCACAATGGTAACTAAGTCGCGATCAGTAACATGGGGTTCAGCTATTGGCTGTTCCTGCATTAAATAGTTAGATGGTGTCATTGCTTCTGACTCTCCTGAATGCCAACAATCACTTAAAACCTGATTACTGAAATGCCCGTTTGCCTAGTTCTGACCACAAACCTGACACTGTTTATCTCTATTAATTGCTAAGGTTTGCCACTGCATACGCAAACCATCAAAAATGTGTAGCTTGCTCGTCTCAACGCAGAACTGGCCCACTGCCAGCTTTTGAATCGCCGCCAATGCTTGATAATTGCCAAGCGTGCCAACCACCGGACCAACAATCCCACTCTCACTGCACTTTTGCGTTTGCTGCAGTTTGTCGAAGGGATACAAGCAGCGGTAGCAACCGGAGTGCTCCGACGGCTTGTGATAATCAAACACAGCAAACTGCCCCTGCCAGCCAATCGCAGCCGCGGAGATTAACGGTTTTTTTTGTTCGAAACAGGTTTGATTGATCAATTGCCGGGTTGGCATGTTGTCGCTGCAATCCAACACCACATCCGCCAACATGATTTCGAGCTGCAATTGTGCTTTGTCTAATCGCTTGTTGATCGCGCGCACCTGAACCATTGAGTTGAGTTCAAAGAGCTGTCTTTCCGTAGCCGCTGTTTTTGCTACGTGTAAATCTTGCTCGCGGTAGATCACTTGCCTTTGCAAATTACTGCTATCGACCTTGTCATCATCAACCACGACAATTTTGCCGACACCTGCCGCCGCTAAGTACAAACTCGCCGCACTACCTAATCCACCACAACCGATAATCAACACATGGGATTGACCCAGTTGCCCCTGACCGTTTTCACCAATTTCAGGCAAAGCGACTTGGCGCTGATAGCGAATGAATTCTTTATCTGAGAGCACGTTGGTTCTCCCCTTTGGGGACCGAACTTGCTATCTGGCTTTCGCATGTCCGTGGTCTCTCTTTCATTAGGTCTGCAAAGAACTTAATTACCGGCTCTGGTGAGTCAGCCAAAGTAATGGCTCTGACCACAGCCAAACTCGACACTCCAGATTGCCAAACTTGGCTGGCATTCGACGGTTCGATACCGCCAATTGCTACCGTTGGATAACCCAAAGTTTTACTGTTTTGAGCATCACCATCCGCAGCAATGCCATAAGGAATGCTATCAATCAGTTTTTGATACAAAGCCAAACGAACTAAACCTTGTGGTTTTGAAGGCATCTGCTTGGTTGTGGTTGGGAAGATATGCCCTAGTGCGATATAGCTAGGCTGGATCTGTACGATGCGCAGCAACTCGTAGTAGCCGTGAGTAGAAAGACCAAGGTGAACCCCTGCCTTGCTCAACTGCGCAAGGTTCGATTGTTCAATGTCTTCTTGCCCCAGGTGAACACCGTACGCGCCATGTTTGATGGCGAGCTGCCAGTAATCATTAATGAACACTTGCGCGTTGTACTGACGACCAAGCTCAATCGCTCGAATAATCTGTAGCTCTAGGTCGGCTTGCTGGCGGTTTTTAATACGTAACTGAATGGTATTGATACCAAGCGGCAATAAGCGCTCAATCCACGCGACATCATCAACCACTGGATAAAGCCCAAGACTTTGCCTAGTCAAAGTTGGAAAACTGATTGTCTCCCCCAGAGCCGACCAACCAACCTGAATGCCCAAACGGCGGTCTTCAAGAGCTGGGATTGGGAAGTCTGCGAACTGACACGCCCATTGATTCGACTCTATTGAAAAATGACCTTCACCCAAGAGTGTTTCACGTGAAACACCAGCCAAAGAACTGGTCATTGCCCTTGCCAGAGTCAATGCATCTTCGATAGGAAAGTCGAGTGCAGACAGAGTCACAACCCAGGCTAAATGACGCTCTGGCTCAAAGTGAGTTGATGCTATGGGTTTAACGGAAAGCGCCCTGACTTCACCATCAATTGGATGACGCCAGATATCAAATTGAACGGCATTACCTTTCTCATCGGTTAGTTGAGTATCTTTAATACCGATAAAAATTGAATCATCAGGCTGATTTGCACACTCTTGTATCGACAACTCTGAACGGTAATAAAGCGTAAACGAGCGCTCAAATCCAACTTTGAGCTCATCATTCAGATCAGTATTAAAGTGCGTAATTTTCTGGTTGCGAACGAGTTGAATAGATTGAGTTGGGCTTACACCCAACTCAACGTTTTCGATAGTAAAACCCTGTTCATTCGCCAACAACAAACACTGCTGCACCATACCAGTCAGTTCAATCAATGATGACGGAATAAGGATTTTGATCATTAGTCGTCAACCTCTGCATGAACGGCTGGGTGGTAAAGCTCAGAGCCAGTGGCCCGGAACTCTTCCGATTTTTGCCGCATACCTTCCAGTGGATCATCCAGCATCTTGACTGAAATGGCCTGATCAGCCGTTACTTGCTGGGTATCTTTAGCGTACTCACGTACCTCTTGCGAGATTTTCATCGAACAGAACTTAGGCCCGCACATTGAGCAAAAATGGGCGACTTTACCTGATTCCTGAGGCAGGGTTTCGTCATGTAACGCTCGAGCCGTGTCTGGATCGAGCGAGAGGTTAAACTGGTCCTGCCAACGGAACTCAAAACGCGCTTTAGACAGCGCATTATCGCGTACCTGCGCGCCAGGGTGGCCTTTGGCTAAGTCAGCAGCGTGGGCGGCAAGCTTATAGGTGATGAGGCCAGTCTTCACGTCCTCTTTGTTGGGTAAGCCCAAATGCTCTTTTGGTGTCACATAGCACAGCATGGCGCAGCCATACCAGCCGATCATCGCGGCACCGATGCCTGAAGTGATATGATCATAGCCCGGTGCAATATCCGTGGTCAGTGGGCCGAGCGTATAAAACGGAGCTTCATGACAATGCTCCAGTTGCTCTTCCATGTTGGCTTTGATCATATGCATTGGTACATGGCCAGGGCCTTCAATGATAACCTGTACATCATATTCCCAGGCAATTTTCGTCAGCTCACCCAAAGTGCGTAGTTCTGCGAACTGTGCTTCATCGTTGGCGTCAGCGACCGAACCAGGACGTAACCCATCCCCCAGAGACAACGCGACATCGTACTTAGCACATATTTCACAGATCTCACGAAAGTGCGTATAAAGAAAGCTTTCCTGATGATGGGCCAGACACCATTTCGCGATAATTGAACCGCCACGCGATACGATGCCAGTAACCCGTTTCGCAGTCATAGGAACGTAACGAAGCAACAAACCGGCATGGATAGTAAAGTAATCCACCCCCTGCTCGGCTTGTTCGATTAAGGTGTCACGCATGACTTCCCAATTAAGGTTTTCTGCAATGCCATTGACCTTTTCCAATGCTTGATACATCGGAACTGTACCGATGGGCACCGGGCTATTACGCAGAATCCACTCACGTGTTTCGTGAATATTACGCCCCGTAGAAAGATCCATGACGGTATCACCACCCCAGCGTGTCGCCCATACGAGCTTTTCCACTTCTTCTTCAATGGACGAGGTCACGGATGAATTACCAATATTGGCGTTGACTTTAACGAGGAAGTTGCGGCCGATGATCATCGGCTCTGACTCAGGATGGTTGATGTTAGAAGGAATGATAGCGCGGCCTTCAGCGACCTCTTTACGCACAAATTCCCCAGTGATGTCCTTAGGAAGGTTAGCCCCAAAGTCCTGACCCGGATGCTGCTGGTTTAGCACTTCATCGCGATATTTCGCACGTCCCATATTTTCTCGCAGAGCAATGAATTCCATCTCTGGCGTGATGATCCCCTTGCGCGCGTAATGCAATTGGGTGACACATTGGCCCCCTCTGGCACGTCGAATACGTGGTAGATTACCATAACGAAGTGCATCTAATGTCTCATCTTCTAGGCGTTCTTTTGTGTAAACCGAGCTGACTTCATCCAGCAACTCAGTATCAGCACGTTCTGCAATCCACCCTTCTCTCAGCTTTGGTAAGCCGTTATAGAGGTCGATGGTATGCTCTGGGTCGGTATACACCCCAGAAGTATCATAAACGCGAATGGGTTCGTTAGGTTCGAAAATCGGCGCTTCTCTCGTACCACCGATCAGACTATCCGCCAATGATATTTCGCGCATTGGCACTCGAATATCAGAACGGGAGCCCTCAACATAAACTTTACGTGAGTTTGGGTACGGCTGTACCGAGAGGGTATCAATAAACTGTTTTGCTTCCAGTCTCGCTTGTTTGCGACTCGACATAGCATTTTTCCTTGCTTTGTTATGCTAGATAAAAAGTATTGGGATAAAAATGCTTGGCGGATAGATGCGACAAGAGGAATCGGATGAGGGACCACAATAGCCATACGTGCCAGCTACCGGTCTATAACCACATTCGACTATCTGATAGGTTAACCAGAAGAGCTCTGGTGTAGGTATCTTCTCTTGTTCCCTTCGCAGGTGTTAGCCTGATCAGGTTCAACGGATCCCGAATTAACGGTCTCAGCCTTATGGCACTCCGACAAGTGAAATTAGTATATAAAAACGGCAGGATTAAACCAAGCCGACTTGATGAGTTTTACAAAAAACTGCTAGCTGCGCATCAACAAATAGAAACCTAACCATGCAGCAGAAATACTTAATGTGACATTGAGTAGTACATTCAAGCCCATCTTGAAGAACGCCCCCTGCTGAATAAGCAATACGTTATCCATTGAAAAGGTCGAGAAGGTTGTTAATGCACCAAGAAACCCAAGCCCAATAACCTGGCGCCATGGCATACTGGCCAGTAATTCGGTCTCAAACGCTGCGATTAACACCCCCATGATAAAAGATCCCACCACATTCACGGTCAACGTGCCATATGGAAATCCCCGCCCGAACAAAACAATACAGAACTCTGATACTAAATAACGCGAACACGCCCCGACTGCACCACCTAATGCAATGAAGCCCAAAATAGAAAGTTGACCCATAAAACCCCCACAGTGTAGTGCTAGTATTGTAATCAAGAAAGCCCCAAAAATGGCATTGTAATCTAACTATTCGTAGGCGATTACACTGAGTTTTTAAAAGGTTACAGGTGTCACTTATCTTAAATAAACAACCCGTTAGGCAAAATTAACCGCAATAAAGAAACAGCAGGAGTATAACTTTATCAGATCGGCAAATCTGGGAGACTGGCGTCTATCAGGCATAACTTCATAACACCATAAAGAACATAGAATAAACTCCAACCTTTCTTGCGGGACAAAGCATCGAGAACCTGAAAATGGAATGAAAAGATTGGGTGAACAGCACGAGGAAGCTTTGATATTAGCGGTATATCCTGATGAGTTAATAACCGATACAAAAAAGCCCAGTCTTTCGACTGGGCCTCAAATATGGCAGGGATGGACTGAGCCGGCACTCCGGAGATCCGACTGGACTAGCGTTCCGGCTCCTAGCACGCGCGTTCTTTTTTGCTATTTGCGGAATCCGCTGCTCCACCAATGAGATTGTTAAAGCACTAAGAATGCAAAAAGGCTCTAGTCTTTCGACTAGAGCCTTGAATATGGCAGGGGTGGAGAGATTCGAACTCCCAACACGCGGATTTGGAATCCGCTGCTCTGCCAATTGGAGCTACACCCCTGTAGATTTTCATCTTATAGATTCGAAAAAACCTCGCAAGAGCGAGGCTTCTGAATAAGTGGCGGAGTGGACGGGACTCGAACCCGCGACCCCCGGCGTGACAGGCCGGTATTCTAACCAACTGAACTACCACTCCGCAGTGGCTTACCTGCTATTGGCAGGT
>NZ_JARHUF010000031.1 GCF_029223195.1 Vibrio sp. CAU 1672 | reverse complement strand
ACGTTGTTTAGGGCTTGTCTTAAGAACATAAAAAAATCCGAGTGCACTGAATACACTCGGATTTTGACATCCTCAGAGGATCGTTCAACCGATCATTTTTGGCTTAACTGATCGGCATTAAGCCTTCAGGCTGGCTTTTTTTATACCGTTCACAATGGATGATCTTCCCCGGACGGGAACCTGTTAGCACGAAGGATGTGTTAAAAAAAAGCGGAAGTTTTGAGCTGGCGAGATGTGAGGAAACGTTGTGATAACGACTGCCAGCTCTATAGGGTATTGGGGGTTAACTATGATTTTTTGGCTGAATCTTTAGTGTCTTTCCAGTATTGGATACGGACACGATGCAGCTGAGCTCGTCTCATTTTTTTCATAGTAATCTCCTTCTTATTTAAGTACTGCTCATCGTGAGCTTATTGTTTTCGATTTACTGTCCTCAGTAATCTATCGGGGAATGCGAGAATTAACCGTGATGAAATTCACAACATAATGACAATAAAATGCCTGTTGCATTCCGTTTTTGAACATCAAAGCCAATTTTTGCTGTTGATAATCAAAAATTACCTGAACTATATGACAGAAAAATGGCAATCAAGTTCCCTTGGTGACCTGTCATATAACTTTCAAAAGACGCCAAACAGGCCGTGAAGCGATTTTTTAGCCAAATACTAAATAATCTCAAGTGGTCCTTTTACCGACATAACTCCAACTGTCTTTTCTACACCGATTGTTACAACTTACTATGTCACTACTGACATATTTGCACAACACAGATGCTATTCATTACCAAAAACCGGCTGTTAATCAATGAACCTCATGCAATCCTGATCTGGCGAATACCTAACAAATTAAGCCTGCACTAAATACGTCCACGCTATTCAAGCGCTCTATCGGTGAAAAAAAGAACAATGTGAACTATATTAAACCATTATAAGACTAAACAAAGAAGCTGCGGCAATGACTGATATCTTCATCGAAGTATTCCGAGCAATAATGGCTGGTGGAATAGTCTTCTCACTTCTCAAAACCCAGCATGTCAATGAGTTAAGCAATATAAGTGGCTGGCGTAACATCCTGACTGGGTTTGCTTTAATCTTTTTTGGAACGCTGATTGACATCACGGATAACTTCACCGCTCTGAACCGTTTTGTCATCATTGGTGATACTGAGGCCCAGGCTTTTTTAGAGAAAGTCGTTGGCTATGCTTTAGGATTCCTGATGTTAGCTCTTGGGATCCGGCAATGGCTACCAAAAGTTGTTGAACATGGAAAGATAACCAGACACAAACACAACCTTGAACTGCAAGCAGAACGTGTCATAGTTTTGCGGGCCACTATGAGAACCGTTCATGACATCGTTAATAACTTTTTAAACCAATTAACACTCTTTCAACTAGAAGCAGAAGAAAACCATGCTTTGAATCCAAAGTCATTGGAACTGATGGATACCTTAATCCAAGATACATCAGCAAAACTGAAAACACTAGGGGACCTAGAGTTAACGCCCGAAAATCTGACCCCCAATGGCATTAACTATGAATTGAAACCGGATCAAGAATGTGCCGACATTGACAGTATTAACCCAAACGTACGCATCGAACCGCGTGAGATTATGGAGTACCACAAGTAAGCGGTACAGTTCGGCCACAACTCGCCAAGCACGGACAGATTTCATTGCGGTATAATTAGCAAATACCCTACCCTGTGAGTTCGCGCATAAACTTGTTCTTAACCTGCAGCACTCAATTACAATATCTGCCTAATAAATTAGGCAAGATCTCTTACTGGAAATGTAAACTTATCGACTTCTCTCACTTGAACTCAAAGCACGAAAACAACTTAAGCTACTGAATAATTTGCAAAGTTTAACCACAATACCGCATTGTGAAACTTTTTTGTCCGGCGATTGTTGGCGGAGAACAAACAGGTAATACTAACTTCGTCGACAGGATGTTGGCGGAAAGCCTAAAGGATTGGGTATCTTCGCAAACAAGATTTGCTCGCTCAAAATGAGTAATCAGCAAGGATGTTAAACTTTAGGAAAGTGTTCGCCCATTAGGATATTTGCTGCGGGAGCCTGTTTGATAGTACCTGACCACATGATTATAACTATGACGCCCTGCTTTGATGTGCAGGGTGTCATACTATTTTTCATCAAGAACGCGATTATCGCTTTGGTATCAGTTGGTTTGTTTACCAAGCACCGATAGCGCTACCTGAGTTGCCACTTTCCCGCCGAAAGGAATTGCATCCAAATCGACTTTGAAGTTTGGCTCGTGTGCGTAGAACGGTAACATCTTACCTTCCGCACGCGCTTGTTTAAACTCGGCCTGATTGGCGATTCCAATGAACTGGTAGGCAAACTGCACATCCTCTAGCCCATAGCCAAGCTAAGCGACATCATCAGAACCCGCCAACGGCATGTTGCCAAGCTGGGTATGTACAAATTCGGCACTTTCTAGCTCTGCACGAATATGGGTGACGAACTCCGGGGTATTCACGACAGCCGGAGTAAAGCCTTTGTGGCGAATGGTTGGCAGATTTTCTTCACTCACACCCTGCGCGGTCGCGACACCATTTACGATAGACGTAATACGTTCAACCATATCTTTATGTACGTTTTCATCCGAGAAGTGCAGCTTTAGCTTAATGGTGGATTCGGTTGAGATGACGTTATTATCCACACCCGCGTTAATCGCCCCAATGGTAAGAATGCCGACTTTTTGTGGGTCAATATGGCGAGAAACCACGGTTTGCAACTGAGTAACCGCTTGTGCCGCCATGATCACCGGATCAATGGTGTCCTGCGGGTTTGAGCCATGGCCACCAATACCATGGAAAGTCACGTCAATATGCTCAGATCCGGTATTGGCACACCCACAGTCGTGTACAAACCATCCTCAATCATTTTGTTGGCACCTTCGATAGGCTCTTCAGCGGGCTGGGCAACCAACACTAACGTACCATTCCAGTGATCTTTCAGCTCGGTCATTGTTTTTGCCAACGAGAGCAGCCATGTGGTATGGGCATCGTGGCCACACATGTGAGCAACCGGTGTTTCGATGCCGTCTAAGTTGGTTACTCGCACCTTGCTTTCCCATGGCACGCCGGTATTTTCTTCAACTGCGTTTGCATCCATATCCGCGCGGAACATAAAGGTCGGCCCATCGCCATTTTCCATTACTCCGACGACGCCTGTAATGCCAACCTCAGTGGTCACTTTAAAGCCTAACGCTTTGAGTTCTTCGGCAACAATACCTGCGGTGCGGAACTCCATAAACCCAAGTTCAGGATTGGCATGAATATCTTTGAAGATTTCCTGAATGCGAGGGGTGTCGGCATCAATGATTTTTTCCATCTTCTTCAGTACCAGAGGATCAACCTGGCTGGCCAAAGCAGAAGCACTGAATATGCTGGCAACAAGCAACAGCGAACGTTTTAATTTCATGGGATTCTCCTATTAGTCACGGTGATACTAACCTTGAAACAAAAACAGCAAAAATACACAATGTAGGTTCAAATCCTACATTGTCAGGCTTTCCGCTATGCTATCAATTGAACAAATTCAGTGTTTTGTGAGTGTTTATACCCAAGGTTCATACAGTGCTGCCGCTCGTCAGCTCGGCAAACAGCGCAGCACCATCCGTGATGTCATTATTGGTCTTGAAACCGACATCAATACGACACTGTTTGTGGTTTCGGGGAAAAAAGTGCTTCCGACCAAAGAGGCCAAGCTTCTGTTTCCACGTGCCCAGTTTTTCAGTAAACAAGCAAACGACCTGACACAAACCGCCCATCAGCTTCATGCTCAAACGCTGAGTGAAGTCACAATCAGCCACGACAGCATGATCTCGCCCACGCTCATTTCCGAATTACACATAAAAATGATCACCGCATACCCATATCTTAAATTTAACTGGGTAAACCTGACGCGTCATGAATCCTACCGTGCAATCACGACCGGCGAATGCCAACTGGCAATACTGGCCACTGAAGACAAAACGATGACCTCATCTGAAGTCGATTTTCTCTATCTGGGGGCATTGCCAATCAGTGCCTATGCTGCCCCCGGTTCGGAACTGGTAAGACAGGGAGCTGTTTCGTCGAACGAATTACGTCTGGCCGAACAGTATATGACCAAAGATACCAGCACGGATGGTATTGGTAACTTCCGGATTTCATATTCCTGCCACACGATTGATAATCAGCAGGTTCTTATTGAAATACTCAAGCAACGAGGTTGGGGATTACTCAGTGATGACTTTGCTTCCCCTTACGTTGATAGCGGGGAATTAGCCAAAATTAAGATTAAAGAGACACTTAATCCTTATCTGAAAGGTGTCTGCCTTTTCTTTCCTCTTGAGCATGACAAAATAGAAGAGATGAATGAATTGTTGAACATCTTAAAAACAACATTTAGCCACTACCTGTAGTTGCGCAACAACCAGCTTTAAGACCATACCATCAACACAACTTGTGATCTCGCTGGCTAGCGTAACCTGAATAGAAAAGTGACAAGCTACGACTTCAACCCGTAACGATGTGCGAGATCTCTTACAAGATATGTAAGCCTATCGACTTACCTCGCTTGAGCGCAAAGCGCAAAAAACACTTAACCAACTGAATAATAAACACTAAATATCAAAACTAACACCAGCATGGAAAAAAGATTTTTATCTGTCGATTGTGAGCGACAAATAAACAGGCAATACTAACTTCGTCGACAGGATGTTGGCGGGAACAGGAAAAAGCCTAAAGGATTGGGTATCTTCAGGAAGAAGATTTGGTAGCTTAGGATGAGTTATCAGCAAGGAAGTGAAGCTCTAGGATAGAGTTCGCCCGTCAGGATGACAGGCAAGGATGGACACCGCTAGGAAGGCGATGAACAGGGAACTCGGTTAACGGATTTAACCACAATCAAGGATAGATGCAGGGAGCACCTATTTAGCAGCCGGATTGCTGCGCAAAAGAATAAACCCCGTCTGGGCAACCAGGCGGGGTTTTCTTTTATCCGCGCTTCTTGCCAGCAAGAATGCTCCGCGTCTGATGTCGATTGCGGTTAGCGCATGCTATTATCTCCATTATTCCTTCAACAATTTACCCAGCGATGCTCAATCCCATCTGGTTGCACACCTTCAGAACTCTGGTTGAAGTCGGCCATTTCACCCAAACTGCGGATAAACTGCATATGACGCAACCGGGCGTCAGCCAACATATCAAGAAACTAGAACAAGCGTGTGGGCATGAATTATTCCGGCGTGAGAACAAACGCTTTGAGCTGACTGAACAGGGCCGAATGCTCTATGCCTATGCCATCGAGTGGGAAGAACAAGAAGCGCAATTGCTCGAAGAGCTGAACTCCGACGATCCGTTTTTAGGTACAGGCAAACTGGCCTGCTCCGGGTCACTGGCTTTACGGCTCTACACCCCACTACTGGAACTCCAGCAACAACACCGCCAGTTGGTCATCCAACTGGAAGCCGCGCCGAATCAATCTATCTTAAACGGTATTAGCCAGGGCAAAATCGATCTGGGCATCGTGACCGACGCGCCGAGCAAAAGCCAGTTCCACAGTGAGCACATTGGCCAGGAGGCGCTGTGCCTGATCCTGCCGGCTGGTTATCAAGATATACCGTTAACCCCGGAAGTACTTAAAACTTGTGGGGTCATTGGCCACCCTGATGCGGAGCATTACATGACGCTGTTGTTTGAGCAATGTAACGAACCCCGCCTCAAAGAGCTTAAAGTGCGTGATTTACCGCTTTCCGGCTTTGTGAACCAACTCAGTCAAATCCTGCTGCCGGTCAGTAAAGGGCTTGGCTGGACCGTTTTACCGCAGAGCGCGGTCGAAACCTTTCCCCTGCGCGAGCAACTTTATATCGTACCGCTCAGCCAAGCGGTCTATGAAGAGTTGTATCTGGTTCATCAACGCAACCGATCATTGCCTAAACGCTACACCACGATAAGAGAGCGGCTGATCCAAACCCTCGGTCACGGCTAACGATTGAAGAATCCTTAACTTTAGCAACGCAAACCGCAAAACTCATTCTCAGTTACCATGCATAAACGCTGAAGGTTCACGCCGCTTAGTTTTTTCTCTAGCAGGCTATCTCTACACCACTATCACGATCATCAGCTCACCCGCTTATCTCGGAGTCCTGCTCAATAGAATGTTTTTGTGGTTACGACTGTTTTTTTTCGTTTTCATCTTACCCAGAAAAAAATTACTGTGCGCACCGCTAACAGTGTGATTGTTCAATCACAACTCTAACCCGTTGAAGAAATCGGTTATGTCATCTCAATTAAACCGGCTTTCTTTACTCTATATTTTTACTTTTTATGGGCACTGACTGACTAAGGAATGACCATGCGTATTGCTATTCTCTCTCGTAATGAGAATCTCTACTCCACCATGCGATTAAAGCAGGTAGGTGAAGCTCGGGGGCATCAGGTCGATGTTATCGACACACTGCACTGCTACATGGACATTACGAGTAACAACCCAATAATTCGTTACCGGGGAGAAGAGTTGCCACAGTACGACGCGGTGATCCCTCGCATCGGTGCCTCGATCACCTTCTACGGGACTGCAGTGGTGCGCCAGTTTGAAATGATGGGCACCTTTTGTGTCAATGAATCGGTTGCCATCAGTCGTTCACGCGACAAGCTACGCTCGTTGCAGCTTTTATCCCGTAAAGGGATCGGCTTACCGCGCACCGGTTTCGCTCACCACCCGGATAATATCCATGATGTGATCAAAAATGTCGGTGGCGCTCCGGTGGTGATCAAATTGCTCGAAGGCACCCAAGGCATTGGCGTGGTATTGGCAGAAACCCATAAAGCGGCCGAAAGCGTGATTGAAGCGTTCATGGGCTTGAAAGCCAATATCATGGTGCAAGAGTTCATTGAAGAAGCCAAAGGCGCCGATATTCGCTGTTTCGTGGTCGGCAACAAAGTGATTGCGGCAATGAAGCGCCAGGCAAAAGAAGGGGAATTCCGCTCAAACCTGCATCGCGGCGGCTCTGCTCAGCTGGTTCGCCTGAGTAAACAAGAGCGCGCGACCGCTGTTAACGCAGCGAAAGCAATGGGGTTAAACCTGTGTGGCGTCGATATTCTGCAATCGAAAAATGGTCCGGTCGTCATGGAAGTCAACTCATCTCCCGGCCTGGAGGGGATTGAAACCGCTACCGAAAAAGATGTCGCCGGAATGATTTACGACTTTATTGAACGCAATGCCAAACCGAACGCCAACCGCACTCGCGGTAAAGGCTGATAGTGTTGGAGCTTAACGGCTAACCTTTGGATAGAACTCTACGCCTGGAACATGACGATGAAACCTAAAATGCTCATTGGCAACGCCGAAGCAATAAGCTTACCGGAACTGGGGATTTCGAACTTAGAAGCGCGCATCGATACCGGTGCGCAAACCTCTTCTTTGCACGTCGATAATCTGGTGTGTCTCGAAGAAGATGGCCAATCGTATGTGGAATTTTACCTTCACCCGGATGTGTACCATTTAGAAAAAGTGGTGCATTGCCGCACACCGCTGAAAGCGAACCGCAAGGTCAAATCCTCCAACGGTACATTCGAACACCGTTGCGTGATCACGACTTTGCTGCGCATGGGCGCTCAGCAATGGCCAATCGACATTACTTTAAGTAACCGTGAACAGATGACTTACATGATGCTGCTTGGACGTCAGGGCATGGCAGACAAAGTGATTGTTGATCCCAGCCAATCACATCTTCTGGCATCCTAACCCCAAACTCAGATGAGCCGATGTCAACATCGCTCATCTGGATCTCCGATTTACTGCTGATTACCTGCCAAAACGACCGGTGTTTAACGGCGCAGAACTGCGCGCCACAACCCCTTTACTTTGATCTTGGTTACCCGCCAGTGAGTACTCGGGCGTGTAGGAGCCGTATCCACTATATGCTGATAGGCCTGGCGATCAAAATTGACCTCTCCACCATGGGCAGCCAGCAGGCATTTAGCTTGCAGCGCATACACTCTGGTTAACGATTGACGGTACTGATTGGGATGGAAAACAGGAAATGGCGCAATCAGTCTGTTTTTCACTTCTACCATCAGGTCGGCAACATACAAAATGCATTGCTGCTCGTGATATACCGATATATCCCGGTCAGTATGTCCCGGGGTTTCAAGTATCTGCCAATCTTCAAACCCCGGAATGACATCACCATCCTGCAGCTCAATATCTGCATTGAGTTTGCGCGGGTACCACAAATTAGACTTAGGCTTTCCCATCCGGTTGGCCATCCAGCGCGCCAGCACCAGATCGGTCAAATGCATCAGCCAGCCATCAATGCCAGCATACCAGTCATGATCCCGCTTTGCGGCCAGCAACTGGCAGCCGGTTAATTTACGCAGCTTATGCGCTGCACCGGCATGATCCGGATGCATATGGGTGACTACCACCAGCTTGAGATCAGTGAAAGGCCGATGCAATTGATGCTCAATAAAGTCTTTGAGGTGGGGAATATCTGCGCGGCTGGCGCCATCCAGCAGCATCAGTTTATCTGGATACTCTGCCAGATACATGGTTTGAATGTACCCCTTAATTCTGTGCAGCTGCAAAACATACCCTTGTTGGTTGAATAGTTGTGCATGTGACAACATGCTTACTGGTCAGACCAAATATAACAATAAATTCGACATTTTGTTAAATAATTATTTACACCATGTTTAAACAACAAACGCTTGTCGAAAGCATAATTTTTATTCATTAGACTCCGGTTGGCTTTTGTCCGTTAATGCGCGCGCACGCAGTTCGCGTCAGGGTATGAGGTTTGCACCTCATGATTTGCTTTTATTGTATTTTCCCTCTGTTTCCAATAGGGCTTAAATACATTTTTGTGAGAATCGAGTTGGAAAAAGCAACCAAATTGGACCGCATTCGCGCGGACTACAACGTTCACTACTGGAGCCAAGGCTTCTACGGGATTAATGATCAGGGCGAAGTGTACGCCTCTCCACGTAGTGACCACGCCCACCAAGTCCCCTTCAGTGCCATTGTCAATGCGCTAGAAGCAAAGCAATTGAATCTGCCGGTGTTAGTCCGCTTTCCGCAGATCGTGCACCAACGTGTACATGGTATTTGCCATGCGTTCAACCAAGCCATTGAAGAATACCAATATCCAAATAAATACCTGCTGGTATACCCCATCAAAGTGAACCAGCAGCGTGAAGTAGTTGATGAAATCTTAGCAAGCCAAACGCAGCTAGAAACCAAACAACTCGGCCTTGAAGCGGGCAGCAAACCAGAACTGTTGGCGGTACTGGCTCTGGCTCAGCAAGGCAGCTCCGTGATCGTGTGTAATGGCTACAAAGACCGTGAATACGTGCGTCTCGCACTGATCGGTGAAAAGCTCGGCCATAATGTATTTATCGTACTGGAGAAGCTATCTGAGCTTGATCTGGTACTTGAAGAAGCCAAAAGCCTGGGTGTACAGCCCCGTCTTGGCTTACGTATCCGCCTGGCTTCTCAAGGCGCGGGGAAATGGCAAGCCAGTGGTGGTGACAAATCGAAATTCGGCCTGTCGGCATCGCAAGTATTGAGCGTGATCGAGCGTTTAAAACGCCAAGACCAACTTGGGACCATGCAATTGGTTCACTTCCACCTCGGCTCACAGATGGCAAACATCCGCGACGTTCGTAACGGTGTAAATGAATCAGCACGCTTCTACTGTGAACTACGTGCAATGGGGGCAAACATCAATTATTTCGATGTCGGTGGTGGTCTGGCGGTGGACTACGACGGTACACGCAGCCAGTCTTCCAACTCGATGAACTACGGCCTGGCAGAATACGCGCGTAATATCGTGAACACCGTGGGCGATGTATGTCAGCAGTACGCACAGCCAATGCCAGTGATCATTTCTGAGTCTGGCCGTTCATTAACGGCACACCACGCGGTGTTGATCTCTAACGTAATTGGTACAGAAACTTACCAACCAGAGCCAGTATTCGAACCAGCAGGTAATGCACCATTCCTGCTGCAGAACATGTGGCGAAACTGGCAGAACTTACAAGATGGTAGCGATGCACGTGCACTGATTGAGATCTATAACGATACCCAAAGTGATTTGGCAGAGGTACACTCGCAGTTCTCAACTGGCGTGCTGAACCTCGAACAGCGTGCGTGGGCAGAGCAGTTGTCGCTACGCATCTACTTCGAGTTAAGTCGTAAGATGAGCACCAAGAACCGCTTCCACCGGCCCATTCTGGACGAGTTGAGCGAGCGGCTGGCTGATAAGTTCTTTGTGAATTTTTCGCTTTTCCAATCTCTGCCAGATGCTTGGGGAATTGATCAGGTGTTCCCGGTTCTGCCACTTTCTGGGCTTGGTGACGCAGAAGAACGCCGTGCCGTGATGTTGGATATCACTTGTGACTCCGATGGTGCGATTGACCATTATGTTGATGGCCAGGGTATTGAGAGTACCCTACCTGTACCGGCATGGAGCAAAGACAAACCGTACCTGATGGGCTTCTTCCTGGTAGGCGCATACCAAGAGATCCTTGGTGACATGCACAACCTGTTTGGAGACACCCACAGTGCGGTGGTCAACGTGGGTAACGAAGGTCAGTTAGAGATCAGCTACATCAACGAAGGGGATAGCGTAGAAGACATGATGCGCTACGTGCATATCGACATTGATGCAATTCGTGACAATTACAAACTATTGGTTTCCGAGCGTGTTGAAACCAATGAACAAGCACAGATCCTGGCAGAACTGGAACAAGGTTTGGCTGGATACACCTATTTAGAGGACTTCTGATATGAATGATTTGTTTACGAAAACCGATTATTCGCTTTACTCCAACGCTATGTCGTTTTTACGTCTGCCATACATTAGAAACCCAGTATCGGCGGACGCAGACGTTGTGGTGCTCGGGGTTCCTCTCGACATGGCAACGTCAGGTCGCCCCGGCGCACGCATGGGGCCTGACGCCATTCGCCGTGCCTCAGTCAACCTGGCCTGGGAAGGCAAGAAGTTCCCCTGGGACTTCAATGTATTGGATAAACTGAAAGTAATCGACGCGGGTGATCTGGTGTTCGATTGTGGTGATGCGCAAGATTTCACTGCCCGCCTGGAAGCGGCAACCCGTGAAATCCTGCAAAGTGGTAAAACCATGCTGGGATTAGGCGGTGATCACTTCATCACCCTGCCGATCTTACGTGCCTACGCCAAACACCACGGCCAAATGGCCCTGATCCACTTTGATGCGCATACCGATACTTACGCCAATGGCAGCTCATACGACCACGGTACGATGTTTTATCATGCGCCCAAAGAAGGCCTGATTTCGGCAAAGAACTCGGTGCAAATCGGTATTCGTACCGAATATAACCCACAAGATCACGGCTTCAATGTGATCGATGCGATGAAGGCCAATGACATGCCGGTGGAAGAGATTCTGGCGGAGATTCGCCGTACCGTTGGGGAGCTCCCTGTGTATGTCACTTTTGATATTGACTGCCTGGATCCTGCTTTTGCGCCGGGCACCGGAACGCCGGTGTGTGGCGGTTTAAACTCCGACAAGGTGCTGAAAATCATCCGTGGTTTTGCTGGCATGAACATCGTAGGCATGGACGTAGTGGAAGTCTCCCCTCCATACGACCACAGCGATGTCACTGCGCTGGCCGGTGCAACCATCGCACTGGAGCTACTTTACGCCTACGCTTCAGATCGCAGCTAAAACATACATTTCAAAGGGAGCTTCGGCTCCCTTCTCTAATTTTAAACCCCCCACAAAATGATTAGTTTTTCTAATCCAAACCATAGATTTTTATCTTGCTCAAGTTCACACTTTGTGATTGCCAAATCAGTAAGCAAACTCTAACATCTAGCCTTAAATACCCCTAATACTATATTTTTATTGGCTTATCTTACGATTAGCCAAGGGGTTATTTGTCTGGATTTTTTGGAGAGCAACGAAAATGACCGCTTCGTTTCCATTAGTGAAACTTACCTTTTTAATTGCAATTTTGACCGCTGTCGGTCAAATGACACAAACCATGTACGTCCCTTCAATTGGACACATGGCGGGCGAGTTTCTGGTATCGGCATCTTCACTGCAAGCCGTGATGGCGTGTTACCTGATCCCCTACGGTCTGTCACAGTTCGTCTACGGTACCCTGTCTGATCGCCTGGGGCGCAAGCCAGTCATCATCACTGGCTTAGTTGTCTACATCATCGGTACCTTAGTCGCGCTGTTTGCCCAGCAATACGAATGGTTTCTGGCCGGCAGCTTTATTCAGGGCCTGGGAATTGGCTGTGGCGGCGCAATGTCCCGTACCCTGACCCGCGACTGTTTTGAGGGGGAGCAACTGCATCGTGCCAACAGCTTGATCAGCATGTGTGTGATCTTTTCGCCTCTGATTGCGCCGGTATTAGGTGGCTATTTGACTGAGGTTGTAGGGTGGCGATCCAGTTACCTGTTTTTAGCTCTGTTCGGTATCGCAGTAATGATCACTATCATGACCAGCATGACAGAAACTCTGCCAGCTGAAAAACGTAAGCATGAGCCAGTGCTCAAAAGCTACCACTACGTATTGTCAGACAAACGTTTCCAGGGGTACCTGCTTTGCCTGGTGGCCACTTTTGCCGGCGTTGCCGTGTTTGAAGCTGCTGCAGGCGTGTTACTTGGCGGAGTACTTGGCCTGTCTGCTACTAGCGTAAGCTTATTGTTCGTATTACCTATTCCGGGTTATCTGCTGGGTGCAGGGCTGTCGAGCTATATCGCCAAGCGCCGCTCTGAGCGCCGGGCGCTGAACATCGGCTTGGTAGCGATCATAACAGGCTCTGCTATTGTACTGGTTCCCGGCCTGTTTGGTCTGACGACCGCGCTGACCCTGGTTGGCGGGGCGACTCTATACTTTTTAGGTGCCGGTGTGCTGTTTCCAGCCGCAACCACCGGTGCACTGGCTCCGCTTCCCTATCACGCCGGAACCGGTGGCGCCATCTTAGGCGGAATGCAAAACCTGGGTGCAGGAATAGTCACCTTACTGGCGGCAATGTTTCCGGCGCAGAACCAGATGCCACTGGGCTGCCTGATGTTGGCGATGTCACTGTTAGCGATGCTTGGCTTGCACCAGATTAATCGCCGCCACGATCACTCTAACCAGCTACCTTTAACTATCTAAACCTTGCCGGGGCATACGCGTAATATGCCCCCTACCTCATATCTCGCATTCCATCCTGCCACTGAGTATATTTATTTAACATCACCGGAAATATTTGCTAATAATAACCGCTGCTTACACAATCACTTTCCAGCTCATCATCCAATAAAGCACTTAGCAAGTACGCCGAAAGGATTCTCACGCGTCATACCAATAAGACCAAAGGATGTTGAATACCGCTCGAAAGTGACACATAAAGGATATACAGATGCGTTTCACCCTAACCACATTGGCCGTTTCCGTCGCTCTGGCTGCCGGATGCAGCTATCAAGGACCCCAAACCATGGCTCAATACTCACAATCTCAGCGTATGGCTCAACAAACCCAGGCCCCGGTCGCCAAACAAATTCCCCATGCTATGACCGAACACGATGACACCCGCGTCGACAATTACTACTGGATGCGTGATGACAAACGCACCGACAGTGAAGTGTTGCAGCACCTGGCGCTCGAAAACCAATACGCCGAAACGGTACTTAAGCACACCGAAAACCTGCAGCAACAGTTGTTTGATGAAATCAAAGGCCGGATTGCCAAAGATGACAATTCAGTACCGGTACGCAAAGGCAACTACTTTTACTCCCAAGAGATGAGCGGTGACAACGAATATGAAGTCCATGTGCGGGCAAAAGACTTTGCCGGAACCGATAAACAGGTGCTTGTTGACGTCAATCAGCTTGCCGAGGGCCATGAGTTCTTCAATATTGGCGGGCTGTATGTCAGCCCGAATGAAAACTTGCTTGCTTATGGGGAGGATACACTCAGCCGCCGCATTTACTCCATCCGTATCAAAGATCTCTCCAGCGGCGAATACCTGACGGATCAGATTGAAGGGGCATCCAGTGCCATCGCCTGGCAAAATGACAACCAGGCGTTTTACTACATTAAGAAAGATCCCCAGACGCTGCTTGGTTACCAGGTTTACCGCCATATCCTCGGTACGCCGCAAAGCCGCGATACCCTGATTTATGAAGAGACCGACAGTGCCTACTACACCTTCCTGAGTAAGAGTAAAGATGGCGAGCAGGTTTATATCTGGCATTCCAGTACCGAAACCAGCGGGGTCTCACTGATTGATGCCAATGATCCTAACGCCACAGCTAAAGCGTTTTATCCGCGTGAAACGGGGATTGAGTACAGCATTGCCAAGCTGGGGGACTGGTATTATGTCTACACCAACTATCAGGCGGTAAACTTCCGCCTGATGAAGGTCCACAAGAATAGCATCCATGACCGCAGCCAATGGCAAGATGTGATCGCGGCAGACAATGACACCCAACTGGTCGATTTTTCTCTGTTCGATGATCATCTGGTGTACGAACGGCGTCACAACGGCTTAGCGACCGTCACCGTGCGCGAGCTATCCAGCGGAAAAGAGTTCCCTCTGCAGTTCAATGATCAAGCCTTTGCAGCCTACCTGACCGGCAACTATGAGCTGGACAACGGCAAAGTCCGCATCTATTACAGCAGTTTAACCACTCCCGGTACCTACTACGATTTCGACCTTAAATCCGGTGCCGCGCAGATCATGAAACAAACGCCGGTTCTGGGTGACTTTGACGCCACTAACTACCAGTCAGAGAGACTCATGATCACCGCCCGGGATGGCAAACAAGTTCCGGTTTCCCTGGTCTATCGGAAAGACAAGTTTAACAAAGACGGTAGTAACCCACTTTACCAGTACGGTTACGGCTCATATGGCTCAACCATTGAACCTACGTTCGGGGCTGCCCGTCTGAGCCTGCTGGATCGCGGCTTTGTCTTCGCCATCGCGCACATCCGAGGTTCCGAAATGCTGGGCCGCCCCTGGTATGAAGACGGTAAAAAGCTCACCAAGCAAAATACCTTCAACGACTTTATTGATGTCACCAAAGGCCTGGTCGAGCAAGGTTATGGCGCGAAAGATAAAGTCTTCGCGGTGGGCGGTTCTGCCGGCGGGCTGTTGATGGGGGCGATCGTTAACCAGGCCCCTGAACTGTATCGAGGTATTGCCGCGCATGTCCCTTTTGTTGATGTCGTCACCACCATGCTGGATGAGTCCATCCCCCTCACCACCAACGAATACGATGAGTGGGGTAACCCGAATGACAAAACCTACTACGACTATATGTTGGGTTATTCGCCTTACGACAACGTAAAAGCACAGGCATACCCAAATATGCTGGTTACCACCGGACTGCACGACTCACAGGTCCAGTATTTCGAACCGATGAAATGGGTCGCTAAGTTACGTGAAATGAAAACCGACCATAACGTACTGGTATTCAAAACGGATATGGAGGCAGGCCATGGCGGCGCTTCCGGCCGCTTTAAACGCATTAAAGACGATGCGCTGGAGTACGCTTTCTTCCTTGATTTACTCGATAAACAGTAGCGTTTACTGACGACAAAATGCCCGCTTATTGCGGGCATTGTTTATAATGGCTAGTACAGAGAAAGAAAGACGCCTGCCCACGCGAGCAGGCGTTAACACAATCACTGTGTTTAGGCAGTAGAAACTGTCCTAGTGATTAGAAGTAGTAACGTGCACCCAGAGTCCAGTAATCGTTCTCTTCGCTACCGTAGTCGTCGCCCAGATCAAACTGGTATGCCGCAAACGTGTAGAAAGAGGAAGTCACTGCGTACTCAGCTTGTAGTGCAGAGTGGCTGTAAAGTGTCTTGCTATCTTTGTCATCTTCTACCGCTTCGTAGTTGATACTGAACGTCCAGTCGTTCACACCGTAGGCCAAAAGCGCTTCAAGCTGAGTCGATTCTGGAACGCGAACCTTATCAGATACGTAAAAATAATCGTTCATGCCGTATACAACTGCAGCGTAAATACCTGAACCGTAGCTACCGTATTTCGCAGAGAAGATGTGAGATTCTGCTGTCTTAGTACCGATGCTTGCTTCTGAAATATCACCGCCGTTGTAGGCATAGCCCAGGCCAACACCTGCAACTTCAAAGCCTAGGGTAATCTGACCGCGAGCATCGTAGCCTTCGTGCTCACCTTGCCAGCCTGCGCCCAGGTCAAAGCTCATGCCTTCGCCCAGCTCAAAGCTGTTACGATAGCTCACCATACGCTCTGCACGTGCTGAACCCAGGTTGTAGTAATCGGAGTAAAGGAAATCGTTGGCAAACGCAATCGGCATATCGGTTGCGCTGGCGACATCATAGTATGGAGACCATTGTGTGCCGACAACCACACGCCCCAGCTCTGCGTGAGTCGCACCAATGTAACCCAGACGAGTAGAAAATGACTCTTTGCCACCACTTAGGTAGTTCAGAGCCCATTCGCCTTTCGCGTCAACCGTTACACCATTGCCGATGTCTTTCTTACCAGCGACGTTGATACGCGGTGACACTTGGTGAACGCGTACGTCTTCTTCAAAGTATTCACCAACACCTACAGCTACGTGGCCCCCAATCGACATCGATGTGCCATCGCTGTTGTAGATTTCTGCTGCAAAAGTTTGTGTACCACATGCTAGTGCCGCGACTGCAACGGCTAGAGTTTTCATTTTCATTGTTAACATCCATATATGTTTGTTGTTACCAGTTCGTCCGACAGCAAAACCTCTTTGTTACGAACAAATAACAAACTAGTAATGAAATATATATGAAACAAATACTTTTTATGCAATTGGTGGTATTAATGGCTATTTTTTGATCTAAAGCTCAAAAAAATAGGGAACTTTTCATTCCCCAGCAAAAATTATGTGGCTTTTTGCGTGTCACATCTTCCACCGTGCAAAGGGATGTTCATTTTGATCCCATGATGTCTCTAACCGTCAATAAAAAAGACCCGAGACAAATCTCGGGTCTTTTTTATTGGTGTTTAGCGAATTAAGAGTTCTGGTTTGATTCTATATCACGTAATTGAGACAAATACTTCACCCAGCTTTTCGCCTGCTCCGAGGGTCGAAGTGCATCAGCTCGTTTGGCATTAGCTAGTGCATCATCAAAACGTTTTAGCTTGTAATACGCCCGCGCCTTGATAAGTGCCACATCGGCTCTGCGGCCAGTGACTTTATCTAATGCAACAAGGGCTTGTTGATAGTGCCCCTCTTGCATCAATAGCTGTGAAAGATTCCAATAGTACTGACGGTCAAGTTTGGCAGCGGCTCGCCAGCTGACGATCGATTTCTCCCACTCTTTGGCCATTTGCCAGTAAATCGCCTGTTGCGCTTTTAACTTGCTGTCAGAGTCCACATCGGCCAGCTCTCCCAAAAGCTGAGCCGCTCGCTCCGGAACACCGCGCTTGCCATACAACTGAGCCAGTAACTTAAGATCATCGTCACTCAACTCTGCGCCTTGCAGTTTCGCCAACGCCATAAAATCCAGTGCGTGCTGATCGTCATCAATCCGAAGGTATAGTGCCACCAGCTGGCGCCACCATTCCACACGCTCTGGCTCAATCGCGATCAAACGTTTGATCGTGCTGATCGCCGGATGCCACTTTTTCAGCTGTAACTCAGCTGAAAGTTTGAGAGACAAAGGAGTAAGTTGGTCAGGTTGCGCATACTCTTCGTAGCGGGCCATCGCCGTAAGGACTTGACTCCATTGACTCAACTGATAGTGAGCCTGAGCAATACGCAGCCAGATTTCATCCGCCTTTTGCCCTTCAGGCACCGACTGACTCAAAGCGGAGTAATGTGGTAATGCTTCAGCAAAGCGTTGTTCGTTAAGCAGCATGTCCGCCAACATTTTGCGCGTCTGCCAAGCTTGCTCATCGCCCAGCAAACCGCTGTTTACCGCAACATCTAATTGCTTAATCGCAAGCTTCACTTGCTCGTTTTGCCAATAGAAAACGCCCAGCATCCGCGCCACAAACGCTTGATCGTAACCACGGGAAAGATCCAACGCTTCCAGAGTCGCAATTGCCTCTTTAAGCTTTTTTTCCTCGGCCAGGTTATGGGCCCGTTGCACTCGTGTCGCGGTATATTGGCTCAGTTCACTGGCCAGGGTGGTAAACGCACTGAAGCCCAGTACTGCACTGATCAAGAAGTTCTTCATCATTTGGCCAAGTTAAACTCCATTTTATATGTCTGACCTTGCTGCTCTACTGATACCCCATGCTCAACTTTAGGCTGATACTTATACTGCTTCAAAGCACGCATCGCCTCTCTTTCGAACATACGCTTTGGCTTAGCATCAAGCACTTTGATGTCTTTGGGGCGACCTGCCGTATCAATCGTAAACTGCAGAATGACATACCCCTCCACCTTACGCTTCAGCGCTTTCGCCGGGTAGCGAGGTTCGACGCGGTACAGCGGCAGGGCCTGTCGGTTACCCATGGTGCCCTGCAGATCTGGCACGCTAATCGCGACGCCATCAAGTGCGGTGTTCAAACCTAATTCACTGCTCAGGGGAGCCGGGCCGATTGGCTCCAGTTGGGTTTCTGCTTGAGAAAAGTCCATCGGCTGCGGTGCTTTGGGCTGCTCTGGCCGTTCTGGGACAGCACGCTGACGGCGCTGTACATCGGCATCGTTTTCTACCATTACCATGTCAAACCGCACCAACTGCGAAGGCTTCGGTGCACGCTGGCTGCCTGTATCAACCATCCAGGCCATAAAGCTGAACAAGCTCACCACAATCATGACTGACGCTGGTAACGCGAGTAATAACCTGCCCATCAAGGTTTTTCCGCCGCCAGGGCAATGTTCTTCACCCCGGCGCCTTTCGCTGCATCCATCACTTTTACAACGGTGCCATTATAGGCATGCTCATCGGCCTGAATAACCAGTGATGCCTCCGGCTGTTCCAGAAGCAGTTGTTCAATGGCGGCTTCCACTCGTTCGAGATCCACCAAACGTTTGTCAATATACACATCGTTGGCTGCGGTCACCGCAACAAAGATACCGGCGTCTTTTTGGCTAACCACGTTTGCGGCTTGCGGCCGGTTCACTTCCACCCCGGATTCGCGTACAAAAGAGCTGGTCACAATAAAGAAAATCAACATGATGAAGACGATATCCAACATCGAGGTTAAATCTAGCTGCGCTTCATCTTGCTGGTTCGGTCTGCGTCCGAGTCTCACTTTTGGCTCCTTAAAGATCGTTCTAACTGAATGGCTTTGCGATCACACACTTTTCTTAAACGAGCATGGACAAACATACCAGCCAGCGCGGCGACCATGCCTGCCATGGTTGGCAGCGTAGCAAGGGAAATACCTGAAGCCATCAATTTGGGATTACTGCTGCCTTGGGTTGCCATCACATCAAAAACGCTGATCATGCCGGTTACCGTCCCCAACAGACCAAGCATCGGGCAGATCGCCACCAGCACCTTAATGGTTGACAAGTTTTGGCGCAGTTCAATTTGTGCTTGCGTAATCCACCCTGCGCGGATTTGCTGCGCGTACCAGGAGTGGTGGTCAGTTCGGGCCAGCCACTGCTTACGAAGCTGTTTATCTACCTTAGGAAAAACCGTCATCAGGTACAGCACACGTTCCATAACCAGTAACCAGCAAAGCGCAACCACGGCAGCCAACCACCATAAGATTTGCCCGCCTTGCTGCATAAAACTCATCAAGACCGAGGCCCAATCTTTACTGATCAAACCCAGGGTGTTGAGTAGGATCTGCTCCATTATGCCGCGTTCCCCGCTATTGCATTCGGATTACCCGGCAGATCACGTTCTGCTTGCTCCGCTACTAAACCAATACCTTGTTTTTCAAGAATATTACGGATGTTTTCTGCCTGGGAGCTTAATAAATTATGCGCCAGAAGTAGCGGCATTGCCGCGATCAAACCCAACACCGTCGTCACCAGTGCCATTGATATTCCGCCCGCCATCACTTTGGGATCGCCGTTACCGAACTGAGTGATCACCTGGAAGGTCTCAATCATACCGGTCACAGTGCCGAGCAGACCAAGCATCGGCGCCAGAGCGGCCAGCAGTTTGAGCATTGACAGGCCTTTTTCCAGCTGTGCCTGCTCATCGAGTACCGCCTCCAGAAGGCGCAGCTCCAGTGCTTCGACACTGCGATATCTGTCTTTATGGTATACCGCCAGCACACGCCCCAGCGGGTTGTCTGCTGGCTGAGCCGGGTGCTGCAACTGTTTAACGATTTTCTGCCGGGCAATCATCAGTGACACACCGCGAACCAGCACAATAATTAGGCCGACCGTCAGTAAGCCAAGAATGATTTTAGCCACAACCCCACCCGCATTCAGGCGTTCTGCAAGGGTTGGAGAGTTGGCCAGTTGCCCCAGCAGAATACCGCGTGATGGGTCTATCACAACGGCGTTGATTTCACCTGAATTCAGCGTAGTGGCTGTTGGTCCATTGTCTGGCTGACGCAAATAATTCACCGCATCACCACGCTGGCCGTTCCACCTCACGTAACCTACATCATCAAGCAAAGCCATTGAGCCAAGACGAACACCGCTTACCGTTTGCTCCCGGCCTTCGCCATCCAGCAGTGTAAATGACACTTTTGTCATCTCACCACTCGCTTTAACTTGCTCTTGCATACTGCGCCACATCGCCTGTAGCTGATCCAGAGTCGGAAGTGATTTCGCCGCCACAATGTCATCAATGTTCTGTTGGTAAGAGTTGGCATCCACGCCTGTTACTGAGTGCTTGAGTTCTGCTTGCAGCTCTTTGGCACTCTGGCGAACCACACCAAACAGCTCACCCAGGCTGCCGGTTTCAAGGCGCAGTTTTTCTTCCAGTCGAACCAGCTCAGACTCATTGTTGCTGAACGTCACTGCCAGGCTGTCTGCTTGCGCCTGTAACGCTGCACGTTGTGCCTCAAGCTTGTTTTTCAGCGCTTGTAGCTCTTGTTCGGTTTGCTTAAAACCAGCTTCACGTACCACATTATGCGCCTGTTGCTGACGATTCTCTTGTTGCGCGTGTTGCAGCAGAGTTTTCTGCTGGGCAACACCCGATTCACTGGCCTGTGTGGTGTGAGGGACAAGTACCGCGGTGGAAATTAATGCAGCCGATAACCATTTCTTAATCATTTATTTGCCCTCTGCGGCAGCTAGCGACACCGGCAAAGTCAGCATACCCGGGGCAATCTGTTTATTTGCCATAGCGAAGGCTTTATCCAACTGTGCTTTTTGTTCAGAGCCAGCCGGAAGCCAGGCTCGTTGTTGCTGTGACCAGCTCCAGAAAGCTTGCCCTGACAGGCTGCGGGCCACCAAGGACACCCGGCCAAGGTAGAGCACATCGGCTTCAATCTGCTCATCATTGCCGAGCGTAATCTTGCCCTGATAGATACCAAGCTTGGTACCGTAATCCATTTCAATTTGGTACGCCTCAAGAATACGACGAAACTTCTCAGCATCCGCGACATCGGCACGACTCATCATCGCATCAAGCTTGGCGATCCGCGCTTCACGCTGTGCTTTGCGGATTGGCTTGTCATTTGCCACGATAGTCTTTAGGCCATCAAGCATGTGATACATCAAAGGCACCACTCCCTGACGCGTGTGAGCAATCTGTTCAATCTGCTCATTCAGGCTTATGACTTCCTGGTTCTGACTGTCAACCAGGCTGGCAAGGTGATCACGATAAATCTGCAAGTTGCTGATCTCTTCCTGTAGCCGTTCGATTTCTGCTTCTAAAGCCAGCGCTTTCTCTGCACTGACATTAATACGCTGTTGGCTGATCGCCGACGCCTGGTTGGTGTTACTCTGTACTGCCTGGGCATCATCCAGATTGGTTGCGAGAGCAGGAACCGCCAGTGCGGTAATGAACAGGGCAAGGCCAGATTTAATGTGATTCATACCAAATGCATTTTTCCGTGTGAGATATAACTAAAAAGAGAGGCGTCTCCTCCCCCTTAAAAACAGCGTTACCAAAACTAAAATTGAAAAGTCACCATGACATTTCAATCTGCCCAGGCAACATGCCGCTCGTACTATCTTGTGTCTTCTTGTATACAGGATCCTTACCAGCATTAACACCCTCTGCGCCATCATGCGGAACATTCTCATACGTAACACCGACCAACGCCATGCAAACAGAGTGGCATACACCGCTCCCTCTCCACTTTATCGCCAGGTCATCAGTGATGCCACATCCGGCCTTAGCTATTGAAGACGTCGTTCAACCCGAGTTTACCTAAGGAGTTCCTACTGGGCGTTAATCTGCTAAGTGCCGACAATAGAATGATAAAAAAACGGCTGTTCGACATCTGCCAGCAGGACTTAAGGCATACCTGGCCGCACATTGATAGTAACACCCAGACCGGCCACAATGATTATTGCTTGTAACACTCCAACCCAGCGACTTTCAGGCTCAGTCAGATCAAAAAGGCCTGTCGATTGACAGGCCTTGATGACGCCTCGCAGCCAAACTTACCAAAGCTGTGCAACTGGCATTCAATATTTTAATCCGGTCGCCTTCGCGACATCTGCCACGATCCCACGCAGGTTTTGCCCTATGGTCTGTAATGTCGCTAACTCTTCAGCCGTGAAAGGATGCGTCAGAACGGCTTCCGCGCCTTTCTTTCCCACCACCGTCGGCAAGCTGACTACTACCCCTTCCAGCCCATAATGACCACGGATCATCGTCCCGACCGGCAGTACCGAGCGTTCATTGATGACAATGGCCTGGATAATACGAAACACACTGGCGGCAATGCCATGCACGGTGTTCTGCTTGCGGCGGAAGATCTCATACCCGGCTTGCTTGACCGCCTCGAGCAGTTCATCGGCATCAACCCGGTCGATATGATTGGCATCACAATAGTAATCCGCGGGCTGACCAGCAATCGAAATCAGGCTTTTCGGCGTGAAACAGTTACTGCCGTGTTCACCCAGTACATAACCAAAAATATTTTTTGGGTCGAGGTCGACGCGGTTGGCAACAATACTCATCAGGCGGGCGGTATCGATCACACATCCGCTGCTGATAACCTGCTTCTCATCAAAACCGGTATTCTCGACAATAAAATGGCTGACGATATCGCAAGGGTTTGAGACCACAATCAACACCGCATTGGGCGCAACTCGCTCTACCTGATGTGCAATCTCGACGCCGATTTTGGCGTTGATCTCAGCAATATCATTTCGAGTCTGGCCCTGCTTAATTTGGGCTCCGGCGGTAATGACGACAATATCTGCACCAAGCAGATCTAAATAATCGTCGGTAGGAATAATATGGGTATTTTTAGAAAACGTCAGTGCGGCAGTATGGCGAAAATCAAACACTTCCCCTTCTGCCCGCTCCAGATTCTGATCCAGCAAAACCAGTTCACTGACACTGCCCATAGTGAGCAAATAGTTACATACTCCAACACCGACAGCACCGGCACCAATCACACCAATCTTCATTTTTCTCTCCGTGACAACAAAACGCAGTACTCTGGTTTTACAACCCAAACAGGCACTAAGAGCACTCAAAATCCTCAATACAATACGCATGTTACTGGTAATACATCACCAATCCAGTCTTAATCAGCACACCGATACGCGGACACTAATTGGGGTTGTGATGAGCGTTTTAGCTAACCTTTGCGTGTGCTACTAGTTTAGCTGAGGAAAACGAGTACAATCGAGTCATTTAACCTTGTAAATTAAAGGCTAATGATGAAAACCCTCTTAATCGGACACCGGGGAATAGCCGGCACCCATCCCGAAAACACCCGGGCAAGTATTTTGGCGGCCGCTGAGCTTGGCCTGAACTGGGTTGAAGTAGATATCCAGCCAAGCAAAGATAACATTCTGGTGGTTTGCCATGATCACACCATCAACCGGTGCAGCAACGGCCAAGGTCGCGTAGATGAGTACACTGCAGAAGAACTGCGTCAATTTGACTTTGGTGGCTGGTTCGATGAGCGCTTTCACGCAGAGAAAATCATCACGCTGTCTGAACTGCTCAACCTAGCCGCGGCCAATGATCTCTGCCTGAATCTCGAGGTAAAAATTGACCGTCACAACAGTGAGGATGTCGCCCGGTTGGTAGCTAAAGAGTTACAGGCTCATTCCGTACCCAGAGAAAAAATTTTACTCTCCAGCTTCAGCCATGATGTTGTGCGCGCACTGCACAAACACTGCTCCGGCTACCCTTTAGCGGTTTTGAGCGAGTACCTGACCCAGAAAGACAAGCAGTTACTGGCAGAAGTCAACGCCTACAGCTGCAACCTTAATATCAACTGGATACGCGCACGACAAGTCACTGCGCTGCAACAAGCGGGCTATAAAGTCATGTGCTTTACCGTCAACAACCCGAATAAGCTAAAACACCTGCCGTTGTTAGATGGCATTTTCAGCGATTTTCCGCAGCGTTTTATGCCTGATGGCCATCAACAGTAACCACTACCACTCAATCAGTATTGGTGTCCCCATGGGCACCATCTCAATAAACTCATCAAGTTCATCATTGGTCAGCGCAATGCAGCCACTGGTCCAGTCGAAGCTTTGCACATACTGCGGAGACTGAGTTTCATCATTTCTCAGACCATGGATTTTAATATCCCCCCCAGGAGAGACACCGCGACGCTCGGCCTCGAGCAGGTCTTTTGCATCGGGATAACTGATATGCACGGAACGGTAAAAAGCCGAATTTTCGATGATGTAATCAAGGGTGTACTCACCTTCCGGGGTTCGGTGATCACCTTCCTGCTGCTTATGACCTTGAGGATTCTTCCCCAGCGCGATGCGAAACTCTTTGAGCACTTGCTCACCCTCAATCAGGTACATCCGCCGCTTGGATTTATCAACTTTAACCAACTCTACTGCTGCACTGGCACCAACCGACAGCAGACTACACAACAATACACATCCCCACTTAACTGACATGAGCCCCGCACCCTAACTCCGCGTATAAAGATTGACCAAATGAGGCTGCATGCTAGTCACAAGCCACGTTTAAAGCAATCTTAATGTGCTTATTTTTCACTGGTCACAACGTAAATATTACTTTAGTTTGTAAATGTATTATTTTATAAAGTCAGCATACTTTGAGAGGTTATTATGCTCAACATCGCTTTTTTCAGTGCAAAATCTTATGATGAAGCCTCATTCAGCAAAGCCAAACAACAAGCGTTCAACTTCCACTTTAATGATTTTCGCCTGACGTCAAAAACAGCCAAAATGGCACATGAGTGCGAGGTCGTGTGTGCGTTTGTCAACGATGACTTATCTGAAAAAGTGCTTGAGCAGCTTGCCGCCGGCGGTACCAAATTGATCGCCATGCGCTGCGCCGGATTTGACAAAGTAGACTTGGCTGCCGCTAAGCGCTTAGGGCTACAAGTCGTTAGGGTGCCGGCCTACTCACCGGAAGCGGTCGCCGAGCACGCGGTCGGCATGATGATGTGTCTGAACCGCCGCCTGCACAAAGCCTATCAACGTACCCGCGACGCCAACTTTTCCTTAGAGGGGCTGGTCGGTTTTAATTTCTACGGCAAGACGGTCGGGGTTATCGGTACCGGTAAAATTGGGGTTGCCGCCATGCGGATCTTCAAAGGACTAGGTATGAACATCATCTGCTTTGACCCGTACGAAAACCCGCTGGCAGTGGAGTTGGGGGCAACTTACTGCACACTGGAAGAGATATTTGCCCAATCCGATATCATTACTTTGCATTGTCCGATGAGTAAAGAGAACTACCACTTATTGGATGGAAACGCCTTTGCCAAAATGAAAGACGGGGTAATGATCATTAATACCAGCCGAGGCGAACTGCTTGACTCGGTGGCGGCGATTGAAGCACTCAAACAAGGTAAGATCGGCGCTTTGGGCTTAGACGTGTATGACAATGAAAAAGAACTGTTCTTCCAGGATAAATCAAACGACGTGATCGTCGATGACGTGTTCCGCCGGATGTCAGCATGCCATAACGTGTTGTTCACCGGGCACCAGGCATTCCTGACCAATGAAGCGCTGCACAATATCGCCTCGGTGACCTTACACAGCATTGAAGCCTTTTTTGCCGGCCAAACCTCAGGCAATGAACTGATCAGTTAATTTGATCCGGTTGGGGATAGCATAAGACGCACCGTAATCGCTGTGCTATACTCCCCAACTATTTTATTTGAGACAAGAAACCATGAGCCTTAAAACCGACATTCAAAAGCTGCATAACCGCTTAGATAACTGCCAACGTAAACTGGATGCTGCGCGTTCTCGTGGTGATCACGACATGATTTCTAAGTTCACGGACGAAGTTGAGCAAGTAACGAAGAAACTTAACCAGCTTAAGCACAAACAAAACTATGAGCTGAACAAAGAGCGCAAGAGCTTGCTGGATATGCCATTTTCTCGCGAGATCACTAAAGCAGAGCAGGCTGATATTGGTAAACTGAAGAAACGCGTTAAAGGCTTGGTCATTGTTCACCCGATGACAAAAATCGGTAAAGAGCTGCGTCTGGATGTCATGACCGGCTTTGCGCCAAAAGAGTTTTAGTCACTCAGCAACGATGTTTGCATTTACATTTAAAGCCCGAGTCTGAACTGACTCGGGCTTTTCGTACCTGACCAAACAATCCCGCCCTTTTCCCAAGCAACTAAATGCCTTTTTGGCCGATATTTCCCATATGCGAAATGCGTGTGAACAGCTAAGTGGCTGTATTACACCGTTCCCTTTGGTTATTTTTGATGAGGAGAAACGCTGCCTGGCCAATCAGCTCTGAATGCCCTGATAGCTTCTGTCCGGTTACCTTTAATGGCAACCTTATTTTGGTTTTCCCCCTTCCATACCAGCATCATTAAGCAAAATGACCTCTATTTCTTCGATGATCTCTTCGCGCCGTAAGATATTAAATTGTTGGGTCAGCTTTTCTGCCAGGGTATCCAAATGCGTAACCGCACCTTCCAGGTGGATAATGCGGTTATGGCTCTCTTCCACCAAGGACATATAAAACAGCTCATGCAGCGCGGCAAACAGATATTGTTCGGTCACCTCCAGCAAGAAGGACGTCGGGGCCAGGTTGAGCTCCGGGGGCGCCGGAAAGCGTGGTGGGAAGCGTTCCCCCTGAAAAGAGGGTAACAGTTGTTTCATCACAACACCTTGGCCTGTACTGTGATAAACAACATGAAAACGCAACAATGGGTGCTGTTGCTGTAATTCTGCCAGTGACTGAACCGTCTGCTCCAGGACGACTGGAACTTCCTCCGCCACACTGGGACCATTGATTCGGAATAAAACCGGGATATCCTCCGGCATGAGATTAAACAACTTCCGCCCGACGACGATCAGATGAGGTTTGGCATCAGGCCGATGGTCCAATAAACCCTCAACATGCTGGATCAACTCCTGGTTGAAGCCCCCGCAAAACCCCCGTTCAGAGCCAACGATTAAGTAGACAGAAGTAGTGTTACCAGTGGTGGGTAATGTCTCGGGATAGAAACTGAGAAAATCCTCTGCCACGCTGGTGATAGCGTCTACCACCTGATGCTGCTGCTCTAAGTAATGGCCTAGCTTGTGATTCTCCATATAAGCCAATGTCTTCATGGCTTTGAGAATATTGATAATTTCATTCACACTATCACGGTGATGTTGTAAACCCTGCCGGTTGGTCATCAGTGGCTGTCCTCAACATCGTTAGGCGCCATCCATTCCGCCACAGCCCGGCTCCACATCTCGCGAGGGCTGTCAAGAGTCAGGCCAGAATACTCCACTTCTTGTGCAAGCCGCTCGAGCAGGGGGCGGATTTCTTGCCGTTCAACCGGCTGAAAAAGTCCATCGTTATAGGCAATAAGCCAGGCTAACTGAAAAGCCTCATGATAAGGGCTGAACTGTTTCTGTTTCAGTAGCTCCCTTAACTGCAGACCACGCTCAATCGCAGCCTCCATACTGGCTTCAAGCTTAGCTCCAAACCGAGTGAAACTTTCCAGATCCAAAAACTGAAGGTAGCTCAGCTTCATACTCCCCACCTCCTCTTTGATGCGGGGGTGCTGTGCTTGCCCGCCGATACGCGATACCGAACGGGCAATGTCAATGGCCGGGCGGATACCGGCGCTGAACAACTTCCTTTCCAGATAAATCTGTCCGTCGGTAATAGAGATCAGGTTGGTCGGAATATAACTAGCGATATCCCCTTGCTCTGTGGCGACAATCGGTAACGCAGTCATGCTCCCACCACCATAAGACGGGCTCAAACACGTAGTGCGCTCAAGCAAGTTGGCATGCACTGAAAAAATATCGCCGGGATAGGCTTCCCGGCCAGGGGGGCGCCGCAAAAGCAACGACAGTTCACGGTAGATTTTTGCATGGGTACTGAGATCATCATATACCACCAGGGTATCTTGTCCCTGCAGCATCCAGTATTCAGCAATCGCACAACCGGCAAATGGCGCCAGATGCTGCAGGCCCGGCAAACTGTTCGCTTCCGCGACCACCAGAGTGGTATATTCCAGAGCGCCGTACTCGCGTAATATCGCAATGGTATTGACGACCGTCGAACGCCTTTGGCCGATTAACACATAGACGCAACGGACATTACGGTTTTTCTGATTAATCACTGTATCAAGAGCCAGTGCACTCCTGCCCAGGCCCTCATCTCCGATCAGCAGTTGTCGCTGCCCCTTACCGATCGGAATCAAGGTATCGATGATTTTAATCCCGGTATACAAAGGGGAATTGACAAAATCACGGTTGATGATAGGTGGCGACAGGGTATTCAGCCGCTGCCATGCCGATGCGACCGGAGGCGCTTTTCCATCCAGCGGGCTACCGAGAGGGTCGATCACTCGGCCAAGTAGGTCATCCCCCACGGCGACCCCCAGCGGATGGTGGCCATGGCGAACCGGCGTCCCGGCGGTCAACTCGCTGGTATCGTGTAATAACACCGCACCGACCTGATCTTCCGTCAAATCAAAAACCATCGCCCGGCTGCCATCCTCCATGACCAAAATATCGTCCATGGCAGCCGAAGGTAGCCCGGAGATCTTGGCAATACCATCTCCCAAAGACAATACGATTCCCCGCTCCCCAACGCGCAATCCCGGTTTGTAATCCTTCAGCCATGCCGCTTGTTGAGCAAGCGGACTGTTGGCACCGTGGTTATCGGGTGACATAGGCAAATTCCACAAATCCTTTTAGATCATGTCTGACATTGGCATCCAGCCGCCACGCCCCGATGATAATGCACACTCCCGCGATCAACTGCGGATCCAGCTCATATTGAACCGGAACCGCAAGTTGGCTGACTGCCGTCAGTGCTTTTTCCAGCTCGTGGCGTTTTTTTTCCGCTACCGGGTAAGCGCTGCTTACCAGGATAACGTCCGGCGATTCTCCCCACTGCAGACGAAGTGCAGTGGCACTTTCATCAGGGAGCGCAGCCAAATCGCCCAACAAAATGTCCAGCAGCCGAGACTCCAGTTCTGCCCCCGAAGCCTTGCTGAGCAAGGCGGTGGCGAACTCAGCGCTCTGCTGCAGTGCCTGATGCTCTATTTCGCGCACTACCTCTGTACGCTGGCGCGCTTCAGCCACCTGGGCCTTTTCCTTTTCCTGTTCAAGTGACCGCATCAGCAAGTTCAATCTGGATGCCCGTTCAGCATCAATCTCACGAGCCAACGCCGCTCTGGCTAACTGGCACTCATGCTCCCAGTTGGCCAGGCGGTTTTCATATTCATTTTTAAGGGCTGCAGATTCATCGTTTAAGCGCTGAGACTGCTCCAGTTGCGCATCAATACCCGCCTGGCGCTGGCTCACGACCTCCATAACCGGCTTGAAAAGAAAGCGCTTGAGGATCCACACCAACACCAAAAAATTAATGATTTCCAGCACAAAGGTAGACCAACTGAACTCCAAAATTTCGCTCCTTTATATAAGGCTGCCGTCATCAGCAATCCGCTAACCCTACTTAATGAGATATTCGAGCAACGGATTACGGAACAGCACAATCAACACAATCACCAACACATAAATCGCCAGTGACTCTATCATGGCCAAACCGATAAACAGGGTGCGCATAATGGCCCGCTCGGCCTCTGGCTGGCGAGCCAGTGCATCCATTGCCCGGCTGACGGCCCAGCCCATCGCAAACGCAGGCAACATGACTCCGATGGAAATGCCAAGAATTGCAACAGCAGTTGAAGTCAAAGCAAAGGTTGATAATTCAGGCATTTGAGCCTCCTTATTGCTTTTGTTGATACTGTAGGCCGCTAGCGACATATATAAGTGCCAGCATGCCAAATATATAAGCTTGAACCAGTGCCTCTATGATATGCAGCATCAAAATAGGCACCGGTGCCAAGAACCCCGCCACCATCAGAAACAGCAAGGCCGCCATCTCCAGGCTCATCATGTTGCCAAACAGCCTTACGGCCAGCGCAACCGTACGGGTAATTTCACCAATAAGGTGAAATGGCAGTAAAATTGGGCTCGGCTTGAAATAATGGCTCAAGTAACGCTTTAGCCCCTGCAGGCGGATCCCGTACCAGTGTGTTGACAGGAATACAACAATGGCTAGGGCTGATGTGGCAGAAAGATCGCGAGTCGGGGAGTGCACGCCAGGGATAAGCCCGCACAAGTTGGCAATTATGAGAAACACCCACAAACTGCCAATAAAAGGCATCAGGACTTTCACGTGCTGCGGCGCTACTTCTTTAATGGCACTTTCTATGCTGGCAATGACCCCTTCAACCGCCACCTGCAGCAAACCGGGAGTGGTACTCAAGCGGCGGGACAACAACCAGGCGACGCACCAAAGCATGCCGATAATGCCCCACGTCGTCACGACGGTATTACTAAGCATCGCGACGGTCGCCGACTTTGAAAACGACAACAACTCGATGATTTTCCATAGCCTTACTCCTTAATAAACAGGTAGACATTTACCGCCCCGACCATCACCCCAAGCAAAATGAGGCTTATTGTCCAACGAATCGAATATCCTTCCATCATGCTGTCTAGCCACAGCCCAAGGTAAGCCCCGCCGACCGTCGGTAAGACAAACAATAACCCCAAGGTTCCGATATAGACCGTCTGGCCGAACAGGGTTGGCCGTTCCCGTTCCGCTTTTTTTATCCGCCCGACCTGACGCTCGACCTTTTCTTTGAAGTCATCCAGTTTCGCCATGGCCCTACACCGTTTCCCTCTTGCCAATTTCCCACAACCGCTTGTACACCTCTTCCTCCATATGATGCAGGCTATCTTTTAAAGACGTTAGCTTTTGTTTTTCACTAAGCAGTTGCTGCTCCAATGCCTGGCTGATACTCAAATAATCATCATCCTGCAGGTAACGATACGTCGACAGGGTCAGAGTATTGCGGTGAAAATAAAGCACACCACCGGGAGCCGCCAGATACTTCCAGCCACCATCCTGAATACGGTACTTGGCAATCCCGGCAGAAAGCACCGTCATAAAACGCGTGTGGCCGGCTAACAGTCCGAAGCTACCACTCTCATCCTCTCCGACAAACGAGGTTACATCGGCAAACTCTTCAGCCCGGGTGGCATCAAGCAACCGCAGCATAAAACTTTTCATCGTAATGATTTCTCCATGCTTCCCTGCATATAGCAGCACTGTTCGGGGATCTCATCGTAGTGACCCAATAAAAAATGCTCACAATCATTTATGGTCGATGTCAAAGGCACTGACACACCCGGCATACCGGTATGGGCGGCCGTTGTCCAAAAAGGCTGAGTCAGATATCGTTGCAACTTGCGCGCCCGCATGATGATCTTGCGATCAGCCAAGGACAGCTCCTCAACCCCGAGCATAGTGATGATATCTTCCAGCTCCTGATAGCGGGCCAAATGCTCCCGAACACCTTCAGCAACACTATAGTGGCGTGTCCCAATGGTATGGCGATCCATCAGCTTGTTGCTTGATTGCAGCACATCAACCGCCGGATAGATGCCTTTACCTGCCTGCGTTCGAGACAAGATCACCGTACTATCTAAATGACTCAGAATAGTACTCACGGCAGGATCGGCGATGTCATCAGCCGGTACGTAAACCGCCTGTACCGAAGTGATACTGCCATCGTCTGTTGATAAAATTCGGTCTTGCATTTCGGCAATATCCGTCGACAAGGTGGGTTGGTAGCCAACAGTTGCCGGCATACGCCCGAGTAGGCTGGAGACTTCACTGCCGGCCTGAACAAAACGGAAAATGTTGTCCATCACAAACAGCACATCCTTTTTCAGTGTATCGCGCAGATACTCAGCATAAGTCAGAGCCGAAAGCCCGACGCGGAAACGCACCCCGGGCGACTCATCCATTTGTCCAAACATCATCAATGTCTGGGGTAATACACCAGCGTCACGGATAGCATGCCAAAGCTCGTGACCTTCCCGTTTACGCTCACCCACCCCAGAAAACACCGACACCCCTTGGTGCAACGTAGCGACTGAGTGCATAAACTCCATGATCAGCACCGTTTTTCCGACCCCCGCTCCGCCGAACAGGCCTGCTTTACCTCCTTTAATGAAAGGACACAAAAGATCAATCACTTTGATGCCAGTTTCTAATACGCTTCCGACACCAACTGACTGATAAATCGGCACCGGCTTACTATGCACATCGCGGAACTCCTGCGTTTCGAGTGCACGCCCCCCATCCAACGGCTCACCGAAAATATTAAGTAAACGTCCCAAGCAATCGGGGGTCACAGGAATGTGAAGTGAAGAGCCGGTATCATAAACCGTCACACCACGGTGCAATGACGCATTCCTGTGCAGGATAATCGTCCGGATGTGGCGCTTATCAAGGTGTTGATGAACCTCAAAATAATAAGTTTCATCATTGAGGCTGGCACACAAGGCCTGATGCAAAGGAGGTAAAGTATCACACGCAACTATGGCCACCGGGCCATGGATCTCAGTGATGACACCAATAGGGGTTGGCCTTTTTCTCGCTGTAACCATTGAGCCCTCTGCTTATGCCAAACTCATTCTGATTTATGCACTTACACTCTCACTGTAGTATAGTTGATTAAAAGACAAGACGAGCCGTGGTTACCAGAACCTAAGGTTTCAGATCAGGTAGTCTGTGTAATGCGGCAGGCTGGGTGTTGTCAGGCAGGGTCTGAGCTCTTTGTTTTCCGGGTACTTAAACGGAAAAACCCCAGTCTTTCGACTGGGGTTTGAGTAGTGGCGAAAATGAGAACCAAAACAATCCACACAGCGGTGGGCTACGTGATTTATTTCAGTTCATCCGATTATTATATTCACAACTAATTACTCAAAGTTGACCACTTATTTTGTCAATCTCCTCTCGCCACTGTTTCTGTAGATCTGGCTTTTGGTGCTTGGGCTTTCGCTGTAAATCATCTGCCAGTAATGACTCTAGCTGAATCAAACGCTCCAATAGCAGCTCTTCTCCTGCTAGCTCTCCAATTAAGCCTGCTGGAGTGTCTTTTGTTATCGGCACATTATTGATCGCGGAATGCTCCGGTTGCTGGGCAATTTGCAGATAGACCTCTTCAGCAGAAAGGTACTCCGTGAGGTTTCCATTCTGAATAAGCCAGAACCGGTTACAGCTCTGTTCTATTAAACTACGATCATGGCTTACCAGCACGATGGCTCCTTCGAACTGATTAAGTGTTTCAACAAGTTCCTCTTTCCCTTCCATATCTAAATGATTGGTAGGCTCATCGAGAAATAGCAGGTGATACCTTGCTAAGGTAAGCCCGACAAAGAGTAACCTGGCCTTTTCCCCTCCGCTGAGTAACCCGACTTTTTGACCATGTCTGGCGTATTTAAAGCCCGCACTGATTAATGCACGTTTACTTTGCTCATCACTGATAGCAGCGAACTGACGCAACGCATTGTTTAACGTGTCTTGATCATTAAGCTGCTCGAGTGACTGATCGTAGTAACCCAGGCGACAGCGATCATGAAAGGTCACAGGACACTCAATGCTGCCTATAGGTGCTGCTTCGTCGGCTTCCTTGAGCTGGTAGAAGCGATGTAGGAAGTTTAGTAATGTCGACTTACCGCTGCCGTTACTACCCAGTACCGCGACTCTATCGCCGCTTTTAATCCGCATTTCTGTCATCTCAAAAAGTGTGACATCGCTTTGTGGTGGCTTAAGAGTAAAAGGGGCGACTTCCACTAAACGGTTGGCAGATAACGCCTCTCCCTGGAACTTCAGGCACCAGGGTGAGCTCTCGCTAAGTTCTGTTTGCTCCTCTTCCAAACGCTCTTTTCTGGCGAACATGGTCTTAGCTTTGCGAGCTAAGTCTTCATTGTCGTAGACCTTACCCCACACCGCCAGTCGTTTAGCGCTTTTCTCTATGCGATCAATTTCCTTCTGCTCATTAAGGTGGCGAACTCTGTCTTGCTCGTCCTTTTCTTTCAGTGCTTCCCTCGCTTGAGAGCATGGCAAAGCAAAATGATACAGCGATTGATCGCGCATCACCCAGGTTGTATTGGTCACTGCATCAAGCAAGGTTTGATCATGAGAAACAAGCACAAAGGCTCCTTTCCATTGCGATAAAAACTGTTCTAACCACATTAATGAAGGAAGATCTAAGTGGTTGCTGGGCTCATCCAGCAATAGCAAATCGGGTTCATTGATAATCGCTCTGGCAAGTAAAAGCCGCATCTGTTGGCCACCGCTGCAACTGTGTACTGGCAGGTGCCAGTCGGGTTCAGAAAAGCCTAACTCAGACAAAAGCAGATCCGCTCGCCAGTGTTCGTCTTCGGTTAGCGTTTCCGTCAGTGCCTCGAGAACCGTCCGGAAATGCAGCTCATGAGGAATATGTTGTTCGACATAGCTCATCAGGCATTGCTTGGCCTTGGCGACATGCCCTTCACATGGTTGATATTGTCCAGCCAACAATTTGAGCAGCGAACTTTTGCCGCAGCCATTATGACCAATAAGACCAATCTTATCGCCGCGATTAACAGTCACATTCAGCTCTCTGAACAGAGCGGTAGAGGTGTAGGAAAGTGATAGGGATTGTGCAGTTAAAAAAGTACTCATAAATTTCTCAAGAATTTTGGGCGCACTGCGCCATTGTCTGTGTTGACAATAATTCTTCGAGCTTGAGAGAAAGTACTCGAGTGACGTTTTTCGTCGAAAGGTAATTATTCGCTCAAGTCGAGATTATCGCAACGCGATATCAATAACTCTTGAGCGAGCTGTCATGCCAAATAAGCGTGGGTTGATCGAACACCACAAAGACATAATTTCCTCCTTATATTATCTGTGAAAATGCATCCATTTTCTGTTATTCAACAACATGCATTCTATCGTTGCTTTATACAAAGTAAAGAAATTAAATCCTAAAGAGATGTACTGAGCATCGAGTACTGTACTATTACTGCGTATTTTATTTAGCAGCTGAAACTTGCTGATGTTTTGTTTCGCAAACACGGAATGGGTATTCCGAATGACAATCGTGATTGTATCAGACTGTCCGTGTAAACCGTTGAGGCTTTCCGGGCAGATTATCTAGAGAAACATCTCCGGCTAGCCGTATGCATCTTTATTAAGAAGGCAAACAGTATGATCAGGTGAAGCGGGGTGATGAAACGTTTTATTTTTAAATGAAAAGACAAGTAGCGGCATCACCTTGCTGGAAAGGTAGATTTCAAGGCGACAGATACGAAAAAACCGCTGTAAAACAGCGGTTTTTCTTAAAAAGTGGCGGAGAGATAGGGATTTGAACCCTAGATACGCTATTAACGTATGCCGGTTTTCAAGACCGGTGCTTTCAACCACTCAGCCATCTCTCCGCAAATTGTGTGCTTCTAGCGTGATGTCACTAGAGGCGATATTTAAAGCCTGGCGATGTCCTACTCTCACATGGGGAAGCCCCACACTACCATCGGCGCTAATTCGTTTCACTTCTGAGTTCGGCATGGAATCAGGTGGGTCCAAATCGCTATGGTCGCCAAG
>NZ_JARHUF010000030.1 GCF_029223195.1 Vibrio sp. CAU 1672 | reverse complement strand
GTAGGTGGCGGCCTTTTTTACTATATCTAGCTCTTCAGCTTGCTCAGCCAATTGCCTTTTAAGCTTGGCGACTTCAGCGGCTAGATCTTTTTCCCGCTGACTGGTACTGGTGTCTTTCTTCGCAGCCTTACGCCAACCGTAGATCTGAGATTCGTGTAACGAGAGTTGCCTCGCTGCCGCAGCGACTCCCACTTTATCTGCTAGCTTCAGTGCTTCTGCTTTAAATTCAGGAGAATGGATAATACGTTTTTTCTTGCTTGTCATGCTTCACCTCGTTAGTGATTGTACTCACTTAACTCGGTGTCCAAAACTGCTGGTGCGGATCACTTTTAGCTAAGCGGGAAGAAGAGCTTTGCAAAGTAATGCGTGATATGACGACTGCTTTGAATAACAAGGCGCACGAGCACTATGAAACCATGATGGCGATTCGTATCAGAGATCTCGACGCAAAGTATAATCTAACGTATAGAGCCAAAGAACAAGCTGAAGCAGAGTTATCTGATGTTGAACAACGTCTGCAAAAGCAAGTTGAAGAGAAAGAACACCTAGAAGAAAAAATTGAAGAACTAGAATGTGAGTTGGCTATTCAAACGTCATTCAGTTCCCAAGGTAACAGAAAAAGCGTCTTCTGAACCGCTACCTATCAATAGGAGTCACCAACTAGGGTCACTTTGCCATGTATATATAATAACAGTGAAAGTGGCCCTTATTTCTCATCATCCCAAGCTCCGCTTTGAAAGCATCGATAAATTCATGGGCGTTAGCCCATTGGATAATAGAACTTGAGCGTAACATTTGAAGTAAGCCCATCCAAGGATCCCCGCCAGAATTGCGAGGTGATCAGGCAAACAATTCCCAAATAGTCGGCAATTCTCAGCGTGGTACCAAAACAAAATAGCACGGGCGGGAGAAGTAGCCTTGGGGCGCTATCAACGCACGGGAGTCGTTATCCTTGTATCCATAGATCGATTACTTGTCTTGGATAAACTTTTCGCATAGTTAGGGGTAAAGTTGATTGTAATCGCATACACATTCGGTTTTATGTTTTAGATTGTGATCAACATCACGAAAAGAGTGCGCGTCTAGGAGTAGCTTTATTTATGTGCACTCAGTTTAATATCATGGCGCTATGAATTAATTCTTATTATTCGTGAGTAGGTAGGTTCCCATGCAACGTTATGGTCTATGTCCTTTTTGTAAAGAAAATACTGTGTTTAATCGAACACACAGGACATTTATAGAAAAAGTATTTCGAAAAAAATACTTTAAATTTAAGTGTACAAATTGTTCTTCTGAAATTTTTTCTCATTGTTTTCAATCAAACATAATACCTCATCGAGATAGGAGCTCTTAGATGAACAATGAAAGAACAATCTTGGATCAAGCTGATGGTTTGCGCTGTTTATTTAAAAGGAAAGTTTGTTTAGATAAAGTAAGGACTATTCAAGTTGATTTACGACAAGCCATTATTGCGGGTAAAGATAAAGATGCATGTGCGTTAATGGTGTTACTAGAGAAAGCTCAAAAAGAACTAGAAGAAACGTATCCGCTCAATGATCCCACGGCGTAGCCTTGGCGAGTGAAATTCCTCGCTAGGGTGAAGTTTCGGGCTCTAGTTTAACCAGTTCTTTCACGCACTGAATCAGCTAGCTGCATATTGACTGTTTTATTATTTTGTTAATTTTTTAAATGGAAGTTTCCATGCAGGAATACGCACCTTTGGATATTTTTTTTCACCGTCCGCCTCAGTAAGTCGCAAGACATTAAGTTGGGAGTAAAACGTTGAGGCAGATTCTTTTACAGCGTCGGATCGCAACGGTGGAGGTGTTTTTCGTCATTTATATGGATCACTGTCAATGGATGATTTTCTGACTTTCATTGATATTAAGTTTAAAGGTTTAGTAAAGAGTTTCTTTCATGATATTTCCAAGGGCAAGAAGGTGGCACCCATGACAGGTGGAATGGGATCTGAGGCGACAATTGATTTAATGTATTGAGTGTTTCAGCAAACACCAGCATCTGATGATGGTGAAAACATTCGTATCTTAGCCGAAGATCGAGCTTGTCATTTTTATGGCTAGCGCTATGAATCGGCCAGCCTCCTGTAGACCAGCGCCTAGTTGTAAATTCCAAGCTTTTCATACACCAGTGGAGGCATATTCTCAGCGTGGCTGTGCTTACGTTTAGAGTTATAAAACATCTCGATGTAATCGAAAATATCTGAACGTGCTTTTTCTCTTGTTTGGTAGATCTTTTTCTTAATTCGTTCACGTTTTAGAAGTTGGAAGAAGCTTTCCGCTACCGCGTTGTCATGACAGTTTCCTCTGCGACTCATGCTCGGTATCAGGTTATGTTCTTTGAGGAACGCCTGCCATTCATAGCCCGTGAATTGACTTCCCTGATCAGAATGGATTAGCACTGTGCTTTTAGGCTTTCGACGCCATACCGCTGCGAGAAGCGCTTGTGTTACCAGCTCTGACTCCATCCTTGAACTCATTGACCAACCGACCACGGCTCTCGAATAAAGGTCGAGCACGACAGCTAGATACAACCAACCTTCGTGTGTCCTGATGTAGGTGATGTCTGTTACCCAAGATTGATTCGGCTCAGATGGCGAGAACTCACGGCCTAATATGTTTTCGGCGACAAGTGCTGGCTGACCACTATACATTCCACGGCGTTTCTTATATCCGACTTGAGCTTTCAGTCCCTCCTGTCGCATCAGGCGGGCGACTCGGTGCCTGCTGCATGTCTCGCCTAAGTCCCGTAGATCACTTTGAACCTTGCGGTAACCATAGACACAACCACTTTCAAGCCAAGAATGCTTAATCAAGCCCAGTAAGCGTTCGTCCTAACTAGCTCTGGCAGATTTAGGCTGTTTTAGCCATGCATAGAAGCCACTACGCTGGATACTAAGAATCTGGCACATTAGACGTATAGGGTACTTATCGAGTCTGAATTTTATGAACGCGTATTTTTCTTTGACTCGCTGGCGAAAAACACGGTGGCTTCCTTTAGGATGTCGCGTTCCTGCGTCACTCGCTTCAGCTCTTTTTCAAGCTCTCTTATCCGAGCTTCCTGCTCACTCGCTTGCTGATAATGCTTACTGTCTGAACCGTACTTCTTCATCCAGTTGTAGAGGCTGTTGGTGGAGACCCCAAGACGCTCTGACACACTTGCTACTGTGTAGCCCTGTTCGGTGACTTGCTTAACGGCTTGGATTTTAAATTCATCGGTAAACTGCTTGTTCATTTGTCCTCCTATGGACTACTAATTGTAAATCAAATTAGTGTCTACAGGAGGCTGGCCGATTCACTATGGTCCAGCCAGGGTGTTAATAGCGTCCAGTAATCTCGTAACTCGTTGAGCGTTACAGTGAGTCTCAGGAGTTTGCTCTTTTAAGTTGTCACAGGATTATCTTCGTCTTTTTGTTTGAGAGGGGGGCACCAAACTGCGACTTGTAGGCCCTGCTGAACTTGGCTTCAGACTTGTATCCCACATCAAAATCAACATTCAAAATATGCTCGGTGCCACTGAGCAGTCGCTTACGGGCGATGTTGAGGTGCCAATCAATCCACCCGCCATGTATGACTTCGCAGGCGGTTTTTTATCGAGGAAGGGGTACAAAGTGCCCTGGTTTATCAAATGGATTAAACCTCTCATTAAGAAACCCTATTAGTCACGCATTTCACTTAAATACAGACAGGGCATTCTTAAAATGAAGGGGAGAGTACGACGGTTTGAATATTAAGGAGAATGAAACGATACGCTTTCGAAATGCAGAGCAAGAAGATTTACCGCATCTTGTGGCCAGGCTAGCAGGCGATCCATTAGGTCGTCAGAGAGAGGAAGTCAGGTATCCTTTAAATGAGCAATATCCCCAAGCATTTAACGCACCAAGGAGGCTGTCGCTGTTTAATCGAGTGGGCATGATAAAAGCGACTACCGTGGGAGAGGGGGCCGGCGAGTTGGTAGGAGATGTTAGGCTATTGGCTGACATCTACTGGCTTGATGACGATGAAATAAAGACAGTGCACATAAATGCAAAGGCTTATGTTTATCCACTTTTTACTGTCATCCCCTTACCTGAGCTGATTACGCAAACGGTCGGTGAGTTCCCATTATTAATCCACTCAGCCCTACAGAGTGTGACAAGGCCAAGAAAATTCTGTAATTGATATTTATCTCAGTTATATGAGCGGTATGCTCTTATCGATCCCAATACAGAAACACCTACAACAGAGGATTGTGATGAAACATACTAAAACACTACTCGCAGCCGCTCTTGCTACAGGCTGCTTTTCTTCCACTGTGTATGCTGACACTATTTTGCACGCCTTTAACTGGAAGTATTCAGACGTTACTGCTAATGCGGCGGAAATCGCCAATATTGGCTACAAAAAAGTCTTGGTTTCACCAACATTAAAATCATCAGGGACTGAGTGGTGGGCTCGCTATCAGCCACAGGACATTCGGGTTATTGATTCTCCCCTGGGTAACAAGACCGATCTGCAAACCATGATCGATACGCTTAAACAGCATGGCGTAGAAGTTTATGCCGACGTCGTACTGAACCACATGGCGAATGAAACCTGGAAACGGGAAGACTTGAACTACCCGGGAACAGAAGTCCTTGCAGACTACGCAGCTAACAGCGAGTATTATGCGCAACAGACTCTGTTTGGCGATTTAAGTGAAAACATTTTCTCTGCGAATGACTTCCATCCAGAAGGCTGCATCACTGACTGGGGAGATCCGGGACATGTGCAGTACTGGCGCCTTTGTGGGGGGGACGGTGATCGCGGTTTGCCTGATCTTGACCCGAGTAACTGGGTTGTATCGCAACAGCGATTATACCTTGAAGCGCTAAAGCAGATGGGGATAACAGGATTTCGAATTGACGCCGTCAAACACATGAGTCAGTACCAGATAGATCAAGTGTTTACCGCTGAAATTACGGCTGGCATGCACGTGTTTGGTGAAGTCATTACCAGTGGTGGAGCCGGAGATTCAAGTTATGAGGTATTTTTGCAACCCTACCTCAATAATACCGACCATGCTGCCTACGATTTTCCTCTGTTTGCATCAATCCGTTCTGCGTTCTCTTATGATGGCAGCATGACTAAACTGCATGATCCACAGGCTTATGGCCAGGCACTGGATAACGCTCGGGCAGTAACCTTTACCATTACACATGACATTCCGACCAATGACGGCTTCCGTTATCAGATCATGTCTCCGGAAGATGAAGCACTCGCTTACGCTTACATTCTTGGTAAAGATGGAGGAACGCCACTTATTTACAGTGATGAGCTACCAGATAGCGAAGACAAGGACAACGGCCGCTGGGCAGATGTCTGGAACAAAACTGATATGAAAAACATGATCGCTTTCCATAATGCCATGCAGGGTCAAGGGATGACGGTACTGCACAGTGACCAGTGCCTGCTTCTCTTTAAGCGTGGCAAGCAAGGCGTTGTTGGCATTAACAAGTGTGGCGAAGAACGTAGTCATACCGTCGACACATATCAGCATGAGTTCAACTGGTATCAGTCATATCAGGACACACTTTCTGCAGCGACTGAAACAGTAAATTCCCGTTATCACACGTTCAGTATTCCTGCGCGCACCGCAAGAATGTATATGCTCTAAATCCACGGTGGTCCTGATCTACCAGGATCACGATCATTTAGTTGTAAATCGACAGGTCAGCTGTAGCCCGGTGAAGTCTCCCCGGGCTATTGCCACAAACCACACATCTACACCGGCATTAAAAAATCTTCCATTAGGTTGCAACTCATTGACTTAGTGACCAGGATTAATGGGGCATGGTTTCTGAGTCGGTCACAGTTCAAAAAAGCCAGCGATGGCGAGCCCTTTCAGTTTATTTGATCACTTGTGATCTTGTATTCGTTTTACAGTTAAACTTCTCCGGGTAACGCTTGTAGGTTAAACTATCGTGAGTGACGACGGCTCCCTTCGATTTAGCCCCTAGGCTAACAAGGTACTTTTTAAGGTCGATATAGTCTTTCACATCTACATCATCATCCGGATAGGTTTCAAAGTACGAAATTCTTGAGTTGACAACACATAACGGCGTTGACGCTTGAAAGCTCAACTTTCTTGGAACATAGACAGAGAGAGACTTTTTGTACACTTCATTGATATCCGCCCCTGCCTCTACGAGAATTTTAGTTTTTTTAACATCTCCACGATATAAAGCGTGCTTCATGAAATAACTCATTCTAAGCTCTTTTGCCGAGAAAGATTTCGTTAGGACATCTAAGCTTTTCTCTAAACGTTTAGGTGAAATTCGGTAGAACATGGCATAAAAGGATTCGCCTCTCGGATCGATTGCATCACTAAAGTTCATTCCTGCATCAATGTATAGTTGAATATTCGTTTGGTCTCCGCGATACAACGTTTGAGCAAAAGACTCGCCAGTGTAACTTAATCCCTGATTTTGAAGTTCCTTTTTCGGATCTTTAGAGGTTTCTTTTTTGACGTTGTCGAGCTTGTTCGAAATTTCTTTTAGTGCTTCATCCATGGATGTTAACGCAGAATTTAAAACCAGCTTTTCGGACTGCTGCGCGGATGCTCTATCGATTCGGACTTTAGTCCATAAGTTACATGACTCTCTATCTAACCAAACTGAGACAACTTCGGAAGACACGAGAATCGCATCACTCTTAGATTGAATCAGGCTTTTTATATCTTTGTTAATACTGACTTTATGTCCGTCATCACGACGTAAGATCTCCTTAGACAGTTCACTTTGAACGCGTACTTGTAGCGTTTCAGATAAATTTGAACGGGCGTCAGAGCTGCTGTTTTTTCTCAGCTGCATAACACTGTCTTTAGGAGAAGAGGCAACGCCATACCCGTAGATATAGTCTTTATCTGACGGGAGTGGTGAGATTATCCACTCAGGCATTGGTGATTTAGGTAAAAAGCTGCAGGCTGAATTTCCGCTAGCTGAACTAGTACAAGGAAGAAGACATGCCAGGGCGGCTATTGCCAAGACGGATTTTTGCACCATTTATTATTGTTCCTATAAAAAATTGAGCCCACGCACTTTTTATTATGCTTTGATGAGCAGGCGGTAAGTAAGTTCGTAAAAATGCCGAGAGCATGTAGATTCATTAACCAGTATTGACATGAATTTTTATTTTCTATGCTTGGTTATGAACTGAACGCTATCTGTCTTTTAATACAACTCTTGGAACGTGGGTGATAAGCCTATTGGTAGGAAAGAAGCCATTGGCTGTTTTGCCGCTGGCTTCTCCCATTTCGACTAGATGATACAACCAGGTGATGCATTAAAACCAAGCGTTAATATCTGGCTTATGGTTGAATAGTGTGTAAAACACCTTGCGGGTCAATCGGTAATCAACTCGTATTCAAGCTTGGTTAAAATTGCGGGTGCTAAGTCTTCTAGCCCCACTGCACTGTAACCGTAAAAGTTAGGCTTAATCTGCTGGCGTAAGCTAACTAACGCTGATGTTGTGTTTTCTTCCATCATCAGTTTATCGTTGAATGTTGCAAGAAGTTGCATCTGGTTTTTTGTCAGATTGGATAGGTATTCACTGTATCCGCCGACTGAGTTGTAAAGGAGTTCGTAACGGCCACCTTGAGCTTCTTCAATGTAGTAATTGCCGCTTCGAGCCAGATTAGACATGGCTTCGAGCGGAATGGTTGAGTCAGCAAATGTGGTCTGCAGATAGGTCTCATTACCCGCGTGGTACTTGATCTCAGGGACAAAGCCGGGTTTGGGGAAGACTAAAAACGCATCGATAGTGCCATTAGATGTGATCGCCGATAGGATGAACTTACTGTCTTTGTAGTACTTGATTTCAACGTCACCGTTAGAGGACTTGGTATAAACAGGAGAACCAAATGTCTCTTCTAACACCCCGCTAGACGCTCGAATGTAAACTTTCGATAGGCGCTCATTTGATGGCGCATCAGAGAAGTTGGAAATGACCAGGTCCCACCCTTTACTCGTCATATCAATAGCGTCATTAAACTGACCGGCAGCAATGATCAAAGCTATAAAGGCCAGGATTGGGTTAGGCGTTTTTTCCCTCAATCTATCGAGAATATCTTGCTCGTTGGCAGCTTCTGCCGGGGTTGTTTCTGGGGGCGTTTGGACCGCTTGCTCTTGCATTACAACCCCTTACTCAGCAATGAACTGAGGTAAACGTGCGACTATGCGAGTACAAAGATACTCATCAATGTCTTTTTCCACCGATACAGACTCAGACACCCAAGTGTATTTCATCAGTTGGTTTGTCAGCTGTTTGGTTGTTGATGTCGCGGTAACCGCAGTGGTTACGACGTTATCTTTACGATCTGCAGTGACGATTTTTTTCCGTTCAGCAGTTCTGTTTGTCTCTAACTCTTTTTGCACCATGGCTTCTAATGACGCCGCGAGAGAGGCTCTGGCTTCCATTGCCGCGACATCCATATCGAGCGTCAGGTCGCCCATACTTTCGACACAGGAAACACCGGCGATTAAACCGTCATCCAGGCCTGCTTGCGGATTCATATGCCACTCAGGAAATTCTGTTGTTGCTGATACTTGGAAAGCCATCGCTGTCATTGCAGTAAGTAGTAATGTTTTTTTCATGTTTATTCCCTAAATCATATTTTTTTCATAGTTAAGTTCTGCACTGTGCACTTTCTTTAAGTAGTTACGAGTTTCAGCAGCAGAGTGCTTTTTCTGAATAGTGCTAAAGACTTTTTCAGGGGATAGTTGGTTAATATATTTGATAGCGACAGAACGCTTGCCACCAAACATTTGATATATCGGGCCCATGCCCCCGTTGTAGGCAGCGATAACGCAATACTTCAGGCTCTCTTCATTCTCGATGCCTTTAAAGTATCGGGAGCGGAGCAGGTGAATGTAGGCCGTGCCTACTTCTATGTTTTTCTCAGGATCAAACAGATAATCTCGATTGAGTAGTTGCCGTTCTCCAAACAAGAAGCTCGTGGCATCAAGACCTGCAGAGCTAGGGACGACCTGCATAAGACCAAAAGCAGGAATATGAGAAACAGCGGTTGGGTCGAATGCGCTCTCGGTTTTAATAATGGAGAGCACGAATTCAGGTTCGAGATCGTATTTGTTTGCGTAAGTTTCCACGGTATCAAAGAAACGTTTTTCTTTGCGGTTTAACCAAGTGGGAGGAAAACTCACCTGCGCTTCGATGACGGTATTGCCTTTGCTGTCGACGGATTCGGTAATAACCACGTTGTCGAGCGCTTCTTTCAGCTCCTGCTTGTGAACAGCATTATTTTCCGCAACCGGTAATAGTGTCTGTGGGCTTAATGTTTCGACATTGGTTTCTTCAATAAGAGCCGCAGTGTATACGTCTGCTTTTTGTGCTTCGCCAATCGTTAGTTCGGAGGTTGCGAGAATTTCTTCTTTTAACTCCTCGATGGTTGTCTCTTCACCTGCGATTGTCGTTACTTTGATAACATTTTTCTCAAAGTTGACTTCACGTTTGAGTTCCAGAGAAGGGCTGTAGCTGACCCATGAGTATTGGTCACTAAAGTTTGGCTTGTCCCATTTTTTAGAAACTTTGTTCTTGAACTGGTCAAAGGCTTTTTGTGCATTGGCTAGGTATTGGTCGAACTCGCAATTTTTCTGCACTTTGTATAAATCGTATTTAGCTTCGCTACACAGTTTATATTTTTCAAAGTCATCCTGCGCTTCAAATGGTTGACTAACAAAGTGGTTGACGCTCGGGCATTGGTTCGCATCAACCTCAAGTTCACAAGCTTGTTGAAGTGTTTCTGCGTAGCTGAATGAACTAAATAACAATGCGAGTGGCGACAGGCGCAAAATAGTGTTCTTCATTTGGTTTCCTTTGCATTGTTCGACTAGCTTTTACTAATCGATAGCCTTTCCATGACAAATTCACATTGGTCCAGGTATTTAAGAATTAAGCCAAACCCGGGGGTATCGGTTGAAAGGCGTGACTCATCGAGTTTTTCAAACCGAGATGTGTCGATTTTACGGGGACATAATAAAGCGATGTTGGTGTCGTAGGTCGCTCGTCCTTGGTTCAATAGTGCTTCTATGCCGTCATATTGAGTGTTGTCTGGAAATTCGATTTGGATTCTTTTCTCGACCGGTTCATTCTCAATCAAAACGCCTGTACTGCCATCTTCATAGACCTGGAACAGAGATAAGTATCCTGGCTGCTTAGCCGTGAGGCTGATGAAGTAGAAATCACCGGCGGTTAAGCGCGTGTTAGTTGATTCGATAGCCAGTGACGGTGAGTGAAGGGTAAAGAAAAGATGGTTGTACTGCGCTTCCGGCAACACTAGATGGCCTGAGTTGTTGGTAAGCTGCCAGCCTCCGGCAAAACGTTCAATCTCAATATTGGGTAAGCATTGATGTTGCTCTATCCAGTTTTTCAACATTGCCGCGTGAGACCAATAAGGGTGAAGGTCAGCCTTACATTGAGAGCCTTGCAGCCATTGAGACAGCTTTTCAGCAAAAGAAGTTGGGTCGTACTGCACTCCTAGGTAAAACTCATCACCAATTTGCTCGCTTTTGCGGACAGTGACATTGTTACGGAAAACAATATCTGATAGAGACGTTTTGTTAGAGGATGCACTTTTGGTTAACTTGCCATCTTTGAACACTTTAGATGAGCTGGTTTCACTAATTACCCGGCTTTCAATCGATTTGGCTAAGTCGTGGTAGGCATTATCTTTAGCTTGTTGGTAAGTGTTACCTTGACCGAAGCCGTAACTTACAGAGGCATCAGAAGGCACTTCCCCATACCAGGATGGGGAAGCAAAAACACAAAAACTAGCCAAAGCTGAGAGTAAGGCTATGTGTTTAATCATTCTTCTTTTTTACCTGGGTATGGCGCTTTGATTATAGTCCAGCTTGTATCAAGGCCACCTTTGTCATAAAGTGACAAAGAGATACTGTTTCCATTTTGTACGGCGGCGAATATATAGCCTGACTTACTGTATGAACCATAATTTAGATTGCTCTCGGAATCTTTCATTAGAACTTTGTATATATCCTTTTGTGTAATAGCTAGCTGATTACCTTCTAGTGTTCCACTTAGGATCTGACCAGATCTTGTTTTAGCATACTGGTCGCACCCTTTGTTATCTGTTGGTTTAAAGAAGCTCCAACTCATTCTACCGTTAGCTGTAACTGATGGCCCTTCGACAAACCAACTACATTTATCTTCATCTAAGTAATGGCCCGCAATTAGTTGGTTTGCACTCGCAAACGCTACCGATTTTACCGAGCTGATATTTTTAAAGATCAGGTTGCCGTTTTTATCTGCAGCAAACTCGGCGCTCATATCAAAAAACTGAGTTTCGCCGGTATCCTTGTTGGTGACAGGCACGCGTAGCATAGTGATTTGGTTACCCGCACCTTGAAAGTGTGCGCCCTGGAAAGCGATGTCTAGGTTGGTATTGTCTACATCTGTGGCAAAAGTTGAGGTTGCAAGCAGTGCTGCTGACGTTGCTAATAGAGTTTTCTTAAACATGGATATAAGCCTTAAATCAATGTTCTAAATAAATTAAAGTGAAATGGTCTGGTTGCCGGTGATCGTTGGGTGCTGACGTTTCAAATCACCCATTTCAAATGAAGCCGACTTCACTTGGTCGTACACTTCTTGGTAAAGCGTACCGATATCACGATTGCCTTCGATCATGGATTTCATTAGGTAGTAACTAAACAAACGGTGACCTTTCTCCTGATACATATTGGAGTACTCTTTGTTACGGCCTGCGGTAATCACCACCATGCGTTCTGGATCGATGCTGACTTTCTTCGGTGCAAGGCGGGAGGCGGCGACACCTTTAATGACAGATACACCATCGGTGGCACCGCTAAAGCAGCTATCAACCATCACGACAATTTTTCCGGCTTTGCTGTTGGAAAGCGTTTTGTAGAGATTGTCGAGCTTAAAGAAAGGATCATCGGTTACGTAATCTGGGATCTTATCTTGTGGCAGAATGTATGGGTCGTTATCTGGGATTGCCGGAATGCCATGGCCGCTGTAGTAGAAGTAGACAGTGTCACCTTCCGCAACGTTGTCCAGCATCAAACGAAGCTTGTCTTTAATTGCGCCGCTGGTGGCATCACGGTCAATCAGCTCATAGACGTGACGCTCAGGTACACCAAGGACTTTCGTCGCAACATCAGACATGATCTCACCACTGTTGCGGGCGTAAGCAACCTGGTCTGAGTTGGCGTAGTCTTCAATGGACAGGTTGAAGAACCAAGTCGAAGCGTTTGCTTTTGCTGGAGCGACATTAGCAAGCAACACTTTAAGCTCATCTGCAGCAGTGTTGTCAGATAAAGATAATCTGGAATCTACTTCGAAGCTATCAATCAGGTTCGGGTTTTGCATTTCTAAGCCCGGCAAAGCAACGGATGACTCACTCTTCAGAACGACTGATAATGCTTCAGGCTGGTATTGGCTCTTGGCTATGTCTCCGGCGAACTCACTTTCTTTGTACGAACCAGAGATATTGATCAACTCAAGTTGCTGTTGGTCATAACTGTAGGTGAGAGCAAGATCTAGCTGGTCGATGTTATTGTACAGTTCGCGTGCTTGTTCAAGCGGAACGTTAAGTACAATATCTCGTTGATAATCTTGGTTTGACGCCTTAAATCGCAGGTGCATTTGCTGGTTCTCGGCATCGTAGCTTTTGGCCGAGAGAATCGGCTTACCCATTACATCTCTAAATGCACGCGCAACGAGCTGAGACTTTTTGTCATCCAAGTTTTCTTTGCGCTGATCAACGTTATTTTGCAGTGCGCGAATTTTTGCGTTTCGAACTTCGACTTGCTGGCGATATTTCTGCTGAATTGCGGCTATTTGCTGTTGTCGTTCGAGACGAATTTTTTCCACACGCTCTTCGAATTGAGCTTTAGTTTCAAACTGATCTTTAACGACTTTGGGCGCTGCAGGAAGGTCAGGTTCAGGGATGGGCGCAGGGATATCTACGCTACTTAAAGTGGTAAATTGTTTTTCATATAAAGAGGCTACTGCTCCAACCAAAGCGATGGGATCATCACTTTGAATACAGCCGATAGCATCTCTCATATAGTGCTGTGTGGTTGTTTCACCTTGCCCGGTTAAGGCGTTGAGTGAGTTATTTGACTGATACTTACCTTCTCGGGTGATCAGCGTTCCATTGATGCTAATTGGCGCATCAACTTTTAACTCGCCACCAAGCAACCAAACATCAGGGTTTTCAGAACAAACAGTGCCATGCAGAGTGTTTGAAAACTCAAATTGATTACCAGGTGTTGCAAAGGCAACAGTCGGACACAGCGCGATCAGTAAGCCACTGACGATTCGATTCCGCTTCATTCGATTGAAATTCCATATGGGATTGATATCACACCAAAAGGGTAACTTATATATTCCACAATTTGGATACAACACGGACTTTGTATAATGAGAAGTCTGTCAAGAATATAGTTATAAAATTAGGGTCAATGTTGCGATTTTATATATTGATGTATTAAATGTGTCTTTTAAATTAGAAGCTTAAACATATTGCACACGTAAAGGGTGAGTATGTGTGTGCTTGATTATCTAAGGACAATTCATGCTTAAGTTAATAGCAGTGGCTCTTATCTGCTTAGGGGTATTTATAGGTGTGCAATACTCTGAAGAAATCAAAAGTGTGGTGAACGAGGGTAGCGTTGAGCAGCTCAAACAAGGGTTTGACAAAATAGCTGATACGGTTGAAAAGTTGATTAACTGACCTGCTAGCACAAAGGACTTCTGTTTATGTCACTCGAAAAGTTTGATCGGTTATTGGACGCTTTGCGTGGCTCTCCCAGGATCATAGTTCAGGCTCATGACTTTCCCGACCATGACGCTATCAGTTCGGCATTCGCTCTTGCTTACCTGTTACGTAAAAAAGGTTTTGCACCGTTTATCTCTTATCAGGGTTTTATCGATAGGGTATCACTGAGAAACCTGATCGATTGGCTCGATATCCCGATTACTAAATCTCATCAACTCGATCTAAAGCCTGACGACAAAATAATTGTGGTTGATGGCTGCATTGGTGAAAAAAATGTCACTGATCTGCCGGGCATCGAGGTCGGCGTCATCGATCATCATCAAGTTAAAGTTCCGGGCTTTGTGGCATATAAAGATGTTCGACCGAGTTACGGCTCTACCGCCACCATTATGGTCGAGTATTACAATTACTACGAGCTCCCGATTCCCAAGAAAATTGCGACGGCTTTGCTTGTTGGTTTAACCTTTGATACCGCTAACTTTACCCGGGCTGTGAGCCCCGCTGATATCAAAGCGCTTTTGCAACTGCAGTTAAGCGCCGATATAGAAATGGTAAACCGAATTTGCCGCAATCAGATTGAGTACCACGAACTTGCTCTTTTTGACTCGATGCTAGGCTCGATGAAGAAGGTGCAAAACTGTGCGTTTGCCAGCCTGCCGGAAGGTTGTCCAAAAAATATGTTGGGCGTACTGGGGGACTTTTTGCTATCGGTAGATGAGTTAGACATCGTGGTATTGAGTGCGAGAAGTAAAGAGAAGACGTTTATCTCCCTTCGTTCAGAATGTAAGCGTAATAATGTGGCTGATATCATCAGACGTGTACTAAATGACTCAGGTATTGGGTTTGGTGGCGGCCATGCACATATGGCGGGTGGTGTGATAACTGAAAGCGTTCAGTTATCACAAGAAACTGATTATGTTTATAATCTTTTTAGACCCCAGCTAGAACTGAGTCCGTCATGTATGAGCCTTTAACAGATGATTTTCTTTAGTTAAGTGTGTATGTCAGATTTATTTTTTGTATTAATTCGACGGGGTATAATACGGGCATATTGATGTTCGTCAGCAGTTCATTAATCCAACCGATAATGTCGGTGATACATTCTGTTTGCACCTTAAAGATATGCTCCGGCTACGGTCAGTTTAAAGCGGTGCGGGCTAAGCGTTTTCTGTATTGATGTAAGAAAACCTGGCTATATATGCTGTATAGCCAGGTCGGAACAGTAGAACGTTGTTCCTTATAGGGAGCAGCTATGTATCTATGTCGGTTTATTAAGCGAATAGGGCTGTTTCAGGTGCGACATAGGTTAAACCGTGACTTTCCGCGACAGACTGATTCGTGATTTGGCCTTGGCATACGTTGAGGCCGTTTAGCAGGTGTTTATCAGTCAGAAGCGCTTCTTGGTAGCCTTTATCGGCTAAAGCAACAATATACGGTAATGTGGCGTTATTCAGTGCAAAAGTAGATGTACGGGCCACGCCACCAGGCATGTTGGCAACACAGTAATGCACAACGTTATCGACAATATAAGTGGGCTCCTGGTGGGTGGTCGCTTTTGACGTTTCGGCGCAGCCGCCCTGATCAATTGCGACGTCTACGATGACAGAGCCTGGTTTCATCTTTTTGACGAGTTCATGGGTGATCAGTTTAGGTGCTTCAGCGCCGGGAAGAAGTACAGAACCTACTACAACCTCAGAGCTGGTGGTGTGTTTTTCAATGCTGTCTGCAGTTGAATAAACGGTTTTGATTCTGCCTTGGTAGATGGCATCGACCTCGCGAAGGGCATCAATGTTTTTATCCAGAATAACAACTTCTGCGCCCAGACCTACGGCCATTTGTGCCGCGTTGCACCCGACGACGCCTGCGCCAATCACCGTCACTTTCGCTGGTTCTACACCCGGAACCCCACCAAGTAGCATGCCACATCCGCCATGTGCTTTTTCCAGTGATGTCATCGCGGCCTGAATGGCCATGCGACCGGCCACTTCAGACATTGGTGCTAGTAGAGGGAGGGTCTTTTTGTCACTGGTTACTGTCTCATAGGCAATACATATTGCTTTGCTGTCGATGAGATCTTTGGTTTGCTCTGCATCCGGAGCTAAATGTAAATAGGTAAAAAGGATCTGGTTTTCACGCAGCATCGCGCGTTCACACGCCTGAGGCTCCTTGACCTTAACTATCATTTCACTCTCAGCAAACACTGAGGCTGCATCCGGGCAGATCTTGGCACCGGCATCGATATAGTTTTGGTCGGAAAAACCACTTCCATCCCCGGCGGTTGATTCAATCATCACAGTGTGACCGCGGTCTGTAAGCTCTTTAACGCTGGCAGGAGTCATGCCGACGCGATATTCGTGGTTTTTAATCTCTTTAGGTACACCAATTAACATATTTTAAATCTCCCAAAACAAATAACGTTCAAAAGTAATGAAAATTATTAAAGGTGATATGTATCGCAATATCAATACATGGCTAGTGGTGCAAGCTAGTAGATGTTGGTGCAAACAAAGTATTAAACTATACAGTGCCTTTAATGTGGTTTATTAATCTGCTGTAATTTGTCATTGCAGTAGCTATTGTTTAAATTAGAAAGAAAAAAATATGTTGGATTTGATTCTATTTCAAAAGTGCACTCTACTGGTGCATCAACCCGCTAACTATTAACCATCATCACTTCGTAGGATGATGGTTAATCAATTTAGCGTGGCTTGTGCCAGATTAAAACTATTACTATTTGGCAACGATATTAATATGAGTAAGCCTTACTCAAGATTACATTACCATTTGTAGAGGTGCGTTTAATTGGTAGTCAGTTCATAGAGTTTTGGCCATACAAACCTTTTTTAATTAATTTAGCAACAAGGCCTAGCGTTTAGTTCGGCCTTGTTGTATTTGTAATCTTCAAATTTTCTTTCGAAAAACTCCCCAACTTCATGCTTCAAATAATTCAAAAATGTAAATCCAGTCTGGGCTATCATCAAACGTATCTACATCAATCACTTTTAACTCAATCACACTAAGATTTTTCCTGACCAAGTTGTTGTTGGAGACAAACAAATCAAGCTCGTAATCTGCCTGTATGTTACTCTCAAATTTTAGAAGCGGTTTGATTCATAATTTGTCGCCTTTTTGTATCGGGGGAATCAATTACTTTCAGTAAGAGTGAATCGGTTTGTGTTCCAAGCTCTCTAAAATTTAACTCGAGCGATTTTGCGTTCATTTAATGCCTTTGAGTAGCCAGTTAGTCTTAAGGTGAAGAGAGGTACATTGTCATCACTTTAAATCCAACGACGTGGTTTTTTTTTGAATGGTCAGTGTGTGAGGTCTGTATCACTACAGTCTTCTGGGAGAGGCCAACCTATCTGTCTGTCGCTAGTTTTTACTGATAAAACACTTAGTACATGAATTGTAAAACTTGATTCAGGTCAAATTAGTGCTACTTTTTAAGTATGGATCCCAGTTTTTGGGAGGACATCCATACAAGTTGAAGTTGATTTTTTCATTTTCAGATAGCAGAAAGCTTGCAAGATTTTGAAAAGGATTACTATCAGGATGATGTTAAGAACAAATGAACTGGAACTTAGTCTTAGTGTGCGCCTAATATCCTGTTCATTATAAGGTATTGTTATGAAAGCGTTAATTACAATCGTATGTATGTTTTTTGCGTTTGCCGCTACCGCTGGTGAACGGATAGTTCAGAATAGCACAAAACTATATACAGAGACATTTGCTAGTAAACAGGAAGCGATCAATGCTGGCTTCAATATGTATGATGCACTGGCTAACGCAAATGATAACCAGTTACGTTGGCAGCTGAATCCTTCTGGTCAGAATGTCATCGGAAAAAGTATGAATGTAGAAAGTGCTCAAGTGAGGGTTGAGGAAATACCTGTATCTCGAGATACGATTCACTATCGTGCTATTGTTGACGTGGATTTCAACTACAGGGTTAGAGAAAGTAATCGCTAAGTTTCTCAAATAATACAGATGATTAACAAAAGGCGAATAACCCAATGAGTTATTCGCCTTTTCTATTTAAGTGTCTTTAGAACGCATTAGTTTAAACTAACAAATTTTTGTGTATTACCTGTTTTTTGCGCTGCTTTAAATTCTTTCGAAATACGTTCTAACTCTAAAAATGCATAGCTATGTTCATTATAATTGCATACGTTCAAAGATATAGCTAACTTGTACACTGACAAAGCTCGGTTCATATCTTCATCTTCCATATAAGACTTACCTAAATAAAAATAAGCTTCAGTAAGTCGCTGTGCCATCACTTTATTGTCTGATGTGCTATTAATGATCAGTTTAACTACATTTTCTTCAGTTACTTTGTTCAGCAGTATACCTGCTAATACCCAACCCCATTCATCGGTTCGGTTTTTATAACTCTCTTGTAACTGTGCCGTTGCTGAAGTTTTATCTACGTCAGATTCTATAATATATAACCAGATGGCGCGGAAAGGATCGTTGGGGTTTTCCTCATAGAACGTTTTCATATCTTCCAGTGCAAGTTCTGGTCTTCCGCCATAATAAAGTGCAATTGCACGGTTATATATGGCTTGCTTATTATTCGGATCTAATTCAAGAGAAGAGTAAAATGCTTCATAGGCAGCATCAAACTGACTGATTTGGGTGTAGTACATCCCAAGCAGATTATAGATATCAGGTTGTCGTGGATCGATCTGCAGTGACTTGACATAGTCTGTACTAGCCAAATCTCTTAGTCCTATCTCATCATAATTGAGACCTCGTTTTAAATATATTTTGGCACGAGACTCATCGCTGAGTTCTTTATCTGTCAGGAGATGATTTAGTTTTGCAATGTTAGCCTCTGCCAGTGCATTCGGTTGCAATGGTACAGCCATAGCTGGATAAGCTAATTGTTTTTCATTTTGGGTTGAGCTTTGTTGAGAAATGTCCTTATCAACAGGGTTACATCCTGTCAAAACAATCAGCGCACCTAAACTATAAAACTTATACCATTTGACCATATCTTTACTCCAATTTGACTCCCGGAATCAGGTTGGGAGTCATTCGAGCACCTTTATAGCACAAAAAATAACCAGATTGCCAATAATTGATTAAACGCTCAATAGGTGATTTTGTTGTTACTGAGACGGTTAGTGATAACTTTGCCTAATGGCCTTTTCCTTGCCGCTTCATGATCACTGAACTCAACTTTTCACTTCCAAATGCCTCCAGAGAGTTGTGTAAGGTGAGCGAAAGGTTAGATGATTTAGAGTAAACGGTTGATCTCATAAAGGTAGGCGGAATAGGCGCTATTGGCGCTATACTCCTCCAGCATTAATTGCATGGTGCGTTCGACCAGTTGTGACATTTTAGCGTTGAGTGCTTCTAGCAGTGTTTCATCCGCCTCGGCAAGGTGTGCTAACTGGCTGAACTGGCGTACTATCCGCAGTTCAAGCTTACAAATCTCGACGGATGCTTCCTTATCCAGCTGATCAAACTCTGTTTTTACTGCTTTGGTTTCTTCCATGGCGGCGTCAATGTCATGCTGCGCGATATAGATATCAACCAATACGGTTCGTAGGGTTAACTGGGCAATGTTGACAGCCTTGGTGCGTGCAAGCGGGTATTCAGCCAGCCATTGGTTGACCCGGTCTGACACCGCGTTGGTGTAGTGGTGCGCCAGTTCGACCAGCTGGGCATCGAGCAGTTGTTCAACCAGATCTGCAGCGATAGATAACGTTGTTGTTTGATCCGTAACCGACAGGGAAGGCTCTTCAAAACAACTTGTTAACCGCTGAGCGGAAAAGGATTTGACCAGCTGAATCTTTTCATCGATGACTTTACGCTCCTCGATAGTCATGACGTATTCCTGCAACATTGAGGTCAGAAAAAACTCGTCGAGGATCTCCGTTCGGATCGCGAGCAGGGTTTTCAGATTGACCGTTTCAAGTACACGTTCAAGCTGACAGAGCGAACACAATAGCTGAAACACCTCAGAACGCCATAAAGCGTGGGCTTCGCTCTGCGCGCGATGCTGTTCAAGCCTTAATGCGGCCTGATAAATCTTGTAGCTATGCTGGATTTTCTCAGCTGCCTGCTGGTTGAACTGCCGGAACATTTTCGCTGCGTTTTGTCCGTCTAATGTTTCGAGCTCTTCCTCATTGATGGTCGGGAAAGTAAGTTGATCACTTTCAGCCAGCAGCGCTTGTAAAGCCTGAGGATAGGCGTGTGTCTCCAGCAATGCGTCAATATAGACACGTTTAACTTCTCTGGTAGCGTGATTGTCAGCACCTAACAGGGATGTGAGGTAGTCAATTATATCATTACTGATCTGGATGAACTCTTCTAATGTGCTGTTTTGCTTGTAAAAATCAAAATAACGGTAGAGGAACCACAGCTCGATATCATTCAGTTGGAGCGTCTTGCGTGTATGAATGAGCGGTGATTGTTTAAACAGTAGATACAGTTGCGACAGGAGTTGCTGGGCGAAGTCGGAGTATGAGCGGTCTTCGCTGAAGTCCGCAATAAGCAGGTTGAACATAGCTTCTTTAATCGCGGTTGTACGGTTCTTGCCAAAGCCTTTTTGGTACAGGGTATACAGCAGAGAATCGATATGATGAATTATCCTGGCGTTATCAGTAAACTGAGTGTGAGTCATATAGTCAGACGTGTCTTCCTGCCAGCGGATCTCTGCTTTCCAGGTCAAGCACTTTTGAAATAGCGCGGCGTAGAACTCGTCCTGATCGTCTTCATCGAGAAAATCATCAATGTTGTTTAACGCAATTTTGCGCATTACTTCATCACTAAAAAAAGACTCACTTTCTGAACGATAGGTGACCCAGCCGTCGACCTCCTGGCGGATTTTTTTTGCGTAGGGAATGTTTCTGTCCAGGCTGTCACACACCAATTTCGGTGCCCAGGTTCGCATCTGTTCGGGAATGGCCAGCACGGAGTAAATCAATGATAACTGGCTGTCATCGTCCATACCCTGCCAGGCGTTCAGGCACCATGCCTCAACGGTTTTAGGTAACTTAGATACGGTTTCTGGTTTGAGCGGGTAGGGGCGGTTCTCTTTGCCGACACACCGTTTTAGTGAGCATAGAAAGTCAATCGTGAGTGGGTTGGTGTAGTGCTGACAAATTTTTTCCAGCAGGTCATCTGCACAGCTGGGAAAATAGCTCTTGATCAGTTCTTTTTGGGCCGTGTTGTTGAGCTCTTCTAATCGATGCGCCCCGTTAACCTCCGGACTGGTTGAATAGCGAATTAGCTGCCGCTTTTGCTCGAGTTCTGGTACAGATGTGCTTAACTGTTCGATGCGCTCTACGCGACCAGGCCAGGTTGTGGTAATAAGCAGAAGCGGGGCATCGATTTGCTGTAACAATTTTTCAAACAGCCGCAGGGTTGAGCTTGTGGCGAGATGCAGATCTTCGACGCAAATGACCATAGGCATACCGTGATGCAGAACACTCGTCACCAGTTCAAATGCCTGCTCAAGGGTGTCGGTGCCGGAATCATTTTGCAGGCCTTGCTCGCTCACTGACTGGTGCTCTTTTGCGACCTGACGGGAGGTGGCAAAGAGCTTATTAACGGCTTTTAGTACCAGATTTCCCAGCGGGAGCCCGGCTGCAAGTTCTTCGATCGCGCTGATCGCCACGCCTTCGAAACGGTTAGTAATATCATCCAGACTGAGGCTTTTGATCGCGCTCGCGGCAGCGCTGATTTGTCCGTCGAAGGAAAGCCGGGCTTTATACAGAATAAACGGAAGATGAGCCTTGAGCTGTTGCAGGTCATCAAGCAGTACCTGAGAGGGTAGGCCACTTCGCTCGGCGCAATTGATCCCCCAATAAAGATAATCGGGCAGACTATCGGCTTCACGATTGAAGTTTTCTGTGCCAGGGTGGATTCGCTTGCGTCTGGTCTCGATCCTGGCGGGGGCTTGTTCGGGAGCGGCAAACAAGGTTTTCGGCCAGTATTGCGACGTTTGCGTTGTAGCCAGGCGGCTGTAGAACTCCTGGATCAGGCGGGTTTTTCCCCAGCCGGACTCGGCTTCCAGCGATACCCATACCGGCCTGCGCGAACGCTTAACCAGTTCATACTGTTCGAACAAAGAATCAACGAGTTGATGACGGAATTCATCAACAAAAGGGGTCTGCTTGATGGCCATTGGTTATTCTCTAGCACAACGGAAAATTAGTACTAAGATATTGAATTTTTGTGGCTTTGACTACTAGCCATTACTCCGGTTAACAAAACCTATCGAGGTAGCGGCAAATAATTATCACAAAAGAGTAGCCAGAAAAGCGCGGTTGGAGTGCTGGTGGACAGTTAAGCAGAGAGTAGGCTGATACTATTTGTCCTGTTACCAGAGCGGTAACGCCGGGGTAGGAGAGCACCGTCTGCTGCCCCGGTTTGGGGATTTATAGCTGCTCAGCGAGCTGAGGTAACACGTCGAACAGATCGCCGACCAATCCGTAGTCGGCCACTTCAAAAATCGGCGAATCCGGATCTTTGTTGATCGCCACAATGACCTTGGACTCTTTCATACCGGCGAGGTGTTGAATGGCCCCGGAGATGCCCACGGCGATATACAGTTTCGGCGCAACGATTTTGCCGGTTTGACCCACCTGCAAGTCATTGGCGACAAAGCCAGCATCAACGGCGGCACGGGATGCGCCAATTGCCGCGCCCAATTTATCCGCCACCTGTTCCAGTAAGGCGAAGTTTTCCTTACTGCCGACCCCGCGGCCACCGGAGATCACCACTTCCGCCGAGGTCAGTTCCGGGCGCGCTGATTCGGTTTTGTCGATAGAGACCAGCTCAACCATGGGTGATGTTGCCGCGGCCTGCTGCAGGGTAACTTCAGCCTTACTGTTGCAGCCAACGGGTTCAAATGCAGAAGCCCGTACCGTGATCACGCGTAAGCTGTCACTGGTGGAGACTTTGGCGAACGCGTTACCGGCATAAATCGGCCGGATAAAGGTGGTTTCATCGACAACTTGCACAATATCGGAAATCTGACCAACCCCACATTTGGCCGCAATCCGCGGTGCCAGATCTTTGCCTTGTGATGAGGAACTGGTCCAGACGCCCTGAAAGTCACCGAGCAGGCTGACAACGGCTGGGGTTACGTCCTCGGCAAATCGATGGATAAACGCCTGGTCATCAATGTGTATTACCTTGCTGATACCGTCTACGCGACTGGCTTGTCCGGCCACCGCCTCACATTGGTAGCCGATCACCAGCAAGGTGTTGTCCTGGCTTAGCTGACTGGCGGCACTGACGACTTTAAGCGTATCGGCGTGGAGTTGGTTGTTGTCATGTTCGGCAATGATTAAGTTCTTCATACAATCACCTTCGCTTCGTTACGTAGCTTGTCGATCAGTTCGGAAACCGATCCCACCTTGATCCCGCCCTGACGTTGGGCTGGGGGAGTAACTTCAGTGACAGTCTGGCTGAACACCACCTCAACTCCTAAGCTTTCCGGGCTAACGGTGTCTAACGGTTTACGTTTGGCTTTCATGATATTGGGTAAAGAGGCAAACCGCGGCTCGTTCAGACGCAAATCCGTACTGATCACGGCTGGTAATGGCATGGCGACTGTCATTAAACCACCGTCTACTTCTCTCACTACCTGCAGATGCTGGCCTTCAATCTTTACGTTTGACGCAAAGGTTGCCTGCGGCCAGTCAAGCAGTGCCGCCAACATTTGCGCGACCTGGTTGTTGTCCGTATCAATGGACTGCTTACCGCTGATCACCAGCTGTGTCTGCTCTTTTTCGACCACTGCTTTGAGCAGTTTCGCGACTACCAGAGGTTCGATCCTATCCTGAGTGTCGATATGAATGGCCCGGTCTGCACCAAGAGCCAGGGCGGTGCGTAATTGTTCCTGGCAAGGCGTGCCGCCCGCACTGACCGCGATGACTTCATCAGCAATGCCTTGTTCTTTAAGTCGTACGGCTTCCTCAACGGCGATTTCGCAGAATGGGTTGATTGTCATCTTGACGTTCGTGGTTTCAACATCGCTGCAGTCCGCTTTGACGCGAACCTTAATGTAAGGGTCAATGACCCTTTTGATCGGCACTAGTATTTTCACGTTAGATTCCTTTTTACAGTGAAGACGATGTGATGGTGACTTTAAAATGATGTTAATTTACCTTTACGTTTGCGTCAACTTTAAATATATTTACTGTTAACAACTTGGCAACATGCAAAGAAGAAGGGAATTAACACCATGGAAAGAGAATGCATGGAGTTTGATGTGTTGGTGGTTGGCGCCGGGCCGGCCGGATTGTCTGCCGCATGCCGAATCAAACAACTGGCTAGGGAGAAACACCAAGACATCTCGGTTTGTGTGGTCGAGAAAGGCTCAGAGGTCGGAGCGCATATTCTCTCGGGCGCGGTGTTTGAAACGCGCAGTCTGGATGAGCTGTTCCCGAACTGGCGGGAAAACGGCGCGCCGCTCAATACCGAAGTAAGCCAGGACCAGACCTATTATTTCAGTAGCGCACAGAACGGTTACCAGGTGCCTGAGTGGGCTGTCCCCAAGACATTGCATAACCAGGGTAACTACATCATCAGCCTGGGCAACCTGTGCCGGTGGCTGGCATCTCAGGCCGAATCGCTCGGCGTTGAAATCTATCCGGGATTCAGCGCCAGCGAAGCCTTATTTGATGAGCAAAACCGCGTCTGTGGCGTGATCACCGGCGACATGGGACTGGACAAACACGGTCAGCCCAAATCCAACTTTGAGCCGGGTATTGAGCTCAGAGCCCAATATACTCTGGTGGCAGAGGGCGCACGCGGTCATATCGGCAAGCAATTGATAAGTAAGTTTTATTTGGCCAAAGACAAGACCCCGCAACACTATGCGATCGGTTTTAAAGAGCTGTGGGAAGTGCCTGCCGAACAGCACCAGCAGGGCCTGATCGTGCACGGCCTGGGCTGGCCCCTGGCAGGAGAGGCAACGGGGGGCAGTTACCTTTACCACTTAGAGGATAATCAGGTGGCGGTCGGTTTGATTGTCGATCTCAGTTACGCCAACCCGCACCTCAGCCCATTTGATGAGTTTCAGCGTTTCAAACATCACCCCACGATCAGCCAGTACCTCAAAAATGGAAAACGCATCAGTTATGGTGCCAGGGCGATCGCCAAGGGCGGCTTGCATTCGCTGCCGACCCAGCAGTTTGATGGCGGGCTGTTAATTGGTTGTGATGCTGGAACGCTTAACAGCGCCAAAATAAAGGGCACCCATACCGCGATGAAATCCGGTATGCTTGCGGCGGAGTCGGTGATCGAAGCGTTGGAAAATCAGTTGGCTAAGCCCGATTATGCCAGCCATTTCAAACAATCATGGCTGTACGATGAGCTGTACCGGGCCCGCAATTTTGCCACCGGTGTTGACCGTTTTGGCTCGTGGCTCGGGGGCGGTTTAGCGGTGGTGGAGCAAAATCTGCTGCAAGGGAACGCTGCCTGGAATATTTACTCTGAAACCCCGGACCACCAAGCCCTGGCACTGGCCAAGACCAGTGAGACTATCCATTACCCCAAACCCGATGGGGTGTTGAGTTTCGACCGCCTTTCCTCGGTTTATCTGTCCAACATCTCTCATGAAGAAAACCAGCCGTGTCATTTGCAGCTCGAGAGCCAGCGCATACCAATAGAGCAGAACCTCGAACTGTACGCCGAACCTGCCCAGCGTTACTGTCCGGCGGGGGTGTACGAAATCGTCCGCAATCAGCCTCAGCCGGCGTTACAGATCAATGCCGCAAACTGTATCCACTGCAAGACGTGTGACATCAAGGACCCCTGTCAAAACATTACCTGGACGCCTCCCGAAGGTGGCGGCGGTCCTAACTATCCAAACATGTAATTGACGATTCTGGATTTAACAATTTATTTACTTAAAGTTTGCGTTAGTTCAAATCTTTGTTGATGAACTCAATTGCAACTTAATCATCGAGCAACTATTCTGAGTTTTAGTTAACGTTAACGTAAACTGAAATTTAAAGATGATGCATAGGTGTGGAAGCGGTTACCAGTATCAGCGTTAAGTTAGATATCAGATAGTGCTTAATGGAATGCACTCAAAATAATGAAAGGGAGATCCACTATGGTATCGGAAACACCTCTGTTGCAGGTAAACGATATTTCATTGGCCTTTGGTGGGGTTAAAGCTTTAACCGATGTGAGCTTCCACGTGAATGAGAAGGAAATCTTTTCAATCATTGGTCCAAATGGGGCGGGTAAAACCTCGATGCTCAATTGCATCTCGGGCCGCTACACGCCAAACAAGGGCTCCGTTGTTTTTGACGGCCAGGACGTCACCAAACGCACCCCCAGCCAGCGTGCTGAGTTGGGGTTAGGGCGAACCTTCCAGAATCTGGCGCTCTTTTCCCATATGTCAGTACTCGACAACATCATGGTCGGGCGACATCACCTGCTGAAAAACAACTTTGTTACCGGACCGTTGTACTGGTTTTCCAACGCGCAAAAAGAAGAGATGGCGCACCGCAAGTACGCGGAAGACGTCATTGATTTTCTTGAGATCCAGCACATTCGTAAGGCCACCGCCGGAACTCTTTCATATGGGTTGCGTAAACGGGTCGAGTTGGCGCGGGCAATCGCGCTCAGACCTAAGCTGCTTCTGCTCGACGAGCCGATGGCCGGGATGAACCTGGAAGAAAAAGAAGACATGGCTCGTTACATTATGGACCTGAACGAAGAGCTGGATATCACGATCATCATGATCGAGCACGACATGGGGGTGGTGATGGACATTTCTAACCGGGTTTTAGTGTTGGATTTTGGTAAACACATTGCCATGGGCGAGCCGGAGCAGGTGATGGAAAACCCGCATGTGAAAAAAGCTTATTTAGGCGAAGAGCTACCGACATTAGAGGAGAGTGCATAATGGCACAGCAGCATAATGATTGGGCAGATATAACCCGCTTAGATACCTTCCCCAAAGTGTTGCAGCACAATGCCGGGCACTGGCCAGAGCAGGTGGCGATGCGGGAAAAAGAATTTGGCATCTGGCGCGAGTTTACCTGGCTGGACTATCACAACCGCGTCAAGTGGATGGCGCTGGCCTTGCAGGAGCTCGGTATCGGTGAGGAGGATGTGATTGGACTGCTCGGTGATAACCGTCCGGAGTGGGTCTGGGGTGAGATAGCAGCGCACGCCATCAAGGGGTATTCACTCGGCATTTACCAGGATTCGATGCATGAAGAAGTGGCTTACCTGATCAATTACGCCAAAGCCAGGGTGGTGATTGCGGAAGATGAAGAGCAGTGTGACAAACTGCTTGAACTGGGTGATGAGATCCCAAGCGTTGAATATATTGTCTACTGTGATCCGAGAGGGATGAGAAAGTATGACGATCCACGTCTGGTCAATGTGGAAACGCTTTACCAGAGCGGCCAACGCATAGATAACGCGGAGCCGGACAGGTACACCGACATGGTGGCGTCAACTCAGGGAAGTGATCTGTCGATTCTTTGCACAACTTCCGGTACGACATCAAAACCCAAGCTGGCTCAGTTACATAGCGGTACCTTCCTCGATCACTGTGCGGCCTATTTGCGTGCCGATCCACGCTCTCCCGGTGATAACTACGTGTCGGTGTTGCCATTGCCCTGGATTATGGAGCAGGTGTATGTCGTAGGGCAGGCATTAATATCTCGCCAAATTGTCAATTTCGTCGAAGAGCAGGAAACCATGATGGCTGACCTGCGTGAAATCGGGCCCAACTTTGTTCTGCTTGCCCCGCGGGTGTGGGAAAACATTGTTGCGGATGTATCGGCGCGAATGATGGATTCCACCCCGTTTAAACAGAAGATGTACAAACTGGGCATGAAACTGGCCAACAAAGCGCTGGAACAGGGTAAACGTTCATGGATGGCCGAGTGGATCCTGTTACGTGCCCTGCGTGACCGATTAGGTTTTTCTAATCTGAGCTCGGCGGCGACGGGCGGGGCGGCGATGGGGCCGGATACTTTCCGCTACCTGCAGGCGATCGGTGTTCCGCTCAAACAGTTGTATGGCCAGACCGAAATGTGTGGTGCGTATACCGTGCACCAGGCCGATGATGTTGATTACGACTCGGTGGGGGTGGCGTTTGATAATGCCGAAGTCAAAGTCATTAACCCGGACAGTAATGGTGTGGGGGAAATCATTGCCAAAACCAGCGGGATGTTTACCGGTTACCTCAATAACACGACGGCATTTGAAGAGGATGTCCGTGATGGCTGGATGCATACTGGTGATGCCGGTTACTTCAAAGAGTCGGGACATCTGGTGGTGATTGACCGCCTGAAAGATATGTCGGAGACCAGCCGTGGTGACCGCTACTCGCCGCAGTTTATCGAGAATAAGCTCAAGTTCTCGCCGTTTATCGCCGAAGCCGTCGTGGTAGGTAAGGGCAGACCCTGGCTGTCGGCGATCATCTGTATACGCTACGCCATTGTTGCCAAATGGGCCGAACAAAAAGGCATTGCGTTTACCAACTACACCAACTTATCGGCTCAGCCGGAAGTGTATCAGGTCATTCGCGAAGAGGTGCTGAAAGTGAACCAGTCACTGCCCGACGCGCAAAAAATCAGTAAGTTCATTCTGCTGTATAAAGAGCTGGATGCTGATGACGGCGAACTGACCCGTACACGTAAAGTGCGCCGGGGAGTGGTGGCAGAGAAGTATGGCGACATCATCGAGACCATCTACAGCGACCAGCCAAAAGTGGATGTTGATACGGTGATCACCTATCAGGATGGCACCAAAACCCGGATTAACACTTCACTGGTGATTGAAACACTGATCGAGCATGAGCTCACCCCGGGGCAAGGCGAACAAAGGAGGATCGCATAATGAACACGGACTTATTACTGCAACTCGTCATTAATGGCGTGATAGTCGGCATGTTGTATGGTGTGGTCGCCATGTGCTTTGTGTTGATTTACAAATCAACTCAGGTGGTGAACTTTGCCCAGGGAGAATTTCTGTTGATTGGCGCATGGGTTTGCTGGGCAGCGCTGGTGCATCTGCAGTTACCGTTTTTCATCGGTTTCTTACTCACCCTGGCGTTTATGATGGTATTCGGTATCGCGGTTCAGACCATTGTCCTCAGGCCGCTGATTGGTGAGCCGATCATTTCGGTGATTATGGTCACCATCGGTTTGTCGATGTTTTTCCAGGCACTGATGAAATGGATGTTCGGTGTGTCGGCAGTGACATACCCTCAGGTGTTTGAAACTAATGTCGTCAACATTGGAGGCTTGAATGTCGAGTTTGCCTACATTCTCAGCCTGATTTTCTCGGTGTTGATCATGGGCGCGTTCTACTGGTTCTTTAAGTTCAGCAAAATGGGCCTGGCGATGCGTGCTACGGCATTTAACCAGCAGGTCGCGCAGAGCCTGGGTATTTCGATCAAGAAAGTGTTTGCCGTCAGCTGGGCGATCTCGGCGATGGTCTCTGCCACTGCCGGGATCGTGATCGGGATAGTTAACGGTGTTTCTGACGCACTGTCGATTATTGGTATTAAGGTCTTTCCGGCGGTGATATTAGGCGGCCTGGATTCGGTGGTCGGCGCGATTGTTGGCGGTATTACTATCGGTTTGCTGGAGAACCTGGCCGAGTTCTTTGACAGCCAGTATCTGCAGGTGGGTAACCTCTACAATATTGCCCCGTTCTACGTACTGTTAATCATTCTCGCCTTCAAGCCATATGGCTTGTTCGGCACCAAAGATATTGAGCGTATTTAAGGAGAAATACTATGGCTCACGTTAGCATGCGCCCGTGTGGTGATTTTCGTACCACCTATAAAAATGATACGCCCATTTTCGAAACCTCGACTATCCGTACGATAGCCATCGCCAGCGTGGTTGCCATGCTGGCAGCCCCGCTGGTATTGGATATCTACTTCCTGAACTTGTTCATTCAGATCGCCTATCTGGGGATCGCTGCGCTGGGGCTGAACATTCTGGTTGGTTTTACCGGGCAGATCTCTCTCGGCCACGGGGCGTTTTTCGGCTTTGGTGCCTTTGCTTCGGCCTGGCTGAATAATCAGTTCAATATTCCGGTGGTGTTTGCCATTCCCCTTGCTGGTTACCTGACCATGATTGTCGGGATGATTTTTGGCTTGCCAGCCGCGCGGATCAAAGGGTTGTACCTGGCGATCGCCACGTTAGCGGCACAGTTCATCCTGGAAGACTTCTTTGCCCGAGCAGAGTGGTTCAGTGGCGGCTCGTATGGGGCGAGCGCCAATCCTATCAACCTGTTTGGCTTTGAATTCTCCACCGATGAGAGCTTTTTCTATATTGCCCTGTTTGCCTTGATTTTTATGTACCTGTGGGCGTCTAACCTTATCCGCTCACGTGATGGCCGGGCGTTTGTTTCGGTGCGCGACCACTATTTGTCAGCAGAAATCATGGGGATCAACCTGACCAAATACCGTTTGCTCTCCTTTGGCGTGTGTGCATTTTATGCCGGTATCGGCGGGGCACTGTACGGCCACTATCTGGGTTTTGTCTCCGCTGAAGGCTTCACCATCATGATGTCGATTCAGTTCCTGGCAATGATCATCATCGGCGGCTTAGGTTCGGTGAAGGGCACATTAATGGGCACAGTGTTCATTGTACTACTACCGGAAGTTTTAGAGTTTGGCGTGGCTGGATTGTCGGTGTTTGGTAATACCACCGCATTCAGTGACGGCTTAGCGTACCTCAAAGAGATGGCGGTCGGACTGGTGATCATGTTGTTCCTCATTTTCGAACCTCAGGGCTTAGCGCACCGCTGGCAACAGATCCGCGCCTATTGGAAACACTATCCGTTCTCATATTAATCGGCTTCATCGGCTACCCGGCGTATCCGGGTGAAACATACCTCAATAACAAGGACAACGAGTTATGAATAAAGGACATTTAGCGACAACGTTGCTGCTTTCTTCAGCACTGTTAACCGGCGCTGTTCAGGCAAAAGATTCCGTATTTGTCGGACATCTGGTGGATTTTTCTGGCCCTACGGCTTATGTCAGCAAGCCGTATGGTTCTGGCGTGCGGGATGCACTGAAGTGGATCAACCAGAACGGCGGGATCAACGGTACCGAGCTTGAGTTTGAAACGGTTGATATGGCATATAAAGTGCCGGTCGCTATCTCCAATTACAAACGTTGGGTGGCACGTAAAGATATGGTGGCCATGCAGGGCTGGGGAACCGCCGATACCGAAGCGCTGATCTCATTTGTCACCAAAGACAAAGTGCCGGTGTTTTCTGCCTCGTACTCCGGTCACCTAACCGATCCAACCGGGAAAAACCCAAAAACCGCCAAACCTGCACCGTATAACTTTTTTTATGGTGCTTCGTACTCTGATGCGTGCCGTGCGCTGGTGAAGTGGGCGAAAGCTGACTGGGAAGCCAAGGGCAACCAGGGTGTGCCAAAATTTACCCACATCGGTGATAACCATCCTTTCCCCAATGCACCGAAACAAGCGTGCGCGGAATATGCCAGAGAACTGGGTTTCGAAGTGCAGAATCCGGTCGTGGTGTCGCTTAAACCGGGGGACTTCAAAGCCCAGTGTTTGTCACTTAAAGAGTCTGGCACCAACTATGGCTACATTGCCAACTTAGGTGGTTCGGTGATATCGCTGGTGAAATCTTGCAATACCGTAGGAACTCAGTTCCAGTACATGGCCAATATCTGGGGCGGTGATAAACCGGTGATTGAGGCGGCAGGTGATGGCCTGACAGATTACGTCTTCCCGGGAATGACGGCGTTTTGGGGGGACAATACCGAGGGGATGAAACTGGTACGGGAAATCTCGAAACAATCGGCCTCTGAGCCAAATCAGTTCCGTACTCACCACTATATCCGTGGCGTCTGTTCGGCGTTTTACATGAAAGAGGCCATGGAGTGGGCCAAAGCCAACGGTGGCATTACCGGTGAAAACATCAAGAAAGGCATGTACGTGCGGGAGAACTGGGTGCCAAAAGGTCTGGAAGGTGTCTGCATCCCGGCAAACTGGCAGCCGGATGATCACCGTGGCACCACGACCGTCAACGTCTATATGGGGAATAACCAGGGCGGCGCTGTAGACATTCATAAAGTGTCTGAGGTGACATTGTCACGTCGTGATGACTGGCTGGGTTACTAATAATCAGGACAGGTGAGGGGATACCCTCACCTTTGCAAGGAGTAACTTAATGAGTGAAATAGCAACGAATATTGAACCGGCGGAAATATTGCTCTCGGTGAACAATATTGAAGTGGTTTATGACGAAGTGATTCTGGTGCTGCGCGGGGTGAGCCTTGAAGTGCCCAAAGGCCAGATAGTGACGTTACTTGGTGCCAATGGTGCCGGAAAATCCACCACCTTAAAGGCAATTTCTGGTCTGCTTAAGACCGAAGACGGCGAAGTCACACGCGGTGAAATCACCTTTATGGGCGAGCGTATCGATAACAAAAGCCCGGAAGAGATCGTGCGTTCCGGGATCTTCCAGGTGATGGAAGGCCGCCGTATTGTCGAAGATATGACGGTGATTGAGAACCTTCGCCTGGGCGCATTTACCCGCAGCGATAACGAGGTCGACCAGGACATCGAAATGGTGTTCAGCTATTTCCCGCGCCTCAAAGAACGTACCGGGTTGGCGGGTTACTTGTCCGGAGGCGAGCAGCAGATGCTGGCAATTGGCCGGGCGTTGATGGCAAGGCCGAAAATGATCCTGCTGGATGAACCGTCGATGGGGCTGTCGCCACTGCTGGTGAAGGAAGTGTTCAGCATTATCGAGAAAATCAACAAAGAGCAGGGCATCACCATGCTGTTGGTTGAGCAGAATGCCAACTTCGCTCTGCAGGCGGCTGACTACGGCTACATCATGGAATCGGGCAAAATCGTGCTTGATGGCAGCAAACATGCGCTGCTCAATAACGAAGACGTGAAAGAATTTTATCTCGGTGGTGGCGAGGGCGAACGTAAAAGTTTTAAGAACCTGAAGTCCTACAAGCGTCGTAAACGTTGGCTATAAGGAGAGGCAATGAACGATCTATTTGATGCCAAAGAGGCATTGCCGGCAGCGGTGAGGGAACAGCAGTTGTTCCGGCGTTTACCCCAGGTGGTGGCGAGTGCCAGGCAGTGCAGTGGTCATTATGCCCGGCTGTTTGCCGGATTTGACCCTGCGCTGGTGGGTAGCCGTGAAGGTTTGGCTGCGTTGCCGATCACGCGCAAGTTTACTCTGCCGGAGCAGCAACAATGCCAGCCTCCGTTTGGCGGGATCAACAGTGCCGATATTGGTCAGATGGCGCGGGTGTTTCAGTCGCCCGGGCCGTTGTATGAAGCGCAAAGTCATGAGAAGGATTTTTGGCGTATGGGACGCGCTTTTCACGCCGCGGGGTTTCGTCCGGGAGATCTGGTGCACAACACGCTCTCTTACCACTTCTCTCCTGGCGGGTTTATTATGGATGGCGGGGCAAGAGCCTGTGGCTGTGCCGTGTTTCCGGCGGGTGTCGGCAATACAGAAGCGCAAATTGAAGCCATCGCACAACTTCACCCCAGCGGTTTTACCGGTACCCCGTCGTTTTTGATCACGCTGTTGAGCCGCTATGAAGAGCGCTATGGCAAGCCATGCAGCATCGTTAAAGCGCTGGTTTCTGGTGAGCCACTGACCGCAGAAATGGCGCAATGTCTGTACGAAAAAGGGGTTGCGGTTTCGCAAGCCTATGCCAGCGCCGAGCTGGGGTTAATTGCTTACCAGGTTGCCGGGGAACCTGGTTTAGTCGTGGCGGAGGATATCATTGTTGAATTAGTCCGACCTGACGGCTCGGCGGTTGAAGCGGGGGAAGTTGGTGAGGTGGTGGTCACTTCGCTGGACGAGAAATTTCCGTTGATACGCTACGCCACGGGTGATTTGTCGGCAGGTATAGCAAAAGATCCTCAGTCGCAGCGCACCAACCTACGGCTTAAGGGCTGGTTGGGCAGAGCGGATTCAGCGGTAAAGGTAAAAGGTTTGTTTGTCTATCCGCACCAGATACAAGAGGTCTGTCGCCGCCACGATATTAAAGGCTCATTGCAGATTGAGAAGGATGGCTATAATGATCGCATCACTTTTTATTGCCAGGAGAGCGAAGTCGCGGCTGGCGAGATACAAGCGACGTTGCAGTCTGTCACCAAACTCAGAGGTGAGGTGGTGTTTGTTGCCAATCAGAGTGGCGAACAGTCGCTGATTAACGATTTACGTAGCTAGCAGCATCAGGATTAAAGTCATGCATGGCCAGGCTACTAACTACAGAGGGATACTGTGTTGGCGGGGATCCCTTTTGTTTTTTCGGAGATAACAAACCGGGAACTGGATTGGAGGAGTGAAAGGTGAATAGCGTTGACACACCGAATATCAATGCCGAGTTTTGGGATGAACTGTTTAATCAGCGCAAAATGCCCTGGGATCGTAAGCAAACACCGGCCGAGCTGAACGGCTACCTGACACAAACTGACAGCGACAAGCGGTCCGTGTTTATTCCCGGATGTGGCGCAGCGTATGAAGTGGCAAGCTTTCTCCGTCACGGTTTTGCGGTGATGGCAATGGACTACAGTGTCGCGGCGGTGCATCTGGCCAAAAATCAGCTGGGCGAGCATGCGCACTGCGTGTTGCATGGTGATGTGTTTAGTACTGAGATCAGCCAGTCATTTGATGTGATTTATGAGCGCGCTTTTCTTGCAGCCTTGCCGCGATCTCGTTGGGCTGACTACTTTGCCCTGGTTGAACGGTTATTGCCGAGTGGGGGCTTGCTGTTGGGATTCTTTGTTATAAGTGATGATTATCACTCACGTTTTCCACCGTTTTGCCTGCGCTCTGGTGAGTTGTCCCAGTGGTTATCGCCGGCTTTTCGTTTAATCGAATCGTCAAACGCAAGTGATAGTGTGGCGGTATTTAAAGATAAAGAGCAGTGGATGGTTTGGCAGAAGAACTGATCCATCCACATCTCTTATTTTTTCTTTAGGTTCTGGCGTTCGCTTGAACAAACGGTTTTACTTCAGTCAGGCTACCGAGTACAGACGTTGCATGTTTAGTGACATCCGCATCTGGTTCAAGCAAATCCGGAATCATAATGGCATGGCAACCTGCCGCCAAACCCGCCCGCATGCCGTTGTTTGAGTCTTCTAATACCAGACATTCCGCCGGAGCAAGACCAAGTTGTTCAGTCGCCATGCGATAGCAATCCGGAGCCGGTTTGCCGTTTTTGACATGTTCTGCGGTAACAATGACATCAAACATTTCCAGATAATTGGTGTCGGCAAAATGGTGATGAACCTGTGGTAATGCGGAGGAAGTAACAAGCGCACACTTAACATTGTTCTGCTTGAGTTCGGCAAACAGTTCTTTAAATCCGCTCTTGTAAGCAACACCGTTTTCTCTTTCCGCCTTTAGCATTGCATCGCGTACCCGGATAAACTGCTCCATATTGAGTTGATCGCCAAACTCTAATTCCAGCAGCCGTTCACAGTTTGCATCCTGTACGCCGATAAAGTTCTGATAATACTCATCGGTCAACGCCAAGCCTTGTTCACTGACGGCACGCTGCCAACTCTTTTTGTAAAGGCCTTCTGTATCAAAAATCAGGCCGTCCATATCGAACAGAACTGCTTTAATATTCATGATATCTCCTTAGTAAACAAACCATCAATGCAACGCCGGCATACTTTTGTGGCCACTATAAACGGGCATAAAACAGCATTTGCTTAAGTGATTAATGCATCATAATGCATTTATACGCATTAGCTAAAAATGTTACAACAAGAAAGACACAACAAGATACTGGAACTGCTTAGTCAGCTGGGCAGGGTTTACGCGACTGAACTGAGTGTGACTCTCCAGGTTTCCGAAGACACTATTCGCCGCGACCTTAAGCAGCTGGATGAAGCAAAGCTACTACGTCGGGTGCATGGCGGGGCATTACCGTTACAGCTGAAGCTTGAAGAATATCGTGAACGACGTGATGAGATTGATCCGCTAAAGCAACAGGTTGCTTTGGCGGCGATTCCATTTATCAGGGAAAACCAAACTATTCTGCTGGATTCAGGGACTACCTGTTTACATTTGGCGATGAACTTACCAACTCATTTTGACTTTACCGTGGTAACGCCAAGCCCGTTAGTGGCGACGAAGTTGATCCATCATAATAATATCGAGTTGATTTTACTGGGTGGGAAAGTGTGCAAACCGGCAGTTATGGCACTTGGGGCCACAACAAATGAAATGTTGCGTAAAATTCATTTTGATGCGTGTTTTTTTGGGGTTTATGCTTTTCACCCCAATAAAGGTATGAGCATCAATCATCTTGATGAGGCGGAAACATTAGCCACTATTATCGAGCAATCTGAACAAGTTATAGCTCTGGGAACATCCTCAAAGCTTGGTAAGATGAGTACTTATAAAGTTTGTGATACCAATAAAGTTGATATACTGATTACTGACGTAAATACTGATCAGAATATTTTATCCATGTTCAAAGAAAAAGGGGTGCAAATCGAGAAGTGCGCTGATTAAATATTGGGGTTTTGCTATCTTAAATAGCTGATTATACTGGTTAATATATGTGCTTAAATAATTAGGAGCGGAAAAAACCTGACCTGTTGTGTTTTAGGTTATTGAGTAAATATAAGTTTTATATAAAACAAAGCCAGTTTGTGGTAAAGAGATAAATACCTGAGCAATAGCCCGATAGCGTAGCAGCGAGTGACCTTTCCTGACTGCCTGGTATAATTAACCTTTGAGGCTGAAAAGCCATCGCTTTACATCTTAAGCACTGAAAATAGCGTTGCCGGCGATGGCTTATGGTCAATTTCTGGTCAGTTTAAATCATTCGACTATTTCGACTTCAGACAAGGTCTTAACTGCACGAACCTGTTGTACCGTGACCATGTTTTTACCGACAAAGGCTTCGGCGTATGAGCTACCTGAAACCGTTCCGCCAGCTGCTACCGTTACCTCGTTAATATCCACTTCCGCTGTTGCTTTGGTAAAGAAGTGCGCTTTAATGGAGTACTCACCGGCATCCATATCAGGCAGAATGAAGTTAAAGTGGTGTGATGCCAGAGTCTCTTGCATTAAGCCAATCTCTTCATCCGTTACAACACACTCGATTGCTACATCAATCGTACCGTCAGGCGTATCGGTGTAGCTTTCATCACCAGGTTCCAGCCCGGCTTCGTCGGTACCACCGGTAAAATCAGTACACTCGTCAATCACTCCTCCCAGAGTGGCATTGAGCGCCTGAATTCTACTGGATAACGTGACCGCCCCTGGAGCTGCTGTGATAGGATCTCCGCCTGCAACGGGGGTCGCGGTAACGATTACCCATGCGGCTCCACCAGCAATGGCTTTGGCTGCTCCGCCATCTTTACCTTTAATCGAGGTATCTGTAGTGATACCAATTTCGGCAGAAACGCCAATTAATAGCTCTTTATCCTGCGGTACTTTAATCGTGGTAAGTAGAAAACCGTCGTTTTCGTTCAGGACGAAGGTATCGGCAGTTGCATCTTCAATGACAGCTAATGATGTGTATTTTGGTGAAGATTCGTCCCAAGTTGTTGCAAAAAGAATATATTCTTAAGTTTCATGTTTAAATCCTTATTGTGTAAACGAGGGGATATGCACCCAGGGCAAGATCATGAAAAACTCTTGTGGAATAAGGCCTAAGTGAGAGCCTACTTTTACTCATTTCTACAGTGATGTCATAAAAAATGCAATGACTTATGGATCGATTTGACGATCAGTATT
>NZ_JARHUF010000003.1 GCF_029223195.1 Vibrio sp. CAU 1672 | reverse complement strand
CCTCATCCACTACGGTGAGTTTAAAAGCGAGGGAATAATCGCGCTGAGTTCTTTTATTTGTTGATTTCATAACACTCTCCAATTTTGGGGTTGGAAAGTGTCAACCTTATTTAGGACGGAACACTGTTGTGATATAAGCCGCCTGTTTAAGGCGGTTTTTTTTATTGTGCCGGTATCTGTCCGTACGTGGAATTTGCTTGCTAGCTTGAAGTGTTGACATATCTCGCGACCTTATCTGACTCTGAGCTCGCAGCGGCTCAATTAATCTGTGGTAACATAAGGGCTGTTTTACCTTAGGTCCTCATCATGCATCATCAGATCGATTACTTATTGCAATTTCATCAACGGGCCCGCCAGCATTTCCAACGCGGGGGGGTGGTGTTACGTGGTGCCCCTGACTGGCAGTCGGCGCTCATCACATCACTCTACCATCAGAGTCTTGACCAGCGTTGGTTCTGTTTAGGTGACTGGGAACTGGACGGCGCTGTTTGTGTGTCACCCAAGCAGGGCCAGCAGTTACTGGGACGAGAGTGTGATGTGCTGGTGTATGACGCCCGCGAACAATTTGATGCCAATAGTTTTGCTGCGGTATTGGGTACGCTGGTTGGCGGGGGGATGTTGATTGTACTGTTAGCTCAGCCATCACAGCAGACGCCGGCCCAACAGTGGATGGAGTGCCATTGGCAACGTTTGACCTCGCTCGAACAGGGAGCACCACTGCCCGCTTTGCCTCACTGGAGCCACTGTCGTAGCCAGACCACTTTCGCCCAGCAACAATACGCGGTAGAACGGGTTGTCAAAGTGGTTACCGGGCATCGCAAGCGTCCTTTTGTACTGACTGCTGATCGCGGCCGGGGCAAAAGCAGCGCATTGGGCATTGCCTGTGGCCAGTTGCTTGAGCAGCGACCATTGCGGATCTTAGTCACAGCACCATGCCGCAAGTCGGTTGACCCTGTGTTTGCCCACGCCAGGGGCACCATTACTCAGGCTGTAAGCCAAACCAAAGACCGTTTGCAAACCGGGCAGGGGTATCTGCAGTTCATTGCTCCAGATGAGTTACTTTCGGCGCAGCCAGACTGCGATCTGTTGCTGGTCGATGAAGCGGCGGCAATACCGGTGCCAATGCTGCAGCGGATCACCAAGCGTTACCACCGTCTGGTTTTTTCCAGTACTGTGCATGGTTATGAAGGCTGTGGCCGTGGCTTCACGCTTAAGTTTGTTGCCTGGTTGAGACAGAACCGGCCCGGTATGCATGAGTACCACATTCAGCAGCCCATCCGTTGGGATCAAAACGATGGGTTGGAAGCGTGGATGTACGCTGCGTTTCTACTTGATAGTGAACTGGCTCCTCAGCCAGAGCCGCGGCCAGCACCGCTGCAGTTAAGCAAAATGAGCAAAGCAGCGCTGATTGAACAGCCACAGTTGATGCGGTCATGTTTCGCGTTGTTGGTTAACGCGCACTATCAAACCGCGCCGAATGATTTATTGCAACTGCTCGATGACCCATGCTGCCATCTCTATCTGGCATCTGTGGGGGAAAACCATGTTGGTGTGATCATGGCGGTTGAGGAAGGCAGGCTGGACGCAGCACTGATCGAGGCGATTCAGAGTGGTAAACGACGGCCGAAAGGGCACCTTGCGCCGACTACTATCGTCAACCATCTTGGTTACGCATCTGCAGGCGAGCAATCTTCGCTGCGGGTGATGCGCATTGCGGTTCACCCACAATGGCAGGGAAAAGGGGTTGGCAGCGAAATGCTTAGCTTGCTTGACGCTCAGTTGCCAGCGGAAGTGGACTACCTCTCCACCAGCTTTGGTGCCACAGCGGAGTTATTGCGATTTTGGTCTCAGGCGGGTTATTACCCCATCCGGCTTGGCACCGCGCGTGATGCCGCGAGTGGCTGCTATTCACTAATGATGACTTGCTCACGCAGTGCCAGGGCGAGTGTGTGGATGGTGCCGTGTCAGCAGCTGTTTCAGGAGTTCATCCGACTGGGGTGTGCAGATACCTATCCGCAGCTGGAAACGCCACTGCTACGAGAGTTGCTGAAAGGCTTTATGCCGCAAGCTGTTTCACCAGCGAAGCTCCGGTTGATCCAATCCTATGCCAACGGTGGCGTGAGTTTTGAGTCGATCTGGCCGTGGCTCAAACAGTGGCTGATGGGCTGCCCTGCTGAGGACTTGTCAGATTTGCTGTTAGACAAAGTGATGATGGGGTTAGACTGGCAAGCATGTGCTCAGTGTTATGCCCTCACAGGGCGTAAGCAGATCGAGAAGACATTGCGTGCTGAAATCAAGCGACTGGCAGGCTGATTTACACTGTAAAATGTTATGTGTCGCTTGGTGTGAATCAGATGAAATTTACACTGTAAAACGCTTGCTTCCCTGTAGCACTGATTGTCAGTGCGTGAGTAAGATAAGCAGTTGATAGCGATACCCGCACGCATGGCAATGGATTGCCTTGCGTCTGATGAGCTTTTGCGAAAAGCACTTTATGTTTGATACAACTTCGCAATGCTATTCCCTTTGCCCACGTGAAGCTTCAACCTGGTGACATAGTAAGTTCTTCTAATTGTCGCCATCCTTGCGACCGTAATTATTGTGAAATTCTTGTTTGGCGCATTCAGGTTCGCCTAATTCTATCCCTGACGATGCCAGGATTAAACTTTAGTGACCTGAGCCGGATTCTTATAACTGAGAGTTTTGTTCACAACCGCAATTTCGATAGACTGAGTATAGCGATGGGAAGCGAACGAAGCGACTATGTGGAAGATATGTCTTGAGTGGACTGATGATCAGCAGCAGATACTAGCGCGATTGCCAGTGGATATCGAACTTAGCGGTGAGCTAAATTCAAAGGAATTGCCTGACCAACTTCAGGCTATGCAGGCTGAGCGACTGCTGGTTGATGAAGCTGAGGTGACGCGTTTTATTAATCATGCCCGAGAACGTAAAGCCGAAGCTTATGCGGGGATGGTGATCGCGCGCGTGCAAGACGCGTTCGTCGATGTCGAGCTGAGCAACAGTGACATGCTGGCCAGTATGAAGGTGACTGGCGCGTATGGCGGGCGGGGCTTGCGTGGTCCGGAAATCGTCCAGGCTTTGGCAAACGCCCGGGTGACGAAAGGGATCAACAAGTTAGCTTTGAAAAAAGTACTGGTGGTAAGTAACCAACTCAAGCCGGGAGAAAGCTTTTTGCAGCCTGTCGCGGTTGGTAAGCAACCCGTTAAAGGTAAAGACGCGTCATTTACTCCCTTAGTTAAAGACATCACCAAACGTGTACTCAGACCCAAAGGCAGTCAGTCTGATACTGATAAGATTGATTTGCGTAACCTCGGCGAGACGATAACGGTCGAGGCGGGCGATGAGGTAATGCGCCGGATACCGGCAACCAAAGGTGCTTCCGGCTGTACCGTACGGGGGGACATCGTCCCTGCTCAGGCTGGGAAGGATATGCCGCTCAAGCCGGGGAAGGGAACAACAATATCATCAACGGATCCCAATCTACTCGTTGCTGCTGTATCAGGGATGCCCTTGATCAAGGAAAAATCCATTGAAGTGGATGATGCCTTGTGTCTGAACAATGTCGACGTCAGTACCGGCCATGTGAAGTTTAAAGGCAATGTGGTGATTAGCGGTAATATTGAACCTGGCATGGTCGTCAAAGCGACCGGGTCGATCACCGTCGGAGGGTTCATCGAATCAGCCGATGTCCAGGCCCAGGAAGATATTCAGGTAGGTAAAGGGATCATTGGCCACACCGTCAGCGATGGTGAAGCAAAAAGTTGCCAGGTTAAAACCAAGGGATCTATCCGGGCGAACTATGCTCAGTATTCATCGCTTCAGGCCGGGCAGGATATCCAACTCGCCGTGCACAGCATGAACAACCAAATTAAGTGCGGACACAACCTCACGGTTCTCGATGCTGCGGAGAGAAACGGTACCCTGAGTGGTGGAGAAGCCAAAGTCGGTGATAAAGTCACGTGTTTGCAACTTGGGGTGGAAGGCGATACTGCCACCAAGGTTGAAGCGTTCGCTCGTTTTCAGGCTTACAAAGACAAGATTGCCGCATTGAAAGCTGATTATAAAACCGCGCAAGAAGAAACCATGGACGTGATTCGCAAGGAGCTGGAGTTTAAGAAGAAACCCAAATCAGAGCGCAGTGAAGAAGAACAGGGGCATATTGATGATTTGAAGGAACAAAATGCGACCTGTCTCGAAGCGGTGAAACTGAAACTCGAGCAACTGGAAAATGAATTTGACGTATTGCTGGCGGAGAATACTGTTGAAGCGAAAGAGCGGGTATTTACCCGCGTGACGGTTCAGTTTGGTGATGAGCAGGTTACCACCAGACGCACGCATGGTGGCTGTGTTTTCCGATTTAACCAATATGAGATCCAGGTTTCGGCCAATCTGGAAGAAGAAGACATTGTTCTTTAAACCGAACTAAACAAAAGCGCAGCCATCTGGCTGCGTTTTTGTTGCGGCGGAGTTGGTGTTTGCGGCCAGGGTGGCGTGGTCCTGACGACGCTGAGGTTTATATCCCACGGTTTATCTGCTGCACACAAACGTTTTACACTGTAAACCGGGAAAACTTGGGGTTGGCGTCAATCCTGACATTGAGCGTGACTGGCGTGATCCCGCTATTAAGCCTCCCTTTGCCGTGACGTTATTTTCTGCCTCTTCGGGTATAGAGGCGTGATTTGGATGTGTTCTCGCCGGCGACTGTTTTTGGCAATTTCAGTACCGCCTTTTGCAGTATCAAATTATTGGGGTAGGTGATGAGGTTGCCATTGTCATGCTTGATTAATACGTGGAACATGCTGATGTTTTGGATCTCACCACTAATATCTTCATCTTTTTCAACGACTTTGATCCTGTCTCCAACTCGGTAAGGAAAAACAAAAAAGATGAGGAAACTGGCGGTGATGTTGCTCAGAATGGACCACTGAGCGATAAAGGCAACCCCGAGCACCGCGAACACGGAAGAAAGGAACAAGGATACATCACCATAGCCGATACCAATAGTAATGGCAAAAAAGGAGGAGAAAACAAACAGCAAGCCGACGTTCGTCGCCCGCTGAATAAAACTCAGCCGTGCTTTGCTGACCCCTTTGGCTGCCGCGAAGTTAATGATGGCTCGATTGACCATTTTTTTGAATACCACATAGGCCGTGATGATGATGATGCTCATCAATATTTTGAAGCCCAGCGAGCCATTGTTTAAGTAGTGGTTGAGTTGATCGAGATTAATCCACGGGTTCATTAGTGTTGCTCAACGTCAATGTCAAAAGAGTGTTATAGCCGAAATGTCCGCATAAGTAATCTGAATTCATTAGTCTTCGCGTACGTCTCTCGGAGCGGTGTGCTGCTTCACGCAGGCCACAACAGGGTTAACCGGTAGCTTTGACTTTGCCTTGTTTAAGGTCATCCAGCACTTGAGCCTTCGGTCCATCCGCGATAATACAGCCTTTTTCCATCACAATCACCCGATCCACAACATCCAGCATTGAGGTTTTATGGGTAATTAGGATCAACGTTTCATGCGCTTTCAGCTGGGCTAACTGATGCTTGATGTGCATTTCTGAACGGTTGTCCATTGCACTGGTTGGCTCGTCCAGTAGCAGGATCGGTGGTCGTCCCAACAGAGCGCGTGCAATGGTGACAGCCTGGCGCTGGCCGCCGGACAGCATTGATCCGCCTTCACCAACCTGACGCTCTAAGCCCGCAGGGTCAGATTGGGTAAATGCGGTCACCCCGGCACGGTTAGCGGCATTCAATACGTCCCGGTCGTCGGCCAGTGGCCGACCGAGGGTAATGTTGTCGCGGATAGAACCAAAAAACAGTGTGAAGTCCTGCGGTACGCAGCCAATATTGCGTCTGACATCGACATGGTGCAATTGTTCAATGTCGGTATCGTCAATACGCACATGGCCTTCAGAAGGCTTATACAGGCCCATAATGAGGCGCTCTAAGGTGGTTTTGCCAGAACCAATTCGGCCAATGACAGCGACTTTCTCGCCTGGGTTGATGGTCACGCTGAGATCGCGAATCGATGCGTCGGAAGAGTTCGGATAATGAAAGGTGACCCGCTCAAGTTCAATTTTCCCGTGAATGATAGGCCGGTGAATGTAGCGTTTGCCTTCCTGCTGTTCGTCTGGCATTGCCATGACCCGGTTAATGATGGTCATTGATGATTTGGCTTGATTATAGCGGGTCGACAGGAGCGACAACTGAACCAGTGGCCCGATGGCCCTGCCACTCAGCATTGTTGCGGCGATCAGCCCGCCCATGGTTAGATCGCCACGTGCGATCAGATAGACCCCTAAGATGATCATGCCGACGCTGCTGCTCTGCTGGACCAGGCTGGCAGCGTTTTGAATACTATCGGTGATCCGGCGGCTTTTGATGTTCCAGTTGGCCATGTGGGCAACGGCTTCTTCCCAGCGGTACTGGAACTGGCTTTGGGCGCAGAGCATTTTAACCGTTTCCAGCCCGGCTAAACTTTCAATTAGGTTGGCATACTTTTGTGAGGCAAGACGAGAACCTTCTTCAATCGACTGGCGCAGTGGTCTTTGGATAAGCAGCGAATGGATGATTAAGATGATCACACCGGCAACCGGAATGTAGACTAACTCGCCTGCCATCAGCCAGATGATCAGCAGAAACAACAGGGCAAACGGCAGATCGATCAGGGCGCTGACGGTGGCGGAGGTAGAGAATTCACGTATCGACTCAAATTCTTGTAAGTGACGGGCAAATGCTCCGACGGAAGGAGGGCGCGCTTCCAGCCTGATCCCCATCACCTTACTGAACAGTTTGGAGGAGATGAGGATGTCAGACTTTTTCCCAGCAATGTCAATAAAGTAACTACGCAGTGACTTTAACAGGAAGTCAAACAGGAACACCACGAACACACCACTGGCCAGTACCCACAGGGTTTCAAACGCGAGGTTAGGTACCACTTTGTCGTATACCAGGCGGGTAAACATCGGTGCCGCAATGGCGAAGATATTGATCAGCAGTGAGGCGATCAACACATCACGGTAGATGCGTTTTGATTGCCACAGTGTTGACCAAAACCAATGCCCGGGTTTAGGCATTAGTACTTGGGGTGACCGTTCATCAAAATGAAACTGCTTCTTGATCAGAAAGTAACGGCCGGTGTACTGCCGGTTGAGTTCTTTTAGCGACATCGTCACCGGCATCATGCCACTTTCGGCGGTGTTGATTTCGGCTTCCTGCCGATCCGAACTCAGGCTAATCAGCACGCAGGCCTGACCGTCTCTGAGAAGCAGTATTGCTGGCAAAATTAAGCTGGAGATATCCGCCAGTGGGGCGCGGTTTTCCCGGGCGAGCAATCCGGCCCTTTCTGCCGCTCTGGGTAGCAGGAACGGGGTGAGTTTACCATCAGCAAGAGGTAAACCATTGGTCAACGCTTCAGGTGAGTTGGCCAACCCGTAATAACGGCTAACGTATATGAGCGAGTTCAGTAAAGGGTCCTTCATCCTCGTGGCACCTCGTTATTCTTTGTCGACAATATAGCCCTGGAATACCTCAACAAAATTCTCAGTAAGAAAATCCAGCTGGATTTGGGTTTCAACCCGAGAGGCAATGGTGGTAATGCCCAGGTTATGCGCGGTTCGTGAAATAGACGTTAAGGTGAACTTCTGCTTTTCGTCATGCAGGCTATGGGTAAACAAGTAGTCCAGCTTGACATAGTTAGGACGGAACTCCTGGATGTATTCGAGCGACTGGAAATTACGTCCGTAGTTATCAACGCCGAACTCTGCCCCGGCCTGACGAATAGTGTTGCACAGCAGTGCGGTATGGTGTGGATGCTCGATAAAGCAGTCTTCCGGGATTTCAAAGTGCAGCAGTGGTGCGACGCTGGCGTGTTGCTCCAGTACGCTGGTGGTCCATCGGATAAAAGAGGGCTGAGCCAGACTGCTGTGGGCAATATTGATCGCCACCGGGTCGGTCAGTTCGCCGCTTTCCAGCCGCTTAATCATCGACTCAATCACATATTGATCGAAAATGTTGGTGGCTTCTAACTGCTCGAGGGCGAACAAGTATTGGTTGGCACTGAAGACTTCCCCGTCTCGTTCAATATTTGAAAACACCTCGTTGTGGAACACTTTGCCCCAGGTGTTCTTCGCTGACTGAAAACGGAATTTGAACCAGTCGTTATGGATGGCTTCTTCAACCAGGGCTTTCCACTGTTGTTTACCCATCAGGTTCGACGGGCTGTCACTGCCAATGAACCCATAGGCTTTGTCCGGCTGCGCTTTGGCCTTAGCCAGCGCATTGTCGACCATCGAGAGCACTTCACTGCGCGTTTTATGCTCTTTGTTGTGCGCTACCCCCAATACCGCTTTGGGTTTGGCCATCCCGGTCGGGTCAGTGTTAAGGCTGTTCAGACAGTTCACAATGGTGTCGGCGAGCAGGCGAAGTTCGCTTTCATCCATATGCGGGAACAGCAGGCCAAACTCATCACTGGAAAGGCGGGCAATCGTCGCCCCGGGCACATCAATGGTGTTTTTCAGGCGCAGGGACAGCTCTTTGACGTGCGCATCCGCGCGCTGATAATCCTTGGTCTCATAGATATCACCAATGTACTCAGCATGCAGCAGCATGATTCCGCCCTGGGTCTGCTCGGCCAACCATTGGTCGATCTGATTGAGGTAGAAGGAACGGTTGCCCAGTTTAGAAATCGGATCGAGGTAAGCCTGGGCCCGCAGACGCTGCGCTTCTTTCGCCTGTTGTTTAAATGACAGTTCAATTTGAGCCGACATCATATTGATGCCATCAACCACCGCGATCAGATCTTTGGTTTTAGGTCGTGCCAGCGGCTCACCGAACTGGTTGTTGGCGATCTGTTGCATTTTCTGCACTATGGTTGCCAGCGGTTTGAGTGAACGGCGCAGGATGTAGGAAATGGCAATTAAGCCAGCCAGAAACACCAGGCTGAAAGCGGTGAGCAGGCGAATGAAACCTTGCCAAAGCTGTTCATATGCGGTGCCAGGGTGGCTGATGATTTCGATTTCAGCTAGCTGCATCCAGCCACTGGTGACCACCCGTTTGTCGTGGAGTGCTTTAAACAAGTTTAAGTTAACAAACCATTCCGGTACCGAGCTGGGTTTGATCGGATAAGAACGGACGATCTGGTAATCGGAATCCAGGGCGGTCAGGCGCACCATCGAGTAAGTACCGCCATCAAACAACGCGTTGATGACGGATTCGACCGCCACTCTGTCTTGCTCTTTCAGGTAAGGAGCCAGTGCCAGACCCACCGTATTTATGGTATTGCTAACCTCAGAACGTTGTTGTTGCTCTAAACTGTTCCGAGTAGTGTTGAATTCGGTTACAAATACTGACGCCAGTAAAAGTATAAAGACTGTAACCATTCCCACTACAAGTTTCTTATAAAGGGTCATTGTTGTTTACTCGTCGTAGTTAATTTTAGGTGTATTTAATTGCAACTTACGTTCGCGTGAGCGTAAGTCATTCCAAAGGCTCAAACGGGATGATTTTCCGGCTAGCCGTCCCGCGCGGGCCGGGGATTTCATCAACCACAAGTTTGTCCCGTTAAAACTGTATATCGGCAATAAATCATTCCGTTGAGAAGCGCGGACTATCTCAGGATTGATGTTGTCGAGAATCAGTGGCTCCGAGCTTGGGGTCGGGTAGTAAGCCAACACCATGTGGAACTGATTCAGTTCAATCGATTTCACATAAACCAGACGCATTTTAGAGTCTGGGATGTTCAGTTCAAGCAATGAAAAATACTTGGCAATGGTAAAATCTTCGCAATCGCCGGCATTACTGCCGAGAAATTCCAGCGGGGTCGCCCAATAGTCGTTCTTACCCCAAAGTGTAATGTCATTGACAAAATACAGTTGGTTGAAAAAGTCGTTAACCCCGGCCAGTTTCTCTGGTGTTTCCGAGTGTTGTAATAATTGAATATTTTCCCGCCAGGTAAGCACCCGCTGCCCGGCACGTTCTCCATAAACGTCACTTACGGCTGTTACCCATTGCTGCTCTTGCTGACTCAGGGCGCTGCTTTCCAGGGCACAGCAACTCAAGCTTATCAGTAGCGTAACTTTACGCTTCAATTTGAATGGCATACTCGATTCACTTCACAACTGTTGCTACTGGTTGTGCTCGCGATTGAGACCACATTGCGTTTTTGCTCCGGTTTCGCCACACAGGGTGACCTGTTACTCTTTAAGCGCATTGTTTTTAGCGTTCAAAATCGGTTGCAGCAAGTACTCCAATACGGTTCTCTTGCCGGTAATGATATCGACCGAGGTTGTCATACCGGGAATTATGGGTAAGTTGGAATCCTGACCAAATCCGGTTTTTTCGGTGCGAATCCGAACAATGTAAAAACTGTTGCCCTCTTCATCTTGGGTGGTATCAGCACTGATGTGCTCTAACTTGCCTTCCAGGCCTCCATATTTAGTGAAATCATAGGCAGAAAACTTAACGATGGCCGGTAAATCAGGCCGCAAAAAAGCGATATCTTTGGGAGCTATTCTGGCTTCGACCAACAGGGTATCTTCCGTCGGGACGATTTCTACAATATCCATTCCCGGCTGAATGACGCCCCCTACAGTATTGACATTTAAGGTTTTGATATTGCCGGTTACCGGAGAAACCACCACTGTGCGGTTAACCCGATCTTCCAGCCCTACGGCAGACTCAACCAGTGCAGAAAGCTGATCCTGGGTACTATTGAGTTTTTCTTGCTGCTCTGAACGAAAGCGTAATGCTACATCAATACGGTTGAGCATTGCTTCTTTGATCGCAGATCTGATCACCGGTATCTTCAGCTCACTTGAGGTCATTTCACGGCGAGTGTCGTTGACCTGACGCTGTAGTTTGAGCAGTTCTATACGCGGTACGACCCCTTCATCGGCCAGAGGCTGGGTGATTTCCAGCTCCTTTCTGGCAAACAGGTAGCTTTGGCGTAGGTTGCGCACCCGGGCTTCAATTTCGATCAGATCCTGCTGTTTTTGCTTAACCTGCTGGTCAATTACGGACAGCTGATTGCGCAGATTATCCAGATCTTCCCGGTACTCGGCTTTTTGCCGCTGGGTTAACAGCGGTTGTTCTTGCTCCAGAGTGGGCGGAAATGTCAGCTTGCCATAGTCCAGTGTTACACTGGCTTGCCAGTCCTGCTGGTTAAAGTCACGTTTGACCTGGACACTATTGATTGAGGCGGAGAGTTGTAACACCGACGCGGTCAGGTTAGCCACCTGCTGCTCACGTTCACGAAAGTCAGAACGGAAGCGGGTGTCGTCAATGAGGATCAATTGCTGGCCTTTTTCGACCAACTGTCCTTCTTTGATCAGAATATCTTTCACCAATCCTCCTTCCAGGTTTTGCACCACTTGCACTTGCGAGGAGGGGATCACTTTTCCTTCACCGACAGTGACTTTGTCGATTTCCGCCCAGGAAGCCCAGCCTACGGCCGTGACAAAAAACAGCACCATCACCCACAGCATCAGGCGCGCGCTGTTGGGGGTATTAAGCAACAACGCCGCGGTTTTGTCATCGACAAAGTCGAGTTCGTCGTTGCTAAGCTGGTGGTATTGTTTTCGGCTCATTGCGTTCCTTGTTAGGCCTGTTTTTACCTATATTTATGATTTATATAAGATAAGTGGTTTTTGTTCAGCGCTTGAAGCTAACGTCAAGCGTGACAATACCGGCTTGTGTTAATGGGTCTTAAATTGCGCCTTATCCAATTGGTGTTTTTTTAGCTTGTCATACAAGGTCTTGCGTGACACTTGTAATTCTAGTTGAACCTCTTTTAATCTGCCTCTGTGGCGTTGTAGCGCATCAAATAACAGGCAATATTCAAAGTGTTCTGTGCGTTGCGTCATACTTTGAATTTCCGTACTTCTGTTGCTGTCCCATTCCTCCATCGGGAAGTTATCCGGCTTGAGTGCGCGTAATTCGGCAAACTGGCGCAACTGGCGAACATTTTCCGGCCAGGTCATCTGGGTTAGCTGTTCCACTTCTTGTGCGCTGATATGAGGTGGTTGTAACTGGTAGCGACTGGCGGTGTGGCGAACAAAGTGTTTGTATAGTGGCCCAATGTCTTCTTTTCGTTCATCGAGCCTGGGCAGCCTGGCAACCGTGAATATCTCATGCAATGATGCAGCGGTTGACTGGACACTACCGAGCACGCGCTGCAGGCCGGGATGGTTAAGCAGAAGATGCCATTGGTTTCGGGTCAGTTGATCTGCGCTGTGAACATACAGACTGCACAATGCTCTGCCGGCGGTTAGATGGTGCAGCGTCTTGTTGATCGCATCGTCAGAACACTCATGTAAATCTTCTCCTGAGATGGCAATCAGTTCACTGTCTGGCGCAGCATGAATGTCGTGGGCGAACTGAGCCGCCAAACGGCGCCCGGTGCCTTCTTCACCGACAAAAATGACCGGCTGGTTGCCAGGAATACTGATCAGGGTGCGCCTTAGCGCTGCCATGACCGGACTATGGCCAATCATTTTGGGGCCGATGTGTGTCTGCATATCAAGTTCTTTTTTCAGCCAGACATTTTCCTGTAGCAAAAGCAACTTGTCATCGGCATTATGCAGCGATTTCAACAGTTGTTCGGTCGAGAACGGTTTTTCTAAAAAATCGTACGCGCCGGATTTCATCGCTTCTACAGCCGTTTTTACATCTCCGTGTCCGGTTAAAACAATGACCTGAAATTGGCTATTTTTGCCCAGCAGGGTGCGCATAAACTCCAAACCATTCATCACCGGCATGTGAATGTCAGTAATGACGATCGCCGGTGTTTGCGTATCGATAATCCTCAGTGCTTCAACGGCATTGGGAAAGCTGGTAACGTTGATGCCCTCGATCATCAGCGCCTGGCTGACCGCATCGCGGATGTGTGGTTCATCGTCAATAAAATAGACTGGGTTATTCAACAGGTTTCTCCATTGCGTCTGCTAGCAAAGGGACGCTGATGACAAACGTCATCCCTCCCGCGTCACCGTCCCCGGGGTTATAGTGATTGTACGCCGTCAGTGAACCGGCATAGCTTTCAATGATCCGTTTTGAGATCGTTAAGCCAAGACCCAGCCCTTCGGGTTTGGTGGTATAGAAAGGGTCAAACACTTTTGCCAGCGCTTCTTCACTCATGCCCGGGCCATTATCGGAAACTAAAATATCACAGACGGCGTCATGGCATTGCACGGCCAGAGAAATCTGTGGGTCAATACGTTGGCCGTCCATAGCCTGAACGGCATTGTGCAATAAGTTTATTAGCACTTGTTCCAGTTCGACGCCGTGGATCGCAAGGCGAACGCGACGGTCGATGTCTGGCAGCTTAAGGGTAACCCCTTGCCTGATCAGCTTGCTACTAAGGATGCTGGTGGCGTTGTGCACCGCATCGTGAAGAATCGCCACTTCATGTTGAGGGCTGTGATCGCTTCGGCGGGTAAAGACTTTCAGGCGGGCTATCACATCAGCGATGGTCGTATTTAATGCCAGCATTTTATCCAGATTGCTTTGTACCATTGGGTACTGCTCCATCGACAGCAGACGCTGAGCATTTTCGGTGTAGGTGCGCAAGGCGGCAAGCGGCTGATTGATCTCGTGATTGATACTGGCGGACAGTTCCCCGAGCAGCGCCAGTTTGGCCGCTTGTGTCAGTTCTTGCTGGGTTTGTTTCAGTTCTTGCTGGCTACGCTCATACTGGTTAATGGTTTGCTGCAGTTGCTGGTTGGCCTGGCTCAATACCCGGGTACGCTGGGCTACCTGATGTTCCAGGCTGACGTTCATCTCAGCTAATCGCGCTTTGTTAAGCAGCGTCTGAAACCAGGCAAAGGCAATCAACGCGAGCAGTGAATACAGCAGCAAAAATACCATATCGGCCTGTAGTACCGCAGCCAGTACCTGGGACTGATCTATCATGGCGATCACGCGAAAGCCTTTGTCGTGTTGCTGGCTGGCCAACGCCAGATAAGTATCCGACAACAGTAAGTCGTTACCCTGAAAGTGGTTTAAGCCACTTTGGTCGGTAATATCATCCTTATAGATGGGCAGTGATGCGCCGTATTGTTGGGTCTCTACCAGGTGAGCACGTATAGCCGGGCTGAGGGGGAACAGGGCCCGGTAGCGCCACTCGTTCAGGTTACTCATAAACACCACGTTGTGCTGGTCTGCCACTAAAATATCGATGTCTTGCTGGTTGAGACGCTGTTCGAGCTGCTCCAGGTTGACTTTCACGGTGATCACGCCCAGCAATTCGCCCTCAGTTAATAAAGGTGAGGAAAAAAAGTAGCCCCGCTTGTTAGAACGCGCGCCCAAAGCCACATATTGGGCTTTTTTACCTTGCCGTGCTGTTTGAAAATAGGGACGAAAACTGAAGTTTGCACCGACGAAACTGTCCGCCTGTCGGTAGTTGCTGGATGCCACGACCAGACCAGTTTTGTCGTGGACATAAATGGTGTCAGCCAGGCTCTGGCTGAGCCATTTTGCCAGCAGCCGGTTCAGCTGCTCAGGCGGCTCATCGTGCTGCATCGCCACTAATAAGCGTGGATCATGGCTGAGCAAATTCGGGATCTGTTCAAATTTGGCCAGCTCAGAGTCAATCTCCTGGCCAATTTGACTGGCCTGAACCTTGAGCGTCTGTTGCCAGCGCTGGTGTTGATATTGGGTGGCATAGTAATGGGTCAGAGCCAGTCCGATTAAGCCTATGCTCAACAGGAGTAACAGAAAATGACGTACCGCTTTGGGGCTGATTAAGTTCACGCTGGGCTCACTGGTTTTTAACCCAATGTTAGCAAAAGGTTTTTAAAGGTGTAGTACCCGGAATCTACAACGAGAAATAGATCTGACTTTTCAGTTCAATTCTGTGCCTTAGTGATCAAAGCGGTGGTTGAAGGGGGTTTTGTCATGCCTTTTTTAGTGCCCGATCAGCGAAAAAAAGGCTTCATCTTGTATTTCCAGGGCATCAGGCGCACAATCGGAAAAAAAAGTGAAGGAGTGAAGATGGAACTGGCTGATATTCGTCGGGAGTACACCAAAGGTGGTTTACGCCGTAAAGACTTAAAAGCGGATCCCATTGAACAGTTTAATCTGTGGCTTGAACAGGCAATTAAGGCTGAGCTGGCTGATCCGACTGCGATGACAGTGGCAACGGTGGATGAAAATGGCATGCCTTTTCAACGAATTGTTCTGCTAAAGAACGTAGATCACAATGGTTTTGTGTTTTACACCAATTTGGGTAGTCGTAAAGCGCAGCATTTAGCGCACAATAGCAACATCAGTTTGCATTTTCCATGGCATCCGCTGGAACGTCAGGTGCACATCACCGGGGTTGCAGAAAAGCTGACCCCAATGGAAAACATGAAGTATTTTACTTCTCGTCCCAAAGAGAGCCAGTTGGCGGCGATTGCCAGTAAACAGAGTAGCCGTATTTCCGCCCGTGGGGTGCTTGAGGGCAAATTCCTCGAACTGAAACAGAAATTTGAAAAAGGCGAAATTCCGGTGCCAACGTTTTGGGGCGGTTACCGTGTCAGGCCGCAAAGTATCGAGTTCTGGCAGGGAGGGGAGCATCGTTTGCACGATCGCTTCTTGTTCTCCAAGCACAATGGTGAGTGGGATATTGACCGCTTGGCCCCTTAGCCTATATCTTAAAAAAATAACACCGCCGTTTGGCGGTGTTTTTTTATGGTATCGGCTAAGGTTTGCCAGTCTATTCTTTACGTTCGCCGTTCAAGACCACCGACAACTGCTTTTTCAACAGGCTTTTCGGTACGATGGAGCCATAACCGGCTTCCATGGCCTTATCTATCAGTTCACTTTTACTGTTGGCTGCGAATTTCATCCGTAGTCTCGCTACATGCCCTTCTACGGTTTTGATCGAAATTCCCATCACTTGAGCAATGAACTGTGGTTTTTTGCCATACAGCAGCAGAAACAAGGTTTCTTGCTCGCGATTGGTGAGTTTTTCCGGTTGTGATTCCAGATTTGAAAAGCGGTAGATAGAATGATCAGACGTTTGGTGACTGATTGCGCGGCATACCCAGTAGCCAACCTCAATGATGGCGGTGTCCGTCAGTTCCCGGCCATAAAAAATGGTGCCTAAGGTTTCCCCATTCTCCCCCAACCAGGGGGTCTTGGTGAAAATGTGTGCCCGCCAGCGGCCGTCCGGATAGGGATGAATGTCGAGGATTTTCAGCGCTTCACCCGTTTCAATCACGTGTTTATCTTGGCGTTGAAATTCTTGGGCACATTCTGTGGTGGGGCTGGGCATGTCAAAATCGGATTTGCCAACACACTCATCGGGCGACTTATGGCCTAAAAGTTCGGCATACTCTTGATTAACATAGCGAAATACTGAATTTCGATCTTTACACCCCCAGCAGCCCGGGAGTTGGTGCAGGAGTGATTGTTCAATGGTTGAGAGTGGAATGTTCACCAGGGGATTCTCTTTATACTGCTTATCGTCGCCGTTGCTTAGAGGCAGGCTGATGATGTTACCAGCGTCGACCCGCCATCCTCCCTTGATCATGCTTTCGTCAGGTGTCCGGTTTCAAGAGAGCATACGGCGTGATGCGCATTGATATATTCTAATAATGCCAACGGGAGCGCGGATGATAACAGCTTATGTTATTGAATTCATTGTTACGGGGCAAAAAAAAAGCCAGCCTGAAGACGGGCTGGCAACACAAGATAATCTTGTCGACGTGTAGAAGAGGTTTCTAAAAAACTCAGCGAGGGTCTGCTAAGTTATTTAGAGGTATCAATTAGATACCGATGAAAATTCGGGATAGTGTCCCAAACCTTCGGGATCTAATGTAGTGAAATCTGAGCCGATGTGTAAGGGGGGAATTCCCTCTATGTGCCATTTTTTCTCTGAGACAGGCCGGAGCGGCAAAGATTCAGCTGGCAACGCGGGGGCTTTGTGTCGGATTTTCTCCGGTCCGTTGTGCACAAAGAAATTGGTGAGACATTAACCGTAACTTAGCCCGTCATGATCATTGTTCCGGAACAATGATCATGATGATATTGCTCTGATCTTGGCCGAACGGTGGCGCGGCGATTTGCAACGCAGTTAAGGTGGGTTATGATGCCAAGGTGTACACTGACAGTATTAATGACAATCTGTTGCAATGAGTGAGTCCAATAAGCTGAACGCCCCATCGGATAAAGAAAACCTGCTGCCGAAACCTGCGGAATTGATCACGTTGCCGTCTTATATGGACTGCCATGATCATGCCTATACCCAGATCGTGATCGGCCTGAAAGGCCAGGCGGAATTTGAGGTCCGTGGCCAGGGTAACTTGGTCGGCCCCGGACAGGGTTGCGTGGTGACAGCCAGTTCTGATCATGCTTTCGGAGGAGTGGTACACCAGTCAGATATCTTAGTCCTTAATATGCCACGTCCCAGTGATGATGATCCGGCTATGTTGTGCAAACTCAATCAGTTGGAGAAAGCCCATCTCTACTTTCAGCTCGATGGCCAGATTCAGAAGCTGATCCACATGCTGGTGCAGGAGATGAGCTGTCATCCCGACGATCTTTTGTTGAGCCGGGCATGCAATGATACGGTGATAGCTTTGATGCAACGCCATATTTCGGCGTTTGAAACCACTCGTAAAGAGTCCCGCTTTGATCTTGAAGCGATCGATCGCTATATCGAGCGACACCTGAGCCGCAAGATCAGTGTTGCCCAGCTTGCGGGCAGCGTCTTCCTCGGTGAAAGCCAGTTCCATAATTTATTTAAAGATCAGATGGGTATTACGCCACATCAGTATGTGCTGGGTAAACGGATTGATATGGCGCGGGAGTTGATTGAACAGGGCCAGTTGTCACTTGGCCAGATTGCTGAACTGACCGGCTTTTCCAGCCAAAGTACGTTTACCCATACCTTTACCCGCCTGCAAGGCCTGTCGCCATCTCAATATAAAAAGCGCAACAGTTGAACTGCCTTAGGGCAAACATTGTGCGGCCTGTCACCTGCTGACCTCTTTGATCCCCATTCCTGATGAACAAACCCTGTCTGTAACCTTGCATCGTACTTAAATGGCTTTGCAGCGTCGGACAGGGCATTGTGCTGGAAATGGGAATCATAATTATAGTTAATTACTGATGATAAGCGATATATGCAACTGTTGTTAATTGGCTATAGTGTTTAAATTCTACAGCATAAAATATTAGTTATTTGGCTGTGACTTTGTAGATGTTTTGTTAAAAAAGCGAGGTTTTGACAAAAAACTCGGAGTTTTTGACAAGTAATCTTCTCATCCGCAAAATACACTGCCAGCCATTGACGATCCTCGAAGCGGTTTTCGAGGAGTGTGATTGAGGAAAACGCATGTTTACAGCAACAGATGTGTTAAAACCAGACTTTATCGAGCAGCCGCTTGATGAATTGTGGTCACTGATCTCCCCCTTGTATATGGTGGATGAGTCTCAATGGCTGAAGCAATTATTGCCCCTGGCCACGCCGACAGCGGAAGAAAAAGCAGCGGTCTCGATTCAGGCCACTCAACTGATCGAAGCGATTCGTGCTGACAAAAAATCGATCCAGATGATCGATGCGCTGCTGTTGGAGTACAGTCTGGATACCCAGGAAGGCATTTTACTGATGTGTCTGGCAGAAGCTTTGATGCGTATTCCTGACGCGAGTACCGCTGATGCGCTGATCAAAGATAAACTCAGTGTGGCTGACTGGAAATCGCACTTAAAGAACTCCGATTCAGTATTCGTTAATGCATCAACCTGGGGGCTGATGCTGACCGGAAAAGTCGTTGGTTTGGGTGAGCCGGACTGCCATAGTCCGGGGCAAGCGGTTAACCGTTTGGTCAATAAATTTTCTGAGCCGGTGATCCGTAAAGCCATGTATCAGGCGATGAAAATCATGGGCCACCAGTTTGTGCGCGGACGGACCATCGAAGAAGCGCAAAAAAATGGTCGTCCGATGCGCGACAAAGGGTTCACATACTCTTTTGATATGCTGGGTGAAGCGGCGCTGACTACAGCAGATGCCAACAAGTATTTTAAAGATTACCTGATGGCTATCGAAGCGGTTGGCCGCGACACTTATGGTAACGACACCAGCCCGGCTCCATCGGTCTCAATCAAGCTGTCGGCCCTGCACCCGCGTTATGAGGTTGCGAATCAAGCGCGGGTGATGACCGAGTTGTACGATACCCTGACTCAGCTGCTCAAGCGTGCGGTTGAAGTGGATGTGGCGATCACCATCGATGCCGAAGAAGCGGATCGCCTTGAGCTATCGCTAAAGCTGTTTGAAAAACTGTATCGCAGCGATTTGGTTCAGGGCTGGGGCAAATTTGGCCTGGTGGTTCAGGCCTACTCCAAACGCGCGTTGCCGGTACTGGTATGGTTAAACCGGCTGGCGAAAGAGCAGGGTGATCTGATCCCGCTGCGTTTAGTCAAAGGCGCCTACTGGGACAGTGAGATCAAATGGTCGCAACAAGCGGGCTACGCCAACTATCCGGTGTACACCCGTAAAGAAGCAACCGATGTGGCTTACCTGGCCTGTGCGCGTTTTCTGCTCAGTGATGGCGTGCGCGGCAACATTTTCCCGCAGTTTGCCAGCCACAATGCCCATACAGTGACGTCGGTTGCACTGATGGCTGAGCACCATGATTACGAGTTCCAGCGCCTGCATGGCATGGGCGATTCGCTGTATAACCATGTGATGGAGCGCTACGGCCAACCGGTGCGGATCTATGCGCCGGTCGGCAGCCATGCCGATTTATTGCCTTATCTGGTGCGCCGCTTGTTGGAAAATGGCGCCAATAGTTCGTTTGTTCACCGATTGGTGGACGCGCGCTGCCCGGTTTCTGAGTTAACCCAACACCCTGTTGATATGTTGATTGCGTTTGACACTCTGCACAATGCCAGTATTCCGTTGCCAGGAGCCATTTTCCCTGAGCGCAAGAACTCGTACGGGATCAATATCGATATCGACAGCGAAGCCAAACCTTTTGACGTGCAAGTAAAGCACTTCCTGAACAATCAATGGCAAGCCGGACCGATCATTAATGGGATCAACCACGCCGAAAGCATGATCAAGGCAAATCTGGCTGAGGTGATCACCGCACCGTACGATCGTCGTATTCAGGTAGGTAAGGCGGCATTTGCCAGCCTTGATCATGTTTCCATGGCGATTGACGCGGCGCAGGCGGCATTCCTGGCCTGGCAGGCCACCCCAACAGCAGAGAAGGCACAGTATCTGGAGACGTTGGCGGATCTGCTTGAAATCCATCTGGCTGAACTGGTGGCGCTGTGCCACCAGGAAGCGGGGAAAACCATTCACGACAGTATTGATGAAGTGCGTGAGGCGGTGGATTTTTGTCGTTACTACGCTAAACAAGCGCAAACCCTGCAGCCATTTGAGCTGGTGGGCTTTGACGGCGTAACCCGCCTTTCCCACCGTGAGGGGGTGGGGGTGTTTGTCTGCATCAGCCCGTGGAACTTCCCGCTGGCGATTTTCCTCGGTCAGGTCACGGCAGCTTTAGTGGCTGGTAATACGGTGGTGGCCAAACCGGCAGAGCAAACCAGCCTGATCGCTGCGCGGGCGATTGAGCTAATGCTACAGGCCGGTTTCCCTGCCGGGGTTATCCAACTGTTGCCGGGACGTGGCAGCGAGATCGGCCATGCCCTGACTTCTCATCCGGCGATTGCCGGGGTGGCGTTCACCGGTTCTACCCGTACCGCGCAGCGTATTAACGTGACGCTGGCGGAGCGTCAGGCTCAACCCGTGCCGTTTATTGCCGAGACCGGCGGCCAGAATGCGATGATTGTTGACAGTACCGCACTGCCGGAGCAGGTGGTACGTGATGTGATTCGTTCTGCGTTTGCTTCCGCCGGCCAGCGCTGCTCTGCGCTGCGGGTGTTGTTTGTCCAGGAAGATGTCGCCGATCGGATCATCAGTCTGATTGAAGGGGCGATGAATGAGCTGGATGTCGGTTTGCCGTATCTGCACAAAACCGATGTCGGTCCGGTGATCGATGCGACTGCCAAAGCCAAGCTAGTGGCACATATTGAGCAGATGAGCCAAAGCCAGAAGAAAGTGGCCCAGTTGCAACTGGACGATGCCTGTCAGTTCGGCGATTACGTTGCGCCGAGCGCGTTTGAAATTGAGGGCATCCATGTACTCAAAGAAGAGCAGTTTGGCCCGATTCTGCACATTGTTCGCTTTAAGGGGTCAGAACTGCCGAAAGTGGTGGAGCAAATCAACCAGACCGGTTTTGGCCTGACCATGGGGATCCACAGCCGCAATGAAACCACCTATCGCTGGATTGAACAGCATGCGCGGGTTGGCAACTGCTACATCAACCGTGATCAGGTTGGTGCGGTGGTGGGGGTACAACCGTTTGGTGGGCAAGGGCTATCTGGTACCGGGCCAAAAGCTGGTGGTCCGCACTATTTGTATCGTTTTACTCACCAACTACTTACTCAAGCAGAGAACGCATAAGGAGTCGCACTATGGTTCATCAGATCACGAATTTCACCGATGCCTTCGCTGCCTGGGAGCAATGGAATCTGACCGATTTTGATTATAAAAGCGAGCACTTACAGGCATTTAAGTCCGTGCTTGCCGAAAAAAATTCGCTGGTAGGGCAGGTGGTGGCGTTCCACCTGCAACAAGCGTCAACGCTGCTGGCCAACACACATCAGCTGGTGGGACCAACTGGTGAAACTAACGAACTGTATACCGCCGGACGCGGGGTGGCTTTGGTGGTTTGTGAAAACCACCCCGAGCACACCGAACCGGCGTTATCCAGTGCGTTTGCCATGATCACCTGTGCCTTGATTGCCGGCAACAGTGTGGTGGTTTGCAGTGATAATACTGAGCTTAACCTGTTGTTACGACAGGCTCTTGAGCAGGTTAGTTTCCCATCTAATCTGGTGCAACTTATTGCGTACGATGCGTCTGCTGCTTTGCTGGAAAATGATGTACGTAGCCTGGGTTATGTGGGGAATTCACAGGTTGAGCATGCGCTTAACCTACAACTCGCTAAACGCGACGGTGCTATCGTCAGTTTAGTGTCTGAAACGGATTTAGAGTCACCGAAATTGGCTCATGATCCGCACCTATCGTTGCGCTTTATTACCGAGCGCACCCGAACGATAAATATTACCGCTGTGGGTGGTAATGCAACTCTACTCGAGTTGGGTAACGACACTCACTAACCTAACTTGTCCGCCTCTGTCTGGTATTACTGAGATGGTAAAGCCCGGCAGAGGTCAAGGAGGGAAATAATTATAATGAGGACTATCAAATGATAGAAAATAGCTTTGCTATCACAGCCACGTTTGTGGCCTATTTAATTCTAATGGTTGCCATTGGTATTATTGCGTATAAGAGGACTGTCAATTCATCCGACTATTTCCTGGGTGGCCGTAGCCTGGGTCCATGGCCGGCTGCACTCTCTGCCGGTGCGTCAGACATGAGTGGTTGGTTATTACTGGGCCTGCCAGGTTATGCCTATGCGGCAGGCATTGAGGCTTTCTGGCTTGCTGGTGGCCTGCTGGTGGGTACTTGGGCAAACTGGCTGATCAGCGCGAAACGCCTGCGTACTTACAGTATTCAAACCGAGTCGTTAACGCTGCCTGAATTCTTGTCGCGTCGATTCAACGATAACTCGAAACTGATTCAGACAATCTCTGCGTTTTTCATTCTGCTCTTCTTCCTTTTCTACACCAGCTCTGGCTTGGTTGCAGGGGGCAAACTGTTTGAAACCGTGTTCGGGCTTGATTATAGCCTGGCGGTGGTCATTGGTACCATTTGTGTGGTTTCCTATACCCTGTTCGGTGGCTTTTTGGCGGTATCGTGGACCGATTTGGTGCAAGGTCTGCTGATGGCCGCGGCACTGATGATTGTGCCAGTGGCAGTGATGGAAGGCGGCATTGGTCAGCTATCAAGCGACATGTACGCCATCAACCCGGAGTTACTGACGCTGTGGAATGATGTCAAAGGGGAACCTCTGTCGGCTGTGGCGATCATTTCACTGGTTGCCTGGGGCTTGGGTTATTTCGGTCAGCCGCACATTCTGGCTCGTTTCAAAGCATCACGTACCAACCGTGACCTGACTGCGGCTCGCCGTATTGCGGTAACCTGGACGGCCCTTTCTATGCTGGGCGCGATGATGGTCGGTCTGGTCGGTCTGGTCTGGGTGACTAACCACCCGGGTACACAACTGGCCGACGGTGAAAAAATCTTTATGTTGCTGGTGAACACTGTGTTCCACCCGGTGATCGCGGGTATCTTACTGGCTGCGATCCTGGCAGCGGTAATGAGTACTGCGGACTCACAGCTGTTAGTCTCATCTTCAGCCCTGGCAGAAGATTTTTACAAGCAGGTGTTTAAGACCAACGCTTCTTCTGAAGAGATTGTGATGGTAGGCCGCATTGGTGTGATTGCAATTTCTCTGATTGCGCTGTTCCTGGCGATGACGCCGGACAGCACAGTGCTTGGTTTGGTTTCGTACGCCTGGGCGGGATTTGGTGCTGCATTCGGTCCGGCTGTGGTACTCAGCCTGTACTGGACTGGCATGAACCGCAACGGTGCGTTAGCCGGTATTCTGGTGGGTGGTATCACCATTGTGGTATGGAAGCAGCTGTCTGGTGGCTGGTTCGATGTGTACGAAATCGTACCGGGTATCATCCTGTCTACCATTGCGATTGTGCTCTTCAGTAAGCTTACGGGTGGTCCGGCACAAGACGTTATCGACCAACACCAAGAGTACAAAAACAAACTGGTATCGCTGGACTAATCGGTTTTTCGGTAACTTAAATACTCAAAAGCCCGCAATAGCGGGCTTTATTTTTATTCTTGACCCGTCTACAAGTGACGGGTTGATGATCGTCTGGTGTCTGGCAAAAGGAGCAATGATGCTTACTGTAACTCAATTGGCCAAGGAGTGTGGTATCTCGCGAACCACCTTGCTGTACTATGAGCGCGAAGGTTTACTCCAGCCGGCTTATCGCTCGGAAAATGGTTATCGCTGGTATGGCGACAAAGAGAGGCAGCGTCTGCAAACCATCACGGCCTATCGTGGTTATGGGTTACCAATCAGCAGTATCCGCACTTTACTGGCACAGCAAGGTCAGTCTCAAGCTCAGATTTTGAAAGCGCATTTCAGGCAACTTGAGCAGGAGATCCAAACCCTCAGGGCGCAGCAGAAAGCGATTGTTGTGTTACTGCAGGAACCCCATTTAATAGAGGAGAGAATCGTGACGAAACAACGTTGGGTTGAGATCATGCAAGCCGCTGGCTTTTCACCGCAGGACATGCTCACATGGCATCAGAAGTTCGAGGAAATGGAGCCGCAAGAGCATCAGAAGTTCCTTGAATCACTTGGAATCAGCCCCCAGGAGATTGAACGTATTCGCGGATTGTAAACGTAATGAGCCTTGAGATGAGGAGCATGCTGTCAGCGAATATTGGCGTAAACCACGCTTGTGTACCCAGCTTGGCTGGTTAATTAACAGTGTAAATTGGCTAGCCAGATGAGGCATATATTGGCTAGCTTTGTTGACAGGTTGCGGCTTTAGCGGAAACTTACTAACCGGGACAACCAAGCCATGAACATCAGATTTCTGGTCTGACCAAACTCTCATTTTTTGGCGATATTCCGGCGTTTTTTTGAACGTGATCCACAAAAATACACCGGGCCTTTTTTAATGTGGAATTTTTTTGAACAAGATGTGTCAATTGTCAATATCACAGAGGCAAAAAGGAGATCACACCATGCCAGATATCTATTGTTCAGCTTGTAAAAAATCCACACAACATAAAGTGATCATGAAGCGTTGTGAGCCACAAGTTGACACCCTTACTGGCAAAGTCGTGAGCTTTACCCAGTTAATGGCGAAGTTTATGACCGGCAATCACTATTATGAAATGGAACCGCAATACTACTGCCGTTGTTGTAACCATCGTGCACTTGGCGAGATCGTGCCGCTTCCGGTTCAGCAACATTCAACGGTGCTGATGCAATAGCGTTTCGCCCGGACTGCCAGTATATGGTTGCTGGTAATCTCCTGTCTTCAATACTCCGCTGCCCATACCATAGGTGGCCATGAGCTGCGGCTGAATAAACTTCAGCCAGTGATTTAGCGACTGCGTATGGACTGCAGTGTCGGTCCGATCTTTGAAGCCAAGAAGTCAGTCTGTTGATCTCTTCGGCTATTGGCTTGCTATTGTTTAGCCATCCAGCTTATCTGTCCATTTAAGGCTCAGCTTGCCAGCTGTAAAAGCCGTCAGTCTGTAGTCGATAAAACGGCGGACGTCCGTAAAACTCACACCTTCTACATTTATTTATTTGCAAATGAACAAACTGCGATTAAGGTAATGCTCTTAGTATGTTGCATAGGTGTAACTAATGGGTTACTCGTTGGATCGAATTGATTTGCAAATTCTGCGGACTCTGTATGTTAAAGGGCGGATTCCGGTCGTGGAGCTGGCCAAACAGGTCAACCTGACCACATCACCCTGCTCTGAGCGGGTCAAACGGCTGGAGAAAGAGGGTTATATCAGTGGCTACCATGCGGAACTCAATGCAGAAAAACTGGGGCTGGAGGTTCAGGTGTTTATCCATATTCGTTTGGATCAAACCAGCTTTTCTATTTTTGAGAAATTTGCCAAAGCGGTTGAGCTGATGCCAGAGGTTGAAGAGTGTTACTCACTGTCTGGTGATTTTGACACCATGATTAAGGTGCGGGTGAGGAACATGAAAGCCTATCAGGAGTTTATGGCGAGTAAACTGGGGACCTTGCCGGGGGTGATCCAGACTCGTAGTGAGGTCGTGATTCAAGAACATAAAACCGGATTTGGTGTGAACCCCGAGCTTTTGACTTCGTTAAAATAAAAAAAGGAGCGCTAACGCTCCTTTTTTGCTGATTTCAGGTTTAGGCACCAATCGCGGTAGCCAGCACACCGATCGCGCCGCCGAAGACTCCGCCCCACACCACCAGCCAGCCGAGGTGTTGTTTGATCATCTGTTGCACCATCTCTTTCACCAGTGCCGGAGTTAGCTCGCTTAAACGTTGATCGATAATGCTTTCAATGTTGTGTTTGATCTCATCCATCATTGCCGGTGCTTCGAACTGCTCTTTCAGCGCGGCTTTCACCGTATCACTCTGGCTGATCTCTGCCATCGACTGCTGCATTTTTTCGACAAAGGGTTGTTTGAGCGGTTGCAGCGCCTCGGTGCCACCAAACATCGCTAACATTCCGCCAAATTGTGAAGCGGCGATCACCTCAACTAATGAGTCGAAAGTCGGGTTAAAATCCACCGAATCGATGATAGGCTGCAGGTCGATGCTGGCACTTCCGGCCATTTCCTGGTTGAGAAAACGGTCGATGTTGGCATCGGTGAAAAACTGCTCCATCATCAACTGTTTGATCGCACGTTTGAACTCTTCAAAGCGCGCCGGGATCACGCCAGAGCCATACAGCCCCGGAACTTTCTCAAACAGCATGTGGACGGCAAGCCAGTTGGTTATCGCGCCGGAAAAAGCGAATAACCCTGCGTACCAAAGATAGTCTTGCTGGAGCTGGTAACCCACCCCCATCAGGGCGATGGCGAGAATATTAGTCAGTAAACTTTTGTTCATATTGACCGAATGTCATTTAATCTGAGGAAAAACGTGGGGCCGATTTTAGGGGATCCTTAACCAAAACAAAACCCGGCAATTGGTGCCGGGTGACGGTTTTTATACCAGGGAGAGGGGGATAACGATATCAATACTCCTCAAAGGCGGAAAACTTTGCGGCAAAGCTGGCAGTGCCATCGCTGTGTGTAGCCAAAGAGTTTATCTGTCCAGCTCGGCTGAACTTGTACGATTTGCATTGAACCACACTTACACATAAGCACCTCATATTATTTTTGGACTAAGAATCAACACCACCTTGCTCAAATTATAGTGGTTTATGGCAAAGTCGGATGAGAAATGCCCGCGAGGGAGCAGGCCTACCCGGAGCGGGCGTTTGCGGAGCAGGAAAAACGGCGCAACGTGTGCCGTTTGTTTGGGGGGGATGCTTGTTGGGTATTCAGCGTTTCGCCGATAACTCCGCCGCTTTGGTGGACCCATAACTGAGCATAAATGCCAATGCCTGCCTATTTGTGAGCTGAATGTAATTATTCGCTCTATTGATAAAGCTGATGGCAACATCACTTTTTTTTTCTGATTTGCTTAAATGTTTAAGCATTGCCGCTTGTGGTTGACTGCTTTGTTCACGAAAAAAGATCGTCGTTTTGCGGCCATCTAACGAGCTATTTAATAATACGCCGTGAAACGTTTATGCGATGGGATGGTTCAGAAAGATATCACGTAATACATCACTGGTTACTTCAGCCAGCTTAGGCCACATCAATATAATGGCGGTCTAATGCAGGAAGAATAAGAATGGCCGTACTGGTTAAACTCTGAAACCGTGGTCAGTTTTACTTGACCACTACAATAACTTTCCAATTGATAATTTTTGGGGAGATTTTAAGAGGTGAGAGAGCTGTTTTTTCGGAACAGGAATATTTTTATAATAGCCAGAAATGTTTGGATGGACATATTTCATCTCTAGGGTGTTTCATATCCCCATCCTTCTTACCGTGACTCATGATAAAGATGGTGTGAGTGAGATTACAGCGACAACTTTGATTAGCGCTCTTAGTAATTATACGAAGAATCTGAAAAATTGACCATTTTACCAACATCACTAGTTTTTACGTGAAACCATATAGGTGCAACTATGAAGAAATTAATACTTGGATGTATGATTGCATTAAGTTCGCAAGTAACATATGCAGAAAATACAAAAATAGAAGTAATGTCTCCAGGTGGAAATTATATGGAGTTCGTTCGTTCTGAACTTATTCCTGAATTTAAAAAACGACACCCTGATGTAGATGTGGTGGTCTCTAACGATGAAAATCTTGAGACGCGTATGGCTGCAGGTGATTTACCAAACCTTTACGCAGGTGTTTTTGGTTATCAGCCAGCTAAATATGCCAAAATGGGAAAACTGGTAAACTTACAAGAGCTAGATGGTTTTGATTCCTTGAAAAATCGTATTGACTCCGTGTTCATGAAAAAAAACTACGGCGGTCAATATTATATTCCTTGGAACGCAACAACGACCTTGATGTTATACAATAAAGAGTTGTTTGTTGAAGCTGGATTAGATCCTAATAATCCACCGAAAACCTGGGATGAGTTTTTGTACGCCGCAGAAAAAATTAGTGCCTTACCTTCCCGTAAAGATGGTAGTCCTGTATATGGCACTGTTTTTTGGAACGAAGCATTATCATGGGGAAGTTGGTACTGGAGCATGCTCGCTCAGATGTATTACAACTTCAATGATGGTCATTATGCGTTGCTTAATCGTTTTGGAACCAGTCCGGTTTTTGACAAAAAAGAAGCGAATCTGGCTTTGTTTTTTGAAACGATGGCTAAAGCACAGAAATTCGCCCCATTAACAATGGAAAAGAACTTTTTTTCTCGCACGATCGGTATGTGGCCTCAGTTTGGTTTTGGTTGGAAAGTGAACCTAAAAGAGGCGGCGGGTAAACCAATGGTTATTGGAGAAGATGTTGGCGTAGCACCGATCCCTACACTAGGTAAAAGTGATACATCTTATTCAACCCTAGATGGCAGGGCGCTGATGATCTTTAAGGATAGCGCTGAAGAAGAAAAGTTATCCTGGGAGTTTTTGCAGTTAATGATGGAAGATGAGTTTAACCATAAAGCAAACGTGGCACTTGGACAACTCCCGACTTTGACTGCATTAAAAGATAAGCCTTACTATAATACACCTGAAGCGAAGCCATTTGTGGATCAACTATCAAATGCCAAAATGAACGAGGCATTTGCACTTTCTTCTGATATAGCAGGGGTCATCCTGGAGCAATATTCAAAGGCCGTAGTTAAACAAGAAGTTTCTCCTCAAGATGCGGTAGAAAATGCGACTAAAAAAGCCCTGGAAATAATTAATAATTAATAATTATTTCTTAAATATTAGGTTTGAATTAATAACAATAGCGTTCTATTAACAAGGTGTATGTTGTTTTTAGCATGGGTGAATTATTGGGCTTGTTATTCTATCTGATAAAACTAAAATTTTATCAAGTTTATTCCGTACTGTTGTTTTCGTCTTTGTGTTGAATTCAATTACGGCAGCAATGGTCATGTTTGACTTTGTATCAGGCCCTTCGGGGTCTATTCAAAATATCATGGCAAATGTGAATTTATTGAGTGGGCCTGCTTTTGGTAGTTTGAATATTGGTTACTCATGTCAATTATAGCTGTCTTCAGTGCCTAGGAATGGTTTTGTATACAGATGATTCCGGCTGTTTTGTTTACGATTTCAACATATATGATGATGTATGTGTTGTGACGGAGTAATACCTATAGAGTGAGAGTTCTAATGATTTCTGCTGCTATTAATAATTGTAATATCTTTATCATGGTTAAATTTATGAAGCAGATTGAGAATGCCTATTTGAATGCCGTTTTGGGCGATGACAGCGGTGATTGCGGTCTCAGTGGTTGTAGTGTTTTGCTGTTTGCAGAAGAACTTCATCAAGGCGTTCATACGGGTAGGAGTTAAGTAGTGAAAGTTTCTACATTTTATAAATTATCAACATTTGTTTTAGTGGTGCTTATCGCTTATGTCTCAGCATGGATGAGGGCTTATTCGTTGTCAGATGGCTATTTTACCTATGCCGAACAGCAATATTCCACAGGAAACCTAGTCTTGGCTTTAAAGGGAATGAATAAGCAGAGTCTCAGAAAAGGGGATGATTATTTTGGCGGCTATCAGCAGGTCATTGAAGCGTGGCATAGTTCCACTTTGGGGCCTCGACCTGAAGCATATTACCACTCTCTCGAAAAACCGAAGCAGATTATTGAGCAGTTATCAGTCGAAGAGTTGTTAGAGTTTATCGACGTTTATGTTCAATTAGATTCTCGTTACGTACCAGTTGCTGCAGACCAAGTCAGGGTTTTGGCAAAACAGGCGGGTGATGCTGGTTTATATAACGATATGACAGCGTTCTTAACCGAAGCCTTTCCGCGTTATAAGCAACAAGAGATTTAGATCAGTAGTTTTGATGGCATTGTATAGAGATCCGATAGCGGCGTATGAGGACGGGGAGCCTGTCGCAATTTCAGTATGCAGATTGTTTTATAGCGGGGGAGGTCTGCATCTGATTACTTGAGTGTTCTACTCGTTCGCCACCCGGATTGGGTGGCTTTTTTTACTTCAATCAGCGGTTCTATAGGGCAATGTAGATCAATCGAACTACACCGCCAGATCGTTGCACGCCGAGTTTAGTGAGTACGGGAGCACGTGCATGTTTTTCCAGTCTCGCACAGAAGTTGAACGCTAGCCCGTAATGATTGCCTGTACTTTACACGGCATTTTTTATCAAGCTTCTTTCATGAAGAGTGGAAGTTAAATTTTCAAGTTGTCCGCCCAAATCGTTAGCATTTTAGCAGCAATCTCACAACAGCAATACGTGACATGGAGCACATTCATTATGAGGCTAGGAATTAAAATTGGCGCAGGTTTTGCTGCGGTATTGATGGTATTGACAGTGGTATTAGGTATATCCGTTAATGCATTACGTGATGCAGATAGAGGGATCGCTCGGTATCAGGAAATGGCGCGTGATACTAATCTGGCGGGGGTTTTGCAGGTGAATTCTCTAATGGTCAGAATGAGTGCAATGGCTTATTTGATGACACAAAGCGAATCTGATTTAAACGAGTATCGCCGCTACTCCTCCGAGATGATTGACTCTTTGAGTCAGACTGGTGATCAGATTAAAGATCCAGAAAGATTGGCTCTACTTGCTGATTTGCGTAAATCCGTAAGTAGCTATGAAGTATCATTGGGCAAGGTTATTGGGCATATGAAGCAGAGAGAAGCTGAGTACAATAATGAGCTTGTTCCTCATGGTGAAGCCATGCGACAAACTATCGCAAAAATCATTCAGGCCGCTGACGAACAAAACTACCCTGCAGTTTCCTACGGAGCTTGGCTTGTTCAGGAGAAGGTGCTTACCGGGCGGCTTTGGGCAGCAAAATACTATCAGTCAGGTAATAATTCTGATTTCAACAAGGCGATGGAATATGTCGATGCCACCCTTAGTGACGATATAGACCGCCTAAAAAAAATACCAACCGGTAATGATATACAGGAGTTACTAGCGCAATTTACCAACCTCCACGTTAATTTTGTCAAAGATATTCGTCAAATTCAGGAAGCGACAGTTATCCGGGATCGCGTTGTTGGCGATACACTTACCCCACTGGGCGTGGAACTGACTTACAAGGTGGAAGAAATAAAAAGCTCTCTGATGCGTGATCAGAACACACTCGGACCGCAGCTACAAGAAAATACAGATCAAAGCATTACGTTAACCTTGATCCTTTCGGTAATCGCATTGGCTATCGGAATTACAGCTGCTGTTTTGCTTAAAAATGCCATCACCAGGCCAATACAGACAGCCGTCGATGCTGCCAACCAGCTTTCTGCTGGTAATCTGGTAATGAGTATTGGTAAAACCAATAATGACGAGACCGGGTTACTGCTTGAAGCGATACAAAACACGGCAATGAAGCTCAAGGAGATGATTTCAACTATTTCGGGAGCCAGCGTGGAGCTTGCATCGGCTTCAGAAGAGTTAGCCGTTGTGACAGAGCAAACTTCACAAGGGATTATTCAGCAGGAATCGGAAACGGACATGGTAGCAACCGCGATGAATGAGATGGCTAGCACCGTTCATGATGTTGCCAATAATGCAGCAATGGCCGCTGATGCAGCTAAACAAGCAGAGGATGAAGCTAACTCTGGCTCTGAAATCATAGCGCAGGCAATTGCTTCAACTCATATGCTGTCTGAGAATGTGAGCCGTTCTTCCTGCAAGCTCAATGAGGTAGAGCAGGCGGTGATGAATATCAGCTCCATTCTGGATGTCATCAGAGAAATTGCCGAACAGACAAACCTGCTGGCACTTAACGCTGCGATAGAAGCGGCTCGGGCCGGAGAGCAAGGGCGTGGTTTTGCCGTCGTTGCTGATGAGGTGCGCTCTCTTGCAGCCAGAACGCAAGGTTCAACATCTGATATTCAGAGCCTTATTGAGAAGCTACAGGATGGCACACAAAGTACAGTGGAGGTAATGAACCAAAGTAAAGCGCAGGCGCTAACCTGTGTCGGACAAGCCAATGAGGCTAACGATGCTCTTCAGGCCATTACAAGTGTAATCAGTGTTATTCACGATATGAACAATCAAATAGCCGGTGCTTCAGAGCAGCAGAGCTCGGCTGTTGAAAGCATTAACGAAAATGTTGTCAACGTTAAGCGGGTGGCCGAAGAAAATGCTGCGGCATCCAGTCAGATCAGAAGTTCAAGCAGTGAAATCGCCTTATTAGCTGAGCAGCTAAACGGACTGGTTGCTCAATTTAAGATCTGATGGATTTTAAGTATAGGTAAGTATCTGATTTTTTCTGCGCGGGATACCTGCCTGTACTGACCAAGTTCCATTGTCCGCAGTGTACGCCATTAACTCCTTCTAGAGTGCTGAACTCATGAAGGGTTGCTGCGCCAGTGGTGGTGGGCGCCCGACAGCTTAGCCAGCACTGGCGCTTAACGAGCAAAAAAACGGCGCAATCTGCGCCGTTTTGGAGGGGTGGTTATGCTTGTTGGCTATTCAGCGTTTCGCCGATAAACCCGCCGGTCTGGTGGGCCCACAGTTGGGCATAAATGCCATTATTGGCAATCAGTTCCTGGTGGGTACCCTGTTCGACGATGTTACCTTGGTCGAGGACAATCAAACGATCCATTGCTGCAATAGTCGAGAGGCGGTGGGCGATGGCAATCACGGTTTTGCCCTGCATCAGTTCATTCAGGCTTTCCTGAATCGCCGCTTCCACTTCGGAGTCCAGTGCCGAGGTGGCCTCATCTAATACCAGTAGTGGTGCATCTTTGAGCAATACGCGAGAAATCGCAATGCGCTGGCGTTGCCCGCCAGACAGTTTGACCCCGCGTTCACCGACCTGGGCATCGTAACCGACGTTACCGAATGGGTCGGTCAGCGTCTCAATGAACTCGTGGGCGTGGGCCTGCTTGGTGGCGTTGAGTAATTCCGCTTCACTGGCATCCGGGTTGCCATACAAGATGTTTTCGCGGATAGAACGGTGCAGCAGTGACGTATCCTGGGTGACCATGCCGATTTTTGCCCGCAGTGAGTCTTGCGTTACATCGGAGATATTTTGGCCGTCGATTTTGATGCTGCCTTGTTCTACGTCATGAAAGCGCAGCAGCAGGTTGACCAGGGTTGATTTGCCGGCACCAGAGCGGCCGACCAACCCGACTTTCTCGCTCGGTTTGATGTTAAGGTTGAGCTGGTTGATCACCCCTTTGTTTTCGCCGTAATGAAAACTGACGTTGTCAAACTCGATCCCGCCAGCGCTGACCTGCAGTGCCGGGGCATCCGGTTTATCTTTAATATCTACCGGTTTCGACAGGGTCTTCATTCCATCGACTACGGTACCGAGGTTCTCAAACAGCGCGCCGACTTCCCACATGATCCACATCGACATGCCGTTGATGCGCAGGGCCAGGCTGATGGCAATTGCGATGGCTCCGACGCTGATCGCGCTGTCGAGCCACAGGTAAATCGACAGCGCAGCAACCGAGAACACCAGCAAATAGTTGGAGATCTCCACCAACACATCAAAACCGGTCACCAGGCGCATTTGGCGATAGACGGTATCGAGAAAGCCTCGCATCCCTTGTTCGGCATAGTCGGTTTCTCGTCTGCTGTGTGAAAACAACTTAACGGTTTGGATATTGGTGTAGCTGTCGACGATACGTCCGGTCATGGTCGAGCGGGCGTCTGCCTGTTCGGAGGCGACATTTTTCAGCTTGGGGACGAAGTATACCTGGATCGCGATGTAGGCAACCAGCCAGACGATCATCGGTACCATCAAGCGCCAGTCAGATGCGGCCAGCATGACGATCATACTGGTGAAATACACCGAGACATAGACAAATACGTCCATCGATTTCATTACGGTTTCGCGTACCGCCAGTGAGGTTTGCATCACTTTGGTTGCTACTCGTCCGGCAAAATCATCCTGGTAAAAATTGACGCTTTGATTGAGTAGATAGCGGTGGGCAAGCCAGCGGATCGACATGGGGTAGTTACCCAGCAGTGTCTGATGCACCAACAGTGAATAGATGATAACCAGCACTGGCATCACCACCAGCAATAAGCCGGCGTAAAAAAGCAGCTCAGATTGGTTTTCTTGCAGGAAGGTTTCCGGGTTGCTGGTGGACAGCCAGTCAACCAGTTGTCCCATGGCACCAAATAACGAGACTTCGACGATTGCGACAATGGTCGACATCAGCGACATCATCAGCAGTGGTACTTCATAGCCGCGGGTGTAATGACGCAGAAATGCGAATATCCCGGAAGGAGGCTGGTCGGGATCGGTCTTGGGGAAAGGCTCAGTCAAGCCTTCAAAGCGTTTAAACATAACTCATCCTAAGATTTTACAGTTGTCCTTTTTGTTCTTACGTTTATCGAGTAACCCTGACTGGACGAGATAGGGCCGCAGAACATGGTGAATGGACATATTCAGTTGCCTAGCCGCTGCGGGCTAGTGATTGTGTGTAAGAGGGGCGAAAAAATAGTCTAACTGATTTGCTTTTAAATGTAACTAGTTGGTTATTGGTAAGATCGCAGCGATTTATACTACTTTACCTAACGCGGACGCGATAAAAGCTTAAACCAGCATTACGACAATAAAAACTCGTGCATTGGGTGTGTTTTACCGCAATATTTTCTCCTGAGCCGGGGGATTTGGCCTAAATACAGCAAAACTTGAGTTAACAATAAATTTACAATCTCCTCATTCTAGTTATGAGGATTGAAACGGATGCAATTACACAAATCGGTGCCGGTGTTTGCCCGGGAGAAACGGCCAACGCCGCAAAAGACGCTGCGCCATAACGCCAACTGCGTGGTAATGGTGCCACCGAAAGAGTTTCGTTTTAATGAAGAAACAGCGCAGGACAATGAGTTTCAGCACCATGTTGCGCTGAGCCAAGAACAAGTGACCCGTCAGGCGATGGCGGAGTTCGCCGCCATGGTGCGTATTTTGCGTCAGGAAGGCGTTGAGGTGGTGGAGTTTGATTATCCGCTTTCTGCGATTGCCACTCCGGATGCGGTGTTTCCCAACAATTGGTTCACTACCACTCCTGAAGGGGGCTTTTACACCTTTCCGATGGCGTGTGCCAACCGCCAGCGAGAGGTGCGGCCGCAAGCCTTAGTGGCCGCACTGGCTGAGGCGGGCCGTGAAGTGCACCACCAGGACAGCCTGACCCATTACCTGGATGACCCGGCGTATTTGGAAAGTACCGGAGTGATGGTGTTTGATCACCTCAACCAGACCATTTATGCGGCATTGTCACAGCGCTGTGATCGCCTGGTTTTGGATGATTACGCCAAACGGATCGGTTATTCCCAGGTTGTTTCCTTTCAGACCTGTCTGCCGTCTGGTGCGCCGGTATATCACACCAATGTCATGATGGCGGTGGGCGAGCAGTTCTGTGTGATTTGTGATGAGGTGATCCCCGAGTTTGAGCGCCGTTATGTACTCAAATCGCTGGCGAGGCACAAGCAGGTGATTTCGATTTCGCTTGAGCAGATGAACCGCTTCTGCGGCAACATTTTACAGCTTGAAACCGCAAAAGGTGACAAAGTGATCGCTATGTCGCAATCTGCTTATCAGGCGTTTTCGCCGGCACAAAGAAAGCAGTTAGCCACCCACGGCAAGCTGCTGGCGTTTGATGTGCGTACCATCGAGCAGATCGGCGGGGGGTCAGTGCGCTGCATGCTTGGCGAGGTGTTTCTGCCAGGCCATCAGGCAGTGTAACCGCCGGATAGTCTGCGGGATGTTTGTGGCGCTGTTACTCTGGGATGTTGTGATTGCCGCCACCATTGGCCAGCCCCGGACTCAGCATCACCTCAGGCGTGGTATACACTGGATTGAAAGAAGTGCGGGAGTGGTGCTGATCCTTTTGGCGATCACGCTGTTTGTCTGAGTCAATGAGGCACTTCCTCGGGCCGGAAGGCTCGGTCGGTCACGGGTTGCTTGGCTGAGTGCCGCTTAACCGGGACCGTGCTGCGGGTTACTCAATCAAGCTGCTTGGCCAGTTTGGTGATTTTTTCGATCAGCTCGAGATGCGATTCTGAGGTTTCCCGGCGATGGTGGTATATTCCGACGGTTCCGGGGTTGGGCTCTTTATGCATGGTCAGGCGCTGTAAGCCAAAAGACGCCAAATATGAGTGCAAATGGCTGGTATAAGACATGACCGCGACACTCTCTTTGAGCACATCGATGCTGGCTAATAAGGAGTCGACTTCATAAGTCGGCCGGTCATCCAGTTGCTGACGCTCACGCTCATTTTGTTTTGGCATGGGGTTATCAATTACGTGACCGAATTTCTTGGCATCATAAGTTACCGACAATGCAGGGTAGTCAAGCAGCATATCATAGCTGACAACCTGTCCCAGCAGGGGGTGGTTGGGGCCGACGTAATAGGCATCAGCGGTTTGAAACAGAGGGACAAAGGTCACATCGCATTTGGAGGATAAGCCGACGATTTCGTGGCCGATAAAAAACTCAATTTGTTCGTTAACCAGCGAATCCATTAATCCGAGGTGGTTGCCAAACTCGACATGGGTCGAGGCGGAGGGGAATTGCTTGAGTTGCTCGTTTAAAGCTTGTTTGACGAACAGTGGCCACCAGGCGTCTCCGGTCCCCAGTTTGAGTTTTTCTACCTGGAAATGTTTGCGCTCTTCAATGCTCTGCACCATTTGGTTGTATTCATGCTGCATCGCACTGCTGTGGCGATAAAGAATGCGGCCATATTCGGTTAACGTCATACCTTTGGAGTTGCGGTCAAACAGTGCGACTCCCAGGTTGTCTTCCAGCTTTTTTAAATTACTGGTTACGGTTGGCTGGCTGAGTCCGGCCATTCTTGCGGCTGCACTGATGCTTTGGCAACGAGCGACCAATAAAAACTGCTGAAGCGATTTGTCCATGTTCTTTTCCCCCACCACTGGCAGGTATTCTGCACAAACTTGCCTCGAAATCACATATTTAAAAGTGTATTGAAGCCACTGGAAATGCGTTTTATTGATCATAGTCACCATTTATGTTGGAAATATAGATGGCGTCTATGTCTGGCCGTTAATTGTCTATTTTTTACCTAAGTCATTGTTCTTTAGACTGTCGCTCAAAATAACAATCTAAGGAATGATCATGAAACCGAGTTTTATTGCGCTTGCTGTGGCATCGTGTATTGGTTTATCTGGGTGTGGAGCGGACGCCGTGACACCAGCTACGGACAAACCGGTCACCCCTGAGACGCCGATTATCGGAGCCGACCTGTATTTACGTGGCTTAAACGGCGATTGGGGAACGGCAGAACATGCGAAACTGAACTATTTGGGCAATAATAAATACGAAACCGTGTTGCGTGTTGCGCGCGGTAGCAACCAGTTTAAAATTGCCGATCCGGGCTGGCAGATCGAATACACCAATTTCGCTGAGCCGGCGGAGTTCGATCAGGCTCAGGGCTACCTGCCCAAGCCAGCGAGCAACGAAGAGTGCATGAACAATGACTGTAACTCGGAGATCACTTTTGCAGAAAAAGGCTATTACAAATTCGCGGTCAGCTTTGCCGATGCCAGCCAGGCGACTATGACGGTCACCAAAGCTACCCAGCAAGAGGCTGAACGTTACTACTCGGATGCGATCATCGATCCGAGTATGGTGCATGAAGGCCATCAGGCCAAGGACACCAAATTGTTTGCCAACTACGATGGCACGAAGGAAACCGTGGTGTTCTCGGTTAAGGATCCTAATGCCGCCCAGCGTGAATTCGGTATTTCAACCACCACGGAACTGCGTGACGCGCTGGATCAGGGTATGCTGATCAATGAGAAAACCGGGCCTCGCGTGGTCACGGGGGATGTGGCCTTTGACGCTTTGTTTGCCCTTACCCTTAAAGAGTTAGACCAACTGGCCGTGTCTGAAATCAAGGACGGTAACTACAATTACAATCAGCCGATCAAGGCGGAAGTGTTCGAAACCGGGGCCAAATGGCACTACGTCTGGACGCGCGATCTGGCCTATGCCGCCGATCTGTCGTTGGCGCTGATGAACCCGTTGCGCGTTAAAAACGGCTTGAATTTCAAGCTGTCGGCATTCCGTGATACCACAGACCAGCAATATGATGGTGAACAGATCGTTCAGGATACGGGGACCGGTGGCAGTTGGCCAATCAGTACTGACCGTACCAGCTGGGCGTTAGGCGCGGAGCGTTTACTGTCGGCACTTGATGGCGAAGAGTACAACCAGTTCGCTGAACGAGCCTATCAAGCGATCAGCAACACCTTGGAAGCAGACCGTCTGGCGGCGTTTGATAAAGACTCTGGCCTGTATACCGGGGAGCAGTCTTTCCTTGACTGGCGTGAGCAAACCTATTCCTCCTGGACGCCGGGAGACGTGAATGCCATTGGTAGCAGCAAGGCATTGTCGACCAACGTAGTTCACTACCGCGCGATTCGCCTCGCAGCCAAACTGGCAGAACAGTTTGACTCATCCAACATGGTTAAATACCAAGAGTGGGCGGCACAGTTGAAAACGGCCATTAATGACAAGTTCTGGAACAGCGAGCGTGGCATGTACGTGAGCTATCTGTTTGATGATGGTGAAGATATCGCGGTCGATAAGTATGACATGCTGGGTGAGTCACTGGCGATCATCAGCGGTATTGCCAGTGATGAACAGGCACGCCAAATCATGGCCAACTACCCGCACAGCCAGTTTGGTGTGCCGGTGTACTTCCCGCAGCAGCCTGATGTACCGGTGTATCACAACCGGGCGATTTGGCCGTTTGTGACCGCCTACAGCTTGCGCGCCGCGCAGCACACGCACAACGTCGCTGCCGCGAACAATGCGGTGCAGTCGTTGATCCGTGGTACGGCTACCAACTTGTCGAACATGGAAAACCTGGAATGGCTATCGGGTAAATCGTTCATCATCCATAGCGATCATGATGAAGACGCCAGCCTGGATGGCCCGGTAATCAACTCGCAGCGTCAGCTTTGGTCCGTCGGCGGTTACTTAAGCATGGTTGTCGAAAGCATTTTCGGTATTCATACTGAATCCGGCCAACTGGAAGTGAAACCTTTCATTACCGGCTGGATGCGCAACAGCCTGTTTGCTCAGTCAGAGCAAATTACGCTGGAAAACTTCAGCTTCAAGGGCAAAACCTATTCTGTCACGATCGACTTACCTGAGGCGAGCGACGACATGAGTGGTTACTACCCGGTAGCGGATGTGAAAGTGGATGAAGACGGTAACTACCGCGTAACCTTAGGTGGTCTGGTGGCTGATGATAACAGCATCAAAGTGATTTCGGGCGTGAAACCTTACGCCAGCAAAGACAGCCGGGTCTATTCTCCACAAGAGCCAAAACTGGCGGTGGAAGTGGCCAACAGCAAGGTTAACATTGCGATCGACAGCCAGTACAACGTTAACCTGTACCGCAACGGTCAGTTGATTGAAGCGAATCTGGCCGGCAAGCAGTATACCGAAACGCTTGAAGGGTTCTCTTGTTACCTGGCGGAGAGTATTAACGATCAGGGCTACCGCTCTAACCCTAGCCAGCCTTTCTGTGTTGGTGAAGAGGTGCGCGTTAAGCTTGAAGGCACATATCAAGAGTTAAAAGAAGGCGTGTCGGTAGTGACGGTCAGCAAAGACAGCGGCAGCGTCAAAGGCCTTGAGTCGTTCACGGTGGCCAAAGATGGCACCTACCAGCTTGCAGCCTGGTACAACAATAACCTTGGCCAGCTGAATACCGGCATCACCAATACGGTGAAATACCTTAAGGTGACCGATGAGGCCGGTGAGGTCGTCGGATCAGGGTATCTGCAGATGGGCCATATCGGTGAGAATCAGGGTATGCGCTACTCGACACCGGTAGAAGCCCAGCTTGAACAGGGTCAAACCTATCAACTGGTGATTGAGGATTACTTTAATATGAGTTACCTCAAGTCTAATGAAACCTACATCTACTCCGGTGGTATTGAAGGTGAAAAGAACGAGGCACAGATTGCTGATATTCGTATCACGCCGCTGTTCTGAGTTGTAGGTAATTATCTGCATTGTAGGTAATTAAAAGCAATTAACGGCAGTCATTTACATGGCTGCCGTTATTTTTGTTAACGGGTGGGCAAGCTCAGGTGGCTGAGGTTTGAACGCTCTGTTCCGTGTTTATCCTCATCTGCATAAATCGCGGAGCATTCTTGCTGGTTAAAATTGCTGATAACTGCGTGGTAGATTTTGTCATTAGCATCACTAGCTAACCGAAATCTGCGCCTTGTTCTAAGCGATTGTTCCAGAGCCATTATCTGAGCACCTGCGAATCCGGATTGGTATTAGTTCACCAGCACGGATTTCATCACATCAAATACATTGGTATTGTCCACATAATCACCGTTGGCACCTGTGTGGTTATACTTTTCTGCATACTGTGGGTCATTGCCCGCAATATAGTCGCTGATCAGCGATGCACCTGCCCCTTTCATGTACAGACGCACTAATTCCTGGGTATGGTTACCGCTGTAATATTTGACGTCGGGCATGATGTGCTGGCCCGGGTTTTCAACCGGTGCGTATGCATTTTGATCGGAGCTGGCCCCCAGTACATAAGAGTTACCATGGTCGGTTGTGACGATCAACAGCGTCTCATCCCAGTCACTATAAGCCTCAACCCAGTCAAAAACCGCCTGTACGGCGTTATTGAAGTCGACTTGTTCTTCAATGATCCGCGCTGTGTGGTTGGCGTGGGCGGCCCAGTCAACTGCACCACCTTCGATCATCAGGAAAAATCCATTCTCATTTTGGCTTAGGTAGTTGATGGCCCCCTTGGTCATGGTCTTCAGGGTTGGTACGTTCGCGGTAAATGGACAGCCAAAAGCGATAGTGGCCTGTTCAGAGGTGCAGTTCGTGCGGTTTTGCTGCAGGGTCGAATCATTCTGAACCAAGCCGAATAGCGGACCGTGCATAATTTCGGCTGCTGAGCTGTTATTCGCGAGCTGCTGGAATGCCTCTTTACTTTCGATCACTGTCCATGGTTGCGCACTACCGGAAGGGAACAGAGCGCCTTGCTGTAACATGTGCCAGTCGTTTTCAGACAGGTATTTATAATTGAGCGTGCTGCGCCTGGCCCCGTTCATATCAAACTCCGGGTGGCCCGCGCCCATGATCAGATCGGCCATGCCGCTGGTCAGCATCAAAGTGCCTAGCTGAGAATAGTCATTACGGCTGGTATGATTGGCCGCAAACACCGCTGGTGTGGCGTGGTTAAACTGGACACTCGTGACGATGCCGGTTGCGCGGCCATGCTTTTTGGCAACCTGAGTGATGGTTTTCAGTGGCTGGCCACAGTAATCAACACTGATGGCATTGTTGTAGGTTTTATGCCCGGTGGCCAGAGCGGAGCCCGCAGCGGCGGAGTCGGTCGCACTTTTGTTGAGGTAGCTATAGCCCGCAAATGGACGGGTATAGTTGCCATCGGTTTCGTTTACTAGGGTTTCATCCCATACCTGGTCCGGGTCATAGCTAACTTGTGGCAGTGGTTCTTGTGTGCAGTCTGCTGGGGTGTTGTTGGTATTCAGTGGAAACGTCGTCATTGCCAGACGGCTGTCCAGGCCTGAATACGGGGCGGTATCGTTGAGTTTTGCGCCATGAGTCCAGTAGCTGGAGAGGTCCCATGCCCCGTCACTGGCCCCGTCGCTGATCATCAGAATCACGTTTTTTGCTTTGGGCTGGCTGGTGGCTGTTGAGCTGCCAGAGTTACAGCCCATGACCGCCAAAGCGGTGAGTAGGGCGACGCTTGTTAGTTTATGTGTTTGAAAATCCATATTTTTATCTCCTAATACAAAGTTTCAGAGATTAAAACGAATCAATATGACAGTTCTGTTGAAGCGAGTGCAATGGGGGCAAATAAGTTATGTGCATCTGATTTAGATCAGTCCGTGATGCCCTTTCATCACAATGACATCTGCTGTTCATTTTAGTATCACATGTTGTCTGGCTGGAGGTTTTATCTGCCGATAGACTCAGCTGGTGGCCATAAAATAGCGCGAGGGTGATTAGAGCCGCTGACAAGTAGCAGCGGCTTTTGTATCAGGCTGATTGCCTAGTTCGCTGTAATATCAAACCGGGCTTTAACCGCAACCAATCCGGGTATGCCGAGCGGCTGCGCCATCTGTTCGTGGCTGATCAACTGGCCCTTAAAGTAGTAGGGCTGCACAGGGTACTCCTGTTCGGCGGCAAAAGCGTAATAGAGCTCAACCGGCTGTTTATACCAGGTTTGGGCACTGATGTAGCCGACCAGGGCATGCTCAAACTGGTGATAGCCGTTGCCCCAGTGGAACTGCTTAACCGATTTTGGCATCAGGCCGACGCCGCCGAACTGCTCGTCAACCCAGTACTGCTGAAAAGTGCTGGTGGTAAAAAACAGCTGGCGGGTTAAATCGGGTGCCAGCCGGTCACCTTCGTGCATCGCGATGGTCATCAGGGCCTGATCCAGCTCTGCCCATTGCCAGGACGAGGCCCAGCGGCTAAAGGGTTTATCCTGCCAGCTGTAGATGTATTCAGAGGATATTGCGTTGTACTCTGCTGGTGGCAGGGTTGGTTTGAGCTCACTTTTCGGGTAATCGAACGCGGCGTTCGACAGGGTAGTTTTCATCCCGTTATAGGCCAGTGTCATCCACTCTTCATTATGCAATGCCTGGCCGACCAGGTAGGTCATCCAGTAGGCTTTGATCGTGTGGCCATAATCATTATGCTTGGCGTTAATCGACATCATTGCCGGGTGGTGGATAGCCCCATAAAAGCGGGATTCGGATGGATTGTGGTATTTGGCCAGCATATTGCGGGTCAGCCATTCTAAATCTGCTTGCCACTTTTCCTGTGCCTGTTTTGGCAGCAGCGGCATGACCAGCAGCAGGTAGGCATTGATTTGATCCAGCTGGGCGACCAGTTCGCGCTGCGCGGTTTTTTCATTTTCGCTGTCGGCGAGTACCCACAATAATTGGTCATTGGTTTGGCTGCGGTAGTGATCGAAGATAAATTTCTGCTGCTCAATCAGAGCCTGTTCTACCCGAGGATCCCGCGTCAGATAGTAATAAAATGCCAGTCCGACCAGGGCATAAGCTTGATCCTGTGAGGTGCGTTGCTGCCAGTTTAGGCCGGGTTTGCCATTCTGGCGGTAACTGATAAAGCCGCCGTTTTTGCTGTCACGCAGTTCGGTGAGCAGGTAATCCACCCCGGCTTTGGCCAGCTTAAGGGCGTCAGGATCGCCGGTCAGGTGGTAAAGCACGCCATAGGCATAGGTCTGGCGTGATTTCATCCGGGTGTAGTCGCGGCCAAACTCGGCGCGTATCCAGCCGTGGTCATTGAGTTCCGGGCAGGGGTGGCGGACATCCAGCACTTCGCCGTTGTCACAGCGAAAGGTGGGAAAGTTACCGACGGGTAACCCTTGTGCGCTCTCAGCCATCCAGTAAGGGGCCAGGCCTTGGGTGGCATGCTGGATCCACGCCTCACCCGTTGGCAGCATGGCCTGATAGTTTATCTCTTCTTGTGCCGAGGCATTCACCGTCATCAATCCAAGTCCGGTCAACATACCGTACATCCAAGCTCGCATATATTATCCTGTTTGTTCAAAGTGTTACCGCCATACTATTAGATAGCGACTGCGCGTAATGCAATATGTTTCACACAACAAAACCATGGGATTAGTTACTATTGTGTATTCGCCAGCTAAGCGCTTGTCGCTAACCAGCGGGTTAACAACGGGTTAAAACCGTGTTCCGGTTACGATGCAAAGAGTTCTGAGGTCAAGAGATGGGGGTTCACCGCGCTATGCTATGGTTTAGAGAACATAATCCGAATGGAAAGGGCAAGTTACTATGTTAATTACATTTCACTGTAAGGCGTATGCCAATGTCACTATGTTTGGCGAGGTTGGCCTGCAGATGCTGAGTATGATGGGACACAGTGAGACCGTCCCCGGTGCGATTTTGGCTCCTGATGTGCCTGAGGCACTGAACAAGCTTAAAGCGGCCATCGACAAGCAGCAAAGGCTCTCACTGCAAGCAGAAGCGGAACCTGAACAAGACGAAGACGATGATGATGTTGAGCAAGCGGTGAGCATGGCAAACCGCGCATTTCCGTTAATTGAACTGCTCACCGCAGCGGCAAAAGAGGAGTGCGATGTGATGTGGGATGAGGAGTAACAGTTTAACGCACCACTGCTATTTTGGTTAACCAAAAAAGAGCAAGGTCAGTTCTTATTTATGGGCGTGGACAGATTAACTCTCATGACAAGTCTGTGGTTGGTTGCTGGTTTTTGCTGAACGATTGAGCCGGTATATGGTTACCAGGTTAGTTATGATAAAAGTACTTTCGACCAGAGAACCGCCGATCGAACCGAGCCAGAGATTATGGCTGACCCAGCAGAATGAGTTGAACAAGATCAGCAGGCGCAGCGTTATACCTTGTCTGGAAAACAGCGCCCATGTGGCCACGGATGAGCCAATCACAGTGAGCAGTTCAAAGAAATGGCTAACGTTAGGTAGCGTCATAAACCACATCAGTCCGATGAAGAACCACATCACCTTGCGCGATTGGGTTTTGATTGAAGCAAAACTGCGAACAGCATTGATCACCACGCCAATCGCCGCAACGGTTGCGCCCATTAGTGCGAAGTGAATGGCCATGATGAAGCAGAACACCATCATGTTGTAGCGAAAGCGGTTGTCATCTTTTTGCCAGAAAGCCATTACGCCAACGACAAACGCGATGCCACCAATGCCCTGTACTAACCAGTTTTCCATGTTCATTCCATGGTTGGTGTTTTATCTGAGCCGTCATTGCGACGAGCTTGTTTGAGATACGCGATGAAGAATCTATGAGCTGTAAGTGAATCAGTATTGACTGGGCTTTATTTGCAATGATTCAGCCCTCCGCAAAGGGAGGGCTGTGTGCTTTACTCAGCTGCGCGATTGCGATTATTCATTCACTAATGCCACGGCTTGGCGCGTCAGCCGTGCCAGCTCTTCCCAATCGCCTGCCTCAATCAACTTCTTGTCGACCATCCAGGTGCCGCCGCAGGCTAGTACGCGTGGGATGGCCAGATAGTCTTTAATGTTGGAAGGGTTGATACCGCCTGTCGGCATCAGTTCGATATCGGTGTATGGGGCGAGCAGTGATTTCACCATGTTGATCCCGCCGGATGCTTCTGCCGGGAAGAACTTCAATGTGGTTAAGCCCATTTCCAGCGCTGCTTCGACAGTGCTTGGGTTATTGACGCCCGGTACGATATCAATGCCGATCTCCTGACAGGCTTTAACGGTATTTGGGTTAAAACCTGGAGAGACGATAAACGTGGCGCCTGCTGCTTTTGCTGCGACAGCTTGTTCACGATTTAGTACTGTGCCTGCGCCAATCAGCATGTCCGGTTGAGATTCACGCAGCAGGCGAATCGCTTCTGCAGCCGCCTCGGAGCGGAAGGTAATTTCGGCTGCCGGCAGGCCATTTTCAGCTAAGACTTTACCCAGAGGGATGATGTCTTCGGCTTTGTCGATGGCGATAACAGGGATGACTTTCAGGGCTTTCAGTTGTTGTTTAATGCTAGACATGAGTGTTCCTTAAGCGACGCCAAGCGCCGGTTGTGTGAATGCTTTGGGAATGATGGCGCCGTGATGCTGAATCACCGCACCCGCTAGGGCGTTACCTCTTTGGCATGCGGTCGCTAAGTCTGCGCCCGCAAGGTATGCCGACAAGAAGCCACCATTGAATGAGTCGCCTGCAGAAGTGGTATCCACCACTTCTAAGACAGGCTGGGTTGGCACGGCTTGTGGAGCCAAAACCGTACCGGAATCTTGAATCAGGCAGCCATCTGCGCCCAACTTGACCACGCACTTGCTTATGCCAAGTGATGTGAGACGCTCAATGGTCTGCTCTGGTGAGTGATCTCCCCAAATTAGTTGTTCGTCATCAAACGTCACCAGTGCGATGTCTGTTAGCCGGTACATGGCCTGGTAAACGTCTTGGACGGTTTGGTTGTCATCTTGCGGCCATAGCGCAGGGCGGAAGTTACTGTCAAAGGCGACTTCAACGCCTTGTGCTTTGAGCTCCACTAACAGGTTGAGCAGCACAATGCGGTCTTGCTCGGGCAAAATCGCCAGGGTGATACCGCTTAGAAAGACAGTGTCCACCTGGGTCAATGCCTGCTTAATCAGGCCAAAACCAGGGTGTTGAAGCAGGTAACGTGCTGCAGACTGGTTACGCCAGTACAAGAAGGTGCGCTCACCCTGATCATCCAGTTGGATCAGGTATAAGCCTGGTGTGCGGGCTTCATCACGCAGTACCAGCTCAGCGGAAACGCCCTCATCTTCCCAGCGAGCTAGCATACCAGTGCTTATGGGGTCGGTGCCAAGTGCGGTGACATAGGAGATTTTAATCTCACCCGGGTTGGTATTCACCTCACAGCCGCGGCTCAGATAAACCGCAGCGTTGAGTGTGTCACCACCAAATGTTTGCTGCATCGGGCCGAACGGTGTGCCGTTCAGTTCAACCATGCATTCACCTATAATGGCGATGTGCTTCATCAGTTACGCCCTCTCTTCAAAGTAACGCTTGGCGTTCGCAAAACAGATGTTTTCAATCATAGGCCCAAGCAGTGACAGGTCATTCGGTACTTCGCCGTTTTCCGCCCAGCGGCCGAGCATGTCACACAAGATGCGGCGGAAGTATTCATGGCGGGTGTAAGACAAGAAGCTGCGTGAGTCGGTCAGCATGCCGACAAACTGGTTGAGCAGGCCCAACTGGGACAACTGCTCCATCTGGCGTTGCATGCCATCTTTCTGATCGTTGAACCACCAACCGGAACCGAACTGCACTTTACCTGCGATACCGCCTCCCTGGAAATTGCCAATCATGGTCGCCATCATCTCGTTATCCCGCGGGTTCAGGCAGTAGAGGATGGTGCGCGGCAGCTCGTTGCTTTGGTCCATTTCATCCAGCAGATGTGCCAGTTCAAAGGCAAACGGACGATCGCCAATCGAGTCAAACCCTGCATCTGCGCCCAACTGCTGGAACATGCGGGTGTTGTTATTGCGCTGCGCACCGATATGCAGCTGCATCACCCAGCGCAATTGTGCATAGCGTTTGCCAAGCCAGACCTGGACCGCAGTTGAGAATTGCGCACACTCTAGCTCATTCAGCCGTTCGCCATTAAGGCGACGAGCCAGCATAGCATCCAGATCTGTTTCGGTTGGAACTGGTGCATAACGGACAATTTCTATGCCGTGATCTGCGGCGCGGCAGCCATGCGCATCGAAGTGCGCCAAACGCTTATCGAGCGCACTCAGTAGATCACCAAAGCGACGGATTTCAATATCGGCCACTTCACCCAGCTTGTGCATGTACTCGGCAAACACATCCAGTTCAATCTTAAACGCTTTGTCCGGACGCCAGCTCGGTAGCACTTCAATACTCAATGTATCGTCTTGTGCAATCGCTTGATGGTGTTCGAGCGAGTCAATCGGATCGTCTGTCGTCTCTGCCATGACCACATTCATTTGCTGCATGATACCACGTGCAGTGAACTCTGGCGTTGCCAGCAGCTCATTACATTGATGCCAAATCTGATCGGCGCTCTCCGGGCTAAACAGCGTATTGCTGATGCCAAACGGACGACGTAACTCCAGGTGTGTCCAGTGATACAGCGGGTTACCCAAGGTCTGAGGTACCGTCTTCGCCCACGCCATGTACTTGTCGTAGTCGCTCGCATCACCGGTGATCAAACGCTCTTCGATACCTGCAGAGCGCATGCCACGCCATTTGTAGTGATCGCCTTCCAGCCAGATTTGACCTAAGTTGTCGAACTGACGATTTTGCGCCACTTCAGCCGGGTTTAGGTGACAATGGTAATCGTAAATCGGCTGGTCAGCGGCGTGCTCATGGTATAAGCGCCGCGCGGTTTCGTTTGAGAGCAAAAAGTCGTCACATAAGAAACTCTTCATTTTCAACTCCTATACCAGCGCTGCAACGGTCGCACGCGCACCGTTATCAATCAGTGACTGGTATGCGCTGCTTACCGCGTCAATCACTTGTGGGTTTTGGCCTAATTCTGCCGGGAAAATCGCCTCTACAGCAAGCAGTGCAGGGACAACCGAAACATTCATACCATGCTGGTCGCTGATTTGGCGCAGGGTCTCTGCCATCGGATCGCGCACATCAATGTCGTTGCCTTGCTCATCAACGCCTGCGACATAACGCATCCAGCCCGCAATTGCAGTGGCAAGCGATGAGAAGTCCGAACCTTGTGTCAGATGGAAGCGTAAGCTGCCGCCCAGGCGTTGCGGGATCTTCTGGCTGCCGTCCATCGCGATTTGCCAGGTCTTGTGTTTTAAACTTGGGTTGGTGAAGCGGTCGATAAGCAGTTTGGCGTAACCTGCCAAATCAGTGCCTTCTGGCATGGTGAGCGATGGTGCCTGCGCTTTGATCATCATGTTGAACGCCGCTTTACGGTAACCTTCGTCTGTCATGGTGTCGGAGATGTGCGCGTAGCCGCCCAGATAACCGAGGTAAGCCAAGAATGAGTGGCTGCCGTTTAGCATCCGCAGCTTCATTTCTTCATAAGGTACAACATCTGCGACAAACTCTGCACCAGCCACATTCCAGTCTGGGCGGCCAGCCACGAAGTTATCTTCAATAACCCACTGACGGAAAGGCTCACAGGCAATGCCGCATGGATCGTCACAGCCAAGCAGCTGTGCGATTTCTGTTAGCGTCTCTTCGGTTGCCGCTGGCACTATGCGGTCAACCATGGTGCATGGGAAAGTGACATTGGTTTCAATCCAGTCACGCAGTTCCGGATCCAGCAACTGGGCAAATTCAAGGATTGCGGCTTTTGCCACGTGGCCATTTTCTTGCACGTTATCGCAAGACATCACGGTGAATGGTGTCAAACCGCGCTCACGACGCATCTTAAGTGCCTGAACGATGTAACCCAGCGCTGATTTTGGTTCGGCAGGATTGGCCAGATCAGCAATCACCAGCGGGTTGTGTTTATCCAGCGTACCGGTGGCCGGATCGGCGCAGTAGCCCTTTTCGGTGATGGTCATAGAGACGATCGCTACCTGCGGCTCGGCCATTTTTTCCAGTACGGCTTGGGTACCATCCAGGCTCGGATGGAGTGATTCGGTAACCGCACCGATCACTTTGACGGTGGTAGACTCTGCGCCTTTTTCTGCCACGCTATACAGGTGGTCTTGCGCGCGCAGTGATTGGATCAGTTCTTCTCCGCCGAACAGGTTAATCTCACAAATGCCCCAGTCAGAGTCGGTTTTACTCAGCATTTCATCGGTGAACAGTGCCTGGTGGGCGCGGTGGAAAGCGCCAAAACCAAGGTGGACAATCCGGCTTTTCAGTGCCGAACAGTCGTAGTCCGAAAGCGCAGCGTGGTGATTCAGCGTCGAATTAGAAATCGTCTTCATTGTGGTTTTCCTTATTCCGCAGGTGTTGCTGCGGGATGGTTGGTTCTTAATAGTTAGTAGCCAAGAACTAGATTCGGTAAGAACAGGCTAAGCTGAGGAATAAAGGTCACCGCCATCAGTGCCAGGATCAGGGCTGCGTAGAAAGGCAGCAGGGGCTTGATGATTTTATCGATAGCCACGTTGGCGACTGAACAGCCGATGAACAGGGCGCTACCGACAGGTGGGGTACAGATACCGATAGCCAGGTTAAAGGTCATCATGATGCCAAAGTGTACCGGGTCGATGCCCATATCAAGGGCAATTGGCAGAAAGATCGGGGTAAAGATCAGTACTGCCGGAGTCATGTCCATGAAGATGCCTACGATCAACAGGATGATATTGATGATCAATAGAATGATTAACGGGTTTTCTGAAACTGCCATTAACGCATCGGCAATCATATAAGGAATATCTGCGTTGGCCATCGCCCATGACATGCCCATTGAAGCGCCGACCAACAGTAAAACAATCGAGGTGGTTACCGCTGACTCAAGGATGATTTTCGGCAACTCTCGCCATTTCACTTCACGGTAAACCAGCACCGCGAGCACAAAGGTGTACATGACCGCAATCGCCGAGGCTTCGGTAGCGGTAAAAATACCGCCGATGATGCCACCCATGATGATTACGATCAGGGCCAGCGATGGTGCGGCTTTGAGGAAGGTGTCCCAAACCATGGCCAGTGACGGGCGCGCCGCTAACGGGTAACCACGACGTTTAGCGATGATGCCGGCCACGATCATGATACTCAGCCCCATCAAAATGCCCGGGATGTAGCCTGCCAGAAACAGCGCGGCAATAGAGGTGCCGCCGGAGACCAAAGAGAACACGATCAAAGTATTGCTGGGCGGGATCAGCAAGCCTGAAGGGCAGGAGGTGATATTCACGGCGGCAGAAAAGTTTTCATCGTAGCCGTCTTTCTTTTGCAGTGGTGACATGGTGCCCCCTACCGCAGCCGCTGACGCCAGAAATTGAGCCAAACATCATGTTGGCCATGACATTGACATGTGCCAGTGAGCCAGGCAGTCGGCCGCCGAGTACTTTGGCAAAGTTAATCAGCCGCAGTGCGATACCACCCTGGTTCATGATATTGCCGGCCAGGATGAAGAACGGGATTGCCAGCAGGGCAAAGTTGTCCAGACCGGCGGCCATGCGCTGCGCGACCACCGCGATGGCGGGTTCAAGCGGCAAGCTCATTAAAATGGTCGCCAGCGAAGATAATCCGATAGCGAAAGAAACCGGTACACCGATTGCGAGCAGTACGGCGAAGCTACCGAACAGGGTAAGAATTAATTGCCATTCCATTATGGAGCCCTCTATTAATCAAGTTGGGAGTCGGTGATAAGGGCTTCACCAGACATCAATTGTTTTACACGATCAAACGCAAACACGGCGGAGTAGAAGATCATCAGTGCGCCACTGATTGGCAGACAGAAGTAGATGTAACCCATCTCCATGCCGAGAGCCGGGGTGAGCTGGCCGGTCGCAAGGGTCTTTAGAGCCAGCTGTGTGCCGCCGTGAACCAAAACCACATAAGAGAACAGCGCGATAGCGAACTGGATAACGATTTCATTGATGAGTTTGCGCTTGCCTTGCAGTTTCATGGTTAACAGGTCAATGGCAAGGTGGCGTTTCTGGCCGGTGGTGTAGGCTGCACCGATCAGCGCCACCCACATAAACAGGTAGCGGGCAAGCTCATCTGTGACCGTACTGGGTTTACCTATTACGTAGCGCGATATCACCTGCCAGATCACACAAAAGACGAGGAAGGTCGAGAGGGAGATGGTAAAGGCCGCCAGCCCCTTGTTGATATATTTGACCAGTTTATTCATTTTCTATTTCCTTTCAGTAAATACGCGTATCTCATAACAATTGGTTTACCAATGTAAGGAAGTGTTGCTGAGTAGGGCAGTAACATACGCTAATCTTTCTGACCGGATTATAAGTTAGCCAATGTGGTTGTCACGTGAGCCGGCTCACAAATAGATTGGTCAACCAATGCGCGGGGTGTGTTTGTGATATTGGTCAATCAATTTAGTTTTTTGTTTTGACGGCTAAGGTTTTTGAGCGCAATAATGCGCTCGAAACAACAAATACCGTTGAGTGAAATATAACGACCTTACATATTGGACAACCAATCCAATGAGAAAAGAACAATGATGACGCGTAAGACGCTTTTGAGCGTGGTAGTCGGCGCCGCAATGACGTTCGGTGCCACTGCTTCTGCCTATGCCGCAACCACATTAAAGCTGAGTCACAACCACCCGCGCGATCATGCCGTCCACAAAGCGATGGATTATATGGCGAAAGAAGTGCGCGAAATGACCAATGGTGAAGTTCGTATCCGGATTTACCCTGATGCGCAGCTTGGTACTCAGCGTGAATCGATGGAGCTGATGCAAAATGGCGCACTGGATATGGTGAAGAGCAACGCGGCAGAATTGGAAGCCTTCTCTCCGGCTTATTCCGCCTTCAACCTGCCTTATTTGTTCCGTGATAAAAATCACTACTATAACGTGACGGATGGCGAGGTTGGTCGCCAAATCCTCAACTCTTCAACAGATAGCGGTTTTATTGGTGTGACATATTATGATGCCGGTGCGCGTAGCTTTTACACCAGCAAACCCATCAACACGCCTGAGGATCTTAAAGGCCTGAAAATTCGCGTGCAGCCGAGTCCGTCAGCAATCGCCATGGTAAGAGCGTTAGGCGGAAACCCGACGCCTCTGGCATATGGTGAACTCTATACCGCACTGCAGCAGGGGGTTGTCGATGCCGCGGAAAACAACATTCCGTCATTTAGCCTCAGCCGTCACAGCGAAGTGTCTAAATACTTCAGCCTGGATGAGCACACCATGGTGCCGGATGTATTGGTTATCTCCAACAAAACCTACGACAAGCTAACCCCAGAGCAGCAACAAGCACTGATGAAAGCGGCGATTGACTCTTCTGAATACATGAAGAAGCTCTGGGCTGAGTCTGAAGCCAAAGAGCGGGCGAAAGCAGCGAAGATGGGGGTGACTTTTGTTGAGCCGGACAAAGCGGCATTTGTACAGGCGGTTCAGCCGATGTATGCCGAGCTAGCAGAAACTAATCCTGAACTGAATGAACTGAATGAACTGATTGAGAAAATCAAAGCCGTTCAGTAGTTCGCAGTTACATAACTAGTAAATAACCAAAAACAAGGTGTTACCATATTCTGGTACATAGAGGTTGACCAATTACTATTGGTCATTATTATGGCGTGAGAAGTTAGATGGAATATAGTGATAATATCATCATGATGCCTTTTGAGCCGAAAAGACCATATCAAGAGATTGGTTTAGTACTTAGACAAGAGCTTATCAACGGTCGTTACCAGATCGGAGACAGGCTGCCGCCAGAGCGCGATATCGCAGAGCGACTTGACGTGAGTCGTACTGTGGTGCGTGAAGCAATCATTATGCTTGAGCTGGAAAACTTAGTCGAAGTGAAAAAAGGCTCGGGTGTGTATGTCATCAATATTCCGTCTCAACTGAATTCTCGTGAGAATGTGATCAGCGATGATGCGGGTCCGTTCGAAATGCTTCAGGCGCGTCAGCTGCTCGAGAGCAATATTGCCGAGTTTGCCGCCATGCAGGTGACGCCAAGCGACATCGTGAAAATGCGTGCGGCACTGGAGCTGGAGCGAGAAGAACTGTCCAGTGGCACCACCGATTGTAACGGTGATGAGAAGTTTCACATGTGCATTGCCGAAGCGACGCAAAACTCGGTGCTGGTGGATATGCTCAAGCATTCCTGGGAGCGACGTGAAAGCAGCCCAATGTGGAAGAAACTTCACTCGCACATCGCCGGCCAAGACTACCGTGAAGAGTGGTTAGACGATCACGCCAAAATCCTCGCTGCTTTGCAGCGTAAAGACCCTGTCGCCGCGAAGAATGCCATGTGGCAACACCTTGAAAATGTCAAACAGCGCTTGTTGGAGTTGTCTGATATCGATGATCCGAATTTTGATGGTTACTTGTTTAGTTCCAACCCGGTTGTTCTGCCGCGGGCGGAAAAAAGCTAGCCATATTGCCGGCTGCGGCCGGCTCTAGTCAGCGCAGTTGTATCTCAGCAACTGCATATTCAGAAGTCGTTTTGTACTTAGCTTGATACATTCGAGCAGGCTGAGTACGTCTTAAATAAAGGTGAGTGTCATGGAACAAACTTGGCGTTGGTACGGCCCGAATGACCCAGTGTCGCTAGACGATATTCGTCAAGCTGGTGCAACAGGCATCGTAAATGCTTTACACCACATTCCAAACGGTGAAGTGTGGTCAAAACAAGAGATCTTAAAACGCAAAGCCATCATCGAAGAGAAAGGTTTAACCTGGTCGGTCGTGGAAAGTGTGCCGGTGCAAGAAGAGATCAAGACCCAAACGGGTGATTTCCAGCGGTGGATCGACAACTACAAACAGACGTTGCGTAATCTGGCCGAATGCGGCATTGACACGGTCTGCTATAACTTTATGCCGGTGCTCGACTGGACGCGTACTGACCTGGCATTTGAAATGCCAGACGGGTCGAAAGCGCTACGGTTTGATCAAATTGCGTTTGCAGCATTTGAACTGCATATCCTCAAACGTCCGGGTGCCGCCGCAGATTACACCGAAAGCGAACAGGCGCAGGCGCTGGAATATTTCAACAGTATGAGCGCAGCGCAAATCCAGCAACTGACCAGCAACATTATTGCCGGTCTGCCGGGAGCGGAAGAAGGTTACACGCTGGCGGAGTTCCAGGCTCAATTGGATCGTTATGCGGGTATCGGTAAAGACCAACTGCGCGAGCATATGGCACACTTCCTAACGGAACTGATGCCGGTGTGTGAAGCGCATGGTCTGAAGTTGGCCGTTCATCCCGATGATCCTCCGCGTCCGATTCTTGGCCTGCCGCGCATTGTCTCAACCATTGAAGACATCGACTGGCTGACTGAGAAAGTGCCGAGTAAAATGAATGGCCTGACCATGTGTGCCGGCTCTTATGGTGTACGTGGTGACAATGATTTGGTGGCGATGATCAAAAAGCATGGCGAGCGTATCTACTTCACTCATTTGCGTTCAACCAAGCGTGAAGAGGGTAATGCGATGACGTTTCATGAGGCAGCCCACCTTGATGGTGACGTCGACATGTACAACGTCGTGATGGCGATTCTGGCTGAAGAGCAGCGCCGTGCTGAGACGGGCGACCTGCGTTTAATTCCGATGCGTCCGGATCACGGTCACCAGATGCTGGATGACCTGAATAAGAAGACGAATCCGGGTTACTCCGCCATTGGCCGACTTAAAGGTTTGGCAGAAGTGCGAGGCCTGGAAATGGCGCTTAAGCGCGCGTTTTACACAGAGTAATATCAATCTAGATAAGTAGGTATTCAGATAGTTGCGCAGGAAAAATCGCTGAGCACAAGGCGTAGATTTCGGTTACATAGTTATTCTAATTACCCAATCTAAAACACAGTTATCAGCGGTTCAACCAGCATGAATGATCAGATACTTGTGTAGATTGGTACCAATGTGCAGTTTAAGGATAAAACGCAGAGCTTCGGCTCTGCGTTGTTGTTTGCGCGGCTTGCCCGATATAAAGGCCGCTACTGGGGTTCGCCTGAGACAGCCTCTTGAGTTTTGCTCGCCAGGGTTTTATTGCTGAAGTTTGGTTTTCGCTTCTTCAACTTTCGCAAAATCCAGCCCCAACTCTTCGACGGCTTCTTTAATCAAAGCCGGGTTTTGCATGACTTGTCCTAACAGCAATTGGAGTTTGTCTTGAGGTAACCCCAACTGACTGATCGTTGCCATTGCCGCAAGAGGGTTTTCTGTCAGTGTCTGAAACAGCTGGTTGGTTTGCTCGTCGCTGATATTGTTCTCTTTCAACATTGCAAGAATCGGGTTCATCGCTTTTCCTATTAATTACGTAATGAGATAGACCGGCAGTTTATCATTTGCCTGGCTTTGGTTGTAGCGGGAAGCGTGCAGGCCTTTGTGGTTACTCCGGTTCTACCGCTACCTGGTTACGGCCTTTATCTTTGGCTTGATAGAGCAGTTTATCGGCTTTAGATAACGCTTTATCAAACTCGCCACTGTACCAGGAAGCCACGCCGATACTGACGGTGACCCTGCGGCTTTCCTGTCCGATGGTGTTATTAAAAGCGATAAGCTGGCTTTCGACCCGCTTACGGATGCGCTCAGCCAACCGGGCAGCATCCTGCAGCTCAGTTTGGGGCAAAATCAGGGCAAACTCTTCTCCACCAATACGGCCAAAGATGTCGCTGGTGCGAATTTCATCGCTCACTAGTGCGCAAAAGTCTTTGAGGACGGCATCCCCGGTGGCGTGGCCCAGGTTGTCATTGATCGTTTTGAAGTGGTCCAGGTCCAGCATGCACAGGCAGCAAGAGACGCCCAGTTGCTGAAACTTTTCCGCATGCTGAACCAGCGCCCGGCGATTGATGATATGGGTTAAGGGATCCTGCCGGGTCAGCTCAACCAGTTGAGATTCTTTGGTTTTAATGTTGAATGCCATATCTGAAAAAGCAGTGAACAGATCACCGATTTCATCATCCCGCGGTGCAAAGTTGGTGCGTGCTCTGCCGGTGCGGGACAACACCGAGATCCGCCTGCGCAACTCAATGATTGGCGCTGATATGAAATGGGAAAGGTAGAGGGTAAGCAGTACAAACATACCCAGCGCCAAAACTAAATAGATCAGTACTTCTCTTAATAATATCCAGTTAGCGGATGTAATTTCTTCCATCGATACAAAAACCGCCAGGGTGGCAATCGGGTGTTGCTCTGGCCGTTGTGGCCAGAACGCCTGGTGAGCCTTGATGTTTACATCGATAGGGAGATTAATAAGGATGCCGTTGAGATCCCTGCGCAATACCGGCTCGGTGCTGCGGTTCCAGCCCTGGGTGGCCAGCTGCGTTATCGGCAGGTAGTGCACGTCTGTCAGCGGGTGTAAGTCGTCGCTATGCGTCACAAAAACATCGACACGCTGCAAACCGTGATCAGACAGGTTGCGCTCCATCTTAAACAGGTGATCTTCTATCAGAGTCCTGTCCAGCACTGCGCTATAGTAGCCAACCTGCTTTTTGTCGCAATTAACTAATGGCCGGGAAAACAGGTAGGTTTCGCGGTCATAAATCAGGCCAAGCTGTGCGACTGTTGCTGTTGCTGCCAGGCTAACCACATGCTTAGGCAAATATTGCTGCTCTCTTAGTTTGATCAGCCCGTCGTTTAAACGCCGAGTCTGTTGAGAGTTTTCTTCACCGCGTTGGCTAAGCTGGTGGATCTGATCCAGGATTTGCTTTTCCATGCGGATGTTTTCCGGGTAGGCCGCTTGCCACTCTTTAAAGGCGGCATCCAGAGCCGCTTGTTTGTCTGCGGGCAGCAGGGCCAGCCCGGTGACACTTTGCCGTAAGATATAGCGGTTGCTTTTATTCGCAGAGAGCGTGAAGTGTTTGATCTGGCCGGATAAGTCGGTGATGACGAGGGCGGAAAAGCCGTGGGTAAAGCTTAGTGCGTCAGCGGACAGGTCTGTTAAGGCTAGTTCCCTGCGGGGGCACTGCGCCATGGTTTCACTGAGCTTTTCAAATTCCAGATACCGATCTTCAAGGTAATGACGGAGCTCTGCGGCACCCAGTGAGGCCGACAACTGGGTGGATTGCAGGATATGATCTTTGGTCAGCATTTGCCGTGCCTGATAATAGGCGTAGCCAAACAGTAGCAGGAGCACCGCTAATGGCAGTAAGACTAAGAATAACTTAAAAGTCAGTTTACTCATCGGTGCGGCTTCTCTGATCCCCGGGGATTATGGTGCCCAGCTCTTTCACGGTTTGAAGCGATCCGGCATGAAACCGTGCCAGATACATTGGCAGGTTAAAATGGTGATCGGCCCGCAGGGTGATGGCCTTCGCGCCTTGATATAACGTTAGTCCCGGTAGCGCATCGATCATGGCTTCCCGGTCCACCTCGCCAGCGGATTCCAGACCGGATTTGAGCACGTAGATTAAGTCATAGTGAGCCTTGCTCGCGTAGGTCGCGATAGCATCCGCACCGTGCATCTGTTGGTAATCTCTAACAAATTGTTTGCTTGGTTGGTCCTGTAAGTGGTTGAAGAAATGCAAAGCGGTTAATATTCCCTCAAGATTTTCGGCCGCAAGGTTGGGCAGGTAGGTTTCGTCGGCAGCAAATGCCACTACCTGAACAGAGCGGCCAAAATCATACTGTCTCATTTCCGTCAGGAAGGTAAACCCCTCAGTGCCGGGGAGAAACAGCATTAAGGTTTTTGCCCCTGAGCGTTTGATCCGTTCGAATACCGGCGAGAAATTTGTGGTACCGAAGGCGGTAAATTCGGTATTGGTGATGCGGCCCTGATGCTGGTTGACCGACTCAATGATGCGCTTAGACATACGATGGGGCCAAATATAATCATAGCCGTAGATGTAAAAACTGTTGCCGACGTTATCGATCAGGTACGGGATGAGCGGATCGATGTAATGTTCCGGAATGGCGCTGTAACAGATCAGATAGCGGTTGAAGTGGCGACCCTCATAATCCATGCCGTAAAAAAGCGGGGTTTTGAACTCTTCGGCGATTTCCGTCATTGCATATCGGGACGCGCTGCTGACCGGGCCGATAAGGGCGAAGACTTGTTGATTAATCAGTTCCCGGCTGTATTTAACGGTTTTGGCCGGATCGGTCTGGTTGTCCCGGATGACGAGTTCGAGTTTTCTGCCTAATATGCCTCCGGATTGATTGATCTGGTCGACAGCCAGTTCAGCGCCGTGCAATGCCTGCTGGCCATAGATTGCGTAGCTGCCGGTCAGAGGCAATACAACACCGATTTTGATACTGGGCTGAAGCGGTGAACAACCGCTAACCAGCACTATAATGGGTACGACCACCGCCAGTAAAAGTGTATTTTTGCCTATAAATCTGAGCATGATCCCGTGCTTTTTGATTCAACTCTTTATTAATAAAAGTTCATAATAATTAGGAAGTAAAGATCCTTTAGCAAATATTGTTCCGCTGAAAAAGGAGTGAATGCCAGGGCTATTAAGTCAGCGTAACAGGGAAGATAAGCAAATGAGTCAGCCAAAAAAAGAAGCCCACTTTACGTGGGCTCCGGGGATTACTTGATCGCGGTACAGAAACTGACATCCGCGTGCTGGGTGTTTGGATCGAAGCTGTGATAAAGCTCGAAACATGGCCGGTCATCATTTTCAATGCCAGACTCAATCACTTTACTCATGAGCTCGTCCCACGCTTTTGCATACTGGCTGAAATCTGTGATTTGCTGGCGCAGTACCGCATATTGGCCGCCGGGGAAGTCCTGCAGTTCAATGCCGTCGGGTACTGGGGTATCTAGTGTCACCATCAGGCAAATGTCAGTACGGCACTTATCGTTTGGCGTGATTTCTGGGTTGTCATGGTAAATGAAGATGCAGGTATTGTCTGCCAGTCCCTGCATTTCTGCCCATTGATAAAGCCGGCCGCTAGGCTCTTTATAGCCCTCGCCATAAGGGCCGGTTACTCGAATATAAGCCAGCTTCGATGGTTCAAAGTGTAGTGTTTCCATTGTTGTGCTCCATGTCAAAACGTCAGAGCCAGTATAGGTATTACCGTTACACACTTCGTTTCCAATCTTGCGCAGTGTGTGTCCAATCTTGCTGTTTCGGGTTAATTCAGAAAAATCTTGGTAATTTCGGCAGTTACGAAATGCTGATGGGGTAATACCAAAATGCTGCTGAAAGGCTTTAGCCAGACTTTGTGAGGAAGAGAAACCAAATTCGAGTGCGATATTCAGTACCGGTTGTTTGGATTTAAACAACTCACCGGCTGCCGCCTCTAGCCTGAGCCGGCGGGTGAAATCTGCCAGGGTCTCGCCCTGTACCGCTTTAAAAGTGCGATGAAAATGGTAAGGGGAAAGATTTGCCAATGCTGCCACCTCGGGCAGGTTGAGTGGCTGGTTAAAGTGTTTTTCAAGATAGCGGATAACCGGCAGCAGCCGTTTGTGATAATCAACGCGCATTATGTGCCCCATTATGCCATGGATAGACAGGCAGCCTAATCGATCCAAATAAAGATTCAACACTCCAGAGGTGAAGTTGAGAGGGAGCGCATTTATCTGACGTATGCAATCCTGTTCATTTTCTGAGGCGGTTTGAGCAAAGTCAGCTCGGCGTATTGGGCCATGGTGAGAGAGCCGGTTTAACCGGCTTCTCAGTTTTCATTACAATCCTTTTAAGTACTGCTGGTTGGCGGTTGGCTGAACCATTTGCTGTAACGTTTGAGCAGAGCGCTCCCCCTGGTCTTGCAGATGAGCTTTGAACGCTTCGACCAGTTCTGTTTTCGGTACAGTCAGCCTGGTTTCGGTCTGAATGTCTCGCAGGTCAATCAATACATCAGTAAACAGCCCCGGCAGATCTTGCAGCACTTGTAGATTCAGGACGTTGTATTCACTGTAGAGCGAGTTGTGGCTGCCAGGTTGTTTGTGTACCACATACGGGTTGTCTTTCAGGTTGATGATTGAGGTGCGTTTGGCACAACGTTTCAGACAGCCTTTGTTGACCCTGACTTTACGGCAGCCTTCGGTTTGCTGGAACAGGCACTGGCGGCTGGTTAACAAGGTGTTGGGGTGATAAATACTGTAGAAGCTGCGCATCGCGGCTGGGCGCTTGATGTGGCGCATCTGCTTCATGTTGAGTTCATTGGAGATAAACGCTCCGCCTGCGGCAAATTCTTCGTGCAAACACTTCAGTGAATAGGAATTAGAGGTATTCATCTGCGGGCCGGCGATCCAGTTTAACCCCAGCTCTTTGGCGATCATACCGACCCCGGAGTTATTGGTGATCAGTTGCTCTGGTTTGATGGTCTGCAAAAACTCACACGCTGCCTGGTAGTCTTCACCGATCAAAATAGCCGGGAACCATGGCTTTAGGTTTGGCTGCGCCTGAAAGAGGGCGATCATCGCACTTAGTTCGCCTTTTAGTCCCATCGGCAACTGGTAGTACACGTCAACGTTGTCCCATTGACTGCCTTGGTGGTTGCCAAGCATTGCTTCGTGAGGTGAAGATATCAGCACGGACAGTTTTGCTCTCTCTGCTAATGGCTCTGGTTGCTTCAGTGTGGGCAAGACCGGGACGTCAATTGCGCCTTTCAGGCTGCTGCCGGAGGTGTGGTCTGAGATGATCTCCAATGCCTGGGTTTCCTCGGCTACGGTTTCGATGATCGCGGTTTTTGCGTCATAGAGGTTCTGTTTAACCTGCTGGATCGCCTCCGGGGAGTGGCACTGCAAAAGCCGGGCAAAATGTTGCACCGCATGGTCACGCGGGTTGTCGATGTACATTGCTTTGCCGAAACTGCCCTGCAAAAAAGCGTTGGAGAAATCGCGGTTAAATACGGTATACAGCTCGGTGGTATCGTCTGATAGTTCGACACCAGCGCATAAGCGGTCGATTTGTTGACGCCAGTTATCGACCACGGTGTACACGTAGTGTGATTTCTTGATCCGGCCTTCCACTTTCAGCGAGTACACGCCCGCGTCGGCCAGCGCTGCCAGATCGCCAAAGGCAGAGTTGTCTTTCATGTTCAGTGGGTAATGCTGGCCGGTTTTGGTCGCCTCATACTGTTCACGGCAGGGCTGGCTGCAACGACCGCGGTTGCCCGAAGCGCCATTGCGCGCCGAACTGATGTAGCACAGGCCTGAGAAACCAATGCAGTAAGAGCCATGGACAAATACTTCCATCAGCACGTTATGCTGGTGGCCGAATTGAGCCAACTCTTTGATCTCATTAATGTTCAATTCGCGAGATAAGTTTACCCGGCTGGCGTTGAGCTGCTTCAGGAACAGGATTTGGCCTTGGTTGTGGGTATTCAACTGGGTAGAGGCATGCACATCTAACTCAGGGAAATGGTGTTTGAGAATGTAAGCCAGGCCAAGGTCCTGCACGATCACGCCATCAACCTGAGTCGTTTTCAGCTGGCTGAGTAAGCGCACGATTGCCGGGATTTCACTCTCCAGGATCAGTACGTTGAGGGTCAGAAAGATCTTACAGCTGTGCTGGTGGGCCAGGGTTACCACGCCATTTAAGTTATCCAGGGTCAGGTTGGTTGCACGGTTACGTGCGTTAAAACGGTCCAGCCCGCAGTAAATTGCATCAGCACCGGCGGCAATGGCGGCTTTGATGGAATCCAGATCACCTCCGGGGGCTAATAACTCAAATTGATCGCGTGTCACTATTTGTCTCTTACTCGGTAAAATAGGGCCCGTAGTTTACGGATTTCACCTTTTTGCTGCATGGTTAGTTAAGGCTTTATTAATCTGCATCAATTAATCAGGATTCGGGGTGGTTGCTTGTCTTTAGGTTGGTAACGGGTCAGTCTGGCCGTTGTCGTTTTGGCCATGGGAAGCTCGTGATGAGAAAAAGCCAACCTCGTTGGGAGGTTGGCAAGTCCTACCTAAATGGGGGTGAGGTAAGATCAGGAAGTTGCAAGGACGCTGTGCACTTCGGATTTAATTGAATCCGACTGGGTGCCGAAGATGGCCTGCAGGCTGTCGCCAATCACCAGTACATCCCTGGCACCAAGTTGTTTGAGTTTTGCTGCATCGACATGAGCAATGTCTTTGACCGATACCCGTAAGCGGGTGATACATGCATCCACTGATTTGATGTTGGCCTTGCCGCCGAGCGCCGCAACCACATCAATCGCAATTTCGTCGGGTTGTCCGGCAATCTTAATTTTAGCAATATCGGTTTCACGGCCCGGTGTTTTCAGGTCAAGCTTCACAATCAGGAAGCGGAATAAACCGTAGTAGAGCGTTGCCCAGATCGGACCGATGATGATGAACATCCACGCGTTAGTCGACATCGGGTAGTACAAGAAGAACTGGATGGCACCGTGGGCAAAGTCGGTACTGTGTTTGATTTCAAGGAACGCGGTAATCGCAAAAGCAAGCCCGGTTAAGAAAATGTGGCAGACATACAGAACCGGAGCCACAAACAGGAAGGTGAACTCAATGGGTTCGGTGATCCCGGTTAACCATGAGGTAAATGCGGCGGACAGCATCAAACCACCGACGATTTTTTTCCGCTCAGGGGTTGCGCTGTGGTAAATGGCCAGTGCAGCGGCTGGTATTGCCTACATCGAGTACATAAAGCCACCAGACAGGTAACCCGCCGTTTTGTCACCGGCAAAGAACCGGGTCAGTTCACCAGTAAACTCTTTACCGGTATCCGGGTCGTTGTAGTTACCCACTTCAAAGAAGAAAGGTGCATTCCAGATGTGGTGCAAGCCTATTGGCAGAAGTGAACGCTCACCAGCACCGTATACCGCCCAGGCCAGAACCGGGTTTTGGTATGCCGCCCAGTGAGAAAATGCATCGAGCAGCGCGCCGACTGGTGGCCATGCAAAGGCGAGGATAGCACCGACAACAATCGCAGAAAGGCCGGTGACAATAGGGACAAAACGTTTGCCGGCAAAGAACCCGAGGTACTCAGGAAGTTTAATATTGTAGAAGCGGTTGTACATGATCGCGGCCAGTGCGCCAATGAAAATACCACCGAATACGCCGGTTTGCAGAGTCTCCACCCCCATGATGGTGGCGTCGGTCTCGAGGCCGCGCAGCCCGATAACGATACCCAGTGACGCATTCATGATAATTAAGCCGACTAAGCCTGCTAGGGCGGCGGCACCGTCGTTACCTTTAGATAAGCCCAGCGCCACCCCGACAGCGAACATCAGCTGCATGTTGCCAAAAAAACCTTCCCCGGCGGCGAGCATCACCCTGTTGGCGGCTTCAGGGATAAACGCAAATCCCGCATTACCAATCCCCAGCATTAAGCCAGCCACGGGTAACACGGCCACAGGCAGCATCAAAGACCGCCCTATTTTTTGTAGTTGTCCAAATATGCTTGCAAACATGGTTTCCTCCCGGTGCAAGTCAGTGTTCTTCGACCTGAGAACATCCAGGCCACTTTGTTTCACGTAAGGTCATAGTGATCATATCGGGCAAGGCGCTGCCCAAGGTTACAAAACCCAATCAGTTTGTAAGTGGCAGCTTACAATTCTGTTGCGGCGAGTAATGAAAACTGGAAGCAACTCGGTTGTCGAAGGTGGCTGAAGAATGCATCATATTGACCAAGGTGGGACAAAGGATAATTAGGATGGAAAACAAGCAAATACTGGTCGTCGACGACAATCTTGATCTTCGGGAAGCATTATCGGATTAATTAGGTCGGGCAGGATTTGATGTTATCTGTGCTGAAAATGGCCAAATGATGTGGGAGATACTCAAAAGCCATCAGCCTGATTTAATCATCCTCGATATTATGATGCCCGGTGAAGACGGATTTACCCTTTGTCAGAAACTGCGCAAAAATTCTGACACGCCAATTATTATGCTGACCGCGGTGAGCGAAGAAGCCGACCGGGTTGCCGGCCTGGAGATGGGCGCGGACGATTACATCACCAAATCATTTAGCCCCAGAGAGCTGCTGGCCCGGATCAAAACCATCCTCAGGCGCAGTCAGTCCAGCGCAGCCAGCAAGTTAACCCGCAAAGTTCGTTTTGACGACTGGCTGCTCGATACGGTTACCCGCCAGCTGACCCATGTAACTAATCATGAAGTGAAACAGCTTAGTGGTGCGGATCTCTCATTGCTTGGCCTGTTCGTCAACCATGCCCAGTCCATCCTGTCCCGTGATGATATTGCGCGTGAAATCTGGGGGCGAGATGCGGAACCATTTGAGCGCGGAATTGACGTCCAAATCAGCCGGTTGCGCCACCATCTCGAAGATAAGGACTGTTCGCTGATCCTGACGGTGCGCAACAAAGGCTGTATGCTGACAACGGATGTGCACTATGAGGGTTAAAAACTGGGCCGGGTCACTCATTGTCCGCACCAGCGTTTTCCTGTTGCTGGTGATCATGTTAGCCCAGCTCCTGTCCGGCATCATCTGGTACCAACACACCAGTGAAAGGGATAAAGAAGGCCTCACCACAACGGTCAGAAGCCTGGCGTTAAGCGCCTCTTCAACCATCGCTTTTTTCCAGACGCTCCCGGCGGAATACCGTCATCTGGTGCTTAATCAGCTGCGGAATATGGGTGGGACGCGTTTTTTTGTTTCGCTGAACAATCACCAGCTGCATGTTGAGCCGCTGCCGGAGAGTGAGCGGAAAACCTTAGTGATCAACCAGGTGCGCCAAGTGCTGGGGACAGAACTGAGCGCGATTACCAATATTGATGTTGAATTTACCCAACGTGATGATCTTAAAGTATTTAACAACGAGCTGCCGATTGATGAGCTGCCGTTGCTTTGGGCGCATTACTCACTGTTGTTCGGCGATCTCAACCCGCCGATTCTGGTGATGCAGGTTGAGGTGGCGAAAAACGAATGGTTTTATCTCGCTGCGGTGCTGCCCGCGCCCTATATTGATCTGGAAACCAACTATTTTGAGCTGCGCCAATGGCTGACCTTGCTGCTGTCGGCTCTGCTGCTATTGTTGTGTACCTGGTTTATTGTCAGTAAAGAGATGCAGCCGATCCGGGAGTTAGCCAAGGCCGGCCACGCTGATGTCGAGCCGGTTAGATGTGCCGGAGGTCTCTGAGCGAGGCAGTAACGAGTTAAAAGCGGCCGTCAGGGCATTCAATAAAATGAACCGCAGGATTGACAGCCATATTAAGGATCGGGAAATGCTGTTCAGTGCCATTTCTCACGATCTGAAACCCCCATTGCCTGCCTGAAGCTCAGGGCAGAAATGCTCGACGATGACGCCGAACGTGAGAGGTTTACCCGCCTGACTAACGACTTAGATCTGATGGTGAAAGGTGCTTTGCAATGCATTAAAGAAACGGACATTCATGAAGAGATTGAACCGATCAATTTTAACCAGTTGATTCAACATATTTCCGCCAATATTGCCGATGCTCCGGGTAAGATCCGAATTCATGGTGAGATCCAGGTGCATTTTGCCGGTAAACCGCTGGCGATGAAGCGCTGCATTCAAAATCTGGTCGATAACGCACTCAAATATGGTGAGCAAGCGGATATTTCCCTCTCTGAGAGCCACCAGTCGATTCAGATCGCGATTGAAGACCACGGCCCGGGCGTTGATAACCAACTATTGGAAAAACTCTTCCAGCCCTACTTCCGCGCTAATGACGACAAACCAGGGAGTGGCCTGGGCTTAACCATTTCGCAGAGCATTGCCAAAGCTCATGGCGGGACATTGTCGTTGAGTCATTCTCAGTTTGGTGGCCTGTGCGCCAAACTGACATTCCCGAGAAACTGACTATAAACAAGTTCGCATTATTGTTGCCACTCATGGTTTTGTCGCCACCCAGTAAGGCTCAGGTGGAGCTTCTCCACTGGTGGACCTCTGATGGTGAAAAACAGGCGTTGCAGATACTCAAACAGCAACTCAAGGCGCAGGATATACAGCTAATCCACAGCCCGGTGCTGGGCGGAGGAGGCGACAGTGCCATGACGGTGTTGCAAGCCAGAGCGCTGGCTGGCAACCCGCCCAGTATTGCCCAGATAGAAGGGCCGAGCATCAAAGCGTGGGATGCGATTGGTATCTTACACAGCGTCAATAAGGTCGCCAAGCAGCATCAGTGGGACGATGTCCTCTACCCGCTCTCTGTTGAGATCAATGAGACGCCAAATGGTTACGTTGCCTTGCCGTTGACCCTGCATCGCATGAACTGGTTGTGGGTAAACCACAAGCTCCTGAAACAACTTGGTTTGTCGGCGCCGAATCACTGGGACGAGATGTTTACCGCTATGGAGCTCGCCAAACAGCACGGCCTGATCCCGATTGCTGTCGGCGATCAGCCCTGGCAGGTGGCTCAGCTGTTTGAGAATTTGGTTATTGCAACTGGCGGGGTGGATTTCTACACCCGTGCCATGGTCAAGCTTGAGCGGAACAGCATTGATAATGACACACTGCGTGAGGCATTGCGCCAGTTTCGCCGCCTGAGTTTATTGATGGCTGACAACCCGTTGCCCGACACGAAGTGGGACACGGCAACCAAAGCGCTTGGCGATGGGAAAGCGTTGTTTCAGATTGGTGGTGACTGGATTCTGGGTGAGCTGATGGCCAAGGAGATTGCGGTACCGGAAGAGGTCGGTTGCTACCCGACACCGGATAGTGATGGTGTGTTTCTTTATAACATGGATAGCTTAGTGTTTATGTCGAGCAAGTCGTTTAATGCTGCTGACGCTACCAGAGCGGCCAGTGCACTGGCCGATGTTGGATTCCAAACCGAGTTTAGCCGGGTCAAAGGTTCGATCCCTGTCCGTACCGATATTGATATCAGTGACTTTAACCCCTGCCAGATCCAGGCTTATCAGGACTTTCATTACGGCGTCAAACACAATTTGGCCGTCCCGAGTATGATCGATTCGATGGCGGTGAACCCGGTCGCCCAACAAGCGATAAACTCAGAGATCTTCCGTTTCTACCGTAACCCGGATATTCAGCCGGATGAATTAATCAGGCGGATTATCGCCATTGCGGAAAGTAACTAGTCTGGTTAGGCAGGGTTTACCATCGGCCAACTCAGCAATCATTAGTAAATGATTATCATTTGTTGAAGTGCGAGGCAAATCAAACAAATCATGCCTGGTTGTTAAATTCAATGCCAAGTCTATTTTTGCGGATATATATTTCCTCTGGTTATCATTAATTAGGGCGATATTTATGCGCAGGATGTTGTTATTTCCCGTCATTCTACTATCAGGGTGCGCTCTGGTAGCACCTTCCACCCCTTTGCAGGCCGATGCCAACTGGCATGTTGATCAGCTGGCCAATGGGATGGAATATCATCTTTACCCCACGCAAGATGAAGAGGTTTCTGTTCGTTTGGTGGTCAATATTGGTTCTTTTCAAGAAAGTGAATCTGAAAAAAGGGTATGCACACTTTGTTGAGCATATGGCGTTTAACGGCAGCCAGCACTTTTCCGGCAACGAAGTGATCAAACGCTTCGCTCAGTCCGGAAGCAGTTTTGGCGCTGATATTAACGCCTTCACCAGTTACCAGCAGACCTCTTATAAGCTGGATCTGGCCAGTGAAGAGATGCTTAACCAAGCGTTGGTCTGGATGCGGGACATCAGTGATGGGATCCAGTTCGAACCGGATCAAGTAGAGAAAGAAAAAGGGGTAATACTCGGTGAGTGGCGCCGGGCTAACCCGGATGATAAGTCATTATTTTGGAATGCTTACCAGGCTTCGATAGCCGGTACCCCTTATGCTGAGCATGACCCGATTGGTACGCCTGACTCGGTGGAGGGCGCGACGGCAGAAGGGCTGAAACGCTTTTACCAGCAGTGGTATCAGCCGCAAAATACTCAGTTAGTCGTGACCGGTGATATTGATGTTGAACAGGTATCGGAATTGATCCGGGTTCAGTTTTCGGATTGGGAGCGCACTTCCGATCAGTGGGTGGAAAAACGGCGGGATATTGCACTGAACCCTGAGCAGTGGCTGTTACCGAGCAACAGCACGGAATCTCCGAGTATGCACTTATTGTTTGACCGTGGCTTGATTGGGATGCAAACGCGAGAGCAGCAACATCAGGCTTTGCATGACGAAGTCAGTTTACAGTTAATCCAGCAGCGGCTTCAGTCGGTGATCAATGATGCGGCCCAGCCTACTCAGTATGTGTATGCGCAGGCCTCCTATAATAATTACCGGCGCCTTGCTTCGCTAGGGGTGGCGTTTGCTCCACAGCAGAGAGCGCACATGCAGCGACTTTTCATCGATAGCATGACCTCGTTGCGTGATCACGGGGTGACGCAGGACGAACTGGATGCGATCCTTTCCGGGTACCAGAGCCAGTTGAGCAATGTGGACAATGACTGGTCAAAACGTCCACCGGCCAGCTATGCGGACGCGCGGGTATTCAATCTGGAACACCGCAGCGTGAGCCAGTCACAGCAAGACTATAAAGACAGTTTGCAGCAGTTTATTGAGCGTAATACGCTGAGTCGCGCCAATCAGAGTCTCAACCGGCTGTTGTCTGCCCAGCCTAAGTTTGTCGTCGGTATGGGGAAAACGGAATCTCCGGCGCAGTTCAGCCACGTATTCTCCCAGCTGAATCATGCCTATCAACAGCAAGGGCAAAAGCCACTGATGATGTATGCGAGAAGCCAGGGATTTGTCCAACCGGATCAGGCCGGGCAGGTAGTGGCAAACCACGAGCATCCGGGTGGCTTTATGGTTTACACCTTGTCCAATGGCGTCGAAGTGTGGTTTCAGCGGGACGAGCAGGCCGACAATCGAGCCTATGTCTATTATGCCAGCCAGGGGGGCAAAGCCGCGTTGCAGCCCGGGCTCTACCCGGCATTTGAGATTGCCACGTTAACCGCTGCACGCAGTGGGTTAGGGGAGTTTTCTGGTGCTGAACTTGACAGTCAGATGCGTAAACAGAACATGGCGATGTATCCGTTAATGGAGGCCACTCATCACGGATTCCAGCTGGAAGGGCCAACGGAAAATCTGGCTCAAGCGCTGAATGTACTGTACAACGCGGCGACGGAAATTAAAGTTGAACCACGCCAGTTGGAGGCCGTTAAGCAAGAGTTCTATCAAAACCGCCATGCATTCTTTGACTCATCGGTAGGCCGCTGGGTTAAGGCGATCAATCACAGTGCTTATCAGGAAAACAGCCGTTACCGATTGTTATCGAGTGCGGGTGTGGCAGATGTGACACCGGATCAGATCAAGGCGGTGTATGAGCAGCTTTTCAAACCTAATCGAGGTTTCAAGATGGTCATTGTGGCAGATCTTAAGCCGGAACAACTGGTTCCTTTGCTGCGGCGTTATGTGGCCGCAATTGAGCTGATGCCGGCAGAGAAGGTGGATTACACGGTGCGGTATAACCCCAATCTAGCAGAGCGCAAAGAAATGGTTGACGGCAACGAACCATCGTCACTGTATATGTTGCGTTTGCTCAATCCGAAGCCGCTGGTCAAAACGGGCAAAGACATGTTTATCGAAGACATTCTGCAGCGTATCAGCCAGACACGCGTGCTTGACCAACTGCGTGAGTCAGCCAGCCTGGATTATAATCCGAGTATTTACCCGATTAATGCAGACAGAGAAGTGGCATCTGACTGGTTGTTTGAGTCGCAGATTAACCCGAAAGATGTCGCCCAAATGGACGCGCAGCTGGATAAAACCCTGACCGACCTTGCCAGTAATATTACCCAGCAAGAGCTGGACACCGCCGCCAGGCAGTTAGTGGTGGCAATGAAAGATCTTGCACAACAGCCACATCAGCGTGGATGGTTTTATACCCGCTACCTGATCCATGAGTACGGTGTCGAGCCATTATTGGATGTGGAGGCGACAGCGCGAAGTGTCACTTTAGAAGAAGTGCAAGCCCGGGCTCTGACGGTGTTTGGTCCGCTGGCCAAACGCAGTACGACGATATTGAGCCCGAAGCCCTGACGGGCGGGGCTCTGCAATCAGGGCACGTTGTGTCGTGCCCTTAATTATGCCGTTTTGCGGGCGGATGATTTGGCTGTTTTGGTGACAGGTTTTTCAGTGGCTGTATCGGCCGTCTGGGTTTTTAATGTCACGACTTCTTTTTCCGGCAGCTCTGCCGCCTCGCCAAAGAACTTGCCGCCGGTTTCGATACTCAGGTTATTGCTCCAAATCGTTCCGCTGACACGTCCTTTGGCTAACACCTGAATGTTTTCGGCATGGCATTTTCCATCTAACATGCCATTGATGATCAGTTGTTTAGCGTAGACATCGCCTTTTACTCGGCCGGTTTCCGCAACCACCAGTGTACCTTCCACATGAACCTGGCCCTCAACCATACCATCGATCTGGATATCACTCTCTACTTTGAGTTCTCCGCTAATAGTACAGCCTTTGGCGATGAGAGTTGAAGCTGTTGCGCGATTCTTTGTTCCACGGTTTGAATTAAAGATTCCCATCGTATTCCTCGTTCTTTGGTAAAAATGTGGTCAAATTCGTTGATGTCCCAGTCGACAAAGTTTCTCGGGTTGAGCGCCCGGCCGACAAAACGGATTTCATAATGCAGGTGTGGCCCGGATGACAGGCCACTGTTGCCAGAGATAGCAATTAACTGGCCTTTTTTGACAAATTCACCGCTTTTTACTTTGAACTTTTTCAGGTGTGAATACGAGCTTGAAAAGCCGAAAGAGTGTTGTAAGCGCAGAAAGTTGCCTGAGCCTTTATTACTGCGACGGGTCACTTCAACGACACCATCAGCCGGGGCGTAGATTTTGGTGCCGGTGTTGACGGCAAAATCGAGCCCGCGGTGCATCTTGGCGACTTTGGTTACCGGGTGAATCCGTTTGCCAAACCCGGAGGATAAACGCGCTTTGCCGACCGGCGAGCCACTGGGGATCTGGGTCAGCATCGCCATACGTACGTGAGAGGTGATCGCCGCCGTGTCAAAACGTGTATCCAGATCTTGCGGTTTACCATCGCTGGTTACCCCTAATACTTTTTCCAGATCAGCCAGTCGCTCTGAAACTAAACTGACACGCTCTTCGCGTTCGGAGAGATCACTTTCCAGATCGGATTTCAGCTGTTTGAGGTTTTCCAGCTCTTCACCCAGGCTCTGCGACTGAACGGCCAGTTCTGCCTGTTTCAGCTCAGCGGAGTCGACAACCGAATAGAGGTGCTGGATCAGCAGCGCGCCACCAACCAACGCGGCGAAAAATATCCCCAGGCTGGTCTGAATACTGCGGCGCATGGATTTACTGAAATACCAATGCTTGGAGCCGTTAATTGTCGAAATTGATATCGTCAGTTGGTCTTTCATGGCGTTGGCGCGGTGTGCTTATATCCCTAATGCAGAGCGAGACACGACTGTATGCAAAAGTTGCGTAAATTAGGAGTGTGTAAATGTCAGAGCGTGATGTGCAGTCAAATAATCCTCAAAAATGCTAATCGAGGCTTAATGTCTGGTGACGACTGGTCGTGAACGAGGGTCGTCCGGCAGCCGTTATCCCATACTCTTCGGGGGTAAGTTAACAAGAGAATAGCTATGCAATTTAACGCACTTCACGGTTTGGTTTGCCTGCTTTGGTTATCTTTAGGGGTTCATGTTCATCAATGGAAAGCGGGCGTTGGTGGTTGATGCCGGAATGAGTGTGCGGACATCAATCAAAGCATAAGCATTCTTCCACTTGACCGGGGGCAGATTCCGGTTTAGCCAGGAAATCGCCACGCCATGTGATGATTTGGCAAAAGTAAATTCCCGATAACGGAGTTGGTTGTGAAAAAACTACTATTGGCGACCGCGGTGGTCGTTGCGGCTGGAACCGCCGGTTACCTGTACCAGAAGAGCGTGATTCAGGACACCTCAGACTCGCTGTTGGCGCAAGTGCCAGCTGATTCTCTGATGGTGGCTTACCAGACTGAGGCGTTTAACCATTATGAGTTCCTCAATGCCTTTGGGGTCACCAGTCAGGGCTCCATTGCTGAGCTGTTTGCCCTCCAGCAGCTGACGCCACAGCAGGCGTTTGTACTCAATTTGCTGGACGGGTATCTGGAAAGTGCGGCATCGCCGGAGTCGCTTAAGGCGTATTTCGGTACCGGCGACAGCATCAACCCGCTGTTTTACACGCTGGGCCTGGTGCCGGTGTATAAGTTACCGATTGAAAGCCCGGCGGCGCTGTGGAAGACACTTGACCATCAAGAACTGATGAATGGTGTAACGCACGAAAAGGCCAGGCTCGGCACGGTTGAGTACCGTCGTTACGAGTTGACGGATGCGGCAGATCCACAGAATGGGATTGGGCTGGTGGTTGCTGTGGTCGACAATGTGCTGACCATCACCGTGGACGTGCCAAAGCTGGGCGAGCAGAATCCGCTGGCAATGGCGTTTGGGCTTGAGGCGCCGGCGGTCAGCCTGGCCGATACTGACCGGCTCAAAGCTTTGCAAGATAAATATGGCGAGAACAACAATTCGTTCGGTTACGTTGATCACCGCGAAATCATTAAGGGATTAACCACGCGAGACGGTAACCTGCTGGCGCAGCAGCTAAGTCGCATCGAACCGGATCCTGAACTGGAGCAGTTGCGTTCACCGGCGTGTCATCGTGAGTTTACCCAAATCGGTCAACACTGGCCGCAGTCCGTTGCGTTTATGGAGTATCAGATGGGCCAAGGCCAGCCTTCGGTTAAGGGCAGCTTTGTGATTGAGTCGAGTAACCGGGTTATCCTTGATGCGCTTAAATCGCTCCGGGGAGTTCTGGCCGATTCCAACAGTGATGAAAGCTTCTTAAGTTTAGCTCTGGGGGTTGATATCACTAAGCTGGCCCCGGCGATAGGAACCATCTGGATGGATCTTGCCGCACCACAATACCAGTGTCCGATGCTGGCGCAGATGCAGGGTGATATGCGTGAGTTCAACCCGACGGCGTCGGTTCAGCTTGGGGCTGGTATGCTTAACGGCCTGAAGGGGCTCGGTATGGAGCTGTTTGATATTTATGTCGATAGCAACACTGCATACGGTGAAAGCTTTGAACAGTTGGATGCACTGTTGACGGTTTCTGCCAGTGATCCAAACACTCTGCTGCAATCGGCGCAACTGCTGGTACCCGAGCTGGCTCAGTTGCCGATCAAACCCGACAACCAACCGGTTAATGTCAGCGGATTATTCAACCAATATAGCGGGATGAGTATGGATGTGTTTGTCCGGATGAACGATGCCCACCTGACCATCTACAGCGGAGAGAAAGCAGGCAAAGCCAGCGAACAGGTGATGGCGCATCCCCTGACCCCGAATGGGCTGCTCAGCTTCAAGATGGACTCTGAACGGATTCTTGAAGTCATGCAGAGCACCTCTGAAGTGACCGGCGAGCCTGTTCCGGAGGATGTAGCGCTCAGCTTGCAGCAGGGCTTTGTTGGCGGTATGACGTTAGATGTGACCGAGGATGGGATCGCGTTTGGGATTGATTACCAGGCCGCAACGGGCAAAAAGGCAGAGGTCGCGCAGCAATGATTGCGCTTGAAACGGCAAAAAGGCGGCATTGAATGCCGCTTTTTTTGTGCTGGGTTGAGGCGTGGTGAGTGGGCATGGCTGTATTTTCAGTCTTACTGGTCACGAACCCGTTAGAGCCTGTATCGCTGAACAGTATGGTGAAAACGAAACCTACTTTATTCAGTGCTGGCAGCACGCGCGAGGTGAGTTGGTCATCCTTTTGAAAGCCGTGACGCTCGAAAACAGGATATCGTCCGGCGTAAACAGGTTTTCCCGCGCCAGTTTCTGCGCTTGTGGGAGGGTAAGGGAAATCATAGTGTATCATGGGCTCCTGATAGTTCGGTCGCGGTCGCGGCTTTGAAACCGCGCAGGATGTTGCCCAGTGTCATGAGGGCAAACAGCACAATCACCAGCGATAGATGCCATGCCTGGCTCAGCCCAAGCTGAACCAGCCCCATACTGACCAGCGACGAAACCACCATTTGTCCTCCGCCGGACATGGCTGCTGCTGCCCCGGCCTGTGTTTTGTAGGGCTGCATGACCATCGCCTGAGCACAGGGGAGGGCGATACCATTGCCGAAGATCATCAGCAGTTGCCCGAGCATTAAAGCCAGTGGCTCTAACGGGCAAAAGAACAGCCAAACGGCGGCGCAGGCGTGCAGAAGCGGCGTACACAGCAGCATGTTCTTAGTACCGATCTTTGTTCGCATCCGGTTGCATAACGTGGTGCCGGCTAACATACCCAGAGCCGGGATCAGCGCCCAGAGGGCATATTCGTCTGACGTCATGCCGATTTGGTTTTGCATGATAAACGGCATCACCGATACCGTGGTGATCATCAGGCTGAAGTTGAGCCAACTGATGCTGGCAAAGCTCATGAAGTAGCGTGACGTGAGCAGATCGCGGTATTGCAGCAGCATTTTACTGGCGGAGGGCACCGGAACTTGTTGGGTAACCGTTTCTTCAAAACGCAGGGCAATGATCGCCCAGGCTAACGAAACGTAGCCGAGCAGTGAGACAAATACCATGCTCCAGCCGAAGTGAAAATTAATGAAGCCGCCCAATACCGGCGCGATGAGGGGGGTAATCGAGGCTGCCATGGCAATATATGACATGGCAACCGGCAACTCGGCACCACTGAAGCGATCACGGGTAGACGCACGCGCGAGTACCGCACAGCATCCGGTCCCCAAGCCTTGTAAAAAGCGGCCGATGACCATCCCCCCAAACGAGTGGCTTAAGAAGATAATCATCACTAGCCCGGACATGGCAATCATTAAGCCGACCAGCAGTACCCGTTTACGTCCTATGGCATCGGAAATCGGGCCGTAAATAAACTGGGATGGACCAAAACCGAGTAAGTAAATACTCACCAACAGCTGCGCCTGATCGAGGGAAATAGCGAAGTCTTTGGCTATCCAGGGTAAGGAAGGGAACACCAGGCCCATACTGAGTTGACCGATGCTGATGATCAGACAGGCCAATAAGATGGTCCGAAAATTAATTGGCCGGTTCATGACGATTCACCATTACCACGGCGGCGCAGACTGCCTTCTTCATCAAACTCATTCAGTTTGGCTTTGACCCGTTTTACCGTTGACAGGCTCACTTCGCATTGCTCTGCGACGCTTTGTAGTGTGTTGCCTTCTAGCAGTAGGGTGGCGATGCGCTGATGTTTGGCTTTGTTCGCGGGACGCCCACGAAACTTCTGCTGCCACAAATCGGGTTTATCTTTGATGGCTCTTCGACCTTGCTCTGCAGCAAACAAGCGGTGTTGGGTTTGCACTTGCCCATAGCCAGAAAGCAGAGCTATCAGGGTGTGTGTTTGTTCTGATCCGGGGGCAAATGTCAGTGGTTCACAGACAGTTTTTAGCGTCACGCCTTTATCGAGCAGTGTTTTGATGGTGTGGAGTGCCTGGCTGAAATCACGGCCAAAGGCAGTGAGCCACCAAAGCACAACAGTGTCACCGGATTGAACCGTTTTCAGTAGTTCCTGAAAGGCTTTTCGCTCGGTCGGCGGTGTGCAGCCACGCACTTTATCTTCAAGATGTTTCGCTTCAGGAGCAAAATCCTGCAGGGCACTAAGCTGGCTTTGATAAGCGCGATTCTTGGGTGAATGACGCGTATAGAGGTAGGTGGTCATGGTCTCGAGGTGTCTCTTTATAATGGTTCATATACTGTAATGGCTCATAAATATATATGGGTTCATTAATTCTGACAACACCAAATGAACCAATAGGCAAAAATTGCAAAGATAAAAAAGCCGATGGTTTGTTCACCATCGGCTTTTTGCACGCTCACGGCAGGTCACTACCAGGTGAGTATTTAACTTGGCTGGTAATGGAGAATCGCCATAGAGGTCGGAGAAAGAAGGACTTCTCCTTCAGCGTGGCCGGGGTTGAGGTTACGTACATTGGTATCGCAAATGGTTACCCAGGTTTGTTTGCGATCATTAGGCAGTTTAAAGCGGGCAGGGGCGTTGGTTTGGTTGATCAAATACACCAGCTCCTCGCCTTGTTTGCCGAGCCCCAGATGCAGAGCGACTGAGCTGAGACGGTTCCAGTCGTCATGCTCCATCAGGGTGCCGTCAATCCGGCGCCAGAAAATGCGGTTATCGTTGCGATTCTCACCACTGAAGGCGCGAATAAACGGCACCATGTAGCGCTGGCGGTTGGCAATCATCTGTGCCAGCCAGACTTTAAAATGTTGTTTGCGCTCTGAGGTGCCCCAATCCAGCCAACTGGTCTCATTGTCCTGGCAGTAAGCGTTGTTATTGCCTTTTTGGGTGTGAGACAGCACATCGGCGGTCAAAATATGTGGAATGCCGAAGGCAAACAATAAGCTGGCCATCAGGTTGCGTTTCTGTTTTTCGCGCGTGGCGATGATCATTAAGTTATCGGTTTCGCCTTCGATGCCGTAGTTTTCCGAGCGGTTATCACCGTGTCCGTCCCGGTTCTGCTCTCCGTTTTCATCGTTGTGCTTATGTTTGTAGGAAACCAGATCCTGTAAGGTAAAGCCGTCGTGGTAGGTGATGTAGTTGACCGTCAGCTTATAAGGCCAGTTTGCCGCACTGTAGATATCACGCGAACCCATCAGGCGGGTGGCGAACTCTTTCAGGTAGCCTTGATCGCCGCGCCAGAAACTGCGCGAGATATCACGCAGTTTGTCATTGCATTCGTTCCAGCCAAACGGGAAATTACCCACCTGATAGCCATGCGGGCCGATGTCCCAGGGTTCGGCGATCAGTTTGGTTTCCTTGAGCAGCGGGTCCTGGGCAACGGCTTTAAAAAAGGCCGCATCAGGGTTGTAATGTTCGCCCTGGCGGCCCAGCGTGGCCGCCAGATCAAAACGAAAACCGTCTACTTTGAACTCACTGACCCAGTAGCGCAGTGTATCCATCACCAGGTTAAGTGCTGGTTGGTAGGTGAGGTCAACCGTGTTGCCACAACCGGCAAAGTTGGCGAAATGTTCACCGTGCTTAATGTAGAACTTTGAGTCCAGCGCTTTCAGGTTGAAGATGGTCGGCCCTTCGCCGCCTTCTGCGGTGTGGTTATACACCACATCGAGAATCACTTCGATGCCGTGCTTGTGCAGCTCGCGAATGGTGGTTTTCAGCTCGGTTACAGCATCATGCTCGGCGTAGCGAGGATCCGGTACCATAAACAGATAAGGGTTGTAGCCCCAGTAATTGACCTTATCCATCTTGAGCAGGTGTGGTTCGTGCATGCAGGCAGCAATTGGCATTAATTGCAGGGTATTGATGTTTTGTTCGCGATAAAAGCTGAGCATCTCAGGGCTTGCCAGCCCCTGGTAACGGCCTTTTGTATGTTGCTCCACTTGTGGGTGCAACTGGGTCAGGCCTTTGACGTGGGTTTCGAACAACACCATTTCGTCGCGGGGAATGCGCGGGTGATCGGTGTCTTGCCAGTCGAAGGCGTCTTCAATCACCACACATTTTGGCATATCAAAGCTTTTTTTCGCTGAGTAAGGGGGCTGGTAATGAAGGCTTTTATCGATGGACTTGGCGTAAGGGTCGGAAATTAACAGGGGTTCGTCAGCGTGTGTCACAACATAGCCATATTTTTGCCCTGCTTGCACTCCGGGCACAAACGTATGACGAATGCCGGCATACTCATTAGGTAGCTCGTGGAGAGTATAGCGGCCATCGTCAAAGAATAGCGCTAACTTTATGTCGTTACACTCCGGGGAGTGAATAGAGAAATTACAACCAGCGGATTGCAAGGTTGCACCAAGTGGATAAGGGCGAGAATGAAGTTGCGTCATGTCAGATACTTTTTTTAATACTTATTGCTACCGTTAGTGAACTATAAGTAAAAAACTTTGTCTTAATAAGGTCAACCACCTTATCCCGAAAAATATCAATGTAATTTAATTACTTTATACTACCCATTTAGTCCGGAAATATGAAATACATATCACTTTGTAGCGGCCTAAAACTGAATAAACTTACTAATTCCTCCCTATATTGGTGATCTGGCTCGAAAAAACACCGTTCGGTATATTTTCTCATCCCCTCTCATCCCCCCTAAATTTGTCAGGGGCGGAGGAAGTCATCCGTCTAAGCCTTCGTTATTGTTAAGCCTGCTGAAACAAACGGGGATTCGTTCCCATCTTACCTCTCTTTTCTTCTCGTGCATTTTACTGCCTATTGCACCAGAAGAGACGGGCAGGCAAGACAGAATTATAAATACCCTTAATGGAGTTAAGAATGAAAAAAGTAAGTGTAATTGCTGCTGCTGTTGCTGCATCTCTAGCTGCCGGCTCTGCTTTCGCAGTGGACTTCCACGGTTACATGCGTGCTGGCGTTGGTGTTAACGCTGACGGCGGTCAACAAGTAACTTTCGAGAAAAACAAAGTAGGTCGTCTGGGTAACGAAGGCGACGTATACGGTGAAGTTCAGCTGGGTAAAGAAGTTTACAACAACGACGGTAAAACGTTCTACGTAGACTCTATGATCGCAATGACTTCTAACGGTTCAAACGACTGGGAAAGTACAGCAACTAACTGTGGCCTGGACGGTGACAACCTAAAATGTACTGATGACGCACAGTTCGCGCTACGTCAGTTCAACGTTCAAGCGAAAGGTGTACTAAACTTCGCTCCTGAAGCAACGCTATGGGCCGGTAAGCGCTTCTACCAACGTCATGACATCCATATCTCTGACTTCTACTACTGGAACATCTCTGGTGCCGGTGCAGGTATCGAAAACATCGAAGCAGGCCCAGGTAAACTGTCTCTGGCATGGGTTCGTAACGACCGTGGTGACATCAAGGATCCACGCAATGACGGCGGCGCTGCAAACGTAAATACTCTTGACGCACGTTACGCTGGTATCCAAGTTTGGGATAACGCAAACCTAGAAGTTGGTTTGAACTACGCTCTAATCAACGAAAGTGAAGATGCGCCAAACTCTACTAAAGATGCGAAAAACGGCACAATGTTTACTGGTATCCTGACTCAAGGTCTGGAAACTGGTTTCAACAAAACTGTCTTCCAGTACGGTACTGAAGGCTACTCAAAAACTATGGCCTTCTACGGCGACGGTAACTGGTACGGTGCGGAAGCGCGTGATGGTGCATCAGGCTACCGCTTCATCAACTGGGGTGTGATCGGCCTGGGTGATAACGTAGAACTGGGTCACCAACTGGTTTACGGTGTTGGTGAAGATATGTGGGCTGCGGATCACAAGTGGGAAACTATGTCTGCTGTAGTTCGTCCAATGTACAAATGGGACGACAACCACAAAACTATCCTGGAAGCTGGTTACGCAATCGACGACAACGACGGTGCTGAGAACAAGTACGGCAAGCTAACAGTTGCTCAAGCTTGGACTGCAGGTTCTAGCTTCTGGGCTCGTCCTGAAATCCGCCTATACGCAACTTACCTGACTGCTGACAAAGACGACAACTCAAACGCATTTGACGGCGGTCGTTCAGACGATACATTCCAATTCGGTGTACAAGCTGAAGCTTGGTGGTAATCATCTGACTATTTAGTCCTAAATTGTCCTAGAATGATACAGCCAGAACTTCTCTGGCTGTATTTATTTCAGAAACAATAAAAGTCGAGGTAGACGGTAATGAAAAAATGGCTTGCTCCCGTACTGTTGGGAATGTTAGCAACCGGCTGCTCATCTGTAGAACATGTCGAGATGAGCCAGCAAGGGGCACAACAAGTGATCACTCAGTCGAGTGATATAAAGTGGCTGCCGATAGAAGTGCCATTGGTTACTGAGTTTGCTTTGACCGACGAAAGCCAAATGCTGTTAGATGGCAGCAGCGCCGGGGCTATTGCAGGTTTTGCTTTACCTGGTAACCGAGGCAGTCTGGACATCAAACTTGAGACGTTCGTCAATAACGACCTACAGTTTTACGCGCCTAACGTTGCAGTGATGAATTCTGTAGGCGAAGTAATTTACCAAGCTGATTTCTCGAAGTTCGAGTACGAACCAGCGAAACTGCTGGATAACGACAAGTTCGTACTGGATCTGAATGTCATTCCTGATATGACAGGTGATGACTTACACGTATTAATTTATACCACTTCCGAAGATCTGAAAGGAAGTACGTCAATTCTGCATCCGGCCAAGGCGTTCGCGATGGCACGCCATACTCAGCCGCCGGATATTGCTGACCCGCTTGCCAAACACAGTCCGCTTGGCCAGTTCCGTTTGACGGTGGAGTCGAACGATTTTGTCACTACCAAGATTGTGACGCAGAATGACAATATTCCACAAGGCACCGACCTGACCAGCTACTACCATAGTGCAATTGAAGCGGCTGTCGCAGCCGACGATATCCCGAAAGCGTTAACGCTGTTAGATGAAGCAAAAGAGCTGGGTATTGAAGGCGCGCAAGAGGTATTTGTTAAAGCGGTCAACAGAAAATAATTTATATAAAAAGACCGGTATTTTTTACTGGTCTTTTTTGAAATCTTTTAGCAAAAAATAACACCCCTACATTAAGTTAACTCATTCACAAAAATATTGATTTTCTTTGGCTATTAATATTGATTGGATCAATAATTGTCATTAAATGTTAATCTGATTAATATTAATTTTTGGTAATGATTAAACCTGTCCAAAATTAATGTCTTATTTGACCTGAGTAGAGTTTTTCTATTATGTCTGCTATCGAAAAGGCTTTAATTTAGTTTGGATTTAAAAAAGGAATTAACGTGAACATGAACCTGAAAAAAACATCGCTTGCAGCTGCTCTGCTCATTACAATGGTTGGCTGTCAATCAACAGCTGAAAACGCTCAGCCAACAGAAGACGTGATCACCAACCTGTCGCAGGAAGAGATTGTAGCCTTCATGTCTGCTTGTGATAACCCTGATAGTGCGGCGCAAGGCCCGATGAAAAAACCACTTTTCGTTGTTGGTACTTTCGCGGATTCTGAATGGAAACATGTACCTAAGCGTCAATACACCTATAAAGGTAATAACTTCTACCAAGTTGTTGTAGAAGAAAAAGCGGGTACCTTTAAAATGCAATATGCGACAGAGTTATGGTTCCCACAATTTACAGCAAAAGGTAATCGCATGAATGTTGGTGAAATAACGCCGCTAACATTTGGTGGTTACGGAACGGATACTGCAGTAAAAATCGAAGAAGATGGTAAATATGTCTGGAGCCTTCACTTTGACGGCAAAAAACCTCTTCACGTCATGGTAAACAAGTGCCAATAATATTCCATTAAGTTGTTTTAGAGCTTTTTTTAATTGTTAACCCCTGCATGGAATACATGTCGGGGTTTTTTTTGGTGAAGTGAAATGAATAATATTTTCTATAAGTCACTGCTGGCGTTGACTGTGGTTGGCGCGGTCTCAGGCTGTAATTCTTCGGATAGTAGTGCGAATAACAGCACTCCCTTACCAGATAGCGGTTATGCATGCCAGACTAACGTAATGGAACAAAGCAACCAGTTACGTATGTATCAAATTATGGTTGAGAGCTTTGTTGACGGGGATGCAAGTATTGGTCACGGTACCGGCTATGGCACCAGCCACCACAACGGTGACCTGCAGGGTGTCATTGACTCGCTGGATTATCTTCAAGATCTTGGCGTGAATGCGATTTGGCTGACACCGATTTTTGAGTCTCAAGCGCTGGACGGCCAGGATCACTGGGCGGATCGCCTCGATGCTACCGGTTATTTTGCCACCGACTATTTCAAAGTTGATCCGCGTTTTGGTGATCTGGAAACGGCAAGAACGTTAGTTGATGAGGCACATAAGCGTGGGCTGTATGTGTTCTTTGATGGTGTATTCGGCCATCATAAAGATGGCCTGGTCAAGCCGTCTCCGTCAGGTCTGCTGCCTTCCGGCGGTAGCAATCCGGTGGCTTACCCGGGCAGTCTTGACTTCTATAAGGAAGTGGCAGCTTACTGGATCAAGGAACTCAAGATCGATGGCTGGCGTGTGGATCAGGCCTACCAGGTCCCAACCGATGCCTGGACGCAACTTCGTAAAGTGGTAGACGAAACGTCACAAAGTGTGACATATACCAACAGCAAGGGCGAACAAGTTAATCCGCTGGGTTATATGGTGGCAGAGGTTTGGAAAGGCGAATCGGAGATTGCCGATCAGGCCTACGGCGAGGCTGACGATCCAGCCCTGTGCTCAGCGTTCGATTTTCCAATGCGTTACCGCATCGTTGAAACCCTGGCAGTTAACGAAAGTGGTATCGGCGGCAGAGGTGTTGACTGGCTGGATAACGGTTATTACACCCATCAGCAATACCCAAGCCATGCCCAGCCGAACCTGATGATCGGTAACCATGACTTGGTGCGCTTTGGTGATTTGCTGCAGCGTGGTGGCCTGGCGGACGTTAACGATGAGGAATATTGGCTACGTCATAAAGCGATGTTTGCTTTCTTGGCGGCGTACACCGGCCCGATCACCCTGTACTACGGTGATGAAATCGGTGATCAGGTGGATGATTTTGCTGCCAGAGAAGATAGCGCCACCTGTGCGGTGCGAGGCGTGTGTGATGATCACGTTGCTCGCAGCAGTGCCAAGATTGAAGGTGTGACAGAAACCTTAAATGCTAACCAGGCCGATCTGAAAAATTACGTGAAATCACTGATGGCGATGCGCGATGCGCACCCTGCACTGTATGAGGGTGAACGTATCAACCTGAGTGCCAGCAATGGCAGCTATGTTGATCTGAAACAGTCTGGTGATGATAAGGTACTGTTTGCGTTAAATACGTTGGAAAGTGCCAGAACCGTGACCATTGCTCAGGACAAACTGGGTAGTGATCAGTCACTGGTCGATTTGCTGACCAGCGAAACCATCACTCCGGTGAATGGCCAGTACCAAGTTCTGATGTCACCACTGCAAGGACGCTTCTTTGCCGTTAAACCAGGCGCTCAGTAATCCCTGATTAAAATGACAAGCCAAGTGCTGTCGCCTTTTCGTTAGGCCGGCACTTGGTTTTTTAATTTGTGCTGTTTCCATCCTACTTTCAAAAGTTATCTATTACACATCACCAGCACCGGTTTGGGTCGGAGCGTTCTGGCGTGCAGTAAAAGATGACCTCGCTGCTACCCTGCGACCTATTCCCTGTTTATATTCCTTGCTTAGCCACAGAGACTCCTGGTTGTTCTGCTAACGATGTTGCAAGAGTAACGAGCCTTTGGGGCCTTCTAGGGTCATTGAGTGTCGCTTGCCTGAACTGTTTTGAGCGCAAAGTGCATGATCTTAGTCATCCTAAGTTGCTAACCGAATGATCCGGAGGCAAGATTTTATAAGAGTTCAAAAAAAATCCCCGAACCGTTCGGTTCGGGGATTTGTGTACAAGAGACAGGCCGATGGCTTCCCTTGTTTGTTTAATTAATCCTGAAGTTAGTTTTTAGTCACTGTCAGGACAGGTGCCGCTTTGTCTGCTGCATTGAAGTCGAAGTGGTAGTTTCCGTCTTCAGCCAGAGTGATTTGCAGGTTGTCGTTCGAACCTTCTGCCATGGTGATTGGCTCACCCAGAGTCACACTGCCGGTACCACCGAAGTTGGTGCCGCCAGTCCAGTTGGCATCTGCCACTTTCATCTGGAAGCTGCCAGCTTTCAGATCAACATCCAGAGCGTAGACGTCGTTGGCAACGTAGCTGAACTTAGCTGTTTCCAGTGCGCCCCAGCTTGCATCAGTCACATCACCGCGCAGGTAAAGTGCCGTCTCACCAAAGGTTGCAGCGTCTGCTGACTTAGTTACTGAAACTACCGGTTTCTCTACACTGTCATCTTGAACGTACAGAGCGTTCAGTGTGAAGGTATATTTACCTGTTTCAGCGACTGTTAGCTTACAGTTGCCTTCTGCGCCCAGTGCCAGTGAGTCGTCTGCCTGTACTGCCCAGTCACAGCCAATGTTTGGATTTGACCAAGCTGCATCGGCAAATTTGAACTCATGATCACCCGCTTCCAGAACGCCTGTTACCGAGTAGATACCGTTGCCGATAAAGGTCATTGCCCAGTCAGCGTTGTCCGACCAACCGTTCATGCTGCCTTTCACGTATACCGCTGTTTCACCGTAAGGTGGAATGCTGGAAACATCTTTGTTGTCAGTATTCACCGGCAGACCTGCACCTTGCGCGCCTGCTTGTGGTTGAACAAATACCGCGGTAGTCAGCGCTGGTACAGTGAACGTTTCGCCAGAGAAGCTCGCTGTCTTCACGATGGTGTCAGCAGAAGCCTGCTGTACCGCGTGCAGTTCAAAGCCGGTTGCGCCTTTAACAGTGAAAGATTGCTCTTCCGCGCTGGCGTTGACGATCGCGACGATAGCATCATAGTTAGGGTCAAGGTCTTTACCTGCTGATGTACCATCATCGATAGACATCACGATCAGGCCTTCTTTCTGATCTGCACCTACGTTGCGGAAATCAACCCGGTTCATCACTTCCTCAGCGGTATCCAGGCGGAACAGTTCGCTTGAGCTACGGATTTTCAGTAGTTCCAGGAACTGCTGCTTGGTCAGTTCAATATCAGCCGCCGAAGGCATCGCTGAGCTGTCACCAATGATTTGCTTGATCAGATCCCAGTTTGCGCCGTCTTTATCTTCACGAGGAAGACCTACGTTCCAGTTGTTGTCCGAGCCGTCGAAGAAGACACGGTTGTACCAGTCACCTGAATCGTAAGAGTCACGCTGCATAGACTTCGAACGCAGTAGTTCAGAGCCCATGTGGATAAATGGAATACCCTGGCCGAGCATTACCGTTGAAAGCGAGACAGATTGCATACGAGCACGCTCAGCTGAGTCAGTGCCTGTCGCAATCTTGTACGCGTTGTTATCCCAAAGCGTTTGGTTATCGTGCTTAGACACGTACGAGATGTTTTCAGAAGGGAACTTAGTGTAGCCTGCCGGCGCACCGTTGTAGTCCACGTTCTTGCCAAGTTTGGTTTCGCCTTTGTAATCAAGCAGGATGTAGTCTGCCAGGTTACCTGCCATGCCCAGACGTACCAAATCCTGGTTGTGCAGACGGCCGTTCACTGAGTCCGCATCCGTCTTGGTTTCTTCGTTCGGGTACGCGGCGTTAGCAAAACCCTGGTTGAAACGCAGTGGGTGGTTACCTTCAGAGTCTGTACCGCCGTCAAACGGGCTACCGCCACGAACAGCGTCACGCAGACGGTCTGAGAACGTACCGATCTCTGTACCGGCCATGTTGATCTGGGTTGACTGGTCGAAGCGTGCGTTGTTTGATACTTCACCGAAGTCCCAACCTTCCCCGTAGAACAGGGTGTTCGGGTCAATCTTACGGATTTGCTCCAGTGCGTACACCATGACGTCTTTTGGCTGGTGACCCATCAGGTCGAAGCGGAAACCGTCGACTTTGTAGTCGTCAGCCCAAACTTTCAGTGAGTCAACCATCAGTTTACCCATCATCAAGTTTTCGGTTGCGGTGTTGTCACAACAGGTTGATCTTTCCACGCCACCGGTGTTGACGTTCAGACGGTGGTAGTACCCAGGGACGATCTTATCCAGTACCGACTTATCATTCACGCCCGATGCATTGGTGTGGTTGTACACCACATCCATGACCAGTTTCAGGTCCATTTTGTGTGTAGCCTGCACCATTTCACGGAATTCAAGGATACGTTTTGAACCGTTGGCATCGGTAGCGTAGCTGCCCTCTGGTACCGTGTAGTGGAATGGGTCGTAGCCCCAGTTGAAGCTGTCAAGCATACGCAGATCGTTCATCAGGGCTTGTGCAGCACCTGTGGATGGATCGTAGCTGTCTAATACGTCTTCGATTACTTTGCTGTCATCTTCCGTTTCACACACTGCTGCTTCAGGCTTAATGCCACACAGTTTGCCAACGGTGTCGTTGATGTTGACCTGGTTGTCGGCATTTTCATCCACGGTAGCGATATCAAATGCTGGCAGAACGTGTAACGTTGTCAGGCCGGCATCTTTCAGCGCTTGCAGGTGAGTAACCGATTCACGGTCTGCTTCGGTCAGTGCCAGGTATTTGCCGTTGTAGGCTGGGGTACCTTTGCTGTCGCTGAAGCTGAAGTCACGCAGGTGTGACTCGTACAGAACGTGATCTTCGTCTTTGGTCAGGGTTGGACGCTCGTATTCATTCCAGCCTTGTGGCATCAGGCTTGGATCATCTAGATCGACCACTTGTGAGTAGCGTGAGTTTTCAGACAAACTCAGTGAGTATGGGTCAGTTACCAAGCGGGTTTCAACCACACCGGTAATAGGGTGGTATACCTTCACCTGATAACGGTAGAATTTGTTGACCACGTCGCTCTGTGCTTCGGAAGCCCAGATACCGGTTACCGGATCTTCAGTCATTGCAACTGTTGCTTCTTCGTTCAGCTCGGCGTCGTAAATGATCAGATCAACGTCCTGGGCTGTTGGAGCCCATAGCTTGAAGGTTGCTGCGCCACCTTCAACCAGCGCGCCCAGCTCCTGGCCAATTGCGTTACCGGCATCGGCGTCAGCAAATACCGCATCCAGTACGCCGGCTTTCTGCACTTCAGTGGCTGAGGTTATGTCACCATTGGCGTTGTAGGCCACCATCACGATTTGTGACTTGAGGATGGTACGCAGTGTAGCGTCATCCACGTCAATGCCTGCCGCTTTCATATCTTTAAGGTGACGGAAGCGAGATTTCAGCTCTTCAGACAGATCGCCGGCTTTGGTTAGCTCAACAGCGGTACCGCCGGAAAGGTTCTTGTCCTCATCCATTTTGATGTCGTTGGTGAGGCTGTAGAACAGTTTCATAGAATCTGCGTTGGCGGCCGATTCCCATGCGATAGTGGTCGCATCCAGCCAGTGTGCTTTCTGGCCGTCGATTTCAACCGGGCGCTCGGCAATCGGCTCGTAGTACAGCTCACTGCTGCCATGGAAGCCAAACAGGCCTTTAGATTCACCGATCTTAGTCAGTTCAACTTTTGAGTTTGAGCTGCCGAAGGCTTTTTCATCGCCTTTGTGCAGGATGAAGTTCATACATTCGTGTGGATCAGAGGCATCTGGGTCCACTTTCAGTACATAATAAGCACCGTATGTGTCACTGATACCATCATAAGGGCGTGGTGAGTTCCAGTCTGTGCCGCCATCAGCGATACCCATCGCTTCCAGATCGGTACTGGTACAGCCTTCGCCGTTCCACAAGTGCAGGCCCCAGCCGTCGTAGTCACTCGCGGTGGATGCAGAGGCCACATCGCGTTTGTAGTAGATCACGACCTCGTTCTCTCCCGCCGGGTGGAGGCCGGAATTACCTGGGTTAGTGTTTTCTGGTGTACTGTCAGCGCCACAACCGCTGAGCACTGCCACTGAAATCAGCGGCAGTACGGTTTTGGCGATCGTCGATAATTTGAAAGTTTTATTGTCCACGTTTACAAATCCGTTGTTATTTAATTGATAAATCGATAGGGCAAATGCCTAAAGGAAATGTGCACATAGATGCTAATACATTGGTACCTCAGCAAAATGTGAGTGTTGACAGTTTAGTTATTTGCGCAAAGAAATTTACTGCATCAATTGATTTGGTTCACAAATTAACTGGTGAATGCTTGAGGGTGTGAGAGCTGCCGCACACAGTTTTAATGTTAAATTTTGTGGGATGAGAAGGGGGGATGATAAGGGAGGGGGATATCTCAGCCCCAAATCTGTGACTAAGTTCTATAAAAAAAATCGTGTTATTTTTGATTAAAAAATAACTTCGATCAATAAGAGTGAGAGTTAGGTCAAAATACGTTTTACTGGTTTAGATTTTGTTGTTCTGGCCGATACAGTAAACAGAAGAGACCGTATGACTTCAATGATGGGTACCAGTACAGATTAGATATGGAACCAGCCAGAACAAGAGAGACAATTGATGAGTAGCATGGGAATTGCCATTGGCGCCACCGGCCTTTCTCTCGTCCTGATTTTTATATGGATGATCAGTTTGTCGATGCGTAAGCAGCGACTTGAACAGGAAAGGAAAGAGCGCGCGGCCGCTTATCGCAAAGCGATGCAAAAAGCGCGCGAGCAGGAACAAAAAGATCGGGAGTTCAAAGCGGAAACGGGCCACATTCCGACCATTTTGTTTTTGGCTAAAGAAGCAGAACGCAACAACCTGAATAAAGCTCGGCTATGGTATGAAAAGGCGGCAAAGCTAGACAATATTACCGGCATGTATGGTGTGGTGCGGATCAGTGAACGCCTGCGCGATGATGTGATATTGCGTGAGCAAGCTAATTACTGGCGTACTGCAATTGCGGGTGCGGAGGGAGATACCGAAGCCAAATTTGCAACGGGGAAAGCCTTGGTTTTTGGCCGGGGCATTGAAAAAGACATTCCCAAAGGTACCCAGCTCATTGAGGAAGCGGCGACAGAGGGCTCGGTTGCTGCAATGCTCTACATGGGAGAGTGGCAGCGTTCTGCTGACAACCCGTCTGGCAATCATGCCGATGCCTTGTATTGGTTTATGAGAGCCGCAGAGAAAGAGAGTGCGGAAGGCAAAATCCAAGTAGGATTGTGCTACCTGAACGGAACCGGCACGGAAAAAGATTTAGCTAAAGGCCGTTACTGGCTGGAACTCGCGGCGGAAAGTGGCCATGCCGAAGCCATGTACCATGCCGGTAACGCCTGGCGTGACTATGGTAAAACCGGCAATGCAATTGCCTATGTGTGGTTGTTTTTGTCGGCAAACTTAGGTTATGAACCGGCCCGCAGCCTGCGAGATCAAGTTGCCACAAATATTGGGGTTGATGTTGTTGTCGGCTTGCAGGCTATCGCCAAACCAATGCAGCGTAAACTTGCCGCTGGCGGGGTGAAAAAACACGCCATCATCCGCGCGTTAAATAAAGTCTATAAACGCGAACCTTACTTTCCCGATGAGTCAAATCTCACCGAGGTGGAGGGTGACGATTTGCTCTTAAGCCAGGATGTGGCCATAAGCGATGAATCTGCCCGGAGTTCGCTATCTGAGTCCGCTGCTGAGCCTCAGTTATCAAAAGAGGCTCTCGACTTCACCCAGGAATTCCTGCAACCCCAAAATCTTACTAAGTCTTAATGTTTTGCTCACTCGCTGTGAATTTTTTCCGGTGAGTGAGCCATTTGGCATCTTCAACAGAATTTGGTACCAGTTTCTCGAAAGCCATCTTTATTTTCTGGTCAGAGGGAAAACCCTTATTGACAAAAATTGGCTAAATTCAGGAAAAACTTGTTTTTGAATGATAATTGCTCTAATGATCTTGAATTTGATTAGCCCGCACAAATATTAATTAGATTAACTAATGCCTGCCATTACTTTTTGTATACTGAAAGATAACTTTTAGTTTTTAGTATTAATTATTACGTATTGATTTATTTCCCTAATGAGCGCAGTATTACTACCGAAAAATAATAGCGTGTTCAATGCGTATATAATAAGACGGAAGTAACTTTTTTATTACATCTTTCAACAGGAACAGATAAGTGGTTTACCCACTTCTGTTTTCTTGCAATATGAGATTTGTGTATGTTGAGAATAGTTAGTGCAGATAAGTTTATCTCTTCAAGGTTTATACTAGAGTACAGTAAAGTAGAATTTGCCTCTTTACTGGGTGTGTCAGTTGCAAAAATAACCAATATAGAAAGTGGCAAATCTACCATCCCCCCGGTGTACGATTATGCGATTAACCATTTATTGAGTTCACACCCTTTTCGTGACAGTGCTATTGCAGCGCTTTGTTCACACGATACGTTGAATTTTGCCCGTCGCGTAGACGTTAACTCAAAAGTGAAGCGGTTATCGTGTAAGCGCTGTGACAGCAGGAAGTTACATGTGATGGCAGGTATGAGTGGTTTGTACTTTGTTGAATGTCTGGATTGCAAGCACACCATGTACTCTTCTGGTGTAGCAGTAAAGCGCTATCAGCAATGGGCAAATAACGGCGTCAGGCTGGATAGTTATCTATTTAGTTAGAGTTAAGGTTTATTTGTTTGAAAAGTAAAAAGCCATCAGCAGAAATGCTGGTGGCTTTTTGTTTTTTTTGTTCTTTAAATGTTAATTCTGAACTTTGCTTGTAATGGTAATAAATTAAATACAAATAATATAGAGTGATGAAAATCACAAAAAAATATTTTATAACTATTTGTTTTTTATTAATGGTTGTCTGGATCACATAATTATATTCATTTGTTTAAATGATATACGAACGTAATATCATTAGTTCCATAAAGTGAAAGTGATGAAGATCGCGAAATTTAATTTGGTTAAGATGTGACTTTTAAATATGAAAATGAAGTCACGAAATTTATCATTTCAATTCTAAATTCAAATTTAATTTGTAATATCTATTCCTGTCGCTTTGATAGAATAAATATGAGATATACAAAATGAAACGTTTAGTAATTGGTGTTAGTAATTACATGCCAGAAGATTTCAGCTTATTGTCTGAATCTTTGGATGAAACCTACAATAGAACTCTACAACCTTTAGAACATGTCGAGTTAACCGATGTTGGTGCAGCTATTATTACCTCTGAAGATATTAAAGCTGGCCTGCATAAAGAAATTTCAGAAACTGGCTATGGCATTCCTGTATTCCTAGTTATCGACGAGAACCCAGTTTCTGCAGAAGATTATGTATGGTTGACTGGTGTGATTGATCTTGAAAGACAATCTATCGAGTACTACTGCCGTCAAATCAACGAAGCGGTTGCCAAGTACGAGAGCCGTCTGCTTCCTCCTTTCTTCAAACAGTTGACTAACTACGTTGAAATGGGTAACTCGGCGTTTGACTGTCCTGGACACCAAGGTGGTCAGTTCTTCAAGAAACACCCTGCCGGTAAACAGTTCTACGATTTCTTCGGTGAAAACCTGTTCCGTAGTGACTTATGTAACGCTGACGTAGACTTAGGTGACCTGCTGATCCACGAAGGTTCTGCGCATCAGGCTCAGACACACGCTGCAAAAGTTTTCAACGCAGACAAAACTTACTTCGTACTAAACGGTACTTCGGCTTCAAACAAAGTAGTTTGTAACGCGTTGGTAACGGAAGGTGACCTGGTTCTGTTTGACCGTAACAACCACAAATCGAACCACCAAGGTGCACTAATTCAAGCGGGCGGTACGCCAGTTTACCTGGAGACTGCACGTAACCCTTGGGGCTTTATCGGTGGTATGGACGAACACTGTTTCGATGAAGAGTACATCCGTGCTCAAATCGCTAAAGTAAATCCAGAGCGTGCTCGTGATGAGCGCCCATTCCGCCTGGCGATCATCCAGCTTGGTACTTACGACGGTACTATTTACAACGCTCGTTACGTAATGGACAAGATTGGCCACCTATGTGACTACATCCTGTTCGACTCTGCGTGGGTAGGTTACGAGCAGTTCATCCCGATGATGAAAGACTGTTCACCGCTATTGCTGGACCTGAAACCAGAAGATGCGGGTGTGATCGTGACTCAGTCTGTACACAAACAGCAGGCTGGTTTCTCTCAAACATCGCAAATCCACAAGAAAGACGCGCACATCAAAGGTCAGGATCGCTACTGTAACCACAAACGCTTCAACAACGCGTTTATGATGCACGCATCAACGTCACCATTCTATGCGCTGTTCTCTGCGCTGGATGTGAACGCGAAGATCCACGACGGCGAAGCTGGTCTGCGTCTATGGCGTGATGCTGTCAAGACTGGTATCGAAGCGCGTAAAGAAATCCTTAAGAGCTGTGAGCTGATCCGTCCGTTCGTACCTGCTGAAATCAACGGCAAGCCATGGGGCAGCTACGACACTGACGAAATCGCGTCTAACAAAGAATTCTTCATGTTTGAGCCAAACGCAAACTGGCACAAATTTGAAGGTTACGGTGAAGGCCAGTACTTCGTTGACCCATGTAAATTACTGCTAACAACAGCAGGTATCGCGGAAGACGGCGGTTATGCAGACTTTGGTATCCCAGCTACCTTGTTGGCGAACTTCCTGCGTGAAAACGGCATCATTCCTGAGAAGTGTGACCTGAACTCTATCCTGTTCCTGCTAACACCAGCAGAAGACATGGGTAAAATCCGTCACCTGGTGGCACAGATCAACCGCTTCGAGAAATTCATCCGTGATGATGCGCCACTAAGTATCGTGCTACCACGCGTTTACGAAGCCAACATCGAGCGTTACCGCGGTTACACCATCCGTCAGCTATGTCAGGAAATGCATGACATGTACAAAGAGCTGAACGTGAAACAGCTACAAAAAGCGATGTTCCGCAGCGAGTACTTCCCACCAATGGTTCACAAACCAAATGTGGCAACCCGTAAATACTTCCGTGGTGAGTGTGACTACGTTTCACTTAAAGAAGCCAGCGGTCGCGTAGCCTCTGAAGGTGCACTACCTTACCCTCCAGGCATTCTGTGTGTGATCCCTGGTGAGGTTTGGACTCAACAGGTAGTGGATTACTTCCTGTCACTTGAAGAAGGTATCAACCGCTTCCCAGGCTTTGCCCCTGAAATTCAGGGTGTATACCTAGAAGATGTAAATGGTCGCACTACCGCGCACTGTTACGTTCTAAAAGATTAATCTACCCCGTTCGCACCGAGCCTCAGGGCTCTGGTGCGAACCGTTTATTCGTGGAGAATAATTTATGAGTACTGAAACTAAAAAGATGTCGGTGGTGCAGCTCACCATCCTAACATTCATCAACATGGCCGGTTCGGGCATCATCATGTTGCCAAGTAAACTGGCGCAAGTCGGCACGATTTCTGTGTTGTCCTGGCTGATCACGGCAGCGGGTTCGTTAGCACTGGCTTATGTATTTGCAAAATGTGGTCGCTTCAGTAAACGTGACGGCGGTATGAACGGTTATGCTTCTTACGCGTTTGGTAAATCGGGTGCGTTTATGGCTGGCTGGACTTACGGTCTGTCGCTGCTGATCGCTAACATCGCTATCGCTATCACTTGTGTGGGTTACGGCTCAGCGTTCTTTGAAGTAACCTTGTCTCCGGTTGAAACCTGTTTGTACACCATTGCCATCCTTTGGATTTGTACCTTTGCAAACTTTGGTGGTGCTAAAATCACAGGTCAGATCGGTACATTCACTGTATGGGGCGTTATCCTGCCGGTATGTTCACTAGGTATCGTTGGCTGGTTCTGGTTCAGCCCAACTATGTACATCGAAGCATGGAACCCGCACAGCCTGCCATTTGGTGAAGCAGTAAGTGCATCTATTGCAATGACTCTATGGGCGTTCCTTGGCCTTGAATCAGCGTGTGCTAACTCTGAAGCGGTTGAAAACCCAGAGAAGAACGTACCAATCGCAGTATTGGGTGGTACGCTAATCGCAGCTGTAGTTTACATCGTATCAACTAACATCTGTTCTGGTATTGTTGCAAACGCAGACCTAGCGGCTTCAACGGCACCATTCTCAACAGTATGGTCTGTAATGCTTGGCTCTGCAGCTGGTAAAGCGGTTGCTGGTATGGCTGTTCTGGCATGTGCTGGTTCTCTGCTGGGTTGGCAGTTCACTATTGCATCAGTATTTAAATCTTCTTCTGATGCGGGCTTCTTCCCTAAACTGTTCTCTGCTGTGGATAAACGCGGCACGCCAATTAAAGGCATGGTTGCGATTACTATCATCCAATCAGTACTGTCGCTAATGACTATTTCTCCAACACTGAACGAGCAGTTTGAAGCGTTGGTTAACCTGGCGGTAGTAACGAACGTTGTTCCTTACATTCTATGTATGGGTGCCATCTTCATTATGCAACAAGTGGCTAAGGTTCCTGAGCGTGAAATGAAGACAACCAATATGATCGCGTTAGTTGGCTCTGTTTACAGCTTCTACGCTCTGTACGGTTCGGGCTATGATGCAATGATGTGGGGCTCAATCGTAACCTTCCTTGGTTGGAGTGCATATGGTTTGATTGCGTCGAAACACGAACCTCTCACTAACTAATAAACTTATCTCCGCGAGCCTTCCCAAGTGTGGTGTGGAAGGCTCGTTTTTTTATTGGTACCAGCGTAAGACCATCACATGACATTCCTGTGTAACACATTTGGAGGCCGAAAGATGATTAGTCAATCTGTGAAAGTCGGTGACGATACGGTAGTCGTCATACCTAGCGTGATCCTCAACGAGCTTGGGATACGAGAGGGCGATACACTCGAAATTGCGCTCAATAAAGACAAAATGGAAATAAAAAAAATGGTATTAAAAAATAACCCACGTCAGGATCCTCAGGTGTGAGTTGCTATCGGCATGGCGATTGGTGTTGAGCAAAAGGTACAAACACATGCCGATCGCTATCGGTGACCATTTTTACATGACAAATAACAACAATAAGAGGTTAGGTACGATGCAAGGCATTCTTTCTATACAGTCACACGTCTCTTTTGGTCATGCGGGAAACAGCAGTGCGGTCTTCCCGATGCAACGCATGGGTTTTGAAGTATGGCCGATCCATACGGTTCAGTTCTCTAACCACACTCAATATCAACAAGGCTGGACTGGACGCGCGTTTACCGCCGGAGACATTACTGAACTGGTGCGTGGCCTGGATAATATTGGCGCATTGGAGCAATGTCAGGCGGTACTGACCGGTTACCAGGGTAGTGCCGAGCAGTGTCTGGCAGTGGCTGAGACCGTCAGCAAGGTAAAACAAGCCAATCCGGACGCGATCTATGTGTGTGACCCGGTGATGGGCGCGCCTGACAAAGGTTGTATCGTGGCTCCGGGTATTGCCGAGCACCTGCTAACCCGATTAATGCCAATGGCGGACGTGATCGTCCCGAATCAGTTTGAGCTGAGCCAGTTTGCCGAGATGGAGATCCGTACGCTGGATGAGGCCATCACCGCCTGTCAGCGCGCACTGGCAAAAGGGCCGAAAGTGGTGTTGGTTAAACACCTGTACTGTTTGTCTGACAGCAGTTTTAATATGTTACTGGCAACGCAAAGCGGCGTGTTCCTGGCTAAGCGTCCTCAGTTTGAGTTCGCCAAAGCACCGGTGGGCGTCGGAGATTTAATTTCGGCTGTTTTTACCGCAGGCTTACTTAAAGGCTGGAGCCCGCAACAAGCGTTTCAGCATTGCCATGATGCGTGCTACGGCGTATTACACGACACTTACCATGCGGGTGAGTGGGAGTTACAAACCATTGCAGCCCAGCAGGAGTTTGTTGAGCCAAGCCGCCATTTTCCACTGCAAGAGGTGGCACTGGCAGAAGCGTGTTAGTTCACCGAATGAATTCTTAAGAAGGGAGCGGCTGAGTCGCTCCCTTTTTTGCTTTTGACGCTCTGATTCTGCTTATGTTTACGCTTGGTCTTGGGGCTGGACTTAGACATAGACCTGGAATGCGGAACGATATGGTTGCCATTCACTCTGGTTTGCCCGGCCTTGCTCCCGATGCCAACTGGTTGGCGACATTTGGCCGATGCCAACGGAGCGGGCAGAGGGCGCTATTTACAACGCGGTAGCAGGATAATACAGCGGGTGTGGCTGGAGGGTTGCCTGCCACCCGCGCGAGAAAGTTCATCGCCGATTGGCGGAAGTAAAAAAGCCACCTTAATCAGAGGTGGCTTAGTAAGACTGGCATGCCGATGGCTATGGGGTTGGCATGGTGATCAGGTCGGGTGAAATCACCAGAGTCGCTTCGGTGGCGGCCTGAACCTCATCCACCGAGAACTCGGGTGCCAGCTCGGTCAACACCATGCCCTGCTCGCTGATTTCAAATACACCCATTTCGGTGACGATCAGGTCGACCTGACCGACTGCGGTTAAGGGTAAAGTGCAGTGCTTGAGCAGCTTGGCTTTACCTTTCACCGTGTGTTCCATGGCGACGATGACTTTTTTCGCCCCGACGACCAGATCCATCGCGCCGCCCATGCCCGGTACCATTTTGCCCGGAATGATCCAGTTAGCGAGGTTTCCGTGCTCATCCACCTGCAGCGCGCCGAGTACTGTCGAATCGACGTGCCCGCCACGAATGATGGCAAAAGAATCGGCGCTGCTGAAGTAACAGGCTCCGGCAATCGCGGTAATGTGTTGTCCGCCGGCGTTCACCAGATCCGCATCACTTTCAGCTTCTGACGCCAGCTTGTCGATACCCAGCAACCCGTTTTCGGCCTGCAGCAGCAGCTCGACATCCTTATCTACTTCATTGGCGACCAGGGTCGGCAGGCCAATGCCCAGATTGACGATATCACCATCTTTCATCTCTTGTGCCACACGCCAGGCGATACGGCGGCGGATGACCTCTTTTTCTAATTGAACAGCCATTAGTTGTCCTCCACTAAGATGTAATCGACGTACAGGCTTGGCGTATGTACCGCTTCAGGTTCGATCTCGCCCAGTTCAACAATTTGCTCGGGTTCAACCACCACGATCTCGGCGGCCGTTGCCATCAACGGGTTAAAATTCTGGGTGGTCTTGCTGTAGAAAACGTTGCCACGCCGGTCGACCTTTGAGCCGCGGACCAAGGCCAGATCGGCTTTCAGTGGCATCTCAAGCAGGTACTGTTTGCCATCGATGTCAATCACGCGCTTGTTCTCTGCCACAATGGTGCCAAGCCCGGTCGGGGTCAGCACCCCGCCTAAGCCGGCGCCGGCGCTGCGAATACGCTCGGCAAGGGTACCTTGGGGGACCAGTTCCACTTCAAGGCTGCCGTCGTTCATCTGTTTACCGGTTTCCGGGTTGGTGCCGATGTGAGAAGCGTAGAGCTTTTTGACCCGTTTTTCGGCGATCAAGCGGCTGGATCCTTTACCCGGTGAGCCGGTATCGGTGCTGATCAGGGTAATGTCTTTGATGTCTTTTTGGATCAATAGATCGATCAGTTTTTCCGGTGCGCCGGTTGCCATAAACCCGCCGATCATGATGGTCATGCCGTCATGAAGTAAGCTCTCAAGCTGTTGGGCGGTGGCCGCTTTTTTCATGGTGTTGGTTTTCATGGATTGTCCCCTATCAACAACGTTTCAGGATCAGCGCGGTACCCATACCACCACCAATGCAGAGCGAGGCCAGGCCGTAGTCACTGCGGGTACGGTGTAGCTGATGGACCAGGGTGGTGACGATGCGGTTACCGGAAGCACCAATCGGGTGGCCCAGGGCGATGGCCCCACCACATAAGTTACTGCGCTCAAGCAGCCAGGCTTCGTCGATGTTATGCTGCTCGCTCAGTGAGCGCGCAACCCCAAGTGCCTGGGCGGCGAACGCTTCGTTAAGCTCAAACAGGTCAATGTCGGTCAGCGCCATGTCTGCTTTGGCCAGGGTGTTGGCGATGGCAGAGACCGGTCCCAGTCCCATTACTTCCGGTGCAATAGCGCCTTGCCCGTACTCGATCAGCTCTGCAAGCGGGGTCAGATCGTGGCGCAGCAGTGCGCTTTCTGATGCAAGTAATATCGCCGAAGCGCCGTCGTTGATCCCGGACGCATTACCGGCTGTCACGCTGCCTTCTTTATCAAAGGCCGGACGCAGTTTCTGTAGCCCTTCAAAGCTGCAGTCTGATTTAGGAAATTCGTCGTGTCTGACTTCAAACTGGCGCTTACGTTCGACAATGGTGATAGGCGCTATTTCGTTGTCAAAGTGCCCGTTTTCGATGGCGTTGACCGCTTTGCGCTGACTTTGCAGAGCAAAGGCATCTTGCTCCTCACGGCTGATCTGGAACTGTTTGGCGATGTTTTCTGCCGTTACCCCCATGTGGTAGTTGTGGAAGGCATCGGTCAGGCCGTCTTTGATGATGCTGTCTTCGATGGTCTGGTGGCCCATGCGGTAGCCGCGGCGGATCTGGCCGGATGAAATGTAAGGGGCGTTGGACATGCTCTCCATGCCGCACGCCAGCACCAGTTCAGCATCCCCGGCGCGGATATGGCTCGCGCCATCCATGATGGCTTTCATGCCACTGCCGCAAATCATGTTGAGGGTGTAAGCCGGTACGGACTCAGGAATGCCGGCTTTGATCGCCGCCTGGCGCCCCGGGCCCATGCCAGTGCCGCCGGTGAGGACATTGCCGGCGATCACTTCGTCGATTTGCTCTGGGGCGATGTCTACCTGTTCGAGTGCGGCTTTGATTGCGTGCACGCCGAGTTCGACCCCGGATAATGAGGCCAGTGAGCCGTTGAAGCTGCCAATCGGGGTGCGTTTGGCAGCTACGATGAAGATTCGTTCCATAACGTTTACTCCGTAATCTGTCTTTCCTTTCCAGTCTACGGCGGGCAGAAGTGGTTGTGATATAGCCAGGAATTCAAAGCCGCTTTGCGAAAATGCAAAATACAAACGAGGGACACATCACGCACTTTTGCTGCATGGAATCTTAAGGTTGAGGGGGATTAATTCAGGAGAATCAGACATGCTTGATCGAATTGCTTGTGCCCCTTGCTGCTGGGGAATTGAAGAGGCCTCTGATGCGGCCAACCCAAGTTGGGGAAAGGTGTTGATGGATGCCAGTGAAAGTGGTTTTCGTGGTATCGAACTGGGGCCGGATGGCTTTTTCCCGCCCGATGCGGATCTGCTGAAGAGCGCTTTTCGTGTGCGCGGTTTACAGATGTGCGCCGGTAAAATTCAGCAGCCGTTTTGCGATGGTGCCAAGATGCCGGCCATTTTAGAACAGACCGAGAACGTGTGTCAGCGTTTAGCAGCGCTGGGCGTGACAACCTTGCTGGTGATGGAGGGGATCCACCCCGAGCGCTACGGCTATATCGGCCAGAGTGTTACTGCGCCGCGCTTGAATGTAAATGCTAAACGCAATTTTATCGCCAATCTTGAGCGTATCATCCAAGTGGCCGGGAAGTATGGTTTGCGCTGTTTGTTGCATCCTGGAGTGGGCGGCTACATCAGTTATAAGGAAGAGATTGATTTTGTGATGAGCCAGATCCCGGCGTCCAGGCTTGGACTGTGTATCGATATCGGCCATGCCTTCCTCGATGGTATGGATCCGCTCGCGCTGATCCGCCAATACGGCGCACGAATTGAGCACGTCCATGTTAAGGATGTCTCCACAGAGAAACTCAGAATCGCGATCCGGGATAAACTGGAATGGGTGGAGGCTTACAGTAACGGCCTGATCACGCCGCTGGGGGACGGTGACATTAAGCTCCGTCAGGTGATGAATGCCCTGAAAGCTAATGACTACCAAGGCTGGATCGTGGTGGAACATGAGCACAGCACCAATGATATAACGCAAGTTTGCCGTGATCTGAAGCGCAGCCGCAATTATCTGGCGCAAATCGTGGCGTAAATCAGATATGGGAAGACGCTATGCTCAGTGAACCTTGGTTTTACTTCCTCGCCGTTCCTGCGGTATTGGTGTACGGCATCGGTAAAGGTGGGTTAGGCGGGGCGCTGGGTATTCTCGCGGTGCCGATGATGGCGCTGGTGGTACCGCCGACGCAAGCGGCAGCAATTTTGCTGCCGATCTTGCTGGTGATGGACGCCTTCGCTGTGCGCCATCATTACCGCAGTGCCGATTATCAGGTGCTCAAAGCCATGTTACCGGGCGCTATTTTAGGGGTGGTACTGGCCGGGCTGTTTTTACGCATCACGCCGGAAGCGGGACTGAAACTGACCGTTGGCGTGTTGTCATTGTTATTCTGTCTGCAGTATTGGTTACGTGGAACAAACCCGCCAGCCAAAACAGGCACATTTGGTGTCTGGTTGTGGAGCGCCCTGAGCGGTTTTTCCAGTACTGCCATTCATGCCGGGGGCGGTCCGGCGAGCATTTATCTGTTGCCGTTGCGCCTGCCGAAAGTGACTTTAATCGCCACCATGGCGGTCCTGTTTGCAATCATCAACGTGGTGAAACTGGTGCCTTATTTCTGGTTGGGGGAGTTCGATAGCACTAACCTGATGACGGCGTTGGTGTTGATCCCGCTGGCGCCGGTTGGGGTTAAGTTGGGTGTGGCATTGTTACACCGGGTCAGCCAGGAAAAAATCTACCAGCTTTGCTATCTGTTCCTGTTTCTCTCCGGTGCCAAGCTTACCTGGGATGGTGTCGTGGCGCTGCTTGTTTAAATCGGTATCAGCACGGATTATCGAGCAAGAACTGTTTAAATTTAGTCGCCACCGGAGAAGCCGTTTTCGGTGAATGGTAGTAAAGGTTCAGGCTCCAGATACTGGTTTGGTACTCTTCCAGTAATGGCACTAACTCCCCGTTGGCCATCGCGGCTTTAGTCACAAACTGGGGCAGGTAGGCAATACCGGCCCCTTTTAATGCGCCACTAAGCAGTAGATCACTGTCGTTGACTTCAATGGTTTTCGGCACCTTCAGCACCATGTTTTCCATACCCTGACGAAATATCCAGTCATTGCTGCCGGTCAGGGTGGTGGCCATCAGGCAGGCATGATCCCGTAAGCATTCCGGTTGGGTTGGGAGGCAGTGCTGTTCGAGATATTGCGGAGCCGCGACGACAACAAACGGGCACTGCATTAACTCACGTTTGACCAGCAGTAAATCTTTTTCGCGGTAGCCCTGAAAACTGGCGTTGGCACTGATCATCAGGTCACAGGTGCTGGCATGATCCAATGCCCAGGGAGTGACATTAATATTAAACGTCACTTTGGGGTTCTGTTTCGAGTAACGGGCAATCCTTTCCATCAGGTAGTGGTTGGCGTAGACCGGCGTACAGGCGATGTTGATGTGGCCTTTTTCACTGTCCTGAAAATCCTCCAGTTTACGGCTGATCCTTTCGGCACTATCGACTAACGGTGAAAACTCTTCATACAGGGTATGGCCGGCCTGGGTGGCTTCCAGCAGGCGGTTGGAGCGGCGGCAAAGGGTGGTACCAAAGTGGTGTTCCAACTCCTGTAACCAGCGGCTGCCGGCGGAGACTGAGATATTGAATCTTCTCGCGGCAGAGGAGATGGATCCGGAGCGGATCACGTAGACAAAGAATGCCATTTTATCGAGCATGTGGTGACCTCCAAAGCAAAAAGGGAACAAGTGTCAGCACCTGTTCCCTTTGTAAAACATTAAGTTACCTTATGCACGTGCTTCGCTCGCACTTTCCGGTACTTTTTTGCCTAATTTTTCTGCCATTGCTTGTTCCATTTTCTCTAAGCTGACGCCTTTGGTTTCAGGCACGTACTTAACGACGATGAACATACAGATGATCGACAGAACGCCGAACAACCAGAAGCTGAATGCGCCGTTAAACTGCTCTTTCAGGTATGGGTTTTCGTTCAGCATCGGGAAAGATTGGGTCACAAGGAAACCGGTGAACCACTGTGCTCCGACGGCAATTGCCATTGCTCGGGAACGGATGCTGTTGGGGAAAATCTCGGAAATCATCGTCCAGCATGCACAGCCCCATGAGGTCGCGTAAGAGACCACATACAGACACAATGCGAACAGTGCCGCGTAGCCTTCAGTTTGTTGGTAAAGCACGTAACCGACGACAAACATGCCCAGAGCACAACCAAATGTACCGTATTTCATTAGCGGTAGACGGCCAACTTTATCAATCAGGTACATACCCAGTGCGTTACCGGCGATAAACACAATGCCGACAAACGTGGTCTGGAACAGGGCATTTTCGGTTGAACCGGTGATAGGTTTTAAGATTTCAGGGGTGTAGTACATGATCACGTTGATCCCCGTCAGCTGCTGAGCGGCCGCAACGAAGGTACCAATCACCAGGATCGCAAATAGCAGCGGTGAGCGCAGGCTGACTTTGTTTTTGTTTGCACCGCGGCTTTCTGTCAGTGATGCCTGAATTTCACCGATTAATTGCTCAGCATGTTTTGGATTTGAAATGCGTGAGAGGGTGTCTTTGGCTTCGGCAATTTTGCCTTTCAGTACCAACCAGCGAGGTGATTCAGGGATCAGGAACAGCAGCATGCCAAACAGGGCAGCAGGAATGACTTCAGAACCCAGCATCCAGCGCCAGCCCAGATCGACCAGCCAGGCTTCTGACATGCCTTTGGCTATCAGGTAGTTAACATAGAACACCCCGGTCTGACCGATAACCGCAGACTGCTGGAACATACTCACTGCCCGGCCGCGGAAATCTTTTGGCGCCACTTCGGACATGTACATCGGTGACACCACACAGGCCAAACCGACTGCCACACCACCAACGATACGCAGTACAACATAGAAACTAAAGGTTTGAGCGAGGGCGGAGCCGATGGCGGAGATCATGAAGAGGATGGCGGCGATAAAAAGGGTATTGCGTCGGCCGTATTTGAGGGCAGACCAGCCAGCACTCACGGCACCAAGAATACTGCCTAATACTACGCTGGACACTGCCCAGCCGGTTTGGGCGGGGGAGAGCCCGAAATGCTCGCGGATCGGTCCAATTGCCCCGGAGATCACGGCGGTATCATATCCGAGTAAGATACCTCCTAGTGCAGCGATACAACAAATCCTAACGATATAAGCAATATTATGCTTTCGAGCTTCGGCCTTGGATATAGCTTCCATTGTTTTTTTCCTTTATTAGATCCCCAAACTCTCCCTTAACCATCGAATAAGATCAAGCTGGGTTATGGCCAATACTCTGTTTTGTAGGGTACGAGTATTGGTATCAATGTTGCCGACATTTTATGTTTATATTATCAATGAAAATTATTTTTCATTTATCGGTCGTTTTCATCATATTTACTCTTGGCCAATTCGGCCAGCGCCCTGTGCGCTTTTTGTTCTGAAGTGTTAGCTAAATCAAATAATGGAAAATGTTTTTCATTTTGTGCATGCTGTTTAATTTGTTGATTTTTAACACAAAAAATAAAATGAGATCTAGATCTGATTTGCTTGCAGGGCTTGAGTTTATTGGGCTTTTCCATTTTTTTACAAATCCATGACATCGTAATTCTTAGGTGAAAAATATTTTTCAAACTGGAATTTTTGAGTTAATGTAATCCTCAGTGAAACAAAATCGTTGAATGAAAAGTATCGTTAGAACCGGAGCTTTTCTCTTCACACTACTAATTAAATAACGCAAACATTGTCGGAGAATAAAAATGAGCAACGTGCAATATGGAATCAGCCCACTGACCTGGACCAACGATGACATGCCTGAGCTGGGTGGTGACATCCCTTTGGAAAGGTGCTTGAGTGAAATGGCTGAAGCCGGGTTCACCGGTACGGAACTGGGTACGAAATACCCACGTGACCCAGAAGTGCTTATTCCTCTGTTGGAAAAACATGGTTTGGTCCTCGCTTCGGGCTGGTACAGCGGTAACCTGATGAAGCTGTCAGCAGAAGAAGAGATCGAAGCGATGCAAGATCACATCAAACTGCTCAAAGCGGCTGGCTGTAAAGCGATGGTATTTGGTGAGGTCAGCAACACCGTTCACGGTGACATCAACACACCGCTGTCTCAGCGTGTGATCCTGACGATGGATGAGTGGAAAACATACTGTGCCAAGCTGACTCGCGTAGCAGAGTACCTGCTGAATGAACACGGCATCAAACTGTCTTACCACCATCACGTGGGTACCATCTGTGAAACAGAAGACGACATCAACATCATGATGGAGCTGACTGGCGATGCGGTTTACCTGACGCTGGATACCGGCCACATCACATACGGTGGTGGTAACCCGGTTACGATGATCAAGCGCTGGGGTCACCGCATTGGTCACATGCACTTTAAAGATCTGCGCCTGGACGTGATGAAAGCGGCACGCGAAGCGGATAAATCTTTCCTTAACGCAGTACTTGATGGTGTGTTCACCGTACCTGGTACCGGTGACGTGGATTACGACGACGTGTTTGCAGCCCTGAAAGAGCGTAACTACCAAGGCTGGCTGCTGGTGGAAGCAGAGCAGGACCCTGCCAAAGCTAACCCGCTGACTTACGCGAAAACCGCTTACGAAAACATCACCGGCTACGCGAACAAGTACGGCCTGTAAACCTTACCAATATAAGCAGTAATGCAAGGAAGAGGGGGCGTGCCCCCTCAATCAAGCTGCGGCAATGATACCGCTGATTAAGCAAAAAGTTTGATACTACCGGGGAACACAATGAAAACTGTACGCCTAACTGTTGCAGAAGCGCTAGCTCAGTACCTAGCTGCTCAAATGATTGAAATTGATGGCAAAAAGGAACAGCTGTTTGGTGCGGCATTTGCCATCTTTGGTCACGGGAACGTGACGTGCTTTGGACAGCAGCTAAAAAACATTGAAGACAAAATTCCGACCTGGCGTGGGCAAAACGAACAGTCGATGGCGACAGCAGCAATCGCCTATGCCAAAGCGAACCTACGTCGTCGCATTGGTATTGCGACCAGCTCTATTGGCCCGGGCGCAACCAACATGATCACGGCAGCCGGTATCGCGCATACCAACCGCCTGCCAGTACTTCTTATTTCTGGTGACGCTTACGTCAGCCGCCTGCCTGACCCGGTGCTACAGCAGCCGGAAAACTTTTACGATCCGTCCATTACCTGTAACGACGCATTCAAACCGCTGACCCGCTACTGGGATCGGATCATTTCTCCGACTCAGCTGATGCATTCTCTGCCGCAAGCGATTGACACCATGCTGGATCCGGAAACCTGTGGCCCGGCGTTTATCGGTCTGCCGCAAGACATCCAGGGTGTGGCTTACGATTTCCCTGAAGTGTTCTTTGCAGAGAAGGTTCACCGCATTCGCCGCCCTGAGCCGGAAGTGGCAGATTTAGAAGATGCCAAAGCGGCGCTGCTGAGCGCGAAACAACCTTTGGTGATCTCCGGTGGCGGCGTCCACTACTCACTGGCAACCGACGAGTTGGCGGCGTTTGCCAAGCAACACAATATTCCAGTGGTCGAGACCATCGCCGGTCGTGCCACCATGCTGCAGGATAACCCGCTCAACGCTGGTCCAATCGGGGTAACGGGTTCGGATTCAGCCAACTATATGGCGGCCCATGCTGATGTGGTACTGGCGGTCGGCACGCGCCTGCAAGACTTTACTACCGGCTCCTGGTCAGTATTTAAGAACCCGGACATGAAGCTGGTGACGATCAACACCGCACGCTTCGACGCGATTAAACACCGCGCGATCCCGGTCAAAGCAGACGCCAAACGTGGTTTGGTTGAGCTTTCTAACCTGCTGGGTGATTTCCGCAGCAGCGATGAGTGGGCAGCAACCGCAAAAGCACAAGCTGATGAGTGGAAAGCCCTGGTGCACCGACGCACTCATCCACAACAAGGGGATCTGCTGCCGGGCACATCGTCTTACGCAGAAGTGATTGGCAAAGTGAATCAATCAATGCAGCCGGGTGACACGGTGCTGACTGCAGCGGGCGGCCTGCCGGCAGAGCTGGCGATGAACTGGCAGAACTACCAAATCGGTAAGTTCGACGTTGAGTTCGGCTTCTCGTGCATGGGCTACGAAATCGCCGGCGGCTGGGGCGCGAAAGTCGCTAACCCAGACAACGACGTGGTGGTACTGGTGGGTGACGGTTCATACATGATCCAAAACTCCGACATCTACTCGTCAGTCTTAACCGGCCACAAAATGATTGTGGTGGTGTGTGACAACGGCGGCTTTGCGGTGATCAACAAACTGCAAAACAACACCGGTAACGAATCGTTTAACAACCTGCTGGAAGACTGTCGTCGTCCTGATGGTGAAGTGGCGCGTGTCGATTTTGCCAAACACGCCGAAGCACAGGGTGCCATCAGTGAAAAACTGACCTCAGTCGATGAATTTGATGCCGCGTTCCAGCGGGCGAAAGAAGCGGACCGCACTTACGTGATTGTGGTGGATATCGATCCGGTCTCTCCGGCGGCATGGTCTAAGTGTGACTGCTGGTGGGAAGTGGGGCTGCCTGAAGTGACCCGCAACGACGAGACGGCAGAAAAAGTCGCATCGTGGGAAGAAGGCCGGGCGACACAACGCGCGGGCGTGTAAGCCGGTGTGGGTCAACTCGTCACAAGTTTATTAAGCCAATTCAAGTTCGAAACTTCGGTTTCGTAAACAACACAATTTAGGCTCTTCGGGGGAAGAGCCTGCTAAGGAGTCAAGCATGTTTAATGAAGAGCGTCATTTTGAGCAACCAATCCGTTGGGCTATGGTCGGCGGTGGTCGTGGCAGTCAGATTGGTTATTCGCACCGTAACGCCGCACAGCGCGATGGTTTATTCAAACTGGTTGCCGGTGCGTTCGATTTGGATCCGGAACGTTGCCGTGATTTTGGTGTCAACCTCGGCCTGGATGGCGACCGTTGTTATGCCAACTATAAAGAGATGTTTGAGAAAGAAGCCCAGCGTGAAGATGGCATTCAGGCGGTGTCTATTGCGACGCCTAACTCAACCCATTACGAGATCTGTAAAGCGGCGCTGGAAGCCAACCTGCACGTGGTATGTGAAAAGCCAATTACTTTTACTACTCCGGAAGCTGAAGAGCTGAAGAAAATCGCCGCGGAGCGTAACCGCGTGATTGGCGTGATGTACGGTTATAGCGGTTTCCCGATGGTGCAACAGGCCCGTGAAATGGTGAAACGTGGTGATTTGGGTGAGATCCGCGTGGTGAACATGCAATTTGCCCATGGATTCCACAATGAAGAATACGAGAAAAATGATCCAGGTCTTAAATGGCGCGTGAGCCCGGAAGTTTCTGGTCCGACTTACGTGCTGGGTGATATCGGTACCCACGCATTTTACTTAAGTGAAGTGATGACCGGGCTGGAAGTGGATCGCCTGTCTTGTATGCGCCAGAGCTTTATTAAGTCACGTGCACCACTGGAAGATAACGCCCACATCATGCTGCAGTTCAAAGGCGGTGCCGTCGGTACGCTATGGGCTTCGGCGGTTAACGCAGGCTCAATGCACCAGCAGAAAATCCGCATTGTTGGCTCGAAAGCGTCTATCGAATGGTGGGATGAGTATCCAAACCAACTGCGCTATGAAGTTCAGGGTGAAGCCCCACGCGTATTAGAACGTGGCATGGGTTACCTGTACCAGGACGCGGAAGGTGTGGCGGCCAACCGTGTTGGTGGCGGACATGCGGAAGGTTACTTTGAGTCCTGGGCGAACCTGTACCACCGCTTTGCACTGGCATTCGATGCGGCTGAACGTGATGACCAGCAAGCGCTGGCAGACATCTGGTTCCCGGGTATCGATGCGGGTATTGAAGGTGTGCGTCTGTGTGAAAAATGTGTCGAGTCGGCAGATCAGAACGCCGCTTGGGTTGAGTACAACGAATAGGAACGACGATGACAAACATAGCACTTCAATCAGACAGACCATTGGATGCCATCGTTTTGGGTCGTGCGGGCGTCGATCTCTACGCCCGCGAAGCGAATACCGACATGGCAGACATCTCTGGCTTTCACAAATTTGTCGGTGGCTCGGCGGCAAACATCGCCGTGGCGATCGCCAAACTGGGCGGCAAGGTCGGTTTTATCGGCTGCGTTGCTGATGATGCTTTCGGTGGTTATGTCAAAGGTTACATGACAGAACAGGGCATCAACCTGGATGGGATGAAAACCGACGGCTCAGGTTCGCGTACCTCGGTGGCGTTTACTGAAATGAAACCGAAAGACTGTACGGTGCTGATCTACCGCAATAACGCGTCCGATTTGACGATTAAGCCGGAAGAGGTTGATCCCGAGTACATCGCACGTTCAAAAGTGTTGGTAGTCACCGGGACAGCGCTGTCAGAAAGCCCAAGCCGCGAAGCGACACTGCTTGCCATGCAACACGCCCGCCGCAGCAACACTTTGGTGGTGCTCGATGTGGACTACCGTCCTTACTCATGGCGCACTGATACTGATGCGTCAATTTACTACGGTATTGCGGCCGGCCTGTCAGATATTGTAATTGGCAACCGTGAAGAGTTCGACATGATGGAAACGGTCGTGGCTCCGGGCAATACCGATGATGATCAAACCGCCGCACGCTTCCTCGCCGATAACACCCAGGTGGTGGTGATCAAAGCGGGTGAGTTCGGCTCCAAGGTCTACGACCGCGCCGGGCATAAGTTTGAGCAGGGTATTTTCCGTGTTGAAGCCAACAAGCCATTTGGTTCCGGGGACTCATTCGCCGGCGGCCTGATCTGGACCCTGGTGACCGGCGGCTCCCTGTCAGAGGGGGTACGCAATGGTACGGCGGCGGCGGCGATCAACGTCAGTGGCCACAGCTGTACCGAAGCGATGCCGTCCAAGGAACAGTTATTCGACTTTATAGAGACGAGAAGTTAAGCCCGGTCGGTGCCGCGGCACCGAACTGGCGTACGATTAGTCTCCCGGGCCGGTATGGGCGCTCGAGGGTAAGCCAATAGTGACCATACAAACCATCGTGGCCCGGTTTTTTATTACATAGCTTTAAAAGGATAAATACAGACTCGTTGTCAGCTGACGGGCTGTGAGGAGAAAGAAAATGGGTAAACACATTCCACCATTTGATAACAAAAATGAACCAATTATCGGTGCGAACGATGAAGTTACACCGCTGTGCTACTTCAACCAGGTGTTCTTGAATCAAAACGAAAAATTCGACCATGTTGTTGACGGTTATGAGTCGGTGATTGTACTGGCGGGCGGTACCTGCAGCATCACTGTCAGTAAAGATGGTACCAGCCAGACCTTCGACAATATCGGTAAACGTAAGTCAGTCTGGGACGGTAACCCAGAGGCGGTGTATGTTCCGCTCGGTTACCGCGCCGAGATCGCGTGTGTCAGCGATAATGCCGACATCATGATCGCCGGGGGCAAATTTGAAGCCTCGCTTGAGCCTTTCTGCATTCGTGAAGAGAACGTAGATATCGTCCAGTATGGCTCGGATGACACCAAAACCCACCGCAAGATCAAGCATGTCCTGGGTCAGTCGAATGCCGACCAGCGTGGCCGCTTGCTGGTGAGTGAGTTGTTTACGGTTGGTGCCGGTGGCTGGTCTGGCTTCCCGCCACACAAACACGATGAAGACCGTGTTAAGCCGGATGGCAGCAAAGAAACCCTTTACGAAGAAGTGTATCAGTTCCGCTTTAACCCGGATTTTGGTTTTGGTGCCCAGTTCCTCTATGAGCACGAAGACGATTTCGGCCCGGTTTACCACGTGAGAACCGGCTCAGTGATCGCGATCGACAAAGGTTATCACCCAAGTGTCGCCGCGCCGGGTTATGAGATGTATTACTTCACTATCATCGTCGGTAAAACAGAGAAATCTTTGATTCAGCACTTTGACCCTCACCATGAATACCAGGTGGAGACGATCCCGGGCATCAAAGACATGATCGCGAAATTCAAATAGGGAGCGCGCTATGCTGGTTAACTTAAATGATTTGTTGCCCGATGCTGCGGCATCGGACTATGCCGTGCCCTGCTTTAACGTGTTTGGTTATGAAGACGCCCGCGCCGTGGTTGAAGCGGCAGAGCAAGTGAACCGGGCTGTGATCCTGGCGTGTAATAAGGACGTGGCGGATTTCTACGGTGTGGAAACCGCTGCGGCGATGTTTCTGAACCTGGCCCATAACAGCAGCGTTCCCGTATGCCTGCACCTTGATCACACATACGAAGAAGAGATAGTGTTCCGGGCGCTGAAAGCCGGTTTCAGCTCGGTGATGTTCGATGGCTCGCAGCTGACGCTGGATGAGAACATCGCCCGCACCCGCAAAGTGGTGGAAGTGGCACACGCACTTGGCGCCTCTGTAGAAGGGGAAATTGGTTCTGTGCCTTATGATGAGGGCCGGGATCACATCAAAACCATCTATACCGAGCCAGAAGATGCTGCGCGTTTCGCCAGAGAGAGCGGAGTGGATTGTGTTGCCATTTCGGTAGGTAATGTACACCGCCTGACCGAGCCAACCAGTGCGATCGATTTTGGCCGTCTGGATCGTATTGCCAGTGAGGTCAGCGTGCCGCTGGTGATCCATGGCACCAGTGGTATCCGCGATGAGGACATGCTCAAACTGAAACAGAGCCGGGTGTCGAAGTTCAACATCGGTACCTGTCTGCGTCAGGCGCTGGGGCATAATCTGCGTGATTATATGAATCAGGAGCCACAGAAGTTTGATCGTATCTACTTTATGCAAAAGGCCATGCCTTATGTGAAGGAAGAGGCGGTCCGCAACTTTGAATTATTATCTTAAAATAGCGGCCTCTTTTGTTACTATAAGGGGCCACTATCTCCAGGCATTCATTGATAGGAGAGCAGTATAATTATGGATGTTGAAGTGAAAGCACCAACAGATTTAGACACATTGAAAGAGTTGATCGCCAAGCGTTATGATGGGTTGAGCGGGCGTTTACAGCAAGTGGCCGACTTTATCACTGACCAGCCGATGCTGGTGGCGGTAGAGACCATGGCGACGATTGCCAAACAAGCCGGTGTGCCACTGTCTACCTTGAGCCGATTTTCGAATGCAATGGGATTTGATGGGTTCACTTCCATGCAGGTTCTTTTTCGCAATCAATACCTTAACCGGCCACGTGACTATAAAGAGCGGGTTCGCAAAGCGCGCGAGATGGAAGATGTTCCGCACGACTCCCCGCAGGCGATTTTCCAGGATTTTGGCCACGCCAACATTGAGGCACTGGAGCACCTGCAGGTCTCCGTATCGCCACAAAAGCTGGAACGGGCGGTGGCACTGATGGATAAAGCGGAGACCATCTACATTCAGGGCACCCGGCGCGCTTATCCGGTGGCTTTCTACTTATGGTATGCCCTGATGAAGTCTGATAAAAGCGTGGTGCTGCTCGATGATCACGGTGGCATGTTGTCGCCCTTGACCCGGCGAATGAACGACAAGGATGTACTGTTCGCGATTACCTTTAATCCGTACGCGGAAGAAACCAGCGAGCTGATTGATCAAGCATGCAAAAAGAATGTGCCGATTGTGTGTATTACGGATAACCAGGTGACGCCACACGGCAGCAAAATGGATGTCTGTTTTGAAGTGTTGGAAGGTGAGTTAATGGGCTTTCGTTCGCTCAGCAGCTCGATGTATCTGGCCCAGGCACTGGCGGTCAGTCTGATTTGTCGCGAAGTGAAGTGATCTGATAGCTCAGCGGCCTGAATAGGGACGCCTTCCTGTGCGCTAAGCGGTGACGCAAAGCACAGTTCTTTCCATCTCTTTGTTTATTTATTTGGTGCAGCTCAGTGGTTGCGCCCAGGGTTTGCTTGAGCTGAATTTGGTTGCCCTGTGCTATGTACAGGGTCATAAACAGAGGTGAATCTCATGCGTTTTGCTCTACATGGTATGTGCTCTTTGCACAGCAATATTCTTTCTGATGTCCGTCTAGCCAAAGAAACAGGCTACCATGGGCTGGAAATCCACACCGAAAAACTTTGGCGCTACATCCGGGCCGGGCTGACCGCCGACCAGCTTAAACAGCGTATGGACGAATTTGGTATTGTTCCGACTGCGATCGATATTATTGGCGCAGTGGAGGTGACCGATAAAGCCAGCCAGCGCCAGTTGTTCCAAGATACCGAAACCTTATGTCGCTTTGCCCAGATTGTCGGGGCGCCTAGTATCCAGCTCAATGCTTTTGAAGCATTAAACGGTTTAACCAAAGCGCAGAACATAGAGCTGACCGCACAGAACATTCGTCAGATTGCAGACATCGGTCAGAACTACGGTATCCGTTTTCAATATGAAGGCGCGGCATGGACTCCCATTGCTGAGCTCGAAGATTATTTCCGTCTGTACGATGCGGTAGGGCGTGACAACTTTGGTTTTGTACTCGATACATGGCACTTATGGGCATGTAGGGGGGCGTCATTAGAGCAGGTCGCCGATATTGACGCCAACCTGATTTATAACGTGCATTTGTCGGATGGGAAGCGTCCAGCACCAGGTGAAACCTGGCCGGATGAAAGAGCCTTGCGCGGTTACCTGTTAGGGCGAGGGGAAGTGCCGTTGCAAGAGTGGGTTGATGCACTTCAACAAACCGGTTACGACGGCTTTTATTCTGGTGAATACCTTAATGACCAGCTGTGGGAAAGAGATTACTACGGTATCGCGGCTGATATGTTGGCGGGGATGCAACGCCTGTTCAACTGATAACGGACTTTGAAAGGATTTATTATGTTCAATATCGCATTGTTTGGAGCGGGTCGAATTGGTCAGGTGCATGCGGCCAATATTGATCGCTCACCAGAAACCCACCTCTACTCGCTCATCGAGCCTTACGACGTTTATGCGGAGCAGTTTTGTGCTCAATACCCTGAGAGTAAGCGACAATCGGTAGAAGAGGCTATGGCGGATGAGAGCGTTGACGCAGTCTGCATCTGTTCTTCCACGGATACCCATGCCGATCTGATTGAGCGCGCAGCCAAAGCCGGTAAAGCCATTTTTTGTGAAAAGCCGATTGATTTAGATTTAGGCCGAGTTCGTGATTGCCTGGGGATCGTGAGCCAGTATCAAGTCCCATTTTTGCTTGGTTTCAACCGCCGCTTTGACCCGCATTTCCTGAGCCTCAAGCAAGCGCTCAATGAGGGGAAAATTGGGGAGCCTGCCAGCGTGATCATCACCTCGCGCGATCCGGCGCCACCGCCAGCGCAGTACAGCCAGTCTTCCGGGGGAATATTCCGTGATATGACCATTCATGATCTTGATATGGCACGTTTTATATTGGGTGAGGATCCGGTTGCCGTTACCGCACATGGCAGTTGTAAAGTCGATCCCGCAATTGGCGCAGCCGGTGATATTGATACCAGTGTTGTGGTGCTGAGCTTCCCCTCTGGCGCAATGGCGACTATCCACAACAGCCGGCGTTCGGGTTATGGTTATGATCAACGGCTTGAAGTACATGGAGAGCAAGGTATGTTGCAGGTCGAAAATTTAACCGAAAACCTGGTGACCTGCAGTGTTGAGCAGGGACAAACCGGTGCGACACCGAAGTACTTCTTCCTTGAGCGTTATGAGCGCGCTTATGTGGCAGAGTGGCAGCACTTTATTGATGTGCTGAAAGGGGAAGTGCCATGTTGCTCTGGCATTGACGGGGAGCTGGCGCTGATGTTGGCCGATGCCGCGCTGGAGTCGATGCGGACGGGAAAAACCGTCATGGTTTAAAGGCATTGGCGCTGTAATCACAAGCGTTAATAATAAACAAGGGGAGCCAGTTGGCTCCCCTTGTTACTATCGGCAGTTGAATCCTGATGGTGTGATTAGCTGTGTTTTTGGTGTTCCGACTGGCAAACCGCGGCAGTGAAGATCACGTCTGTCGAGCTGTTTAGCGCCGTCTCAGCTGAGTCTTGAATAACACCAATGATGAAGCCAACCGCAACCACTTGCATTGCTACATCGTTTGAGATGCCAAACAGGCCACACGCCAGCGGGATCAGCAGCAGAGAGCCACCAGCTACGCCAGATGCACCACAAGCCGAGACAGCCGCTACCACACTTAATAGCAGTGCAGTCATCATATCAACCTCAATACCCAAGGTGTTAACGGCAGCCAGAGTTAATGTGGTGATAGTAATGGCAGCACCGGCCATGTTAATGGTCGCGCCCAGTGGGATTGAAACTGAGTAGGTATCTTCATCTAGGCCCATTTGTTCACACAATGCCATGTTGACCGGAATGTTTGCTGCACTTGAACGGGTAAAGAATGCAGTCACACCGCTTTCACGCAGACAGCGAAGCACGAGTGGGTAAGGGTTCTGTTTAGTTTTGAAGTAAACTATCGCTGGGTTCACAACAAGCGCAATGATCGCCATCGCTCCGAGCAGAACAGCAAGCAGGTGCAGGTAACCAGCCAGGGCACTAAAACCGGTGGTGGCGAACGTCGATGCAACCAGGCCAAAAATACCAAAAGGAGCCAGACGGATAATAAAGCGAACAATGTGAGATACGCTGTGGCTCAAGTCCTCAAATACTGCTTTGGTGGTCGCTGAGGCGTGATGCAGCGCCAGGCCAAGACCGACACCCCAGGCCAGAATACCGATGTAATTGGCTTGAACAAGGGCATTAACCGGGTTATCAACCAGTTTGAATAGCAGTGTTCGTAAGACTTCTGCAATGCCTTGTGGCGGCATTGCACCTTCGGCGCCGGTAACCAGAGTTAAATGGGTAGGGAAAAGGAAGCTCAGTACCACGGCGCTCAGGGCCGCAAAGAAGGTGCCCATCAGGTAAAGTACGACGATCGGTCGCATGTAAGTGTGCTGGTTTTTCTTCTGGTTCGCGATTGATGCCGCAACCAGAATAAAGACAAGGATCGGGGCGATGGCTTTTAACGCGCCGACAAAGAGACTTCCGAGTAATCCTGCGCTTTTAGCGTGGCTTGGTGCGATAGTCGCAAGCAATACGCCAAACACTATGCCGACAAGGATTTGGAGAACGAGGTTGCCGCGAGCATATCGGGCAACAAGACTGTTGTGTTGCATACATCATTCCTGCAAGTTGATCATTTATTGATATTTATAATTTCAGCTATATTCCTTTGCTGAATGTCACATATCTTAGCTTGGTATTATTTTGTGTCTAGTTTTAGTTCGATATTAGTTTAAATGTTCGCAAGGCGTTGCCTTAATGTTTGAGAGATGTTGAATGGCATCATTTTTACCTGTACCCATAATTTTTGACTATAAAAAAGGAGGCGTTAGCCTCCTTTGCTTTGTAGACAAAACGATTACATCGCTTTAGTAAGATTGTTGGCGTTTACGCTTTTCTCCGGACACATTGCGAACCATTTTACCGAACTGTTTGCTCTGTACGCGTTGCTCTGCCAGTGTTGCGCCGTTATGGGCTTGTTCACGCAGTAATTTCTGGTAGTTGGTGAAGCGGCGTCGCTCTAATGAACCGTTTTCGATGGCGGATTGAACCGCACAACCGGGCTCGGTTTGATGCCGGCAATCGCTAAATCGACAGTGTAGTGCGAGCGCTTCTACGTCGGAAAAGGTTTCGCTCACGCCGGTTTCGCAGTCCGCCAACTGGATCTCTCGCATTCCCGGCGTGTCGAGTAAGATACCGCCTGAAGGGAGCAAGTGAATCGAGCGAGACGTGGTCGTGTGCCGGCCTTTGCTGTCGTCTTCACGAATACCACCGGTGGCTTGTTCCTGTTCGCAAAGCAGGGTGTTCACCAACGTAGACTTGCCAACACCAGACGAGCCAATAAATGCCACCGTTTGACCTTCGCCGCACCAGCTCATTAGTTTCGCCACGCTTGATGTGTCGAGGCTGTTAACGGTTTCGACCATCAAAAGTGGATCGAGGCTTTGCACCTGGCTCTTAAGCTCGTCACTGTCGTCGCACAAGTCGGCTTTAGTTAGCACAATCACAGGCTCGACTTCGGTTTCATTGACTAAAGCCAAGTAGCGTTCAATCCGGCTCAGGTTGAAATCGTGATTGAGTGAACACACGATAAAAACCGTGTCCACATTGGCCGCGATCAACTGCTCTGCCACTCTGCTGCCGGCGGCTTTACGGCTGAACAGGCTGCGACGTTCCAACAGACGGGAAAACTGCTGGTTTTGCTTCAGGACTACCCAGTCACCCACTGTCATGCTGGGTAAAGCAGCGTGGATAGGGAGGTGAATTTCGCCTTTCTCGCTTGCCAACATGTAGCCACTGCGATGATGAGCAATAATGCGCGCCAACAGTGTGTTTTGGTAGTCATCCAGTGTTAACTGTTGTTGAAAATAGGGTTTCCAACCCAATAATTTTAGTGGGTTTGGCTGAGAAAATAGTGTTTCACAAAAAGTGTGTGTTTTGTTCATGGTTGAATTATCCCAGGCGCCAAAAAACGCCTTAATACAAATCGCATTAGGGTCTAATTCGGTTAGAGCTGACCCCGGTGAAAACCGGGCAAAGAAGGGAGTTCGAGTGGCTTAGCCACGATAAGAAAGCTGGAGGTTTACCCTTGCACTGCCTGGTTAATGGTGTTGATTACAATCATCAGTGTTCTCCTTATTGGTCATCAAAACAGGTAAATGTCGCGCAGATTATAGCCACTAATGCAAATATTGCCTAGTTGCTAGGCAACATTTTTCGCGAGACGTTGTTCGATGGCTTGGGAATAACGGTTGGCTTTAAGGCCGTAGACGATCTGGATGTGCTGGGTGTCTAGGTAGACGATGCCGTAGGCACCATGTTGCTTCAGAGCGTGGCGGTCAACGTGCCGGGTGGATTTTAACTTTAACCGCAATCGGGTTGCACAGGCGCCGGCTTCCAGCAGATTTTCCAGCCCGCCGATGGCATTCAGGATCACGTCGACGTCCTGTTCAAGGTTAGGATTGACTTGGGTAAGGGCTTTGAAAATACGCTGAAGTAGTTTAATCATGGTATCTCGTTAACTGGGCCGGGTACAGCATTAAGGTTGCCCGGCCATGATAGGGGATAAGCCGTCGCGGGTAAATGTGCTGCTTACCAGTTTATTGAATTAGTGACTTCAATGTTGGGCGTGTTTCTTCATTCCTGACATCACTTTTTTCACCGGAGCGGTAAAAGTATACTGCTGGCCGTTGTCAAACTGCACTGTCACTTCGATCTGATCGCCTTCATTAAGGCGCTGTTTTAAATCAAATAACATGATGTGCAAGCTGCCGGGTTTGAGTTCGGTTTTGTCGTTGGCTGCCAGGGTGATCTGGTCAATCTGGCGCATTTTCATTACGTCACCTTCTTTGATGACATCGTGCAATTCGACGTTACCTGCGGCCGGTGTGCTGGCTGACACAATAGCCAGGTTATGGTCACCTTGATTGGCAAAGGTGACAAAAACTGCGCTGGTGGTGGCACTCGGGGCCATTGCCCGTGCATACGCATGGTGCGATTTGATGTCGTTATCGGCGTAAGCGAACGGGCTGATGGCCAGGGCACTTAATAGCAGCGCGCTGAGGGGGGGATTAACCTTCATTTAATTCTCCTTGGGCGGTGACTTTCTCAATGGCATCGATAATGGGTGCCGGGGTCAGGGTATGCGGCACTTTGGTAATTAAGGTGCCATCTGGTTTTAAGAAATAGAAATATGAGCTGTGATCAAGGGTGTATTTCAACTCGGAGTCCTTGAGTTCCGTTTTGCGGAAAATCACCCCATACCGATGGGCAAGTGGTGTGGTGATTTCCAGTGGTGCTGATAACCCTTCAATCATAGGGTGAAAGTAGTGGGCATATTCGGCAGATGCTTCGGCCTCATCACGTTCCGGGTCGAGCGAAATAAACATTGGCCGCAATTGTGTTTTGGTTTCATCACTGATTTGGTTCAGTGCCCCGGCGAGCATCGCCAGTGAGGTCGGGCAGACATCCGGGCAGCGGGTAAAGCCAAAATACACCACACGGATGCGTGCATCACTAGGGTCAAAGATGTTCACGGCCAGGTTGTTTTCGCCAAACAAAACCGTGGATTCAGATTGTGGTATCGGTGGTGCCACGTCGGACTGCTGGGCGAGGTAGGTTTTTACGCCTAGTCCAAGGGCGAAGGCGGCGACGAAAGCGAGGATCCAGTTACGGCGCATGGGTAATCCTTATCTGTGCATTTTGATGGCAGGGTAAACCGACAACTGGCCATCGGACAGTTCACCGATCCAGGTCATGGTATTTTGGGTGCACACCGGAAGCACTACATCCCCGGCGTAGGTGTGATTGTCGATGTGATTTAAAATGAATCTGGGTTCACCCATGTCCATTTCCAGCCCTTGCAGGCTCAGAACCAGGTGCTCAGCGCCGGGGCTACTCCACTGCACCTCGAGCCGGGCCGGGACTAACGGCTGCGCCGTATCGACACTGAGCGTCATCGCAATGCCGTGCTGCGAACAGGTGGCGGTAGAGAGCATACAGTAGTCATCGAGCGATTCTGCCTCGCTTGTACTCGACACTCGTTGAATAATATCGGGCGTATAGAAACCGGCAAGCAGGGCGATGCCCAGTGCGGTGATGGGTAATACTTTCATTAATAGTCAACATCTAACCTAACCAATAATGTCAACATCGTAGCATATCTGTTGATAGAACCTTATCAATAGGTAAACAAAATGTGCGTTGGAGCGGAAACAAAAAAGCGAAGCAGGAAGCTTCGCTTTTTTATCAGAAGAGAAGGACTTAGTTGCCGGATTCTGCAAATCGCTCCAGCCCTAGAACCAGTGTTACCGCGGCCAGCATCATCACAATGGCCAGCAGCAGCTGTGACGGCTGTGAGGTCACATGCTCAAACTCGAACGGGGATAAGTTTTGCTGCAGCAGCGGCACCAGATCGCCTTTGGAGTTGGTACGCCAGGTAAGGGTTTCTTTCCATGGCCAGATTTTGGGTAACGTACCCAGCATCAATCCGGTGAGGAACATCAGGGTAAAGTCGCGGAATTTACGTAATAACCAGGAAAGCAGGTGGGAAAATGACAGCAGACCGATGACGCACCCGGACAGGAACAGCGCCAGCATATCAACCTGAAATCCTTTCACCGCGGCCAGCACCGGTGCATACATGCCGATCAGCAATAGAATGAAACTGCCGGAAATCCCGGGCAGGATCATCGCGCAGATGGCAATAGAGCCGGCAAGCAGGGTATTGAATGCGCTGGGCTCTAAATGCAAGGGGTGCAGAATGGTGATCGAGTAGGCAAACCCCACCCCGACAAGGAGAGTAATAAAACGCTTTACGTCTCGTTGTTCAACCTGACGCAGAATGTGGTAAACCGACACCAGAATCAAACCAAAGAAAAATGACCAAATCGGGATCGGGTGCGTTTCTAACAGCCAGGTGATCAGCTTGGCCAGGGTGGCGATGCTGGTGAAAACACCGGCAAACAGAGACAGCAGGAACAAGCCGTTGACCCGCTCAAATACCGCTTTTATGCCCTCTCGCTTCCACAGTGAATAAAGCGACGGATTGATACGTCGGATACTCTCCAACAGCGTATCGTAAATGCCGGTAATGAATGCGATTGTGCCACCTGAAACACCGGGAACAACGTCGGCAGCGCCCATCGCCATTCCTTTAAAGAAGGTAATAAAGTAGTTCATTTTAAAAACACAGAATCAATGAGATGGCAGAGAGTATACAGAGAATGAGGTAAAAAAAGTATGAAAGAGTGAGTAAGCCGAGCTGGCAGCTATTGCATTGATCTGCTGATTAGGTGAGGCTTTTATCATCAGCTGGTTGTCTATGGCACAATGCAACTGCAATTTGCATTTTGGCTTTGCATTTTGCAAATGCAACAGGGATAAATGGCGTGGATATGAGATCTTGTGCCCAAAAAAAACGCTTTGCAAATTGGCATGATTAATGCATAATAATTCCCGACCCTTCTTAAGCCGAGGGTCACCTAGCCAACTGACGTTGTTAGTGAATGTTCATTGTTCACATCATACATAAGCCAATCGCGATTATTGCGGTTGGCTATTTTTTTGTGTGCAATATATTGAATACAAAAAGACAAAATATTTGCAATGCGCACAGAGAGCAAGAAAATGCCTGGCCGCAGAACATGTTTGCGTGATTTAAAAAAAAGGGTTGGCATAAAATGCCAACCCTTTTTTACTGGAACCGCAAAATCAGTAACCCATTAACTGCAGCAGGTTTTCTGCCGTGGTAATGGCTTCTTTGCGGTTGGCGATATTAAGTTTTTGGTACAAGTTACGGATGTGGGTTTTGATTGTCGTGCCTGCAACATCCAGCTCTTGGGCGATTTGTTCGTTACTGAATCCGGAATAGATCAGTCCCAGAACTTGCCACTCTCGTTGAGTTAACGGGCTGGTGCGGACTAACTCTGGAACATTAGGGTGATTGACCAGTTTTTCGATGAAGTCTTCATCGAAGTGGACAGAGCGGCTGCGTTGATTCGAGGAAATATCTTTCATCAGCTGTTGTGCGCGGTGACGCTCTAAATCCCCGAGTTCGTGACGCAAGCTCAGTTTTTCCAACAGACTGCCAATCGTAGCGCCATCAATCAGGAAATTACCCACCATACCGGTTTGATTGGTCATCACCAGCGCCTCTTTAAGCAAGGCTTTGGCTTTGTCTTCTTCTTTCTGTTTGGCGGCGAACACTGCTTCAACGACCAGGTTGCGGTTGGTATCGGTGACCAAATTCGCGCGGTACGCTTCTTGTTGCAGGAAGTTTAGTGCTTGTCTAGCCTCTTCGTACTGGCCTAAGTTAATGTGCGCGCGCGCGATATTACGCCATTGCAACTGCAAAAAGTGGTTGCAGGCGTTGTCCGGACGTACCGTGGTATTCAGCCATTCCTGGGTGGCTTCCATGTTGCCACGGGCCTGCCAGAACAATATCAGAGATAAAGACGCGTTGGCTGTCCAGTCAACATGGTAGGTCGACTGTTTGAGTAAGTGTTGGATGTGCTCAATGTACTTACCCGCTTTGTCCAGTTCTCCGCGGCCGATCGCGATGCGTGCCAGCATCGAATAGCTGTGTAAGTGCTTACTTGGTGAGTGGTTTTCGAGAATCTGTAATCCTTTGAAAGCACACTCTTCAGCTTCATCGAGACGGTTCCAGCACCACAGAACCTGAGCGCGAATACGCAGCAGGAACTCGTGTAGCGGGACGTGCTGCAATTGCTGATCTTCAATCAGGCGGAAACCAGAGTCCTGCAGCTCAAATGCTGCTTGAACATAACCCTGGGCGATCAAGATTTCGCTCTGTTGCAGAATCGCCCATAACGCCTGATGATATACCTGATATTGGCGGGCTAATTTTTCGGTCTGCTGCATCATCGGCAGCGCACGGTCCAGTTTACCTAGCACATGGTTGACTTCGCCGACAACCGACGTAGCGACGATACGGCTGCGATAGACGGTGTGATCAAGTTGGCTCAGTGCCAGTTCAGCCAGTTCCAGTGCTTTTTCTGGCTGGTTACTGTTCATCGCGACCTGGGCCAGGAGTGCGTTGGCTTGCCCTTGATAATGGATGTCGAGTTCAACGTTGCGCTTTTTATGCTCTTCCTCGGCTTCTGTCAGCAACTTGCCGACCTGGTTATAGCGGTGTTGACTCTGGGCCAGCCATGCGCGCAGCATGGTTAATTTAGGGTGGCTGTAGAGCAAATCAGGTTGTAACTGATTGATGGCGCTTTCCAGTGTGCTGAGTTCGCCTTTGTTAAACATTTTCCAGCCAAACTCATTGAGGATTTCGACCACCAGGGTGGTGTCCTCGGATTTTTGCGCGTGATGGATTGCCTGGTGTGGTGATTTGTGTTTCAGCCACGCAATGGCGGCCTGACGATGCAGCTCTTTCTCCTGTTGCGGGATACGCGCCTGGCGCTCATGCGAGAGGAATTCGCCGAACAGGTTATGGAAGCGGAACCAGTTGTGTCCGCCTTCCAGCGGGTAAATAAACAGACCATAGCGGTTCAGGGATTCAATTAAGCCCAATGCATCTTCGCGTTGGGTCAGGGCAAAGACCAGTTCGTCATTAAAGTGATCCAGAACCGATACCTGCATCAGGAAGTGGCGTGTTTCATCATCAAGCAGATCAAACACTTCTTCAACAAGGTAATCCCACAGGTGAGCGTGGTTAAACTGCGAGACAGACTCTGCGGTTTGCGCCAGCGTGCGATTTTGGTGTTGGGCTTGTAGTGCAATTAGTTGCAGTGCGGATGGCCAGCCCTCTACATAAGTGCGTAAATTGTTTGCGGTGTCCTCGTCAATTCCATCGGCAATACGTTGGTTAAAGAAACGGGTGGTTTCTTCGGTATCGAAGGCCAGCAGTTCATTACCGATTTCGATCATCAGATCGCGCACGCGCAGGTTAGCAGTGCCGAGTGGCGGTGTGGCCCGGCTGGTTACGACTACGGTGAGGTTATCGGGCATATGCTTTAAGAAAAAGCGCATCGATTCATGAACTTCATCGTTAGTAATCAGGTGGTAGTCATCTAAAACGACGTAGCATTCCTGCTGAAAGTCGGCCATTTCGGCAAATACTTCGCTGAACAGGGAGCGAAGCGACGAGAACTGGCGTTTCTCGGCCAGTTTTTGCGCATTGGAGCAGCTGAAGTGCGTCGCTTTATTCATTGCCTGCAGCAGGTAGTTGACGAAACGAAAGCCGTCATTGTCGCTATCATCAATGCTATACCAGCCAACATTGGGTTTATCGGCTAGCCATTGCGCGGCCATAGTGGTTTTTCCGTATCCGGCAGGGGACCGGAACAGTACCAGTTTGTAGTATGGCGCTTGTTGCAATAAGTCCAACACTCGGGGGCGAACGATGGCGTTATGTAAACGGCCCGGGCGAGTTAGTTTTGATGGAATCCACATTATAGATTTCAGTCCTTGTATTACGGCTAGCGAAAATGTCGAAATATCGAGAGCATTATGGTGCTCTGCTCTTGTCTAAAAAATAGACGATGTTGAGATTTAGTCTGGATGGTACGCTATTCAAATTGTCAGTTACTTTGATCCACTTCCTAATTCTCAAGAGTTGACGCATTTGGCAGCATCTACGCCTTAAAATTGTGAACCTTATCACCTAAAAGTTGATTTTTTGAGCTGCTTGCTAGCTTGGTTGCACATAGAGACGGAAAACATGTCCTACAGTAATCACTATTGCTGTGATCCAGCTAACAGTTTTTGTAACAAGGAAAAGCACGGCATAAAAAGTCATTCCGTGCGTATTTCGGCTGAATGGAAATCTGATGTGATCCGAATCACTAAGAATTAGCCTATCCGCAGCAGTGTTGAGAGTTTGATCACTAACTTACGTGCTGTCCTCCCTCTACGCCCTGTCCCCTCCTCCCAAAAAGGAGGAGATTTAGGAGGATGTTTCTTCATCGAGGGGAATGCAGGATGTACGGCAGATAAATTAGTAGAAACGTGAGAATTTCGTAATGAAACCTACTCAGCAAAAACAATTTGACAAGAAGTCGTTCCAGGACAGTGTTAAGAAGCATCTATCTGTAACTTACGCACACACAATTGAAAACGCAGACAGCCGCGCATGGTACCTAGCAATGGGTCGCGCTCTGGCTGAATTCACAACATTTGATCTGCTTGCTACAGAAAGCGATAAGCGCATTCAAAAAGCAAAAAGTCTTAACTACCTATCACTAGAATTCCTAATCGGTCGCCTGACAGGTAACAACCTAATCAGCATGGGTTTGTACGAGCAAGTGACTGAAGCAATGGCGGAACTAGGCTACAACCTGACTGACCTGCTAGAAGAAGAGCGTGACCCTTCTCTGGGTAACGGTGGTCTGGGCCGTCTGGCGGCTTGTTTCATGGACTCATGTGCAGCACAAGAGTTCCCAACAGTAGGTTACGGCCTGCACTATGAATACGGTCTATTTAAGCAGTCGTTCAAAGACGGCCGTCAACAAGAAGCACCAGACGCATGGCGTGGTGTTGAAGGTTACCCTTGGGAAGTCGCTCGTCCAGAGCTTGCACAAGAAATTGGCTTCTACGGTAGCGTTGAAGTAGTAAACGAGAACGGTAAAGAAGTTCGTAAATGGGTTCCTGGCATGAGTGTTAAAGCAATGCCTTGGGATCTACCTATCGTAGGTTACGAATCTGACACAGTTTACCCGCTGCGTCTTTGGGAATGTCAGGCAATCGCGCCATTCTCACTAGCCAGCTTTAACAACGGTGATTACTTCGAAGCTCAGCATGCGCTGATCGACGCAGGTAACATCACTAAAGTGCTTTACCCGAACGACAACCACGAGAAAGGTAAAACACTACGTCTAATGCAACAGTACTTCCACTCTGCAGCATCAGTACGCGACATCCTACGTCGTCATGAAGCAGCTGGCTACACACTAGCGGAACTGCCTAAGCAAGAGACTATCCAGCTTAACGATACCCACCCGACTATCGCTATCCCAGAACTGATGCGCATCCTTGTGGATGAGAAAGGCCTGACTTGGGATGAAGCGTGGGAAATCAGCTCGCATACTTTTGCTTACACTAACCACACCCTACTGCCTGAAGCACTAGAGACATGGCCAGAGTCGCTAATCCAGCACCTGCTGCCACGTCACATGGAGATCATTTACGAGATCAACCACCGCTTCCTGCAAGAAGTTCGTGCAATGTGGCCTGGTGATGTAGCTAAGCAACAGAAGCTTTCTATCATCGAAGAAGGTTTCAACCGCATGGTTCGCATGGCTAACCTATGTGTAATCGGTTCTTACGCAGTAAACGGCGTAGCGGCACTTCACTCTGAACTGGTTAAGAAAGACCTGTTCCCAGAGTTCCACGAAATGTACCCAACTCGTCTACACAACGTAACGAACGGTATTACGCCACGTCGCTGGTTGAAGTTCTGTAACCCAGGCCTGTCTAAACTGATCACCGATAAGATCGGTTCAGAATGGCCAGCGAAACTGGAACAGCTAGAAGGTATTGCTAAGTTTGCCACTGACGCGAAATTCCAGAAAGAATTCATGGCAGTGAAGAAAGAGAACAAAGAGCGCCTGGCTAAGTGGGTGAAAGAGAACATGGGTATTGAGCTAAATACTAATGCTATCTTTGACGTGATGATCAAGCGCCTGCACGAGTACAAGCGTCAGCAGCTTGATTTGCTACACATCTTGTCTCTATACCACCGCATCATTAACGAGCCAAACTTCGAGTGCACGCCACGCGTATGTTTCTTCGGTTCTAAAGCGGCGCCAGGTTACCACCTAGCGAAAGAGATCATCTTCGCGATCAATAAGGTTGCAGAGAAGATCAACAATGACCCACGCATTGGCGACAAGCTTAAAGTGGTATTCATCCCTGATTACCGTGTAAGCATGGCTGAAATGCTGATTCCAGCAGCTGACGTTTCTCAGCAAATCTCGCTAGCGGGTAAAGAAGCATCTGGTACCGGTAACATGAAGATGGCTCTTAACGGTGCCCTAACTATCGGTACGATGGATGGTGCGAACGTTGAAATCCGTGAAGAAGTGGGTGATGAGAACATTCACATCTTCGGTCTGGATGTTGAAGGTGTGAAAGCGCTGAAAGCTCAAGGTTACAACCCGTTCGATTACTACAACGCGGATCACCTGCTGAAAGCGTCTATGGACTTACTACTGGGTGAAGAGTTCACTCCAGGTCAACCAGGCCTGCTACGTGCAACGTACGACAGCCTGTTAGACGGTGGTGACCCTTACCTATGTCTTGCTGACTTCGCCTCTTACGTGAAAGCGCACGAAGACATGGGCAAACAGTACAAAGACCAGGCGGTCTGGGCTAAGAAAGCCATTCTTAACACTGCCCTGGTTGGTAAGTTCACATCAGACCGCTCAATTCGCGACTATGTGGATAACATCTGGAAACTAGAAGCGGTTCACCGTTAATAGCACAGACTAAAGACCAAGGTAGCCGAGGGCTACCTTTGGTCATTTCAAACTTAAGTTATAGATAACAATAAAACCCTACATGGAAGGTGTCGGTATTACCTTCGGAGAAAGCGATGAAAGAACAAACAGCATTAAAGAAAGTCGCAGACATGGCGAGATTAGCAGACAGCTACGTCAGCGCGTGGGGAGATGAAGCCAAAGTTTCAGATGAAACGCTGCGCCGTCTACTCAAATCACTAGGCTATGACACTAGCAGCGATAAGAACTTATTAGCTTCTGCTGAGAAAAAACATAAGAAAGACGTACTAGCCCCTGTTCTTGTTTTACGCGACGGCGAACCGGTCGAAGTGGAACTAAACCTAGGTACGAGTGCTCGTGAGAGTGAATTTAGCTGGCGTTTAGAAACAGAGCAAGGAGAGGTACTTGAAGGCTATCTTCAATCTCAAATTGTTCGTGATGAGCGTGCAGAGGGTGGCCCTCTAGTGTTTGCATTGCCAAAGAATTTGGCATGGGGTTATCACAAGCTGATCGTCAGCCGTAAGCGTCGTAAAACACCATACGAGATGTCGCTGATCATCACACCAAAAGCATGTTTTAAACAAGACGATCTTAATCAGCACAAAAAGCTGTGGGGTCCGAGTATCCAGCTTTACACCCTGCGTACCCAGCACAACTGGGGTATCGGTGACTTTGGCGACCTGAAACAACTGGTCAGCGATGTTGCTTCACGCGGTGGTGATTTTATCGGTCTGAACCCGATTCACTCTCTGTTCCCGGCGAACCCGGAAGCGGCTAGCCCGTACAGCCCGTCTTCGCGCCGTTGGCTGAATATCATGTATATCGACGTGAGTTCGGTACCGGAGTTTGCATTGAGCGCTGAAGCGCAGCAAAAAGTCGGCAGTGCAGAATTCCAACAACGCCTGCAAAAAGCACGTGAATCGCATTGGGTGAATTACACCGTTGTATCTGAGCTAAAAATGAGCGTGTTGCCGCTACTATTTAGCGAGTTCAAAGCGCGTCATCTGGACAAAAATACTGACCGCGCTCGCGCGTTCCTGGATTTTGTTGAGCAGGGCGGTGACAGCTTGCTGCATCAGGCGACGTTCGATGCGCTGCACGCAGAACTGCATGCTGAAGATGCAAGCGTTTGGGGTTGGCCGGCATTCCCAGAGAAATACCGTACATTCGATGCTGCAGCAACTCAGAAATACATTAAAGATAACCAAGACCGTGTTCATCTCTACATGTACCTGCAGTGGCTGGCAGACGATCAGATCAAAGAAGCACAGGCACTGGCTGAAGAAAAAGGCATGTCGGTTGGTTTATACCGTGACCTAGCTGTTGGTGTGGCAGATGCCGGTAGTGAAACATGGGCAGATGAAGGCAACTTAGTGCTGGATGCTAGTATCGGCGCGCCACCGGATGTGCTTGGTCCACTGGGTCAAAACTGGGGTTTACCACCGCTTAACCCACAGGCACTGCAAGCAACAGGTTACGACGCGTACATCAAGTTACTGCGTGCAAACATGAAACATTGTGGTGCGTTGCGTATTGACCACGTATTGGGTCTGCTGCGTTTATGGTGGATTCCAAAAGGTGAGAAGGCAACAGAAGGCGCTTACCTGTACTACCCGGTAGAAGACATGCTGGCAATCCTGGCACTTGAATCACACCGTTACCAGTGTTCAGTGATCGGTGAAGATTTGGGTACGGTACCGGATGAAATCGTGGGTCTCCTGCGTGACGCTGGTGTGCATTCGTACAAAGTGTTCTTCTTCGAAACCTCAAAAGAAGATGGTGGTTTCATTTCACCGAAACATTATGCTGATCAGTCTATGGCGGCGTTGTGTACCCATGATATGCCGACATTACGTGGCTTCTGGCACTGTGATGATCTCAAAATGGGTCGCGAAATCGGTCTGTACCCGGATGAGCAGCAGCTGCAAGGCCTGTTTGCTGACCGTTTGAAATGCAAACAAGGCATTCTGGACAGTGTGCGTTGGCACGGTTACCTGCCAGAAGGCATTGGCCATGACGCGCAGTACGTACCGATGGACGCACACTTGAGCGAAGCTCTGCAGTTGCATGTGGCCGCAGGTTCTTCAGCACTGCTCAGCGTTCAGCTGGAAGACTGGCTGCAGATGGATCAACCAGTTAACATCCCGGGTACCGTGGATGAATACCCTAACTGGCGCCGTAAACTATCGATGAATTTGGATGAGATCTTCAGCCGTGAAGATGTTAACCGAATCGCGAAACGACTGACGGAAGTTCGCGCTCAAGCGAGCAAGTAACACGAGAAGTGAGCTAGGACATATCTTAATAATTCTTTGATATTTAGATACGAAAGTACCGCCTAGGTCACTCATTCTCAACGCATAATTCGTTAGGATAAGTTGTCGTTATTATGCCCGCAGCAATAGCGGGCATTTTTTGTTTCTGGCGGCGGTTCATCAGGTTGGTGAATGGTGCCGTGTGTTATATTTGTGTGAATTCACAACGTTTGGCTGTGGAGAAAACCTGTATTGGACACGCTTAAAGTTTATATGGGTTCTAGGGAGAAAGAATTGAAAACCAAGGTAAAGAAAAAACACCAGCAAGCATATAAATTATTAGCTAAAGCTGCCTATTCAGATCCGTTTGCATCGCTTGGGCCATTTATCGATGACGGCGAAGGATCGCTGCGAGTCTGGATGCCGGGCGCAGACAAAGTGGAGTTGGTCATCGAAGGTGAGCCGCGTGTGGCACTGGAGCTCGAAGGTAGCAGCGGTTTTATCTTGAAACAGGAGCGAGATTTACATCTTACCCACTATCAGTTAGCAGTGGACTGGGATGGCGTGGAGCAACTGGTTGATGACCCTTACCAGTACCACAACATTTATCAGGAGTATGAGCACCTGCATACGCCGAAAGACATGTACCATTATATGGGGGCACACTTTGTGACCCTCGAGCGTGGTGGCAAAAACATTTCTGGGGTCCGATTCCTGGTTTATGCACCGCATGCCTCGGCGATCAGCCTGGTAGGCAGCTTCAACCAATGGGATGGCCGTCGCCATCCGATGCAGCGTCTGGACTACGGTATCTGGGGTCTGTTTGTACCGGGTTTGCAAGAGGGTGTTCAGTACAAATTTGAACTTAAAGGGCCGCACGGGGAAGGACTGCCGCATAAACAAGATCCATGGGGTTTCTACTCCGAGCAGTACCCATCCTTTGCTTCGGTTACTTACGATCACAACCGTTACCAATGGCAAGACGCTAAGTGGCAAAATCGTCCGGTAACTCAGAAACGTGATGAAGCGCTGTCTTTTTACGAGTTGCACGCCGGTTCATGGAAACGCAACAGCGATGGTGAGTTTCTCAATTATCGTGAGCTGGCGAAAGAATTGATCCCTTATCTGGTTGATCTGGGCTACACCCATGTAGAACTGATGCCAGTTTCAGAACATCCGTTTTACGGTTCGTGGGGGTATCAACCGGTGGGCATGTTTGCCCCAACCAGCCGTTATGGCTCTCCGGACGATTTCAAGTTCTTCGTTGACGCCTGTCACCAGGCGGGTCTGGGCGTGGTGCTTGACTGGGTGCCTGCTCACTTCCCGTCGGATGATCACGGCCTGGCCAATTTTGATGGTACACCGCTGTTCCATGATCCGGATCCGCGCCGTGGCTGGCACCAGGACTGGAACTCATACATCTACGACCTAGGCCGTGAGCATGTACGCCGCTTCCTGGTGTCTAATGCGCTGTACTGGTTTGAACAGTTCCACATTGACGGTATTCGTGTTGATGCCGTGGCGTCAATGTTGTATCTCGATTACTCACGCAGCCATGACCAGTGGATTCCGAATGCGGACGGCGGTAACGAAAACTACGATGCCATTGCGACCCTGAAATGGATGAATGAGGAAGTATATAAACACTTCCCGAACGCGATGACCATCGCCGAAGAATCAACCGCATTCCCGGGCGTATCCGCGCCGACCTTTATGGGCGGTTTAGGCTTTGGCTTTAAGTGGAACATGGGTTGGATGCACGACAGCCTTTCTTACATTAAAGAAGATCCTGTTCACCGCAAATACCACCATAACACTGTGACCTTCCCGCTGGTTTACGCGCACAGTGAAAACTACGTGTTGTCGCTGTCTCATGATGAAGTGGTTTATGGTAAGGGCTCTATTCACGATAAGATGCCGGGCGATGAGTGGCAACAAACGGCTAACTTACGTGCTTACTTCGGTTACATGTATGGTCAGCCGGGTAAGAAGCTCAATTTCATGGGTGCAGAGCTTGGTCAGACCGCAGAGTGGAACCATGATGACCAATTGCAATGGTTCCTGCTGGATTATGACCGTCACCAAGGGGTTCAGTCAGTGATCCGTGACCTGAACCATCTGTACCGCAATGAGCCGGCAATGCACGATCAAGACTGTCTGCCTGCCGGGTTTGAATGGCGCCTGCAAGATGAGGCGGATGCGAGCATTCTGGCCCATGAGCGGATCAGCCAGGACGGTGAGCGTATTCTGGTGATCACCAACTTTACGCCGGTGCCACATGAGCATTTCCGCTTAGGTGTGCCAAATGAAGGTCGCTATGAGCTGCTGTTAAACACCGATGACAGTAAGTATCACGGAAGTGATTTTGAAGTGCTAAGCAGTGTGGAGACTGAAGAAATCGAGAGTGAATCGCTGCCGCAATCGCTTGAGCTGCGTTTACCACCACTTTCAACGGTATTCTACAAACTTACTAAGTAGACTTTAAAAAACAGACCAAGCCCGCTTTAGTTGTTAAAGCGGGTTTTTTTTAACCGATTATTGACCTCGGAAAGCTTGTCGTTAGTCCTTTAATCGGGCAACCTGCACCACATTCATTGGGGTTATCACGGCGCATTATGCATCATTGTTTTCATCTTCAGGCTAAAAAGTATGCTGAAAAGGCTTAAGTCGTTACTGGCTAGCGCGGTGATGTTATTGCTATTGGTACCGGTGCTTTTGGTTGGTGTGGTTAAGTACATCGATCCGCCGGTATGGGGATGGAAGATCAGCCGGATGATTTCACCACCAAGCGGCTATCCTGAGTACAGCCAGCAAGAGTGGGTGCCGTTGTCAGGGATGTCACAACATATCCAGTTAGCTGTCATTGCGACCGAGGATCAAAAATTTCCCGATCACTTCGGGGTTGATTTTGAGTCTCTGTTTCAGGTCATCGCTCAAGCCGGGGACAACGGGCCTGCCCGTGGTGCCAGCACGATCACTCAGCAAACGGCCAAGAATGTATTTTTGATTCCGTCGCACTCCTATGCGCGTAAGGCTTACGAGCTGTACTTTGCTTTGCTGATGGAGCTGATGTGGAGCAAACAACGGATTCTTGAGGTGTACTTAAATGTGGCCGAGTTTGGTCCGGGACTTTATGGTGTCGAGGCGGCGGCGCAGAATTACTACGGTATTCCTGCCGGTCAGCTATCACCATGGCAGGCAGCCAGGCTGGCAGTAGTGTTACCGAACCCATACAAGATCAAAGTCCTTTCACACAGCGACTACACCCGGCGTCGTACAAGCTGGGCACTAGCCCAGATGCATAACCTTAGCCCGGCCTGGCTATAGTCAACTACGCCCCTATCAAAGCAAAATGTGAAGCAAGCCAAGCTTTAGGGCGTAGTCATTTGGAAGGATGTGTTGCGTTTTTCGTCCATGCATAATTAACGTGAATAAAACTACAACAATTGCGCAGCCTGATATGCGTAACCAATGGACTGAAAGATGAAATTAAATCTGATCACTACTGCTTTTTTACTCGCTTCGGCAAGTGTCGTTGCCGAGCCAAACATCACAATTTCTACTTCAACCACTAGCCGGGATTTTCCATTAAGTGCCGAGCAACCTTTGGTGGTGCCGCTAACCAAAGGCGGCTACACGATGAAAGTGACTGGCATTGAAGGTGACTGCCGTGCGCCGGAAGGTCAGAAGGTTAAGTTCAACAAACCGATCGGTTTGAACTGTGGAAAGCCGATTGAGTTGCCGCTTAAAATCCGTTTTACCGGTGACTACTCGTTTGCTTTTGACGATCAGGCCAAAACACTGCGGTTTAAACGTGAGCCAAAGAAAGCCGCTAAAACTGAGTTTAAGCGCCCGATTCCTAAAGTTCAGTGTGAAGTTCACCAAGGCGGCGAGGTCACCATTGCTTTGGGTGACAGCTTCCCGGATGGTACTAAACTGCGCGATGCATACTCAGGTCAAACGGTAGAAGTTAAAGATCAACAAGTCTCATTAACACCAAGCCAGGCCTCCGGTGGGTTAGTGCTGCTTGAACCGGTTAAAAAAACCAAGGAAGCCCAACCATTTGATTACCGCAATGCCAACATTTACTTTGTGATGGTGGATCGCTTTAACAATGGCGATACTGATAATGACCATAGTTATGGGCGTAAAAAAGACGGTAAAGAGGAAATCGGTACTTTCCATGGCGGTGATCTGAAAGGCGTGATCGAAAAGCTGGATTATATTAAGAGCTTAGGTACGGATGCGATTTGGCTGTCGCCGATCGTTGAGCAGGTGCACGGTTTTACCGGTGGTGGTGACAGCGGCTCGTTCCCATTCTATGCTTACCACGGCTACTGGACGCGCGATTTTACTAAGATTGATGCAAACTTTGGTAATGACGCCGATCTGAAAAAACTGGTGGAAGAAGCCCACAAGCGTGGTCTGAAAATCTTGATGGACGCGGTCGTTAACCACTCCGGTTACTCAACGTTGGCCGATCTTCAGTTTGACGGTATCGACGTGTTAAAACCAGGTGCAGATTTACCGGAAAAATGGGGAGACTGGCAGCCGAAAAGTGGCGAGAACTGGTACAGTTATTCCCAGAACATCGATTATAAGAGTCCAAACTGGGTAAACTGGTGGGGAGGTGACTGGGTGAGAACCGGCCTGCCGGGCTACCCTGCTCCGGGCAGCAATGATGTCACCATGTCTTTGGCTGGCCTGCCAGATTTTATGACTGAATCGACTCAGGCGGTAACCCCGCCACAATGGCTGCTGGATAATCCCGGCACTCGGGTTGTGGCACACGAGAACTATACCGTGGCCGATTACTTGATTGAATGGCAAACTGACTGGGTCAAGCGCTTTGGTATTGATGGTTTCCGTGTGGATACGGTCAAGCACGTTGAGGGCGAGGTATGGAAACGCCTCAAGCAGGAGGGCTCGAAGAGTTTGGAGCACTGGCGTAAAGAAAACGGCAAGTCTGGCCAGCCATTCTGGATGATGGGTGAAGTCTGGGGTCACACCGCCTACCGCAGCCCGTATTTTGATGATGGCTTTGACGCGCTGATCAACTTCGACATGCAGAAAAAGCTCGACAAAGGCGCAGCCTGTTTCAGCCAAATGGCGGATACTTACCAAAGCTATGCTGACACCATCGCTAACGAGAAAGACTTTAACCCGGTCAGCTACATGTCGTCTCATGATACCGAGTTGTTCTTTAGCCGTTTCAAAGACTACGCTATGCAGCGTAATGCCGCCAACGCACTTTTGCTAAGCCCGGGTGCCGTTCAGGTATACTACGGGGATGAGATTGGCCGTAATATTGGCCCTTACGCCGATGATTTCCATCAGGGAACCCGTTCGGATATGGTTTGGAAGTTGAGCAAAGAGAAGCAGTCGCTGCTTAAACACTGGCAAACACTGGGTCAGTTCCGCCAAAGCCATCCGGCGGTTGGGGCTGGCGAGCACCAGGAGATCAAGCAAGAAGGTGCCTACGTTTTCTCCCGTGCACTGGGCAATGATAAGGTGGTGATTGCTTTCGTGGGTCGCGATAAGTAACGCCCGATATTAAGCCCTTCTTCCGTGGTGGAAGAAGGGCTTTTTTATGTCTGTAATATGGCTCGGGATCGGAGCATTTAATACCGTCAAGCGACGGGGTGTTGCGCAGATGGCCATTAAGAGTGCGCTCGCGGGAGCTGTAGATAGTACGACGTCTTGTACGTCATATCTGCGCCACAAATAAATATCTGGTGTGATATTGACGCAGAAAATGGAGATTAATTGCCTGCGTCTATGGCTTAACATGCTGCATGGGGCTAGTAAATGAACATTAATCACTGTTTTTGATTTGCGTCATAAAATAAAGTGTTACTGTTCAGCGGTGCCGACCTTCGGTGGACGGATTGATTTTGATCATCGAACTAGCACGTAATTGTAGGGATTATCCTATGTGTCCTGTTCCACATACATAGGTATTTTTATGACTAATCCTGTTCAAACTGAACGCAAGGTGACGTTAGGGTGTTATATCGCTCTGGCGTTTGCTGTGGTGTTCTTTTCTGGTCTGATGCAATCGAACGAATGGTACGGTGTATTCGACTTTACGACGTTAAATGGTTCGTTCGGCACTGTGGCCTCTGGGGTAACGCAAACGGCAGAAGGGATCCAGACCGCCACTACCACTTTCCGGGGCACCGGTGGCAGCGGGGCCCGTGATGGTTTCGTTTTCGCGTTGACCCTGATCCCGACGGTGATGTTTGCGTTGGGGATGATCAATGTGCTTGAGCACTACGGTGCACTGGAAGCCGCCCGTAAGCTTCTTACGCCACTTCTCCGGCCTTTAATGGGGATCCCGGGCAACACGGGTCTGGCCCTGATCGCATCGCTACAGAGTACCGATGCCGGTGCAGCGATGACGCGCCAGCTGAAAGACGAAGGTTATCTCACCAAGCGTGAAACGGACGTGTTTACCATGTTCCAGTTCACCGCAGGTGCGACTATCGTCAACTTTTTCTCCTCCGGCGCGGTACTGTTTACCCTCACCATGGCGGATGGCTCTCTTGCGGTCACGTCTTCTATCGGCCTGGCTGTGGTTGTGATGTTTGCGTTCAAAATCATTGGCGCGAACCTGTTTCGCATTTACCTCAATATCACTGAAGGTAAAGAAGACAAGCAGGATCAAACTCAAACCGAGAAGCTCAAAGAGGAGATGGCGTAATGGGTGACGTTAAAGCGAAAAAACCAATGGTGACAGATATTTTCGTTGAAGGTGCTAAAAAAGGCTGGGTGATTGCGACCACCTCTACGGTGCCGAATGTGTTGATGGCCTTCGTGATCATCAAGGCATTACAGATTACCGGCGCGCTGGATTTGATGGGCAGTGTGTTCTCTCCAATCATGGCGGTATTCGGCCTGCCGGGTGAAGCCGCAGCCGTACTGATTGGTGCCTGGATGTCAATGGGTGGCGCCGTTGGGGTAGTGATCACTCTGTTTGATCTGGGTATTCTGAACGGAACACATATTGCTGTTCTGGCACCGGCCATCTACTTGATGGGCTCTCAGATTCAGTACATGGGCCGTATCATGGGGCCTATTGGTACGGAGGGGCGCTATATCCCAGTGATGATTGCGATTTCAGTATTGAACGCCTTTGGTGCGATGCTGGTGATGAACCTGTTTGTTTAGCAGTCAGTGAGTCACTGGCCGTAAATGGGTATCCTGAAGGCCAGACCTGCCACTCAGGACAGATTGTGCTAAGGATATCCTTGGAAGCCCAAAATTCATTCCTGCCGGGCTAAACTCCCAACCCTGCATCTTCATACCTATCCCCGGACTCTGGTTCGGGGATTTTTGTATCTGTTTTTTTTGCGCGGGAACTTAACCTGTCAAACATGTAATTAATCCTATGTTCAGATTGAGCGGACTATGATTGGCCGATAGAAAACAAAAACCCCGATGGAGGGCCATCGGGGTTTTCGATTCAGACAGGAAGAATAGTGTTTACAGTCTAAGCGTCTGCGTGCTTCAGATGTACCTCTTCCTCTGCGGCACCTGCCATTGGGTCATTGAAACGAGCCTCGTCCAATGCGCCTTCTGTTTTGGCGACGATGATGGTTACAGCGCTGTCACCGGTGATGTTTACCGCAGTACGGATCATATCCAGCAAGCGGTCAACACCCATGATCAGAGCGATCCCTTCAAGTGGCAGGCCAACCTGGTTCAATACCATAGCCAGCATCACCAGGCCAACACCAGGAACACCGGCAGTACCGATAGAAGCCAATGTTGCCGTCATAATCACCATCAGGTAGTCACCCATGGTTAGGTCGATATTGAACGCCTGAGCGATGAATGCTGTTGCAACGCCCTGCATGATAGCGGTACCGTCCATGTTTACGGTAGCGCCCAGTGGTACCGTGAACGACGAAATGCGGTTCTCAACACCCATACGGTGTTTGGCGGTTTCCATGGTTACCGGGATGGTGGCATTGGATGATGCGGTTGAAAAAGCAAACATGATCGCATCTTCCATCTTACGCAAGAAGGTAATTGGACTCAGGCCAGTAAAACCTTTTAGCATCAAACTGTAAGTCACCAAACCATGCAGCAGTAGCGTACCAGCCAGTACTAAGAAGTACTCGGCCAGGTTGATAATGGCACCAAGACCAAGGCCGGTAAAGAGCTTCGCCATCAGGAAGAAGACCCCATAAGGGGCGAGGTTCATCAGGATCGCAACCAGCTTCATGATCACTTCGTTCAGATCAGAGAAGAAGGCAGCAATACGTTCGCCCGGTTTGCCCGCAGCACTGATTGCGATACCGAATAGTACGGCGAACACGATAACTTGCAGAGTTTTACCTTCTGCCATCGCACTGATTGGGTTGGTCGGGAACATATCAATGATCACCTGACCCAGAGATGGTGCTTGTGCTGATTTGAATGAGCTTGCTGCGGTCAGATCTGCACCAGCACCAGGCTGGAACACGGTGCCCATGGTTAGCGCGAGCGTGATCGCAACCGCTGTGGTTGCAATGTAAAAAGCAAGGGTTTTACCACCCATGCGACCTAATGTTGATAGGTCTTTTAGAGAGCTGGTACCGCAAACCAGTGATACAAACACCAGTGGTACGACGAGCATTTTCAAGCTGGCAACGAAGATCTGGCCACCAACTTCGAATAATCCATTAACAATGTAAGCGTCGACAAATCCGTTGTCAGCAAAAAGTGTGCGTATTGCAAATCCTGTCAAGATACCTGCGATCATGCCAAGGATTACTCGGCTGGTCAGCGACATCGGTTTCTTGGTATTCATGAGAACACTCCTTATAGTTATGCATCTTGAGTTCACTTCAAGGCGAGCAGCAGATTAGCAGTGGATAACGAAAAAACGAAAGAATAATCCTCTGTCTGACATATAGATGTGATTTGGATCACTGATTTTTTTGGTGTTTTAACGATTATTCAACAATGTGCAATAAAATAATATTCCAATACTTAAACTGTTTATCGAATAATTCACGTCTTAAACATGCACTGAAGTGACAAAGGGAAGATTGGCTTCACTTTAAAAAGAACGAAGTACCGTTAAATGTGCATAAAAAATCAAATTTTATTCATTATTGGCATGTCAAAGTCGCGAATTAGGCTTATTTCGCCGCTGCCACAACTGCTAGTAGTGGATTATGCTGGTTGTATGGCAGAGACATGAAGGGTTGCAGAACCCACTGCCACGCGTTATGTAGGCGGTAGCCAGATCCTCTTGATTGTTAAGTTATAGAAACCGTTTGGCGGCGCTTTCCATCAGTGTGCGATATAGTGCCAGCGTGGCCGGACCACTCTTGGCTCCTTTTGGTAAGGTGATGTGTAACGCTACTTGATACTGGTTAGAGTGCTCCAGAGCGAGGACTTTGATTTTGTCACTTTGGTGTTGTGTGATGATGTGTGCAGGTAAGCGACAAAAGCCAACACCTTGCTCCACTGCTTGTAAGGCATGGTCAAAATTATCGACGGTAATGCGTTGCCGGGCTCTTAACCAGCCCACATCCTGTTTGTCCGGTTCTGATTCGCCCAAATCACGCACGACGATCTGACAGGTGGTGGCAAAGTCGGCTAACGAGACAGATTGCTGTAACGCCAACGGGTGATGTTGTGCTATCACTGGGAGCATGGTTGTGGTGCCAAATGCTTCGGCGGGGTAGTTGGTAATCGGCAAGTTGATTATGGCAATGTCAGCCTGCTGATTGACAACCATCTGGGTGGTTTTACTTAGTGATGTTTCGATAATCTGGACGGAAGTGGTGTTGTTCTGTGACAGGAAAGCACTTAGTGGCACATACACCCAGCTAGGATCGCAAAGGTGATCCATCGAGAGTGTGATTTGAGATTCCACCCCTCGCTTGAGTTGTTCACTGAGCATTTCCAGTTCATAGGCTTGATCCAGCATCGATTGCGCACGACGCAGTATCATCATGCCATGCTCGGTTAACACGGCTTTTCTGCCTCTGATTTCAAGCAATTTAATACCTAACTGATTTTCCAGTTTTTTCACCGAATATATCAGGGTCGTGTGGCTTTTGTTCAGTAATAAAGCCGCAGCTTGAATACTACCGGCCTGATCGATAGCCCGCAGGGTTTGCCATTGTTCTAAGGTGGTTTTGAGTCTCATTGGTCTAATTTATCTACCTTTAGTGGTTATATTATGAACTTTTTTGTCTAATTTTTAAAGATTACTATCCTGCTATCGAAACTCAGTTAATAAAGAAGAGGAGAAGGCAGATGAAAAAGCTACTGCAAGTTGATTTTGAGTATCATGGTCCATTTGGTGAACAGATGTCTGATGCCCTGGCAGAGCTTGCCCAGTCAATCAATCATGAGCCGGGTATGATTTGGAAGATCTGGACGGAGAGCGAGCAAGACCAGCTTGGTGGCGGCATTTACCTGTTTGAAGATGAGCCGTCAGCGCAAGCATACCTGAAGATGCACAGCGCCCGTTTAAAGAAAATGGGGATTGCGGAAGTGCGTGGTCAGATATTCGATATCAATACTTCATTGAGTGTGATCAATCATGCGCCGACGGAAAAAAAACACGATGACTAACCGTACTTTTCTCACTTTACACGGTACGATTTACGGTCTGTTTGCGCTCGCGCTGTTTTTTGTCCCTGTCGTGATGTGGCCCTTGTATGGTGTAGAGCTGAATGATCGATATGCGTTGTTTCTCTCTCAGCATACCTCGATCTTCCTGGGGGGGATCGCGGCGATCAGTTTGTTGCTGCGCCAAATCAACGACGGCCCCACGGTCAGGCAACTGTTCAAGGCATTATTGATCACCAACATCCTTGGGTTGCTGATCACTACTTACGCCGCGATCACTGGTGTGCTGGTTGGTTTTGGTTGGAGCGATCCTGCTTTTTTTATGCTGTTGAGCGGTTTGACGTACAGGCAACTCCACTCTGTTGAGCTCTAAACGACCTTGTCAGTAATCAAAAAGCCCTGCTATTGCTAGCAGGGCTTTTGATTCGAGGCTAAGGTTTATTCACTCTTGTAGCTGTAGTTGTAGTAGCCGTAGCCATATCCGTAGGAGTTGGAGGCTTTCTTTTCTACTGCGTTGAGGATAATACCTTTCACATCTACACCAGACTGTTCAAAACGGCCTTTGGCCACTTCAATTTCTTTCAGTGTGGTTTGGTCAAAACGCGCCACCATCAATGTGGTTCCTGCTATTGCCCCCACAATACTTGGATCAGTGACCGCAAGTACCGGCGGGGTGTCGATAATGATCAGGTCATATTCTTTCGACACTTCTTCAACCAGTGTGCTGAAGCGGGGATGCATCAGTAGCTCAGATGGGTTCGGTGGAATTTGACCACGGGTAATGACATGAAGGTTATTGACCGATGACGGTTCAATAATGTCCTCCTTGGTGGCCTTGCCACTGAGGAAATCTGACAGACCGTTCTCCCAGCGTAAACCGAAGCATTGCTGCAAATAGCCTTTACGCATATCTGCATCAATCAGCAGTACTTTCTGCCCGGTCTTGGCGGCGACAGCAGCGAAGTTGGTTGAAACGAAGGTTTTACCGATAGAGGGCGCCGGGCCAGAAATCATCAGTACATTGTTTTTGGCCTCCATCATCGCAAAATGCAAACTGGTGCGCAGGCTACGCAGGGCCTCGATTGAGAGGTCGGCAGGGTTGGCCTCCGCCAGCAAGACCAGTTCCTGGTTGGCTTTGCCTTTGCTACGCTTCAGTTTACTGGCGAACTCAAGCTGCTGGATTGACTTAGGAACGCTGGCATAAACCGGCACACCGAGTTGCTCGATCTGATCCGGTGTTTCGACACCACGATGGAAAGCCGCCCGAATCAATACAAAAGCTACACCTGCCATACCACCAAGTAACGTTGCCAAAACGACGATCAGCGGTTTTTTCGGTTTGATGGGCTGAGAAAACGACTGGGCACTGTCGAGAATGCGAACGTTGCCGACGGTACCCGCTTTGATGATGTTCAGCTCCTGAACTTTGTTCAGCAACTGGATGTAGATTTGCTGGTTGACTTCAACATCACGGGTCAGGCGCAATACTTCGCGCTGGGTTTTAGGTAGCCTTTGGACCTGAAGGTTCAGGCGCTCTTTCTCTTTTAATAGCGTCTGGCGTTTGTCGAGCAGTGACTTGTATGCCGGGTGATCCTGGGTAAAGCGTTGACTGATTTCGCTCTCTTTAAAGGTCAGTTCGTTTAGTTGCGCTTCGAGTTCGACCATTACTTTCAGAGTGGACTGCGCTTCCAGGCCTAAGTCGATAGATTCATTCGCCTGGCGGAAGCGGTTCAGGGCATCTTCAGCAGTGGTAAGCGTACTCTTAATATCTGGCAGGTGTCCTTTTAGAAACTCCAGGCTTTGCTCGGCTTCGGCGGAGTTACGCTGAACATTTTGCAAAAAATAGTTCTGGCTGATGTCATTGAGGATCGCCTGAATGTGAGCACGGTTTTCCCCGGAGAAGCTTAATGAGATGATCCCGGTTTGTTTACCACGCTCGCTAATCGATAAGTTTTGCTGCAGTTGGTTGATGGCGTCAAGCTTACTGATTTTGCGGATGGTAAAGGTGCTGTCATCACTTGCCACCAGTTCAGTTGCTTTAAATTGATAACCGTTGCTTTCAATCAGCTGGCCGACCTGGCCTTCAAGAACAACCCGTCCTTCGTCTTGCAGTAGCTGGAAAGTTTGTTTAGCCGGGTCCAATACTTTCAGAGTATGGGGAACTCCCATTGCATAGGATGGGGGGGTAAAGCGAGACACGTTGAGGTAATTTTGTTTGCCTTGCAGACGGGCTAAGCCTTTACCTATGATTGGAAGGTAGTCCGGCGTTACCACGGTAGTCAGGTTGAACTTATCCACCGTATCCCCCAAGATCATACGGGATTTGATGATCTCGATTTCTGTGGTCGCGGATGATTCGGCGGCGAACAGGTCACCCATATCACCAACCATGGCTGAAATACCGCCGGAGCTTTTCTTCTCAATCTGGATCAGCGCATCCGCTTTGTATATGGGCGTGGAAAGAATGGCAACACCAACGCCGACAATAGAGAATAGGAGCACGGTGCAGAGGATAATCCACTTGGCATCAATGATGATGCCAAATAGTTTCCCTAAGTCGATCTCATCATCAACTTGGCGTGATTGTTTGATAGTTTGTGTTGTCATTATGTTTACTTCTTAAATACCTTGCCAGTGGCGTTTTAATTCGAGTTAAGAGATTTATAGTTTTTGTGCCCACGCTTTGGCGGCTTGATCGATTAGCGCATAGGCGTGGTCAAATGCTTCTTTGCTTTGTCGGTGCGGATCAGGAATATCTTTTTCACCAATCCATTGGCCGAACAACATAGTTTTACCCCGGGCCTCCGGAGCGATTTTGGTCAGTGCTTCAATGTGGCCTTTCTCCATCGTCAGAATGAGATCATACCGGGCGCAGAGATCGGGTGTCAGTTGTTGCGCCTGATGACCGGTGAGGTCAACCCCATTTTCTTTGGCCACATCGGTAGCAGTGGCGTCGGCAGGTTTGCCTGCTAAATGGCTTCTTTCTACCGCAATACCGGCAGAGGCGATGTGTTTATCAGCCAACATGGACTGTAAGAGTCGTTCGCCTGTGGGGGAGCGGCAGATGTTCCCGACACAGACGACAAGAATATTAGAGAACAAGTTGTCATCCTTTGTTAAGTTCAATCGTACTATGCAGAAAAGATCGCTTCAGCAGGCGATTGGCGAAAATCTCTCTAACAGACCAACGCTCTGTTGGTTGTTGATATTAAATTCATTGCCGCTCTCATATAACACATATTGCATTTTAAAGCTGTTAACTTTGTTGCCTATGTCTGGTTAAGTGGCATAAATAAGCGTCAGTCTGTTTTATTTGCGACTTTTCAAACTCCCCAGGCAATGATATTGAACTTGGGGAGTCGCGATTATTGTTTACGGCCACTTGCGGATACGTAATACACCTTCGGTGAGTTCATTGAACCCGGAGATGGTTGGTACCAGCTGAGCAATCACGCGGTTCCAACGGCTGATTGGTGCTGCGGTGACATAAACTACATCGTATGGGTTGAGATCAAACTCTGTTCCAATCACTAATGCCGAGGCGTCGGAGACGTCCAGTTGGTAGATATCGGCCAGTTTGGCTTCTTCGTTTGAGCGCCGGATGACAAACACCCCCGTGGCGTCGGCAGAAATCTGACTGATGCCGCCAACATTGCTCAGCGCTTCGGTCAGGCTCATGCCACTGCGATCCATTTTAAGTAGTTTGGGATCGTTGACTTCTCCCATGACAAATACTTTTTGAGCATCATTGCGAGGTACGTGGACGATATCACCTGGCTGTAACAGGCGATTTTGGGTCAGATCACCTTGTTGCATGAGTGCATACAGTGAAATTTTTTCTACCTCACCATTGCGGGTCAGAGAGGCGTTTCGCCAATCCGCATCTGCAGCGAGGCCGCCAGCACGGTTGATCGCATCCAACAAGGTGAGGGGAATGTTAGTGATGGGTTGTTGACCCGGTTTGCCTACTTCGCCGGTGATATAGGTTTTTTTGGAGCGGAAAGCCGCGACACTGACATCGACTTGTGGACTTTCGATATATTTTGCTAACCGTGCAGAGATGTCAGAGCGAATCTGGCGGACGTTTTTCCCAGCCACCTCGACAACGCCAATGTAAGGGTAGAAGATCGTTCCGTCGGAGTGAACCCAGTTGCCCGCTTCGGTCGAGCTCCGGTATGAGCCGGCAGGAATGGTGAGTTCCGGATGATCCCAGATAGTAATGTTTAATATGTCACCCGGGCCGACTACGTATTCGTAGTTGGTGATGGCCTGGTCCAGTTCAGGGTTAGGTTTTGAAAAAGGTTCTACTGCATTGAGCGAACTTACGCGTTCCAGGGTTAGCGGGTAGACCGTGACTTGAGATGAGATATCGCTTGCCCCGGAGGTTAGGACCGTCTTGTCACTGAGCGAAAGATGGCTGCCGGGTAGGGTACATCCACTCAATATAATAGGAAGAACGGTGATCCCCAAATACTTGTTAAATGTGTTCATTGGTTGTTTATTACCGAGAGAAATTTGCCGACTGAAATTGAATCACTTCGAACCTTACCCTGAGTTAAGGTCAGGTGACCAAGAGTAAGGATAAATTGTCACAAAACGAGTCCATTCAGTATTTTATTTTTGTATGCCCCATGTCTCTGAAGAGTGATCCAAAGAGGCAATTATGTATTTTTTAATGCTTCACGAGGAAACCTCAAAAAATAGACAACTATTATCCATTTGGTTGCATCAAAGGCAACCAGGTAAATGCAATAATGCAGCTTATTGTACAGTAATAAGCTGCACTGTGTCGTGGGTTTGATGTGTTTATATGAACTGAAATTGGTACAACAGCTACATAATTATGTGAAATTAGGTGCTAAAGTTATATGCATACTATTTACACACTGTCGAACTATCGTTATGCTTCCTGTTGCGGTCGGATATAACAAAAAAATATTGGAGCTTATTTTGAAAATCAAACTTTTAACTGCAAGTGTGGCTGCGGTTCTGCTGGCTGGCTGTGGTAGTGACAGCGATCCAGTGGTAAAAACCTATGCGGTTCAAGCTTATGATCCCGCTGTTATCAATATGAAAGTCTCTTACGACTGTGGTGGGGACTTACAGGGTGAAGCGGATGAGCTAACTACAAACTATAAAGGTATGGTTGGTTACGCACGTATTAGGCATGTTGATGTGGTTGCGGCACCACAGGATTGTAAATTTACTTTTACCCCAACAGAAACAAGTGTGGATGTGTCTAATGGTAAGCGTATTACAACAACCTACACCATTCCTAAGGGCCTTGCCCAACCGGATGTTCCGGTAACCGGTTCACCGTTCACGACTTTGATCGCCGGTTCACTAGAAGAAGGTGAGCTTTACACACCGGAAGTGGCTGAAAAAGTCTTTGAGGGCCTGGGTATTGATATCAACGCAACTGGCGTATCTGTCGATGAGTTAGTGCGCAATACTGAAAAAGTTGTCAAAGATCTTGAAGAAAAAGGCCAGGATGATGCCGCAAGTAAAGCGCTGGCGTCTCAGTTGGCGGCAACGTCTAGTGTGGTCTCTGACGTGATCAAAGCTAACCCGGAAGCCTCTGCACAAGCGGTATCGGTATCGGCTAAAGCGATCACCGAAGAAGTAATTAAAGCTAACCCGGATTACCCTAAGTCTGAAACTGGTGACGTAATCGTTGTTGAGATCCCGGCAGAAGACACCAAGAAAGTGGTTGAGCAGGTTGAGAAAGACATCGATGAAGGCAAGCCGGTAGAAGAGATCAAGCCGGATGTCCCACCAGTACCGGAACCGGAAAAAGGCGAACCGGTTGAGCCAGTTGATCCACCAGAAGATGGTAGTGGCGCATCAGGCGGTAACTAATCCGCTGAGATTGAGCCGGTAATTGACAAAGCCTCTGGATACCAGAGGCTTTTTTGATCTTATCGTTTAATCAGCCAAGGCTTACCACGGGTAACAACGAGTTAAACTTTTGTGTCCGTTCAAGTTATTAGCAAAAACAGCCTACAACAATGCCATTTTGGCTCGACATGGGTGGTTGAAATTTGTACAGTTATTGGGGTTGCGTATGCAACCGATCACCTCATAACTCAGTGAAAGTACTTCTCCAGTGTTGCTGTGTGTGGCATGGATAATGAGTAATAGATAGTGGCTTAGTTGGCAAAGGAACAAGGTATGCAACAGTTTTACATCAGACGGCTGAGACAGGAAGATCTCCTGCTGCTGAAAAAGCTCTTGGCTGAGCTTGATACTTCGCATTATCAAGCGGAACCGAATTTTTACCGCTCACCACAAGACATGGCGCAGCTCAGGGAAGAACATCATATTTTTGACCAGTATTTTGACGGTCGTAGCAGTGCCTTCATTGCGTGTTCACAAAGGCAGGTTGTCGGCTTTGTTTCGGGCACAACCCGCGAAATTAGCGCCATCTTTGCCCCGCACCGGAAGATAGGTTATATCAACGAATTAGTCGTGACAGAAAGCCATCGCAATCTCGGTATTGGCTTATCGCTGATGGATAAGATCGAAAGTGATTTGTGTAGTCAAGGCATTGAAGAGATAGGCCTGAACGTCGCGGCGTTTAATCATGAAGTTGAAGACTTTTACCATAAAATGGGTTATCGGGTGATGAATAAATCGATGACCAAACGCTTTGGCGACTAACCTCGACGACGAGGAGATAACCACGCTTCTGTGCTGATGCCGGCGAGGCGTGGCGTTTTTTATTGTTGGGGCAGTCGCTACGGTGATGTTAGCTCAGGGTGGCGGCGGTCTGTTTACCCATGGTAATTAAGGTATCTAAAATACGTTCACCATCAGCACGTAGGCCATTATGTTCATACTCATTAGTGATCCAGGCTTTGGCATTCGGTATTAAGGCCAGGGTTTCACGGCTGATGTCCATCTCAACAAACATATCGTCGGCATACACTGCGCAACTCACCGGTACCTTATTGTTCGCCAGTTGTCCGGCATCATAAAGTGGCCCCCAGTCTTTTTTTGCTGCCAACAGTTCGGCGGCTCGTTTGAGCGGCTTCAGGTTCGTATATTGGTCAAACATCCATGGGAAAACCATTTCACCGGTGAAGTAAAACGGCTTGCCGGGTTGATAGTTAAATGCATCGTGAGCCTGGCGAACACGCTGGGCACTCCAGTTGGAAGCAAAGCCCTGACAGTAGATGGATTCATGCAAAATGGCGTAAATCGGGTTGGTTTGGAAGTTTTGCTGCATCAACATGTCATTCAAGAATTCGTAACGCAGTTGCGCTTTACCATTGACGTGAATCAAGGCGCTTTCAAGCCAGTAATAGGTTGGCAGAAAAGTATCGCTGACGCCAAAATTGATGCCGATCTGTTGGAACTGCTCAACCGTAAAGCGCTGTCCGTTCGGCAGGTATTCGGTGTTGTCGATCAGATGATTGGCGATCTCCTGGCACAGTTGTTGCGCTTTTGGGAACTGCTGAAAGAAGGCTTGGTTCTTTTCCAGTGTGCGCTTAAAGGTGGCGGTGTAGACGTCATCCGCGTGGCGCGAGAGCGAAGGCACCCCTCCGGTAATGTAGCTGTGCAGCAGGCTGTCCGGAAACATCGAAAGGTAGCTTAATGAGCAAAACCCGCCAAAGCTCTGGCCTAAGATCGACCATTTGTCTACCCCGAACTCCCGCCGGATAAACTCCGCATCGCGTACGATGCTATCGGCGCGAAAGTGGCTCAGATACTCGGCCTGCTGCTCCGGCGATAGTGGAGCCAGAGTCTGGTGGTTGATAACGCTGCTGTTGCCGGTTCCGCGTTGATCCAGCAACAATACTCGATAATCCTCTACGGCACGTTTTATCCAGCCGTTAAGGCCATTTGGACGAGGGGAAGCAAAGCCCGGCCCTCCCTGAAAATAGACCAGCCAGGGTTTGTCCGAGTCCAGGTCACCGACCAGACTGACTTCGCGGGCAAAAAGCTGGAGGGTGCCCTTCTCTGGATGGTGGTGATCGAGCGGGACGGTGAAAGTATGGGGCTGGTAATGCAATCCGGCATCAACAAATGACAGAGCGTGCATGGCTTAAGCGTTCCTTATTTGGCTGTTGTTATTGGTGTTGAACGGACACTTTACTCGCAATTTTACAATGAGCCAATGCAATCATGGGAGCGGGGATGATGGATTGGTTAATAAAATCATGGGCTTGTTGCCAGATGATGAGCACTGGAGTACAGGGGGACCGGTAAGTGGTATCGGTGACTATGCGTTTTAGTTTACTCAGGCGGGTTAAAAAAGGCTCTCCTTCAGGAAGGAGAGCCTTGGTAGTGATTACTCGGACAAGGTTATGATAGGCAGCTCGTCCCAGATCTTGCTTTCATCTGATGTACCACCAGAGAAATTCCAGGGGCCTTTTTCCTCAGCGAGTGGACGGTAAGTCGCCGACAGACCATCCAAATCCCACGTGGTGACGTAAAAGCGAATACCGTCGAGTGATTCCGGACGACCGAGGGCGTCACTGGCGAAATCAAAGGAAATGGTTTTTGCCGCTTTATCGACAGTCACGCTTGGTGCAGGTGTCACCGCTTCTCCCCATGTGGTGGCGTTGGCACCTTTGGTATTGTAAATCGAGCTTTGCCAGCCGAATACCACCGCGATGCGGCTCCAGCTGCCACTTGGCATGCTGGCGTTGATCTTCGGCAACTCGGTGAGATTGGTTGACGCCTCGTCTGGTAAATCAATGAAGATACTGAAGCCAACATGGTCAAAGCCATTCGGTGGCAACCAGGTATCGGTGATGTTATCCATGGTCAGGGTTAAACGTACGTTACTGCCAACGGTAAACACTTCCGCTTTATTGATGGCAAGCTGGCTGTTGTCTTTATCAAACGTTGGATCGGTCGGTAGTGAGTAGTTACCGTTAACACCACCCATACCATCTTGGGCGTCACCGGCATCGTCGATGGTATCGTGCGCGGTGTTTGGCCAGCTCAGATCCGAGATAAAGTTGATATCTGCCACCCCGGTCTGTTTGTCGCTGGAGTATATCGCGAAGCGGTGTTGTTGCTCGCCGATTGCGAAATGGCGCGTTGACAGGGTGACACTGAACTGGCCATCATTAGCAACGGTAATTGTTTGTGCCGTTTCCAGGTTACCGTCTACCACGAGCTTCAGCTTATCGTTGGCGTTGGCGCTGCCAGAGATAACCACATCACCGGTGATGGTCTGACCTTGCCAGTTATGGTCAAGTTCGATGTTGTGATCCGGAGTCTCTACCGCCTGAACATCGCCGGTTTTAAAGTAAATCACTGCGGCTTTGGCTGGTAGTTCGAGTGTTACGTGGCCGTTCTCATCCGCAACTAACTGCTCGGGTGCATCTTGCCAGTTGGACATGATTTGTTGCTCAAACACCGTACCGCCCGCTTGCTCAACATCCAGTTGGTTCATCAGCATTGGCGAGTTAGAGGTGTTGATCACGACCAGCACTTCGTCGTTATCTAAAGTACGAGTAAAGGCAAACACGCCTGCGCCGGCTTTGTCGCTGCCAATCACTTTTAGTGCACCACGGGTCATGACTTTGTTTTCCGTGCGCAGTTTGGCGAGCTCCTGGATAAACAGGTACATCTCGCTGTTTTGATCGAACGAGTCAACCTGCTCACCATCTTCACGGTAACCGCTGGCAAACATCGCATCACGAGCAGCAGACATGGCTTGTTCGGTACCCTGGTAAATCACAGGGATGCCCGGTACTGCCATCATGGTGATCAACGCTTGCTTCATATCGTTAACACTGCCTTGCGACAAAAAGCGCGGCATATCGTGGTTGTCGATAAAGTTCGGCATGATGTAAGGGTTCGGGAACATGTCCATCATCTTCTCAAGGCGGAAGCGCAGGTAGTCCGTTGGCTGACCTGAAGCAAATACTCGCGTCATGGTGGTCTGCAGTGGGAAGTTCAGCACCGAGGTCATCTGTTTCGGTGAACCGTTTTCACCGATGTAGGTCAGCATTTTCTCTTCACCTTCGGTGTTGTAAGGCGTTGAGGCTTCAAAAACTTCACCAAAGGTAAGGAAATTATCGCGGCCAGTTTCCGCTGCCTGGGTCATCACACCATCGTCGGCATGCAGGAAGTCGTTCCAGAAGTCGTGCTCAACAAACTTGACAGTATCAATACGGAAGGCATCGACGCCGACTTCACGAATCCATTTACGGTAGCTCTGTTTCAGGTACGCGCGTACTTCAGGATCGGAAGTGTTTAAGTCATCGAGATCAGACAGTTGCCAGGTTTTTTCCTGAACCGGGTTGTTGTGATCGGTGATGCTTGGAGTCCAGTGGTAACTGCCGCTGCCGTCCTCTTTGCACTCGTTCATGTTGAGTGGGTAAGGCAGGCTCTGTCCTTCCGGCAGGGCATTTTCGATCAGGCGGAAGCCCTGGCATGGCAGGCTTGGGTCATAGCTGTATGGATTATCGTAGGTGAAGAAATTACCCACGTGGTTGGTGACAATATCCTGAATTAAGAACATGTTACGGGCATGCACTTCACGCGCTAGCGCCTGGTAGCTTTCCAGATCACCAAAGTGTTCATCGACCTTCTGAAAATCACGTGCCCAATAGCCGTGGTAACCGCCGTAGTTTTGCTCGGCATCCCACCATTGGTTTGCCACTGGCGGGGTAATCCAGATTGATGTCGCGCCCAGGTCTTCGATATAGCCCAACTTGTCGCTGATGCCAACGAGGTCACCACCGCTGAATTTTTTATCGGAAGTCGGGTCAAATTCGTTCTGGCCTTGATCGTTAATCGCATTATCGCCGTCGTTGAAACGGTCGATCATTAAAAAGTAGATGATCTGATCTTGCCAGTCAGGAGATGCCACGTGACTACCTGGGTCTGAGGGGCTGGTTGCATCACTGCCACAGCCAGAAAGGGCCAAAGCGATAGCTAAAGGTAATATTTTTATTTTATTCATAGGTTTAGGTATGGTTTCAAACACGGTTGTTGTCTCCGTTATGCAGCAATGCGGAAACAATAAAGCAATGGCTTGAAATTTAGAGTGTCATTTCACGCCAAAAAATGCGTGAAATGATGTCACTCTACCGAGATTTTGAACCGTGCGACATATTTACAGCAGTGGTTGAAGAATCGGATACTGGGGCGGGTAATGGTCTTTAGCCAGCTCCTGACCGTGGTGGTCATACAAGCGGAACCGGCATTGTTTACCGGCGTGTTGCACTGCGGCTTGCAGTGTCCAGCAGGCGTATTGCTCTGAATGGTGAGTCAGTGACATCGCAAGCGGGGCCGGTGCGTCATCGATATAGCAGTCGATGTTTGTCACGTGTTCCAGGCGGCAGGCTAATTCGATGAACAAGGTGAACTGTGTACCAAGCTGAACCAGTTGTTTGGTCGGTACGATGTATTCCGGTGTACCAATCAACAGGCCTTTCGGCACCATGTAGTCACGCTGGTGGTTGTTATCAATATAGCGCTCACCGTCGACTTCGTAGCATAAACGGAAAGTGAGCGGATACGCCACTGGCAGCTCTGTCGTGGCCCATAATTCTGTCCCGTTGTTTAAAAAACGCTCAAAGAATGCCGGGTAACGCCGCCAGAGCCCGTCCCGATCACGACATTCAACATAGACGACCTTTTCAAACGCGATATTATCCACTTCAACCCAGATCCGGCCGACCGTCTGGTTGGCGTCATTGTCTGCCGCGTGATTGGCTTTGGCATAATGGAGGCGAACCGGTTGCTGACGCCGCTGGATCCGGTTGTCCAGGCACTGCTGGCGATACTGCATCGGTGATAGGGGAAACCAGCGGCGAAACGAGCGATGAAAATTCGACGCTTCTTCGTAGCCGAGTTGGTAAGCGATCTCCTGGATCGATAACTGGGTGTCGGCTAACAGTGTCAGGGCCTGCTTTTGTTTTGCAAAATCGACACATTGTGAGTAACTCATCTGCTTGTCCTGCAGGCGTCGTTGTAAGGTTCGTTTCGATACCCCCAATTGTGAAGCGGCGTGTTCCAGTTTAAGTGAGTAATTATTATTTTTTGAGAACAAAGAGTTAAGCACACTGAGCAGCTCGGGTGGATCAATGGGCTGGTGTGAAAGCAGCAAATAAACTTGCTTGACCAACTCGAACACCGCATCAGATGACGCAGGTTTGTGCCGGGTTTGAGCCAGGGTAATCTGGCACCGGGTAGGATCCTTGTCTGAACGTGTTACCTCATTTAGCTCAACTGGCGCAAGCAGAGCCAGTTGTTTGTCGAGTAACTCAAATACTGCGTTGGTCCACATTGGGCGTTCATTATTGCGAAAACCAAGCTCCATTTGTATTTGCCGTCCGGTATGAGTGACGCTCACATATAAACGACGATCAAACAGTGAAATGCTTTTGCTCCACCAGCGCAGCCCCTCGTGTAGGTTGGGGGCTTCACGCAACAACAGGCATTGAAGTGCCATCAATTGTTCGATATGCCAGTACTCCCCGGCAATGCACAGGTGGTTGTGACCAAATTGTTTACAGAGAAAGGTGGTGATGGTTTGGTGATCTGGCAGCATATAGATGAAACAAAACAGTAATTCAGGTCGATGATATCTATTATCCGGCAAATTTCAGTGAGAAGGTTCAAAACTTACAACGACAGGTATTTTCAATTTTTTTTTGAAAATGTTTCAACACAATAGTGGTTTTGCATTGTTGGTGGGCAGGGTAAAGTGCGCAGCATGCCTTTCGTTATTATTTGGAGAACCTGATGGATATAGTACAAGCAGCCAAAGCGCGTTATTCAACCAAAGTGTTTGATCCGGAGCGTAAGCTGTCCGAGGAAAAAGTCAGTGCGCTAAAGGAGCTGGTGCGGATGAGCGCTTCAAGCGTTAACTCGCAGCCGTGGCATTTTATTCTGGCCACCAGTGATGAGGGTAAGCAGCGCATCGCCAAAGCGACTCAGGGGAATTATGCATTTAATCAGGCAAAGGTGCTGAATGCGTCACATGTGTTGGTGTTCTGTAGCAAAACTTCAATTGATGACGCCTATCTGGAAGCCTTGCTCGCTCAGGAAGAGCAAGATGGTCGTTTCCCGACAGAAGAGGCCAGGCAAGCGGTGCGTGGCGGGCGTGGCTACTTCGTCAATATGCATCGCCAGGAACTGGGGGATGCTGCCGACTGGATGGCCAAGCAGGTGTATCTGAATGTCGGCACCTTGTTACTGGGGGCGGCGGCACTGGAAGTGGATGCCGTGCCTATCGAAGGTTTTGATGTCGCGGCGCTGGATGCGGAATTTGGCCTGCGTGAGCTGGGCTATACCGCTGCGGTGATTGTTCCGCTCGGTTATCACGCCGAAGACGATTTTAACGCCAAAACGCCAAAGTCTCGCTGGGCAGCGGATCTGGTGTTCACGGAGTGCTGAGTTATGCTCTATCTGGTTGCTGAAATCAAAGCTTATCCGGATTGCGTTGAGCAAGTGCAAAACTTGCTCACAGGATTGCTGGAGCCAACGCGCAGGGAGAGCGGTTGTTGCCAGTATGAGTTGTATCAAGACGAGAAAATACCCGGGCTGTTTATGTTTCAGGAAAGCTGGGCATCGCAAGAAGCGCTGGATAAGCATTTGTCCAGCTCCCATATCCAGGCGTTCAACCGGCAATTGAGTGATAATGACTGGGTTGAATATACCCAGCTTCGGCCACTTAAGTTTGTCGGTTAAACGGCAGGGTCGATTGCCAGCACGTTCGCACGTTGCTGGCAGCATTTTTGCTGGATAAAATCGCGGAATGTGCGGATGGTCGGTGTCAATAAACGCCGATCTGCGCACACCATATACAGCGGTACCGGGCCACCATCCCATTCTGGCAGCACACGGACCAGTCTGCCTTCAATCAGGTCTTTGCTGATATCCATCAGCGATTTATTGGCTATCCCTTTACCTTTTATCGCCAGGCGGTGAGGCAGATCACTGTCATTACTTAACAGATTGCCACTCACCAGCACTTGTTCCTGCTGGCCGTTGTTACTCAATGTCCATTTGTTGTATACCGAATCAGCAACCATATAGCACAGGCAATTATGCCGGACGAGGTCAGCCGGTGCCGTGAGCGTTGGATGGCGGGCGACGTAATCTGGAGAGGCGCACAATATCCGCTCATTGGCGCCACAAAGTGCAAGTATTACTAAGTTGGAGTCGGCAGGTTCGCCATAGCGGATCGCGATGTCAACCGGTTTGCTGTACATATCGGTCAGACTGTCAGAGAGCTCCAGCTTGATGGATACTTTCGGGTAGCGATCGATAAACTCGTCGACCCAGTCCAGCAGCATATTACGGCCGAAGTCCGACGGTGCAGTGATATGTAGCTGACCGGACAACTCGCCCCGGGTACTGGCTACCTGATCCAAACCTTCCTGCAGCGTTGCCAGAGCTTGCTCGGTTTTGTCGAGAAACAACGCTCCTTCAGAAGTCAAACGTAAGTTACGTGTAGAGCGGACAAATAAAGGGAAGCCGATTTGATCCTCAAGACGCTTGATGGCCGCGCTGATGGCCGCCGGAGTCAGGTTCATGCGCTGTGCGGCTTTAGAAAAGCTGCCCTGGCGTGCGGTTTCGACGAAAATGTTCAGATCATTCAGTGCTTTCATGGGAAATGAAAATTTCAGTTTTAAGCCACTATAGCATATTCCGTGGCTTAAACACCGAAAGGCTGGCGGTGGCTAAGCGGGAGTATTGCCGACCGTGTCTTCCAAGCTCAATATGGCATCTCTGGTATGGCCTGGCAATGTTGCTTTCTGGTTGGTTTTAAAGTCGTACATTACCCCGGTTGCCGTGCCTATGGTGGTCACTTTATTCCATTTTTTGCTGACAACCTGGTATTCCATGGTAAAGCGATCGGCTTGTATCTGAGTCACACGGCTGCCAATCAGCAAGGTATCAGGGTAGGTTACTGGCAGCTTATAGCGACATTGGGTTTCACTTAACACTGGCCCGATGTGAGATTGCTGGATATCAACCAGTAGATTTATCTTAGTGAAGTAGTCCAGGCGTGCGGTTTCAAAATAGCGGAAGTATACCGAGTTGTTGACATGTTGCAGCGCATCCATTTCTCCCCAAGCCACCTTGATCTCGGTGATTACTGGAAAGGCATTTAACAGTTGTTCCATACGGGCTGTCCTTGTCTGTCATTGAGGTGCAAAAGTGAGATTCTGAGTATTTATTCTAAAGATAATTGCTTGGAATGTAATCAAATTGTGTTAAATTTGTGAAATAAAATACCTATCCAGGCTATGTAATTTGTATAATTTATATATCTGGTCTGTAGGTGACACATGTTCGAGCTGTCATAGGGAGAGGTCGATGGCACAACTGAAGGGTTTTCATTTAGCCACGGTGGATAAGCGGATTGACTGGACACAAGAGCTGTTCAGTTTGCGGGTTTCCGGCGCGCCATTGCGTTTTAAAGCGGGGCAATTTACTAAGCTGGCACTGCTTGATGATGAAGGCCATGCCATCAGTCGTGCGTATTCCGTGGTTAATGCACCCAGCCAGGAGTTTGACTGGCTGGAGTTCCTGATCGTCGCCAGCCCAAACGGGCGATTGACTCCACGGCTGCAGAAACTGGTGAGTGGCGATTGTGTCTATGTCGGTGAAAGTGCTCATGGCGAGTTAACCCACGATACGATTCCGAAGCAGGCCAATACACTGTGGTTGCTGGCAACGGGCACCGGCGTTGGTCCGTTTCTGTCTCTGTTGGATGATATCAACTTGTTACCACACAGCGATCATATCGTGCTAGTGCATGGGGTAAGAAAGCAAAAGGACTTGGTTTATCAGTATCTTATTAAACATTTACAACAGCGCTACCAGGGACGGCTGACTTACCTACCGGTTATCAGCCGGGAGCAGGTATCCGGTAAGCTGTATGGCCGGATACCTCAGTTGCTCACCTCGGGAGAGCTGGTCAATGCAGCCAATGTGGCCATCAGTCAGCAGCATAGCTTCGTAATGATGTGTGGTAATCCGGAAATGATTAAAGAGACATCGGCCGTACTGCAGGAGCAGGGTTTAGACAAGTACCGGTTGCGCAGTGGAGGGAACTTCATTTACGAGCGTTACTGGTAATCGAGTAACTGGCTAAGCGGTTCAGGCAGAGTTGAGTTGTAAATTGAAAAAGCCACACTTAAGCAGTGTGGCTTTTTGGTTACGCAGTGATCGCTATTGCTGGTTTACAAACGCTTTAAAGCGCGCTCTGGTTTCTGCATCGGCTTTGTTGTACCAGAAGTGCAGCATCTCTTCGGCGGTTGAATCAACGGTGACGCTTGCGTCTGGTGCTACAGCGGGAAGTGTCACCGGCTGTACTACGGCAGTGCCGGTCATGGTCACTGCGGCGACGCCACCCTGACGGTTGTAGTCTTCCACTTCACGCAGGTAGTCGCGTCCGATCTGCATCCCCGGTTTAACCAACGCTTCCTGTCTGAGGTCAATGGCGTTGCCCGATTCGTCAATGAGGCGTAACTCAAGTTGTTTGATGTTGGCTTCCGCCTCCCTCAGGTCACGGTACTCCGGCAGTTCAAATGTCAGTTCACTGTCGGTGGCGGTGAACCTGGCGATAATCGCATGGCTTTCCGTGCTCACCCGCTCATTTCCTTTACTGAAGAAAGGGGCATAGCGGACCACGACCTGGTTGACCCCGTCCGGAAGGGTTAACGTTTTGCTCGAAGCGAAGAGCCCGCCAGACAGCTCGGCTTTCCTGCCGTTGGCTGCCAATATCGAAACGTCGTCAGGGATGCTAAGTGTGACATCGGCCAGAGCAGGGCCACTGATTGCCAGGGCAAGCATACAAGTGAGGGGCTTGATGATTTTCATTGTTTTTATCCTGAGCTCGGTGATTAGTGATGTTTGAGAGTGCATGCTTAAGTGCCTGATTGCAACACTCTTGGCTAAGAAGTTCTGTAATTTCACAACATCGTCATTTTTTACTCAGGGCAAAGCCGCGCTTTTGTGACCTGAATGCCACCAGAGGCGGCATTCAGGTAAGGCCTTACTTCTTGTATTTATGCAATAAATCCAGCGGGATATGGCAGTAGTCGGTCGGATAACGCGTTAGCCGGTCCTGATGCTGCGGATCGCTTTTGACGTAATTGGTCAGCAGCATGACTTCGACTTGTATTTTGTCGGCGTCTGCCCGCGAGGCAATATAGGCGCGGGCAGAGGCTAAGTGCTGCGGGTCGTTGCTGTAAACGCCGCTGCGGTATTTCTCGCCGACATCCTCCCCTTGCCTGTTAAGGCTATAGGGGTCGATGATTTCAAAGAAGTAATCCATCAACTGGGTTACCGTCAACTGAGACGGATCAAACTGGGTACGGACACATTCGGCATAACCGTCATAACTCCCTTGGGTAGTATGGCTACGGCCGTTGGCCCGGCCGGCTTCGGTAACAACTACACCGGGTAAGTGGCGAAGGTATTCCTGCACGCCCCACAGGCATCCGCCGGCAAAGTAGATTTCTTCCATTGTTGTGCTCCGCTGATAAATGCTAATGGCCGAAGTCAGTGACTCTCGGACCACACCGCAAACTCATTGCCACTGGGTTCGGTAAAGTGGAAGCGGCAGCCGCCGGGAAACTCAAATATTGCTTTGGTGATGCTCCCGCCATGGCGCTGCACTTTGTCGAGGGTTGCGTGAATATCAGCACTGTAAAACACCAGCAATGCGCCGCCGGTTTGCGTCTGGCTGGCCTGCTGTGACAAATAAAAGCCGCCATCCAGGCCCTGATTGGTGAACGCGGTGTACTCCGGGCCGTAATCGACGAACTGCCAGCCAAATACCTTAGTAAAGAACCGCTTGGTGGCGTCGAGATCACAGGCCGCGAATTCGACATAATCGAGTTTTTCATGTTGATGTTGTTGCATCAGTCCTCTCCGGTGGTTAAGAACCCATGGTCAACCTCAATGGCATTCGCTTGCTCGACAAAAATTGCCCCTTGTTGACTCAGCTCCCTGATGACTTGATCTGTTGCGTCAGGCAGTACCGCACGGGTAGCGGCGAGATTGATGATCACCCTGAAGCCGAGTGTTAGTGCTTGTTGAACCGATTTCCTCACACAAAAATCGAGCGCCAGGCCACCGACCACCAGGGTATCAATGCCCTGGAATTTGAGGTATTCATGTGCGCCGGTCGATTTGCTGTCGGCGGCATCGTGGAAAAAAATACCGTAAGGGTGCGCATCAGGATCCATGCCTTTGTTGACCTGAAAGTCGTACTCCAGCACCGCAGGCAGGCCATCAATCAATTCGGCGCCGCAGCTACCCAGCACACAATGGCGGTTCCATTTGACATCCACGTTCGGCAGGCCAACCGGAGCGAGCATTTGCTCTGGCGTTTCCGCGTCCCAGGCGGCTTTGGGCGGGTGCAGATCGCGACTGACCAGTTTCAGGCGTCCTTTGGTGTGGTTTTTCAGCAGCTCTGGGACAATCTCTAAGGCCCCGCTGACCGGCAGCTCGTCCGGGCACAGCTCGGTAAAGCCGTTTTCAGGATCCACATCAATCGATGCGGTGGTGTGATAGTTGACTCGAACAGTCATCGCAGACTCCTTGTGTGCGGTTTGTCGCGGCTAGCCACGCAAACAGTTCTGGAAAAAGGTCACTCCGTCGCTGGTCAGCGTGTACACCATCGCCGGTTTGCCCCCCTTGCCTTTATTGGTTGAGGCGACTTTATTGGTCGGCTTCAACACCCCGGAGTTGATCAAACGTCGCTTGATGGTCATACGGCTGATATCGATGCCAAACTCCTGATAGGCCGCGATGATGTCAGCCACCAAAAACTCTTTGTCTAACGCGAACAGCAGTACCGAGGTGTACTCGATGGAAGCGCGCAGTTTCTGCCACGCTTTTTCAATCGTTTTCTGGTGATCGAAGGCCAAGGTTTCTTCGCCCGTCAGGATCGCTGACAACGGAAACCATTTTAAACGCGCTTCCGGTATTCCGGCGTTTTCAATTTGCTCTACGTTATTACGGTCAACCAGCGCGTAATGAGTAATGTTGAGGCTCCAGTCTTCCGGATCTCGTTTGGGATCACCATCGATAAATGCCTCGCTGAAGTGGCGAGGGTAGGTGTGGATCTTATCCCGGCAAATCCGGCGCCGTGCGGCTTCAAAGTTTTCGTCAGCCGGCTGGCCACTTTGCTGCGTCATGTCTTTATCAAAGACAAACCCACCAGGCAGAGCCCAGACCCCATGGTACGGACGTGCAGGGTTAGAACGCTTGATCAGCAGTACCTCCAGCCCTTTGTCAGGATCGCCGGATAGCCGGAATGGAATGATATCGACAGTTACGATCATGTTGTTTTCCAGGATTGCATTTCGGACTAATTTAGCGCATAACAAATGACCGATCAATGAGTAAGTAACTTAATGTTATGAACATAGGGCAAATTTATCGCTTAGGCAATGTGTTGACTGAACGGGAAGGTTGTTGATAAGTGGCGCTCAGCTTTTCCAGCAGATAAGCAAATATAAGTGAAGAGTTAGTAACAAAAGTTGACAAACTTGCTGGTGGTGTTTATTGTTTACCCAAATTAGTTAGTAACCTTATGTTATAAACATTTGGGTGTGGAGAAAGGCCACCAATGACCAGCGATTTATTTTCTTCTCGCATTATCCAAAGTGCACTGGACTTTGATGTGTATAAAGTCAACATGATGTGTGCCGTTGATGCTCTGTATCCGGACGCAGAGGTGGAATACAAGTTTGTCGTCCGCAGTGATGAGGATGTTTCAGCTTTGCTGCCGGAAGTGGAAGCACAAGCCCTTAAACTGCAAGACATCAAATTCAGCGAAGAAGAAATCCAGTACTTGGCGAACGTAGCACCTTACTTAAGTCAGACGTTTCTGGATTCGTTGCGCGCTTTTCGCTTTGATCCTTCGCAAGCGGTGCGTTTTTCTAAACGGACAGAGCCAGACGGTAGCAGCCAGTTACACATATCCATCCGCGGGCTGTGGAGAGACACCATTCTTTATGAAACGATTCTGATGAGTATTGTGTCGGAAGTCCGTAGTCGTAATTATTGGGCGCAGATCCCTTATGCGCACTTTCAGCAGGTTATGGCCGATAAAGTCACTTACCTCAAAACAGAACTCAAGCGGCGTAAGATTAACAGTTTTAAATTCGCGGATATGTCGACCCGCCGCCGGTTCTCTTACCAGGTTCAACGCGACATGCTTGAATATATGCAGTGCGAACTGGCGGAGTGTCTGACGGGTACCAGCAATTATCATCTGGCGAAAACCATGGGTTTAACCCCGATTGGCACCGTGGCTCATGAATGGTTTATGGGGCATCAGGCGTTAGTGAATGTGCGTGATTCACAGAAGGTGGCGCTGCAACAGTGGCAACAGATGTTTAATGGCGCATTAGGCATCGCACTGACCGATACCATCGGAATTGATGCTTTTTTGCAAGATTTTGATGCCTCGTTAAGCCATGCTTACGCCGGTGTTCGCCATGACAGCGGCTGCCCGTTCAGCTGGGGCGAGAAGATGATCGCCCACTATCAGTCACAGGGTATTGACCCGATGACAAAAGTACTGGTGTTTACTGATGGTCTGGATTTTGAGCGGGCGCTGGATATCTGTGAATACTTTCAGGACAGGATTCAGGTCAGCTTCGGTATTGGTACTTTCCTGGCTAACGATATGGGTCGCTACGCCAACGCGGATGGCGTCACTTATCAACCGTTATCGATCGTCATTAAAATGGTGGCATGTAATGGTTCGCCGGTGGCCAAGATCAGTGACGAACCAGAAAAAGCCATGTGCGAAGATATCTTTTTCCTGATGAACCTCAAACGCCGGTTTAACCTGCCGTTAGACCTGGATGAGTGCCGAACTCAGATTGATCGACTTAAGAAAGCCGGTTCCCGTTTTCAGAGCGTTGCCTGAGTGTAGCGGAGCTGGCATAGCATCCGGCTGTTTGGCTGGGTGCTTGAACTATCAGGCTCAATTATTGCCGATAGGTGATAAGTGCCAGGTAAGTATTGATCCCGGATATGGAAATCGGCTGTTCTGACCAACCGTTAACGCTTCTCTGACCACCGCTTGATAAAGCGGTGTTTTTTTACCTGCCAATAACCTCGGCCTGAGATTACTCTGATGAGCAATTTTAATCTCGATTTACCATAACGCCGAACATCAACATCTTGTGGGATGGTTAATATGAAGATTAAATCTATCGCAATGGCTATGTCTGCCGTTGTCCTGTTGGCTGGCTGTCAGGAGGAGACTCCGCCACCAACCAAAGCGTACATCACCGTGGTTGAGGCCGTAACAGAAGAAGTGCAACGTCCTCACCAGGTCTGTGAAGATGTACTGGTTACTCATCAGGTTGCGCCTAAGGACGAAAATAAACTCCTTGGTACCATCGGCGGTGCGGCAGCAGGTGCGGCACTGGGTAATCAAATTGGTGGTGGCTCGGGGAAAGTGATTGCGACAGCAGCTGGCACCATTGCCGGTGCACTGGCCGGGCGTGAGATCCAGGATAACGTGCAAAAAGGGGATGTGGTCACCAGTACGGAAACCCAGTGCCATACCGAATATGTCGCTTCACAACAGGTGGTCGGTTATGATGTGACTTATGAAATCGCCGGGGTGCCGACCACGGTGCATCTGGAAGACAAACCTGAAGGCCATACCTTCCCAATCCAAGATGGCCAGGTGATCCTGCCCTGATGAGATAAAAACCAATAAGCCCCTGAATGTTATAGTTCAGGGGCTTTTTTGTATCCCCGAATGCTCGAGCGGCGTTGTATCATTACCAGTCCGGCTTTTCTTCACCTCTGCTTCGTTACAACCTGAAGCAACTTAGCATTTTCTGCTAATCAGGGGACGATGGGCGTAAACACAGCGAAATATTTTCCATTCAGTGTCCCCGCTGACGGCGTTTTTCTTCCTTTCTGATAATAACAAATAATTTTTACTAAATTAATTTCTATTATTTGAAAATAGTAATCAGAAAGAGAAGTGTGCTCTGCTTCAAGTTATTATATTTTGATATTTGTTTTTATTGTTTTCAGAATTAATGGATAGCTTGGTTAATCTATAGATAGAGAATATAAATAATCAGTTAATCCTTAAGATGAATTTTGTTTATTTCAATTAAGGTATATTTTATGCGAACTCTAACCATTGAACCGTTGAGCAAAGAGGCGTTTGCTCCTTTTGGTGAAGTCATAGAAACAGAGAAGTCAGACTTTTTTTATATCAATGATAAATCAGGGCAGCGTTTCCATGCTTTGGGTACCGTGGATGTTACGGATACCAGTCCGCCATTGATCAGTATTGTCAGGGCGGAAGGTTTTGATAAATCCCTTACATTCAATATTTTAGAAAAGCACCCTAAGGGAAGTCAGGCATTTTTCCCGTTAAAAGGTGAACAGTTTATTGTCATTGTTGCTCAGGGTGATGAAGAAGTTGATGAGTCCACTTTGCGAGCATTTATTACTGACGGAAAACAAGGAGTTAATTATCACCGTAATGTCTGGCATTACTTATTATTTGCCAAAGAACAAGAAACTGATTTTTTGACCGTTGACCGTGCTGGTGAAGATAACTGTATTGTTAAAAAACTATCCAACAAATACACCATTAATTTTTAATTAAATTTAATAAATAGAGTTGACAACTATTTTAAATAGCTTTGTTAATTCTCACCCTAGAAACATGGAGCAATCTTATGGCTAGAATGCGAGCAATTGAAGCTGCCGTATTAATTTTACAAAAAGAAGGCGTTAACACTGCATTTGGTGTTCCCGGTGCAGCGATTAACCCGATGTACGCAGCAATGAAAAAACTGGGTGGTATCGATCATGTGTTGGCTCGCCATGTGGAAGGCGCATCGCATATGGCAGAAGGTTATACCCGTACCGCGCCGGATAATATCGGTCTGTGTATTGGTACCTCAGGGCCGGCAGGCACCGACATGATCACTGGATTGTATTCGGCGTCGGCCGATTCTATTCCAATTTTATGTATTACCGGTCAGGCGCCGGTGGCCAAACTGCATAAAGAAGACTTTCAGGCAGTGGATATTGAGGCGATTGCCAAACCCGTGACCAAGATGGCGGTAACGATCCGTGAAGCGGGTCAGTTGCCCGGCACTTTCCAGAAAGCGTTTTATGAAATGCGCTCAGGCCGCCCGGGGCCGGTTCTGCTGGATCTGCCTATCGATGTTCAGATGACCGAGATTGAATTTGATATTGACCTGTATGAGCCGATGACGCCGTCCAAACCCTCGGCTACCCGTGCCCAGGCGGAAAAAGCGTTAGCGATGCTCAACGAAGCGGAAAAGCCCCTTCTGGTTGCCGGTGGCGGCATTATCAATGCGGATGCCTCTGAACTGTTCCGTGAGTTCGCCGAACTGGTCAATGTCCCGGTGATTCAAACCTTGCGTGGCTGGGGGACCTTATCGGATGAGCACCCGCTGATGAGCGGGCGTATGGGCTGTCAGGCTAACCACCGCTACGGTAATGCGACCTATCTGGAATCCGACTTTGTCTTCGGTATCGGTAACCGTTGGGCCAACCGCCACACCGGCGATCTGAACACTTATACCAAAGGGCGCAAGTTCATTCACGTTGATATTGAACCGACCCAGATCGGCCGGGTATTCGCCCCTGATCTCGGTATCGCTTCCGATGCAGCCGATGCATTGCATGTCTTCCTGGAAGTGGCGCGTGAAATGAAAGCGCGTGGTGACCTGAAAGAGCGCAGCGAGTGGGTAGAAAGCTGTATCGAGCGTAAGCGCACTATGCTACGTCGTGAGGATTTTGATTGCACACCGGTCAAGCCGCAGCGCATTTACCACGAAATGAATAAGGCATTCGGCCCGGAAACGCGCTACATCTCCACCATTGGTCTGGCGCAAATTGCCGCAAACCAGTTCCTGCACGTACACCAGCCAAGGCATTGGATCAATGCGTGTCAGGCAGGGCCATTGGGCTGGACGATGCCAGCGGCATTGGGCGTCGTGAAAGCCGATCCGACCAAACCGGTAGTGGCGATTTCGGGCGATTACGATTTTCAGTTCCTGGTTGAAGAGCTGGCCGTCGGCGCACAGTTCAACCTGCCTTACATCCATGTACTGATCAATAACGCGTATTTAGGCCTGATTCGTCAGGCGCAACGGGCATTTGATATCGATTACTGTGTTCAGCTGTCATTTGAAAACCAAAATGAGCCGGCGGTTAAAGAGTATGGCGTCGACCATAAACGTGTGGTTGAGGGCCTGGGCTGTAAAGCGATTCGCGTAACCGAACCGCATGAAATCGGCCCGGCGCTGGAGCAGGCCAAAGTGTGGACCCAACAGTATCGGGTACCGGTTGTGGTTGAAGTGTTGACCGAACGCGTCACCAACATCGCGATGGGGCCGGACATCGATAAAGTCATGGAATTCGAAGAAGTTATTGATCTTTAAATGAATTAATTTAATAGAATGCTGTGGCGCAGTGCCACAGCTCTAAGGAGTTGATATGCCAAAACTTGCTGCAAATTTGTCGATGCTGTTTACCGAGTACGATTTTATCACTCGGTTTAAAGCTGCGTCTGAGGCAGGCTTTCGCGGAGTTGAGTACTTGTTCCCTTACGACTACCCGGCGGCGGATATCGCCGCCGCGCTTAAAGAGAACGGCTTGACACAGGTGCTGTTTAACCTGCCAGCCGGAGATTGGGCTGCCGGTGAGCGTGGAATTGCCTGTTTGCCTGATCGCGTCAAAGAGTTCCGTGATGGTGTCCCGCTGGCTATTGAGTATGCCAAGGCTCTGGGGTGTAACCAGGTGAACTGCCTGGCGGGGATCAAACCTGATGAGGTGACGGACGAAGAAGCCTACCGGGTCTTGGTCGGTAATCTGCAGTTTGCCGCTGAGCAATTGAAACAGGCAGGTATCGCCTTGGTGGTTGAAGCGATTAATACCCGCGATATCCCGAATTTCTTTGTCTCAGACACCCGCCTGGCGCTTGGCCTGATCGAGGACGTCGCATCGGACAACCTGAGCTATCAATACGACATTTACCATATGCAAATTATGGAAGGTGATATTGCCACCACGCTGCAAAGCAAGCTGGATCAGATCGGCCATGTGCAACTGGCTGATAATCCTGGCCGTCATGAGCCGGGAACCGGTGAGCTCAATTATCCGTTTCTTCTCCAGCATCTGGACTCGATTGGTTATACCGGCTGGGTTGGCTGTGAGTATGTGCCACTGAACGGCACGGAAGCGGGATTGGGCTGGTTGAAAGAATATAACGTGATTTAAAGGAACAACAACATGAAAAATATTGGTTTTATCGGTACAGGGATCATGGGTAAACCGATGGCGAAAAACCTGCAGGATGCCGGTTATGCGCTTTACTTTTCTGAGCATTTTGAGCCGGCGCCAGCAGAGCTGCTGGGTGATAAAGGTTTTGCCTGCCCGACTCCGGCGGCGGTGGCGGAAGCGGCGGATGTGATCATCACGATGGTGCCGGACACCCCTCAGGTCGAGGATGTGCTGTTCTCTGACATCGGTATTGCGAAGGGAATCGCGCCGGGTAAAGTCGTCGTTGACATGAGTTCGATCTCGCCAATGGCGACCAAAGAATTTGCGGCCAGGATTGAAGCGCTGGGTGGCTGGTATGTTGATGCCCCGGTTTCTGGTGGTGAAGTTGGCGCTAAGGCGGGCACGCTGAGCATCATGGCAGGTGGCCGGGAAGACATTTTTGAGCAGGTGAAGCCTCTGTTCGAGATTATGGGCCAGAACATCACTTTGGTTGGCGGTAACGGTGACGGGCAGACTTGTAAAGTGGCCAATCAGATCATTGTTGCCCTGAACATCGAAGCGGTGGGCGAAGCGCTGTTATTTGCTTCCAAAGCGGGGGCTAACCCGGCCAAAATCCGTGAAGCTCTGATGGGGGGCTTTGCGTCGTCGAAAATTCTCGAGGTGCATGGTGAGCGAATGGTTAAAGGTACGTTTGATCCGGGTTTCCGTATCCAGCTGCACCAGAAAGATCTCAATCTTGCCCTGAGTGGTGCGCGTGAACTCAAGCTTAACCTGCCAAACACAGCAACGGCGCAAGAGCTGTTCAACACTTGTGCTGCGCTCGATGGCAGAGGCTGGGATCATTCGGCGATGATCAAAGCCCTGGAGCACATGAGCAACCATTCTATTCGTGGTGAGTAATATGAAGCGGGCACCATGAGGCCCGCTTTTTTTAGCAAGGAGGAAGGTGGATGAAAATTGTCATTGCGCCGGATTCATTCAAAGAAAGCTTGTCTGCTGAGGCGGTGTGTGAGGCGATCCGTTCCGGAATTGAGCAGCGTTTGTCAGATTGTGACATTGTGTGTGTGCCGGTTGCCGATGGCGGCGAAGGTACTTTAGACGCGCTTATTGCTGCCACTGGCGGGCAGCGATTCAGTGCTAGTGTCATGGGGCCTTTACCGGAAATGCGCGTTCAGGCCGATTTCGGCCTTCTCGGAGATGGGTCTACTGCCGTGATTGAAATGGCCCGCGCGTCTGGTCTGGAGCTGCTGGTGCCGGAACAGCGCGATCCGGGAAAAACCACCACTTACGGGACCGGTGAGCTTATTCGGGCTGCTCTTGACCTGGGTGCCAGTCAGCTGATTGTTGCCATTGGCGGCAGTGCCACCAATGATGGCGGAGCCGGGATGATGCAGGCACTGGGGATGCGTTTTCTTGATGAGCATGGCTATGAGCTTGGTTATGGCGGGGCGCAGCTGAGCCGCTTAATGAAGATAGACCGCAGTGGGCTGGATCCGCGTCTCAGTCAGGTATCGGTGGTGGCGGCGTGTGATGTGGATAACCCGCTGGTCGGTGTGAATGGGGCCTCAGCCGTATTCGGTCCGCAAAAAGGGGCGACAGCGGAAATGGTGACGCTGCTTGATAATGCTCTGGGTCATTATGCCAATCAGATCGCACAGCAGTTAGGAGCGCGGGTTGCCGAGGCACCCGGTGCCGGTGCTGCCGGAGGGATGGGCGCGGCATTACTGGCGTTTTTGGATGCTGAGCTCAAACCGGGTATCGATATTGTCACTGAGACGGTTGCGCTGAAAGATCTCATTCAGGGGGCTGACTGGGTGATCACCGGCGAAGGCCGGGTTGATGGCCAGACGCTGGGAGGTAAAACGCCGGCCGGAGTGGCAAAGCTGGCCAAATCTCAGGGAATACCGGTAGTCGCACTGGCCGGGTCGCTGGGGCCGGGATGTGAGGCGCTGGAAGAAGTCGGGATCACGGCGTGTTTTTCGGTGCTTAACCAACCGTGCAGTTTACCTGAAGCCCTGGCCGACGGGGAGAAAAATCTCCGTCTTGCAGCGTATCAACTGGCGGGCTTATTGGAGTATTTGAACTAGCCGCCAAGATCGCCAGTTAGGATCGATCGCAGAATATGAGGGCCGTTTATCTCTGATGAGCGGCCTTTTTATCAATCCATCCGGAGCCAGCCGGGGGCGGATACTTTATCGGCATTTCACCTGCAGAGACTGTTTATCAAGGCGTTATCATTAATTTCCCCACTTTGCCTGCCCGGTAGAGTGGGACAGAAGCCTGAAGGTTAACCGGCGAGGATTGCCAGACTCTGGAGCGAGCCTTTCCGGCTCCTGGTCATCCTCAGGCTGGCCGGATAGCGATCCGCTAGAACGCTATTAACGTTATGGTGCGGCATTTTACCATCGAGAACGAATGGGGTGATTCAGCCTACCGGGCAAGGCGGGCTGAATCTGTCAGTCGTGTTGTATTTTTAGTAGTGCTGCATCGCCGCTGCAACCGCCATACCGACTTCAACCGGGGCTTTTTCTTTGAGCAGCACGGCTTCCAGCGCAGCCAGGGTGTGCAGCACGGCTTCCTGGCGAGCATTGTAACCCATGGTCCCAATCCGCCAGATTTTGCCCTGTAACGGGCCAAATGAGGTGCCAATCTCGATTCCAAACCGGCTGAGTAACTCGTGGCGAACCTGCTCACCGTCGACCTGGGGCGGAATGTAAACGCCGACGACATTGTTCATCTTATACGTTTGATCGCCAAACAACGTAAGCCCCATGGCTTTCAGGCCACTGGCCATTGCATCACCGGCTTGCTTGTGGCGGGTAATGACGCTATCCGGGCCTTCTTCAAGGAACAGGCGGGCACATTCCCGGGCGGCGTAGAGCATTGAGGTGGCTTCGGTGTGGTGATTAAGGCGCTCTTCCCCCCAGTAATCGAGGATCATGGGCAGGTCGAAATAGTTCGACTGGATCATCGTTTCCTGACCATCCTGATGGTGCTGGGCGCGAATGCCTTTTTCAATGTGTTTGCGCCGGTTGATCTGTTCAACAAAACGCGGGCTCAAGGTGATCGGTGCGCTGCCCGAAGGCCCGCCGAGGCATTTCTGCAAGCCCACGGAAACCGCATCCAGCTGCCACTCATCGACCAGCAGCGGGTTACCGGCGACGGATGCCGTCGCATCGCAATAAAACAGGACATTGTGCCGGCGGCAGATCTCTCCGAGTTCTTTGAGCGGCTGGTTCATTGTGGTTGAGGTGTCACCCTGGACGGTGGCCAGCAGCTTTGGCTTCACACGCCGAATCTCATCTTCCACCAACTGCGGATCGCAGACGTTACCCCACTCGACATCAATTGTGGCGACTTCGGCCCCGACACGATGGGCGATTTCACATAATAGGTGGCCGAAACGGCCAATCACCGGGATCAGGACTTTGTCACCGGGTTGGAGAATCGAAACCAGCACGGCCTCAATCCCCGCTCTTGCGGTGCCGTCAATCAGCAAGGTGGCCGGGTTGTCGGTATGGAATACCTGTTGGTAAAGCCGTTGGGTCTGGCGCATGTATTCCGTCATCGCCGGATCGTACTGACCGATTAACTGCGCTGAAATCGCCTGGTGAACCCGGGGGTAGGCGTTGATAGGTCCGGGCCCCATCAGTAGCCGCTGAGGTGGGTTTAAGGTCTCAAACAGTTCGTGGTGATGCTGCATTGGTTACTTACTCCTTGGGAAAATAAAAACGATACCGCCTTTAATAAGGTCTCCCTTGTACAGGGTGCTAGCGTATGGTGGCGGTCTTTCCTATGACTATAATTAGTGGTGACTTACAGTCTGCGATGGCGGTAGGAAAATCAGCGTTTTACAAAAAAAATTGATAATCGCGGGTGGATTAATAAAAAGCCCCGGCGAACCGGGGCATAATGACAACGTGCGCTATGGCATATTTATAACTCGATATCGCGGTTGCAGTCTTTTGAATATATGTAACTGAACGCTTCCTCGCGACCTGCTGCATAGCACGCCTGCGGTGAGTAAGCGGCCATGAACAGGTAATCGCCTTTTTTCACCGGGATCCAGTTGTTATCCAGGTTGTAGACCCCTTCTCCGGTTAAGATCAGCGCGCCATGCTCCTGAACATGGGTTTCAATGTAACCGTGACAAGCACCGGGGGCGAACGTCAGGACATGGAAATTCATATCAAACCCGAGATCGCTGGGCAGCAGGTTCTCGACGGTAACGTCACTCATTCCTTCATACTGTATTTTTTCCAGCTTGTTGCGGTGGCTGATAACCAGGTGAGGCTGGTGACCGGCGACACGCTGGTACTTGCGCTTGTAAAGGAAGGCCTGGCTGTTGGCTCCCTGGTTGGCATTTTCAAAGTAAAGCTGGGTGCCGGGCGGGCAGTAGATGTAGCCGCCTGCGCTTAAGTCATGACGCTTGCCTTCTGCTTCCACGGAGACTTTCCCTTCGATCACGTAAAAAAAGGCCTCGATTTCTTCCCCGCCAAATCCACTGCGGTTGTTGCCCCCGTCTTGCAGCGTAATAAGGTAATCGACAAAACTGGCGCCAAGCTTGGGCGATGAAAGGATGGTAATATCACAGTTCTCGAAACCGGGCAGGATATTTTTAACCAGCCCGTCTGGTTCTAAAATAGCGAAGTTGTCTTTTTTTATGATCGAGCGTGTTGCCAGTAAGTCGTTAACATAGCCGGTGTTATTGTTTAAGTATCCCATAATCAACCTCAAAAAAATAACTTGGCCCGAATAGAAGGATAGTTATTGGGGCCAAGCAAAAGGACCTGTAGAAGAATAATTTGTTTAGCACAGTGAACAGTGTATCGGTAGCTGCGATTAAATTTGTGATCTGGATATCTTAATTATTACTGTAATGATTTATTTAAAACCAATTAATGCATTGATTAAAAATCTTTTATAAAGATAAAAATCCATATTTCAACATAGACAACAAATATATCTATTAATATTTTATTAGATGTTTAGTTGTTAATTATCTAGGTTGCGGTCGCTTGCCCGTAATTATTTATAATCAGAAAACGGTATATAAAGGTCCATTATGGAAAAGAAACGTATCGTCATTGCATTGGGTGGCAATGCGATGATTAAGCGCGGTGAAGAGCTGACCGTGCAGAACCAAATAAAGAACATCAACCAGGCTGCTGCATTTATCCAGCAGTTGGGTGAAGAGTACAGCATTACGCTGGTCCACGGAAATGGCCCCCAGGTGGGGTTACTGGCCTTACAGAACCTGGCCTATGAACCGGTGCCCGCTTATCCACTGGACGTGCTGGTATCTGAAACCCAGGGGATGCTGGGTTATATCCTGAGCCAGTCACTGACCCAGCATGGTTTGGATAACGTGGTGAGCCTGCTGACCCGAGTGGAGGTCGACCCTGCTGACCCGGCGTTTGCTACGCCAACCAAATTCATTGGCCCCGTTTATCCGCCGGAGCAGCAGCAAGCGCTTGAGAGCCAATACCAGTGGCAACTTAAGCCTGATGGCGAACATATCCGCCGGGTAGTGTCATCGCCGAAACCGGTTCAGGTTTTAGAAGCTGGGACGATTTCGGCTTTGCTGGAGCAGGGCCATACCGTGATCTGTTGTGGCGGTGGCGGGATGCCGGTCGTTGCACGGGACAATACCTATCACGGCGTGGAAGCGGTGATCGATAAAGACTTGGTGGCGGCGATGCTTGCTGAACAAATTGGTGCCGATCACCTGCTAATTCTGACCGATGCGGATGCGGTTTATGAAGAGTGGGGAACACCACAACAGCGTGCCCTGCGCGATGTGACGGTCAATGAACTCCGTCCGTTTGCGGTGCCGGATGGGGCCATGGGACCGAAAGCCGAAGCGGTGATCCGGTTTGTGGAACAAACCGGTCAGGTTGCATTTATCGGTGCGCTTAAGGATGTGGAACTGATCCTCAACGGCGACAAAGGTACCTGTATTCGCCCGGCTTCGACACCGGTAATGGCTGAGGCTTTAGCCGTATAACTGGTCGATATTTTTCAAAAATCCCTGGATCATCGGGTGGTTACTTTTAAACAGGTCGATGATCCATTGGGCAACCTGCCCGGTGGAGTCAAGCCGCCAGCCAAGTGACAGTGGTGACGGCGTTCGGCTCCACTGAACACGGCGTTCAATCAGTTTTCCCTCTTCAATCAAGGGTTGCGCGAGGTTGGTGGGCAAAAATCCGATCCCCGATCCTCTGACGTGGCAGATCACTTTAGTTTCAAGGTCAGGAACCTTGATCTCTTTCTGGTCACGCAGCAGCCAGGCCGTCCGTTTGTTGATGTGCTGCGAGGTGTCTTCAATGTTAATCGCCGGGTAATTACGTAATTGCGATTCTTTTAAGGGTTTATCCGTCTCTGCCAACGGATGGGTAGGGGATAAAACAAACTTCCAGCCCAGTTTGCCCAGTGGCAGCATGCTTACGGTATTATCAATCGTATCAAAGCCAGGAACACCAATGGCAAAATGATAATCTTGATTGAGTAAATCGTCCCAGACGCCCATGTACACGGCGCGGGAGACGTTAATCTGGGTGAATGGAAAAGCCTGATGCAAACTGAGGATCAGGTCTGAAACGGCTTCCTCGTTGTAGAGCAGGTTGTTAATTACGATATTGATTTTCCGTTCTACCCCGTCGGCAATCTGTTGCAGCTCTGCCGGCATTCCTTCCATCCAGTCGAGCCACTTCTGACACTGGCCAAGCAAGTGCTCGCCAGCCTCGGTTAAATGAACACTGCGTGTTGTACGGGTAAACAGCTGGGTATCCATTGCATCTTCCAGCACTTTGATTCGGTAGCTTATGGCGGCAGGCGTTTTATGTAAGTCTTCCGCTGCTTTCGAAAAGTTGGCGTACTCGGCCACCTTCATGAAAGAACGGATGGTCTCTTTATCCAGCATGGGGGATCCTTGATTTATAATTAATACTTTTCATATTTATATATAGCAAGATGCAATTAAAAAAAGTGATCGTCGCTATGAATTAAAAATTATTACTCGATATAAAAATATCTATATATTTAGCTTGTCATTATTAAATTAATTTTAATAGTTATCTTGAATACATAACTCAAGTTGTCAATTCTACTTTAATTATAGTGCTGCTATTTTTCAAACAATTAAAACAATAATTTACGTGTGATATTGCTCAATATTTTATCTGCGCTATTAACATAGTCTTTATAATAATCCGTAACCGAATATTCATTTAAACAAAATAACGTGGCTATAGATAATTAATATCAATAGTCAGCGAAAGGTGGCCATTCATGATCCAAGCATTTATTAAAAAGGGAAGTTTTCAGGACTCCGTCAGCCTGATGTTAATATCAAGACAATTGAGTAGTGGTGAAAACGTGGAAGAGGTTTCGGTAATGATGGGAACCCCGGCCAACAAAGCTCTGCTTGATTCGACAGGACTGTGGAACCCAATGTTTGCAGAGGCGACGCCAAACGATATCTGTGTGGCCATCCGTCCGGCTGATGATACCGATAACCTCATCCAGGACATCGCCGGGCAACTGGATGCCGCACTGGCGTCAATTGCCCAGGGCAGCAATAGTGGTGAACGAATGGTAACGGTAAGGCGCTGGCAAACGGCCCTGAACAAACAGCCAGACGCCAACCTGGCTCTGATCTCCGTCGCGGGGGAGTATGCTGCTTCGCTGGCAGAACAGGCATTGGGACACGGCCTGAACGTGATGCTGTTCTCTGACAATGTGCCAGTTGAAGAAGAAGTTCGGCTTAAATCGCTGGCCAAAGAGAAAAACTTGCTGGTCATGGGGCCAGATTGCGGTACCGCAATGGTCGCAGGGGCGCCGCTGGCCTTTGCCAATGTGCTGCCTGAAGGGCCTATCAGTATTGTCGGCGCGTCAGGCACCGGTATTCAGGAGTTAGCGTCGCAAATCTGCCTGGCTGGTCAGGGGATCACCCATGCGATTGGTCTGGGTGGCCGGGATTTGTCAGAGCCGGTCGGTGGTATCAGTGCCCTGAGTGCGTTGTCAATGCTCAATGCCGATCCGGAAACAGCCGTGATCGCGTTTGTCTCTAAACCCCCTTCCCCGCAAATTGAGCGTAAAGTCGTGAATGCCATGAAAGCGCTCAGCAAACCCGTGGTGGCACTGTTCCTGGGTACCAAACGCACGGTTCAGCGCGAAGGGAACGTCTTTTTCGCTAACAGCCTTGCTGAAGCCGGCCGGATGGCGGCGATGCTGGGCAATGTTAAGCAATATCAGGCAGGCATGGCCGGCGGCGAAGGCAAACAGCTCCTTGGCCTGTATACCGGTGGTACTCTGGCAGCCGAAGCGGCGATGCTGGTGGCTGACCAGCTTGGTCTGAGCGTTGATGATGCCCACCACCAAGGGGTGATGCTGGATGACGGCGGCCACCTGATCATCGACCTCGGCGATGATCATTACACCCTCGGCCGTCCTCACCCAATGATTGATCCGACAACCCGCACGGTTGAGATCGAAAAACGCGCCATCGATGAGTCGGTGGGCGTACTGCTGCTGGATGTGGTGATCGGCTATGGCGCCACACAAGATCCTGCTGCCTCGGTGGTTGAGGCGGTAACCCGCACCCGAGCTAAACGCGAAACTCCGCTGCATGTGGTCGCGACCGTGACCGGAACCGAGGCTGACCCGCAGCAACGTTCTACCCAAATCGAAATTCTATTAGACGCCGGAATTGTAGTGGTGAATACCCTGGAAGAGGCCGTGTTGCTGGCTGATTCCATCATCCAGCCACCATCTGCGCCGGCTACCAAGCCACGCATGCCAATTCTGGACGGTGTCACCGTGATTAACGCCGGCCTGCGCAGTTTTGCCGAGGATCTGCAGTCCGCGCAAATACCTGTGGTGCACTACCAATGGGCACCAATTGCAGGCGGAAATGCAAAACTAGCCAGCCTACTTAAACAAATGCTATAGGGAATGTGAGATATGTATTCATCAATTAATGAAGCCAATACCGCGGTACTGGAGAAAATCAAGAGTGCGCGTCCATTTTGGGTGGACGTTTCAGCAGCCGGTGAAGTGATTCCCTGGCTCAAGCAAGGTCGTCATTTATTGCATGCCGGACCAGAAATCCAGTGGGCGGACATGACCGGCCCGATGAAAGGGGCTTGTATCAGTGCGTGTCTCTACGAAGGCTGGGCCGATACAGATACGCAAGCTACCGTACTGCTTGAAACCGGGCAGATTGCGTTCAGCCCTTGCCATCACCACAGCGCAGTTGGGCCGATGGGCGGGATCACCTCGGCTAATATGCCGGTGATTGTGGTTGAGAACCAGGACGGTGGCAATCGTGCCTACTGCAACATGAATGAGGGTATCGGCAAAGTGATGCGCTTTGGCGCCTACGGTGAAGAGGTGCAACAGCGACTGCACTGGATGCGCGAAGAACTGATGCCGGTGCTGCGTGATGCATTAGCCAATTTTGAAGATGGCGTGGATATCGGTGCCATCATGGCGCAGGGGATCACCATGGGGGATGAGTTCCACCAGCGTAATATTGCCACTTCCTCACTGTTGCTCAGAACGCTGGCACCGAAAATTGCTGCGTTGGATATCGATAACGCGGTGTTGGCTCGCGTGTTTGATTTCCTCAGCATCACCGATCAGTTCTTCCTCAACCTGGCGATGGCGTTCTGTAAATGTGCAATGGACGCCGGTGCCACGGTTCAGGCGGGATCTGTCGTGACGGCCATGACCCGCAATGGTAAAGACTTCGGTATTCGCGTCAGTGGTTTAGGTGATCAGTGGTTTACCGCGCCGGTCAATACGCCAGAAGGGCTTTACTTTACCGGTTATTCCCAGGAGCAGGCTAACACGGATATCGGTGACAGCGCGATTACCGAGACATACGGCATCGGTGGGGCAGCGATGGTGGCCGCGCCGGGTGTCACCCGCTTTGTCGGGGTGGGTGGTGTCGATGTCGCGCTGGAAGTGTCTGAAGAGATGGCGGAAATCTACCTTGAGCACAACTCAGTGCTACAGATCCCATCCTGGAACTTCCAGGGCGCCTGCCTTGGTCTGGACATTCGCAATATCGTTGAAACCGGTATTACGCCAATTATCAATACCGGTATTGCCCACAAAGATGCCGGCATCGGTCAAATTGGCGCAGGTACCGTCCGCGCTCCGTTGGCCTGCTTTGAGAAAGCGCTTGAGCAACTCGCGCAAACCATGGGCCTGGAGGCCGAAGTGTAGGTAGAAGAAAGTGGCAGCTCCGGAGCTGCCCTTTTTACTTAGGAGAACATCATGGTCCATCAGGCTTTGGCATACAGTCTTACGGCTCCTGCAGCGGTTGGTCCGTTGCGCTACGCCGGTTGTGGCTCGAAAGCGATTAATTTTCTGACCGCAGGGGAGGAGGTGCTGACCTTGCATCTGTCAGGTACCGGATTAGGGCCTTCTGGCTGGACGATATCTCCGCGTACATTTCGCCACTTGAGTGAGATCGCGCCCGCAGCTGAACATATCTGGCTTGAACGAGGGGCGATCAGGTTAGATTCAGTGCGGCTTAACAGGGGCAAGCAGGGGATAAGCTTGCGGATAGCAAAGCCCGAACCGCTATCCCTAAAGGCGCTGACCCGAATATTGCGCATGCAAAGTAAGCATACCGGGCTTTATGGCGCACTGGCTGAAATTACCTCTACCGGGGATCTGTCGTGTTTCGAGTATGTTCGTCGACAACTGATCTGCTGGGAGAGCGGAGGCTCCCCAAACTGGGAAGGCTTTCTGGGGACCGGTCCGGGTTTGACCCCCAGCCACGACGATATGCTGATCGGCATGTTGTTCTGTGCTTATTCGGACCCGGCTTATCAGGGGCGCGCTCATGCCCTGCTACCAGAGTCCCTGACACTATCGTACTGGACCACTTCGGTGAGTGAAGGCTATTTGGCTCAGGCCCGGCAGGGATATTTTGCCGAACCCTTACTCAAGCTAAACACCCAAAATCCAGCGGCTTTTACCCATTATGTACAGGAATTAATGAATCACGGACATTATTCCGGTGCTGATACCTTGCTAGGGATGTGGCTTTTTTTAAAAACTGTTGGCAATAAAACTATTTAAATAATTTAAAGGGTCCTGAAAGAATAACCAGAAAAAATTATCTAATGGTTTTGAATATAATTAGATCACAAACTTCTTTCTGCTGTTAGTTATTATGGACTTATTAAATAACACCGTGAAACACTGTATTATCATGGAGTAAATTATGAACCTTTCCATTGAACGGCTTCATCAACTAATTAAAGCTAAAATTATCCAGGCTGGTTTATCTGAAGATCATGCCGACATTGTTGCTGATGTACTGGTTTTTGCTGACGCACGGGGCGTGCATTCTCATGGCGCGGTTAGGGTTGAATATTATGCCGAGCGGATTGCTAAAGGCGGTATTAACACGGCACCTAATTTTCACTACGAAGAAACCGGACCGTGCAGTGCACTGTTTGACGGCGATAACGGTGCCGGTCATGTGGTGGCGAAACTGGCGATGGAAAAAGCCATTACAATGGCCAAAACCAAAGGGGTTGCCATTGTTGGCGCTAAGCGAATGAGTCACAGTGGTGCCCTGGGCTATTTCACCAAGCAGGCGGCGGAGCAGGGCTTGATCGGTATTTCGATGTGCCAGTCTGACCCGATGGTCGTGCCATTTGGCGGCAGTGAAGTTTATTACGGCACCAATCCTATCGCTTTCTCAGCGCCGGGGCCGGACGGAAAAAGCATCAACTTTGATATGGCCACTACCGTGCAGGCCTGGGGAAAAATTCTGGATGCCCGTTCCCGCAATAAGCCGATCCCGGATGACTGGGCGGTAGATGGAAATGGTAATCCCACCACGGACCCTCATGCAGTAAAAGGGCTGCTGCCGATTGCCGGACCAAAAGGATATGGGCTAATGATGATGGTCGATATGTTATCGGGTATTCTGCTTGGACTACCTTTTGGCAGAAACGTCAGCTCTATGTATGACGACTTGTCTAAAGGAAGAGAGTTGGGCCAGTTGCATATTGTGCTCAATCCGTCTTTTTTCACCACTCAGGATTATTTTATTAATTCTATTGCTACATCAATGAAAGAGCTTAATGCCATTCAGCCGGCGCCTGGTTTCGAGCGTGTATTATATCCGGGGCAGAATAGTGACGTAAATGAACAAGACTCTGTTAATAATGGTGTTGATATAGTGGACGATGTTTATCGTTATTTGATTTCAGAATATACTTATATTAATTCTTACGATAACAAGTCAGCATTTAACGGATAATTGCCGATTTATAAACTGATGGTATTTTTGCATTTATTGGCTGCGAAAATATCATTGACTCTATAAATTTTCAAATAAAAAATAATCAGTTTAGAAATGGTAATCAGCCGACAGATAATAATTATTAAATTAATAACTTGAAACAAATAGGGAATATAAAAATGGAAACATTAACAAAAAAGGTAGAAGAAACCTCAAAAAAAATCACTCAGTTTGGTTATCAACCGGGGGCCGGAATGACCCGACTACTCTACAGTAAAGAGTGGTTGGATGCACAAAATACGTTGTTGGACATGTTTGAGCAAAGCGGACTGCAAGCCTACTCCGATGACGTCGGTAACATTTATGGCCGCCTGGAAGGGACCGAACAACCTGATCATGTCATTATGTCGGGTTCGCATATTGATACGGTGGTCAATGGCGGCAACCTGGATGGCCAGTTTGGTATTGAAGCGGCGTTTCTTGCTTTGCAATATCTAAAAGATAACTACGGCTCGCCGCGTCGTACTCTGGAAGTGGTGTCACTGGCCGAGGAAGAGGGCAGCCGTTTTCCATATGTATTCTGGGGCAGCAAGAACATTGTCGGCATCGCAGAAAATAATGATGTTAAAGATTTGACTGACAGCGAAGGGGTTAACTTTGTTGATGCAATGCAGCAATGCGGCTTTGATTTCGCGACAGACAAAACCGTACGTAAGGACATCAAAGCCTTTATTGAACTGCACATTGAGCAAGGCAAGGTGCTGGAAACAGAAGGTAAGTCGCTTGGTGTGGTGACCAGTATTGCTGGTCAGCGCCGTTATAACATCACTTTAAAAGGCGAAGCGAACCATGCAGGCACTACGCCAATGGGTTACCGCAAAGATACCGTGTATGCCTTTAGCAAGATTTGCAGCCAGTCGATTGATAAAGCCAAAGCTGAGGGTGACCCGCTGGTACTGACTTTCGGTAAGGTGGTACCGAAGCCGAATACCGTCAATGTGGTGCCTGGTGATATCTTGTTTACTATGGATTGCCGTCACACCGACAAAGAAACCCTCATCAGTTTTAGCAACCAGATCATTGCAGACATGCAACGTATCTGTAGTGAGATGGAGATTGAATGTGAAGTGGATTTGTGGATGGACGAAGAGCCCATTCCGATGGATCCGGCGTTGGTTGACCTGATTGAAAATACCCTGGCAGAAAATAAGGCCAACTATAAGCGCATGCACAGTGGCGCGGGCCACGATTCACAGATTTTCGCACCACGTATCCCAACCGGGATGATTTTTATCCCGAGTATTGCCGGGATCAGCCATAATCCGGCAGAGAAAACGGATCTCGACGATCTCGCCGCCGGTGTCAAAGCGCTAATCGATGTGCTTTACGAATTAGCATATAAGTAACAGAGGTCAAGAATATGGATATTAATAAAGACTCCGGCGTCGAATACTGGAAAAAACTGGTCGTTATCCTCTGTTTCGGTTGGGTCGCCATCTGGATTTATCGTACGGTATTAACGCCGATTTATCCGGAAATTCAGTCTGCACTGGGAAACATCAGTGATACTGAGATTGGTTTCATTGCCACCTTCTATTTTGCTGCCTACTGTGGCGGACAGGTGCCCGCTTCGATTGTGGTAGAGAAAATTGGTCAAAAGCTCACCCTGCTGATTGGTTTTAGCCTATTTACCATAGGTACGCTGGTTATTGCCAATGCGCCGGTGGTCAGCGTCGTTTATGCTGGTTCATTGCTTTCCGGTCTTGGCTGTGCTTCTTTCTTCTGTTCGGCCTATTCGTTGTCTGGTGAACACGTGCCACAGGAAAGGCGCGCTTTTGCTTCGGCGATTGTGAACAGTGGTTCTGCAGTGGGTATGGGTATTGGTCTGGTCGGCTCCAGTGTGCTGGTCAAGAGCATGAACCTGGCGTGGAACAACGTTCTGTACATCTCGGCTGCTATCATTTTTGCTATGGTTATCGTTTTTGCGCTGGTGATTAAACCGCACCAAAAGACAGCTCCGGCTGATACAGCGAGTGCAAATGCCGCTTCTGCAGAGGAAGAGTCGTCAGGCGCAAGCCTGCTGAATCCTCAGCTGGTCGCAGTATACTTCCTGTATTTCTGTACCTGTTATGGTTACTACATGATCGTTACCTGGCTGCCTAGCTATTTGCAAACAGAACGCGGTTTTGAAGGAGCGGCGATAGGCGGGGCATCAGCTCTGGTGGCAATGATTGCGGTTCCGGGGGCATTGTTCTTCAGTTCTCTGGCGGATAAGTTTAAATCGCAGGCGATTAAGCTGGTGATTGCTTTGGAAATTGCGGCTGCCTTGATGCTTACCTTTACGGTTCTGGCACCGAACACAACGGTGCTGATGATCAGCCTGATCATTTATGGTTTCCTCGGCAAGATGGCACTTGACCCGATCCTTATTTCCTACGTGACGGAGCGAGCGCCTAAAGCGAGAATGGCACGGGCCCTGGCGGTATTTAACCTGTCCGGTATGTGTTCTTCAATCATTGCACCACCGTTAACCGGCTTTATCTCAGACATCACCGGCTCTAAAGCGATGGGTTTCTACCTCTCGGCAGGCCTGTTGGTGACCGGTGCGATTATCTTCACGCTAATTAACCTGAGGGCGAATGTAAAAGCTACCGTCCAGACGGCCTAATATCGCTTTGAAACAACGGGTCCGGTGGCGTTATAGGCAACCGGGCCTTTTTTGATCCGAGCAAACTCCCAGTTAAATACGCTATCGCCGATATGGCCATAGGCTACCAACTTTCTCCGGGGGATGCGGTTGAAGTGCGGCGCTGACTAATCGCCGCTCCCAACACGTTTTCAGCCACGGTGATTAGTGCTCGGCAAAGTAGTCGATCAGGGTTCTCCGCCACTCCCGGGATTCCCTGATCTGCAGTAAGGCGCGATTGATCTCTTCCTCGTAGCGATTATTTTCGGTGAGAATAAAACCATAGTTTTGTTTTTCTAACTGATACGGCAACACTTCCAGATGAAGATACTGACCGTTGGCCTTTGCGCTGCCTATCATATATTTAAGCACCACATCGTCGGCTACGACGGCTTCCACTTCCTCGCGCTCCAGCGCCCGGAGCAACGATTCGGCATCCTCATAGGTCTGATGACGAATACTGAATGCACTCAATAAGCGGGAGGCGGTGGTCGCGACTTTTGCGCCGACCGTGACATTAGCTAAGTCGTTAATGCCCCGGATTTGCAGGTTGGTCTGTTCCAGGGTCAGTTTACTCGCCAGCAACGCCGTGATACTGGCGATGAACAGGGTGGTGAATACCGCCATTAAAACGGCCAGAACTCTACCTGGTAAGGTCCGGAATTCGAAATAATTAAACGGACCACGAGTAACAAAAAACAGCCCCAGGATGAAGCCTTCGATCACCTGGCCAAAGCGGCTTTTGGCGGAGTATAGCTTGTCGTTGGTTTTACGTTCCAGGTAATAAAAAACCGCACCGACGATGGCCGCGAAACAAGCGATTGCCAGGATGATAAACCATAACTTGCTGTTGGTGGCTATCGAAGCAATCACGTTCCAGTAACCCTGGTTTTTGACCGCAATCGCTAAGTGGGTTTCATAAAAGGAGTGTGAAAAATCCGCGTACAGCTCTCGCTCAGGCGTAATTGAAATGCATGATACGCCGATATCGATGTCGTTATTTTCGATCGCGCTCAGTAGCTGCTTGAGCGGATAGTGTTGGTACTCAATCTTCACATCGAGATGGCTGGCGATCTGGTCCCACAGTTGGATGCTCAGACCGTCATAGTCTGCTGATGGGCTGGTAATGACGAACGGCGGGCAGGGGTAAGTGCCCACTTTCAATGTTTGCGCCTGAGATGGCCCGGCGAGGAAACATCCGGCACAGAGCAGCAGACCAACACTAAACCTGCAGAGAAAAAAACGCATCGATAAACATCGCATGTTCACCTCCTCGTCGTGAGGCGATCGAAGAAATCTTAAGGCAATAGATGCAAAGTCGCCGAACCAGCTGGCGCATTATGGCTTTTCAAGCTTTCGAGTGTTTCGATACACCTTCGTTATTTGGGGTCTTTTTAATTATATACCCAGTCGACGCGGGGCGCGTGTTCGACCGTTCAGGGGGTGGTTCACCGAAGCGCCCGGGAGGAGGAAAGCGCTTTGGTGAACACAAATGAACCTGGGCTAAAGTCCGCCAGAGATGGTCACTGTGCTGCCTGAGTGGGCTGTTGGGTCAGTTTCTTTTTTTGCCGTTCCCGTTTCGATAGCCATACCAAAGGAACCACAATCATGATGGTGCCGATGGCCATAAAGATATCGGGTTGCTCACCAAAGCAGATAAAGCCGACAACCACGGCGCCAATCAGGCCGCTGTATTCGGCGCTGGCGATTTTGTTGCTGTCGATTGAGCGGTAAGCCAAGACACACATTGCAGCGTAGGTCATGATGAAAAAACTTGAGCCTGTTGCGGCAGGCAGAGCACTCCAGTCCCACGGCTGGTCTTCAAGTACAACCAGCGACAGCCCAAGTGGCATCCCGGCGAGGTTGGACATTAGCAGCGTATGGGTGACAGACTGGTCAGCGGGCAGCTTGCGGATCAACAAGTTGTTCACCGCCAGGGTTATCGCCACGACCAGAGCGGCAATCGCTGCCCAATCGATCTGATCCGGACGAATGATAACCAGGACGCCGGCAAACCCCATCACGGCCGCAGAAATGGATTGGGAAGAGAGCTTTTCGCCGAAAAACAGCGCTGCCAGCGGTAACATGATCAAAGGTGCCGCATAAAAAATCGCATTGGCGGTCGCCAAAGGCAAAGAGGCGATGGCGAAGATCATTGCCACGGCACCCAGCAACCAGACATGGGCACGGACTATGTGCCACTTTAAGCCATGTCTGAATGGTACGGGTTTGGTCAACAGATAGACCGGTAGCAAAAAGACTACCGCAGAGAGCTGCCGGAAGAATACAAACTGAAAAGCAGCGACGTCGTTACTGACACTTTTCATCAAAGCATCGGACAGGACAGCAACCAGGTTTCCGACGACCAGCAGTAGCATCGCGGTGCCAACAGATGTGATTTTCACTTTAAATTTCTCCCATTTCTTTGCGCAAGGGTAGGGGATGTCATAGGATGAAGTGAAATGATATTTATTGTTTTTAGTATGAGATATTTCGATAATGAAGTTGCCACCGTTAAGAGCGGTCCACTGTTTTGAGTCGGTCGCCAGGAATCTGAGCTTTTCTCTGGCAGCGGAAGAGTTAAGTGTGACCCAAAGTGCCGTCAGTCATCAAATTCGCTTGCTGGAAGATTATTTGGGTGAAGTGCTGTTTATCCGTCAGGGGCGGAAACTGTCTTTATCGGATACCGGTCAGCAGTATCTGGAGGCCATCAGCCCCGCCATCGCGGCGATTGCGATGGCCAGTCAACGGGTCACCGAGGGAGAGAAAGGCCATTTGCGTCTGGCGATATACAGTTCATTGGCCGTGAAATGGCTGATCCCCCGCCTGGCGGATTTTAAACGCCACCACCCGGAGATTGAGCTGACGCTGAACATGGTCGCGTGTGACCCAGACCATACCGATAGCGTCGGTGACTGCTTTATTACAGTGCAGCCACCTAAAGGGAACTACACCGGGGAGCAGTTATATGATGAAACCCTCCAGCCGGTATGCAGTAAGAAGATTTGGCGGGAGCTGCAGGGGCAACCGCTCCCGGAGGCTCTGTGGCAATACCCGTTGCTGTCGACAGACTCGGTGTTTAATCAACGCGGTAAAGACTGGCAAGAGTGGGCGGCTGCCGGGGGCGTGACTCTGCCTGCCGATGTTGATATGCAGCATTTTAGCCACATGCTGCTGGCGATTGAAGCGGCACGTTATGATCAGGGTATCGCGTTTGCCAACGAATACATGCTCAATGAGCGCGACAAGGCGCAAGATCTGGTTTACATCCCCAGCCATGGGCTGGATACCGGCGACAGTTTTTACTTCACCTATAAGAAGCGCCGTGCCAAACAGCCGGAGATCATTAAATTGTCCCGTTGGCTGAAACAACAATGCTTGTAAAAAACCGAGCCTGGGGATGCTCGGTTTGACTTAGCTTATCAGCAGCTGTGCCTGTTGCCGGGTCAAAGAAGCTATTGCTTAGTCAGGTGGTACGAGGTGGCCAGCTCACCGGTGATTCGTTGACCGTTAATATCCAGTTTCATCAGGATATTCTCGCCAACAAAATATTGATTTGGCTTGTTTTCTTCTCTGAGTGTGACAATGCTGCCCGCTTCATTCCACTGAAAATGGCCTTCAGAGGTTGTTGCACCGCTCTCCTGGTCAATATAACTCTGCAGCAGAAGGTAAGTCCCATCCTGGTTCAGCGTCAGACTGACGTTGATCCCGGCGCAGTCAGCACAAGGTAATCTGCCGGTATAAGTGCCATTCCAGTCCAGGGCATTTCTGGCGTTGTGGGCAGAGTCTACGGCTATCGCAGGTGCTTCGGGGGCAGCCTCAATGTCCTGAGGGGGAGCGACCGGGGTGTCGCGGGTCGGCTTTTCATCCTGACAGCCGGTCAGTATCAATACGGCACACGATAGGGCCAGTATGGTTTGTTTCATTGTATTCCTCTTTTATGCTCAGGGTGACTAATATGCTTAAAGATATAGTAGTCATATTTGGTGAACCTCGGTTAGAGGAAAGCAATGGAATGGCAATATTGGTCTGTAAGCGGCCAAGTTTTTTCATTTTTGAATAGATATGCCTCATTGAGCCTTTGCATCGCCGGTGGTTGTCTATTTTTGCAAACTAAGTTATTCGCAGTATTGGATACCTGTTATTGGCATATGCCAATAATGGGCGTATGCTCTAAGCTGACAAAAGAGAGGCAGCATGGTCAGACCCAAAATTGAACGGCGCGTATGCGGGCGCGCGGCACATCACTGTTTTAAGCCTAATGGTGTGCCATTTACGCAACTCAAATCAGTAAACATTCTGCCAGAAGAGCTGGAAGCATTGCGCCTGGCTGATATGGAAGGATTGAGCCAGCAGCAGTCGGCTGATCAAATGGGGATATCGCGGCAAACCTTTGGCAACATCGTCAAACAAGCAAGATGGAAAGTCGCCAGTAGTTTAGTCGAGGGGCATGCTTTAGTTTTTCCTGACCCGGAGTCCAAACAATGATTTATGCCATTCCTAATAATGGTGAGCGCATCGCGAATCACTTTATTAAAGCGCCATATATCGCTATCTATTCCGACAGCGAGGGTTTGTTGCACAACTTAGCTAATCAGGCGGGAGCGCCCGAAGCAGGGTGTGCGGCCAAGTCAGAACTGTTACGCACACTAGATCAGTATCAGGTTACTCACGTATTGGTGCGCAATATTGGTGAACGTGTGTTGGCTAAGTTACTTAAGCGCGGTAAAAAGGTATACCGGCTGAACCGGGGAGGGGTGCTTAGTGAGGCATTAAGCTTGCCGAGCGAAGCCTTGTGTGACGCTTCGCAGGGACGTCCTTCGCTCAAGCATAAGCAAAAAGGCGGATGTGGTGCTGGTGGGTGTTGCGGCAAATCCCGTCAACCCGCATTAGTCATGCGGCCACGCCAGCTGACTAAGCGGGCACGAGGCTCTATGTCACCGACTATACTCAAGTTTAGTGATCTGCAGGATTGAGGAGGGGAGTGATATGGTCTGGTTGTTGGCGTTCCTGGCCTTTTTGCTGGTGATCTTGTTGATGTCACTTGGGGTGATAGTAAGTAACAAGCGCATTAAGGGCAGTTGCGGTGGCCTGGGTAATGTCGGGGTCGATAAAGTCTGCAACTGTGAAACCTCGTGTAGCGAACCAGAGCGCAGGTTGTACCAAATTGCTGAGCCTAGTTCTTCGAGTGAGCATTAAGCCTTGTCTGCCACTTCGGTAACGTTCGGCGAAACCACTCAAGGTATCTGCTGGTCTGCGGCTTTTGTCTGGAGACCAGTAGGTTAGCCACTTCAATGACTTGTTTTCCATTACATTCGGCAAGAAATACCTGGGCATTGCCCATTTGGCTGAGTTCACCTGTCGACATCTGAGTTCCGTTTTATCCTGGGTGATTCATTTCCCACCTTTGGTGGAGGAAGCACTGTGTGATGTTCTGCTATACCGTTTTAACTGGTGTGTATTGTTGCTCCAGTTGTTTAAGCGGCAGAGGTTTACTGAAGTAGTAGCCTTGCAGTAAATCCACGCCAAGACCGCTTAAGCTGGTGGCATGTTCTGCGGTTTCCACTCCCTCTGCAACTACGCGATAACCCAGACTCTGACCCATCTGGATCATTGTAGCGACAAAATTCAGATTAGATTTATCACTAATGATATCGGCGATAAAAGAGCGATCGATTTTCACTTCACTTAACGGCAACTTTTTCAGCAGTGACAGCGAGGAAAAACCAGTGCCAAAGTCATCCAGTGAGATGGCAATTCCTGCCTCATGCAGGGTTTGCAGGGTCTGTACACACAGCTCGTAATCTGCGACCGCCGCGGTTTCGGTGATCTCAATACAGAACATAGAAAGCGGCAAGTGGTAGTTGAGGATGGTTTGAATCACTTCGTCGGCAAAGTAGGGTTGAATGAGCTGTTTGGCACTGATATTGATCGAAACATGGTTGACGGAGCGTAACCATTCAGAGCGCTGTATATCGCGGCATACGCGATTTAAAATGTACTCCCCTAAGCGGTGGATGATCCCGGCTGCTTCAGCAATAGCGATAAACTGGCTGGGCGGAACCATCCCCAGCGACGGAGAGTGCCAGCGTGCCAGCGCTTCTACCGCGATGACCTGTTGGGTTTTATCACACAATTGAGGCTGGTAATAAACATCAATCTCTTGGTTTTTCAACGCTTGTTTGAGCTGGCTTTCCAGCTTAACCAGACGCTGGGTGCCGTTTTCCATTCGTACGTTGTAATGCACAACTTTACGACCACCTAACTGTTTGGCCTGATACATGGCGATGTCGGCTTTTTTGATCAGCTCGGCAGAGCTTTTGGCGTCACAAGGATAAAACGCCACCCCCAGGCTGCCCTGGCTGGTAAGTTCGAACTCTTCAAACACCATCGGTTTTTCGATAGTGCGCAAAATCAGGGTTGCCAGCTGGTTGGCCTGCTTAATGTTGCTAACGTTACAGAAGAACAGAAACTCATCACCGCCCAAGCGCGCGATAGTGTGTGGCTGGGGGACAACTTGTTGTAGCTCTTTGGTGATGTGGCGCAGCAGAGCATCTCCGATATGATGGCCGAACGAGTCATTAATCATTTTAAAGCGGTTGAGATCCATCAGCATCACCGCGCGAGGCTGACCGGGATAAGTGGCGATGTGTTGTTCGATCTCGTCAATCACTTTGCGTCGGTTCGCGACACCGGTGAGTGAATCAAAATACGCCATCCGGTGAATTTTTGCCGCACTTTCCCGCTGTTGGGTGATATCGGTCATTGAGCCGATAAAACGCACGGCGTGACCTTGTGCGTTACGCACGGCTGAACCATTGGCCTGCACCCAGATATAATCGCCATCGAGCTTCCTGAGGCGAAAATCGGTTTTAAACGGAATATCGTTGAGCAGGTGGGCCTGAATGCTCTCTTCAAGGCGACCAAGGTCATCGGGGTGAATAAATTGAAATAACTCATCGCAATCAATGTAGCGCTTTTGCTCGGCATCAAGGTTGCCCAGCATGTTCAGTAACCGACTGTTCCAGCGTAATTTATTGCTGGTTAAGTCCCAGTCCCAGATACCATCGTTGGAGCTGTTGGAGACGACTTTGAGTTGCTGAAGTAGTTGTTGGGAGTTTCTTTGCCGGATGTTACTGGTATTTAGCAAGGCATCGCGCTCAATAAATAGCGACAACATATCAAGGTAGTTATTAAACACCGACTGGGTACCGATGTTCTGTGTATCACTCAGTGAGTCGACCACTGCGACCAGTTGCCACCGCTGTTTTTCGCCGGTGGCAACCGGCATGACCGTGGCAACATAATGCTCGCAACCTTCAAGGAATGGAAAGTCGCGGATATCATCAGAGGCAGTGGTTGCTTGCGGCAGGGCTTTAGGCTGGGTCATTCCCTGTTCCACCCAACTGGTGATCATATACTGCTCTTGATCGCAATGGGCCAGGCATGCCCAGTCAAGATTGTTTCCGTACAGGCTCTGAGCATCTAAGATGGAGTTGAAACCATTCTGGGCCTGAGAGTAAAAGTTCTCAAAAATTTCAGCTGGTGAGCGTCCTTCCACATTCAGCAGTGCATAGCGGGTAGAGGTCTGCGATTCCTGCGAGATGAGGGAAACATCTGCATTTCCACACGACTCGCGAACGACGAGCTTTTGTGCCACCTGATTGATTTCAGGTGAAAACGGGGCGCCGTTAATGCGTTGCAATGCCCGCAGGAAAGCTTGTTCTGCTAACAGTTCTAACTGCTGATCGGCGGTGGTGAGTTTGGGGTGGGTTTGTTGACCAAAAAACACATTGTCGATGCCCACAACCGCAACATCATCGGGAACAGAAACGTTGAGGTGGCGGAACTGTTCAATCATGCCGATGGCATTATGGTCTGTGGCACAAATGATCGCACTGCAAGGTGAGCGTTTGTGGGTGAAGGTGACCGCCGCTTCCCGGCCTCCGGCGAGCGAGCAGTTGCTCACACAGAAAAAAACGTCCGGATCAAATACGCCATGGTGTTCATTGACCGCATGCTGGAATGCCTTAAAACGTGTGCGCACGTCATTAACGGATAAGTCACCACAAAATCCTATCTTTTCATGCCCTTGCTGGCGTAGCCACTGATATAAGGCCTGTACGCCATCGTGTTGTACACTGCAAAACTGTTCGACGTTAAGCGGCGCATAGCTGGCACCTAACGAGAGTACTGGTATGCCTTTCTGGAGGGCCTTTTTTACCAGTTGATCGGAAGCCGCGTGCAACACCACCATTAAGGCATCCAGGTGGTGCAGGGCAACAGGCAAGTCAAAGTCACTGCGCCGGCCACTGCGGATGAATAGTAGGTTAACCCCATACTGCTTAGCCATTTGGCGCAGCGTGGCGTTAAGCTCTCCCATATAAAAACCGCTCAGCATCGGAATAATGATGCCAATCGTCGGACGTTTAGTGGATACAAGTTTGTTCATTTGAATCAGTAAATTGAATGGTAATCAAAAATGTTATATCGCCCCGTTATGGTTGATTGTTATATGAGGCAGCATGTAGTTACACATTAAAGGGAAAAATGTTAAAACCAAAACAAACGCATCTGAATTGTTAGTCGGCGCACGTTTAGTAGTGGAGAAGGGGTTATCTCACCGGCAATCAGCAAGAATTTGTTGGCTTCAGCGCTCATTTTGTCTTGATGTTGCCGGTTGGTTTTACGCAAAATTGCAGGCCTTGTCTGATTTTTGCTGTGCGGTTTTTGGTACTGGCACGGTTAGCTTCTACGCTTAACTTTCATACTAAGCAAGGAGAGTAAACATGGCAGTTATCAAACAGGACATTCCGCATCGCGTCACGGTGTATCACGACAACTCAGAGCAAGAACAACAATTGAAAAGTGCAATGTTGCCTGAAAAGCCCCGTTACTTTAATGGGTCTCCGACCTACCGGGCGGAAAGCATTGAAGAGTTTCAAAGCAAGTTAGATCAGATAGGTATGTCACTGGAAAAATAGTGCGGGTATGACGGTGTCGCGCCACATTGAGCGACGCCCTATGAGCAGGTTTATGCTTGTACAACGGGCGGTTACATAATGAGGGGAGTGCATTCAATGCACTCCCCTTACTGTTACGGTTATTGAGATAGTGAGTTATGGCAAACCTGCTGCTGTATGGCCGGTGGTGCCGGCTCATAGTGACTGAGGGTCATATTGAAACTGCCTTCGCCTCCGGTGAGAGAACGTAAGCGCTGCGCGTAATCCTGCAGTTCGTTGGCTGGTGACTTGGCTCTGAGCATTGTGAAGTTGCTGTCGATTGGTTGGGTTCCCTCAATCAGCCCACGATTGCCGGACAGATCACCGGAGACATCGCCGACGTTGATGGTCGGAATATGCAACTCCATCTGGACGATAGGTTCCAGGACGATTGGATCTGCGTTGTTGAAGGCGTCCAAAAAGGCCTTTTTACCAGCAATCACAAACGCAATTTCTTTTGAGTCCACCGAGTGATACTTGCCGTCATAAACCGTGACTTCAACATCTTTGATTGGGTTACCAGAGATGGCCCCTTCTTCAATAGCCTGGATAATGCCTTTCTCTACCGCCGGGATCAATGCAGTCGGGATGGCACCGCCCACCACTTTGTTGACAAACTTAAAGCCAGCGCCCCTTTCAAGTGGGCGTACCTTAAGCTGCACTTCACCAAACTGGCCGGCACCGCCACTCTGTTTCTTATGGCGGTAATGACCTTCTGCCGGCTTGGTAATGGTCTCAAAGTATTCAACGCTCGGCTGACTGGTTTCCACATCCAGTTTGTATATGTTCGACATTTTTTCCAGTGCCACCTTGAGGTGGAACTCTCCCTGGCCGCTGATGATGGTTTCATTGGTCCGGGCGCGGTGTTCAATCCGCAATGAGGGATCTTCACTGGTGATTTTATTCAGTACGTCACTCATTTTCTGTTCATCGCCGCGTTTTGTTGGCCTCAGGCACAGTGAGTACATTGAATCCGGGAAATTGAGGGTTTGTAGCTGCACGCCGTCTTCATCGTGGGAGTCGTGCACAATCGAATCAAACTCCAGCTCATCAACTTTGGCCAGGACACAAAAATCGCCAGCCAGTGCTTTGGGGATCTCATGGCGGTCTTTACCTTGTAACTGATATAAATGGCTCACTTTAAATGCTTTATTATTTTCACCGATAAAGAGCTGACTGCCGGCGTTGATCTCACCTTGATAGACCCTCAAATAGGCTAACTTACCCATATAGGGATCAACGCTGACTTTATAGACATGGGCGACACTGTGCTCAAGGGTTTCACAGTTCACCCTGACCTTATGGCCGTTTTTCTCCAGCAGAGGCGGATTACCTTCATTAGGCATTGGCATAATTTCTGCCAGTGTTCTGAGCAGCAATTCGATCCCGGCACCGGTTTGGGCTGAGGCAAAACAGATCGGAATAACGTGTCCGGTGCGTAGCGCTTCTTCGAATGGGTCGTGCAACTGTTCCGGGGTCAGTTCTGAGCCCTGCTCCAGATAGAGTTCCATTAACTCTTCATCGACTTCAATTACCTGATCAATCAGGGTTTCATGCGCCTGACTGACGGTTGATAACAGGGTGTCACGTTCCAGTTCTGGCTCGAAGTAACAGTCGACGACGGATTGGCCGTCCAGAGCTGGTAAGTTAATTGGCAGGCAGTTATCACCAAAGTGATCGACGATTTTCTCCATCACGGACTCAAGTTGGTCGGCGCTGTTGTCGAGCTTATTGATGATGATCATCTGGCATTTTTGCTGCTCTTTGGCGAATCCAAACAGGCGGTCGGAAGTCTGGTTGAGCGACATTTGTGGGTCGATCACCAGTGCCGAGGTTTCCACGGCGGGGAAAATGCTCAAGGTGCGGCCGAGCAGTTCACTTTGTCCGGGGGTGTCGATGATATTAAGCCGGTGTTTGTGCCAGGCAAGTGCAACCGGAGTCGCTTCAATGCTGTGCTGATACTGAATGGACTGTGGATCAAAATCGGTTACAGTGTCACCCTTTTCAATGCTGCCGAGGTGAGATGTCGCGTGACAGGTGTAAAGTAGCTTTTCGATCAGAGTGGTTTTGCCTGTACCCGTTTGACCAACAATAGCAATATTGCGGATTTTATTAATAGGCATAGAGCCTCCTTGCAAGATGACGCGGGGAACAACCTGATAACAGGTTACGAACTGCCGGAGTCGGGCGGGTTTACCGCCTTATCGTCTTCCATGTCATTTTTCGGATGACTCTATGCATAAAACAAATCACCTCGCTGATTACTTTCAACAGAGTGTTTACAAGATAAGCATGCCGCAATCCTTATGTATTTTATGTGATACATTTCATGTGGATGAGGTTTGTTGCTTAATCTAGATCATGAAAATGAAGTTACCTGGTTTAGCAGGTTGTTCAGCTATCTGATCAGTGTAGATAATTATTCTTCGGAGAGGTAACCAAGCTTACTTCTGTCATGGGCTTAACCGCGGCTGGTTAGTATCGTTGTGTTTTCTGCCTTAACAGGGGCGTACCTGGTACCGCACTGTTGCCTCAGGTAAACTTGAGCTATCGATCAGATGGTTGAATAAGGAGTCAGGGATGGACATCAGTGTCGGAGAGGCCTCGAAGCGTTCAGGCGTCAAGGTGTCAGCACTGCATTTTTATGAGCAAAAAGGCTTGATATCGAGTTGGCGCAACCAAGGCAACCAGCGACGTTATCACCGCAGCGTGTTGCAGTGATCAAAGCGGCTCAGCAGGTTGGCTTGTCATTGGCTGAGATCAAACAGGCCCTGGAGGCGCTGCCTAAGCATCAGGCACCGAACAAAGCCGAGTGGGAAGCGATGGCGGGCCGGTTGGCACCAATTGCTGGAACAGCGTATTCAGAAGCTCAAAACGTTACAAACCGATTTGGGCAGCTGCATTGGCTGTGGGTGTTTGTCGCTTGATAGCTGTGCCCTGCGTAATCCGGATGATGTGCAGGGCAGGCAACATGTGGGATCGAACCTCAGCACGGATGAGTAAACTACTCTTTGTCGAAACTGTCGACGATGATGGCACCCATCGACGCTGGCATGGTAATGACAATGATGCGCTTAAACGCAGTGAGCGGATCGGTCAGAAGGGGCAGTTTGTCGATACAGACCAGAACCAGAGCCACGACGATCGAAGCAATAAAATAGGCGATCACCACCCGGAAAATAAAGCCAGCAATGCGGGTACGAATATTTTGCTGAAAGACGCTTTGGTAGGTAAACAGGCTGAGAAAAATGACGGATAAGCCGAACAGCAGCAATAAATTGGTCAGGGGGAGATTTTCGCCGAGCCGCCAGGCTTCCTCCGAAAACGAAATCGGTACTGCCAGCGCAAAAGCGCCAACCAGTACCTGACTGGCATCTTCCATATTGAAGTGGCTGCTCATGGCTAATCTCCTTCTGCTTCCTGCTCGTTACGCATCTGTACTCGGATGAAGCAGTTGCTCAAAACGCTCATGGCCGTGGAGCATTTCAAGATCTTGTTCGTCTGCCAGTAGATCCCGTATTGACGGACTGGCGTTAATGGCGCGTTCCAGATCCTCGATGGCTTGCTCTTCAATACCTAAACGAGCATAGGCACAAGCACGTTGATACAGGGCCGGGCCATTGCTATCGTCAACTTCGAGCACACGGTTACACAGGCTCAGTGCCCAGTGATATTCATTGATTTCCATCGCAGCATCCGCTTTGTAGGTGAGGGCTTCTAGGTCACCCGGGCGGATCAGCAAAATCTCATCATAGATTTCTATGCGCTGTTCCGGGGTTTGTGAACTCTGCGCACGTAGCCATAAATTATGGATTTCATTAATTTTTTCAATCTCTTTGTTGTTCTCAGTGATAATGCGCGTCTTACGTTTTAAATCACGCTCCAGAGCAACGAACTTCTTCTCATATTCCTGGGCGATTTTCTCCAGACGTTTGTCGGCCATTTCCTTGGTGTTATGTTTAAACTCGCGCAGTGATTGCCAGCCAACGAAGGCGATCAAGGACGCGACACCGGCAATAATGTAGAAGAAGTAGGTTACGGTGACATTGGCATAGTTTAATGACTTATCGGCCACTTCCAGCTCGCGATCGGTTATTTCTACGATCATTCTGCGCTCTAAATCCTGTTGCTCTTGGCGCAGTGATTTGAGCTCGTCCAGAATATAGCGTTCCATTAGTGGCCTATCCAGCAGATCAGATTCGGCGTATTTTTTTTCAGCGGCCAGCGCCGGAAAACTGAGGATCAACGCGAGGAAAAGTCCGGTAACAACACGCATAGCAGGTCCTTAAAGTCAAAAGTGGGTTGCTCAAATGAAACCATAACAAATCGGGACCAGGGTTAGCAAAACTGTTTGTTTTTAAACGTTAATTGAATGGCGTTATGGCATTGTTTACTTAGAGCTGATCTTCAATCGGTAGCAGGCCTGAGAACCAGGCGCCAATTTTGCGCCATACACTTGCCTCTGGTTCTGAGGTATGGATTTGGCCGGTTTGATGATCTTTCCAGGCAATGTTGCCGTTTTTTAGTACAATTTGATACGCGCCCTCACGCAGTTGCTCCGGTAGTACCGACAATGACTGTAGAACGAACTCTGGCTGGTCAATGACAAATGCCATTTCGGTATTGAGTGCCGCCGAGCGCGGATCCAAGTTCATTGAGCCGACAAACAGGGTGCGCTTATCGATGAGCATGACCTTGGCGTGCAGGCTGGAACGGCTGCTGCCGGTCAGGCTCCAGTCATTTTTGATTTTCGCACTGGCTTTGATCTCCCACAGTTTGATCCCGGCCGCGACTAAATCCTGACGGTATTTGGCGTACCAGCCGTGTACTGCAAAGACATCATTGGAGGCGAGGCTGTTGGTGATGATGGTGATATCAATCCCGCGCTGTGCCGCCTGCGTTAGTGCCTGGGTGCCGGATTCGGTGGGGACAAAGTAGGGCGAAATCAGTACCAACGAATGCTTAACCTGGCCTAATAGCTCGCTCAGGTTTTCAACCAACTGGCTTTCCTGAGTGGCGATCTTATCGGGTAAGTCAAACCAGATTTTGCCATTGCCCCATACTAAGCTGAGATTGTGTTGCTGCAACTGCTGGTAGAGTTTGAGGTCGGTAAAGTTATATCGGCCCGTTGAGAACTGCTTTTCTAACTGCCATTCTTTGACCATCTCCTGAATCGCTTTGTCGCTGACTTTCTCTGCCTCTGGCGTGATCCATGCCATCGGGATGGCATACGGGCTGTTCCAGTACAGGTCAAACTGATCCGCCGTCTGTTGCACCGCTTGCCCATAGAGCATCACATCGAAGTCGCCGAATTCGACATTGGATTCAAAAGAGAAATATTCATTGCCGATGTTACGGCCGCCGACAATCGCAGTAACGCTGTCGGCGGTCAGCGATTTATTGTGCATCCGGCGATTTAAGCGTGTGAAGTCGCTGGCCATTGCCAATACACGGGCATTACGGTACTGGTGAGGGTTAAACAACCGGATTTCGATATTCGGGTGTGCGTTTAACGCCGCCATACCGGCATCGTTGTGCGTTTGCATGTCATCGAGTAACAAGCGTATGCGTACGCCACGCCTGGCGGCTTCATATAAACGCCAGGTGATGAGCTGGCTGGTCTCATCATTACGATAGATGTAGTACTGCAAATCGAGGCTTTTTTCTGCGGACTCTATTAGCGCGATGCGGGCGAGTAAGGCGTCATGTCCCTGGGCTAAAGGATAAAAGCCGGTTTCAGACGATCGGTCATGCAAATCCGTGGCAAAAAAATCCGCCAGAGTTGATTCTGATTGGTAGCCAAAATGAAAACTGGTGCTTTTTTCACTCGGATTGCGTGGCTCGATGGACGCGCAGGCGGTTAATAATCCAAATATGCAGGATAACATCAGGCTCCGGTGGAAAAACTTAAGCAATGATCCCTTCCTTGTTGGTTAATCAACGCGATGATAGCTTTTTTTCAGTGGTTAGAATCAATGATAGGCCAAACTCTGGCGAATTCAGTCGGCAAATAAAATCATGTTTTGAACTAATGGATAGTATCGAATTGGTTAATATCACTAATAATTGGCAATAATGGCTAATTGCTGACTGGGGTTGTTAGTTCCATTTGTTTAACTGATTGAAATATAACATTAATTTTCTGGCATTGTGTTTGCTTGAATAGGGTGAGCGTAATGGGGAAAACCTTGCTATTCTGGTTAACTATTTGTTAATTTCAAGTCCGTTGCTATGGATGCATTTGCCTATTCATAGTGATGGCGTCAAAGCAGGCGTTTCTGTTACGCGCGGTTGTCTATTTCAGATGCATATATGCGTAAATCTCTCCGGGTAGCGATAGCACCTATAGCGGCTTTTTGCCACACGGTGCCAGCGGGCTGGATGAAAGCGCAACTACAACAATAAAAAGGATTTTCAATGTTAGCAAAACCCATATTTCGTTGGCTCCTGCCCTTCATCATTCTTGGTGGTTCATATGGTGGCTATGTGGCTATTGCCGCCAGTGCACCGGAGAAGCAAGAAGAGAAAGCCATAATGTCAGAACCGACGGTACAAATTTCGGCGCTATTCCCAACCGACCACAAAGTGGTGATCACCAGCCATGGGGAGCTGGTGCCGTTTGAAAAAACCCATTTGTCTGCCCAGGTCAGTGGTGAAGTTGTGAGCTGGCATCCCAATTTTGTTACTGGCGGTGTGGTCAAGCGTGGTGAGGTGCTCTTCACGATTGAAACAGAAGATTACGGAGTTGCGGTATTACAGGCAGAAGCTAGTCTGGCCAGTGCCCGTGCGCTACTGATTGAAGAAGAAGCCAAGGCAGAAGTTGCTAAACGTCAGGCGAAAAAAATCAACGATCAACCCGTGTCGGATCTTTATCTGCGCAAACCACAAGTGTTAAGTGCTCAGGCTAAGGTGAAGTCGGCCCAGGCGGCGCTGAAAAGTGCCAGGCGCGATTTAGCGAACTGTCGTGTTGTTGCCCCTTACGATGCATTAGTCGTTGAGCGGGAAATCGGGGTTGGCCAGTTTGTTACGGCTGGCTCCCGGGTTGCGGTTCTTAACAACATTGAGGTGGCGGAAGTGCATATTCCGATTGCCGGTTTCGACAGTGTTTTTCTCCCTGAAGCGTTCAATAATCTCACCGCCACGGTTACACAGCAAGGAATTTTCGCGACGACCCGAGAGGGCAAAGTGGTGCGTGACCTCGGCATGATCGACAGCGCGACACGGATGATCAACATGGTTATCCAGGTCGAAGATCCGTATGGGCTGAACAGCAATCAGGCTGCGATTAAGTTTGGTTCGTATGTTGAAGTCAGCTTTGCCGGTAAAGAGCTGAAAAATATCTATCGCTTGCCGCAGGAACTGGTCAAGAACCGAACCGTATGGGTCGTAAATGACGACAATCAGCTTCAGTCGAGAACCGTCAAGGTGTTGCGTGCTGAAGGTGAGTTCCTTTTAGTCGGTGACGGGATCCATAACAGCGATCAGCTGGTGCTGACACTGCCGGAATATCCGCAACAAGGCATGGCGGTTAAGGTCGCAAAACAGAATGACGATACCAATACCGTCGTACAATAAGCAGGAGTTCGTCATGGAAGAGACTAAAGAAAAGGGCATCATTGCCTATTTTGCCAATAATTCCGTTGCGGCTAACTTGCTGATGGTGTTCATCATCATCATGGGTATCGTCAGCTTTATGTTCATTCAGCGGCAGATGTTTCCCAATATTGAGTTCAACTACATCAATATCCGCGCCGCTTATCCGGGCGCATCGCCTCAGGAAATTGAAGAGAGCATATTGGTTAAGGTTGAAGAGTCAATCAAAGATGTTACCGGGATCAAAAAGACCGTGGCTCGTGCGTCACGTGGCAGTGCGTATGTATCGATTGAGGTAGATGTCAACGCGGATATCCAGCAAGTGTTGGATGATGTCAATCAGCGCATTGATCGGCTGTCTAACCTGCCAGCCGGTATGGAGCCAATAAACGTTTATCAGGTGGAATGGCGCCAGGAAGTGATTGAAATGGGGTTAGTCGGAGATCGGCCGCTGGAAGAGCTGAAACCGATAGCCAAGCAGGTCGAAGATGAATTGCTGCAATTGAAAAATGTCATGTTGGTCGATTTGAATGCGCCGGAAGAGGAGATTGCGATTGAAGTCGATCCGCTGGTACTGCGTAAGTATGATCTGACCTTACATGATATCAGTAACGCCATTCAACGTTATTCCGCCAACTATTCTGCCGGGGAGGTAAAGACCAACTCAGGCATGATTGCGGTACGGATTGAGAACCAGTATTACCATGGTGATGAGTTTCGGAACATCCCGGTAAAGCTTGGTGCCAACGGGGCGAAGGTGTTGCTGCAGGATATTGCGACGATTAAAGACGGGTTCACCGAAGAAGATCGCTACTTTGAGTACTCAGGTCAGAATGCGATTTATTTAGCAGTCAAGGCGACCCGTGAGCAAAACATCATGCCGGTTGCCGAGTCGGTACGTAACTACATTGAAGCTAAGAACAAAACGTTGCCTGATGATGTCCAGCTCAAGATCCTGGTCGACATGACTTACTACCTCAATGGGCGCCTTGACATGATGTTGAAGAACTTGTTGCAAGGTGCGGTTTTGGTGGCCCTGATGCTGACGATTTTCCTGCGTTTTCGTTTGGCTCTGTGGGTAATGCTTGGCCTGCCGGTGTGTTTCCTCGGTGCGGTAATGTTGATGCCGATGCTTGGCATTACCATTAACATTGTTTCTTTGTTCGCCTTCATCATGGTGCTGGGTATTGTGGTTGATGATGCGATAGTGATGGGCGAGAGCGCGTACAGTGAAATTGAGGAAAATGGCGGCGGTGTTGAGAATGTTGTACGCGGGGTCAAGCGCGTAGCGACACCTGCTACTTTTGGTGTTTTGACTACCATTGCGGTGTTCGCACCATTTCTGTTGTCCAGTGGGGTCGACAGCGCGTTCTTTTACGGCATTTCCGGCGTGGTGATTTTGTGTCTGATTTTCAGTTTAATTGAATCGAAACTGATTTTACCGGCGCACTTAGCGCATACCCACTTTAAACCGATCCCGCCTGGTGGACGACGTGATCGTTTCAACCAACATTTCTTCGGCTTTGTTTATGGTCCTTATCGCCGTTTTGTCCAGTTATGCACCCACTGGCGCTGGTCTGTGTTTGCGCTGTTTTGTGGATTATTAGCCATTAGTGCAGCATTGGTGAGTGCTAATTACGTACGGGTGATCCCAAACCCGAAAGTGCCGACGGACTATCCGGCGATCAGTATTGAAATGAATGACACGGTGTCGAGTGAACAGACCATCAATGCGCTGAAAACCATTGAAGCGGTTATCCAGGATGTGGAGTCACAAACCATTAAGGAGCATGGCCAGGGCATGCTCCGCGATGTACTGTCGTATAACCGCAGTCGCACAGAAGGCCGGTTGTTAGTGCCGCTGGTGGATGAGGAGCTCAGGCCGTATAACACTTTTGAGCTGGCACGGCGCTGGCGGGAGTCTATGCCGACCATTCCCGGGATGAAGAGCGTTAAAATCCGCGACCAGAGTGCAGGGGGGGGCGACCGTGATGAGTTTGGCTATTTGCTGTTTGGTTCAGACATCAACCAACTTAACCAAGCCGGCCGGTATTTGATCGAACGTTTACAGCAACAGGAAGGGCTGTACGACATTTCGTCGTCGATTGATTCTGGCAGCAAAGAAGTACTGCTGTCGTTAGCGCCGGTGGCTTATGATCTTGGCCTGGATCTGACCATGATTGCCCAGCAGGTAGGTGGCAGTTTTTACGGCGGTGAAGCCCAGCGGATCATCCGTGACGGCGAAGAGATCAAAGTGATGGTGCGTTATCCACAGCTGACGCGTGAAGCGTTCTCTTCCTTGCGTTATGCGGTGATCACCACGCCGTCAGGCAAGAAAGTCATGCTGGGTGATGTGGTGCAGATCAAAGAGCAGCCCGGCGTTAGTACGATTCGCCGTGAAGGTGGGTACCAAACGGTGTATGTGTATGGTTCGATTGATGAAGAGCGGATCGAGCCACAAGAGGTGGTGAAAATCATTGATGAAAGTATCCTGCCGGAACTGAAGACCCGGTTCCCTGGGGTCAAAACCCAGTTGGGTGGCGACGTTGAAGAGCAGGCCGCTCAGCGTAATGAGCAGGTGTTGTTCTTTATTGCCGGGATGATTATCGTTTATATCCTGCTGGCGGTGCCGCTGAAGAGCTACACCCAGCCATTAATAGTGATGTCGGTGATCCCCTTCAGTCTAACCGGAGCAATCTGGGGCCACTATTGGTTCGGGTTGGATCTCAGTATGATGTCGACGTTCGGTTTGATTGCCGCCGCAGGGGTAGTGATCAACGATTCATTGGTGATGACCGATTATGTTAACAAGGTCCGGGAGAAAGGGATGGCGATCAAACAGGCGGTCGTCGAAGCAGGCTGTGCGCGTTTTCGTGCCATTACCCTCACTTCTATCACGACATTTGCCGGCGTGTTACCGATCATGTTTGAAACCAGCCTGCAGGCCAAGTTTGTGATCCCAATGGCGGTGGCGCTGGGGTTTGCGGTAATGTTTGCCACGATACTGACACTGGTACTGGTGCCATGCCTGTACCTGATGCTTGAGGATATTAAGCGTATTTTGCAGGCATCACAGCGTTTAGTCGTACGAAAGTTTAGGCGTGCGGATGATAAGCCAAGATCGCCACAACCGGAGCCGCAAAGTTAATTTGTCGTTCAGACCTGAGCATAAAAAGCAGCCAATCGGCTGCTTTTTATTTTATGCTTCAGTACTGCGGGTGTAATACCAATCTACATAAGTATCTGATCATTCTTGCTGGTTAAAATCGCTGATAACTATGTTGTAGATTTGGTAATTAGAATAACTAGTTAACCGAAATCTACGCCTTGTTCTAAGCGATTTTTCCTGCGCAATTATCTGAACACCTAATTATCCAGATTGGTATAAGGCTTCTATAGTTAACAGTGTCACTATTAACGACTCATTCAGTATGAGTGGTCAATTTTGCTCATAGTGGGTTTGATTTACCACACTATTAATCGCTAAGGCTTGTGCTTTCAATTAAGTGTCTGATAAATAATTGAATTTTAAGTTGGCATCCTATGTGCAATATAGCATTGCAATCAATCTGAATCACTAAGCGCAAGGAGCTTACTATGCAACGTGTACTTCTTTCTATTTTTGGTCTTATTGCTGTCATGGCCTCACCAATCACTGCTGCCGACACGTTAGATAAACAAGCGTGGCGTGCGGATCTTGATCAGGATTTTACTGAGATGAAACAGGAAGCGGTGGCTGATATTCAACAGATGAATATGGATGCAATTGACACGCGCGATGAACGGGTTGTGCAGCGTATTAAACAGCAGCAAGAGCAGTTGGTAAATGCCAACTGTGATAAAATCCTGTCAGGCAAATCCTGAACAATGCGCAATGAAGTGCGATGTGAATAAGCGGTAAGCAGCGGCTATATTGGCCGGTTTGCCCGCGTTGTCTGGCTGAGTTTTTGCCGGGGTTTAAAAGAAAAAAAACCGCAAGCGGTGAGCCTGCGGGCGAAAAAAGGGCACCATTTGGTGTCTATTCATTTTGGAGATGGCCGAATGTCCTTATCACACTGATAATAGGCATGGTGAAGAGGCTTACCACCAGTCGACCAACCTAGACGAAACTAACATTGTTGTAATGAATGTTGAAATGTTAATTTGTAAATCAATGATTGCGTTGCTTTGGGTGTGGGTCGTTAATTTTTTGTGATGTGGCGTATTGATTTCTGCTGCGGGATAGATCGGCCCGGTTCGTGATCGTGAATATAACCGCCATATATTAACCTGATAAATAAAGATTTTTTATTTGTGATGTTATATTTTTATCGCCGGGGCGCTGGTTTTCGTCATTCCCTGCAAAATAGCAGGCCAAAAGCCATCACGCCCAGGTTAGTTTGGGCGTGATGAGGCGGCTAAATCTTTTGGTGTTTATGCACTAAGTTGTAGTCTGCCAGAATGGCGTAGGCCGCTGGGATCATAAACAGGACTAACAGGGTCGAGGCGAAGATCCCGAATACAATCGAGATCACCAGAGGCTGGATTACCTGTGCCTGTAAACTGGTTTCGGTCAACAGTGGTAACAGGCCGGCTGCGGTGGTCATCGAAGTAAGGAATACCGCCCTGAAACGTTCCCGGCTCGCTTTGACTACCGAATCGTGCACGCTGTCGCCTTCGTCCACATGATGGCGTATGTATTGCACCAGCAAGATTGAATCATTGACGACAATCCCGGCCAGCGAGACAAACCCCATCATGCTGGGCATGCTCAGCGAGTGGCCTAATAAAATATGTCCCCACACCACGCCGATGAACGCCAGTGGGATCGCCAGCATCACGACAAACGGTTCCAGATAACTGCGGAACTGGTAACTGAGAATCACAAACACGCCAAACAGCCCCAATAAGAAGCCTTTACCCATTGAAGCTCCGGTCTCGGCGGTATCTTTGGCTTCACCTTCAAAGTCAAAACGTAACCCTGGGTACTTCTCTGTCAACTGAGGCGCCTCCTGTTGCTGGAACTGGCGAATGATCGCGGTTGAGTTGGCTTTAGTGTTGTCGGTGTCGCCAAACACACTGATCGTACGTACCCCATTTATCCGTTGAATCCGGACGTAATTGCGCTGGAAATGCAGTGAAGCAATGGTAGCGAGGGGAATTTGGCTGCCATCGGCCAGGATGATCGGAAAGTTTGCCAGTTGCTGCAGGTCTCCGGCCTGGATTTTATCCAGCCGCACTTCAATGGAGATATTTTCAATCCCGACCTGAATTTCATCTGCGGTCTGGCCAAAGAACGCGGCGCGTAACTGACTGGCGATAAGCTGTCCGTCAATACCATAGGTTTCAGCGCCCGGACGCAGTTTAACCAGCACCTCTTCTTTGCCCATCCGCATGTCATCTAACACGCCGTGAACACCATCGAAGTCATTGAGGTATTGCTGGATATCGATCGAAGCTGATTTGAGGGCGTCCAGGTCATCGTGTTTGGCTCGGATTTCAATCGCCCGCCCGCCGGGCCCCATAATGGGTTGCTTAAATACCAGGGAAATTGGATCGGCCATTTCGCCGACGTCTTCACGCCAGGCTGCGATGAAATCATCAATAACGGTGTTACGGTTTTCTGCACCCAATAGATCCAGGCGTACGGTAGCAATATGCGGTCCCGACTCGTTGGCGTCGGCATTTACATTGAACTGGCTGGTAATGTGTAATACCAGTTGATGGCCATTTTCAACCCGTTTGTTCCATTGCTGATCGAGTTTCTGGGCTGATGCAATGATTCTGTCAACGACGGCTTCGGTCTGAGACAAAGAAGAGCCTGGTGGCAGGATGATCCTCGCTTCGGCAATATCGCCGTCCAGTTCCGGAAATGGTTGGAACTTCAACAGCCCGCCCGCCAGAGTGGCAGCAGAGATTAATAACAGGGTGATGACACTGCCAATGAAGGCATAGCGGTATTCCACCACTTTGTCGACGGCGCGGACCAGGGTGGTATTGCGGAAGTGTTCAAAACGGTTTAGCAGTGCCTGTTTGAACCCGGCGGCTGGCTGGTTCTGTTTTTGTTTACGCAGTGAGTGAGACAGGTGGTTAGGCAGGATCAGAAATGCTTCGATCAGGCTCAGGGTCAGAACCAAAATCAACACTTGTGGGACGGCTTTGAGTACGGCCCCCATTTCACCCTGCAAAAACAGCAGGCTGCCAAAGATACAAATTGTGGTTAGGAAAGATGAAATTACCCCGGGCAGAACCTTTTTCACCCCTTTAGTGACGGCATCATCAATTTCTTCTCCCCGATCGAGGTGGGCGGCGATGGATTCGGCGATAACGATGGCATCATCCATCATAATCCCGATCGCCATGAGCAACCCAACCAGCGACATGATGTTAATCGATAGCCCGAGTTGAGCCATCAGGAACAAGCCGCCCAAGAATGCTACAGGCAAGCCCGCCGCTACCCAGAAAGAGTAACGGAAACTGAAGAATAACCACATAGTGGCAAACACCAATACAATCCCTTGCCAGCCATTTTTGACCATCATGGTTAAGCGATCCCACAACACCGAGGAGAGATCGTTAGTCATCTGCAGTATCACTCCGTCTGGTGCTATGGCTTGTTGGTCCTGGACAAACTCAGCGACCCGCGCTTTGATGCGTAGCGCGTCATCTTCTTTGTTTTTACTGACTTTGAGCAGGGCGGAAGGATGGCCGTCGAACAATACTTTTTGCTCATCCAGTTCAAACCGATCGGTGATGGTGGCGATATCACGCAGGCGAATGACCGAGCCGTTTGGCCCGGATCCAACGACGATGGTCTCCAGCGCTTCGGGGGTTATCCGCCGCTCATCAAAACGGATCAGGAAGTTCTTGTCCGGGGTTTCGACGTTACCACTGGGAAGTTTGACATTCTGGCGGCCTATCTGTTCGGCAATCTCACCCACGCTTAACCCTAACTGGCGGATGGCCTGCATATCCAGTTCTACCCGGAACTGATGATCGGAAAAACCGGCGACTTCCACCAGAGAGACACCATAGTTCAGCTTTAATGTTCTTTTCAGCTGTTCAGCGTAGGCTTTTAGTTCCGGCCAGGTTGTATTGGCAGTCACCGCAATATCAACCACGGGCTCGTTCCAGTCTAGTTCCTGGACTACGGGAGATTCAATCTCCTGCGGAAAGTCATTAATGGCATTGATTTGGGTTTGTACATCAACCAGCATGCGTCCGATGTCAGCTTGCTCATTGAGCTTGAGGATCAGCCGCGCAGAGCCCTCAATGGCTTCACAGCGGGTCTCTTCAATATTGGCCAGTCCATCTACGGCATCCTCCATCCGCACACAGATACTCTCTTCCACCTCCTGTGGTGAAGCCCCAGGATAAACTACGCCGGCTAAAATATACGGTGGATCAAACTCGGGAAAAGTCTCCCGTTTGATGGTCGACAGTGAGGAAATACCCAAAATCAGCAGTGTTAGCATCAACAGGTTGGCGGCTGTGGGGTGTTTAGCGAAGAATCGGATCATGAGCCAGACTTCTCGTTTGGTCGTGGACGGTCTTGACCGCTCTCTTTTAGCAGCATGCCATCAATGGCCGGAAGCAAATCATTGATGACCAATTTTTGCCCTTGCTCCAGAGCGCCATTGATCACGACTTGGTTGTCACGGCGGTACAGCACCTCTACGGTTACTATTTTCAGGCGTTGATCTTTACCCATCAGGTAAATTTTATCACCGTGCAGCGCTCGCTCCGGGATCACCCAGCTCGGGTTCGCCTGGCCTTCAATCTTAGCGCGGACAAACATCCCGTTGACCAGCGGTGGTGCAGATGTCGGGTTCAGGTTACGGTAGTCCTGTTGGATTTCTAAAATGACTCCAGCGGTGGCTTGGTTTGGATCAACTGTCTCACTGATCCGTGCTACTTTGGCTGGCCATTGACTGGAGAGGTTACCACTGCTTAGTTCAATGGTAGCCTGAATATCGGCCATGTCAGGCTGCGGGATACCAGAGGCATCGCGGCCAAACTCACCGATGCTGGACGCTAAAGTATGCATATCATGAATCGACAGTTGTGCCTCCACTTCCATTACGTTGATACCATGCGCGGTCACCATGGTTTGCTGCAGGTTGACCACCTGATTTTGTTCGATGTCGACTTTTGCAATACGCAAATCCTGGGGGAGGGTGATAATGGTTCTCGCCAACTGACGCTGTGCCTCCTTTACCTTAGACGTGTTGACTTTAACCAATGCTTCGGCGACCCGTTTTTCATCCGGCATCAAACCTATCTGGTTTTCAATATCTAACACCAGTTTGCGTTGTGACAGGGTGTTTTGCTGTTGCTGATCCACGTCTGACTGGGACGTCAGGCCTTTCTTCCGAAGGTTCACTTTACGTGCCAGCTCTTTGTTGACGATAGCCAGGCGATTTTTCTCAATTTTCAGGGTACTTTGCAGGTTGGCCTCTTCCTGATTCAGTTTGGCTAACGAGGTTTGCGCTGATTTCAGATCGGCCTGGGCCTGAACCAGTTTCAGTTCGTAATCAAGCGGGTCGATGCGCAGGATCTCTGTGCCGGCCGGTAACACCTGGCCTTTATCCAGCTGCGGATGGCGGTAGACCACTTTACCTGTCACTTCGGCAATGGCTTTCCATTCGATTTTCGGGCTGATTTTGCCAAACCCAATCGCCACTGGTGCAATGGCTTTGAGTTCGAGTGGTATGGTTTCAACCAGCCTTGCCCGGTCTCCGGCGGGCTTGACCGGCAGATCAGGCTTGAGGTTAATCGCCAGCACAAGAATGAAGATTCCGACAGCAATTACAGGAAAGAAAAGCAGTTTTTTATTTATTTTCATAGTGGTTGCCCGAATCAAGAAACCCATGTTTCATCAGTCGTATGTTGTGTTCAAGTAATTGGTTTAAAAACGTTTCCGATAGTTCGATACCATGAATGGCCAGTAGTGCCGGCGGTGCGATAAAGGGGAACACCATCAGGCTGATGTAAGAAATCCGGCACAGTTTTGGATCGGCGTTTTTGCGTAGCACACCGCTGTCCACCAGCTTGTCAAAAAGCACTCCCTGCATAGGTTGGCTGATATCGTGAAAAACTTTTTCCAGCAGTTTTCGCTGGGTTTCAGATGGAGGCATGTGCATCACTTGTGCAACCAGGCGGGGAAACTGTGGCACCTTGATCATTTCGCTGTAATAGGTGCGCATGATGTCGAGGAAATTCTTCTCAGAGCTGTCGCTGACCAAGACTTGCATTTGTTTTTGTACTGGTGCCAGTGTTTCGCGCAGCATGGTTTCGAACAGGCCTTCTTTGTTGCCAAAATAATATCGGATCATCGCCACGTTTACGCCGGATTTTTGCGCGACAAGTCGAGTGGAGACTTTGTCGTAAGCCATGATGGTAAACAGCTCTCTGGCGTGGTGAATGAGCTTTTCCCGTGCGTCGATGCTTTGGGTAGGCCTGCCTGCCCGTCGGTGTGCTTGTACCACTGTCTCGTCTCATAATATTAAACGTTTGATTAATTATAAGACGTTGATTTTTTATCCGACACGCAAAAAATTAATCGTTATTTCATTAATTGATTAATTTGTGATGTGGGTTGGATCAGCATTGGGCCGAAAGTGAGGGAACAGGTAGCGGGGAGCGCAGGAGATGCTTGCCGCGATTGTTAGACCGGGGCGGAGTATAGCAACAGGTAATCGGCTTATGGCGATAATAAGACCGGAGAAGGCCGATCGTGCATGGGTTTTACGCCGCTATTTAAATTGAGTATTTTTGCTTAAAGTCAACAAATTAGACAAAAAAAGCCCTTACTTAAACATTAGTATTATTTTCTTTGTTTATCATTTGGCTGCGTCATATTCATTGTACCAAATTCGCCTGCTTGAAATGCTTTTGCAGCCAACTATATAACAATCATACAGTAGTGAATAAAATGAAAAAGATCGCTCTTGTAGTCATGCTAACTGCGCTTTCAATCCCTTCTTTGGCGGATAACCTTTGGAAAGACTGTGGTATCGGCCACTGGATTGCGGGACCAACCCTTAAAGGCTTCCCGGCTCTGACTACCAATATTGTTTGGGATTTGGGTACTACCGCAACAACGTCACATATTTCTACGCCAGACATTTGTCAGGGACCATTCTGGGCGGCGGCTAAGTTCATTAACGACACTTACCCGATGATTGAACAAGACACTGTTCAAGGTAGTGGTGAGCATATGATGGCGATGCTTGATATTTTTGAATGTGACAATGCAGTACGACCAGAAATTGTTAACGGTATTCGCCGTGACTTTGGCCAGCAGATTCAAGCTGCTGATTACTCTGAGTTGACTCAAAGTGAAAAGGCACAGGGTTATTACAACCTGGTTGTTGAAGAAGTGAATCAGTTTGCCGGTCAGTGCAAGGCTGTATAATACTTTTCGTATGATCCTGAAACTGAGCGCAAGAGATATCTTGCGCTCTTTATTTTTGTCCGAATATAAACTCTTATGCTGAAGTTTCCGTTGCGCTGTGCATTTCTTGCACTTCTTTGTAGTTCTCCTTTCGCTTCCAATGCCGCACTTTCCAATAACCAACAGCTCGCTTTGGATGCACAGCTTGCGGCGCACCCGCAGTGGCTAAAACTGCTCCACTACCAGGGTGAGACCAGCCTGATTGAATCCGCTGCGTTTTTTTGTCCCCGCAAGGCCATCGTGAGCCGACTCAAGAACTGTTAGCGACGATTGCCGCTTTTGAGCAAGGCCCGACCGCCGAAGTTCCGTTACCGGCTCAGTGTCGCTTCCCAGCGCGCTATGTTTGGCTCAAGCAGCGTTTGGGTAACCAAGTTCAGTTACCCAGCTATAGCTGCCGTGACCTTGAGGTCTGGCGCCAACAGAATCAGCTGCAGTCAATCAGCCTGATTTTTGTGACCGGATATCTGGGTAACCCGGCGTCTTTTTTCGGCCACCTGCTGATGAAACTTAACAAGCAGAATGAAACCTACTTAACCGATACCCCATTGCTCGACAGCAGCGTGAATTTTGGCGCAAACACCGGTCAGCAAGATAATACGATTAAGTATGTCAGCTATGGTCTGTTGGGAGGCTACAGCGCCAGTTTCAGCCAGGAAGATTACTACCGCTATGAGCATGGCTATGCGGAAAATGAACAACGTGAGTTGTGGGAATACGAACTCAACTTGTCGGCGGAAGAACTCACCCTTTTGGAAGCGCATTTATGGGAGCGTAAGGGGCAACAATACCGTTACTATTTCCTGGACAGCAACTGTGCCAGCCAGATGGCTAACTTTATCAGTATCGTGCTGGATGAACCGTTAGTCGATAACCTGCTGCCCTGGGATATGCCATTAGATATTTTTAAAGCGTTAACCAAACGCGAACATAATGGCCGGCCGTTAGTAAAAAGTATTAACAAGAGCGAGTCGAAATATGCCCGTATCCGTGACAAATACCTTGCGTTGTCGCCTGAAGAGCAAGCGGCGGCAAAAAGCCTGACCATAAACCAGCCGTTTTTTACTGATAGCCGTTACCTGAATTTAAGCGCCGGGAGTCAGAGCCGGGTACTTAACCTGATGTTTGATTATTATGAACTGCTGATGGTGGAGGGGGATGCTGAAAAAGCTTCGATAGCCAAACAGCGTAAACTGCAACTTATGCGGGCACGGCTTCAGTTACCGGCGATGGAGACTGCTTGGCAACGCTCGAACACCGCGCCGCCGCATCAGGCACAAAATCCGCTCAAACTGGCGCTTTCGTCGGGTTATAGCGTTAAGCATGGTGGCTTTGGCCAACTCAGTTTTCGTGCGGCGTACTACGGTTACCTCTCATTAGAAACATCACGGTTTAAAGACTCTAACGCCACGTTTTTTGATGCTGAAGTCAAGTTTGATGCCCAGGATATCTGGCTGGGGAAGTTGGATGTGTTTAATGTTACCACGTTAAATATTCACCAGGTTGATCTGTTCGATGAAAACCGTTTTGCCTGGAGCACCCGCCTGACCGTCGAGCAGCAAAATCTCAGTTGCCGCGATTGTGAACGGGTACGTTGGTATGGTGGTCTGGGTAAAGCGATGCCGCTGAGCGGTGGCGTCTCGCTGTATGCTCTGCCAAGAGTGAATCTTGATATTTCGAATTACCATGACTCTGATGTTGGTGTCACCCTGGGCGCCCTGTATACGGCTAACCCTATATGGAAAACCCACTTAACAGTGACGCCGACCAGCGGTTTTGGCCCAAATGCGGAGCAAAGCGTGCTTGTTGACTGGGAGAGTCGGTTCGGTAATAGCCAGGACTGGGACATCAGGTTCAATGCTAAATATCACCAAAGCAGCGAGTTCGGTGTAAGTTACGCGCGCTATTTTTAACTAACGGATTAAGCTGTAAGGAAAAGCGCGGTAATTTACGGCTTTTCTGAGTTTGGGTAAAATAAAGCGCCCTCTCGATTGAGAGGGCGCTTGTGTATAGCGCAGATGGTTGCTAAAAAGCGGCTATTTAGCACAAGCATTCATAACCCGACCGATAGCTGCATCGAGTACGCCGGGCCAGCAATGAGGCGCTTTGGCCACTTAAATCAGGCCTTGCTGCTTTGCCATTTGGTTGGCGATGCCCGGCGCTTTCCAGATGCTTGGCAGCAGAATGAAAGACACGGGAACCGCGGTGATCACAATGAAAGATTGCAAGGCAGAAATACCGCCTGAACCCATCGAAATCAGTGCAATTGCGACCACCCCCATCATCAGCCCCCAGAACGAACGCATGACGGCACTTGGCTCTGTTGAGCCTGTCATGACCACGCTGATGGTGTAGGTCATTGAGTCACCGGTCGTGACAATGAACGTGGTAGTCAGGATCAGGAACAATACCGAGATCACCATCGGGAATGGCAGTTCCGAAGTGATCGCAAGCAACACCGCTGGCAGGTTAAAGCCTTCGAATGCGCTGGAGATCAATCCCGGATTCTCCAGTTCAAACGCCAGGCCACTGCCTCCGACGATACTGAACCAGAAACAGGTGATTAACGGCGCGGCAATACTGATAGACAAAATTAACTGGCGAATCGTGCGGCCGCGTGAGATCCGCGCAATAAAGATCGCCATCATCGGGCCATAACCGATAAACCAACCCCAGAAAAATACCGTCCACCAACTGAGCCATTCGGTGTTATCGCGATAAAGTGCCATGGGGAAGAAGTTATCCACCATCCGGCCTACACCCTGTACATAACCGTCGACGATAAAGCTGGTCGGGCCGAAAAACAGCAGGTAGCCAATCAATGCTACCGACAATACGATGTTGTAACGGCTGACCAACTGAATGCCTTTGCTTACCCCACTCAGCGCAGATAAGGTGTACATCAGAATCGCTGCCACTATCACCATGCTTTGAGTGATAAAGGTATCTGGCAGACCAAACAGGGAGTTCAGCGCGTAGCTGATTTGCAGGCCCAGGAAGCCGATAGGGCCAATGGTACCGGCCGCAACGGCGATGATGCTACAGGCATCAGCAAGCTCACCAATCCAGCCGTTGATCGCCTTGTCGCCAAAGACTGGGTAAAGCAGGGTACGCGGCTTGAGTGGTAAGCCTTTGTCGTAATGCAGGTGCATCAATACCACAGAAGAAAGACAACCCAGAATGGCCCAGGCCAGAAAGCCCCAGTGCATGAAAGACTGAGAAAGTGCATTAATCGCTGACGCTTTAGGTGATGCTTCACCGTATAAAGGCGGCGCAGAAACAAAGTGAGCGATAGGCTCAGCGGCAGCCCAGAAAACACCACCACCTGCAAGCAATGTGCAGAGTACGATTGACAACCATTTAAAGGTATCGATGTCAGGCCTCGCCAAGCCACCTAAGCGTACGCAACCCGTACGACCAAGCGCAATAGCCAAACCAATAAGGAAATTCAGAAGGAGCAATACTTGCCAGAAGGCACCGAAATATTGAGTCGCAAACCCGAAGCCTGCGTTGACCATTGCGGTCAGAGATTCGGTATTGGTCAGTGCGAGCAGAACAAATACCGTAAGAAAGCTGCCACTTAACCAGAAAACCGGGTTAGTGAGTTCAAGACGCTTGAGTAGGGAAGGGGGATGAATTGCAGAATAGTCTGCTTCCTGGATAGGAGCATGAGAGGCGGCATTCGTCATATTTGACATAAGTACTTCGCTTTTTAGGGCTCGGAAGCCGTGCATTTCCCCCACACTAAATCACTTAAAAAGTGTGAGGATGATCAAAAAGCCGCTGATACTAGCATGTCGAGCCTATCAATATAACCGCAGATTTGGATTAATTATTAGTGCTTTAGCCAAGCTACTGATTTTCAGGAAGAGATTTTTGTGGCAATTTTACGTGAAGTGCGCCGCATTTCGTATGTAAGCCATATCTACTTTATTTTGGTAAGGATTTCTCTGGATTCTCTGGATTCTCTGGATGATATTGCGCCGAGCTGTTCTCACCGATAATTTCGGCCTTTATTTTATGGTCTGAACTTGTAATAGCACCGGCAGCCAAAAACATAGCCTAAATAGAATAATGCCGCCAGAGTGAGCAATGAGAAGGCTAGCGCTGAATCAGGGCTCAGTCCCAGACCGAATGCCAGGGTGAATGCGAGCCCGTTGACCGCCGAAACGGGCACTTGATACCAAACCGTGTTCGCTGGTGAGCTAAAGAGTGCGCATGTGCCGATTAAAACCAGAGTACCGATTAATACTCCGGTCCGTCTACTGTTGTTCATTATTGTTCTCAATTGTTACGTGACATCAATGATGTAACGAAATATTTCAAAGTGCCATTATAACGCCGTTACCCGGCAAAATCGGTAAATATTTTGTCCAGTTGACAAGCCCTGGTTAGACAATCTGGGCTGTGATTTTTCCCGGCAGGATATGTTTAATGCTTTGAAATTGTGAAGAAATCGTTGAAAGGGTCGAGCATAAAGCGCGAATATTGTTTGACGATTAAAAACGGTAATTTTACGGATGATTTAAAAAAATGAGATAACGCTAGTCTTTATCCCAATTGCGTGTATACTGCACTCAGCTCTTACAAATGGGCTATTAGTGAAAATCAAGTACAAGTCTTCTCTCAGTCATCTTTCGATACCTTTCGTTTAGCCCCTGCGATAGCTTTTCTTCATAATCCGATAGTAGCTTTTGTAGTCAGCGTCTAAAAATTATTGTAAATATTTAAAATGTAGAGGTATCTATGTCTAACAAAATGACTGGTTCAGTAAAATGGTTCAACGAAACTAAAGGTTTCGGTTTCATCACTCAAGATAACGGTGGCAATGACGTGTTTGTTCACTTCAACTCTATCGTTTCAGATGGCTTTAAAACACTTGCTGAAGGTCAACGCGTAAGCTTTGATGTTGAACAGGGCAAAAAAGGCCCTCAAGCGTCAAACGTAACGGCGCTGTAATTGGTATTCTGGCGTGTAGAGCATGATTCTACACGCCAAACTGACATTTCTTTCAGACGCATAGTCTGCATCTCCTTCTGTAATCTCTTCTCTTTAGTTTAAACACCATTCAGGAAACATTATGTCTCGAAGAACATCTCGCCAGCGACACTGGTATCAACTCTTGCGTGAAAAAAATCTGGGAAACAACTTAACGAATGATAAAAATAAAATTTCATCTAGATAATAACAATACAACATGGTCGGCAGAAATACATCAGCTAAATAGTGACATTCTCAGGCGCCATATCCTACCAAAAATCCAAACTAACCATCATATTGTTCATTTTGATTATTGTGAATTGATGAGTGAAGGAAATATTCTTTCTAGCTCAGGTCACAGATTGGGTAAATTTTCGGTTCTGTAAAAATAAACCGTCTAAAATGAATTTCAACTGCCAATTCAAAAGTGGATATTATGCAAAGTAATAAAAAGAAAAAAAACCAAGCAGAAACAGAGCTCCCTGAAGAGAAAAAATCTCTCACTGCCCATCAAACCCGCAAGCGCATTGAAGATATTCTTGATAAAAGAAAATTTGATCGTCTGTTTGAGATTTAATTAACACTCAGTTTGCTTCAATATAGCCTTTATTGGCTTTCACATATTGACCCTGCATTGTCTCCTTATGATTGTTTAAGTTACGGTGCATGCCAGGCAAATAGCGAGCGGTTTTTCCGATTAAACGTCGCCTTCCGATGTGATCCATCAATACCGATACCACGATTATTATACTGAGCGTTGTCTGCCGTCACAGCAATATCGCACTCCGGCGACTAGCCTCAGCCATGCTAGTTTTCCGACTCGTCAGGAACCGGTCACCAGATGCTCCCAACGGGTGCCCCAGAGCGATCGCGCCACCATTCACATTGGTTTTATCGTCAAACCCGCTCAATGGTAAAGCGTACTTCTCACTCAGGCCATGCATTACCCCCAACGCTTGTACTGTAAAGGTTTCGTTATTGGTATCATGGGCTGGCAGGGTGGGCGAATGGAGGGGAGATCGCTCTCCCCCGTTCAGTTGCGTTTAGATCGTATAATCAAACACAATGATGTCTTCCAGCAACGGCCGGAACACGGCTTTGAGCGCATCATGCTCTGGGTGAGGTAAGTAGTTTTCACGCCCGGCCTCGTCGGCAAACGTCATCACCACCGCATGGGTGTAGTGTTTGTTTTTACCTTCCGGGCTGTCATTGAGGCCCCATTCAACCTCTGTAACGCCTTCTACTTTGTGTGGCATCTGCTCGAACAGAGTTCGCAGCTGTTCAATATTTTCGTGACTGGCGTCGGTTTTAAACTTGATCAGTAAGATATGTCTTATCATTTTGGTTGTGTACTTGAATGCAAACCCGAACTATAACGGATCGCCCACCATACCGTTTGTCGCTTACTTCACACTGTCGGTAAAACGTGAGCGAGCCTTGCTACAGCAGAGCTTAGCCAACGATGCGTTTCACCAGACAAAAGTGTTTTTTGCCGCGTTGAAGTAGCCAGTATTGATCGAACAGCGCGAAGCTGAGGAGCGGGTGTTCAGCGGCCACTTTGTCGCCATTGACGCTGATCGCGTTGTTACTGATCAGTTCGCGCGCGATGCGTTTCGAGCTGGCGAGCCCGGATTCAAGTAATAGTTCGACCAGATCTTGTTGGGTACTTTCAACGCTGGGTAAACCATCCTGTTCCAGTTGTTTCAACTCATTTAAGCTCAGTTGCTGTACATCACCACTAAACAGTGCCTGGGTGATACGTTGTGCACTGGTTAGCCCGGCTTCACCATGGACAAAGCGGGTCATTTGTTCAGCCAGAATACGCTGGGCCTGCGGTTTGCTTTTACTGGCTTTGTCCTGTGCTTCAATTGCCGCGATCTCTTCACAGTCTAAGAAGGTGTAGTAGCGCAGAAAGTGATAAACATCAGCATCTTCAGCGGATAACCAGAACTGGTAAAACGCGTAAGGCGAGGTCTTGGCTGCATCTAACCACACCGCACCGCCTTCTGTTTTGCCAAACTTGGTACCGTCGGATTTGGTGATCAGCGGCAGTGTCAGGCCAAATACTTGTTCAGCGTTTTGCCGGCGGGTGAGATCGATACCGCTGACAATATTGCCCCATTGATCATTGCCGCCGATTTGCAGGCGGCAGCCGTACTGGCGGTTCAGCTCAGCAAAATCGTAGGATTGTAACAGTGCATAACTAAACTCAGTGAATGAGATGCCCTGATCTGGCCGCTGTAAGCGTTGCTTGACTGATTCGCGATTGATCATCGCGTTGATCGAGAAGTGCTTGCCGACATCTCGGAAAAAGTCGATCACATTAATTTGTTTAACCCAGTTAGCGTTGTTTACCATCAGCATTGGCTTGCTAAGCTGGTGGTTCATCAACTGGTGGATTTGACGGGATAAGTCATTGACCCACCCGGAGACTGTCTCGGCTGAATTGAGGTTACGCTCGGTGGCCTTAAAGCTGGGATCGCCAATCATGCCGGTCGCCCCGCCAATCAGGGCGATCGCCTGGTGGCCCGCATCCTGAAAACGCTGCAACATGATCAAAGGCACCAGGTGGCCAATATGCAGGCTGCCTGCTGTGGGATCGAAGCCGCAGTAAACTGTCTGTGGCTCGGCAAGCAATTGTTGGATCTGGTTGAGGTCGCTGGCCTGAGCAATCAGGCCGCGCGCTTGTAAATCTTGGAGTAAGGATGTTGTCATTGTTTGACCCGCACTTAATATTGAGCGGATCAGGGTAAAGTGCACCGTCTTTGGTCAACATATCCCTAAAGGGACGGTTTGCTATTTTGCCTGGCTGATCAGGTGATTGAGGAACAGCTGGAACAACTCACCCAGTGATGCGACCTTAAGTTGGGCGTATATGCGTTTGCGGTGGTTTTTCACCGTACCCTCGACTAAGTTAAGTTGCGCTGCAATTTCTTTGCTGTCAAAGCCTTGGGCAAGCAGTGATGCTACTTCTTGCTCACGTTTAGTCAGTAAGCCCCGGCCAAAGGTGTTCAGGCCCTCCTTGATGGCGGTGTGCATATTGCCTGGGATCTTGCCCGGGACAACAATCGGCTCAGACAAAACAAATTCACTTGGCCGCCAATGCTGTTGGCACAACGACTGGATAACCGGAAAGTAGGGTCGTAACTTGGTGGTTTGTTGCTGAGAAAAGCGTTTGCCTGCTTGCAGATCACCAAAGCAGAGCATCACCCAACGTCCCGGTTCGATTTTGATCAGCATGCTGAGTTCATCTTTCCAGCCGGTCTGATGGTAGAACTGCTGGCAGTAGGCATCATAATCGAGATCTTTGCCTGCCACATCTTTGAGGGTGAAAATCCCTTGTTGTTTACAATCGCGCAGCCGTTGGTAGAACGGATCATTTTGAAACGAGGTGGTCAAATAGCGCTGGAACAGCAGTTCACGTTCACTGGTGATTGAATCGTACAGGTAAATGGGGTGTTTACCTTCCCGATAGCCCAGGATCACTGCGCAGTCATAATTCAGCACCGATTCAATGACGCGCATCAGTGCTGGCGTAAAATGAGGCGTATTAAGGGCTGAAATGGCTTTGGCTAAATGAGTGTTGAACGCAGAATCTGGCATCGGATGGCCCGGTTAGATACGATGGCCACTAAGCATAACTTAAGTTATATCAACGAGAAAGAGGGGAGAACTCTCCCCCAATATCTTATGCTGAGTCGGGCGACTGAGTGTCAGTCAGCTCTCGGTTTACCCAATAGAGCGAACCGGATAAGGTTGCCGGCATCAGTTGCCCCTCGGCGTTGATCTGATACACCGCTAAGCCCTGGTGAAATTGTGTCGCCTTATCATGATCGCTTCTCTCATCGCTCGGCAGGCTCCCGTCACGTCCGGTGCCTGAACCCTGGATAATAAAAGTGAGGAAGTCTTCCTGACTTTCGAACAGTACCAGTTGCTGGTAGGTTTGGTTGCTGACTTCAAGGTCAACCCCGGCGCCGATCATGTTCATGTAGGTGCGCTGACCGCTGTGTTTGTCGACCGCCACCCCAGAGCCTGAGTCGGCCTGAAACAGCAGCGACAGCTTGCGCGAGTCGAAGACCGCATAGCCATAGGCCAGGTCGTACAAGGTTTTGGTTTCCGGTTGCTGGTTGAACACTTTAAGCAGCGTGCTGTCGGCCATCAAGTCAATTGCTTGGCGTGCCTGCTCCGGAGTATCGCCCTGCATCAGTTCTTCAATTTTTTTATCCGCCGCCGCAATCCATTCTTTACTTTTTTCTATGCTGGCATCGGTCCATTCGCCAAGGGTATTGATGGCTTCCTTTGACCAGTTGGTAAAATCCTGCCAGGCTTTCTTCGAGAAGGCTTTGGTGCTGTCCCAGGCTTCTTTAGCGCTCTCAGAAACCGCATCGCCAAGCTCGGACAGCTCTTTGGATATCTCGTCCCAGCCAGCGTGAGCCGGGTAGGGGAGCAGAGCTAGCGAGGTAAGTGCAATCAGCAGTTTTTTCATCATCGTCACCGGTTGAGGGGGTTATGTTTAGCATAGGTGAAAACCGAGACGCTGAACACTGCAGCATCAGTCGACAAAGTTAATTTGTGAGGCAGAATAAAAAGCCCCCACACCATTGGTTGTGGGGGCTGCTGTTATCAGGTTAGGTGATTAACTGGCGCTGACTTCACCCAGCTTCAGCCAGGTATCGATCACTGTATCCGGGTTGAGGGACACCGAACTGATGCCTTGTTCCATCAGCCACTCGGCCAGATCATCGTGATCGGATGGGCCCTGGCCACAGATACCGACATACTTACCTGCTTTGGTCGCCGCATCGATCGCCATCTTGAGCATCACCTTAACCGCCGGATTCCGCTCATCAAACAGATGGGCGACGTCGCCAGAGTCACGATCCAGGCCCAGGGTCAGCTGGGTCATGTCGTTGGAGCCAATCGAGAAACCGTCAAAGTACTTGAGGAATTCATCTGCCAGTACCGCGTTGGATGGCAGTTCGCACATCATGATCACTTTCAGGCCCTGATCGCCACGACGTAAGTCAAACTTCGCCAGCAGGTCGATGACCGAGGCTGCTTCGCTTGGCGTACGGACAAATGGGATCATGATTTCCACATTTTTCAGTCCCATTTGGTTGCGAACACGCTTAATGGCCTGGGTTTCCAGCTCGAAACAATCCTCAAACACCGGGGAGACATAACGTGATGCGCCACGGAAGCCCAGCATCGGGTTTTCTTCATGCGGTTCATGATCCTGACCGCCGACCAGGTTACTGTACTCGTTCGACTTGAAATCAGACATCCGCACGATGACACGTTTCGGCCAGAAGGCTGCCGCGATGGTCGAAATGCCTTCCGTCAGTTTGCTGACGTAGAAGTCGATCGGATCCTGGTAGCCACGGATACGCTGAGTGATTTCTGCTTTTAGCGCGTCACTTTGCTGATCGAAATTGAGCAGCGCTTTCGGGTGAATACCGATCATCTTGTTGATGATAAATTCGAGCCGCGCCAGGCCAACTCCTTCATTAGGAACTTGCGCAAAGTCGAAGGCGCGATCCGGGTTGCCGACGTTCATCATCACTTTGGTCGGCAGCAGCGGCAGTTCATCCACGGAAGACCGTTTTACCTCGAATTCCAGCTCGCCCTGGTAGACATAGCCGGTTTCCCCTTCCGCACACGATACGGTCACAGTCGCCCCATCGCTTAACTGGCTGGTGGCGTTACCACAGCCCACGATCGCCGGGATGCCCAGTTCGCGCGCGATGATAGCCGCGTGACAGGTACGGCCGCCACGGTTGGTGATGATCGCCGCGGCTTTTTTCATCACCGGTTCCCAGTCCGGGTCGGTCATGTCGGTGACCAGCACGTCACCTTCTTGTACCAGCGACATTTGATCCAGTGAACCAACCAGACGTACCGGGCCCTTACCGATGCGCTGGCCGATCGCTCGGCCTTCAACCAGAACTTCGTCCTTGTTGTGGAGCTCATAGCGCTCAATGATGTTCTGCTCGCTTTGCGAACAAACGGTTTCCGGGCGGGCCTGAACGATATACAGTTTACCGTCGATGCCATCTTTGGCCCATTCGATGTCCATTGGGCGCTGGTAGTGCTTCTCAATGATCATCGCTTGCTTGGCCAGCTCTTTGATCTCCTCATCATTCAGAGAGAAGGTATTACGCTCGGCGTCTGAGGTGTCGATGATGTCAACCTGCTTACCAATCTCTTGATTGTCTGAGTAGATCATTTTGATCAGTTTAGAGCCGAAGGTCTTTTTCACGATCGGGTGTTGACCGGCTTCCAGCATCGGTTTGTGAACGTAAAATTCGTCCGGGTTGACGGCGCCTTGCACCACCATTTCACCCAAGCCCCACGATGAGGTGATAAACACCACCTGATCAAAGCCAGATTCGGTGTCAAGGGTGAACATCACCCCTGACGAGGCTTTATCGGAGCGCACCATACGCTGGATACCGGCCGATAACGAGATACCCCGGTGGTCAAACCCCTGGTGAACCCGGTAGGAGATGGCGCGGTCATTAAACAGCGATGCGTAAACGTGCTTGGTGGCTTCCAGCACGGCGTCGATGCCTTTCACGTTAAGGAAGGTTTCTTGTTGGCCGGCGAAAGAAGCATCGGGCAGATCCTCAGCGGTGGCTGAAGAGCGCACGGCTACCGAAAGTTCAGGATGGCCTTCGGTCAGCTCTTGATAGTTTTCACGGATATCCTGCTCCAGATCCGCCGGAAACGGCGTCTCCAAAACCCATTGACGGATAGTGGCGCCTGTCTTACGCAGTGCTTCCACATCCTCAACGTCGAGTTCGTCGAGCAACTGGTGGATACGCTCGTCCAGCCCTTCGTGATCAAGGAATTGGTTAAATGCATACGACGTGGTGGCAAAACCGTTGGGTACCGACACGCCGGCATTGGCGAGGTTAGAAACCATTTCGCCCAGTGACGCATTTTTACCGCCGACCTTGTCGACATCTTGCATGGATAGGCTATTGAACCAGAGGGTATTGTTTTGCATGTCTTTCTCCAGAAACATTGCAGCTTTGTAGGGGGTAGGGCAAACGATTACGTCTGAGCTGAAAAAAATTCCAGAGGAATTTTCAAAGCTGTGGGGGACGTAATTGAACGCCTGGTTTTATTATCGGTATCATGGCTGTCATCCTACTCAAAATATTTTGAAACTTTAAACATAAATGCAAACAGAAAATCAAAGTCGTGATGTGTTCTATGTTTCTGACGGAACCGCCATCACCTGTGAAACATTAGGCCATGTTGTGTTGGGCCAGTTTTCCTTTGCTGCAAACGAAAAGACCTTTCCGTTTGTTGAAAGTAAAGACAAAGCCGCCGGCGTGATCAAAGAAATTGAAACGTCCTACCAGCGTAGTGGGGTTAAGCCGCTGGTGTTTTTCTCGGTTGTGCTGCCTGCTGTTCGCCAGCAGCTGTTGAGCGCGCCGGCCCACTGTTACGATGTGCTGGAGAGTATTGTGCAGAAAGTCAAAGATGACACCAAGCTGGAGCCGGTGCCCAAGTTGCAGCGCTCGCGCAGTGTCGGTAAAGATTCCGACACCTACTTTGATCGGATTGCGGCAATTGAGTACACCCTTGCCCACGACGATGGTATTACCCTGAAAGGGCTGGAAGAGGCGGACATCATCCTGCTCGGCGTCTCGCGCAGCGGTAAAACGCCAACCAGTCTGTATATGGCGATGCAGTTTGGCCTGCGGGTGGTGAACTATCCGTTTATTGCCGAAGATGTGCAAGCGATGCGTCTGATGCCGGAGTTTGAAATTCACCGGCACAAACTGTTTGGCCTGACGATTGACCCTGAGCGGCTGACCGAAATCCGTCAGAACCGCTTGTCCGGCAGTGATTACGCCAGTACTCAGCAGTGCCAGCTGGAGCTGAACACGGTTGAAGCGTTGTTCCGCCGTGAGGCGATCCCTTACATCAATACCTCTTCACTGTCGGTGGAAGAGATCTCGACGCGGATCTTAGAAAAAGCCGGGATGAAACGGCGACTGTTTTAAGCTTCAGCGCAAAGCTGATTACAAAACCGCAGAGAGAAAAAAAGCGGCTTAACCGGAGAGATAAGCCGCTTGCCAACTGACGTGTTAACTCACGCCTTATCGCATAATCATTTGTTCACGGCCCGGGCCAACGGATACCATTTTGACCGGTACGCCCATTAGCTCTTCGATGCGCAGCACGTATTTCTGGGCGGCCAGCGGCAGCTCTTCAAACTTGCGGCAGCCGGTGATGTCTTCACTCCAGCTTTCCATCTGCTCGTAGATAGGAGCCAGTGCGGCGGTTTGCGGCCAGATTGGGTTTTCGCTGTGCTCGCCCTGGTAGCCAACACAGATTTTCAGATCGTTAAGGCCGGTCAGGCAGTCCACTTTAGTCAGCGCGATTTCAGTCGCGGCCTGCAGCTCAACGCCGTTTTTGGTCGCAACCGCGTCAAAGTAACCCATGTCACGCGGGCGGCCAGTCGTCGCACCGAATTCACCGGCCAGTTCACGGAATGCGTCTTGCTCTTCCATTGCGGTGATCAGCGTACCGGTACCCACCGATGAGCTGAAGGCTTTCGCGACCGCAATCACGCGTTCAGGGCGAAGGGCAGGCAGGCCACTGCCGATGCCAGCGTACATTGATACCACGTTAGAAGAGGTGGTCCACGGGTATTCACCGTAAACCAGATCACGGCCGGCACCAAGCTGCGCTTCGAACAATAGCGTTTTGTCTTGTGCTTGCAGCGCTTTCAGCGGCAGGGTGACGTTACAGATCGCATCACGCCAAGGGGCAGAGACTTCGAGTAGCCAGCTCGCCATTTCTTCCGCGGTTTGTTCGAACTCAAAGGTTGGGTAAAGCGCCCGAAGCTGAGGCAGTTTCCAGTCCATCCAGAACTTGATGCGCTCAACCAGCACTTCTGGCTGTTTCAGCCAACCGACCAGGATGCCTTTTTTCATCACCCGGTCACCATAGGCCGGTGCAATCCCCTGACGGGTTGAACCGTATGCGTTGTCACCTAAGCGTTGTTCTTCCAGCGAATCTTCCAGTGCGTGCAGAGGCAGGCAAAGCGTAGCGCGATCAGAGATGCACAGGTTCACTTTAACGCCAGCTTGTTCTACTTCCGCCATTTCCTTAGACAGAGATGCCGGGCTGATCACCATCCCCGGGCCTAATACGGCTACGCAGTCTGGATTGAATACGCCACTTGGGAGCTGGTGGAGTTTGAACGTACCCAGATCGTTCACCACGGTGTGACCCGCGTTGTTACCACCCTGGAAACGAATACTCGCAGAAGCTTGCTCTGCCAAAAAGTCAACGATGCGGCCTTTGCCTTCATCACCCCAGTTTGCACCCACAACAACGATAGACGACATAATTCATTCTCCAATAACAGACCGGAAAATCTTAAGATGTTCGCATGGATAAGAGAAATTAATTATACTCATTAACTTAATAAGAAACTCATATCAGGCTATGTACTATGTTAGATTTGAACTGGTTACGGACTTTCGTCACCCTGGCAGAGGTGAAACATTTCGGCAAAACGGCGACCGAGCTGCACATGACCCAGCCCAACGTCAGCCTGCATATTAAGCAGCTTGAGCAAGCGACCCGGACCAAACTGATTGAGCGTAACCCGGTACAGCTGACCCAGGCAGGCAAACGGCTGTTGGAGACCGCGCAGCATATGCTCAATGAGTTGCAAATCTGCCAGTCGGATCTCAATGCGATCAACGATCTGAGCCAGGGTACGCTCTCGATTGCGGCGAGTGATATTGTCTCGCGCCTGCTGCTGATCAAACCGTTCCAGCAGTTTAAAAGCCAGTACCCGGGCATCGATTTAACCCTGTTTAACACCACTTCGTCACAGGCGGTCGAGCTGGTCAAAAGTGCACGCGCTGACATTGGTTTTGTGATCGCACAAAAGGAGAGCCGGCCGGTGCATTTTACGCCGCTGACCCAAATTCACTGGTGCGCGTTTGGTGACGATATTTTCCAGTGGCAGGCGAACCGCCAGGAGAGCCAGACCCTGATCCTGCTCGGCCACGATACCCGCACCCGGGAGTTGATCGATGCCTCGCTGCCAGAGCTGAACTTACCTCAGTACCGGGTGATGGAAGTGGGCAGCGTGGAAGCGCAAATCGACTGGGCCGAAGCCGGCTTCGGTACGGCGATTGTGCCGGATTTCTCCCTTGATCCGCGGCTTAATCTGTCAAGAACGATCACCCCGTTACCCAGTTTTCCCAATACCGACTTTGGCTATATTGTGCGGCAAAATCAGGTGTTGTCGAAAGCGGCCAAACAACTGCTGAGCTGGGTAGCAGAGAATGTCGCGGTAGTTGAGGGGTAACTTGATGAAAGATACTCAGGTGACCATCCCGCTTCCTTCGCTGATTCACCGAATTGGTGGTGATCACGCCAGACGCACCAAATCGATAGCCGCAGAAAGAGGGTGCGAGCTAAAAAGAGTCAGGCGCTCGCGTCACTGGCAAATAACCGGTGAGGCATTGGATCTGAAGGCATTTGTCGACCATATCAAAGCAGAAGATTCCGAAAGGGTACGTTTTGTGATCAATAAGATCGAAGCTGGGCTGGCAATGCACAGTGATAAGCTTGAACCCCTGGAGGAAAAGCTGATCCGTATAGTGCAGCAAAACCCGAACATCACTCTGGCAGAACTGATGGCCGAAACCAACTGCACCCTGGCACAAGCACGGGTTGCCCGGTTTGAAGCGGAGATGCTTTAAGTACTGCGCAAGCAGAATTGATGGTGGTGGTTGGCTGTGTTTACTAACTTGGAGTTGCCCTTAGCGGGCTAAGGTCATTGCTCTGAGCATGAATACGTAAATTCATCTCAGCATCTTCATCATTGCTAACGTAATACTGAATTTTCTTCTTACACTTCTTTGTTCATCTTGCTGGAATAATGGTGTTCATCAGTTCATGAAACCAGCCACTATGCATTATTACGCCGTCAATATTTAACAGGCCAACTAGAACCAAAACAGGAACAGGAAGCGGTGCCAATAAGCTCACAATAAGAAAATAAGGCCAACGAACTAAGCGGTGGCTCATGCCCGCGAGCATTGAAAGCCCACCACCTCCTCCCACAATACTGTTGCCTGGGAAATTAAGACATAAGCCAATCGATATATAGCGGTTACGTAGTAGCGTCCCACCTACGACAGACAACCAATGTTTTTCCCTTGTAAGTTGATCAAGTAAGGCAGGCAAATTATCCATTTCTATCTTGAGGTCAAACTTGTTGAAGCATTTTCCTAAAATGGATTTAGGTAACAGTCGCCCTATAGCAAACGCAATATTGAGGCCAAGTATCGTACCTATATAAGCGACCAACACTCCCTTGACTCCGAAGATAGCCATGATCAGGAAACCAATCTCAACCCCAGCCACAAAAGGGATGGCCAGAAATAGTGCATAGGCTCCCGCAAGGACAAGAAAGCCGGCCAGTCCCATTATTTCCTGTATTTGGATGAACAACAGTTCGACTTTACTTTCGCCTAAGTGAGTGACCCCGTGCCCGAAAGCGACCATAACAGCCCAGATGAATATGGTTAAGGCTGTCTTCCAGGAGGGCTTGTTAACATTTGGTAAACTCCAGACAAACAGGTATATCAGCAGGCTTAATCCCAGTGTCCATGAGATAAACAGAGGAATTGGTTCATCCAGACTGAACGGAAAAAATGCTGAGAACGTGTGAATTAGACTATGCACTATGGCTAAGAGAAAAAACCAGCCTGTCAGGGTCAGTAAGACTCTAATAGTGAGGAGAACATTTGAACTCTTCATAAGTTCCTCCTGCCTCTGTGTACGGTAACTATAGACTAGTTGATAAGAACCGATAGCTTGGTAACTGGGTTAAGGCGGTGTATCACCGGCTAATATTGACTAATTAGACCTGATCTGCCAGTTACCCATTTTTAGACTCGTGCCTGTCAGATTAGATCTGGGCCAGATTCTTTTCTGCCCAGATTGATTTCCCGATATAAGAGACGGTCCATTTCTGAGTCAATCCAGAACGTACTGGCTCACATTTGCCCATTCCGAGTTGTAGTAGTGCTAGTACTTACTTCTGAGTACAGTGGTTTGGCCGACTTTTCCTTATGCGAAAAAGAGTCTATTGGTTTAGTGACTATTCAATGTGCTCTGTTAAGTTAAATATAATTTTTCTTTGCTTAGAATCGACTTCTTTCACGAAAGCTTTTACTTTGGTACCTAAGGTAAAAGTTGTGGTTTGGCTGAAGATTTTTTGTTTAATTGCATCAAATTCAAACTCGCCATTCTGAAAACTTGATAAAGGTATGAGACCTTCAATTCGGTTTTCCTTTAGTTCTACAAATACACCAAAGTGCGTAACTCCAGAAACCGTCCCCATGAAATGTTGCCCGATAAATGGCTTCATATAATGACACTTCAGTGCTGACTCTACCTCGCGACTTACTTCATCGGCTTGGCGAGATTGGTGCGAACAGTGCGCACTGAGTTGTTCAATTTCTTTTGTGTCGTAAGGGTAGTGATTGGCCCCGCCTGCTAGTTGACGCATAGGGTTGAGTTTCATTAGCAGACTACGTAGCTTGCCTGTGTTTTGCTCACGAAGTTTGGTGCGAATAGCGCGATGAACGAGTAAGTCAGGATAACGACGAATCGGAGATGTAAAGTGTGAGTAAGCATCATACGCTAAACCAAAGTGCCCCATGTTTTTAGGCGAATATTCCGCTTGGCTCTGAGAGCGCAGCAGTAAGGTACGTATGATGTCACACTCATCCAAATTTCGAACTTGTTCCAGTAACGAGTTGTAGTCGTGAGAAGTCGGCTTATCACCACCCGCTAACGTCAGCCCTTTGTCTGCAAGCAACAGTCTCAATGTAGATAGCTTTTTCATTTGAGGGCCAGAGTGCACCCGGTATAGGCTCGGTATTTTATGTTGCTCTAAGAATTGCGCTGTAGCAACGTTGGCGCACAGCATAAACTCTTCGATCATTCGGTGAGCGTCATTTCGAACAACAGGAACGATTGACGCAATCTTCTTTTTGTTGTTTAACGTAAAAGCGAGTTCTTGTGTGTCAAAGTCAATCGCTCCACGGACTTTACGCTGACCGGATAAGTTCAAATATAAGTGATGAAGATTCACTAAATGCTGAGCGATATGGTGGTTGGGATTGTTGCTTTGGTATTTTGTTTTCGCCGTAGATTGCATAACAATGCGGTTAGCTTCGTTATAAGTTAATCGTGCATGTGAGTGAATGATCCCTTCAGAAAACTCAGAATCTAGCATGTTGCCTTCGTCGTCAAAGGTCATCTCACATACCATCACCAATCGGTCTTCATTAGGATTAAGTGAACACAAACCATTAGATAATGACTCTGGTAGCATTGGTACAACGCATCCAGGGAAGTAAACGGACGTTGCACGAGACTGTGCTTCAAGATCTAAGTGATCGTTTGGTTGAACATAGTGAGATACGTCAGCAATTGCGACGAACAGCTTCCACTGACCATTGTCCATTTGATACCCATAAACGGCATCATCAAAGTCTTTTGCATCATCACCATCGATGGTGACGAAAGGTAAATCTCGATAATCCACTCGTGATGTTTTGTCTTTTTCTTCTACATGAGAGCCAAAGACAGAAGCAGCATGAAGGACTTGATTATCCCATTTGTCATTGATGCCATGGCGACGCAACGCCAGTTTGACTTCGATGCCCGCTTCTCCAGGATGCCCTAATACTTCAGAGACCTCGACAGTGGTCGATTGTCTATGATCAGGATATGCAGTGATTTTACAATGAACGAGTTTACCGACATTTTTGGCAATAAGTTCATTTGGTGTGACTTGAATGGTCTGAGTCAGTTTCGAGTTTTCTGGTAATAGATAGAAGTTGGTCCCTTTTCTTTTTAATAAACCCACTATATGAGTCGTTTTGCGTTCCACGATCTTGATCAAGCGATGGTTTGAGCGACCTTGTTGCTGAGAGCTGCCTTTCAAAACCAGTACGATATCGCCATCGAACGCATGAGTCAGTTGATGTTTCGGTAAGAAAAGGTCTTTCTCATTATTGTCGTAGGTTAGAAAGCCAAAACCGTCCGTATGGATACAGATCTTTCCAGTAACTAAAGCTGATTGATCAACTTTTTTGTAGCCTTTTCGGCGGGTGAAAATAAGTTGACCATCACGTTCCATTGCTCTTAAGCGTTTTTTTAATGCGTCTTTTTGAGGTTTTTCATTCAAACCAGATGAATGAGAAATCTGTTCATAGCTTAAGTAGTTTTTGACTTTGTCGAATAGGCTAAGAATAAAATCTCGGCTGGGAATAATATGTTCATATGTAGTGTGGTTTATTGATTGGGCGGATATGTTTAATTTCATTTTGTTCTCTTTTATTCGCCAATCGCTTTTAGTATAAACTTACTTATATAAATAAAGCACTAGGCGAAATGATTCACGTATGAATCATATTAGTTTTGATGTGGGGTTATTTATTGGCATTTTGCCAAAGGTATATACTGAAATGACTTATTAGATAGGTTTATTAGCGTTAAAAGCTGAAGCTTAAGGTTTAAGTTCAAGTAACTTGGGTATATAAGTTTGGGTGAAAGACTTACGATGATAGGAAGAGGCATCAACGGATGTTGATGCCACATAATTCATTACATTACAGTGACTTGGGCTGCTTGGAGACCTTTTTTGCCTTGTTCGACAACATACGTTACTTTTTGGCCTTCAGATAGCGTTTTGAAGCCAGTTGAGACAATTGATTGAAAATGAACAAACAAGTCTTCCCCGCCATTTTCTGGAGAAATAAAACCAAAACCTTTAGTTTCGTTGAACCATTTTACTGAACCAGTTGATTTATTAGACATAGATACCTCTATATTGGATAATTTTAATATTAAGTGTGTAGCTAATAAGCGCTATTATATGATTTAGAGATATATATTTTGTCGCAGGAACGTAAACGAGGAAATCGATGATGAACTGAGAGAAATTTGATCTTAAAAAATTAAATAGCTCTTTTCTTAAGAGCTGATGTGCAGTATACCGATAAAATTGATAAACGCTAGCTTTTTCTTTTTTATTTTTTTTGTGCGTGCCTTAAGCATTAGTCCTTTGCGATAGAGAGTGCTATGCAAGAGGTCAAATTCTAGTTGGTGAATGCTTTATGGCTCTAGTTCCTGTAAAGCCATCCCACGTGGTAAATTATAAATTTCTGCGTGTAATTAAAAGTAACTCATTGATCCTGTAGTCTTAATTTATTTTCTGTTTTTTATAAAACGGGATGAAACAAAGAGCGAACTTTTGCTCCAATGGAAAAAAATGGAAAATGTCTATCTATTTATTTTAATGGGTGTATAGTGAGTTCAGCTCCGAAACGTGAGCTATTGATGAAACATACAGTTCGAGTCACTTCTTAGTTTTCTTTCGAGTCATATCGTTATACAACTCCCATAGCAGCTTATTCTTTATCTTCCATTTAATAGTCTCAGTTTTGTTTTTAACTATTAACGAGTTATCAAAAAAATAGCTTCAGAAAGTTTTAATAACCTATCTGAAGGTCACAAAGTAGCATTTAGAACTGAACATGGCGCAAAAGGTCTTTTAGTCGCAATTTACTGGCCATTTAGATAAGTTATTATCGTTTGAAAATATTATTTATCTCGTTAGTGAGTGCTAAAGTAGTATGTTGAATCAGGCTTATTTAAGCCACTTTTAGGCTGCTGTTTATATGAAAATTACATAAAAATATAGCCTGCATGTTTCATATAATTTTGACAAATATGTTCAAACAGGAACAAGAATGAGAAAAAAACGAGATAAATCGCCAAAAAAATACAAAAAAAGCGGCTATGAAGTGAAGTTTGAGCAGATGGTTAAAGAATACCATGCTGCCAAAGAGACCCTAGACTCAATGAAGGAAGGTTCTGAGGATTATAATAAGCAGAAAAATCTCTGCAAATCTCTTTTTGCCAGTGCTGAACGTTTCTTTAAGCAGAATCAGTAATCTTATAAAGAATCAAATCTAATTCTTATAGTGATTGTGGTGTGTAAGTGTCACCGACTTCCGCATCACTATCATGTTCCCCATCTTTACTTAAATTTATTATCAATAAAACTATACCAAATAGAAGAAGGTCTTCATCTCACACTACCTTTCTATTATCAGAAGGGCTTTTTTGCCTAATTTAGAGAAAAGATAAATCAGCACCTGCGATGCATGAAATTCAAACAAAGTAACGAGTTTCTGGCATCAGATGACGATAGTTAGTCGATGTAACCGATCAGATCGTAAGTTTTGGATTTAGTTCTGTCGAATTACGCAACAAAGCCGCTGCGATGAGCAGCGGCTTTGTTAATATGTCGAGCGAACTGATGAGGGATCAGGCCGCTTGCGGGCGCGGCTGACGGCGCTGGCTGGCTGGTTTCTTGCCTGCTGGCTTTTTGCCTGCCGGGTTGTTGCCGCCAGGTTTGCGCTTGGCGGCTGGTTTGCCCCCGTTACCGCCTTTACTGGCATCAGGCTTACGGCCGGTGCCTGACTTACTTTCACCACGCTGTTTGGTTTTGTCGGCGTTGCCCTGATTTGCACCACCCTGGCCGCGGTTTGGGCGACGTTTGGGTTTGGCTGCGCCGTTTGAAGCTTTCTTCTCTGTTTGTTGAGTGTTGCCCCCTTCTGCTTTCGGCTTTTTCGGCTTCTTCGGTTTTTTCGGCTTGATTGGGCGCGTATCCAGCTTAGATTCAGGTACCACATTGGTCGGAGTAAAGCCTTCCAGCACTACACGCGGCAGCAACTGCTGGATCAAACGCTCAATCGCAAACAGTTCTGGTGCTTCCAACGCACAAACCAGCGAAATCGCTTTACCGGTTTCCCCGGCGCGGCCGGTACGACCGATGCGGTGAACGTAGTCTTCGGCGACTTTAGGCAGTTCAAAGTTGACCACCTGTGGCAACTGAGGGATGTCGATCCCGCGCGCCGCGATGTCGGTGGCAACCAGCACCCGTACCTCACCGGATTTGAAATCAGCCAGCGCTTTAGTCCGGGCCCCCTGGCTCTTGTTACCATGGATAGCCGCGGCCGGCAGGCCCTGGTCAATCAAAAATTTCGCCAGGCGGTTGGCACCGTGCTTGGTACGGGTAAATACCAGTACCTGGCGCCAGTCACCATCTTTGATCAGCTTAGCCAGCATAGACGGTTTTTTCTTCACGTCTGAGGGGTAGATCGATTGCTCAACGGTTCGGGCAGTGGAGTTGGCCGGGTTGACCGAGATTTCCACCGGATTGTTGACCAGGCCTTTGGCCAGTTGGCGGATCTCGTCAGAGAAGGTTGCCGAGAACAGCAGGTTCTGGCGCTGCTTGGGCAGTAAGTCGAGAATTTTGCGGATGTCACGGATAAAGCCCATATCCAGCATCCGGTCGGCTTCATCCAGCACCAGTACTTCCAGTTGATCAAACTTGACGGCATTTTGCTGGTACAGATCCATCAGGCGGCCCGGCGTCGCTACCAGTACGTCGGCACCTTTACGCAGACGTTGCATTTGCGGGTTGATCTTAACCCCGCCAAACACCACTGCGCTGGTCAGCGGCAGGTGGCGGCCGTAAACAAATACGTTTTCCTGGACCTGCGCAGCGAGTTCGCGTGTGGGGGTTAGCATCAGAGCGCGAATGTGATTGCCTTTCACGCGCGGACCGTTCGACAGGCGCTCAAGGATCGGCAGCGTAAAGCCTGCGGTTTTACCTGTTCCGGTCTGAGCCGCTGCCATGACGTCTTTCCCTTCTAATACGGCCGGAATGGCCTGTGCCTGAATCGCGGAAGGGGTGTCGTAACCTTTCTCCTGAATGGCTTGAAGAATTGGAGCAGAAAGACCTAACGAGGTAAAACCCATATGTATGATTCTCAATTGTCGATAAATAAATGGTTCGCACGTGGTTGACGAGCGAAAGTGCGCCATTCTGAGGCTTTTATGGGTTTGCATCAACCGATAATTGCATTTTGAGCCGCCAGCGGGAGGTCGATGCCTGCTTAAGCGGGAAATTTTGTGCAGAGGCAGTCACTAGTCACTTTGACGTTTGGCCCGCGAAGCGGCCGGCATTTGGGTTGGATAAAAAAGGGCTCAACAGGATGCCACCTCAACTTAAGTTGAGCTTTTAAGGTGGCTTTAGGTTAATTGACAAGCATCCACTGCCGATGTCTCGGGCGGGGAAGACCGGCGTAGGTTATCGTTCGGCGTCGAGAAACGCCTGGGTCAGTTGCTGGTATAGGGCGTCGATACCCGGCCGCGAGGCAATATGCGCAAACAGTGGAGTGTGAACCCCGGGTTTAATTTCCTCGTCTCGCTGGCAGATACGATTGCACAGCTGGACCGGTTTGACAATTTCATCGACATCGGCATCAATCAGGATACAGGCTTGTGCCAGTACCACCCGGCCAGCGTCTGGTTTAAGTAACACCCGCTGCGCGGTACCGACCACTTTTTGTTGGTTAATATTGAGGTTGTATTCCCCGTCGCAGTATGACCCCGGTGTGCCGTGTACATCGACGTTCACCCCCAGCCGGGCGAAAAAAGTGTCTAATGTTTTGCACAACCTGAGGTAGGCCTGTTTGATGTCGTAAGGCTGGTGTGCAGGCCAATGGTAGATGTGAGAGAGGTTGATGATCCCCGGAACCTGTGGCACCGGCGCGCCGCCGGTTTTGCGGCTGAACAGCTGCCAGCCACTTTCCCGCAGCTTTTCTGTCAGCATGGCTGAGACCGGCCATTTTTTCCCGGCCGGCAGGATTAAGGTCGGGCTCTTTACTTGCCAGAGTAGCAGTGCCTCGGCTAAGTCGTTGGCCTTCACCAGCCGCAGTAGCTCTTCCTCTTTGGCGAATACGCGTTGGGCTTCAATCGATGTATAGCGGACCAGTTTGTTTTTCGTAGCCAATGCCAGCTCCCTCTCCCTCACTTTAAACTATCTGATTGTTTTACCTCAGAAGTTCATCGAATACTAATGCCTGTCGCAAATTTGAGTGAAGAGAGCAGGCATTAGGCGGGCCTGCTGGCGCATCATTTGACCGTAGCCGTGGTTATCCTTCTTGGGTCAGAGAAAGTCAAAGTAAACCCGTCTGGAGTATTGAGTGCGTTGGCTGGGAAACTCAGATTCAGCAGTGACGGCGGGGCAACGGGAGTGACCACTGTGGTGATGAACTGACGAGTTTCGCCAGGCGCAATGTCGGCTGAAATCGGCTTGTCACCGTTAAGCTCGGCAATACTTTGCGTATCCAGCTCTTGGCCAGTTTGATCGGTTAGTGTCAGCAAAGAGGTTGATTCATAGTCGATCTTTCCGTCTTGTCCTTGCCGCGCCCGAAAAAGGTTAAAGTGCGGCTGCAGTGTTACTTGGTCGGTTAAGTTCGTGACTGATAACCGGATGTCGTGACCATCAAAACTGTCGATCTGCACTAAAACCTGACTGTCTTGGTAGCGTGCGGCGGCCATGAGAGCGGCAAGATGAGATTGTTCAACTAAGGTCAATAAAGCGGGAATGGCATGAGCGGTCAGGCCTTCCAGATGATCAAACTCGACTTTCGCGTCCTGAGTGTTTTGCTGTGAAGGAAACTGGCAGTGGCCATCCATCAGGCTAAAAAATACCACCTCGTAGGTTGCTTGGAGTTTATACACCTCTTTGGCGGCTTGCTCTAAATCAGCGCGAACGTTATCGATTTCAGCCAGTGGCCGGCTTGCGAGGTCACCTTGCGGTGATACCTGCTGTGCAACTGCTGTCAACGCGTCGGTGACAAATGGATGCTCCTTAGTGGGAATGACGGCGGTGGAGAGATTGCTTTGTGCGATATTTTCACCGGTTAATAGCGTCATCTTTTGTGCGGTAGCGGTCCGGTTACCGGCCAGAATATCATTGCAATTGGCGGACAGACCTTCTCCGGCGTGAGCGAAGTGAGTGGAACTAACGAATAAAAGCGCGCATACGCACGTTATGGCAAATCCTGTCTTGGTTAGGTTGTTCATTCAGGTAACCCCCTCTGTACATGGCTTCCCTTAACTGACGCGTTGTGACATTCAAAATGGCTGTGTAAATCCAGCGCCGTTAATTTAGCTGAGTTTCATTTTCAGCGTCTGGTTACAGGAGCGAAAACGAAAGCCATACATATACGAGAGAAGGCGGCGCGGTCGATGCCTTTGTTGACAAGATAGACGCGACTGTTTGCATCATCAAATATGTGGCCACGGTCAAGAATCGCCCGTCATAGAGCACTTTTAGAAAAAACAGAGACTTAACCTAGAGAACTGATTTAGAGAGAAAAAAATTATTTTTTGCGGAACTTTTCAAGCGCCTGTTGCTGGTAGGAAGCACGGCAGGCGCTGGTGTATTTATTAAAGGTTACAGCGTGCCCAATACGCTTACCAAACGTCGGACTGCGATGGTCAGTTCGTCAGGTGAGGCATTGGTGAAGTTGAGTCGCAATGCAGCTTTTGCCTGGCAGTTGTCTGGATAGAACACCGGGCTGGGCACTACGGCTACACCACTGGCGAGCAGCTGTTTCGCCAGTGCAAACGTGTCGCAGTGTGGGAGCTCTACCCAGACAAACATGCCGCCGTCAACTGGGTTTACCCGGCATTCTGGCGGCAGATGCTGTTGCAGCTCGGTAAACAGGATCTGATAACGCGATTTATACAGTGCGCGGATATTGTCGATGTGCCGGGCGAAATTGTCATGTTGCAACAGGCCCAGCAATAGTGCCTGCATCGGGACACTAGAGTGTAAATCTGCGCCCTGTTTAATTTTTATCAGCGGTGCCAGATATGACGTTTTACCGCTGACCACACCGATCCGCAGGCCGGGTGAAGCAATTTTGGAAAACGAGCGTAGTACGATTGAATGGTCCGGACAGAAATCGGATACCATTGGCAAGGCGTCGCCGGTAAAGCGCAGTTCTCGGTATGGGGCGTCTTCAATAAAGGCTACGTTATATTGCTGGCACAGCTGGGCGACTTTTTGGCGCGTGTCTAGGTTCCAGCATACACCGGTCGGGTTGTGAAAATCCGGTACGGCATAAAACAGTTTGGGTTGCTCACTGGCAAAACAGTGTTCGAGCTGGGCCAAATCTGGCCCGGTTTCAGTTTGCGCCACCGTGACAATATCGGCCTGAACCAGGCCGAACACCTGCATGGCTCCAAGGTAGCTCGGGGCTTCCATCACGATTTTGTCTCCGGGGTTGATGTAGGCCCGCGCGATCAAATCGAGCCCCTGCTGTGAGCCGGTGCAGATCATTGCCTGATGGGATGGTGGCAACTGGTACTCGTGGTGGAGAAAGTCGAGTAAAGGTTGATAGCCAGCGGTGGCACCGTATTGGAAAACCGCTGGCATGTTAGCCAGATTTTCCAGTGATGGTTTCATCAAATCGATGGGAAACGTCTTTTCGTCAGGCAGGCCGCCTGCAAGGGAGATGACTTTTTCGTCACTGGCGGCGGCGAGTATTTCCCGGATGTATGAGGATTGGATCTGTTGCAATGACTGGGCGATTTCCATCGGTTGTGCTTCTCGTATTATCGTTGGTTATTGCTCCGATAGTAGCGCTTAGTTGATATTTGATGGTTGTCCATTTATGCTTACAAACATGTCCATTTATGCTATTTGAGCGTGTCGCATTACTATGAGCCAGCATCACACCTCGAGAATTAATGATGTGCTGTTTTACATCCATCAAGACATCAGCAGGGAAATGTCCGCCAGGGAACTGGCTGAGATTGCCGCGTATTCGGAACAGCATTTTCATCGTACGTTTAAACGGGTCGTCGGCGAGTCAGTGCATCAGTATATCCGGCGTACACGCATGGAATATGCCGCGAACCAGCTGATGTTTGACCCCCAGTCGGCAGTGGTTGATATTGCCAATAAGTGTGGCTTTCAATCGGTCTCTTCTTTTAGCCGGGCATTTAAAGCAACCTTCGAGATGTCGCCGGGAGAATGGCGCCGACATGATTTACACACGGCACAGAAACCGTATTTACAGGATGCAGAGATTGCCGCAGGGTATCGGCGGGTCAGACAGCGGAGCTTACCCGCACCGACGATCAGTGAAATCCCGCCACGTTTGGCGGCGTATGTGCGTCATGTCGGTTATAACCGTTCGATACGTTATGCCTGGCTGACGCTTAAAGCCTGGGCTAACTCCGAGCAGCGTGATTTTTCGATCCAATTTGGTTTACACCATTCCAATCCGGCATGGGTTGAGCTGGATAAGTGTCGTTATGTGGCTTGCATGGCGATTGATAAGCCGCTGCAGTATCGGGGAGTGGTAAATCAAATGGTGATCCCCGGCGGATTGCATGCGGTGTTTCGTTTGCAGGGCGTCTATGGTGAGTTACTACCTCAGCTCAGTATGATCCTCGAGCAGTGGTTGCCATCGTCCGGGTTTAAACAGCGATCCACCCCGGCCTATGTCCATTATCTGAAAAACCACTTTTTGAACGATCAAGAGGCATTTGAACTGGATTTTTACTTACCAGTCAGTTTCTTTTGAGTCCTGCCGGTAAGCAATCTGGAGACTTGCCCGCTGACGGCCTCCCCTGACAGCTGTGACCGGTTCCCGCTTGCTGGGGGGCAATTAACCTTTTCTTGCTGTTTTTTCGCCAGTTGGCGGTGCAGTCATCAATAAACCATTTTGTGGACAAAACGACCATTTTCGCGTGGCAGAGCTGCTACCTTTAACACAGGCTTGCTCAACAAGTGAGCAGTTCGGTTTATGTAAACAAGGAAAAGAGGTTGCTATGTTAGGCGAAAATCACTCACTAACCCACGAGTTCCCGGACCATTTGGATACCATCAACCAACTGAATGCAAACGATGAAACGTTCGCGCAAAATGCCCGAAATTATCATGCGATTGACCGGGAAATTCGCGAACTGGAACTGCGAGGTGCTCCGATTGACGATAAAGAAATGAACTCCCTTAAGCATGACCGGGCCGAACTTAAAGACTGGCTACATTCAAAAATCATGAGCTCATGATCATCAGTTAAACCACCGCGATTAAGAGTAACGGTCCTCTGGCTCAGCGGGCCGTTTAAGCAATGGTCTCAGCCACGAGCCGTTCAGGTTGTAAGCTTCAGTCCCCCTCATGAGGCAAGTGGCCAGTTTTAAGCCAAATCACGGTATCTTCCTCAACGAATGGAAAATGCTCACCCATATGCGGGCGGCGTAGCCAGGTATGCGCCGGATAACTTCCCCACAGATCCTTAAAGGTGCCGGACAGGACAAAAATCTCCACCCCTTTGGAATGCCAATCCGGCTGAAATCGTTCTCCTTTTGACCACTTCACCAGCGCGACATGTTCGCCCCTAAATGAGTCCAAAGGCATCACCTGTGATCCCCCCGATCCGGCAGACCACACTTCGTGGCGAGTATTTATTCTGATTTTGGCATCGTCCTCAGCAGAAAATTGATTCAGTTTGACCAGAATGACGCAGCCTGGTTGGCTGAATGGCGCATGAAGACTCCCGGGCGGGTTACGCAGGTAAGTGCCTGCCGGGTAGTCGCCCTCTTCGTCGGAAAACACCCCGTCCAGTACCAGAATTTCTTCACCCAGCGGGTGGGAATGGGGGGCAAACCGGGAGTCCGGCTCATATTTGACGATACTGGTCGTATGGCCGTGTTCTTTGGCTTCGAGCTCTAGGGGTTTTCGCCACACTCCTTGTGCCGGGCTGGCCACCCAGTCTTGCTGCGCCGTTTCAATCACGACGTGCCGGGAAAAATCCATATTTAGCATATTGCACCTTATGTTTAGTGATGGATAGCGCCGGTCAGGGCTGATTGAGCGGCGTTCGTGCATCTATCGTTGCTCCTGTTATCCGTAGAGTATTCATTTGCCGTCGAACGGCTGGAAATCATGTAATAACAGGTAACAATGGTTGGTGTTCATCGAACAATCACCATAGTTTCTTGATTCGTTCATACTACATCCGGAAATCGGTCCTATAGTTTCATATATTAATTTATTCCTGATCAAACGAGATTGAGTGACAGTCACAATATAAATAAACGTCACCACGGGCAGGGAGCAAGAACGATTATTTTTAAACTTAAGGAAGACCAAGATGAATCAGAAAAAAGTAGCGCTGGTTACCGGTGCGGCGCGTGGGATAGGTCAGGCAATCTGTGAGAAGCTGTTACAAGACGGTTTTGATGTCGTCGGTTTAGATATTTCGCCCATCGCCTGGTGTCAGTCAGACCGCTTCAGTAGTGAGCAGGTGAACCTGTGTGACGCTGAGGCAGTTCGTACAGTGGTGCAGAAAGTGTTGGCAACACATCAACACATTGATGTGCTGGTCAATAATGCCGGCATTACGCGTGATGCATTATTGCCTGATATGCAGGAGCAGGACTGGGACAGCGTACTAGAAGTAAACCTTAAAGCGGTATTTCTGCTGACCCAGCAGGTGGCACCGGCAATGATGGAGCGTGGCAGTGGCAGCATTGTAAGCATCTCTTCCATCGTTGGCACGGATGGCAATATTGGTCAGAGCAATTACGCCGCCAGTAAAGGGGGATTGATCGCCATGAGTAAAGGCTGGGCGAAAGAGCTGGCCAGAAAAGGCGCGCAAATCCGGGTCAACTGTGTGGCACCGGGATTTATCGCCACGGATATGACCCGCAGCCTGCCAGAAAAAGTCATCGCGATGATGGAGGGGAAAACGCCCTTAGGCAGAATGGGCAGTGTCCGGGACATCGCCAACGGGGTGGCGTTCTTAGCTTCGGATGACAGTGCGTACATTACCGGGCAGGTGCTGAAAATCGATGGCGGCTTAGTCCTGTAGGGGCCTTGAGCAAGCATTCTAAGTTGTCGGTGATCACACACATGCGGTCTAGAGTGCTTGTCTATCTTGGTGGCTTATAGCGTCTGGCTATGGTTCATAACTAAATAGCTTAACATTTTTTGCTGCCAGGACTTTTATTCCCTAATCCAAACCTCATCATTTTTAATGAGAGCAGTTTGGTACTGACCCACAACGCAGGATCGAGAGTGATAATCTGCTTGCTGGCATGTTTCAACGGTCGCGCTGGTCTGATAGGCGCATGCCGAGGTAACGAGAACGTATCGCCGGTAGGGAAGTGCCGTTAATCACAATAAGGAATCATCATGACGAACGAATATACTCCACCGAAAGTCTGGACTAACGATAATGATAGTGGTGGTCAATGGGCGAGTATTAACCGCCCTGATTCTGGTGCGCGGCATGAGCAGGCACTGCCGGTTGGGGAGCATGCGTTTCAGCTTTATTCGATGGGCACGCCGAATGGACAAAAAGTCACCATCATGTTTGAGGAGCTGCTGGCTGCAGGTATTGCAGAAGCTGAGTACGATGCATACTTGATCAAGATTGGTGATGGGGATCAATTCGGCTCAGGATTTGTCGCGGTGAACCCGAATTCAAAGATCCCGGCTTTGGTGGATCGCTCCGGAAATGAGCCGATTAATGTGTTTGAGTCTGGCAATATCTTGCTTTATCTCGCAGAAAAATTTGGCCTCTTCTTGCCTCAGGATCCGGCGCCACGCACCCAGGTGATGAATTGGCTGTTCTGGTTGCAAGGCTCTGCCCCTTACCTTGGCGGCGGGTTTGGTCACTTCTATGCCTATGCACCTGAGAAGTTTGAGTACCCCATCAACCGTTTCACCATGGAAGCGAAACGCCAGTTGGATGTGTTGGACAAGCAACTGGCAGAGAACGAGTTTCTTGGCGGTAAGGAATACAGCATTGCCGATATCGCCACCTGGCCCTGGTATGGCAATCTGGTTCTGGGCCGTTTATACGATGCGGCTGAGTTTCTTGATGTCGCCAGTTATCCGAATGTGGTTCGCTGGGCAAAAGCGATTGACGCCCGGCCCGCAGTGCAACGCGGCCGCATCGTGAACCGGTCGTGGGGAGAAGAGTGGGAGCAACTGCAAGAGCGCCATAGCGCGGCTGATATTGATGCAGTGCTGGCCAGACAGCCGCGGTAAGTAATCGAGAACAACTGTGAGGGAATACCGAAAGGATTCCCTTTTTTTACGGCTCTCTCATTTTTCCTGTCCGCATGCTTGATCGGAGTCTTATTCTTATCGACAAAGTTCAATGAAAAGTAACCATTGGTTACAGAGGGGCTGTAACTGTACGGTGTTTCTTTATACTCAAGCTAATTTGTTAGCCACAGAACGCTGATATGAAAAAAAATAGTGTACATTCCATGATCCTGGCGACGGCTTTAGTCGCTGTGCCTGCTTTAAGTTCCGCGGCTCCGACCGTCATACCGGATGCGCCCACTCTGGGGGCGCGCGGGTATATTCTGATGGACTACCATTCCGGGACCGTGTTGGTAGAAAAGAACGCCGACCAACGGCTTAACCCGGCAAGTTTGACCAAGCTGATGACCGCTTATGTTGCTGGTCAGGAGCTGAATGCCGGTAATATAGGTTTTGATGATGAGGTCGTCATCAGCCGCAATGCCTGGGCAAGAAACTTTCCGGATTCGTCGAAGATGTTTATCGAAGTAGGCACATCGGTGACACTTTCAGATTTATACCGGGGCTTGATTGTCCAGTCAGGTAACGATGCCAGCGTGGCCATTGCTGAACACGTTGCCGGCAGTGAAGGTGCGTTCGTCAGTTTGATGAACAGTTGGGCCAGCCGTCTGGGTTTGGAGAACAGCGGCTTTACCAACCCGCACGGGTTAGACAGTGACGGTTTGTATTCAACCCCACGAGATATTGCAAAATTAGGCCAGGCAATTATCCGCGATCTGCCAACGGTGTATCCGCTGTACAGTGAAACGTCCTTTACCTACAACGGTATTACCCAGTACAACCGCAACGGGCTGCTGCGTGACCGGAGTATGAACGTTGACGGGATGAAAACCGGCTATACCAGTGGTGCGGGTTACAGCCTTGCGACCTCCGCGACCAACGGCGAGATGCGTTTGGTGGCGGTCGTGATGGGATCAAACAGTGCCAACAGTCGTGAAGCTGAGAGTAAACAACTGCTGAGTTACGGTTTCCGCTTTTTTGACACCCTGATGCCAAGTAAAGCCAACACGGAGATGGCCATGGCACGGGTCTGGATGGGGCAGCAGGATCAACTCAAGGTCGGCGTGGCTGAAGATGTTTACCTGACGCTGGCTAAGGGGGATACGGCGAAGCTGCAAGCTGAGATTGAATACCACGATGATTTGGTCGCGCCAATTGCGCAACATCAAGTGGTGGGTAACGTACTGTACAAGGTCGATGGTCAGGTCGTGAAAACCTCACAACTGGTCGCGTTAGAGCCGGTTGAAGAGGGCAGTTTGTTTAAACGTGTACTGGATTGGGTAAAACGACTGATTGCCAGCTGGTTCTGAGTGTGAATTTTTTCAGATTCGATTTATTAAGGCGGCCATAATGGCCGCCTTTCTTATTTGAAGAACTCAACTATGAGCATATCAGTTCAGAACAACACGGGAGTATCACGTGCAGAAGCTTTTATCTTTGACCCTGGCCTTTACGCTGGTTGGCTGCGTCGCCCCGCAACCACGTTTTGCGGAAAATGAACGTTGTGTCGGCGTTATGTCTTCTCAGGACGCGTATGGCTATCTGAATCCTGCCCATTACACCATGCAGGTGCTGGCCCTGAAACAGGAGAAAGATGTCAAAGATTATATCCGCTACATCGATGCCAAACATCCGGTGTGGGTGAACTGGAAAAACAGCCGTGGAACGCGCTGGTACACCGTGACCGTCGGTGACTTTAAAACCAAGCAAGAAGCACTGAATGCGCTCTCTTCATTGCCCAGCCATGTCAAACAGGCTGCGCCATTTGTAATGAGTTTTGCTGAAATGCAGCGAAAACAAGAGACCAGCGTGGTACGTATGCGCTAGTTGTATCGTGCAGACCAAAAATTAGTTGTTAATCAAATGTTACTCAACAAGCAAAATAGTACCTATACTCATCATTGAATATTAATCTGTTCTATTTGTTGATATCAAAACGGCCCCTTAGGCCGTTTTGGCCATTTAATTCGATTCCAAAACAGGGAGGGGGAGGTTATGTGGCAAAGATGGATGCTGTTTTTGTGCTCGTTGCTGGTTAGTGTAACTGCGTACGCGGTTGTGTTAGGGGAGAGTAATGGAAAGGAGTTGACCCCCGAAGAGTTTAAAGATGAATTTCCTTTTGTGGTTTCTGTCCGTGCGAGCATTTTTGCAGAAGACCATGTATGCGGGGGAACGGTTGTTGGCAAACGTTGGGTACTGACCGCTGCCCACTGTCTGGTGGCATCAGACGCCAGCCTTGAGAACGATTCTGTAAATACTGAAAATTTTTCGTTGTATGATGTGGCTAAACCCAAAGAGATTTCGGTGACAGCAGGTCTGGCGGACTTAAAGGATGCTACCCTTGCAGACATATATAAGGTCACTCATGTGGTGATCCACCCTGATTACATGCCAGTTCACACCACAACTACCGATGAAACTGGCCTGACGTCTGTTGAGTCGACGGCCTACCAACATGATCTGGCACTGTTATATGTAGAAAGAGACTTTGAACTATTGGTAGATGATGCCTATGTTCCTTTAAATGCAGTGTCTTTAGTTGATGATGACAGTTATCAACGTTTGACGGATTTGGGAGCGGACTGGGATTCGGCCAATCCTGAGCCCAATGTTACCGTGGTCGGCTGGGGAAGTGGCGGGGATGGCGATCCGAAAATCGGTGACAGCAGTACGGTGGTGAGACATACCCAGGTATCCTTTTATCCGATCGATTTGTGTTTCAATCGTCTGGAATCGGCAGAAGAGCTGCCTATCTATATAGAGTCGCCGGTTGATCCAAGTAAACTGTGCACACTGCCTACAGAAACCATCACGCAAGGCGATAATATTTATGGTAACGGTGCCTGTGTTGGTGATACCGGTGGTCCATTGCTACTTAAGGTTGGTGACGCATGGGTACAGGTCGGAGTCATCAGCGCCGGACCGATCATTAACTCGGTCTGTAGCTCAGTGACGCTTCCTACCTGGTATAGCAATTTGACCGAATATCTGCAATGGATCGTCTCTTATACGAGTGCTCCATCTGCACCAGAAGAGGTGGTTAGCAAACCGGGCTTCCTCTTAGCTCAAGATAATGATGATGAAGCAACCAATGAAGGAGACAGCGGGGGGACAGATGAAGGGGAGGAACCTGTTACAGAAGAGCAGTGTGATGATCCAAGTTCGATAAATATCGGTGGTTCAGAGTCGAGCTTTGGCTGTAACTCCAATGACAGTGGCGGGGCGTTGGAGGGGCTCACCCTGCTTTCCTTATTGTTATTGGGTTTCATTCGTGAGCGGTTTTACTGAGTAGAAAAATCAGACATAAGTAGGCCGCCCCGGCATGTACTTCGGGGCGGTTTGGATCACAGCACTGCCAGAATGGTTTCAACGTTGCTGACTGTAAAACTCTGCGGCGCTTCGACGTTGAGCTGCGTTACCACCCCGTCCTCGATGATCATGGCGTAACGCTGAGAACGGATGCCGCCAAAGCCTGCGGTGTCCATTTCTAACCCGAGTGCTTTGGTGAAGCTCGCATCACCATCCGCCAGCATCATGATTTCCGATGCATTCTGCGCTTCCCCCCACGCCTGCATGACAAAGGCGTCATTGACTGATACGCAGGCGATAAGATCCACCCCTTTCGCTTTTATCTGGTCTGCCAGTACCACGTAACCTGGCAGGTGGGCTTCAGAGCAGGTCGGGGTAAAAGCACCCGGAACCGCGAACAGTACCACTTTTTTTCCTGCAAACAGTTCGTTGATCTGGTGGTTAACCATCCCATCCGCTGTCAGTTCGCTCAGTGTGCCGTCGGGTAAGGTCTGGCCTTGCTGGATCATAATTTCTTCCTTTTATTAATGGTTGGCATGATTTAATCCAGTCTAGCTGGTAAAAGTGTGATTAACCACGGACGGAATGTAGGGGTATGTCCAAGCCGGGACAAGTTGCCGCGCCAGCCACGGTAGCGCAGCAGCAGGAGAGTGAACTTCAACTTTTTTGAACAATTAGCTCAAAATATGCCACTCATCATTTATCCACTGCCGCCTACAATGAAATCACAGTCCAGTGGGAGAGCAAATGATGAACATTATGAGAGACATTCGCCAAATTATACCAGCCCGGGCTACCTCGGATGGTGATGGGGTTAAGATTCGTCGTATCGCGGGGTTTAACCATGCCGGTTTCTCGCCATTTCTTATGATAGATGAGCTCAAATCGGATCAGGCTGCAGACTATATTGGTGGTTTTCCACCTCACCCGCACCGTGGTATTGAGACCCTGACTTATATGTTGCAAGGCCACTTTCAGCACCGTGACCACATGGGTAACGTTGGTGAACTGCGCAGCGGTGGCGCGCAATGGATGGCGGCAGGGCGAGGGGTGATCCACAGTGAAATGCCGATCATGCAGGATGGTGAGTTACACGGTTTTCAGATCTGGATTAACCAACCGGCTAAACTCAAAATGGCGCCGGCGCGGTATCACGACTTCCAGCCGGAAACCATCACAGAACAACATGATGAGCGGGCTGGCTTGTTGCGGGTACTGGCCGGGCAGATCTCCAGTGATGGTGAGGTGTTTAACGGTCCGTTAAATGAAACCGGCGTGCCGGTTACCGTTGCCGACTGGCACGCCCGTCCCGACGCAAACGTTAGTTTTCAAACCCCGGAACAATACAACATGATGTTCTACGTTTACCGAGGCGCTATCACTGTAGGTGAGCGTGCAGTGCAGCAAGGTGAACTGGCATTGCTGTCACACGGTAATTTGCTCAGATTGCGGGCAAACGAAGAGAGTGGTGTGCTGGTTTTTCTCGGTCAACCGATAGAAGAGCCGGTAGTGCATTACGGGCCGTTTGTTATGAACAGCCCGGAAGAGATAGAGCAAGCCATTCAAGACTATAACGCTGGCGAATTTGAACATTACTAAGCGGGTCCAATTATGCTCGTGTGGCAGAGTTAATATTATGAACGGATCATGTGACGGTCATATAAGCACAAACTATCCCTTGTTAAATCAGTTCCGAATTAGGGCCAGATTTGGGCCCACCCAGCTGCAAAACGGATAATCCACTGCCATCCGCTTTTGCCTTCACCACACTCTAGGGTGTGGTTTTTTTATTGTGCCTGAGGCCAAGGGGAAGCGGACCTTGGCATGAGAGAATATAGAGGAAGTTACAGCCCGGAACATCATACGCCGGGCTGGAGCGGGTTATTGAATCATGTCGCTGGAAATCGGTACGATCAAAATATCGACAGGAGATTTATTGATCAGGTGACGAGAGTAGGAAATGATTTTACTCCAGAAATCCTGATGGTGACCGCAGATCAGCAAATCGACTTCATTTTCTTTGATGGTGGTTTCCAGCTTATCAGCCAGATCACCGGTACCAACAAAAAAGTGCCTGAGTGGGTAGTCGATGTACTCTTTGAAGGACCGCAGGCACTCCATGGAATGTTCGTTGAGTGGCCTTTGATCTGGCTCAGCTTCAATATCTGCCAGCTCTGGATAAATTTCTCCATGTGTGCCGTCGATGTGAATAAATGAGATATCGGCATCCATGGTACTTGCCATTGACACTGCTCTGTCGATCAACACGGTACTCTCATCAGACAGTTCTAGTGCGACAAGGATATGTTTGTATTGCATAACCACGCCCTTATTGTAATAACACTGTATATTTAGAATAGTACGGGTTGAGCGAAAATTGTGTAGGTAAGATCCCGAATTTGTTCAAATTTCTAGTGACCTTCGTTCGACTCTCGCCAAAGCGGTGATGGAACTGTACAAAAGAACCTTTGTAATCAAGTTGATACCTGTTATCCACTGTAAATCATGCTCGTTTTACAGGGTAATCATGCCGGTTATCAGTACGTGCTTATTTGATCCCGGTCCTCTGTTTTACCTCCAGGGTGTGAGTTTCAGGATGACTTCCTGATGGCGTTCAGATCTTTTAAAGGAATAGATCCAGCAATCCGATATGTAGTAGAGTGCGTATGCAAAATGCATTGCACACTGAAATAGAAAAAGGAAGTCTATGAAAAAGAATGTCTTAGCACTGGCAAGCGCTTTTGTTCTGACTGGAGTTTTGCCAGTAGCTTTCGCCGGTGATGCTACGCAGCAACTGGTGCAGCACGTGAGCCACATGGCACTCAAGTATCCGTCTACCAAAAAGGTTGAAGTGGTTGATGATTACTTTGGTACCAAAGTCAGTGATCCTTACCGCTGGCTGGAAGATGATCGCAGTGAGGAAACGGCCAAGTGGGTGAAAGCGCAAAACCTGATTACATCAGATTACCTTGCGCAGATCCCATACCGCAAGCAGATTGAGCAGCGTTTAACCAGGCTGATGGATTATGAAAAACTGAGTCGGCCGTTTAAAGAAGGCAAGTATACCTATTTTTATAAGAACGACGGCCTGCAGGATCAGGATGTACTTTACCGTCAGTTAGGCGACGGGGAGGCGGAAGTGTTCCTTGATCCAAACACCTTCAGTGATGACGGCACCACTTCGCTGGCCAATGTGCGTTTCAGCAAAGATGGTTCTTTGGTTGCGTACAGTATTTCTGAAGGCGGCAGTGACTGGCGCAAAGTGATTGTCCTGGATACCGAAACCCAAAAGCCGGTCGGTGAAACGCTGGTGGATGTTAAGTTCAGTGGTATCAGCTGGCTTGGTAACAGAGGTTTTTACTATTCAAGTTACGACAAGCCTGAAGGCAGTGAGCTGTCGGCAAAAACCGATCAGCACAAACTCTATTTCCATACCTTAGGCACAAAACAGAGTGATGACCAGCTGATTTTTGGTGGTACAGAAGCGGAGAAGCATCGTTATGTCGGTGGGTACACCTCGGAAGATGAGCGTTACCTGTTTATTTCAGCGAGCACTTCGACTTCGGGTAATAAGCTGTTTTTTAAAGATCTGATGCAGCCAAACAGCCCATTACAGGTGATTTTGGATAATACCGATTCAGATACCTGGGTGATCGACAACCGGGGTAGCACGCTCTATTTGGTGACTGATCTGGATGCGCCAAACAAACGTGTGGTAACGGTAGAGGCAAGTCAGCCTCAGCCGAAGTACTGGCAAGATCTAATCCCAGAAACGGAAAATGTGCTCAACGTCTCGACCGCAGGCAGCACACTGTTTGCCCGCTATATTGTTGATGCGCTCTCCATGGTCAAACAGTACGATATGGACGGGAAACTGATTCGTGACATCAAACTGCCGGATATCGGCAGCGCTTACGGTTTCTGGGGGAAAAAAGAAGACACGGAGGTGTACTACTCGTTCACCAACTACAAAGTGCCCAGCACCAAGTTTCGTTTGAATATCAACACGGGTGACAGTACGGTATACCACAAATCGAATGCCCCATTTGAGTCAGAGCAGTTTGAATCCCGCCAGGTGTTCTATACATCCAAAGACGGCACTAAAGTACCGATGATCATTACTTACAAAAAGGGCACTCCCATGAATGGCAGTGCGCCAACTATTTTGTATGGCTACGGTGGCTTTAATGCCAGCTTAACCCCTTACTTCAGCGCAAGCCGGGCCGCATGGTTAGAGCTGGGTGGTGTTTACGCCGTTGCCAACATCCGCGGTGGTGGCGAATATGGTAAAGAGTGGCACAAAGCGGGTACGCAGTTGCAAAAACAAAATGTGTTTGATGATTTTATCGCTGCTGCAGAGTTCCTGATCGATAAGAAATATACCTCGGCGCAGAAGCTGGCTATTAGTGGTGGCTCTAACGGGGGCCTTCTGGTTGGCGCGGTCATGACCCAGCGCCCGGAACTCTTTCAGGTTGCGCTGCCGGCAGTCGGTGTGTTGGATATGCTGCGTTACCACACTTTTACCGCAGGTGCGGGATGGGCATACGATTACGGTACTGCCGAACAGAGTAAAGAGATGTTCCAATACCTGAAGAACTATTCACCGGTGCACAATGTGAAACCGGGGGTAGAATATCCGGCGACTATGGTGACCACTGGCGACCATGATGATCGGGTGGTTCCGGCCCACTCGTATAAGTTTGCGGCGCAGTTGCAAGCCAAGCAAGTGGGGACCAATCCGACCTTGATCCGGATTGAAACCAAAGCGGGACATGGGGCGGGAACGCCAATCAGTAAAGTTATCGAGGAATATGCTGATGTGTACAGCTTTGCTCTTTTTAATATGGGAGTAGAGCAGCTTTAGCACAGGTAACGTCAATATCAAAAACGCAGCCAACAGGCTGCGTTTTTGTGTCGCTGCATGCAGCAAATGTCATTTAAGGTACTGGTGTTGCAAAATGTACATCCGCTTTACGTCGTGGTAGGTACCATTGATAAAGTATTCTGCAACCAGATGGCCCTCTTCAATGAAACCACATTTTTTGTATAAGTGAATGGCTTTGCTATTGTCCAGTGATACCAGCAGATACACCTTATGTAAGTTTAGGATGGAGAAGGAGTAGTCCAGTGCCCGGTGGACCATTTCCATCGCATAGCCTTGCCCTTGATAGGCTGGAGCTATGATGATTTGAAACTCAGCACTGCGATGGATGTAGTTGATTTCAATCAGCTCCACCAGGCCAATTAAGTCGCCTGCGCTATTTTCCACCACAAATCGCCGTTCAGCATCATCGTGAATGTGTTTTTGATATAATTCTTCCAGCTCGTCATAAGATTCATAGGGCTCTTCGAACCAGTAGTTCATGATGCTGCGGTTGTTGTTAAGATTATGGATAAAACGCAGATCCGAACGTTCCAGCGCGCGGATCTTCAGGCGGTCGCTCATAAAATATCTCCAGATAGAGTCAGGTTCTCTGAGTGGCAGATGTGGATTTTTTGCCGTTCCGCATCTGCTCATCACAGTCGGCAGAATCCGGCCATATTCGGTATTCGCTTTGATACCAGTCGATAAACAGGCGTATTCCTTCGTTTAGGCATACCTTGGGGGAAAATTGAATAGTGGCCGATAATTCTTGCGTATCTGCATAGGTTATATACATGTCACCGGGCTGGGAAGGCAACAAGTTTTTGAGTGCTTTGATGCCTAACGCTTGTTCCAGCGCTTCGATCATCTCGATCAGCTTTACCGGTGTGCCGTGGCCAACGTTAAATATCTGGTACGGGCAAGAAGGGTCGGAATGGGGGAGTGCCTGAATGCGGGCCACGGATTCCACAACATCATCGATAAAGGTAAAATCGCGCAGCATATTACCATGGTTGTAAATATCAATCGGCCGTCGTGCTAAGATCGATTCGGTGAACTTAAACACCGCCATATCCGGCCTGCCCCACGGACCGTAGACGGTGAAAAATCGCAACCCCGTGGTTGGTAACTGATACAGGTGCGAGTAGCTGTGCGCCATTAATTCATTCGACTTTTTGGTCGCGGCATAAAGAGACATCGGCTGATCAACCCTTGCCTGGGTATGAAATGGTGACCTCTGGTTGAGGCCATAGACAGAGCTGGAGGAGGCGTAGACCAAATGCTGGATGCGCTGTTGACGGCAACATTCAAGAATCGCTACAAATCCGTAAAGGTTGCTGTCAGCAAATGCCATGGGGTTTTTCATTGAGTAGCGCACACCTGCCTGACCCGCCAGGTGGATGACCCGTTCAAATTGCTGCGCTTCAAACAACTGGCTAAGTTGAGGCATATCGGCGACAGACATTTTTTTAAAAATAAAGTTGGGGTGGCGAATAGCCGTAAGCCGGGCCAGTTTCAGGCCGACATCGTAATAATCATTGAGATTATCAATGCCAACCACCTGATGCCCCTCCTGACACAGGCGTTTAACCACGGCACTACCAATAAAACCCGCTGCGCCGGTAACGAGGAATTTCATTGCTTTGCTTCCTCCTGTTCAAACGGCCTGAACGGCACGTGATAACGTTTATTCTGCTCCGGGGCCAGACAGCGCTCTGTAGTGGCGGAGCGGTCAAACAATAGCCAGGTTCTTCGGTGTCCAAACCCCATCACATGTGCGTTGCTTGGCTGAAAACATTCAATATGGCTACTGTGCGGCATCAGAACATAGCGGTCAGGCGCTTCCTGAATCCACAACCAGGCATTGCGATACTGCTGCTGCGCCGGGCTGAGGTAGCTGAAATGGGTGACCGGCAGGCTCGAAAACAGCAAAAACTGCTCTTTGAAATTAACCAGTCCCAGTTCCCCGTTGTTGCCGACGGCGGCGGTGACGTTGCGCATAATTTGTTTGGCGGGGGTGCGGATTGGCTCGAGTAGCAGGTAACCCCACGTGCTGTAGAGTAACCAGCTGACGGTCAGTACTCCACCCAGAACATGCAAAGCAGGCTGGTTTCTGGCCTTAAACAGGATTCCACTCCAAACCACGCCGACAGCGAAAAAAAACAGCGCAAATGAGAGGGTGGCAGGGGACTCGCCTAGGTGTTTTACCAGTGCCGGATGCTTGAATAGCAGTAGCAGCACAACCACATAAAATACTGTATTCAGTCCGAATAGTATCAGCTTTATCCCTTTTTCAACCCACAGGTTTAAGGCGTTGCTGGCGACCCAGGGAGCACAGATTAATGCCAGCATCGGCAGGGCAGGCAGCACATATACCCCGCGTTTCCCCGGGCTGATACTGAAGAAGACCACGACCAGCAGCACCCATAGCAATAAGCCAAACAGTAGTTTGTGCTGAAAGACTGTGCGCCACCAGGTTGAATGGAAGAAAAACAGCGGCAGTGGAAACCACAGTACCGGGATCACAAAGATCAGGTAATAGTACCACGGCTCTATGTGGGTCCAGGCATTGGTATAGCGTTCACTGGTCTGTTTAAACAGAATGCTATCGCGATAAGCAGCGTAGTCTGGGTGGGGGTTTATTTCGGTTAACACAATCATGGGTAATAACCAGAGTGCAATCACAGCGGTTAAGCATAAGACGCCTGCGGCGGATTTGAGCAGCCGTGTTTTATCGGGCTTCTCGCCTAGCCAATATTGCTGGACCAGTACCGGGATGAGGAAAAATATCGGCAAAAAACCAATGCCTTTGGTGAGAATGCCCAGCCCCATGAAGCCCCAGCTCAGGTAATACCAGCTCCAGCTGGTTTTAATATAGTAGTGGCGTATCAGCCCGTACATCGCGAGTGTAACCCAGCCTGTTGCCAGCGCATCGGTCTGCCCGGTTTTTGACTGGAGGATGAACTGCGGTGCCAGCATCAGGAGTAAAAATGCGCACCGCGCGACCTTGATGTTCCACAACTTGGCCGCGAGATCGTAAACACAGATCAACATGATCAGCGACATCAGCGCGTTGGGCAGGAGGAACGCGAGGTTTATGTTGCCGCTCAGCTTGTAGCATAAGGCGATCGCCCACATAAACAACGGAGGTTTGTCGGGGTAAAGCTCGCCGGCGCGCATTGGCAAAAACCAGTCGCCGGACAGTACCATTTCTCTGGCGATTTCGGCAAAACGCGGTTCATCGGCAGGCCAGGGAGAGCGCAGGCCCATTCCGGCACAAATGATCACCACCGCGAACACCAGCAGTATCAACAGCACCCGGTAGTAATGGTCACTGCAAAATTCTGCAAATAATCGCTTTATCATGTTGCACTCCTCTATTGAGAAATCACGGCGTGGCGTTTTTTGTACTTTTTGTACAAAAAATGCGTGAGTAGCAGGCTAATTGCGCCAAGTACTATACTGACGATCACTTGGTAACGACTCGCGTTACCGATTCCGCTTCCGGCCAGCGAAAAAATCACGGTCTGGGGTAAATAGCCGACAATTGAGGCGGTTATAAACGCCATAAATGGGACGCCGGCCGCGCCGGAAAACAGATTAGTCAACAGGTTACTGCCGATGGGAAACAGCCGGATAGCCAGTAGCTTGAGAAAAGGGTCACCTTTAACAAAGCTCTCAAACCGGGTGAAGCGTTCTGCGAAGTGGCGGTTGAAAGATGGCTTTAACAACCAGTGAGCCAGCCCGTAGCCGATTACGGTGCCGGTTAAGGTGCTCAGTAAGCACAGTAGCAAGCCGGATACCCAGCCAAACGCAAAGCCAAAAGTAAAGGCGATTAACTGCCTCGGACCACCGCAACCGATAAACACGGCGCCGGACAGCACTAACCCCACGCTGCCACGAAAGCCGGATTGTGCGACATAGGCGGCGATCCAGTTTTTGTCGGCAATGTGTTGCCAAAGCTCGCTGTTGTATTCGATATACACTACGAGCAGCAGTCCGAGCAGCAGTACCAGCTTTACAATTTTCATCTAAGGCTCTTCCGGGTATTTCTGTTGCACAACTGGCCAGCAGGTTCGGCGACGCAGCCACATCACGCCGCATAAATCGACCATACCCGCCCATAACCGTTTCCGCAGCGTGTAGTTGGAACGCCCGGCGCAGCGCGGCCGGTGTTTTACCGGGTGAACAATAATGTCACCTTCGATGCGCCGGATTAAAGCCGGTAAAAAGCGGTGCATATGATCAAAATAGGGAAGCAGCAGAAAGGTTTGTTTAGGAAACACCTTCAGGCCGCAACCTGAGTCTGGTACGCCGTCGCGGAGAAAAAACTGCCGCACCGAGTTGGCGATTATGGATTGAAAACGGATCCATCGCGAATCCCTGCGTTGCTGCCGGTAACCGGCAATACAGAAATGCTCGGCAGCAAGCTGATTGGCCTGAGCCACCATGGCCGGCAGATCCGATGGATCGTTTTGCCCGTCGGCATCCATGGTTGCGATCAGCCTGGCGCTGGCATGACGTATTGCGCTATGCAGGGCGGCACTCTGACCGCAGCTTTGCTGGTGGCGCAATATCTTCAGCGGGCAACCTAGGTGTGTTGCGGTATCGAGCGCCTCCTGAGCGGTGTTGTCATCACTGCCGTCGTCTGTGAGTACGATCTCAAATTCGATCTGTGGATTGAGTACATGGAAGATCTCGCTGATAAGAGGGCCAATATTCCCCTCTTCATTTTTGGCCGGCAGCACAATCGATAAATTCGGGCTCATAATCGTCCTACTCAACGCATACGCGTTGTTTCACTACGTGCAGGGTTGTAAAGCAGATAACTATTACTTACAGAGTAATTAAAGCAGCTAACTGCATAACACAGTGCAATATCGGTCAATTATTTCCTTGCTTCTGTCATCTAATCACTGGTGAGCGGGTACCACAAAAAACATTATCAATACGATTAAATATCTGATTCGCGCGGCCAGTAAATTTCAGATTAAATAGTGGCATTGAATTTAGTCAGTGTTTTTATGGTCAAGTCGACCTGGTGATAAGGTATTGATATGTTTCAAATTGATGATGTAGTGGTAGCAACAAAGGGTAGCGTTGTTGAGCAAATGGTGGTCACCGGCCTGAGCAGTGGTGGGTTTTATGTCCACGTAAAAGCGGAAAACAAGACCCTGACCTATCCGGCAAAAGATCTTGAAAAAGCATAGTGACCAATTGCCTGCTTCTTCTTCAATGGCGGCCTTCGGGCTGCCATTTTTATATCTGTGTGTTTGTCTTTTTATTGAGAGCGGATTCGGCAGAACATACTAAAGCGCCTTGTGCCGGTGGGACACAAGGCGCGTAAAGGTGGTGAAAAGAACCGGTTAAGGTGTCAGCGCATACAACGCAGCAATGTTACGTGCGGTCAGGATCAGGTTTTCCTCTGCCTGGGTTAATGCGGTCGGTAAATCCACCGCGCCATTGACCACCGAAAACACCATATCGATACCGTGCTGGTGCACCACCCCGCAGTCGTGGGTCAGACTTCCGGCAATGCCAATCACCGGCAGGTCAAACCGCTTGGCGGTACGGGCAACACCGATCGGCGTTTTGCCGTGAATGGTCTGGCTATCAATCCGGCCTTCGCCAGTGATGACCAAATCGGCATCGTTTACCACTGCCGCTAAGTTGACTGCATCCATGACGATCTCAATTCCCGGTCGCAGTTCGGCATTCAGCAGGCCAATTAATGCGGCTCCGAGCCCCCCCGCCGCACCGGCACCTGGACGATTTTTGATGTCGTTGCCGGTTTCAGCCTTGATGATTTCAGCATAGTGAGCCAGATTGGCATCTAACCGGGCAACCATCTCGGCGGTTGCCCCTTTCTGCGGGCCGAAGACCTGTGACGCACCTTTCGGTCCGCACAGCGTGTTATCGACGTCACAGGCAACCTCCAGCCGTACTTCTTTTAAGCGTGCATCAAGGCCGGACAAATCGATCCTGGCCAGTTTGCCGAGCTGACCGCCGCCAAAGCCCAGCTCGTTGCCCTCGCCATCGAGTAATTTCGCACCCAGCGCTTGCGCCATACCGATACCACCGTCGTTGGTGGCACTGCCACCAATGCCGACAATAATGTGCCTGGCGCCGGCATTTAATGCCGCTTTGATTAGCTCGCCGGTGCCGTAAGTGGTGGTCAACAGCGGATTGCGTTGCGCTGGTTGCACCAGGTGAAGCCCTGATGCGGCGGCCATTTCAATCACCACGGTGTTGCCATCGCCGAGTAATCCATAAAAGCCCGGTACGGTCTGGCCTAAAGGACCGGTAACATCACAGTTGACGATCGAGCCGCTGGTGGCATCGACCAGAGACTGAACGGTGCCTTCACCACCATCGGCCATGGGTAGTTTAATGTATTCAGCTTCCGGCAGGACTTGTTTAAAGCCTTTTTCAATCGCACTGGCGACTTCCATCGCCGTGAGGCTTTCTTTGTAAGAGTCAGGAGCAATAACAATTTTCATAATCAACCTCAGCAATTAAACAAACAAACCAAACACGCCAAACATCATCACCGAGACCAAAGCGATAACCAGGCCGACCGCCGACTCATATGGGATCAGTTTTAAACGTTCATGGATGCCCATATGCACTGCTCCTCCGGTGGCATGGAAGAAACTGCCGTGCGGCATGTGATCCAGTACGGTTGCACCGGAGTGGATCATTGCTGCGCCCGCCAGTGCCGGTACGCCCAGCTCAAGAATCACACCTGAGAACACATTTGATGCCACCACAGTACCCGCAGTCGTCGAGGCGGTCGCCAGTGACATTAATGCGCCGGAGAATGGTGCCAGCAGGTAAGAAGGCAAGCCGGATAGGGTCAGTATATGGATCAGGTCATTTTTCAGCCCGGAGTTGGCGATGATGCCAGCCAGGGTACCGGTACCGAGCAACATCACGGCGACCGGGGCCATTTTACTCAGGCCGGAAACCGCAAACCGGTTAGTGTGGCTAAAGCGGCCCATGGCTACGGCACCGATCAAACCACCGAGGGGCAGAGCGAGCAGCGGATCGACGTTAACACCGGCCAGCGGGCGCAGGGCGAGCAGGGCAATGGCGACTAACGGCGCAACAATTGCCGCCGCAAAGTTCGGCAGGGTGGAATGATCCACACTGACCACTTCACTCTCGTGGACTTTTGAACCTTTGTTGACCAGACGTTTGGCCAGAAAGTAGGCGAAGAACATCCCAATCAAGCCAGGGATCACGCCAGCCGCCATCACTGAGGTGAGGGGCACGTCAAAAGCGTCGGCTGCTGCGATGGCGTTGGGGTTGGGTGACATTACGTTACCGGCTTTACCGCCGCCGACCATCGCCAGCAACATCGCGGTCTTGGAAAGGTCAGCACGGCGGGCGATGGCCAGTGCGATCGGGGATACGGTGATCACGGCAACATCGACGAAAACGCCTACCGCAGTCAGGATCATGGTTGCCACGGCAAGTGCCAGCAGGGCTCGGGTCTCGCCGAACTTTTTGACGATCGATTCCGCAATGGCGGTGGCAGCACCAGATTCAATCAGCACTCCCGCCAGGACACCGGCGGCGAGAATACGTAACACCGCCGTGACAATGCCTTGCGCACCGCCGATCATCAGCCCAACGGTATCGGTTAACGATACCCCGCCAACCACACCGCCGATTAATGCACCAATGAGCATGCCGTAGGCTGGTGGCACTTTTTTCATGATCAGCGCAATGGCGACAACCAGTGCTGCCAGCGCGCCTAAGGTAGAGACTTCTATCATAGTTATATTCCAAGTATGGGATCAGGTAATGACTGCGGAATATACGGAGTCCGGCCAACAGCGTCTTTAGTTGAAATGACAAAAATATCATTAATTTTTACGGCAAAGTTGTGCATTTGCACAAATCTAGTTTTCATCGTCAAACAGCTGCATGGCCAGATACAGATGAAATAAGTCGTCTATATTGTTGATATTTAATGATGTTTCTTGGTTTATCTTATCAAGCCTGTATCTGAGTGTATTGCGGTGGATATGCAGTGACTGTGCGGTTTGATGTAAATCACAATTCTGGGCAAAAAAGGCCTTTAATGTGCGCATCAGGGTGCCTTTATTGTCTGATCGGCGAAGTTTTTGGTAAGGGGTGCGCAGTTTCTGTGCTTTCCATGACTCTTCAACCACACTGCTGAGCAAAATTGGCAACTGGCGATCCTGGAAAAACAGCACTTCGCTTTCTTGTGCCTGACACATTTTCATCGTCAGCTTGGCGGTTTCAAATGAGTGGGCTAATCCTTCAACTCCGGTAAAGTAATCGCCTATCGCAAGTTTAATGGTAAATTTTGCTTCGCGTTTGATGCGTTTCATCAACCGGGTGACACGTTTCATCTCGGCCGCTGTTGACCATTGGCCCTGATGCAAAGAGACCGGTTTGAGGACCACCACCTCGTTATTTGATACGGAAAGAATACCCACCAGGTTATCCCGCTCGGGGTATTCCAGCAGATGAACCAGTTGCTGTAAGTGCTCCAGAGATAATGGGGTATCATTATCCGGAAACACTTTGACAATTGCTGCGACCCTCGGAATCGATAGGTCCAGATCGAGGCGCTCCGCGATGGACTGCAGCTGGGTTTCATTCAGGTTAGCCCCCTGGATGAGCTGTAACACCAGTTCTTCACGATGACGTTTGTTCCACTCAACCTGCGACATCAGAGCCGCATGTTCGACAATCATTTCAGCGGTCATCTTAACCAGTTCACCATAGGGGCGAACCGATTCGGGCTGCCCTGAAATACCGATCACACCTATCACTTTATCAAGGTACAGAATGGGTAAGTTGACACCGGGTTTTACCCCTTTCAGGTTACCCGCTGTGGCGTGATCGATTTCCACGATGCGCTTATCGGCAATCGCCAGAACTGCCCCTTCGTGTTTTTGCAAAATCCGTGAGGGATCACCGGATCCGATGATACGGCCTTCTTCGTTCATCACGTTGACGGAGTGGGGAATGATTTTCATCGCCCGGCTGACGATTTGGCGTGCGATGGTTTCGTTTAGCTGCATGGCAAGTATATGTCGTGGAGAGAATGATCAGATAATAACAACCGTGTTCGAGAATACCTAGCAGCTGGCAACGCCTGCCGCGGATAATGACCAGAAACTGGCAGTGGATAACTGCGCCACCCAAGCAATGCTGGCCATATTGCGCCGCACGGTGTTGGCTTAATTGAGTGAACGCAGGATCATGTGGCTGATTTCGACAATCACCTGATCCCTGGCTTGCAGAGAGAGGTCGGTTTCGGTGAGATAAATGGCGACAAAAACCGGCAAATGGTTGTCATCCCAAAGCATGGCGACCAGCCCCCTTGAGCCAAATCCACCGGCACCGGAATGATCGGCCACTGACCAGCGGTCGGGAAGTGCTGAGCGGAGCAGGGGGTCGGATGCCTGACTGTCCTGCATCCAGATCTTGAGTTGGATTTGCGACTCGTAAGACAACGCATCTTCGGTCAGCAGGGTTTTCAGGGTGCTGAGCATGGTATTGGGCGTGGTAGTGTTGTGCACATCATTGGGACGGGCGTCACTCAATTTCGGCTCGGGTCGATCTACTCTGGTGACATCATCGCCGACAGCCTGCAGAAACTGGTTAACGGCCACTGGGCCGCCAACGCTTTGCATGGCGAGGTTCGTGGCGGTGTTATCACTGGTGAGCATCGCGGCTTCACAGGCGTGTTCAACCCGGACAAGATTGCCCACTTGTCGGAGCATGATGGGGGAGCCCATCACGATCTGGTTTTTACTCACGGAGAGCATCATGTCGCGAGCGATGCTTCCCTGATCCATTTCATGCAGCAGGGTGGCACAGATCAGCGGTGTTGCGGTACTCATTAACGGGAAGCGTTCATCGCCTCGGTAATGGCGTAGCTGATCGGTTTGTGAGTCATAAACCGCTACCCCGATCCGGCCCGATATTCGCTGTTCAAGCGCGGCGATGTCCTGAACAAACGGGTTGGCGTAACTGCCCATTGAACCGATGAGCAACCCGGCCAGTAGCAACAACTTTTTCATGTTTTGTTTCTTGTGGTTGTGATGAATGGTCGCCCATTGACGATAGGGTGGTGAGACTATAGCGATTGAAGCCGGGGCAGACTGTTAGATTCCTGTCTTTTTTGTGTAGGAATATCGACAGGCCAGAGGAATTTACTCAACTTTACCTGCATTGACGGTGCTTTACGCTGGCTGGATTAAGCTGGCAGGGGTAACGGTTGTGAGTGAAATACAATGAAAAAATGGTTAAATCTTTTCGGGGCGATGGTGTTAGCCCTCACGGTGTTGTGGCTGGCCGCCGAGCCTGGTTTACTGGGGTCGAACGAACTGTTTCAGTGGCGATCTGCTTTGATCCAGTACTCGGGTATCCTGTCTTTGCTGCTGATGTCGGTTGCGATGGTATTGGCGTTGCGTTTGCCGCTGATTGAAGACTGGGTCCGGGGGATGGATAAAGCTTACCGGTTGCACAAATGGTTAGGGATCGGCGGTGTCTCGCTCGGAGTGGTGCACTGGCTTTTCTATCAGGTGCCCAAATGGCTGGTGTTATCTGGCGTGCTGGAAAAGCCAGTGAAACACACCGGAGAGGGCCCTGCCGGCAATCTGGCCGGCTGGCAGCTCTGGATCAGCGAACTGCGCCATTTTGGACTTGAGCTGGGTGAAAAGGGCTTCTATTTGCTGTTGGTCCTGCTGGTGGTGTCACTTTGGTCGGTGGTCAAGTACAAACCGTTTAAACTCTCTCATCGTCTGATGGCAGTGGCGTACTTAATGATTGCTGTGCATTCGGTGTTGCTCATCAAGCGGGCCTACTGGGGAGAGCCGGTGTATTTTGTCACCCTGGTCTTTACCGCGATGGGCTCATTAGCTGCGCTGTACAGCCTGTTGGGGCTGGTTGGTCGGGGCAACCGCGTTGCAGCGACCGTAGTGTCAACGCGGTTTCTGCCTGAAACCAGGCTGATGGAACTGGTTGTCAGACCGGATCATGCCTGGCCGGGGCATCGGCCTGGGCAGTTTGCTTATCTGAGCTTCGCGGAGGAAGATCCGCATCCGTTTACGATTGTGTCGGCCAGTCATGCCGGTGAGTTGCGCTTTCTGATCAAGGAACTGGGTGATTTCACCACCGGTCTGTACCAGAAGGTTAAGCAAGGGGATCCGCTGACGATTGAAGGCCCTTATGGCCGGCTGGCGTTTGACCTTAATCAGCCACAAGTCTGGGTGGCCGGGGGCGTGGGAATAGCGTCATTCTTTGCGGTACTGGAAGCGTTACAAACGCACAAGGCTCATCCGGCGGTACATCTGTTTTACTGTACCCGTGGGACCGACAGTGCGTTGGTCGATGAGCTATGGAGCCTGGCGCGTAAAGCACGGGTCTCACTCAGTGTGATTGATACTCAGGTTGCGCCAAGGCTTAATACGCAGCAAATTGTGGCTAAGTGTGGCGATCTCAGCAATTATGAGTTTTATTTTTGCGGCCCTGAAGCCTTTTCGAAAACACTGAAAACGGAGTTAGAGCACTATCGGGTCAACGTTGAGCAGCATTATCATGAAGAACTGTTTGTAATGAGATAACACCCATTAACCTCACTAACGGCTAAACAGGAGCCGGCAGTCCGGCTCCTGTTAGAACAAGTGGTTATAGTTCCAGTTTTTTAACCATACCGGCTTCGGCATGCCCCGGAATGTTGCAGGCAAATTCGACTTTATTGTCGCCATGGAAGTGCCACAGTAGCTGTTTCGCTTTACCTGGTTTCACCGTTACGGCGTTGCCGGAATCATGCATATGATCACCGGTCATGGTTTTCATCATCTCACGGTGCTGCAGTTGCTCTGCAGCTGAACCAATCGTGAACTCATGGTTGATTTTTCCGGTGTTCATTACCACAAACTGCACCACATCATTCGGCTCAATCCTGACCTCTTTTTTGAAGCGGATAGTCATATCATCGCTGAGGAGTACGTGGACCACTTTGTCCGGTTTTGCCCCATTGGCGGGCATCCCTACCGCAGACATGCCCGGCATGCCCATCATCGTGGAATGATCCATTTTGCTGTGATCCATGTTGTCATGGTCCATATTCGCGTGGTCCATTTGAGCGAAGGCGCTGGTTGTCGTTAGTGCGAGCGCTAGGGTGAGTAGTGTTTTGTTCATCATAAATATCCTTTGAATTTGCTGTAAAGTCGATGACTCCCCCTCGCTAGATAAGTTGTGAGGGGGAGGCGATGATCACGACTGTTTGGTCAGTTCGCGTTGTTTCCATAGTTTGAAGATGGCCGGCAGCACCAGCAGGGTAAGCAGCAGTGCTGATGCCATACCGCCAATCATCGGCGCGGCGATACGCTGCATCACTTCTGAGCCGGTGCCTTCGCCGTACATGATCGGAATTAAGCCGATGATCACTGTCAGAACGGTCATCATCACCGGGCGTACGCGCAGGCCGGCGCCCTGGCGAATCGCCTCGGTCAGATCTTCTGCCTGCAAAGATCGTTGTTTTTCTGAGGCATCGAGCTTTTTGTAGAGCCATGCCTGGTTAAGGTAGACCAGCATGATCACACCGATTTCTACCGCCACACCGGCCAGGGCGATAAAGCCGACGCCCACCGCAATCGAGAAGTTGTAGCCGAGGTAATGCATCAGCCACAGGCCACCGACCATCGCAAGTGGCAGCGTCAGCATGATGATCATCACCTCACCGACCCGGCGGAAGCTGAAGTAAAGCAGCAGCATGATGATGGCGATGGTGATAGGCACAACGACGCTGAGTCGCTCTTTGGCCCGCTCCATGTATTCATATTGACCAGACCACGCCAGTGAGTAACCAGCCGGTAACTCAAGCTGCTGCGCCACCACTTGCTGCGCTTCCGCCACATAAGAGCCAAGGTCGCGTCCATCGATGTCGACAAACACCCAGCCGTTAGGGCGCGCGTTTTCGGTTTTGATCATTGGCGGGCCATCTTCGTAACGAATGTCCGCGACGTCAGCCAGAGCGATCCGGGCGCCGTTTGGTGTCACCAATGGCAGGTTTTGCAGCTTAACCACAGAATCACGGTACTCCTGCGGGTAACGCACGTTGATCGGGTAACGCTCCAGTCCTTCAATCGTCTCACCGACGTTCATCCCGCCCACGGCGGTCGAGACCACCTGCTGGACATCTTTGATGCTCAAACCGTAACGGGCGGCGGCGCGGCGTTTGATGTCAATCGTCACGTAACGGCCGCCCGCGACACGCTCGGCATACACCGACGCGGTCCCGTCGATGCCATTTAAAATCGGTTCCAGTTCGGCCCCAATTTGCTCGATCACGCTCAGGTCCGGTCCGGCTATCTTGATCCCGATAGGGGTTTTGATCCCGGTGGCCAGCATGTCGATCCGGGTTTTGATCGGCATGACCCACGCGTTGGTTAAACCGGGGAACTGCACCAGTTGGTCGAACTCTTTGCGCAGCGATTCCGTGGTCACGCCCTCGCGCCATTCATCCCGTGGTTTGAGCTGGATAACGGTTTCAATCATGTTCAGTGGTGCCGGGTCGGTGGCGGTTTCTGCACGACCAACCTTGCCCCATACGGTTTCCACTTCCGGCACGGTTTTGATCAGTTTGTTGGTTTGTTGCAGCAGCTCCCGCGCTTTACCGATGGAAATACCCGGGTAGGTGGTCGGCATGTACATCAAATCGCCTTCATCCAGTGGCGGGATGAACTCGCTGCCCAGCTTGCTGGTCGGGTAGTACGCCGAGGCCATCAATCCTAGTGCAAGTACAATCATGCTCTTAGGGTATTTAAGGCTGAGGTTGAGCAGGGGGCGATACAGTGCCACCAGGCCACGGTTGATTGGATTTTTGTGTTCGGGCAGAACGTTGCCGCGAATGAAATAGCCCATCAGTACCGGTACCAGCGTGATGGCTAAACCTGCGGCAGCGGCCATGGCGTAGGTTTTGGTGAAGGCGAGCGGGGAGAACATTTTACCCTCCTGGCCTTCCAGTGCGAACACCGGGACAAAACTTAACGTGATGATCAGCAGTGAGAAGAACAGTGGTGCGCCCACCTCTTCAGCCGCTTTACCAATCACTTGCCAGCGGTTTTTATCGGTCAGAGGCGTGCGTTCAATATGCTTGTGCACGTTCTCGATCATCACGATCGCCCCGTCCACCATAGCGCCGATGGCGATCGCAATCCCCCCCAGAGACATGATGTTGGCGTTAATCCCTTGCCAGTGCATCACCACAAATGCGGCGAGAATACCGACCGGCAGGCTTAAGGCAATCACCATTGAGGAGCGGAGGTGGAACAAAAACAGCGCACACACGATCGCAACCACGATGAACTCTTCCGCGAGTTTCTTCCACAGGTTCTCTACCGCAGAATCAATCAGGGTAGAGCGGTCATAGGTAGTGACAATTTCAACGCCGTCCGGCAGGCTGCGCTGCAAATCAGCCAGCTTGGCTTTGACGTTGGCGATCACTTCACTGGCGTTTTCGCCGAAGCGCATCACTATTACGCCTCCCACGGCTTCGCCTTCGCCGTTGAACTCTGAAATGCCGCGGCGCATTTGCGGGCCAAGGTTGATATCGGCGATGTCCCCAAGCAGCAACGGTGTGCCTTTTTCGGTGACTTTAAGTGGCAGTGATTGAATGTCTTCGACCCCGGTGAGGTAACCGGTGGTACGAACCATGTGTTCGGCTTCGGCCACTTCAATCACCGAGGCACCGGTTTCCTGGTTGCCGTTCTGGATTGCCATGTTGACTTGCTGCAGCGTCAGGTTATAAGCGCGTAACTTAGCCGGATCGATCTGCACCTGGTACTGCTTGACCATACCGCCAACCGTCGCCACCTCGGAAACGCCGTCAACGGTTTGCAGTTCGTACTTTAAGAACCAGTCTTGCAGGCTGCGCAGTTCAGCTAAATCATGTTGACCGCTTTTGTCCTGCAGCACGTAGCTGTATACCCAGCCAACACCGGTGGCATCCGGTCCTAAGGTCGGCTTGGCACTGGCCGGCAGGTTAGGTGCAACTTGGCTTAAATACTCCAATACGCGCGAACGTGCCCAGTACATGTCGGTATCATCGTCAAAAATGATATAAACATAAGAATCACCAAAGAAAGAGTAACCCCGCACCGTTTCGGCACCTGGTACTGCCAGCATCGCCGTGGTGAGCGGATAGGTCACTTGATCCTCCACCACCTGCGGTGCCTGGCCCGGGTAGCTGGTTTTGATGATCACCTGGACATCGGAAAGATCCGGAATCGCGTCTACCGGTGTGTTCTTTACACTGTAAAGCCCAGATAAAACAAGCGCTAAGGTTGCGATCAAAACCAGAAATCGGTTGTTGAGTGACCAACGGATAATTGCACTGATCATAATTGGCCCTCAATCGCTTCCAGTTGTTTCAGCACGTAATCAGCACCTTGTTTCTCGATCAGAAACCGGACCTTTTGCCCCTCTTCAAAGTCGGATAGACTGACTTCTTCACCAACGGAGAAGTTCATTTCGCCAGCATCCCAGCTCCACTCCGCTACCGGCAAATGGTTTAAGGTGATCATGCCAAAGTCGGCCATCAGCATGCTGATGTCACCGGTTAACCACACTTCGGCCATTATCACGCTGTCGTCCGCCTTATAGTCAACGATCTGATATTGACCGGACGCGGTTTTCTGCATGGCAAACTCGATAGCCTGACCTTTTTGTAACTCGTCGATGGTTACGCCGTCTGCCAGGCTAAAGTTCATCACCATTCCGGGCCAGTTCCACTGTGGTACCGGCTGATGGTTGATGGTCAGTATGCGGTGATCTTGCATCACGTCGGTGATCTCACCGTTCGCCCATACGGTCTCTGCCACCGCTTCCACGCCATTGATCCGCGACAGATCCGCCGACTGACTGGATTCTGAATCCAGCATAAAGTGCGCCGAGGTGACAATCCGGTCGTTTGCTTTCAGCCCTTGTAATACCTCAATTCTGTCGCCTGCCTCACGGCCGACTTCAATCCGGGCTGAACGATATTTGCCTTGCCCTTCAGCCAGTACGATTCGGGTCATGCCACCGGAACGGATCACCGCAGATTTCGGGATGGTCAGCACTGCATCGTCAGTCATCGGTTGCAACGCGATGTTGGCGAACATATTGGGTTTTAGCTCGCCTTTTGGATTCGGGAACTTAAGCCGAACACGCAAAGTTCGCGTTTTGGGATCCAGGATTGGGTAAACATAATCCACCACGCCCTGCCATTCATTGCCCGGAATCGCATCCAGGGTCATAGTGGCGTTGCTGCCGGCTTTCATCCAGTGTGCCTGACGCTCAAAGACTTCGGCATCTACCCACACGTGGTCGAGTGGACCGGCACTGATCACCGCCTGTGCCGGAGAAAGGTAGCCGCCTTCTCGCACGTTCAGGCTGGCAATGACCCCGTCGGCAGGGGCCTTGATTTCGATGGTTTGCGATGCTTTGCCGCGGCGGGCAATCGCTTGAACTTGTGCGCGGTCAACCCCCAGGGTGAGCAGTCGCTCGGTTGCCCCTTTGACTAAGCCGTTGCGACCGGTGCGGTAAGCATTCAGCAGTTCTTCCTGTGCTTTAACCAGTTCAGGAGAGTAGAGGGTGAACAGCACATCGCCTTTTTTGACTTTTTCGCCGACCGCATTGATAGAGAGCTTTTCTACCCAGCCGGCAACCCGGACGTTGGTTTGCCATAACAGGCTTTCATCAAAAGCGATATAGCCGACGGTTTCAATCCGTGGTGACAGAGGCTCTGATGTGACCTGCGTGGTTTTCACCCCGAGATTGTTCTCGACTGCTGGGTCGATGCTAACGGTACCCGGTTTATCGTTATTGCCGGCAAGATCTTCGGCATACACCGGGATCAGATCCATCCCCATCGGCGATTTACCCGGTTTGTCTCGTTTGTAGTTGGGATCCATCGGTGCGACCCAGTACAGCGGTTCGTTTGCGCTTGATGTGGCTGTACCAGCCAGCGCATTCATATCGTGGCCGGCGTCAGAGATCAATTGATTGGCGCCAAAGCCAAAAACCCCACCGACAATCAAAGCAATAGTTGTAATTTGTAGTTTTTTCATTGTGTTACCTTATTCCCGCAACATTTGGCACTGCAGCATTTCTGGCGGCGGCTGCCCCGTGACGTCATCTATACGCGCTCTGGATAGAGAGCGGGCCTTAATGGCATTGCCTGGCTGTAGCCCAACAGTGCTGGGGGACGACAAAATTAATCGGATAAAACAGAACGAGCTTCAGGTGTCGACACCTGATAGTCAAAGCCAGCAAATAGCGCAGCTAAGTTGCTGTTTACCAAGTTTAAATCTGTAATCATCCGTTGTTGTTCCAGTTGCAATGCCAGCACATCCGTGGTGGCGGAAATCACATCATTAAACTGTGCGGTATTGTTCTGATACCCACGTTCAACAGCCTGGATACGGGCTCTGGCCTGGGGTAACAAACTCGATTGATAGCGCGCTAAACGCTGGGTTAAGTTGTCGCGATCAACCAGCAGACTGTTGACCCTGGCATTCATTTGCATCAGTAAGACGTCTTTTTGTGACTGCGCTGCGCCGACCTGGTATTGGGCGGCGGCCAGGTTTCTGTCCTGACGGTTACCGGTAAACAGCGGGATATCCATGGTGAGATAGGCACTGAGCAGATCAGAGGCCGGTTCGCCCTGCATGTTGTTGGCCTGACGGTAGGCGTACATCACTTCGACGCCAAACTGCGGCGTGTAGGCTTGCTCGGCAATCTCGACCTGGGTCTGGTTGGCCGAAATGCTGACATCCGCCATCTTCACCATCGGATGCTGGCTCAGCTGCTGGTAATGCTTGGTGGAGTCGGTGCTTGCGGCCAGTTTGTTGTTTAGCGTCGGCCAGTTGAGCTGATTGGTGGCAGACAGCGTTTCGGCAGTCGCCAGCCAGTCGGAACCTAACCATTCAGACAGCTGTGAAATCAGGCGGCGCTGCATTTGTGCGTTGGCTTGTAGTTTTTCATCCAGTTTGCTGACCTGAAGCTGGGCATTGAGCAGATCTTGTGCCTCACTCTTGCCAATTGAATAGTTGGTCTGGATGAAGCTTTCCATCTCGCGCATCAGACGGCGGTTTTCCAGCATGATTTGCTCAGCGACTTGTTGGTAGCCCAGTTCTAACCACAGCTGGCTCATACTGTTGGCCACTTCCAGCTCGCGGGCGTGAATTTGCAGCGCCAGGCCGTCGGCTTGTTGGTTGGCTTTCTTTTGCTGTAAATCGAGGGTTGAGCCGCGTTCAAATTGCTGCATCAGACCCACTGAAATATTGGTCATTGGGTCCTGATCAAACTTAAAGCTGTCAACCGGCAGGCCGCCAAAACCGACTTTCAGTTTGGGATCCATCAGGGTTGAACTGGCGATGCCGGTTTCACGCAATGCCGCTGACTGGGCGGAGTATTGCTGGCGATTGCCATCGTTACTCAGCGCTATATTGATCAGTTGTGCCAGCGTGCTGGTGGCTTCTGCTACCCTGCTATCCGACAGCATTGGTGCTGCGCTGGTAAATGCAGGAAGGGCAACCAAAACCAGAGAGCACATGGGTGCGACCAGATGATGTGGTTTGAATTCCATATTCTAAATCCAGTGTTTGCCGGAACGATGGTGTTAAGCGGGAACAGCGATACCAGTCAGGGCAAGCCTTCGAGCGGTTGAATGCTCTGGGTAACGGATTAACGGCTTGCTCAGGTTAGTATTACCATCGTTCAGGCGCAGTTAAATGATCTGCCAAACGTTAAGCAGCAGCTTAATGTTGAGCAGTAACTTAATGTTGAGCAGTAATTGGGGAAGAACGGATTCAGGCAATCGGAGGGCGGAACAAATCACGGCTGATTTGCACCACAGGAGAGATGCTGTCTTGGTGAATAACGGATCGAAAAGCGAGCGGTGCCGCTCTGCTGACCGAATCCGGTGATGGCACAAATACCAAAGAACAGGTAGCTGTACAGCAACTGTGTGCCTTGCCACCTTCATCACAACTCATACTGACATCGGGGTTGCAATGGTCAGCGCTTGGGGTGTTCCTGGACGCTGTGGTTGACAGGGCGCAATGCTCACTTTCGCTCATGAGCATGGTTGAGTGGTCATGCAGCATCACGTTTTGCGCTGCTGCTGGCTGGCTCATTATCATCGGGGTGCTGTTGGCGACGCTGGATACTAACAGTACCAACGCCGCAAACAGTGTTAACCAAGTTGTATGCTGCATTGAGAAACGCATACCCTATCCTGATGAATGAGACTCAAAATTTTCATAAGCATAGACCTTTCCCTAGGGGTAAGGTCAAGGTCATCTGTAATAAATAATATCCGGGTATTGAGTTTTTTGTCACACGGACTTTCCTTGCCAGGCGTTATCCTTATAGAATGTGTGGTTTCAAAACGATGGCACTTGCTTCGGGGTTTGTATGATAGAAATTATCATCGATGGAAAGTATAGAATTGTAGAAGAGGGCCTGACCCTTCTGGAAGCAGCGAAAGTGTGTGGGGTAGAGATCCCATCGCTGTGCGGCATGAATAAAAGTAACGAGAAAGTGCCGTGTGACCTGTGTGTGGTCGAAGTCGAAAGTGGTGGCACCAAACGCGCTTGTGAATTACAGGTGTATCATGGTTTGAATGCGGTGACGCAGTCAGAGCAACTGACCGAGCATCGAAGAAAGGCGCTCAACCGTATCATGACCGACCATTACGCCGATTGCGAAGCGCCATGTAAAACCGCGTGTCCGGCGGGCGTCGATATTCAGTCTTACCTTTACCACATCGCGCAAAATGATCATCACAAAGCCGTTGAAGTGATCAAACGCACCTTGCCTATGCCGCTGTCGATTGGCCGGGTGTGCCCGGCATTTTGTGAGAGTGAATGCCGCCGTGCTCTGGTGGATGAGCCGATTGCCATTCGCCAGCTAAAACGTCACGCTGCCGATGCGGATTTGTCGGCCCATCAGGCCTACGTAGCAGAAAAGAAACCGGCAAAGGGGCTGAAAGTGGCGGTTGTCGGTGGTGGACCGGGTGGCCTGACCGCGGGCTACTACCTGTCGAATGAAGGCTATGACGTCACTGTATTTGAGTCGATGCCGAAAGCGGGTGGCTGGCTACGTTACGGCATCCCGGAATATCGTCTGCCCAAGGATATCCTGGATCAGGAAATTGAGCTGATGTGCCGTAACGGCATGCAGATCCACACTGAACAAAAACTTGGTGAAGACTTCACCCTCTCGCAACTGAGTGACGAGTACGATGCGGTGTGTCTGGCGGTCGGTGCGTCCCAGGCGGTAGACATGCAGTATCCGGGCAGTGACTTAGACGGCTGTTACCTTGGGGTGGACTACCTCAAAGATTATGTCACTGAACAAACCTATACCACCGGAGCAAAAGTGGCGGTCATCGGCGGCGGTAATACGGCGATTGACTGCGCGCGTACCGCGCGTCGTGCCGGAGCCGATACCACGCTGATTTACCGTCGTACCCGCGATGAAATGCCAGCCGAAGACTATGAAATTGTCGAAGCCGAACATGAAGGGGTGAAGTTCCACTTCCTGACCAATCCGGCGGAAAACCTCGCTGATGACAACGGGCGGGTGAACGCGATTCGTCTTGAGCGTATGGCATTGGGGGAACCAGACTCCTCCGGTCGCCGTCGCCCCGAAGCGACCGGCGATTTTTTTACCGAACAGTTTGACACGGTGATCGCGGCGGTGTCGCAAAAGCCGGATTTGAGCTTTTTGCAAAATGAATCCCTGTCGATCCCTCTTACCCGCTGGAACACTGCTCAGGCCGATGAACAAACCATGCATACCGGCACCGGCAATATCTTCAGTATCGGTGATTTCCGTCGCGGACCTGCCACAGCGGTCGAGGCCGTAGGTGATGGCCGTCTGGCGGCCAAAGCCATCGATTTGTTCCTCAATGGTGACATGGCCGATATGCCTAAACCGGCGTTTAACTCGCGCAAAGAGCAGCGACTGGCGCAAGTTGATCCACTGCATTTTGAGAACATTCAAAAAGTTGCGCGTGAAATCATGCCGGAGCTGACACCTGAGCAGCGTGAACAGAGTTTTGCTGAAGTGGAGCTGGGTTTTGATAACCAGGCTGCGATGAAAGAGGCGGCGCGTTGTCTGGAATGTGGCTGCCAGGCAAATACCGATTGTGCATTGCGTGATTACTCCAGCGAGTACCAGGCTGAACAGCGCTTTGATATGTCACTGCAGGTGCAGTCACACCAGGACTGGCTCGAACTGCGAAGCCAGGAGCCTCGCCATAAATTCAGCGTTGACCGGAGCTCGGAGTTCATTGAGTTTGACGCCAACCGCTGCATCAGCTGCGGCCAGTGTATCCAGGCGTGCCGCGAGCAGGCGGTGCACGGCGTGCTGAGCTTTATGTGTGATAAACAAGGCCGCCCGGCGCTCAGACCCGATGAGCGTCCGCACTTTTGCTCACCAGGAAAAGGTGCTCGGCGTGAGGGCGTGACCTTAATGGGCGATTCGAACTGCGTACAGTGTGGCGCGTGTGTTCAGGTGTGTCCGACCGGGGCGATGGTCGACAGCCGGGATCGCTCACAGGGACGCAGTGAGGAGCTGAAGGCCGTTGATACCATCTGTACCTACTGTGGGGTGGGCTGTAAGCTGACCATGTATGTCGACGAAAAGGCCAATACCGTTCGCTATGTGAAAGGGGCGGATTCGCCGGTCAATGAAGGCATGCTGTGCGTGAAGGGGCGGTTTGGATTTGATTTTATCGCCAGCGAAGAGCGTTTAACCACACCATTGATCCGCAAAGATGGCTGGCTGCAGCCGGCAAGCTGGCAGGAAGCGATTGAGCTGATCGCAGCGAAGTTTACCGCGATTAAGCAAGGTTTTGGCAGCAACGCTCTGGCGGGTTTTTCTTCGGCTAAAACCACCAATGAAGATAACTACGCGTTCCAGAAATTCATCCGCCGCGAACTGGGTACCAACAACGTTGACCACTGTGCGCGTTTGTGCCATGCCTCAACAGTGACCGGGCTTGAGGCGTCGCTTGGCAGTGGTGCCATGACCAACGACATTCCAAGTATTAAGCACTCGGATGTGATCTTTATTATCGGCTCCGATACCACTTCGGCGCACCCGATCATTGCTTCACATATTAAGCAGGCCATTCGTCACCGCGGAGCGCGTTTGATTGTCGCCGATCCGAAACGGGTTGATATGGTGGACCATGCGGAGCTGTATCTGGCCCACCGACCGGGAACGGATGTGATGCTGCTCAACGGTGTGATGCAGCAGATCATCAAAAACGGCTGGTACGATCAAGAGTACGTGGCAGAACGGGTTGACGGCTTTGACATCCTGCTGCAAGAGGTGATGTCACCGGCCTACAACCTGGATAAGGTGGAACTGGTCACCGGGGTTAAGGCTGAAGATATTTTTGCCATGGCACACATGATTGGTACCGCAGAGCGCACGGCAGTGTATTACTCGATGGGGATCACCCAGCACACTACCGGCCACGATAACGTCCGCTCGATTGCCAACCTGCAACTGTTGTGTGGCAACATCGGCATTGAAGGTGGCGGCATCAACCCGCTGCGTGGTCAGTCTAACGTTCAGGGTGCCTGTGATATGGGGGCGCTGCCGAACTGCTTCCCGGGCTACCAGAAGGTTTATAACCCGATTGTGCGCCAGAAGTTTGCCATTGAGTGGAATGCGCCGGATTTATCTGCTGAGCAGGGCCTGACTTTAACTGAGATCATCGATGCAGCGTGCCACCGTGAAGTACGTGGCCTGTATATCATGGGTGAGAACCCGGTACTGAGTGATCCGAACCAGAGTCACGTCATCGAAGGGTTAGAAGCGCTGGATTTTCTGGTGGTGCAGGACATTTTCTTAACCGAAACCGCGCAGTATGCGGATATGGTGTTGCCGTCTTGCTCGTTTGCTGAGAAATCCGGTCACTTCACTAACACCGAGCGCCGGGTCCAGCGGGTGAACCAGGTGGTCAACCCGCCGGGTGAGGCCAAAGAGGACTGGTGGATCATCCAGCAGCTGGCTAACGCGATGGGCAGTGACTGGCATTACCGTAATGTCTCTGACATCACCTGTGAAATTGCCCGGGTGACGCCACAGTATGCCGGTTTGCGTTGGGACGCGATTACGCCTGACGGGGTGCAATGGCCGAGTAACAAGAATAACCCGAATGGTACGCGGATTATGCACCAGACCCAGTTTACCCGCGGTAAGGGGCAAATGGTGGGCATTCCGTTCCGCTATGCAGCAGAGCTGCCGGATGACGAGTATCCGCTGGTGCTGACCACCGGAAGGATACTGGAACAGTTCCATACCGGTACCATGACACGCAAAACCAAAGGGCTGGATAATCTTGCCGGACCTCGGGTGATGATCAGTGTTGAGGACGCGGAAGCGTTAGGGATCAGTAACGGCCAACGTCTGAAAGTCACCACAAGGCGGGGTTGTATTGAGATTGATGCCTTTGTTACCAAACGCATTCAGAAAGGGGTGATATTTATCCCGTTCCATTTTGTCGAATCACCGGTCAACCGTTTAACCACTACGGCAACGGATCCGCACGCAAAAATCCCGGAGTTCAAAGTGGCAGCGGCCAAAGTGGAGTTAAGTGGTGAGGTTACGCGGACAGACAAATAAACGCTGGTAAACGCTGAACAAGTGAGCATACAGGCTGGCAAGCCGGTCAATCATAGATAAGATGATGAGAGGTAATGGTGAAAGGTGGTAGTTTGTATGCTTATCTTGTTTCAATGGATAATCTTGCTGTTGCCAGCCGCCATTTGGCTGGGATTGAGACAGCAAGAGCACCTGTGGTGGGCGGAAAACCTGACGTCGTTTCCCGCCCCTGTATTGCTTTGTTACGCGCTACTGAGCCTCATCCTGCTGGTAAGGCAACGTTGGGCAAAAGGTGTCTCTTGTGTTCTGGTGGTGATGCTGTTCATGCCAACGGTTGTCCCTGCTCAGCGAGACATTGCAGACTGCCGGCAACCGTTAACTGTTGTTCAGTTTAATCTTTTTTATGATAACCCTGACGTCCGGCAGTTCATCAATGTTCTGCTGAGAAAACCGGTAGACTTGGTGGTGATGCAGGAACTCACCCCTGAGGTCGGCAGGTGGCTACATTTGCTGAATGACGTTTATCCGTATTATTACGGTGGCCAGCATGGTGTGGGATACCCCTCTAACCAGATGATCCTCAGCCAGTACCCGTTGGCAGATATCTCCGTTTATCACACTCCGGACAGCCAGGAGATAATTCGTGCCAGTTGGCATGTCCCAAAGCAAGCGCCGCTTACCCTGATGAGTGCTCATCCCCCGTCACCGAGAACCCAAGCGCTCTGGCACCGGAGAAACGCACTCATCCAAACTATTGAAAGGCTGACCGAGCTGTACCCGACGCCGGAGATGTTGCTGGTCGGTGACTTTAATCTATCTGCAGCCAGCGTTAAGTTTTCCAATTTGTTTCCCGGATTCACTACCGCTCCGGTTACCAGTTGGCCTACCAGCCTGTTTGGCATCAAGGTTCCGCAACCATTCATGATTGGTATCGACCATCTATGGCTGAAGTCTGCGCGGCAAGAGCGGATCATATGCTCTCGCCACTCCTCCCGTCACCCGTCAGGCTCAGACCATCGGATGGTCACCTCGGTGATCGGCGTACGGTGATTAGGTTTGGTGACGTTGTCACTTTGTTGTGTGCCGGACGATCTTCTCTTAAGCGGTGGTCAGGAGAATCAGCATGAAAGTGCCAACCATGATTTGCTTCACCAGTTATCTTTCCTAAGAAATTTACAACCTGTCTTCGCCTCAGACCGGCGGCGTGTGGTGAAGTGAGTAAACACTAACCAGTACCATGGCGGTTCTGTTAAAAAGCTCATGTCGTGGTGTGCAGTAATAACATTATGCTCATATATCTTTGATTTTATTTAACTATAGTAGGAATGGCTGGCGAGATGACGATTGCAGGAAAGTGCGTGCTTGGGGATGACGCGAGGATGTTCGTGCCTGCCTGCTGGGTACAGCGGAGGCGGAAAGCCTGATGAAACGCAAGTGGTACGGTATTTCATACCACTTGCGATATCGCGTTAGGCTGTTTTGAACTGGTTGACGATGTCTTGCAGGCCGATTGCCAGTTCACTCAGATCGCGGCACGCTACGGCGGTCTGTCTGGAGCCCGTTGCTACCTCGCTTGAGAACTGGTTGATGTTTTCAACATTGCGGTGCAGCTCTTCGGTGACAGAACTTTGTTCGCTACAGGCACTGGCAATTTGAATGCTCATTTCGGCAATGCTGTCAGCCCGTTGTTCCAGATGCTGGATGGTGGTACCGGCATTTTGTGCCTGCTCAACACAGACCTGAATGATGCCGTTACTGTCGGTGGTTGCCGCGACCGCACTCTTAGAGCAGCTCTGCAGTTTGTTAATAATGGTGATGATCTCTTCGGTGGAAGATTGTGTGCGGCTGGCCAGGGTGCGGACTTCGTCTGCGACCACAGCAAAGCCACGGCCTTGCTCACCGGCCCGTGCGGCTTCAATGGCGGCATTCAGGGCCAGCAGGTTGGTTTGCTCAGCAATATCCTGAATGACATCGACGACAATGCTGATGTTCGATGCATCCTGCTCCAGCTCACTCACCATAGTGCCGACTGACTGAATTGCCGAAGAGGCTTGTTGGATCTGTTCAATACATGCCTGTACGACATCGAGACCTTGTTTGGCATCTTGTGATGCCCCGTTTGCTGAGGAAGAAGCCACTTCTGTATTGTTGGCGACGTCGTTGACCGTTGCCTGCATTTCATCCATAGCAGTGGCGACAAGGGTTAGCTGAGTTTGTTGTTCATCCATGCCGGTTGAGGTCTGCTCAGATATGGCACTGAGTTCTTCGGTAGCAGTACTGACTTGTGCGGTCATCGAAGCAATGTTGTCGACGATGCTGGTCAGGTTTGCCTGCATATCAATGCACGCGTCAGCAAGCACACCCAGTTCATCATTACCAATCTGCTCCCTTGGCAGTTGGTGAGTCAGATCGCCGGAGGCAATCTTAGACGCCATGTCGACCACATGGTTAAGTGGGGTACAAATCTGTTTAGTCAGATACATGCCAGCTAACAGCATCAAAATGAGCAGTGCAATGATTGCAACAACGCTGTATTTAAGTGCGTTATCAACCACAATATCTGCGCTTTGCATATCTTCTGCAATATAGGTTTGGTTAAGCTTCACCAAGGCTTGTATAGCATCGGAGAGTTTTGTAAATGTAGCAAAACCACCGAGTAGTTTTTCGTTCGCTTCATTTACATTGCCATTAAGAAGTAATTCTGAGTAGTTATTATTGAAGGCCCGGTACTCCTGCCATGCACTTTTTACGTTATTAAAAGCGTTACGGTCTCTCTGATCCCAGAGGCCGTTTTCATATTCATCCAGGTAGCCATCGATGATCTGCTCTGATTTGTCTAAGTCTGCTACCCAGCTTCGAAACTCGGGGTGATCGAGGTTAGTCAATAACGAAAACTCATTTTTTCTTAAATTACCCAGTTCAATTTGCGTATTGTAGACCAGTATGACACTTGGTACGGTGGTTTCTGAAAAAGTAATCAGTTTTTCTTCAATAAACCTCATCTGGGAAGTAGAGAATATTGAAAGCGCGATAACAGATACGGCAATAACAATAATTAGCGATCTGATTTTATTTCTGATGCTTAAATTGGATAAATTCATAGATTCATAACTTCGCTGAATGTCAGGGCGTTAACTCATCGGATGTTTTGGCCAAAAACAGCGGAGTCTATCTATTATAAAGAGAATTTTGTGTGATGGGTGTCACGGATAATTTTTGCGTGAGCAAAATTAAGTTTGCCTCTATTTAATTAATAAAAGTCTTTTTAAGATTAAGGGGTTGATTATATTTGATGGGAGATTGGTTTTGTTGTAAATCATTTATAATAAGACATTGCTAATGTACATTATATATGGTGTGTACATTAGCATGCTTATTTTTATGGAGTGCAAAAATAATTGTATTTATGAAGATAATTACATTTGTTTAGTGGTTGAATAATAGTTACTGAGGGGTGAGGTTTTAATTTAATGCTTCACATGATGTGGAATAACGATTCACTTTCCTTTATCGAGAATGGATGCGTATCTTATTAAACCGGCAGATGGCTGACGGGCGCTGCGAATCATAACCTCTACGGCAAAACGCCCCAAGAATCGGAGCGTTTGCAAACAGTTGAATGATGTTACCACTGAGCTTGTTTGAGCTTGTCCAACACGTCATGCATTGAGTGCATGATCGCGTGGCCAAAGCCCTTTATTTCTTCACACGGCGAGACCAAATCAGGGATCTGAAAAGTGATCATATCGGCAGCTACAGCAGCGCGTACGCCATTGTTTGAATCTTCAAAAGCCAGGCATTTGGTGGGTTCAATGTTCAACCGGCTGGCTGCCAGCAGATAGATTTCCGGGTCCGGCTTACCATGGGTGACTTCACACCCGGTGGTCAAATGATCAAAATAGTGCTTCAGCCCGGCCAGTTCGAGTTTTTTTTGTGCCACCTCGCTTGCTGTAGAGGTGGCGACTGCCATCGGGATGTTCTGTGATTTCAGCCATTCTAACAGTTCAACCACCCCTTGTTTGACCGGAATGGCCTGGTGCTTGACCACCGCGTCATAGCGAGTGCGCCATTCTGCCTGAAGACGGTCGAGATCGTCGCCATAGGCCTGACGGAAAATAGTTTCAATACCGGCTGAGTTACGGCCAATGATGGAAAGGTAAATCTCTTCATGGAAAGGCAGTGCCTGAACCTGGCACGCTTCTTTGAAGATACGCATACAAACGCGTTCGGTATCAAGAAGCAAACCATCCATGTCAAAAATAGCAGCTTGGTAATTCATGATGTTAACGGGAATACAACTGGGAAAAAGCCATTCTGACATAAGCTCAGGCATATTTCTTCAGTTTGTGTTTAATAATAATGTTGTCAAATAATGCTTCTTTCAGGCAATTACATGCATCCGCGGGGCATACTTGATTAAAATGGTTATTCAGTTAGTGAGAGGCTGAAGTCAGCTCTGATGGTGTTGGTCTTTCTGCAACAATTGACTCTATAACCCAGGGGAGCTTGCCTGCTGGCTGCGCCAGTGGTGTTTTTTTAGTAAGCTCCCCCCATTACAGTGAAAAAAGGGAGATTGGCAATGGTGAAGGCACGAGTGGCATTTGTCGGACTGGGCGTCATGGGATATCCAATGGCTGGATACTTGAGCAACGCGGGTTATGAAACCAAGGTGTACAACCGTACTCAAGAGAAAGCGCAAAAGTGGGCACAAGAGTACCAGGGCACCGTATGTGAAACCCCGAGTGAGGCAGCTGAGGGGTGCGATATGGTGTTTATGTGCGTCGGCAATGACGATGATGTGCGCAGCGTGGTATACGGCGAAGAGGGCATCTTGGTTGGGCTAAAAGCCGATGCGGTACTGGTGGATCACACTACAACGTCGGCAGAGCTGGCGATGGAACTGGCGCTGGCATGTAAGAAAATGGGCAATCATTTTGTTGATGCGCCTGTTTCAGGTGGCCAGGCAGGGGCAGAAAATGGCGTGTTGACCATCATGTGTGGTGGCGAACCAGACATTTATGCCCGGGTGTTACCGGTAATGGAAGCCTATGCCAAGCAAATTACCTTGTTGGGTGAAAATGGTCAGGGTCAGCGTTGTAAGATGGTCAATCAAATCTGTATCACTGGTATCTTGCAGGGTTTGAGTGAAGCGATTCTGCTGGCACAAAAATCCGGACTGGACATCGAGCAAGTGGTTGAGACGCTGAAACACGGTGCAGCCGGTTCGTGGCAGATGGAAAACCGGGCCAAGACAATGGCAGAGGATAAGTTTGATTTTGGTTTTGCTATTGACTGGATGCGCAAAGATCTGGGTTTTTGCCTGAGAGAAGCCGAGCGGGTGGGCCTGAGTCTGCCTCTGACTCAAAAAGTCGACCAGCAGTACGCCGATTTGCAGCGAGATGGCCTTGGCCGGATGGACACCTCGGTACTGATTAAGGCGGTCGCCAAACAGCAGTAAACGCGCCTCAGGCCTGTTGAAGGTGAAAGGTGTATCGGAGTTGCAATAGAAGAGGTGCTCTAGCACCTCTTTTGACATCGACGAAGCGGCTTAGCTGTATTGTGCTTCGATTTGCTCGGCTTTTTGCAGTGCCGGGTGCGAAGCCAACTGCTGCCCATAACGTTCAATGTTTGGGAACTGGCCTAGCATATTGAACTTGTGTAGTAACTCGGCGATGAAAGACATCATGATATCGGCACCAGTTAACCGCTCTTCGACCAGGTAGGTTTTGCCTTGCAATGCGTGTTCAAAGTAGCTGATCACGTTCAGCGCTTCTTTATCGGCATAACCTGCCAGAAACTGGGTGGGTTGCTCTTCTTTACTGATGAATATTTTCAGCAGCAGTGGCAAAATAGCTGAACTTTCTGCAAAGTGCATCCATTGTAAATATTGGGTATGGGCTTTGGTTCCACGCTGGGGAGCGAGTTTTCCGTCAGCATATTTTTCGATCAGGTATTCCGTCATTGCGCCTGATTCGATGATGAACTCACCATCGTCCTCCAGCAGCGGCGATTTACCCAGAGGATGGACACTCTTCAGTTCAGGTGGCGCCATAAACGTCATTTTATCGCGAACATAAGGTACAATTTCGTAGGGAACATTCAGCTCTTCCAGCAACCAGATGATGCGCTTAGAGCGAGATTGATTAAGGTGATGAAGTTTGATCATGGGGTGTCCTTTTCCTTACAGTGGTGAGTTAATCTGAATCACTAGTTTGCCGAAGTTTTTGCCTTCCAGCAGGCCGATGAAGGCTTGCGGGGCGTTTTCCAGCCCTTGTACTAAATGTTCACGATATTGAATTTTGCCTTCCGCCAGCCATTGGTGAATGTCCTGGGCAAACTCATCATAGCGGTGACCGTAGTCATCAAAAATGATGAAACCCTGCATCTTGATACGCTTGACCAGCAGTTGCCCCATCAGCTGCGGCATGCGGTCCGGGCCGTCGGGTAATGAGGTTGCATTGTATTGTGAAATTAACCCACACAGAGGAATACGGGCACCGGTATTAAGCAGGGGTAATACGGCATCAAAGACTTTACCACCGACGTTCTCAAAGTAGACGTCGATACCGTTGTTACAGGCATTTTTGAGTTGCTGGGCAAAGTCCTCTGCTTTGTGATCAATACAGGCGTCAAAGCCGAGTACTTCGGTGGCGTAACGGCACTTCTCTTCGCCTCCGGCAATACCCACCACGCGGCAGCCTTTGAGCTTGCCGATTTGTCCGACCGTGGCACCAACCGGGCCAGTCGCGGCCGCAACCACAATCGTTTCTCCCGGCTTAGGCTGACCGATATCAAGCAGGCCCATGTAAGCGGTGAAGCCCGGCATACCGGCAACGCCGAGAGCGTAGGATGGATGTTGCGGCTCTTTACCCAGTTTGATCACCATTTCTCCGTTAGAGATGGCATAGTCTTGCCAGCCGACGGTGTAGGCAAGCACCCATTCACCAGCTTGATAATCAGGATGGTGAGAGGCTTCGACCTGACAGACCGTGCCGCCAACCATGACGTCGTCAATCGCTACCGGCTCTGCATAAGATTCTGCATCACTCATCCGCCCGCGCATGTACGGATCCAGCGATAGATAAACCGTTCTTAGCAGCATTTCACCATCTCCGGGCACCGGCTTGGTGACTTCCTCCAAGCGAAAGTTGTCAGGGGTAGGAGCGCCATGCGGGCGGGAAGCTAATACGATTCTGCGATTGGTGGTATTTGTCATGAGTACCTCACTTATTATTAGACCAGTCGTCTAGTGTTGGTTGCAAAATATCCCGCCATCTAGGCGGGAGGGATTGTGTCAGCGCCTGTGAGCGAAGACGCCTGACGTAATATACCCAGGGCTGGTCCCCCGGTTTTGGTTTACCCGTTTTCTGCGCAGTTGCGTGTGCTTTGCAGCAGATGCTGGGTATAGAGCAGGCTCTGAGTTAAAGCGGCCTGATCCTGATACAGCTTGTTGAGCAAACTTGCCCCGTTCCACAGGTAATAAATTTGCCTTGCCAGCAATGCGCTGTTGCCGTCAGCGATGGAACCGTCCTGAATACCCACATCGATGCACTCGGCCAGTGCCCGGATGGTTTTATCGGCACCATGGCGCAGGGCATTGCGCATCGACTCGGACAAATCGGAGACTTCCGCACTCAGTTTGACAACCAGGCACTTATTGGCGTTACACACTTCATCTTCCACTTTAATTATGTCTTCAAAGTAGCTCATCAGGCGCTGGTAACCGTTAAGCGCATCGTTGTGGAAGCGCGCATCCAGACGCTGAAAATACTTTCTGAAGTAATCCTGAATTAGCGCCTCACCAAATTGCTCTTTGGACTTAAAGTAGTGGTAAAAAGAGCCTTTCGGCACCGCGGCGGTCTTTAGCAGCTCTGAAAGCCCAACACTGGTAAAACCCCGGGATACGATCAATTCGTAGCCGACGTCTAGAATGTGCTGGCGGGTGTCATTGGTTTTTGTATTCATGACCGCCACTATAAAGCCAATTAGACCAGTCGTCTAGTTTGCTGAGAAAAAAATTTAAGCGATGGTTAATAAGCGGGGGGAACGGTTTGGGTGGGTTTGGGCCAATAAAAAATCCCTCTCCGGGCGAGAGGGATTTTCAGCAAGCAAAGGTTAATAATAGATTAGCTATGAGCTACGCCTGTTTCTTCATACAGACGACGGCATGCGCGGCCATCACTGTGGAACAGGTGACAACGGTGGGCTGGAATACCGATTGACAGTTTATCACCAGCATTAACATCCAGAGTGTCTGGCTGACGGTAGATTACGTCGGCATCAGCGCTTTCCAGGTTGAGGTACGCTTGAGTTTCGTTACCCAGCTTCTCAACAATCATCACTTCGCCGTCAATAACCGCATCACCTTCAGATGGCTTAACCAGGTGCTCAGGACGGATACCCATTGACATACGATCACCGCGGTTAACCGTCGTGCCGTCCACTGGGATCCAGAAGCTGAAACCGTTGGAAAGCTGAACTTTCACGCGTTCCGCTTCAACTTCATCAATGAATACGCTCATAAAGTTCATTTTTGGCGAACCAATGAAACCAGCTACGAAACGGTTTTGTGGGTAGTGGTACAACTCAAGTGGACGACCAACCTGTGATACATGACCACCATCCAGAACCACAATTTTGTCTGCCATGGTCATCGCTTCTACCTGATCGTGGGTTACGTAGATCATGGTACAACCAAGTTGGCGCTGCAGCTTGGTAATCTGGGCGCGCATTTGTACACGCAGTGCCGCATCCAGGTTAGACAGTGGCTCATCCAGCAGAAATACGTTTGGCTGAGAAACAAGAGTACGACCAATTGCAACACGCTGACGTTGTCCGCCCGATAGTGCTTTAGGCTGACGTTCTAACAGGTGACCGAGCTGTAGAATTTCTGCGGCTTGTTCAACGCGTCTGTCGACTTCTGCTTTGTCTGCTTTAGCCAGTTTCAGGCCAAAAGACATGTTGTCGTATAGGTTTAAGTGCGGATACAGAGCGTATGACTGGAATACCATACCAACACCACGTTTGGATGGCTCAATATCATTCATGCGCTGGTCACCAATATACAAATCACCCGAAGTAATGTCTTCAAGACCTGCAATACAACGTAATAGTGTAGATTTACCGCAACCTGATGGGCCAACAAAGACAACAAATTCACCTTCGTTGATTTCCAGATCTACGTTTTTAGAAATCATTACGTCGTCGTACGCTTTACAAACATTTTTTAACGTGACACTCGCCATGTAGCTCGTCCTCGATCAAATTTTTATCATTCACCGCCCATCATTATATGAATTATGGTGCGGGCAGTAACAGTAGGAACCGGTAAGTTTATGGGATTGGTAAGAAAAACAGGGTAGCGCTTCTGAAGTTATCCTGAAGACGAAGCGCTACCCGCCATAGCCAAGTACGAGTTTCTCTCCCCCACATTATTCGTGGTGTCTCCCCCGTGAAATAATTACCACTAACAACACGAATAATGACATTCCACTCGTATGGCAATGTAAGCCAGCATATTGCTCCCGAAATAACAGGTACTGCTGGGAAAGGGTTCTTACCATCCGCTCTTGGATGAATGCAGTTTCTAAGATTGTGTTCAATACGACATCCTCCTAACCAAAATAATTGCAGGGGGAGTAGTCAGGGAGGAGTGGAAAAGGGGGAATAAATAACAACTTGGGCGGAAATCACATATTTGCCCGACCTAAAGTTGAAATCGATCACAGGAACGGTTTGTTTTGTGATTTGGGTCTCTAAGACTAAGCGATTGAGATCACGAAAATGGTTCATAATGGAGAGGGCGTAGTGGTTAGGAGGATGAGGCATATATGATTATTTCAGATGATATATGTCGAAATACGGCTGAACCTCCATGGAATAGCCCTACATCAAAATATAAAAAGGATACGAACATGAAAAAAGTAAGCGCTCTAGCACTGGGTACTCTTGTCGCTTTGGGTTCTTTAGGTGCTAATGCTGCCATCGAAGAAGGTCAACTTACTATCTGGATCAACGGGGACAAAGGTTACAACGGTCTGGCTGAAGTAGGTAAAAAATTTGAAGAAGACACTGGCATTAAAGTAACAGTAGCTCACCCAGATGGCCTACAAGATCGATTCCCTCAGACAGCGGCTACTGGTGACGGTCCTGATATCGTATTCTGGGCTCACGACCGTTTTGGCGGTTACGCAGAAGCAGGCCTACTTGCTGAGATCAAACCTTCTAAAGAAATCCAAGAAGGCATCGTTGATTTCGCATGGGATGCAGTACGTTACGATGGCAAGCTAATTGGTTACCCTGTAGCGGTTGAATCTCTGTCTCTTATCTACAACAAAGACTTGGTTCCAAACCCACCAAAAACTTGGGAAGAAGTTGCAGCACTTGATGCCAAACTGAAAAAAGAAGGCAAGTCTGCGATCATGTGGAACCTGAAAGAACCGTACTTCACATGGCCACTAATGGCTGCTGACGGCGGTTACGCGTTCAAGTACACTTCTGAAGGCTACGATATTAAAGACGCTGGTATTGCGAAAGAAGGCGTTAAAGACGCAATGAACTTCATCAAAGGCCTGGTTGACAAGAAAATCATCTCTCCAGACATGGACTACTCTGTTTCTGAGTCTGCATTCAACCAAGGTACTACTGCGATGACCATCAACGGTCCATGGTCTTGGGGTAACGTTGAGAAGTCTGGCATCAACTACGGTGTGACTACTCTGCCTAAGTTCCAGGGTCAATCTTCTAAGCCATTCGTTGGTGTCCTAACTGCTGGTATCAGCACTGCATCACCTAACCGTGACCTAGCGGTAGAGTTCATTGAGAACTACCTACTGACTAACGATGGTCTACGTATGGTTAACAACGACAAGCCACTAGGTGCGGTAGCTCTTAACTCGTTCCAGCGTGAACTAGACAGCGATGCTCGTATTGCAGCAACAATGGATAACGCGATGAACGGCGAAATCATGCCAAACATCCCTCAAATGAACGCATTCTGGGGTGCGGCTAAGAACGCTATCATCAACGTTGTTGACGGTCGTCAAACTGTAGATGCTGCTCTGGCAGATGCAGAAAAACAAATGACAAAATAATTCAGTAATACCTTTTAAGGAGGAGGCAACTCCTCCTTACTTTTCTATATTTATTCTATATCGCTAGCAGGTTCCCTATGCAGTCAGTTCAAGGTACAAATGCTATGACAGCACCAGACGCAAACCTTCCGAGCAGCAAAAAAGTGTTTATCAAGTGGGCACTATTAGGCTCAATCGGTATTTTAAACGGTTACGCTACCATTCTAATGTATTCTCGTGGTGAGATTGCGTTTGCACTGCTTACGCTCATTCTTACTGCATTGGCGTTGTATATCTTTGGTAGTAAAAAGACCTACGCCCACCGTTATATCTATCCGGGTATTGCCGGAATGATTCTGTTCATCCTTTTCCCATTGGCGTACACCGTTGGTTTGTCGTTTACCAACTACAGCGCGAAAAACCAACTCTCGCTGGAACGTGCCCAAACCGTCCTATTAGACAGAACCTATCAGAGTGGCGACAGCTACCCATTCACCCTTTATAAAACCGAACAAGGTCACCAGATCGTGGTTGAAAAAGGTGGTGAGCTGCTTGCTACGCCAAGTTTCCAGCTTGAAGGTTTGTCAGTCTCGGATCTTGATTTGACGCCAGTGACAGAGATCAGCGGTGAGAAAGAGCCAATCAAGACTATCGTGAAAAACCGTAGCGCGCTGAGCAGTGTCGATCTGCATTTGCCTAGTGGTGATGATATCCGCATGAGTGGCCTACGTAAGTTTGCTGCCGTGGTACCGCTATTCACGCTACAGGAAGATGGTCAGTCACTGTACAATAACCATACAGGCGAAACTCTGCTACCTAACATGGAAGTGGGTTACTACCAGCCAGTTGATGAAAGCGGCCAGTTTGTCGGTAATACTGTTTCACCAGGTTTCATTGTAACAACTGGTACACACAACTTTGAACGTGTATGGAAAGATGATGGTATCAAAGAGCCGTTCATCAGCATCTTCATCTGGACAGTTGTGTTTTCTGCACTGTCAGTATTGTTTACTCTGATTATCGGTCTGGTACTAGCGAGTGTGGTTCAGTGGGAAGAGCTGAAAGGTCGCTCTATCTACCGTTTGCTGCTTATCCTACCTTACGCCGTACCAGCGTTTATCTCTATCCTGATCTTCAAAGGTTTGTTTAACCAAAGCTTTGGTGAGATCAACATGTTGCTTGAAGGCTTGTTTGGTATCAGCCCAGCGTGGTTCTCTGACCCATTCATGGCAAAAAGCATGATCTTAATCGTGAACACCTGGCTAGGTTTCCCTTACATGATGATCCTGTGTATGGGTCTGCTAAAAGCGATTCCTGACGACTTGTATGAAGCTTCGGCAATTGATGGTGCGAACTTTGTCTCTAACTTTACCCGTATCACGCTGCCGATGATGATCAAGCCGTTAACACCGCTGCTGATTGCCAGCTTCGCGTTTAACTTCAACAACTTTGTACTGATTGCATTGTTGACAGGTGGTGGTCCGAACATGATCGGTACTTCAGAACCTGCGGGTTACACCGACTTATTGGTTAGCTACACATACCGTATCGCGTTTGAAGGTGCGGGCGGTCAGGACTTTGGTCTGGCAAGTGCGGTAGCAACGCTTATCTTCCTGTTGGTTGGCGCATTAGCACTTATCAACCTGCGTGTAACTAAAGTAGCTCAAGATTAAGGAGACATCACAATGGCAATGGTACAAGGTCAGTCATTAAAGTATCGTGTATGGGCTACGCACGCCGCAATGTGGGCGTTCTTAGCACTGATTATTTTCCCTTTATTAATGGTCATCGCTATCTCATTCCGTGAAGGTAACTTTGCAACGGGTAGCCTGATCCCAGACAACCCAACGCTGGACCACTGGAAGCTGGCGTTAGGTATTGCAGTGACCAATGCTGATGGCACGGTGACACCACCTCCATTCCCGGTTATGACCTGGTTGTGGAACTCGGTTAAGGTTGGCGGCATTTCTTCTATCATGATTGTGGCGCTGTCTACTACATCGGCTTATGCATTTGCGCGTATGAAGTTCAAAGGCAAGAACACCATCCTGCAAGCGATGATGATCTTCCAAATGTTCCCGGCAGTATTGGCTTTGGTGGCATTGTACGCGCTGTTTGACAAGCTTGGACAATACATCCCGTTCCTTGGCCTGAACACGCATGGTGGTTTGATCTTTGCCTACCTTGGCGGTATCGCACTGCACGTGTGGACCATCAAAGGTTACTTCGAGAGCATTGATTCGTCACTGGAAGAGGCGGCGGCACTGGACGGTGCAACACCATGGCAAGCGTTCCGCCTGGTACTGCTACCACTATCTGTGCCAATCCTAGCAGTAGTGTTCATCTTGTCATTCATTATGGTGATCGGTGAAGTTCCGGTAGCATCGTTACTGCTTTCTGATGTAGACTCATACACTCTAGCGGTTGGTATGCAGCAATATCTATACCCTCAGAACTACCTGTGGGGTGACTTTGCCGCAGCAGCAGTACTTTCTGCAGTGCCAATCACAGTAGTATTCTTGCTGGCACAGCGCTGGTTAGTTGGTGGACTGACAGCCGGTGGTGTGAAAGGTTAATCTTAGTGGGTCGCTAAGAGATTAAGAATAAAAAGAATAAGGGCGACCGTTTGGTCGCCCTTCTATTTGCTTCGATATTACGTTTTTGGTTTGGCCGCCGATCAGTAATATCAGCAATATTGGCGTTACGCATAGCTGGCTGTTAGCTTTGTTCCTTACTAAAATCACTAACAGTTTTTGTAACCATAGCCTGAGCTTGACTCAGGCTTTTTGTTATCAGTAACTTAGGAAAACTGCCTTGGCAAATAGACTAGCGGTTTTAGACAGGAGTACACAACCGGATCAAAAGGCCGTGCGTATCACTTCACACATTTAGTTGTGCGGCGGCAGGCCATCGCATGAGGAAAGCGTCGGTGCAGTGAGTAAGAGGGACTGGCTTACAGCTCCCGGCTTGATGGGGCGCAACCAACATGTTGGAGCAGGGTATAAAGGCTTTCTTGCTGGAGCGCGACCCGGCGAAACAGATCGGCAAAGGTTGCATCACCGCCAAAACAAGTTTGAATATAACGGTTAATCTCTTCACTCGGGTAACCTTCGACGTACATTGTTCTCACCCACTGGTATTCGACGGCTTTGAGGTTAGTTAAGGTTTTTTCACTTAATGTGGTGCTGTTTGACTTCAAGTTATCCGCTCAATTACGCGTGTAGATCTTGCGGGAATTTAAGCAAAATTACGTGAAGGATTTATGACAACCTGTTGTTTGGGTTAAGTGAGGCATACCAAATATGACATCGCTTCACAAGTAAGGTGCATAAGGTGTAGTCAATGTTGGTTTATGGTTACTTCAGATACTTAACATGCGCTTCCATCTCGTCGCCAATTTGCTTACGCATGTTCATCAGCCGGATTGCCGATTGTTCCAGCACTTTATCTTCATCACTCTCAGGCTGCCACTTTGGTACTTCTGTTGGCTCGCCGTGCTCATCGACCGCCACCATGATCACGATGCAGTGGGTGGTCAGACGATTGTTTAGCTGTTTGGGATCGCAGGCCTGGACATCGATAGCGATATGCATGGAGGTCCGGCCGGTATAGATCACCTTGGCACTGACTTCAACCAGGTTGCCGACATGGATTGGCGCCACAAAACGAATTCCACCGGCGTATGCGGTGATGCAATATTTCCCGCTCCAGGCCGCAGAACAGGCATAGGCGGCCAAATCAATCCACTTCATTACCGCCCCACCGTGCACCTTGCCGCCAAAATTAACGTCACCAGGTTCAGCCAGAAAACGAAGGGTGATATCTCTTTGTCCACAGCTCATTGGTTGTTCCTTTGTTGGTTGATGTTTATTCAATGTACCACTCGAAAAGGTCATCGAAAATAGATCATTATTAGTCTTGTTATGGTGAGGTGAGCACTATTTACACTGTAATGGAAAGCTAAGTTGAGTAAAAGTTCTAATTGAATGATGTTTTATTGATTTAATAATCAAACACAAATCACACTTATGCAAAAAAATGCCTAATATCAGAAATGTCATTAATTCAATTGATTGAATATGGAGCGTGATAAAAATCTCAAGTTTGAGAATACCCTAAGAAAAGCCTCCCCTATTTGTAAGGTTTGAGTAAGGAATTGCATAAATGGAAGTGATGTCACAATATAATTTAAATTGCATTTTTATGCATATTTAGTGAATTTGTGTCTAATAAATGGCCGTTTGAATGGTAAGGGAATTTTACGTAACGTTTTGCACATTACTGACCAACTACCCTGGACGCAAATTTGATTCGTTTTGCCTTAGTCGCGTTTTGCCTATCGCTAGTAAGTTGTAATGTAGCCGCTCGAGCGGAGGAGTCTTTTCTCTACGTTTCGGGCTATGGAAACAATGAACATGAAGCGATTATCGATGCAAAAAAACAACTGGCGATGAACCTCTACAGCGAGGTCGAGGTTCGGGAAAAAACGCTGATCAGTAAAGAAGGTAATGCAACCCGTTCGTCGTACCAGCAAGAGGCGTCGCTGCGATCGCTACCGATAGAAGTCCAGGCGCTAGAACTGATTGATTCGTCTTGCCAACAAAATCAGTGTGAATACCGTTTCAGGGTTGATAGAGCATCATGGGCACAGAAGTTAACTCATGACATCAAAAGCGCCAATCAGGTCGCCACGCGGAAATTAAAGCACTTGCGTAACGAGTGGCGGGATCTGAAGCGCTACATGGAAGCCGATGAGGCTATGCGGAATAATCAGTCGCGTCTTATCGTGCTTGCGGCTTTAGACGCAGACGGAATAGGCGAGTATCAAACGGCTCAACGTGACCTGGAGTTGGCGATGGAGCAGGCCGGTCGTGACTTCTCCGTTTCCTTTACCTCATCACGAGATGCTTTTGCTAGCCAGCTACAGGGGTTATTGTCGGATACGTCGCTTGCGAGTACGCAGGGAGCTATCACGGTTTATATCAAAACGAGTTCCCAATCCGGCAAGAAAGGCCAGGAATTTATCACAAAGCAAAACGTGTACTTCAAAGTTTTTGATACGGCTTCGCCTAGCGTTGTCGTGAGTCAAAAGGTGATGACAGAGCTTGGTATGTCATCCACCAGTTCTGCTGCAGCAAAGCGCATTGCTCAGCAAAAAATAATTAAAAATCTAACTAATGAGTCTATCTATTCAGTATTGAATTAAAGGATACAAGCATGTTCAAAAAAACCGTCATGGCTAGTCTATTCATTTCTGCTCTGGCAGGTTGTTCCTCTATTCCAGGTATGGAATCTGCAACCGTGGACCGTAACGAAATGAGCAACCAATTAACTCAAACTTGTGCCGAATTGGGCACGGAATATACGCCGGTTTCCTACGCTGTCGATAAAGTGTCACAAGTGATGGTGTCAATTCAGGAGCGCCAGTGTGCCGTGTTCCTGGACTACCGTACGCTCGCGGATAAACACGCCGATGTGGCTGGCTTCCTTGCGGTGAATGCGGACAAAACGGATGAAGAATTGCTGGCCGCAATGAATGAGTTCGACAAAGATAAACCGGAAAGCAAGAAGATTCGCCCTCAGGTAGAGGCTTACAAAGCGGCGTCTGATTCAATCTTCGATCAAAACCTTGAGCTGGCAAAAGACCTAACGCTTCAGGCTGGAGAAATTGCGCTGATCGCTTCTAACAATGCTGCTGCAATCGGTCAGGAAACAGTACTGAAAGGCTTAAGCAACGCACTTTCTTTCGCTTCCAGTGACTCAGATGCAGAAGGTGAAGCAGAAGAGGTACCGGTAGTTGAAGCCTACCACGAGCTGAAAGCGCGTTCGGTACTGGCATATGACGCTAACGATATGATTTCTCTGGACCAAAACACGATTGAGCAGCTAGAGAACCTGGACAAAGTTTTAGAAGAGAAAGTTAAGTCATAATGAAATATTCAAAGATCGCCATTTTAGTCACTGCCGGTCTTGTTTTGGCTGGGTGTAACAGCACACCCAGCCAACAAACCTACGCAGTAGAAAGTAATGCCGGAAACTCATCGCTGATCATTGGTAAATCGGCGTTTGATTTTACCAATAGTGATATTGAAGTACCGGCTTATTTCAACACTCAGGGGCTTCAGTTCTGCTCTTATGAAGCCAATGAAAAAGACAGCCGCTGCCCGTTGGCTAAAAAGACCATCCGCCTGTACTTTGGTGATGTGAAGACCGACGTCAGTGAAAATCTGCAAGGTAAGTCTGCCGACGTTTTCAATGCGATGCACAGCAGCATTGGTAAATTTGAGACCAAAGCGCTGGAAAATACCCTGGAAAACCAGTTTGCCGGCGTTAATCGTTTTCGCATCCTGACCCGCGATACTCAGTCGGTGAATGCTGCGATGGAAGAGATTCTGGCAGATGAGGGCGCCGTTAACGTTGCGAAGAAGATGGATGGACGTCAGAAGCTTTCCACTGATTACATCATGAAGGTGGATGTGTTGAAAACCGGTGACATGTTATTCGGTTCGACCCAATCACTGTTTCAAACCTCGATGGAAATGACAACAGGGGTGATCGACCCATACACACGTGAAAAGCTGAGCTACCCGAATATCGGCAAAATCCGCGTGTCTAACTTTGATGTACGTGACAAAGAAAGCTACACAACAGTGATCGCCAACGGCGATTATTACCGTGGCTTTAATTACACCAGCAGTAAAGACGTAGACTCTGTGATGAACGAAATGGCATCGCGTGGCTTTGACATCATGTTGACCCGTTTGCTGAAAGAAATGCCGGCAACCGCTCAGGTAATGGGGATCAAAGGTGACCGTATTTCTCTGGATCGCGGCCAGAATGCCGGGGTATTGCCTAACGAGACCATGGTGGTATTTGAGTACAGCGCAGGTTTTGTCGAGCCGATTGGTGTCGCTACCGTCAATCCAAGCCAGCAAAGTGCTCAGGGTAAAATTGTACGTTGGAAAGACAGCAAACTGGCAGACCAGGTACGCGATGAAGCTGAGCAAGGCATCTACCGACCAGATCGTCAGCGTCGAATTTTTGCAGTCAGTGTTGGCGTACCAATGGAATTCATGAAGGAACGCAGCACATGGGCACAAAAGGGTTAAACTCTGGTTTTGTCCTGAGTAGCCTCCTCATTGCCACGTCAGTTTCAGCATTGGAACTTGATAAGAGCCAGTCGACACTGGCTCTTACTGAGCAGGGATGCGCTTATGGTCGCGGTGCTTTGGCCATTGAGGCGGCCAAAGCGGATGCGCTCAATAACTTACGTTTATTCCTCAACGGACAAGTTTCTGTTTCTCTGTCCAGTGATGACTCGGAACTGTTCAATGAGCAGTTTAACCAAACCGCTCGTGACGTCCTGGTGACTGGCATAGAGAAAGGGACGGTTGCAGCGGATTTTGGCCAGCCGGAACTGATGGGGGATGACACCTGTCTGACGGTACGCCTGATGCCACCTCAGAATAACGGATCGAGCAGCGACGATGACATTATGTGGGATTCGGAAGCGACGGTCTCGGTGGTTGTGATTGGTGAAGGCACACCGGACAACAAACGCGGTTTGAGTGCGCGTCAGGCGGCGGAGCAAGACGCATTCCGTCGTGCCATTAGCCAGGTTCTCGGCGTAATGGTTAAGTCGGGTTACTTGCAGCAGTCCTACTCCAGTATGTCTGCAACCTCGATGAGTGATGATTTTGATCTTCATGAAGTGGCTGTCCAGTCACTTTCGATGCAGTCACAGGGCATGATCACCGGTTGGAACGAAATTTCCAGCCAAACCAAAGCTAACGGCGTTCTGGTGGTGACATTAGACGTATCGGTTGAGCGTCAGAAAGTTGAAGAGAGAATCACTCAGCTTATCAAAACGTTGGGGCAACCGGCAGTTTATGTCGATGCACACTTACCCGTCGTGCGCTCTACCTTTACCCGTTCTCTGGCACAAATGGGATTTGATTTGTCTCTCACTCCGGAGCAGGCAACGGTTATTCTACAGGTCGATGAGCGAGAGAAGGTCACTCCTTCAGGACTGCAGCTTGCGCTTTCAGCGAAAATGCTTGACCGCTCCGGCAACCAGTATGCTCATTGGCAGAATGATCCGACGCTGATGACGTTGCCAAATAAAGACGGAATGCTTAATGAACTCGCTGCTGTACACCTTGCTTCTGAGGGTAACAAGCGAGCGCTGACCCAGGCTCTGCACAATGCAGTCCAGAAAATGGCGATGCGTGGCGGCCCGGTACGGGAAGTGATATTCACCCCTTCAGCGGCAGGCAAGCAAGGCCAGCTGTATACGCTTTTAAGTGCGATTAATGGGGTGTCTGACATTAAAATTGAAAGCCGTTCAGGCAAAGTGGTCGTGAAATTGCGTTCACTTAATAATGCCAATGATCTGGCCCAGTTCATTGAACCCACTTTACGCATTCATCAGCCTAACTATCAGTCCAAATTACGTGTTTTGAATGACTATCAAATCAACGTACTTTAAGACCTTTATAGGATTACTATGTTTAAAAAAACACTTCTTTCATTGGCGCTGGCCAGTTTATGCACAACTGCGTACGCCAATGTAGACTTTGACCTTAACGATTTGGTGCCTGCCACCGATGCCTCGTCTGAAACTCAAGCGATTGACACGGCTGATGTAAAAGAAGTAGGTGACCTTGTGGTTGCAGAGGATCCAAAAGCCGCTGTTTTGGTTGCACACCAAAGCCTGATCGAGGATGAAGGTGATGGCGTTAAAATGATCGCAGTAGGCTCAGGGATCGGTATTTTGTCCACGGGTTCAGGTAGCTACGAAACGTATGAAAACCGCAACGCGACATTGCTGTCAAAGCGTGGTGCCTACATGAAGGCGTTCCAGATCGCTAAAAAGCAGCTGGTAGAAAACATGGAAGGCATGAGCAACATGTGTGCGACTGCGGTAAATGAAACCATGGATGTCATTGACACGGCGACAGAGAGTGCTGCGAACACTACCAGCATGATGAGTGATAACTGTGCGGAGTCGGTTAAAGGCGCACTGGCAGGTTATGTTACTTTTGACGTGTTTGATGATCCAAGCGAGAACTTAGTGCGTGTAAGTCTGATCTCGACACCGAAAACGCGTGAGCAGACCAAGCGTAAAGTGGGGGCATTAACCCAAACGACAGAACCTAATGCCATCTTCAAGCAAATCATTGCCGATCTACAGGCAGGTGTGATGCCGCCGGTTGGGGCGAAAGTCATCACCAACCCAGATACCGGTGAATCGTTCGTGCTTGGTTTTGGTTCTTCGATCATCCGCGATAACAAAAACAAAAGCGTAAAACGCAAGTTGCTTGGCATGTCGAAATCACAAGCGCAAGCCAAAGCCCGTAACGGTCTTATCGCTGTGATGCAGGGCGAGCAGGTGTACTGGGAAGGTGGTTTTACCGAGAACCAACTTGAGAAAAATGAACAGTTTGAGTACCCGCCAGAGAGCATCAATCCGGCAGATGCGGAGGTTTTGGCGGAAGATAAGCACACCTTTATGAATAACATCAAGAGTGCGGATTCCTACAAATCGTTCGCGGCCGGTAAAGTGCCTGCTGGGGTCTCGGTGAAAACGTTTAAGAGCAGCGATGGTGACTGGATGTTGGCCGTGGCAGTGTATGCTCCATCATTGGAGGCTGCAGCAAAACAGGCCGCAGCAGAAAATAAGAAGCGGGTGCGTGAAGGGCAAAATGCCAGCTCGAATCATAAGATCTCGACAACCGGCGGTCTGACCGATGGCAACAACAATACTCAGGGGCCATCAGGCCAAGTGAGTAATGCCAATGATCTGTAACCACAGATTCACGTTGTTACTGGCGGGCCTGATAGGCCTGCCAGTTTTCGCTTCAGAACCTCAAACCTGGGCCTTCAACGGTACCGAATACACGGTAACGGAACAAGGCGCGCAGACTTCAGTGAGCGTCACACGTGAGAGTGAACTGACAAAAACGCAGATGAAAGCGTTGTGCCGTAAAGGTTTGGGTTTAGGTTTACGTAAGTATTACGAAGATCAGTTGATCGAGCGCGCGATCATCAAGCAACGCTTCGCCACCTGGCCTTTTGCCAATCTGACTTATGAGTTGAGCGATATCCAGTTCTCACGATTAGACAATACCCAGGCGGCGTGTTCCGCAACCCTTAAAGATACGGGATATAAAACCAACCTGCAGATTACTGCTTTGAACTATGCGATTGCTTATTACTCGACCGAGCGTTTCGGGCAAATTAAGCCGGTATTACCGCTGCTTATCCAGGCACCGGAAGTGGCGATGGACGCCGCAGGGCTCGTGACGCTATTGCTTTCGCAAAGCGACCAGGAGAAAGCCGCGCATTATTACCAGCAGTACGTCGATGTTTCTGCCCTTAAACGCGATGAAGTCAAAATGTGGTTGGCAAAATGGCAATATGACTCGGGGCAGTTCGCAGAGAGTCTGGCGATTACTCAAGCTTGTTCGAGTCATGCCTGTGAGCGACTGGCGTTAGATATTGAAGACAAATTGTTTGAGCAACAAGCAGAAAGTGCCGGGGACTTGTCCTCTTACTTCTGATCTTACACATAACGGTGGCTAGGTTTATGAAATTGAAATATTACTCATTAGCAGTGGCGTTGAACTTGTTGGTAGCCCTGCCAAGCCAGGCTAATGATCCATTCTCTGAGCTGGATAAAGAGATAGAACAGCTCTCGGTCGATGACAGCGCTGAGTTTGAGCAATGGTATACCAATCAGATCAAAGAGTTTAACCAGTGGCAGCAGGCCTACTTGGCGGATTGGGACAAAAAGCAACAGGCTTCGATCAAGAAATGGGGGGACGCCAAAATCCCGTCGCCTGATGTCATTGTGGTGTATGACGAACAACACGACGCCCGTACGGTGGTTGATCTAGATAAGGGTGAGATCACCGTAAGTTATCTTCCTTCGGACGAAGTAAAGTCCGCGAATCCGGAGCAAGAGGCGCAGATCGTTAACTCGGTGATTGAGAGTAATGCGCCACTGTGGCAAGAAGTCGGCTTGGTTACACCGCAGAAGGCGGCACCGCAAGCGGTTTATGTTGAAGAGATCAAAGTTGAAGCAAAAACTTTTGAGCAGGTAAAACAAGAGATTGAAGCCCAGACTGAACGTCAAATGAGCCAGCTGGATATGTTTGCTGAAAAACAGGCCGCAGTCATCAGTCCTTATAAGCAAGAGCAGATCATTGCCGAGCAGAAAGTGGCCATGCAAAAGCGTCAGGCTCAGCGTGTTGCGAAGGTTGAGAAACAGCTTAAGCTGCAACAAGCGACTTTCGAAACCAAACCACAACAAGTGGTGGCTTATACGGTAAAGATTCCGGAATCTGCACTCTCTGACCGAGCAAGCCAGTACCTGCCAACCGTTCAGAAAGAGAGCCTTAAACGCCAGCTGCAACCGTCGTTGGTTTTGGCCATTATGCATACCGAATCGCACTTTAATCCGCGGGCTAAGTCTCACGTTCCGGCTTACGGCCTGATGCAGATTGTTCCCACTACCGCTGGTCACGACGTCAACAAGCTTTATCGAGGCAAAGACAAGCCCATGAAAGTGAATGACCTGTATGATCCAACCGTCAATATTGAAACTGGAGCGGCTTACCTTAAGATTCTGCAAAGTCGTTACCTCAAGGGAATTAAAGATCCGCAAAGTGCGACTTACAGTGTGATCGCGGCTTACAACACCGGCTCTGGTAACGTGGCCAAAGCATTTGGTGAAAAGAGCGTATCAAGTGCAGTGAAAAAAATAAATTCGATGAGCTCAGAACAAGTTTATCAACATCTGATCAGAAACTTACCCTACAAAGAGACTCGCAATTACCTCAAGAAGGTCAACGATAGAATGAAAACCTATCATGCGCAGTCAAATTCAATCATATAAAAGGAAATGAGAATGAAACATCACATTCTTTCAGCAGTGATCGGTGCGGTATTTTTATCTGGTTGTGCGAGTCAAAGCGCGTCAGAAAATACGGCAAAAATCGAAACCAATAAAGGCAGCAACGTCCCGGCTTGGGTGCTGAACCCTACTTCCGCCAATGGCTTTGCTGCTTCCAACTGTGTGACAGCATCAGGTAACTTCTCTATTGATCGTAACCATGCCGTCTCTTTGGCTCGTAACACACTGGCGCAAAACCTGGATGTTAAAGTGAGCGTATTAGAGAAGAACTACCAGAAAATGGATACCACTGCCGATGCACAGGTAGCGGGTACCTCGTTTGAGCAAATCGCGAAACAAATCACGAATACATCGATTCAAAAGAGTCAGGTTGAACAGGTGTCACTCGTCAATGTTGGCGGAGTGGATCAAGTTTGCGCTCTGGTAGTAATGCCGAAGATCGAGTCTGAAAAGATGTTCAACACGGCAGTTACCGCAGATGCCAATATTGACCCAAGCGACAAGGCGGCATTGTATAAAGAGTTTGTAAGTCAGAAGACAACCAAAGAACTCGAAGAGCAAGCTGCAGCGCTGTAATTTGCTTCGCGGATATACAAAAGAGCCAAGTGTGGCTCTTTTGTGTTATTTTAGGCGGTAGTCGTGAGCGGCACGCGGTTTTGTCGCGGGCGGATTTTCTGCTGCCGTTTCACCTGAGACAAAATTACCCCTGAGATCACCATGATTCCGCCGATCAGGTGGTAGGGCTGGATTGCCTCACCGAGCAAGGTGGAAGCCAGAGCTATTGATACCACTGGCATCAGGTTCATGAACATGGCACTTGAGTCTGCGCCGATCCGATCAATTGATTTTACCCACATCAACGGTGCAAATACCGATGCGGCAAGAGCGGCATAGGCAATCAGTGGTATTGAGGCTGAGGGTGCAGCCAGGGTTTCGCTGGTTAACCACAGCGGGATCAGCATCACGACCGAGCACACCCCCTGCATATACACCAGAGTCAGGCTGCCGAATGGCATCTTCCAGCGCTTGAGCAGCACGCAATACACGGCATAGACCAGCGCGGCGAGCAGCATGAGTCCGTCACCCTGGGTAATATCCTGGTGGAGGAAAAAACTCACATCTCCTTCACCGAGCATAAAAGCAAGCCCGGAAAGGGAGATGATCCCGCCAATAATACTGAGCACAGAGATGCGTTTGCCCAGTAACGGCACGCTGAGAAATACGGCGAGTAGGGGGACCAGTGAGGTGATCAGCGCCATATTGGAGGCGCTGGTGGTCAGCCCGGCGTAGTAACCCAGCGATTGGTTAAGTACCATTCCCAGCAGTGCTAAGCCTGCCAGTTTTCCCAGGTAGGGACGAATGATGTGGCGTTGCCGGAGTACGGCGGGCAGGCAAAACGGGCTGAGGATCGCAACGGCAACCAGCCAGCGATAGAAACTCATGGCACTGGGCTCGATAGCACTCGCCGCCATTTTGTTAACGATGGAGTTGCCTCCCCAAATGATTACAGTAAAAAGCGGCAGTAGATAAATCATTTGAACCCCGTCACACAATAATTTATGGTGCTAGTCTGACAGGTCTTTAAAACAGAATGTATCTGCTAAAAGACATCGCGAGCGATAGGAAGACAAAAATTGAGAAAGAGTGCCAGGAACCTTCACCCTTCGTTATCTATAGATCGAGCACCATCAGATGTGTTTATGAATTTTGAGGCTTTTTTGTCAAACACAGAAACACGCATTCATAGCCATCCCTGGGGACAGGTGCAACTGATCAGTGGCGGGATTCTTGAAATGGACGCGGAAGATACCCGTTTTCTGGCACCACCACATTTGGCCATCTGGGTGCCGGCCGGTATTCGTCATACCAGCTATAATCGCAAGCCGCTGGAATACTGCTCGCTGAACATTGCCCCGGAACTGACCCAGCATTTCCCGACGAAAACCAGCCTGATCAAAGTGACGCCGATTATCTCCGCCATTATTGAAGATTTTCGTCAGCGTGATATCAACGTGGCGAAAAGTGAGCAAGATAAACGACTGGTACAGGTGCTGCTGGATCAGTTAGCCCGGCAGGAAGTGGAGCATCATTTCCTCCCGACCACCGACAACAAGTATTTAGCGCCGATCCTCAAAGCCGTTGAAGAGTCGCCGACGGATGACATCAGTTTGGGTGAGTGGGCGGAAAAGGTGCATGCGACCGAACGCACCTTAGCGCGCCACTGCCAAAGTGAGTTGGGTATGAGCTTTACAGAGTGGCGGCTGCGTGTTCGTTACCTCCATTCAATGGAGTTGCTGAGAAAAGGACAAACGGTCAAAGAGGTGGCCTTAACTCTGGGATATAACCAGGCCAGTCCATTTATCGCCATGTTTAAGAAGTACTCCGGTATGACACCGGAGCAATATAAAAACCGCTTGTTATAGCTGGGTGAGGACTGTCGCTGAAATCATAAAGTGTCCAAATAAAATCATAACCTGTCCTTTTAAAATGCATAAAGTGTCCTAAACTAAAATAGGTTGTTTTCTTACGACATTTTAGGACGCTTATGTATATCCGTGATCTTCGCAAAGCATCTCCAAACAAAAACGTCTTCAAGTTCGCTAGTGTGAAGAATAAAGAATCAGTCATGTGTGAAAGCAGTTTGGAAAGAGATTGCTGTTATCACTTTGAATACGACCGTGAGGTAGTTCATTACGAGTCACAACCCGAAGGGTATTTTTATGAGTACTGCGGTAAGCGATTCCCATATACCCCTGACTTTCTGGTGACTTACATTGATGGCGACTGTCGATTTGTCGAAATTAAGCCATATGACAAAACGTTTGATAAAGACTTTCAGCGTAAGTTTGAAGCGAGAAAACGAGCAGCAGAAAAACTAGGTATCCAATTGATTTTGGTAACAGATAGGCAGATTCGTAATGGATATTTTCTCAAGAATTGTGAGTTGGTTCATCGCTACAGTGGTTGCATTGAAGACAACAATCTAATACCAGTTGTTTATGAGTATTTATGTACCGTAAAAGAAGCCAAGATATATGAGTTAGCTGAAAGCTTGAAAGTATCGATTTGCGATGTGTTTGTATCGGTGTTACGTCTTATTTCTCGTGGAGTAGCTAGTACCGATTTAGATTTATGTGCGCTAAGCGAAAGCAGTATCGTAAGGGCTAGTTAAGATGGTCGGTCGACTTGATGATGAATTCCAACGATTCCCTTCAGAGGATGAACAACAGACCTTTCATCACTTGTCTCAAACACGACGTAGACAACTGCAATATGACTCTTTAGAAAAAACAGAGGTACTAGAAAGGGACCTTTCATCCTTTCCAACTGAACAAAAAGAAAAAGCAATAGAACGATACAAACTTCTTTGTTTGATAAACAAGGAGCTCACTGGTGGTTGGACACCTAAAAACCTTAACCCGCTGATCGATAGATATATAGATAAGGTGAAACTTGATAAGCCAAGTTACAAAACTGTTATTCGTTGGCATCAAGCATTTTGTTCGAGTAATGGTAGCTTCACAAGTTTAGTCGATAAGAACCATTTGAAAGGGAATCGAGATCCAAGGGTAACGGGAGATGAAGCATATTATTTCAATGCGCTAGAACGCTTTCTCGATGCTGTTAGGCCTTCAATCAGTGCCGCATATCAAGTTTACTGTGATCAGGTTGAAGTCGCCAACGAGCATATTGTTTCAGGAAAAATCCCGACCGTTTCATACCAAAGTTTCAAGAATCGAGTTCAGAAGGAGCAGCCATATAGCGTTGCTCTAGCCAGACATGGGAAGTACTACGCTGATAAGTTATATAACTATTATCAATCGGTAAAAATGCCTACCCGCATATTGGAGCGTGTCGAAATAGATCATACGCCACTTGACTTGATTCTGCTTGATGACGAGCTACTAGTCCCATTGGGACGTGCTTATCTCACGCTGCTCGTCGATGTATTTAGTGGATGTATTGTTGGGTTTCACCTTGGTTTCAAAGCGCCGAGTTATGTCTCTGCATCGAAAGCAATTCTCCATTCGATCAAGCGAAAGGATTATATAGCTAGTTTGCCGATAGAGTTTCAAAATGAGTGGTTGTGCCATGGGAAGATTGAAAATTTGGTTGTAGATAATGGTGCCGAGTTTTGGTCTAAGAGTTTGGATGATGCATGTATCGAAGCTGGTATCAATATAACCTACAATAAGGTACGCAAACCTTGGTTAAAGCCATTTGTAGAAAGAAAATTTGGTGAGATTATTCAAGGAATGGTTGGTTGGGTTCCAGGGAAAACTTTTTCAAATGTCCTTGAAAAAGAAGATTACAAACCGGAAAAAGATGCGGTTATGCGCTTCAGTGTCTTTGTTGAAGAGTTGCATCGTTGGATTGTAGACGTTCATAATGCTAAACCAGATACGAGGCATAAGCGGATCCCGAATCTGTACTGGAAGCGAAGTTATGATGTGCTGCCTCCAATGCAGTTACTTTCGGAAAAAGAAAAATCTTTCAGCGTAATTATGGGGATACTCCATATTGGTGCGTTAACGAATAAAGGCATTAAGTTTAAGCACTTGGAATATGACTCAGTTGCATTGGAGCAGTATCGTAAGCAGTACCCTCAAACGAAAGAATCAAGAAAGAAGAAAATAAAAATCGATCCTGATGACTTATCAACGATCTACGTCTATTTAGATGAGTTGTCAGGTTATATCGAGGTTCCTAGTAAAAATGTGGATGGTTACACAGATAGATTGAGTCTATGTGAGCATGAAAAATTAGTTAAAGTTCACCGCGAGTATATTAAAGGTGAGGTTAATTCTCTGTCTCTTGCTAAAGCAAGGCTCGCGTTGCATGAGCGTATTAAAAGCGAACAAGAGCATTTGAGGAAAATGTCCCTACCAGAGCGAACTCGTAAGGCCAAAGGGACAAAGAGAATAGCAGAACTAACTCGAGTTAATAGTGACAATATTAACCAAACTGTTAATGATGAAAAAACTAGTGTAGATACTGTCAGTAAGAGTGAGTTACAGCCAGATTCATCTAATAGCCCTATCGAAGTTTTTCGCTCGACTTGGAATCGACGTAGGAAAGAAAGGAAGTCGAAGTGTTAATGACTAGCCCAAATCTACATACAGATCAGATTCTTGAAGCATATCATCAGTCTTTTACCGTTTATCCAAATGTAGAGAAAGTATTTGCGGGTCTTGATTGGTTAATTAAACGTCGTAAGTTTGGTCCTTTTGTCCCTTCAATGTTACTGACAGGAGGCACTGGAGCGGGTAAATCTGCTTTACTACTAAACTACATCTCAAATTCCCTTTCGGCTAATGAAGTTTTGACGATAAGAGTTAGACCAACACTACATGAAACTTTGCTTTGGATTTTAAGAGAGCTAAAGGTATACAAAAATAATAGAGCAAAACCATCGGATATTGGGTTAACGGATCATTTAATTACTTGCATTAAAAGAGCAAAACTAAAACTTCTAGTAATAGAAGAATGCCAAGAGCTTTTTGAGTGCACTAATCACAATCAAAGACAAGATATCCGAGACCGACTAAAGATGCTAAGCGATATTTGTCGCTTACCAATTGTTTTCGTTGGTCTCCCTAGTGCAAAACTAATTTTAGAGGACTCACAGTGGCATAGACGGATTATGATCAAGAGAGAACTTCCGTATGTTAAAATCACGGATGAAAACTCAATTGATCAATACCTAGGGTTGCTAGAAGCAATGGAAGACTCTGTACCAATAGATCTAGAGACCTCTTTAACCGATTTCGATCTTGCGATGAGATTGCTTGCAGCAAGTAGTGGAATGCTAGGAATGCTAAAAGAGTTAATTGCATTGGCCCTAGAGAGCGCATTGATACAAGGTAAATCAGTTATTCACCTTGAAGATTTTGCTCTCAGCTATGAACAGATTTTTGGTTCTGATGAGACGAATCCATTTTCCGAAGATATTAATCAGTTAGTAATCAAACAAATTGAATCTTATGAGGAGTATGTGCCTGACTCTACTACCGGCGAGTTAAAATTTGTCGGACAAATATTCAGTGAGTTGACAATCAAGCAGTTACTAGGCTGAGCTAAGTCTGATTATTTAAAGATGCCAGCAACTCGGCCTTTTCTTCATCACTCATTTTTTCAATTGCACAAGCAAGCTCTGCACTCAAATCATCTTCGCAAAAGAAATAGTTGAGCGGTACATCTAACTCCTCAGCCATACGACGCAATGTACCGATATCTGGTACATGTCTTCCTTTCTCGTAGTGGTTCATTCGCCCACTGGCAGAACTCGGCTCCATACCAATTTTCACCCCTAAGTCTTTTTGGGTGATTTTGGCTTTTTTACGCGCAGCTTTGAGCCTTTCTGGGATTGGGTTGTGGTTTTGCACTTGCTCATTTCTAACAAACCTATCGATAACTTAGATTGTCTAAGTTTTACTGATTTTTGTATACTTAGCAATCCTAAGTTTTATGAGCATCAGATAGACGCATGAAGAAAACAGCCAAATTAAATCCCTACATGTTTAAATTATTGATTGAAAAAGAAATGAATAATTTTTCAGTAATAGAGATCAGAAATGCACTGATGGAGTGTGATGTGGTCTTTGCTGATAAAGAAGAAGCTCGGAAGTTTGTCTATAAACAACTACTTTCACTTAAAAACAAAGGTTGGTTGTCAACAACGGGTGTTCATAGACGAAAACGTTACTTGGTAACTGACAATTTTCGAGCTTGTAGTTTTGAAGCTAGAGCACAGAGAAAAGTATCTAGTGCTATTAAATCCTCTGTCATGGTATCCAAGACTTTTGATATCGTGCTGAAAGAGAAAAAGAAGTATGAAGGTGAGTTAGCGATTACTTTAGGTGAAATTGAAGAGTATCAATCATTAGCCGCTCGATTCCCCCAGGACAAAGCGACAATACTACCGTTGTTCGATTCAGCTAAAGATCGCTCTGCAAAACTTCTGGGAAAGATCAATGCGCTGTCAAATTGGATTCATGCAACGAAAGGTGAGGTTCAAACATGTTAAGAGTTTGGCAATCTGAATGTGTTGAAAAGGCGTTTGATAAGTTTACTCGAGGTCATCATCACTTCTTTTGCCAAGCCACACCAGGGGCTGGTAAAACAGTGATGGCGGCAACCATCGCACGAAAACTCTTAGAGAGAGGAGGAATAGACTTAGTTCTTTGTTTCTCTCCTTCGATTACTGTTGCTCGAGGAATCAAAGTAACATTCTCAGAGACCTTGCCGTGTGCATTCAGTGGTGGTCTAGGGGCTATTGGCGCTTCCTACACCTATCAGAGCATCAAGTATTTAGATGAATCATTCTGGACCACAATCAAAAGGTATCGTGTGTTTGCCGTTTTTGATGAAATACACCATTGCTCGTTTGATGAAGATGGAAAATGCAATACGTGGGGAGAATAGGTCGTATGTAAAGTTCAGCGCCTAGCCAAGTATACATTGGCACTATCGGGTACTCTTTGGAGATCAGATCGATTACCCATCGCGATGGCAGAATACTCTAATCCTGAGGGCATGCTGATTTGTGACTATCAATATGGATTGCAAGCGGCAGTAAAAGATAACGTTTGTCGCCGTCCAAGAATTGTACTGGTTGATAACGAGGGATTATCTGTAATAGACGAGGGAGAAACTAAGTCGTTCTCCTCTATTGTCGAGTTATTGAAGCAGACCAAGACTTCTTATCAAAAGATCATTCATAACCAAGACGCCATTTCCTATATATTGCATGTAGCTTGTCGAAAGTTACAGGCCATTCGGATGCATGTACCTAATGCCGTAGGGCTTGTCGTTGCCGCATCTGTATCTCATGCAAAGTGGATACAGCAAGTACTACAAACTGAATTTGGGCAAACGGCATTGGTCGTTACTTATCATCATCACTCCCCGACGGAAGAAATAGAACGTTTCAGAACTTCTGATACCCAATGGATTGTGAGTGTTGGGATGATCAGTGAAGGGACTGATATACCTAGGCTGCAGGTTTGCTGTCATTTAAGTTCTGTAAAAACAGAGCTCTACTTTAGGCCAGTATTAGGGCGAATCTTACGAGTGACGCAGAGTGAGTGGCAAGATGCGTGGCTTTATACTTTTGCAGAAGAGAGCCTGATAGAGTTTGCCGAGCGTGTAGAGCAAGATATTCCAGAATCTTGTATGTTTGTTGGAATAGAAAACGCGACAGGCTCACTAAGTGCAGACTCTTCTCCTGATGTAATAAAGAATACCTCCAAGCCTCAAGGTTTAGATAGTTTGTCATTGAAATGGTGGGCTGATGCTTCTGGTGAAACAACAAATAGTAATTATGCCGACTACCAAGAATCTGAGCACATCAAGTTGGGAGCCTTTCGTGAGAGAGTGATTGCGGCATTTGCCTAGGTATATTTTAGGTGTACGGACTCGTGCTCGTGGTGGTTTACTTGACCTAATCGCACAACCTGCACCTTAAGCATCACCAGAGCCGTTTCTGGCCATGAATTATTTTCGGAAAGTCGAACATTCGAAATTAATGAATAATTTTTTAAAAGGCAAAACCTGACTCGTTGGTTGTCTTTACAGTACGCACTTTGTCGGCTTATGTTGAACAGCGTACTGTCTTATAGATATATACAACCCTTAAAATTTAAGGGTGTGTGTGACGAACTTTCAAAAGATGACCAAGAATTACATTTTCCATGAACTTGAATGCGGTTTGGGCATAGAAGAAGCTGCGAAACATTGAAGCACCAAGTAACTCAAGGTCACTGTCTACACTAATGAAATATGCTAAAAGTATAGTAAAAATTAAATCAAAAATTTCATTTAACAAGCGTCAAGTCAAGGGTTAACGAATGAAGAAGATATTTGCACTCACAGTAATCATAGCTATGCCATGCCTTGCTAACTTTGATGGTTATTATCAAAGAAGTTTTAGCAAAACCAGCTACCTTAAAACACAGTTTACAAGTAGCGACACAGCAGCGTTTCACATTGGCTGTGGCAGTAACACTGTAGGGCAACCATTCTCGATAATTGTTGTTAAGCATCCTAGCTTTTATCAAAGTCATAGACGGTTCAACATTCTCCTGTCAGTTGATGACAGCAAAGAGTACATTCTTGATGGAGCAACCAAACAATATGAAGATATGTATTACTCGAAACACAACCCACCTGAAGAACTTTTCACAGAAATCAGAAAAGGCCATACCTTACAAGTTAAGTTCCTCGAAAATCAAAAACTGATTTTTGCATTAAAAGGTAGTAACCGAGCATATCAACAGCTTTGGGAAGAATGCGGATTGTTATAATTCGCTAACGCTCAAACACTGCCGCCCTTAGACTTGGAATTACTCTATGTCATTTCAGAGTTTTAAGCCTCGAGGGGAATTTTACCCGTGATGCAGATATGAGGGCGTAGAAGTGCCAGATGAAGAAGCTGGTATTTTCACAAAGCTGGTATTTTCCTCGCTAACTCGAAAATGGACAAAAATGCGTTACGAAAAATTGAATATTAGCAATTCATTAATAATTTTTTGTAAGTCAAATATTGTCAGTTAGGCGTTGCTCTGTTGGCGATTCAAAGCGAGTTGGAGCTTAAGACCACTTCCTATCTACTAAAAATTGCAAGACAAGACACTCCACTAAACATGAGATCCTTCACTAAATAGTGAAGTTCAAGAAACTATAATCTCGTACTCATAGGCTAGGAAAAAGGTGTGATAATGATAAAGCATAGAGCAGAGCAAGATGTCTTTAGTCAACTAGAAGAAATTTGTAAATCAAACGGCTATATATACGCAGTTGCATCCCTTTGTTTTAGGGACAACTTTCTTGTGACTTCTCCTGGGAGGAGTATTGCTGAGAATTTTAGCCATTGGTTTTCTAAAAATAAGTTGTGCAAAAATGAAATCAATACATTGTTAGGTTTAATGGTTAAAAAACCATTAACGAAGTTAGCCATAACGCAAGAAGAAATAGATAAATTAGCAAATGATTCAGATAGTCTTCTTGAAGAACTTCATAACAGCATGACATTTAACCCTAGTGCTATTGAAGCATTATTTTCAGATATGGATTCATCTAAAGGTTTTGGTGAAAGATTTATGAGTTCACCAGCTTCCATCCGTGAATCTACATTTTATTCTGCTGACAGTGCTTATGATTTTCAATATAACGATCTGTCTATTGAAAAATATGTACAGGATGAAGAGTGGATTCTTAAAAACAAGGGGTTCACAGTTAGAAATGCAGTTAATATAGTTAGCATAATAAAAGAAAACATTAATGAAAAAGCAAGTAGGTTTTACAAGAAAGTAACCAACTATGAAGACTTACTTGAAATATTTAGAATAGACATTGATGCTATAAGTGAAAAAATTGATTTTGAAAAATCAGAACTATCTTCATTTATAGAGTGCTTTACATGCTCAACAAATAACACTAACTTCAATAACGTTACTGATTTGAACGATGTGAAATTACGACCTATAATTAATTTTAATGATAATTACTATATATTTAACAGCTATAGTTTATTAGAAAATCTATATGAATCTCCAATGTTCTGGATTCGTGATACTGATAAGAAATATTTGAAACAGGCAGAAAAACATCGTGGTGAATATGTAGAAAAAATGACCATAAATTACCTTAAGAAGGTATTCGGTGAAAAAAATGTATTTAGCAACATTGAAATATATAGAGACTCAAAAACTAGAATAAGCGAAATAGATGTCTTAGTTTTATTTGGAAACAAAGCATTAATATTTCAAGCAAAGTCAAAGGCTTTAACTCTTCCAGCTAGACAAGGTGATGGGGATGCGGCTAAGCGGGATTTTGTAGCAGCAGTACAAAATGCATATGACCAAGCTGTGAAGTGTGCTAAAGCTTTGCACTCCAAAAACGTCATATTAAAGGACGAAAATAATCAAAAAGTTGAACTCAACTTAGATATTGATTGTTTCTATCCTATTGCCATTACATCAGAACATTACCCATCGTTAACATTTCAGTCGCTGAACATGTTAACTCTTGATAGTGACCTTGAACTTATCAAGAAACCTTTTGTAATGGATATATTTTTCTTGGATGTGATGAGTGAATTCTTAAACACTCCACTTTACTTCATTAGCTATATAGATAGACGAGCTGGTTATTTTAATGATTTTGTTGCAAGCTCTGAATTGACAATTTTATCTCATCATCTAAAGGATAATTTGTGGCTTTCATCTGATTATACATTCGCATGCTTAGATGAAAGTATATGTGGAGATTTAGATCACGCAATAATGTCTAGAAGAATACCTTACTGGGGAGGAAAAAAGACACCAGAGGGCATTCTCACTTATCATGTGAACACTCCTTTCTCAAGGTTAATATCGGTGATTGATAAAGGCGATGATAGGGGAGTTATTAATTTTGGTTTGGAATTGCTCAAATTTTCCAGTAAGGCCATCAATGATTTCAATAAAGCAGTAGACGGTTGTTCGTACAAATGTATTCAAGATTCCAAACTACACGATTTTTCGTTGCTTATGGACGAATACGGTGTAACGGTACATGTGGATTTATGTAAGAATAAAATCGACTTAGAGCACGAAGCTAATCGAATGTTGGCTCACATGAACATGAAGAAATACTCATGTAAATTTGATAAGTGGTTTGGTGTTCTTTTTGATGCTATTACTAAATATCCAGTATTCATGGGAGGAGTAGATTTCCCATGGGCATATGATGAGGATATGGAAGAAGCAATACCTAAAGAGATAAAAAATAACACAAAGAAAATCTCTCCGTCAGATATTCAAAAGAAAATGAAATTTAAAATTGGGAGAAATGATAAGTGTCCCTGTGGTAGTGGGAATAAGTATAAGAGATGCTGCGGTAGATAAAAGGCATCTAAATATACTTGCATTAAACTAACCGCCCGAAAGGGCGGTTTTCTTTTATCTGAGCCCCGTTAACGGCATGAGGTTACGTGGAATATACCCCCATGATACAACACGGGGATTTACAAACGAACACCACTAGAAGAATGGATAAATTTTAGTAGGGGAAAAGCCCTTGAACAGGATGTGAATGAGTAAGAGGTCTACCAAATAATGGGGCATATGTGGCAGAACTGATCGGCGGGATTGAGTAAGGATGAAAGTATTTCAGTGGTTTTGCTACCTTTTAGCTTTATCGAGCAGGGCCTTAGGGCTAATCTTTATTGGCCCCCATTCAACATCGCCAATTTTTATTGCACCTCCGAAAAGCTCAAGCTCATCATCCCCTTGAATACTTTCAATCAACAATAGTTGGTTTTTTTGTACGTCAACCGTGTTCTGTAGTGATTGAATTGTTGCATTCTTTAGCTCAAGAGACGCGCTTTTCATCTCTAGTTGGCTCTTGAAATGATTAACTTGAGATTGCAATGTGGTAATCATGACCCGTTGCTCAACGGATAGTGATTGTGTAGGTGCTGGCAAGAATTCTGCGTATGGTAGGGCAATATATTGAGAGAAAAGAGCTTCGATCTCATGGAACATTTTCTCTGTATGTTCAGATGAAATGACAACTTGTGTTTCGTCCCCTTCATGGTTTACTGAGATCAAAGCATTTATACCAAAATTTTCTAGGAACTCCCCAAACCAAATTAGATATTGAGAGCAGGTATTTTGGTATTCTTTGGGGAATTTGAATGTTTTTAATAAAAATGAATTTTGGTGCTCTTTTCTAAGTGTTTTTAAAGTAGATTCATAACACTTTAAATAACAAGCTTTCATTTCTAATAGTTGCTCACTGATAGGAAGATCATCTTGAAGATTTAGACTCGTGTGAAGTGTAATTTGAGGTATGCCATCTACCCAACCTTCCAAATCATAGTTTACATCATCGTACCAGGCTGTGGTTGGGTATCTCGACTCACCCATAGTGTCGCAGAACCTTTCTACAAATACTGAGGGAGAGAACGGTTCAGTCCAAGTATAATAGGAGAAAGTGGTCTCAAAGTAGGCTCTTGGGATATCATTATCTAACCACAGTCGCACAGTATCTATGGAAGGAATATCCTCAATGGAAGGTTCTTCATATGTAATCTCTAAAGGCGTTGGAACTTCGATATCCTTCAATTTAGAACTTGTGAACTGTTCAAAATTCGGTTTGCTAATAAAATCTAAGTGATAAATAACTATGCTGTTAGATGACTCCTCAATACATGATTCGTCAGTAAACATCACTTCAGCACCCATCAAGACTTCAACCTGATCACCATTAATGCGGTAACTTATCCCCATATTTTTCTCAACTTACCTTTGAATTCAATTTTTATTTATAAGTCTTCGTATCTACAGATACTATCACATTATATTAAATATTCCGAAATAGCGTTGCAAAACAAATGGCTGGACGAATAGACACCGACTTGATAGATACCAAGTAGACCAAATTGTGATTTGGCTACGTGAAGTTTAAGCGGTTGCCAACTCACTTTGGGGCATAGGCGTGCTAGCAATGAGCACGCAGGCACATCTCTGGATGTAGTGGCCTAGTTTTACCACTCCAAGCCAATAAGTTCGGATAAGTTTGATTCGGGAAATGAATAGAAGCTTCGGCAACCTTTGCTTGATTTCTCCAAACACTAACTCTCGATTAAGCAACTATTTTCCGGTGGATAAAACGTCCTTCTATCGTGAGACCAACCGCGCAGAGAGCTTAAAGCAAGCCATCATGATGAGTTATGAAGATTGGGGGACCTGACGGGCAAGGTTACGAGAATATTCAAAATCATGAGAATGCCATGTTCAAACTATTGAACTCATCTTCCAAACGTTGACATTAGGAAATTTTTTACCACACTAAAACTTAGATAATCTAAGTTTTGTGGTGGCATGTGAGTACGGACATTCAATTATACTTGGACGAGTCGCTCGAAAGCTTTTTATTGCGACTATCGCAAGACCAAGGCTACGAGCGATTTTCTCATTTCGCAGAAGATATTTGGTATCAAACTCTTGATGAACATGAGTCGATGTCAGGTGCTTTCCCGCTAGAACTCAATCAAATCAACATTTATCACGCCCATACAACAAGCCAAATGCGAGTGTGTGTCCTCATTCATCTAGAGCGTCAACTCAAACTTAATAATTTTGGTGTATTACGCCTTGCCTTAACGCACTCTAAAGCCCAGTTCTCGCCAAAATTCAAGGCAGTGCATCGTTTTGGTGTGGATTATCCTTTTGCTTTTCTATGCAAGCGCTTTACACCAGTTTGTCCTATGTGTTTGACGGATGCACCATATATTCGACAGCATTGGCAGTTTATACCTGTTCGAGCATGTGCGGAGCACGGATGTAAGTTGCTCCATCACTGCCCAGAATGTGGCCGCCGGCTTGAGTATCAAAACTCAGAGCGAATTCAATACTGTGAGTGCGGTTATAACCTTACCGAAGCTGAGCCAGAGGTTGCGTCAGAAAGTGAGTTAATTGTAGCTCGCTGGCTAGGAGGAGAGTCACCTCGTGAAGATGGCGTTATGAGTAAAGAGATGACAACCTCAGAGCGTTATGGCTTTTTGCTTTGGTATGTGAATCGCTATGGTGATCTTGAAGAGATCAGTTTTGATACCTTTATAAAGTATTGTTCTGTATGGCCAGAACCGTTACATCAAGAACTGGACAAGATCGTCGAGAAAGCCGAGTTAGTTCGAGTTAAACAATGGAGAAAGGTCTTTTTCAGAGAAGTTTTTGGGTCATTGTTGCAAGAGTGCCGCCAGGCCCCAAGTCGCCAGTTGGATAAGAACATTGTGCTCGGTGAGATTCTACATTATTTCACTCGGTTAGTTGCCAATAATCCCTCATTGGCGAAAGGGAATATCGCAGATGTTCTATTAAGTCCGTTTGAAGCATCTACGTTGCTGTCGTGTAGTACGGATGAAGTATATCGGTTGTATGATTTTGGCGAGATTCAAGCCGCTGTTCGACAGAAAATGCACACTAAAATAGCTAGTCATGAACCAGTATTTGCTTTGAGAGGGATGGTAGAGACCAAGTTGGCTCGGATGTGTTCAGAGGGTAATGGTCTTAGTGTCTATCTTTCGCAGTGGTAAATTGGGGAAGCAATAATGACAAAATTAAGCGATGTATTGCAAATAGAAGATGATGTCGTCAAGCAGACAACACTGAAAAAGGTGTTCATGCCTTACTCAGAAGATATCGACATTGATGGCTGCGAAATAGAAGCACTAACTGTATTGCTTAACTTGAGTTTTCATCGAAAGGACTCGAAGTGTAATAACTGGCTGGATGATGAACGAGCGAAAATTTATCTAACAGAGCAAGACAACGTAACGACCTCGTTGGCAGAGATACAGTGGTTTCATACCCATAACTTAAAATATCCAGATTGCCGAGTATGTGAGCAGAAGATTATTGGTAGACCTCTTCCTGCCGAAGATGATTTCATTTCAAGTGCTAAGCTGGAGGTAAGCTTAGGTTGGGCGCATAATGCGGCTACTTATCGCTACACCATATGGTTGCTGAATTCTTTCACTTGGCAGTCTCAATCTACCAATATTGTTTTCTTGATTCAGCAGAAAGACCCAGTTTGGTTAGGTTTGCTGCGAGAGTTTGGTTTGAGCGAAAAGTCGCTTGAACGTCTTAGAGCCGAAATTGAATTACAGCTTTGCACACTTACGTTTCCTAGCTACGTTAATTCGTACTCCAAACAGCTGCGATTTCCTTGGAATGGAGACTATATATCGGTTACTCCCGTCGCTAGCCATGCGATGCAAACGGAATTGGAACATCGCTACCGAGACGTAGAGAGCGGTCTAAAATTTGTAACCTTTTCACAGCCTAACTCAGCGAGTATTGGAAACTTATGCGGTAGCTCAGGTGGTTACATGCATGCACTAAATTACCCTTTAGATGTGCCATCATCGACAAATAGACCATCAAGAAAGACACTGGTCGAAAGCAGACTAGAGACTGGCAGGTATCTTGATAACTTCCAAATGACGAACGAAAGAATTTGCAAAGTTCTAAGTCGTTTAAGTGGCGCAGAGCCACTTAGAACACACAAACAAAGAATCAAAGCGCGAAATGATCAAAGTAAAATTTTGAGAAAACAGGTCGCTTTGTGGATGCTTCCGTTAATTGAATTACGCGATCGTATCGATAGCGATGAACGAGAGCGAGCTATTGAGGAACATGAAAGCTTGGTTCAAGGCTTTCTAACGTTACCTGAATCAGAGCTCCCTACGTTGGCGAGTCTGTTTAATCAACGATTACATTTGGTATTTCAAGAGAATAAATTTACGAGAAAATTTGCTTATCATCCTAAGCTGATCCAAGTTGTAAAAGCCCAAGTCGTATGGGTGCTTAATAAATTGAGCAAACCCCAGAAGAATCAAGATAGATGTGAGGGTGAACAGTATATTTATCTTTCTTCACTGCGGGTGCAAGACTCCCTAGCAATGAGTTGTCCGTACTTGTGTGGCGCTCCATCACTAACGGCTATTTGGGGTTTTGTTCATCATTATCAAAGAGAGCTTAACCGGATAACAAACCGTGATGGGTTGTATGAGTTCAGTGGTTTTTCGATATATATACGAAGCCAAAGTATTACTGCAGGTGCGAAGTTGACGGAGCCCAGTTCATTAGCAACAGCCCGAACCATCTCAAAGGCGAAGCGCCCAACGATTCGCAGTGATAGATTGGCTGACTTAGAAATGGATTTAGTCATACGCGTAAAAAGCAATGGCAGATTGTCGGATCACTGTTCAGAACTTATATGTGCACTTCCGCTCTCTTTGGCCGGAGGTTCTGTATATCAGCCTTTACTCTCATCTAAAATAGATTGGCTGAGAACGTTCAGCAGTCGATCTAGCCTGTTTTACTCCTTAAAGGGTCTACCAGCATATGGACGCTGGTTATATCCCAGTGAGCAACAACCAGAAAGTTTTGATGAAATGGAATCGATGCTGGCTAAGGATGAGGGCTATCTTCCAGTATTAAATGGATTCCACTTTTTAGAGCATCCTACACCTCGAAGCAATGCCCTCACTGCGCTACATACTTACGCGGAAAATACGCTGACTGTAGCCAAGCAGATTATACCGATAGATATGCGTTTTGCCGGAAGCAACCATTTTTTTGGGGAGGCTTTCTGGTCGCTAGAATGCAGTTCAACAACTATTCTTGTAAAAAAATGCAAGGAACAAATAGATTATGGAGCTGTGTCGTCAACTTAATTACGTGCGGTCTATTTCTCCAGGAAAAGCGTATTTTTACTATTTGGCACCGAATGGAGATATGTGCCCTTTGGCGATTGATAAAACTCGCCTACGGGCACCCAAAGGCGGTTATGCGGAAGCGTATCAAGGTAGTTCGTTTGCTAAAAGAAATGTCGCACCACAGGATTTAGCTTATGCTAACCCTCAATTCATTGAGGAATGCTATGTCCCGCCAATGACTAATGAAATCGTCTGTGAGTTTTCACTTCGCATTAAAGCTAACTCGTTGCATCCTGATGTGTGCAGTGATGACGGAGTTCGGGAACAATTAACATTACTTGCAACAACTTATAAAAAGCTGAATGGTTACCAAGAACTTGCCTATCGCTACGCGAAAAACATTTTGCTAGGGAGTTGGTTGTGGAGAAATAGAGAGTGTCGTGGGGTCGCGATCAAAGTGATGACGAGTGATGGTGAAACCATCGAAATTAACGATGCGACAAAGCTTTCTTGGTATGGCCACTGGGATGAGTTATCAACACAGAGCTTAGAAAAATTAACAAGTTATTTGTCCCGAGCATTGTCTGACAGTTCTCAGTATTTCTATATGGATGTGAAGGCGGTCCTATCGGTCGGACGAGGAGATGAGGTGTATCCAAGTCAGGAATTTATAGATGACAAACAAGAAGGTTTTCCTACGAAGCAATTAGCTAAGGTGCCTTTAAATGATGAACAAGAGACGGCTGCGTTTCATGCTCAAAAAATTGGTGCAGCACTGCAGTCAATAGATGATTGGTGGCATGAAAATGCAGATAAGCCTTTAAGAGTGAACGAATATGGGGCTGACAGGCAATATGTAATTGCAAGGCGTCACACACTATTGGGTAACGACTTTTATCAGCTGATTCGTGGTACCGAAAAGTGGATAAAAGAGATGAAGGAATTTAAATCCATACCTAATGATGTGCACTTTATTTTGTCGGTACTCATCAAAGGTGGTTTGTTCAACAGCTCGAAAACCAAATCTCGTTGAGGTGATACTGATGAACAAAAGATATTACTTTTCGATTCGTTACACTCCATCATATGCGGACTTTGGACTCTTGGCTGGTCGCTGTATACAACAGATGCATATGTTTGTGGTTAATAATCCTCAGGCAAAGAACCACGTGGGAGTTTGCTTTCCTCGTTGGAATGCGACAGATGTTGGTGACATGATTGCGTTTGTTATGGAAGATAAAGAGACGCTGTTAGGGCTATCTTTCCAACCTTACTTTTCTATGATGATACAAGAGGGCGTATTTGAAGTCTCAAGAGTGTGTGAGGTTCCGGAATGTTCATCTGAAGTGAGGTTTGTGCGCAATCAAACCATTGGGAAAAGTTTTATTGCTTCTAAACAGCGAAGGATGAAACGCAGTATGGCAAGAGCTGAATTATTAGATGTTGAACACATTCCGGTCGCGGTAGAGGAGCGTGTTGTGGATCATTTTCACCGAATTCCAATTTCTAGCGGTTCATCGGGTCAGGAATTCATATTACATATTCAAAAAGAGTTCACAGAATCAAGAGAACAACCTAGGTTCAACAGCTATGGCTTCGCGACAAATCAAGAAAAAAAAGGGACAGTCCCTGGTTTGCATATTTAACCCTTTTTTTGAGAACTTCATTTATTTAACGATAAAAAAGAGTGTTACAACAGGAGGTCGGAAAAGGGTAATATAGAGAGTTTTTCTGTTATGGCATGGAAATTATTAACTTATGGTCTATAGTTATCAGTGACCTGCCGCATAGGCAGCTAAGAAAACGAGAGTTGTCCCTTTTGACAACTAGGTTCAGTGACCTGCCGCATAGGCAGTTAAGAAAATGTTTAAGAAACACTCAGGAAAAACCCTACCGAATAGGTAGTTTAATTTTTACCATTTTAAAAGGCAGATACAGCGGTACTGCCTTTTTTGTTGCTGGTTTACATTAATAAGCTCATGTGTTGTATTTTTGCTAGTTAGCGATGTGCTGTAAACGTTAAAGGTTAGAAAGGCTTTCCGACAATCTGAATAGCCACCAACTCAGTAGACTAGCTACATTTTATCTCTGGCAAATCACGCCACTTAGTCGTGTACTGCGGTGTAAGCATCTCCCTACGCATCCCCCATTTGTACTCAATGCCTTGTGCACCTAAAAACAGTGTATCTGTGCCATATTTTTGGTTGAGGGCATCGTATACGTTCATGAGCTTGGCGTTGTTTGGAGTGGGGTTGAACAAATCAGACTGCTCATGTTTGCCGTCCACTAGATCTATTAGGCCAACCCCGATCTTATAAAACCTTACATCTTCACAGAACAATTGCTCAGCAAGAGAAGAGGCCACTTGAGTAATCAGTGTTACATCCGAAGTTGGGTATGCAAACCGATGGACTGCGCGGCGTGTTACAGGCTTGTCGTCAAAAGGGGAGTTATTGGCGAAGCAAATCATCACCTTACATAAAGAATTCTGTTGGCGGGCTTTCTGTGAAGCAATATTGGCATGCTTACACAGTGCTTGGCGTAATGACTCAGGATCGGTAATACGTTGTCCAGCGCTTCGAGTGGAATAGATTTGCTTTTTGTCCGCTCTTGATTCATCCCACGTTTTACAAACTTGTCCATTGAGCTCGCGAACAGTGCGTTCAACTTCAACATTGAACTCCTTGCGGATTAGTGCGGGTGAATAGTTAGCTAGATCGAGTGCAGTATTTACTCCCATAAATTTAAGACGTTTTTCGATCTTTCGACCAATACCCCAAACGTCTCCAGCGCTAAGTTGAGACAAAACATATTTGCGCTCATATTCCGCCTTGAGCACGCAGACACCTTGATAGCCTTCAAGTTTCTTTGCTGCATGATTGGCCACTTTTGCTAGTGTTAAAGTCGGCCCAAATCCGACACAGACGGGTAGGTGCGTATTCCGGCGATTCCGGACACCGGCTCCGGTTTAACCGGACACCACTTATCCCTGGTTTTTCTCTAACTCTATTTTTACCCTACCTGTCCGGATTGCGCCAGTTTTCTCATTGATTCTC
>NZ_JARHUF010000029.1 GCF_029223195.1 Vibrio sp. CAU 1672 | reverse complement strand
ATTTGCTTACGGCGGAGAAAAGTTTTAAAGCAGGGATCAAGAGAAAGCAAAAGAAAGCGAATCGCAGTAATGCGTACCTTTCTCAAGTCCTTGCGGGGCAAGGGGCTTCGTAATCTTGCCCTGTGTCTCAAAATGAACTAAAAATGTTTCAGGTGATGAAAATGCCTGAGATGAGAAAATCGAACAAATCAGAGTGCGGCTAGAGTGAATGTCGCGCTTTTAGGGAACAGAAAAGAGTAAGTATCATATGAAAATTCTTGTCACTGGCGGTGCAGGCTTCATCGGTTCAGCAGTGGTTCGTCATATTATAAATGAAACGACAGACAGCGTTGTGAATCTTGATAAGCTTACTTATGCAGGAAATCTGGAGTCGCTCGTACAACTTCAAGGACATGAGCGTTATGCGTTTGAACAAGTAGATATTTGTAATCGAGCAGAGCTCGAACGCGTATTTTCTGAGCATAAACCAGATGCGGTTATGCATTTAGCGGCTGAGTCGCACGTTGATCGCTCGATCGATGGACCTGCGGCATTTATTGAAACTAATATAGTAGGAACCTACACACTGCTTGAGGTTGCTCGCGTATACTGGAATACACTAGAAGACGGTGCAAAAAGAGCATTTCGTTTCCACCATATTTCAACGGATGAGGTTTACGGTGATCTAGAAGGCACAGACGAGCTGTTCACTGAAACAACTTCTTACGAGCCATCGAGTCCATATTCTGCATCCAAAGCATCAAGTGACCACCTAGTTAGGGCGTGGCTGCGCACTTACGGTCTGCCAACGATCGTAACAAACTGCTCAAACAATTACGGACCATACCATTTCCCAGAAAAACTTATTCCATTAATGATCCTAAACGCACTGGAGGGTAAGAGCCTTCCTGTGTATGGTGATGGTATGCAAATTCGAGACTGGTTGTTTGTTGAAGACCATGCTCGTGCATTATATAAAGTCGTAACTGAAGGTGTTGTTGGTGAGACCTACAACATTGGTGGTCACAATGAAAAAGCTAACATCGAAGTTGTAAAAACGATTTGCCTTTTACTGGAAGATCTTGTGCCTAATAAACCTGAGGGTGTGGCTAATTATCAAGACTTGATCACTTATGTTACAGACCGCCCTGGACACGATGTGCGCTACGCTATTGATGCTTCAAAAATCGAACGTGAGCTGGGTTGGAAGCCACAAGAAACCTTTGAGTCTGGCATTCGCAAGACCGTTGAATGGTATTTAGGTAATCAAGAGTGGTGGTCACGTGTTTTGGATGGCTCATACAATCGAGAGCGTTTAGGTAACTAAGCCCTTCCCCTCCCTATATTTTATTCCACTCAACTCATAACCTAATTTCTAAGAAGTTCTTTGTAAATTAGGTTATAAAATCTTGGATCTTAATTATGAAAGGTATTGTTCTTGCTGGTGGATCTGGCACACGTTTATATCCACTTACTCGCGGTGTGTCTAAACAACTTTTACCAGTTTACGATAAGCCGATGGTGTTTTACCCAATTTCCACGCTAATGCTAGCAGGTATTCGTGACATTTTAATTATCACTACACCCGAGGATAACGCAGGTTTCAAACGCCTCCTAGGCGATGGCTCTGATTTTGGCATCAACTTAGAATATGCTATTCAACCTAGTCCAGATGGTTTAGCGCAGGCTTTCATTATTGGTGAAGAGTTCATCGGTGATGACAGTGTGTGCCTAGTGCTCGGTGACAACATTTTTTACGGTCAATCTTTTTCTGAAACTTTAAAACATGCGGCATCAAAAAAATCAGGCGCAACTGTATTTGGATACCAAGTGAAAGATCCTGAGCGTTTTGGTGTGGTGGAGTTTGATGACAATATGAAGGCCATTTCTATTGAAGAAAAACCAGCTGTGCCAAGGTCAAATTATGCGGTAACTGGGCTCTATTTCTACGACAATTGCGTGGTTGAAATGGCTAAACAAGTGAAACCATCGAATCGTGGTGAGCTTGAAATTACCACACTAAACGAAATGTACCTAAATAACGGCTCTTTGAATGTTGAGCTATTAGGGCGTGGTTTTGCCTGGTTGGACACGGGTACACATGAGAGCCTTCATGAAGCTTCTTCATTTGTACAAACTATCGAAAATGTTCAAGGGCTGAAGGTTGCGTGTTTAGAGGAAATTGCTTGGCGAAATGGCTGGCTGTCGGATGAAGAAGTTCTATTGCTTGCAGAGCCAATGAAGAAAAATGAATATGGTCAGTACTTAGTGCGTCTAGTTAATGGAAACAAGGTGAAACGCTAATGCGAGTTTTAGTCACAGGTTGTAATGGGCAGGTGGGTCACTGTCTAACAGAAATACTCTCTAATACAGATAATGTCACTTTGTTAGCAGTTGATAGAGAAGAGCTAGATATTGCCAATCAAGAAGCCGTATTTAAAACAGTTATTGAGTTCAAACCTACCATCATTATCAATGCTGCAGCACACACGGCGGTAGATAAAGCGGAAGAAGAAGTTGAACTTTCTTATGCTATTAACAGAGATGGACCGAAGTATTTGGCAGAGGCCGCTAAGGAAGTTAATGCTTCTATTTTGCATATTTCGACAGATTATGTTTTTGAAGGCAATAAAGACGGCGAATACTTGGAGACAGATCCGACTGCTCCGCAAGGTGTGTATGGGGCGAGTAAGTTGGCTGGCGAAGTTGCAGTGGCGGAAGCATGTGACAAGCACATTATTATGCGTACCGCATGGGTGTTTGGTGTGCAAGGTAATAATTTTGTCAAAACGATGCTTCGACTAGGTGAGAATCGAGATGAATTAAATATTGTTGGTGATCAATTTGGTGGACCAACCTATGCTGGCGATATTGCAAAAGCATTAGTTAAAATTTCGAATCGTATATCAGCTGATGAATCGATTGAGTATGGCGTGTACCACTATTCTGGACTACCTCATGTTAGCTGGTATCAGTTTGCTGATGCAATTTTTGATGCGGCGGTAGAGAAAAATATCACTAATAAACCCAAGCTATCCAGTATTACGACAGAGCAATACCCAACCCCAGCCAAGCGTCCAAAGAACTCTCGACTTAGTACGCAAAAAATATTTGATGCGTTCGCTATTGAAGCGAGTGATTGGAATAAGGCACTTAAAGATATTAAAGCGTACACGGAATAACAATATGAAAATTATTAATACACGAATTCCAGATGTTAAAGTGATCGAGCCAGCCATATTCGGTGATGAACGTGGTTTTTTTATGGAAACGTGGAATCAAAAGAAATTTGAGGAGTTAGTCACTGGCAAACCGACAATGTTTGTACAAGATAACCATTCTAAATCTAAGAAGGGTATTTTGCGTGGCCTTCACTACCAAACAGAAAATACTCAAGGAAAATTGGTTCGCGTGGTTTCAGGTGAAGTGTTTGATGTTGCGGTAGATATTCGTAGAGACTCACCAACGTTCGGTCAATGGGTTGGTGAATATCTGTCAGCGGACAATAAACGTCAACTTTGGGTGCCGGAGGGTTTTGCTCACGGGTTCTACGTTGTGTCCGATGAGGCGGAATTTGTCTACAAATGTACTAATTTTTATGATCCTAGCTCCGAAGTATCAATTAAATGGAATGATGATCAACTTGGGATATCTTGGCCTTTGTCTAATCCACCGTCACTATCCAATAAAGATAAAGATGGAATGACGTTTGAAAATGCACCAAAGCTGTAGAATATAGAGGGAAACAACAATGAGCGTAGTATACGTGTCGGGAACGTTTGACTTATTCCATGGAAATCATTTACGTATGATTGAGTATGGACGAGGCTTAGGCGAGACATTAATAGTGGGAGTTAGCACAGATGAGCTAGTTTGTAGTTACAAAAACCCACCAGCAGTGCCATTTGAGGAAAGAATCGAAATTATTAGAGGATTAAGGGCCCCAGACTTGGTTATTCCCCAGCACACTCTTGATCATAACGAAACGGTAGATAAACTCAATATTGACATTTTTGTTATTGGTGATGATTGGAGTGGAAAGTATGATTATCTAAAAGATAAAGGTGTTAAGGTTTTTTACTTACCCTATGGAGTTGGTGTAAGTTCTACAAACCTAAAAAAGAAAATTTATAGTGATTATAAGAAACTCTTAGAATCAAGCGACAAACATCCTATTCCAGAGCCTAGATAATGAAGAAAATGTTGCTAACAGGTGGTAATGGCGACTTGGCAGTTTACTTGAAGAGTTACTTTGAGGATAAGTTTATAATTGACACTCCAAGTAAGAAACATCTTGATGTATCAAGTATAGAGTCAGTTGAAAGTTACTTTGTGAATCGAGCGTATGATATTGTTGTAAATCTGGCAGGGACTTTACACTCGAGCAATATTCTAGAGTCTAATGCAAGCTTATGGATAAGAGATATTAACGTAAATTTAATTGGTACTTATCTAGTATGCAAAGAGGCAATATCAAAAAATTCAAATTCGTTTTTAATAAATATTTCATCGACTGCTGCCTTTAATAGCTACAATGACTGGTCCTCATATTGTGCTTCTAAAGCTGGAGTCTTAAAAGTTTCCTCAGCACTGTTTAAAGATAATTACAACGTTGTCACTTTGTGTCCAGGCGCTATAGATACAAAGTTCAGAGATGATTTAAATATTATAAACCCTAATGTAATGTCTATCGAAGAAGGTGCAAAACCAATAATAGATGCAATTGAAGGTGTTTATGACAGTGGAGATGTGATATTTTATAGAAAAGGAATAACCAAAAAGATAATTGATCATGACTAATTTTAAAATTAGTGGTGCATTATACTGCGACTACTTTAAAAACTGGCTTGGTATTACTTAACTTTTTGTTGATAGAAAAAACACTTCTTATTAATTCATTAGTTCAATGAACTTGGAGCAGACGTAAGTAATTTATTTATTAATGATTAGTGTCAATCACTATTTTCTAGCTTACAAAGTATTCTTCAACGTTCATTACAATAATAAAAGCTCTCTAAGGCTTACACTTATGTCATTTTGAAAAAAACAAATAGCTTCAAGTTCAAGTGTAACGAATTTATTGCAGCAATAATGAGTCTACTCATACGTTTTGAAGATAGATTATCTTAAGCAGTTAAACTAGGACACAAACCATAATGTGTTGTGTTGTTGTCGACTTGTGGAATAATAACTACTATTAATGATTTAGGGCGAATAGTGAAAGTTTGTAAAAAGGTAAAAGCTACCTTTAAAGTGATTTTCAATGATACTGCATCATAAAAATCAATAAATTCTCTGGTTGTTATGAATGCAAGTTGCTTAAGCAATATTTTTGCCCTTTTAAATATATGATATGCAACTTTTGAGCTAAATAATAAAGGAAATATAATTGACAAAACTGTTTTTATACATTAGAGCTATATTTATTTTGCCATTAATTGCTCTACTGTTTCGTAAGAAAAATACTTGGTTATTTTCTTCTTGGTTTGGGAGTAAGATATCTGATAACTCAAAGTACTTTTATGATGATTTAAATGACATAGATAATAATATATTCAAAGTTTGGATTGTAAAGAATAAAGAACTTCATGATTCAGATAAAAACATTTATTACTATCTAAGTATTTGGGGATTGTATTATCAGGTTGTATCAAGCGCAGTTCTATGTACACACTCTCTCTATTCAGACTTCTATCCACTAGCTATATTGTTGAATCGAGGAATTAAAGTACAGCTATGGCACGGCACGCCGCTTAAAAAAATTATGTGGGATGTTCCTACTACAACATTAGGTTCGCTTAAGAGAAAAGTGTTCGATCGGTATGACGCAGTAGTTTGCCCGAATGAAAATTTTAGTCATATCTATGCTCGTGCTTTTAAAGTAAGTAAAGATAAAGTTATCGTGTCTGGATGTCCAAGAGTAAGAAAAAATGATTCGGATGTAAATTCGGGTAAAATACTATATGCGCCAACATTTAGAGACGATTCATCAAAATGTACATTGTTTGATGAGTATAAGTTTGATATCGAAAAAGCAGAAAGTTACTTAAGTGAACATAATAAAGTACTGTATGTGAGATTACACCCTCGTGACACACTTGATAAAAAATGGGAAGAATCAATCAACAAGTCAAAATATATACATTTTGATAAGTCAGTAGATATCTACGCTGAATTAAACACATATGATATTTTGATTACTGATTACTCCAGTATATATTTTGATTTCCTACCATATGATAAGCCAATCGTTTTTGCTCCTTTTGACCTAGAAAAATATGAGAAGAAACTCAGAGGAACATACTTCTCCTACAAAGATGTCACTTCTGGTCCTTATGCTTACAATTGGGATGATGTATTGAGGATTTTGAAGAATAATGAATTTGAGCTTGATAAATTAAGAGTGCTAAAAGATAAGTACTCACAAAACATTGAGATACAGTCAAGTCAACTTATTTACGAATTTATAAAGGGTAAGATGTAAATAATGAATATCGGATATATTGTTTCCAGCATGAAGAAAACTGGGCTTACAAAAATCATTTATAACACAGCGATTAATTTATTTCCTAACAATAATATTGTTATTTTTGAGCTAAATCCGGAAAAAGTTGATAGTGAATATAAAACTCATCTTTTAGATTGCGGAGTTAAATTCGTTGACTTGAACATATCTAATGTACGAGTTATAAATAGCCTGAGAAAGATTCATGTAGCATTGAATGAAAACAATATCGATGTAATTCATGCGCATTGTCTGAGAAGCATTATATTAGTTGGGATGCTTAATAAATTTAGCAACATAAAAAGTGTCTGTACATTACATAGTTACATTGCATATAACTATGTCGGTGAGTTTGGCCCTTTAAAAGCAAAAATTTATTCAACCCTTGTTCTGCTTGCCGCAAAAACATTTAGTAAAATAGTGACAGTATCGAAATCGATCGGCAAGCTATACCAACAATATAACAACCTTGAGACTAGCTCAATCCAGAACGGGGTTGATTTCGATCCAGAAAGAAAAGCCAAGATAAGAAATGAACCTATTAAATATATATATACTGGCTCGATTTCAAAGCGAAAGCAAATCGTCTTTCTTTGTGAAGGTTTTCAGAACTTCGCAAAGGACAAAGATGTTCAATTATTGTTATTAGGTGATGGGCCGTTATTAAATGAACTAAACGATAAATATGAAGAAAATATTAAGTTTGTTGGTAGGGTAGATAACGTAGATAAATATTTAGATAGCTGTGACTACTTTATTTCATGTAGTGAATCTGAGGGTTTGCCTAATGCAGTGATGGAAGCAATGGCGATTGGTTTGCCATGTGTCCTCTCAGATATTCCGCCACACTTAGAGCTACTACAAGGTGATGATAATGGCTTTAATTATCAACTGAATAACTACGATGAATTTATTTCAGTGTTAAATAAATCCTATAGTATGTCATCAGAACAATTTGCGCTTATGTCTGAAAAATCATTACAGAAGATCTCGAACACATTCAATGTTAAAAACATGGCAAATAAGCACTACGAATTATATGAAAGTTTACTAAGCAAATGTTAAATTGTATTTTATAAATCCGATAAGTAAATTATGTTCAAAAAAGTTATTAGCTTGATCAATTTATTGCGTTTCAAAAATCAATGGAGGCAGAAAAATCGCCATAATATGACCGTTGTAAGAAACGTGTTTGAACCCGAAAAGGTTGTTGTGGGTAATTATACTTATGGTGCTCTCAATATTCTTTCCTGGGGAGCAGGTAATGAAGGTCTTAGAATAGGCCACCTTGTTTCAATTGCAGATGACGTGAAATTTATTCTAGGTGGAAATCATTATAGTGAAGGAGTATTCACTTACCCTATAAGCTCAAGACTTAATAATAATCCAATTAATGAAGATGCTGCTTCCAAAGGAGAAATCTCAATCGGTGATAACGTTTGGATTGGCTACGGAAGTAAAATACTTTCGGGTGTCGACATTGGAACGGGGTCAATTGTTGCTGCTGGTGCCGTTGTGACTAAGTCATTTCCACCATATTCCATTATAGGTGGGAATCCAGCTAAGCTGATCAAAAACCGATTCGATCGGGAAGTGATTGAAGAGTTACTGAAGTTGGATTTCGCAAATCTTTCGAAATCTGATTTGGTTAATTTGGACAATGACTTTATATATAGACCAGCAACGCTTGAAGTTGTAAAAAAAATTAGAGAAGAACTGAATGTTAAAGAAGATACTGCATAATTCCCTATGGAATATTGTAGGACAAGCATTACCAATGTTTGTAGCCATACCTTGTCTTGGTTTTATTGCACGTGCCATTGGTGTTGAGTCGTTCGGTATATTCACGCTGATTTTTGCGATTGTAGGATATGCAAATATTTTTGATGCTGGTCTGAGTCGTGCAGTTGTTAGGCAAGTATCGAAGTATGAAGATGATAAAGAAAAGATTAAGATTATCATTTCAACGTCATCAGTTATCGTATTGGCTTTATCATTAGTTGCAGCTGTTTTACTTTTTGTATTCTCAGATAATTTAGCCAGTATACTCAGCGTATCAGATGCTTATGTTGCCCAGGCTGTTGTATCATTCAAAATTATCTCGTTATCTATTCCTGCGTTATTGTTGACTTTTATCTTCAATGCATACTTCGAAGGATTGGCAGAATTTAAACTGCTGAATAAGCAGAAAATAATATCAAATATTTTGTTATCATCTCTACCAGTGGTAATGGTTTCAGTTTTTGAGCCATCTTTATCCATATGTGTTATGGGGTTATTGATTGGTCGATGGTTATCTCTATGTTTGGCATTTTATTTTCTAGTCAGAGATTTCAGAAGGAACGCTTTAAACTTCAAATTTAAAGAAGCTTTTGAAAAATCAATTGCTGTTGATTTGTTTAAGTTCGGTAGCTGGATTACTGTGAGCAATATCATTAGTCCAATTATGGTCTATTTTGACCGATTTATCCTATCTAGTATTAACGGAACTCAAAATTTAGCATTTTATACTGTACCTTCAGAGTTAGTCACGAAAAGCCTGATCTTTCCATCGGCGATCACAAGAGTGTTATTTCCTATTTTTTGTTCGTCAAGTAAAAAATTATCGGGTAGTTTACGGCAAGTAAACGTAATTATGCTGATGATGTTTGGTTTTATGGCTGCCGGAGTTTCTATACTCATGGTATTCTCAGGCGAAATTCTAACGCTATGGGTTGGCCATGACTTTTCCGGACAGCCTGCACTTGTATTCAACATATTGCTTTGTGGCTTGGTATTTACCTCTGTAGCTCAGATACCGTATGCTAGAATCCAAGCTTATGGATACTCAAAATTAACAGCATATATACATTTAGCAGAGGTTATACCTTATCTAATTTTACTTTATTTAATGGTTAACTCACTTGGAATCATCGGTGCTGCTTTATCTTGGACGATAAGAGTACTTGTGGATTTGATAGTTTTATACCTAGTGCTATTAAATGTAAGTAGGAAAAATAATATGGAAGTCTAAGATGGTTGAATACTATTTATTACCACTTTTTTCGATATTTGCTATAATTTTAAAGTTTACAAAATGCAATAAGTTTATTTTTTTTCCTTTGATTGTATTGTTATATTCTATTTTTTTTGGGTTTAGATTTAACTCAGACCCAGATTACTCTGAGTACTTTAGGTTTGTCGAATTATCTCGTTCAGTGAGTATAGAAAACTATCTTTTTTCTATACATGTAGAGCCTGTTTTTTATTTTCTCAGTAAGTTTTTTGACACAAATATATTCTTTATCGTTGCAGCTATATCATTTATCACCCTTGCTTATATTTGTCATAAGCTAAGTGATTTATACAAGTTTGAGCTATTTGTTCTGGTGTTGTCTTGTGTTGGCTATGTTGCATTTTTTATTCAGATGCGATGGGGCTTCGCACTTGTTTTTCTTATATGTGGTGCTTTTATTTCAAATTACCGCAATATTTTAAAATCTATTTTATTTTATTTTATTGCTTCTATGATGCACTTCTTTAGTTTTTTCTTTTTGGGTCTATTTGCCATACTGAAGTTTATAGACTTCAGAAAGAAGATGTATCTTGCTTTTTTAATTATAGTATTAGGCGTTTATTTTAACTTTGCAGTGATACTTGTAGACCTAGTGTTAGCATTGCCTTTTGTACCTGATTATTTATCATATAAACTCGAAGCTTACGTCTACCTATTCAAAAATAAAGAGTACTTTTTTTACTTTTATATTATTAAGTATATATTTTTTTGGTATCTGTTAAATTTCGCTAATAGCAGATATGAAAAAATCGCGAGTTGTTATGTTTTGCTTTGTATAATCTTTGCCTTATTTATCGACATGGGCGTTTTCGTACAAAGGATCTCAATTTTTATTGAGGTGTTGCTTTCAATCCTTTTTGTTGATGCCATTAGAACTAAGGTAGTCAATGATCACAATGATGTGGAACAGATAAATATTGCAAGGTTTATTATCTTACTGTTTATTATGTTCAATTTTTTATTTAATATGTCTCTAATCGAATACAAAGAGTATTTGTTTGAATATAGTACGATTTTATTATGAAGAAGGTGTTATTAGTTGGATATTCATTTCATGGCTATCTTGAAAGAATGTCGAATGAAATGAAAAAGCATGGTTATCAAACCGTTTTGCTTACCCATGATCAAATTTTTGCTTATGCTCCATTTAGACTTACTGTACCACTCTATTATATATATAGATGCATTTATTATTCGACACTTTGGAGCAAGTGTTTAAACTCGCGAGTTTATAGCTTATTTAGTTTTTTGTTGTCAGATTATTTTTATCGTTATTTAATGAATCGAATTCCTAATCAGGAATTTGATCTGGCATTATTTGTAGGCTCTCGAGAGTTGTCTCCGAAGTCAATTGAAAAACTGAAAAAAAACAGGTCTCTAGGCAAAGTCGTTCTTTATAAATGGGATGCAAATGATAGATTTAACCTGGATAAACTTCATAAATATTTTGATGATGTTTATTCATTTCAGATTTCAGATTCAGTAAATGGAGTTAAGTTCTTACCTAATTATCATTTTGTAGAGCCTAACGTGGATTGGAATAGAAATGCAAAATATTCAGTTACTGCAGTTTCTAAATTTGATCCATCTCGATATCAAATTCTGAGCAAATATTTAGCTGATTCTTGTTTTAAGGAGTCGGATTGCTTTATTTACTTTCAGTCAAATAATGCATCAGATCTTAATCATAACAATGTATTCTCTAAACCGTTACCGCATACATCAGTTTTGAGCCACTATGCTGAAACAAAATTCGTTTTTGATTTTGTACAGAAAAATCAGACTGGAATGTCACAAAGAGTGTTGGAAGCTTTGGCTTCTGGGGCATCCGTTATCACAGAAAATGCTGATGCTTTAACTTTGTTTGCTGATTCGGGTCGTGTGTTCTCACTAGAAGATAAGATTCTTGCTGTGGATTCGAACTTAAAAGCAAACGCTAATTTAAATAAATACATTGAGCGCTGTTATTGTATTAACTGGATCTCATATATCATTGAACAGGCTAAACAATGAAAATTTTTATCTCTGTAGTTTCTCATGGCCACTCTGAATTGATCAACGATTTGTCATGTGTATCAGAATTGACAAAGCACTTCCATGTGGTTGTCAAGAGTAATAACTCAACGGATGACTTTTCCGAATTAACCAACGAAGATAACTTTCATTGGATTAATGAACAGTATGGTTGTGGTTTTGGTAGAAATAACAACATCGTCTTTGACTATTGCCTAAAAACTCTGGGCATGAATGAACAAGATTTGTTTATCGTACTAAACCCTGATGTTTATATTACTGCTAATGATATAAACAGATTAAGTGCAGAAATGATTTGTTGTAGTAGTAAAGTATCAGCAATTAACTTATATAAGAATAAAGAACTTACTGAGTTTGATGACTCAATTAGAACTTTTCCTTCTCTCTTTAATTTTGCATGTTCGTTTTTGGGCCTCGGCAATCGTTCAATCTTAGATAAAAGTAAAATTGCTTCAATATCTGAGGTTGACTGGGCGGCTGGATCTTTTTTGGCCTTCCGTGCTAGTCACTACAAAGAACTTCAAGGTTTCGATGAAAACTACTTTATGTATTGTGAAGATATAGATATTTGCTATCGTAGTAACCTGCTTGGTTGTAAGGTTAAGTACCATCCATCTATAACAGCGCTACATTTAGCCAAGCATGCTAATCGTAAACTGATGTCTAAGCATTTTGTCTGGCATGTATCTAGTGTGATTCGTTTTCTCTTAACACGTTTGGGGATCACAAGTACAAGGTCATTAATTGAAGTGGAGTAAGTTGTACTCCCACCTTTAGGTACGATCTCGTATTTGTTCGTTAGCGTATCAATATACTAGCTATCTGGCCGCCTAACCTTCAGGCGGCTTGTGCTTAATTTTTGATACAGGTTTACCACAATCAAAGTGGCTTGAACGCTTCATAAATCACACAAGAAGATGGGAAATAAACCTGGGCTGGCAAGAGTTTAACCCAGATGTAATCTGACAGATACCCAATTTAAAAGTGGGTAACTGTCAGAGAAGGTATGAATTAGTAGAACTGTAGTTGCTGATGTGTTCCCATTTATTATGGTGATCATTTACTAACTATAACTAAGATATTCTTGAGCGTTGAATGTCATTGCTTTTATTTAGTTTGGTGCGAATGAAGCTCGTAATCTTCCATACATACGCAAGCATGATCGAGTAGATAATAAAACATCCGATAAAGGTATAGAACATCACGGGCTCTGGTATTTCCGTCATTTCTCCGTAAATGCCGAAAGCCGCATAAAGTGCCGCAATGGTACAAATGGCCACGAGCGTTTGCTTGGAGCTTAAACCGATACGCTGGAAGATATGGTGCAGGTGCTCGCGATCAGGTTTAAACGGAGAGACCCCGCGGCGAACCCGACGAATCATGATCGCGGCCATATCCATGAGCGGTACGGCGATGAGCCACAACGCCGTTACCGGGCGCATGAGAGGTTTCGCTTCCGACTGGCTGACGCCTAACAGCAGCCAAATTACGGTGAAGCCTATAAGCATACTGCCTGCGTCACCCATAAAGACCTTTCTCGCTCTGCCTAAAATCCCCAGGTTCATAAAGATGTAAGGCAGCATCGCCACGATGATCACCACACACAGATATGCCAGGCCATGTTGCGAGTCCACTCGGAGCAGGTAGGCAAGCGCGCCAAAGGTTACAATAGAGAGTCCACCTAACAGGCCGTCGATACCATCCACCATATTAAAGGCATTAATCGCACCGATCACCGCAAGAATTGTGATTACGATCCCTGGCCAGCCGAGATACATCTCACCAAAACCGAACATGTTACCCAGGCTGTGGAGTTCAATTCCGGCAATCTTGATCATCACCAAAGATAACACCGCCTGAATACCCATGCGTATTTTGAAACTCAAATCTATTTTATCGTCAATGGCACCAACGAGTGTCAGGATGACGATAGAGCATACGTACAACCAACTGAACTCAATGACGTCTGGTTTGAATGTAAGGTACTGCACCAGCACAATACAGATTGAGATCCCGCCAATCAGAGGTACAGCACCTACGTGAAGTTTGCGCTCATTGGGTTTGTCTACCAACCCGATATTTCTCGCCACTTTGCGCATGAGAAATAGGGTTGCAAAAGAAGAAAAAAAGATAAAAATAAGCTCAAGAAACATAATGTGACCAACGGACGATTATAGTTTTACGCTGTCTATTCTAACGGACATTGATTCTATCTCAAGCAAAAAGAGGCGATCCTAATAGGGGCAATATAGATAATTGTTAAGGTGTGAGGGTTTTTCTCGCCATCATAGCAAAGTATTGCACCCAAGGTTACTGATCTGGCGATAGATTTTTCTTTTGGCCTTTGCTTCCCCATGGATCAGGTGAACTTCTTTAGGTAATGGCTGAATGCCCTCAACAAAGCGGATTAAGCCGGCCTGATCGGCGTGGGCCGAGTAACCTGACATCGTATGCACCTGAGCATTGACGTCGATTTTCTGACCGTTAATCTCAACGCTTGCTTCTCCCTCCTGCAATCGCCTTCCCAATGTCCCCTGAGCCTGATAGCCGGCAAATAACACATCATTGCGCCTGTCCGGCAGTAACGCCTTTAGATAGTTAACGATCCTTCCCCCTTCGCACATCCCAGATGCCGCCACGACGATCGCAGACTCATCGGTGCTGGCCAGCCGGTTAACCAAGCGCTGATGCGCATGATGACTTTTTATGGTAATACACTGCTCAAATGCGAGTGGGTGACGTTGGCTTTCAAGCCGGAGCTTGGCTTCACTGGCCCACAACTGTTTAAACTGGCGGTAGCTCTTGGTTATCTGGTTAGCCAGTGGTGAGTCCAGAATAATCGGCAGTTTGCCATCCAGCGATTGTTGATGAATTAAATGCTCGATATCAAACAACAGCTCTTGCGTCCGGCCGACGCTAAAGGCCGGGATCATAATTACCCCACCATCAGAAAGCGCATGATCAATGACAGCCATTAACCGCTGGCTACGCGCAGCGACATCTTCGTGGCATTTATCACCATAAGTGGATTCCAGAAACAGGTAATCGGCACGTTGCGGAGGAGCCGGATCAGGCAGCAGCGGCGTATCTGAAGCGCCTAAATCACCGGAAAACACCACCACCTCACCATTTGGGAGTCTGAACTCCAGATAGGCTGAACCCAAAATATGCCCGGCGGGCTGGAAACGGACATCAGCCAGCGTGTTGATGGTTTGCCACACGTCGTAATCGCACCCCATCAGCAACTTTCTGATTTGGTTTAATACTCTTTGGCGTTGCTGACGGTTAAGCCCCAACTGGAGCTTTAGCCCGTCTTCCAGCATTAAAGGCACCAGCTGAGCGGTGGCATGGGTGCAATAAATCGGCCCCTGATACCCGGCCGCCAACAACCAGGGCAGCCGGCCGATGTGATCAATATGAGCATGGGTCAGCACCACGGCGCGGATCGGCTCAATGGGGAAATCGATAGCAAGTGATGAGGTGTGGTGCCCGACCTGCACATCTGCACCCTGCAATAATCCGCAGTCGATTAAAATGCTGCCCCCGCTCAGTTGCAGCTCATGACAAGAGCCGGTAACGGTATTTTTGCCGCCATGGTGAAGTACGTTCATCGTGCGCCTTGTGATTTAACGGTTTAGTAGCAGTTGGGTTACATCAGTGGGCAGTGTAATGCTGCGCCTCCCGCATGGTTGAAACATGCCGATGATAGCGACAGAAGAGAAGGCGCAATGATCGATAAATAACGAAAGTGAGAGAGAGTTAGATATTCATCATGTTTTTTATCACTAATGGTTACAACTACTTGTGATCAAGCTTTACTTTGTGCAATCTTGCACGTAGCTTGCTATGGCACCAAAGTCACATAATGAGTCTTTGGTCAGTAATTAAATTACAGAAAATGCATTTTCTAACAAAAGATTGTCGATATAGCGCACGTTTTTTGTAATTTTGTGACTTCTGTTTGCAATGTGTTTGCTATACAATTGTGTGCTTAGTGAGTGACAACAAAAATGTTTGCCTTTAGGAGCCAGACCTAAGGGCGGTAGCGTGCCAAAACAGATAAAGAGCGTAGCGCAACGAATAGCAACTGATGTTAAAAAATAATGAAAAACAGGCGCGTGAAGGCTATCTGGCAACATACTTACTACAAAGACACAAAGACACAAAGACACAAAGACACAAAGACACAAAAACACAAAAACGTCTCTGTCGTCAGAGGGACGGACTCAAAGCTGTCATAGCTTTCTATTTAGTCGTTGGTTAGGCGTAGGAAAAGGCTATAAAACCATTCATGATTCCTATCAAACCTAAATGTTTGTGAAACTGGCTAGAAGCTCCATTAAGAGAGCAAACTAGTTAATATCTAAACGTTTACCAGCCTAACAGTCTTAGCTTTATTCTCGTTATTTCATCTTAATAAAGCTGCACAAGACAACCATTTAAATATAAACACTTACTTAATCCGCCCTCATCTTTGATGAGGTACAGGGCAAGATCATGAAAAACTCTTGTGGAAAAAAAAAGCCTATTGGGGCGGGTTAAGGAAAAACGGCAAAAACAATGTATTACAATGAGATAGGTGCAATAGACTGTCTCAAAATGGCTAAAAAGTGTCTCGGGTTGGCGTGAATGTCTGAGATTAAATAATGAAAATTCATGAAAATGCCCTTGTTTAAAGGGTTGACGGACTACTCAGTTCTAGGGCCCAGGGAAACCGCATGAAGGTCGTTGATATGTAAGGACTAAGAAGTCGCAGTGATTAATTCTCTAGCAGGACGTTAATCTCATTTTTTAGTGTAACCTCATGAAACTAAAGATTCTCTTATAGCTCTTTTTGTTGTTTTGTAATGGTTTCTATAGCAATTCAGGAGCCTAAATATGAGCGTGTTAACAACCGATTTATGCATTTCCAGATCATTAAAGACTATCGCTAAGAAGGCCCGAACATAAATTATCAGACATTACTTTACTGACAATATGTGATGTTTTGTCGGGCCATGATAGCTGGGATGGCATTATTGACATCGGGAATACTCGTCTTGATTTCTTGAAACAGAACGGTGACTTTAATGCAGGTATTCCCTCAGCCGATACCTTGTCTCGTGTAATGGGGATAATTAATCCATCGGCGTTGCAAAGAAGCTTTATAGCTTGAATAAAAGACTACCATCCGCTGACGGACGGTGAAGTCATTGCTATTGATGGAAAAGACATTACGTTGCTCTTACGATAGCTCTAAGAGTAGAGGAACGATTCACGTGGTGAACGCTTATCCTACACAAATGGAATGAGCATTGGTCCTGAGATACGACATTTGGTGAAGATACTTGCCGAAAACGAGCAGAAGAAAGAGCAGAGAACTTTGCAAGGATCAGACAGATATGTTTGAACATGCTGAAGAGTGAAACGACTTTTAAAGCGAGTATTTAGCACAAAAGAGCGATGTGTGCGATGGATTCTGACTACCTTTTGAAGGTTCTGGCGAGCCTCTAATGACGGGGATGTTCATGATTTTTCCGTGGTTACGAGTCTTAGCAAAATTTAACCACATATACTTAACGTACATTATATGAAACCTAGCAATATTATTAATAAATTTAAAAAAAATTCAGATGTACTTTCCGCAGTAAAAAATTCACTATGGTTGGTTTCAGACAAATTTGTTCGATTGGTAATTGGGTTATTAGTTGGTGCCTGGGTAGCTAGGTATTTAGGTCCAGCTGAATACGGTATTCTAGCATATGTGTTAGCAATGCTATCATTTTTTCAAGTGCTAGCACTTTTGGGAATGGATGGAATTATTGTCAGAAACATAGCTAGCAATCAAGGAACCGCTTCTAGCATATTAGGCACATCATACCGATTAAGGCTTGTATCAGGAATCACCTGCTACCTGATCGCTGCTATCTCGATTGGAACTATATACGGGTTTGAAAGTAAATATTTCTCAGTGTTTTTATTAGCTGGTGGTATATTAGTTTTTCAGTCAGCGGATACAGTGGATTTGTGGTTTCAAAGTCAAAGCCAAAGTAAAAGGACTATAGCGGCTAAGTTAACAGCTTATATTATCGCAGCGGCAATTAAAGTTTTATGTATAAAGTCAAATGCAGATATAAAAACTTTCGCTTTTATAGTTTCTTTAGAATCATTTCTTTCTGCTGTAGGACTATATATCTCATATAAAAAATTCCCGACTGGGAAAAATTGGTTTTTTTCAATGTCTGTGGCAAAAGATATTATTTCAGAATCATGGCCTTTTATTTTAAGTAGTATATCGATACTAATATATATGAGAATTGATCAGTTAATGATCAAGAGTATTTTAGGCGATGAGAAACTAGGAGTATTTGCAGCAGTAATACCTTTAGCAACATTGTGGACGGTGATACCGATGGTTTTGTCTACAAGTATTGCTCCGATGATAGCAAGAGCAAAGAGTGAAAATGAAAGTAAATACATGGAGATACTTAGGAATGTGTTTACTTTATACTCTTTAATTGGTTGGGTAGTTAGCGTAACAATCTTCATGTTTTCTGAACAAATTATTCAACTCCTTTTTGGTTCGGCTTATATAGATGGAGCAAAGGTGCTTTCTATATCCGTCTTTAGTAATGTTTTTATAAATTTAGGTGTTGCACAAAGCTTATGGATTCTGAATGAAAGGAAGCCTATATTAAGTTTATATAAAACATTTGTTGGTGCGATTGTATGTATTGTTGCTAACCTTTTCCTCATACCAAAGTTTGGGATTATCGGTGCTGCATATTCATCGATATTATCGCAAGCAATTTCTGCGGTCTTACTTAATTTAATTTTGGACAGAAGAATATTTAATCTTCAAATAAAAAGTCTATTTTTGATAAGGTGATAATTTTGTCTAATAAAAAAGCTCCAGTAATAATGTTTGTGTATGGTCGTCCCGAACATACAGAAAAAACATTACTTGCACTGAAAGAGAATCATCAAGCAAAAGAAACTAAACTCTATATTTACGCTGACGGAGCAAAAGATAATACTGATGAACTGAAAGTTAGAGAAGTTCAAGAATTAATTGCAAATGTTAAAGGATTTGAATCAGTTGAGATTATTATAAGAAATGAAAACTATGGTTTAGCGAGAAACATTATTGAAGGAGTGTCTGAAGTAATTCAAAAGCATGGAAAGGCAATTATTGTCGAGGATGATATTGTAACTTCAAAGTACTTTTTGACATATATGAATGAAGCCTTAAATAAATATGAGGATAAAGGAAATGTTTGGCATATCAGTGGTTGGAATTACCCTATTGATACTAAAGGGTTACAAGGGTCATTTTTGTGGCAAACGATGAATTGTTGGGGTTGGGCTACTTGGTCAGATAGGTGGTCAAGCTTTAATAAGAATCCTGAGTATCTGGTTTCGAATTGGGACTCAAATAAAATAAAAAAGTTTAATCTGGATGGTAATAGTAATTTTTGGGCTCAAGTAAAAGCAAATTATGATGGAAAAATAAATACATGGGCAGTTTTTTGGTATGCAACGATTTTTGATAATAATGGACTTTGTTTAAATCCAGCAGTTTCATATGTGAGTAATATTGGTCATGATGGTTCGGGAGAAAATAGCCTTAATGAAAACACATACGATGTAGAAGTTAATGAAAAATATGAACCATTGATAGTTCAGTCAAAAGAAAATGATTTAGCCAAAACCAAAATAATAAACTTCTATAAAAAGAGTAAACAGTCACTGATTAGAAGAATATATAATAAAATTAGGAGGTTATTTTGAAAGTTGATATAGTTGCGCAGTCAGATACTGCCGGAGGAGCTGCGCGAGCGTCTTTTAGACTTCATAAAGCCTTTTTAAATAGTGCCTTAGTAGAAAGTGAAATGCTAGTGGTGAGAAAGTTTAGCGATCTCAATTCTGTTCACTGTGCTCTAAGCAAACAAGAAATTTTCAGTAATATTCTCTGCAATCTAATAGAGAAAAAGATTGTCAGTTTTCATAAAACAGATAATCCAGTCCTACATTCTGCAAATTTTTTTGGTAGCAATCTATTATCTAAGATTAACGAGTCTAGCGCAGAAATTACTAATCTACATTGGTGCAACCATAATGCGCTATCGATCAAGCAGATAGCAAAAATTCAAAAGCCAATAGTTATGACACTGCATGATATGTGGGCATTTTGCGGTGGAGAACACTATGTAGATAATTATAGAGAACACGACATTATATATAAAAGAGGAAAAATATCTAATTTTAATCAAAGTTTTAGCAATAAGTTTGATTTGAATAAATCTATTTGGAATAGAAAACGGAAATACTGGGGGAACGATATGACAATTGTTACCCCAAGTGATTGGTTAACGCAATGTGCTGCTGAAAGCGAATTGTTTGGAAACTCAAAAGTTTTCACAATTCCTAATGCGCTCGACACTAACCTTTATAGGCCTTTATGCAAAGATTTTTCTCGCTCTATTTTTAATATCGATGATAATAAAAAAATTATTGGTTTTGGTGCTTTAGGAGGGGGAACTGATCTCAGAAAAGGTTTTGACTTGCTTAAAGATGCATTAAAGAGTATCGAGCACAAAGGCGATTATCGGTGCGTCGTATTCGGTCAATCAAAACCAAGAGTAATGCCAGATATCGGTTTACCTGTGGAGTTTATTGGTCATTTGAACGACGATATTACTCTCTCTCTGTTTTACAATACATTAGATGTGATGGTGGTACCTTCGCGGTTAGAAGCATTTGGTCAAACGGCATCTGAAGCACAATCGTGTGGAGTTCCAGTTGTTGCTTTTGATACGACGGGTCTAAAAGATGTAGTTTCACATGGAATGACGGGCTATTTAGCAAAAGTGTTTGATGTTAAAGATCTAGCATGTGGAATTGAATGGTGTACGGGAGAGGATAATCCACAATTGAAGTTGAATGCAAGAAAGAGAGCAGTCAAGTTGTGGTCACAAGACGTTGTAACACAAAGTTACTTAAAAGTTTTTAACCAATTACAATAAGAAGTTAACAGTGATAAAAAACGTATTGATTAAAAAAAAATATATTGACGTTTTTTTTGTTTTAATTATATCAGTACTTGCTAGTTACATTGGTAGTACGAGAAATGTGTTCCAAACAGATTCAGATGATTTAATCCGATACTATGCATCATATTTAGAACTATCGCGTGGCTTAGTCTTGGATAGAGAAGTTGTTTTTCAACTATTCAACTATTTTATCTATAAAAATTTTGGTGATATTACACCACAAACTTATCTATTCCTTGTGACTTTGCCAAAGAACATTTTATTTTGCATTTTATTAACAAAGTTAAGGCGTGATAATTCGGATTTTGGATATTTAATTGCTGCTTTGTGCGTTCTATTTCCATTAAATATACTGGTTGGAACTCAACTTATAAGGCAGCAATTTGCGATAATATTATTTATTTATGGTTATTTGTTTTGTGGTTTACGACGTTCATTACTTATAACCGTATTTGCATCTTCAATTCATACACTTGTAATTCCTTTTTTCATAGTAACGTTTTCTGTGGAGAAATATTTAGGGTTTTATGATAAATCAATAGTAAAAAAACAATTACTACTATTTGTTTTGGTCGCTCTATCTCCTCTTTATTTTACTGTTCTTATAAAAATATTATCATTTACGCCTGAATTTCAGTCCAGACTTGGATTTTTATCTGGTATGTCTGCTAACTATACATTTGGCTCTATATTTTTATTCGTAATATTTGTGAATATAGCATACGTTCTCTCTTGTTATAGATGGGTTAATGTTATTGGTTATCGACTCTATGTTACGATTACTGTTTTCTTCCTGGTTTTTATTTTCTCAATGCCTTACGAAGCGCTGATTGGTAGGTTTTCAAATTTTGCATTTATTTTTTTGCCATATATTTTTATGTGCGTTTGTAAGTATCTTAGGTTTTTACAGATAGGCTATATATTGGTTGTTGCTATAGTAGCAATTTTGTATGTAATCCAGTTAATGTTTTCAGATCCAGACTTTAGTTTCTTTATTAACAACTACCTTTAGAGTATATTATTTTGTCAGAAAAAATAAATAGAAAAGAATCAGAATATCCATTAGTCAGTATAATAATAGCTGTTTACAATGGCGAGAGATTTTTGGAAAATACGATACTATCTATCATAAATCAATCATACTCGAACTTGGAGTTGATCGTAATTGATGGTGGAAGCACCGATGGAACACTAGAGATTATAAGAAAGTATCAAAGTAATATCTCTCATATTGTTAGTGAAAAAGATTCAGGCATAAGTGATGCATTTAATAAAGGTGTTAAGTTAGCTAGAGGTGATTATATAAACTTTCAAGGAGATGGGGATGGGTTTTGCGATAGATTATCTCTCGAAAGTGCAATGCGAGATGTAGATCGTGATTTTGATACACTTGTCAGTTGTCGCATCAATAGAATATCTGAATCTGGTCGTTCTATTTATGTTTCAAAGTCACGAGTTAGCTTTAATAAGCGGAGTCTGCTATTAAAGATGTCTGTTCCACATCAAGGTTTACTGTCTCACAAGCGTTATTTTGAAAAGTATGGACTATTTGATATAAATAATAAATACTGTATGGATTATGAACATTTATTGAGAGCGTATTCAGATTTTCCTAATTTAAAAATTAGTAACGTTGTTTTAGCAAACTGGCGAGCAGATGGTTTGGGAAATGGTAGAGAATATGAAATATATCAAGAATATGACAAAATCAAACGCATGCACAAAGTCGCTCCACCTTTAGTACTAAGTATAATTAATTTCTGGATATTGGTTAAGCACAGAATAAAGAATCTAAAATGCAGAATAAAATAGATGCGATAAATAGTATTAAAACTATCTCGATATTGGCTGTCGTGCTTGGACATATAAATAATCCATATAATAATTTTATTTATAGTTGGCACATGCCATTTTTTTTCTTGGTCGCTGGGTTTTTATTTAAATACAACTTGTCATTAATCGAATTTGTAAAAAAAAAGTTCCAGCGATTGATCATGCCTTACTATATTTTTTCATTCATCGCTGTGGCAGTTGAGGGCTTGAAACGCTTTATACTTAATAGACCACCATTACAGTTTTTTGAGGTAAGTAAAGCAATTTTCTTTGATATGAATCAGGAATCCCTTTCAGGCACATATGCGTTTGCATTGTGGTTTCTACCATCGTTATTTTTTTCTTCAATACTGTTATGGATATTACTTAGATATATAGAAAACTTTCTTATAGTAATATCTATCGCAATTGGATTATTTTTTGTAGGCATAAGTGATAATAATATTCCTTTTGGTATAGGAGTTTCATTAACGACATTGATATGGCTAGTGATAGGATTTTATATTAGAAGAATATACGCTTCAATAGATGGGAAATTTAACTTAAATTTGGCATTGATGTTGATTTTTCTTATGATTTCTATTTTATGTTATGATGATAATTTTAGCGTTGATGTTGCAAATATAAAATATGAAATAGACTTATTTTGGCTGCTTTATGTCATATCTTTCTTTTCGTTCATGTTAATTTTCTTTTCAAAAATATATTGTCAAGAAAATAAAATCACAAGCCTTATCTCAGATAATACAATGTTATTGTTTGTTTTTCATGTGTATACAAATAATATCGCTTATTTTGTGAATGTCTCATTAGGAATAAATAATTTTTTATTTTCTTTTTCTTTGTCATTTGCCTTGCTTTTTACTTTAATTATTTTAAAGCGAACTTGGCCAAAAGTTAGGATTTTTAAATATGTTTGACCTACTGATCATAACTCATTTACCAGTATTTTATAAGGTTAACCTTTACAATAAACTAAACGAGAAAATGAAAGTATGTGTCATTTTTTTATCCTCTGACACATCAGAAAAAAGATCTTCCGATTTTAGTAAGTTGAATGGTATTACATTTGAATATTTCACCTTGTCAAATGGTAGTTTTCAAGAAAGAAACAAGATTAAATCCTGTTTAAATCTAGTTGATTTAATTAGAAAGGTTACTTTTAAAAAAATAATTGTAAGTGGTTGGGATCAACCTGAGTTTTGGTTAGCAATTGCTTTAAATAAAAAAGAAAATTCATCTTTAGCACTTGAATCAACAATTTTTGAATCAAAAGTGTCCGGGATTAGTGGTGCTATAAAAAGATATTTAGTCTCTAGAGTATCAACCATATTCGCATCCGGAGAACCGCACAAAAAATTAGCGATTGCATTGCGTTTCCAAGGTCGCATTATTATTACTGGAGGTGTTGGGGTTATTAATAAACCAATTGGCTCTATGTTAAAAAAGAACGAATATGAGAGAAGGTTTTTATTTGTCGGTAGATTATGTGAGGAAAAGAATCTAAATACTCTTATAAATGTATTTAATTCGCTGTCTGAACACTCTCTGACCATTGTTGGAGCTGGTGAAGAATATGTTAACTTAAAAAATAGGTCAAATAGTAATATTAGTTTCGTAGGTTCAATTAGTAATGAATTATTGAAAGAGTACTTTGCTAATAATAACTTTTTGATTTTACCTAGCGTGTCAGAAACATGGGGATTGGTTGTAGAAGAATCTCTCTATTACTCAACACCAGTTTTGTTATCGGATCGTTGTGGTTGTTTAGATATAATAGAAAATTCTGAAAATGGTTTTGTTTTTGACCCTTATGATGAAGATAAATTAATGGAGCTTGTAAGCTCCATTGATAATAATATGTACAAAAAGCTAATAGAAAATGTAGCTAAGTATGATTTGCAATTGAAGGATGAAAATCAAGTCAATTGTTATTTTGAGGCCTTATATGAAAATCGCAGTAGTTAACTTTTCTGATTCCAGAGGTGGTGCTGCAGCAGCTGTTTCTAATCTGGTGGATCTGCTGAGCGAAGAGCACGACGTTGATTTTATCGTAGCTGAGAAACTTGGTTCAGGTAAAGCAGTTGGACCAAATCTGTCACAAAAGACAATTCACTTTATTTTGAGATTAATAGCTTATATTTTTTCTTTCAGTAAAAATCGGAAAATAAAGTATTCTATTAATATATTCAGTTCATCACATGTCTTTAAAGAATTAATTGGTAAAAAATATGATGTGGTTCATTTTAATTGGTTAAATAATGAAACCATTTCTATATCAAAGATAGAACAACTAATATTATCTAAACCTAAGTCAAATTTTATTTTCACTCTTCATGACGATTGGTTACTTGCTGGTGGTGAACACTGTATTATAAATGATACTAGATATATTTCTGGCTACTCATCTGATCAATGGAAGGATTTATTGGATTTGGATTGTTATGTTTACAGAAATAAACTTGGAATTAAATATTTGTTTGATAGGCCAAATGTATATGTGACAACTCCTTCAAAGTATTTATTATCGAAAGTAAAGGATAGCTTACTTTTGAAAAGTTCAAAATGTTATTGCTTACCTAATGCAATTGATACTGATATATTCGATGCATATAATAAAAGTTTTACTAGGAAACAGTTGGGCTTGCCAAGTGATAGGTTTATTATTTTATTCGGGGCTTTTGGTAAAGCTTCATATCTAAAAGGAAATGATTTGTTAGAATCTGCTTTAGAGTTGATTAATCTCAAGCAGATTAATAGGAAAGTGATATTGGTTTCTTTTGGTACTCCCTCCGAATTGAAAACAAAAATAGGTTCTTTTGAGTTAATTAACATGGGTAAAATCGTCGAGAAATCTACACTCGCAAAGCTTTATTCTGCCGCTGATATAACTATTGTTCCCTCAAGATCAGAGTCATTTAGCCAAGTTGCAGCAGAAAGCTTAGCATGTAGCACCCCAGTTATTGGCTTTGAGAAAACGGGACTCGTTGACTTTGTTGTTGATGGTTTCTCTGGGTATACGGTACCACAGTTTGATATTGAGCAACTTTCTCAAACAATCGTTCGGACTATTAACTTAGAGTCTCGGTTTTTAAATGAGCTCGGATCTAATGGTAAAGAAATCGTTCGCAAGAATTTTGCAAATGTTGTCGTTAAAGATAATTGGTCAACTTTTTATAAAGACAGGATTAAGTAGATATGTTAAGAAAAGCACTTATAACTGGTATTACGGGTCAAGATGGCTCTTATCTTGCTGAATTTCTTGTAGAGAAAGGTTATGAAGTTCACGGCATTATTCGTAGGGCTTCTTCCTTTAATACTGAGCGCATCGATAGTGCGATTGAAAGTAGCGACAAAATTCACCTTCATTACGGTGATTTGACTGATTCTTCGAACTTGATTCGTTTAGTTAAAGAGATCCAACCGGATGAGATTTATAACTTAGGCGCAATGTCTCATGTTGCCGTTTCGTTTGAGTCTCCAGAATACGCTGCTGATGTCGATGCTATGGGCACCATTCGTCTTCTAGAGGCGATTCGTATTAACGGGCTTGAAAAGAAGACACGTTTTTACCAAGCGTCTACCTCTGAGCTTTACGGTGAAGTACAGGAAATTCCTCAGCGAGAAACTACACCATTCCACCCGCGTTCCCCTTACGCTGTAGCTAAGATGTATGCGTATTGGATTACGGTTAACTATCGTGAGTCTTACGGCATGTATGCATGTAACGGTATTTTGTTTAACCATGAATCACCACGTCGCGGCGAAACATTCGTAACACGAAAAATTACCCGCTCTATTGCCAATATCTCTCAGGGTCTGGAGTCTTGCCTTCAACTGGGTAATATGGATGCTCTTCGTGATTGGGGCCATGCGAAAGATTACGTGCGAATGCAGTGGATGATGCTTCAGCAAGATGTCGCGGATGATTTTGTTATTGCAACGGGCAAGCAAATCTCAGTTCGCGAGTTTGTTCGTATGTCTGCAAAGGAAGCGGGTATTACCCTTGAGTTTTCAGGAGAAGGCATTGAAGAAATCGCAACCGTTGTTGCTGTCGATAATGATAAAGCGCCCGCTGTTCAGGTCGGCGATGTAATTGTGCGCGTTAATCCTAAGTTCTTCCGCCCAGCAGAAGTAGAGACGCTACTAGGCGATCCGACTAAAGCTAAAGAGAAATTAGGCTGGGTACCAGAAATCACGGTTGAAGATATGTGCGCTGAAATGGTCCAAGCGGATATAAGTAAAGCCAAGCAACATGCACTTTTGAAAGAGCACGGTTTCGATGTGGCTATTTCTCTAGAGAATTAAGGTTGATACTGTGACAAAAAAACGTGTATTTATCGCCGGCCATAAAGGAATGGTCGGTTCAGCAATTGTTCGGCAGTTGTCTGTTCGAGAAGATATTGAGCTAGTTGCTCAGGACCGTAGTGAGTTAGATTTACTTGATCAAAAAGCAGTATCGGACTTTTTTGCTAACAATGATATCGATGAAGTGTATTTGGCGGCGGCAAAAGTTGGCGGCATTCATGCGAACAACACTTATCCTGCTGAGTTCATTTATGAGAACTTAGTCATGGAATGTAACATCATTCATGCTGCACATCAGTCTGGGGTTCAGCACTTGCTATTTTTGGGCTCTTCCTGCATTTATCCCAAATTAGCTGAGCAGCCAATGATGGAATCGGCACTGCTTACTGGGACGTTGGAAGCGACTAATGAACCTTATGCTATCGCGAAGATCGCCGGGATCAAACTTTGTGAATCTTATAATCGTCAATACGGTCGAGATTATCGCAGTGTGATGCCAACCAACCTTTATGGTGAAAACGATAATTTCCATCCCGATAATTCTCACGTCATTCCCGCACTTATGCGTCGCTTCCATGAAGCTAAACTGCGCGGTGATAAGGACGTGGTGGTGTGGGGAACAGGTACTCCGATGCGTGAATTTCTGTTTGTTGATGACATGGCAGCTGCGTCTGTTCACGTCATGGAACTGGACAAGGAAACGTATCAAGCGAACACGGAACCTATGCTGTCACACATCAATGTTGGCACCGGTGTTGATTGTACGATTCGCGAGATGGCCGAAACCATGGCACGCGTAGTGGGTTTTGACGGTGAGATTGTCTTTGATAGCACTAAGCCTGACGGTACGCCGCGTAAGCTGATGGATGTCAGTCGATTAGCTGATTTGGGCTGGCGCTATCAAGCGAGCTTGGAAGAGGGTTTAACTCATACCTATCAATGGTTTTTAGCCAATCAAGATAGCTTTAGGAAATAAGAACAATGCAACGGTTAGATAAGCAGATGTTTAAAACCGTTGTTGCTCACACTCCTCTCATTTCAATCGATCTTATCGTGGAAAATACTCAAGGCCAAGTGCTGCTCGGGCAGCGCTTGAATCGGCCTGCGCAAGGGTATTGGTTTGTGCCTGGTGGTCGGATTCGCAAAGATGAAACGATGGCGCAGGCATTTACCCGTTTGACTAAGGAAGAGTTAGGGGTTGAGTTACAACTGACCGAGGCAAAACTTATCGGTCCTTTCGAACATTTTTATATCGACAATTTTTCAGGCGATGATTTTAGCACTCATTATGTGGTGCTGGGATATCGCATTTCCTTGGACGTGCAGCTAAGTCAGTTGCCCAACGAGCAACATGGTCACTATCAATGGTTCGACGTGGCCCATTTGCTCGATTCTGATGACGTTCATCATCACACCAAGTTGTACTTCCTTCAAAAATAATAAATAGGAAAACGAATTATGCTTCTACCTGTGATCATGGCAGGCGGTTCAGGCAGTCGGTTATGGCCATTATCCCGCACGCTGTATCCAAAGCAATTTTTGGCTCTTACTTCCAACGCCACCATGTTGCAAGAAACGGTCAACAGACTGGATGGCATTGAGCATCAATCACCATTATTTATCTGTAACGAAGATCATCGCTTCATTGTTGCAGAGCAGCTGCGCAAAGCAGACATCAGCAGCAGTGGTATTGTGCTTGAGCCTGTCGGGCGCAATACCGCCCCAGCCATTGCTTTAGCGGCTTTGAAAGCCATTGAACACGGTGACGATCCACTGCTCCTGGTTTTAGCGGCCGATCATGTGATTCAAGATACCGATGCTTTTCTTCAATCTATTCAACGTGCCTATTCTGAAGCAGAAAAAGGAAGACTCGTAACCTTTGGCATAGTGCCTACGCATCCTGAAACGGGTTATGGTTACATCCGCCGAGGTAACGCGATTGCTGAAGAGGTGTATGCAGTTAATGCCTTCGTTGAAAAACCAGAGCTTCTCACCGCTGAGGAATATGTCTCTAGTGGAGAGTTTTACTGGAACAGCGGAATGTTTTTGTTCAAAGCATCGCAGTATCTGGCTGAGCTAGAGCGCTTTAATCCCAAAATGCTGGCGGCTTGCCGAAATGCATTTAATCTGGCGACTAATGACCTCGATTTTGTGCGCTTAGACACAGAGGCCTTTATGGCTTGTCCTGATGATTCTGTTGATTATGCCGTTATGGAGAAAACGGACAAAGCGGTCGTAGTACCAATGGATGCGAACTGGAGCGATGTCGGTTCCTGGTCTGCGCTTTGGGAAGTCAGCAATAAAGATGCATCGGGGAATGCGCTGAGAGGTGATGTGCTGATTGAAAATACATCCAACAGTTATGTTTACTCCCAGAATAAATTGGTCGCGACTGTAGGTGTGGAAGATTTAGTAGTCGTCGAGACAAAAGATGCGGTCTTAGTTGCACATAAAGATAAAGTTCAGGATGTGAAAGGAATTGTCGGGCAGCTAAAAGAGGCTGATCGTTACGAGTTCTTGCAACATCGTGAAGTATATCGGCCTTGGGGGACCCATGATGAAATAGCTGAGGGCGATCGTTTTCATGTCAAACATGTCATGGTCAAACCGGGTGAGTGCACCGCGACACAAATGCATTATCACCGTGCTGAGCATTGGGTCGTCGTAAAAGGGACCGCGAAAGTGATTAATGGAGAGAAGAGTTATCTGCTTTCTGAAAATGAGTCTACTTATATCCCTATCGGGGCACCTCACTCTATTGAAAACCCCGGACAGATCCCGTTAGAACTCATTGAAGTTCGATCAGGTTCTTACCTGTCAGAGGACGACGTGGTTCGCCTAGAAGATTATGGGGCAGGATATTAGTGAAAGTTTCCATTATTACTGAAACTTACAATAGTAGTAAAACGGTCATAGATACGCTCCAATCACTTAATCAATAAACGTACGATGACATTGAATGCATCATTGTTGATGGTGGATCTACAGATAATACAGTCACTGTCATTAAAGATCATTGTTCGAGAGTTTCCACAATAATCTCTGAACCGGATCAGGGCATTTATGATGCATTGAATAAAGGTACTCGACCCTCTACTGGTGACATCATCGGTTTTCTGCACTTTGATGATTTATTCGTTTATCCCGATGCGGTCTACTCTGACCTAGAGTATGTATCAAAAGAAGACACGGCCAAAGTGATTCGTAAGTGGACGTCGGGCGCATTTAATAAAAAGAAAATACTTGCGGGTTGGATGCCTCCACATCCGACTTTCTTCATGAAAAGATCGTTGTATCAACCGCTTGGTATGTTCGACCTCAACCTGAAAATCGCAGCGGATTATGACTCCATTTTACGATATTTGTTGAGCAATGATGTGTCGGCGAGTTATTTACCAAAAGTGGTTACTAAGATGCGTGTTGGCGGGGCGAGTTACCGTAGCCTAAAGAACGTTATTGAAAAAACAAAGGAAGACATTCAAGCCTTGAAAAACAACCGTCTGTTTTGGCCGACGGCCGTCTTAATGAAGAATGTTTCTAAAATGCCACAATTTTTATGAGGGAATTCATGTTACTTACCAATACGGTGATAGTCCAGTCTGGCATCCAGTTCGGTACCAGTGGCGCACGCGGACTTGTTGAGCAGTTTACGCCAGAAGTCTGCGCAGCTTTTGCTCATGCGTTTATTTCAGGTCTTAAAGGACGTTTTGATTTTCATGCGGTTGCGGTTGCGATTGACAATCGTCCTAGCAGTCCGGCGATGGCGCAGGCAACGATAGCTGCTATTGAAACCATGGGATTAAAGGCTGTTTATTATGGCGTTATACCTACGCCAGCTTTAGCCTATACAGCCATGCAAGATGCCATGCCCTGCATTATGATTACGGGGAGTCACATTCCGTTTGACCGAAACGGCATTAAGTTTTACCGACCTGATGGTGAAATCACCAAAGCTGACGAGCAAGCCATCTTGACTGCTGACATTGAGTTTGAAATGCCAAAGACTTTACCAGAACTGGAGTCCTCTCCACGAGGCAGTCAGCAGTATGTCGAGCGCTACACTAAGCTTTTTGATGCCGATTTATTAGCAGGCAAACGCATTGGTATTTATGAGCACTCTAGTGCAGGTCGAGATTTATATGTTGGCCTTTTTGCTGCGCTGGGCGCCGACGTGCTGTCTCTGGAGCGGACTGATGAGTTTGTTCCTATCGATACCGAAGCGGTATCTGAAGAAGATAAAGCGAAGGCGAGAGCGTGGTCTGATGCTTACAATTTGGATTTTATTTTCTCAACCGATGGGGATGGCGATCGCCCACTTGTCGCCGATGAAAATGGCGAGTGGTTACGAGGTGATATTCTAGGCCTGCTATGCTCGAAGGCGCTTGGCGTTGATGCCCTAGCGATTCCGGTTAGCTGTAATACGATTATTGCCGAATCACCTGAGTTCAGTAAAGTGTCGAAAACCCGTATTGGTTCACCTTATGTGATAGCAGAGTTTGCCGAGTTGGCTATGCATCATCAAGGGGTTGCTGGCTTTGAAGCGAACGGGGGATATCTGCTGGGCAGTGACATCGAGGTTAATGGTAAAATCTTGGAAGCGCTACCCACCCGTGATGCTGTGTTACCAGCACTTATGCTGCTTTCTCTAGCCAAGGATTCAAGTATTGAAAGCTTGGTTGCGAGTTTGCCACAGCGTTTTACAAGTAGTGACCGCATCCAGAACTTTGCCACTGAAAAGAGTTTAGCTCTGTTGGCATTTGGTCGAGACAACCAAGAGGAACTCTTGGGAATGCTCGGTTTTGAGGGCATTCAAGTGAGCAATACGGATAATACCGATGGCTTGAGATTGCAATTATCTAATCATTCAATCGTTCACCTGCGCCCTTCGGGAAATGCGCCAGAGCTTCGTTGCTATGCAGAATCCAGCAGTGAAGAGGAGGCAATCCGTTTAGTTAACCAAGTATTAACTCTGGTTCAAACATTGGACCCTCGCGAGCTGCTAGTCGCTTCGTAATTTCAAATTCATTCTCTATCTAGTCACACTCATATCAGGGCAGTGCTACTGCCCCGATATAGTATTGTCTAAGAAAATATTTCTGAGGAAGTATTTTTATGATTTACCTGTTAAATAATCCGATAAAGAACTTTGCTTGGGGAAGTCGTGATGCGATCAGCCGCTACTTCAATATCGCTAACCCATCTAATGATCATCAAGCCGAAGTTTGGATGGGGGCGCATCCCAGTGCAAGCTCAACTATTACTGTAAACGGGACGGATTACAGCCTATGTGAGGCTATTTCAGCTAGCCCTGAATACTGGTTGGGCAAGAAAGCAGAGCAAAAGGATGTTTCTTTGCCCTTTCTTATGAAGATCCTTGCGGCGGAAGAGCCTTTGTCTATTCAGGTTCACCCATCGAAAGGGGCCGCCGAGCAAGGTTATGCAGAAGAAAACAAACAAGGCATCCCTTTAGATGCAGCGCACCGTAACTATAAAGATGCCAATCATAAACCTGAGTTGGTTTATGCGATCACGCCTTACCTTGCGATGAATGGTTTTAGGACGTTTGATCAGATAATTGCGAACTTTGATACCGTGAATGTTGCGTCAATCAAACAATTGTTCGCTCCTTTTAAGCAAGTGCCAAACTCAGCAACGCTGGCTGGCTTTTTCTCTTCATTGCTGGCTTTAGAGGGCGATGCGAAAAAGCAAGCGATCCAAGAGTTGCTTACTTCGGTAGAATCGGTCGATGACAATACTAGCGTTACTGAAGCTCTGAGTCTTATTCGTCGTATCCAAAAACTTTACCCTGAAGATATTGGTCTATTCTCTCCACTGTTTTTAAACATTATTGAGCTTCAACCGGGAGAGGCAATGTTTTTGTATGCGGAGACACCTCATGCTTACATCAACGGTCTGGGTATCGAGGTTATGGCAAACTCAGACAATGTTCTCAGAGCAGGTTTGACCCCCAAGCATATCGATGTCGAGGAACTTGTCAGTAATACCAGCTTTCAACCAATTGAATTTGAACAGTTGGTCTTGGAGCCGTTGAGTAAAGACTCTCACCATGTTTATCTCACACCTGTGGATGATTTTAATTTTGATGTGCTCAACCCTCAAGGCGAGTTGAGCATATCAATGTCTTCTGCTGAGGTTCTGCTTTGTTTATCTGACAGTGTAACCATATCGACTCGCACTGACAGTAAAGTACTGCAAAAAGGCGAGTCAGCGATCCTTCCTGCAATCACAGAGCAATATACTGTTTCGGGCCAAGGCTCATTAGCAAGAGCTTATTAGTAAGGTAAGTATGAAAGTTTCAATAATTACAGTTTGTTATAATTCGGAACAAACTATAAGAGACACGATAGAATCCGTGTTGAATCAAACACATGAAGAAATAGAATATATTGTCATAGATGGCCTGTCATCTGATGGCACGATGGACATCGTCCAGGAATACGCAGGCTCTATTGATGTCATTGTCTCAGAGAAAGATAAGGGGCTTTATGATGCGATGAATAAAGGCATCGAATTAGCCACTGGTGATCTTGTTGGTATTTTGAACTCGGATGATGTGTTTTCAGGCTCAGCTACAATTAGTGAGATAGTTTCATCGGCTCATAACTGTGATGGCGTATTTGCTGATATTGGCTTTTATGATGAGACATTAACCAAGAAAACTCGCCATTACTCATCAAAAGGGTTTCATAAAGCCAAGTTCTCAAGGGGCTTTATGCCGGCTCACCCGTCTTGTTACTTGAGAAAAGAAGTCATTTCTCAGGTGGGTAAATACTCTCTAGATTATAAAATTGCTGCTGATTTTGATTATTTGGTTAGAGCATTTTCATTACCGAATATATCGTTTCACTATCTAAACAAAGAAGTGGTAAAAATGCGCGAGGGGGGAGTCAGTACCTCGGGTATTTCAGCAAATATTACTCTAAACAAAGAGATTATCAGCTCTTGTAAACAAAATGGTCTATCTTGCACATGGCTGTCTGTGATGAGTAAATACCCCGAGAAACTGTTAGGGTTAGTATTCACATGATACTTATTACTGGTTCAAATGGCTTTTTAGGTAGTCATCTTATCAAGCGCTTGGGTGATCACCCCTTATCTCTTCTAGATAGAGGTGCACCTAAGTTTTCTTCAAATTACCGTTTTCAACAGATTGATATCAACGGTTCGGCTGACTTTTCAAGTGCCCTTGTTGAGTGTGAAACCGTTATTCATTGTGCCGCTCGTGTTCACATAATGGATGACTCGGTTGAGAACCCTTTAGAAGCTTATCGCGAAGTCAACACAGCCGGAACAATAACGCTTGCCAGGCAAGCTGTTGAGGCTGGAGTTAAGCGCTTTATCTTTATCAGCTCAATCAAAGTAAATGGTGAAAGTACTCAGGTTGGTAAGCCCTTTACTGGATATGATCCTCACGCATTTGAGGATGATTATGGCCAATCGAAATCTGAAGCGGAAGTAGAGCTGCAAAAGTTGGCAGAAGAGACGGGTTTAGAGCTTGTGATCATACGTCCGACGTTGGTTTATGGGGCTGGAGTGAAAGCGAACTTTGCTTCATTGATGAGCCTTGTCAATAAAGGTATTCCACTGCCGTTCAAGCGAATAGCGGACAACAAACGTAGTTTGGTTTCAGTGGCTAATCTTGTTGATCTGATTGTGACCTGTGTCGACCACCCAAAAGCAGCCAACCAAGTGTTTTTAGTTTCAGATGACAAGGATATTTCAACATCAGAAATGGTCGAGTATATGGCAGCTTCACTTAATAAGGGTAGGTTTCAAATCCCGGTTCCTCAGAGTGTATTCCGACTAGCTGGCAAGGTATTGGGTAAGACTGATGTAATCGACAGGCTACTAGGCTCTCTTCAAGTGGATATTACCCATACAAAACAAACGTTAGATTGGACGCCGCCTCAAAAGCTTGAAGATGGCTTTAGAGAAGCCGCATTAGCATTAGTCAATTCACATAAGAAGTAATAAACAATGATTCGATTACTTGATTTTTTTGTAGCACTGTTTGGCCTGTTGTTTTTGTGGCCAGTTTTATTAATAGTTTCAGTGATTGGTCTATTTGATACGGGATCGCCAATCTTTGTTCAAGAGCGAGTGGGACGCAATAAAAAACCGTTTAAGCTGATTAAGTTTCGCACTATGTCCGTTGAAACTAAGTCCGTTGCTAGCCATCTAGCCAATAATGCCTCTATTACTAAGTTAGGTGGCTTTCTGCGCAAGACAAAGATTGATGAACTGCCTCAGCTTATTAATGTGTTAAAAGGTGAAATGAGCTTGGTGGGACCAAGGCCAAATTTATTTAATCAAGAAGAGTTGATCAAAGAGCGCGATGCACAAGGTGTTTATGATGTATTGCCCGGGATTACGGGCTTGGCTCAGGTGCAAAATATCGACATGTCGACACCAGAGCTGCTTGCAAAAACGGATAAGCAGATGATTGATACGCTGACAGTCAAAGACTACTTCAAGTATATCATCATGACTGCAACCGGTAGTGGTTCGGGTGATGCAGTAAAGGGACGAAGCTAATAGCCTTTATTGAATTGACGGGGATGTTCATGAATTTTCCGTGCCCTCCTTCATCTTGAGGTTAAGTGGACTAACCATCTCTTGGTTAAACCATGGTTTCGTATTTTTGTGTCTAGGATGTTTTAATTAAGCTGTATCACGGCTAGTCAAACGTATTCATAATACTTTCTCTGTTACTCATCTAGTTGTACAATCTTTGTTCTGACTATTACATAAACAACCCTAACGTACCAATAAAACTTTTATCAATACTGTTGGGGTTATAAGGCTTATTACCGTCATGATTGATAACAATTCCAAACTTAACGTCATTTGGTCTTTACCCCGCTATCAAAAGCGTTTTATTAGTATCGGGATCGATTTTTTAATTATCAACGCCGCTTTTATGTTGGCGTATTGGTCTCGAGTTGGTGAATTCCGTCCACTTCCAGATGTGAGCAGCTATTACGTATTGCATGCAACGATTGCATGCACACTGGCTGTATTTATCGCATGTGGCTTATACCGAGCAGTATTGCGCTATCTCGGTTTTCACGTACTCGCTGTAGTTGGTATCGGCACATGTCTTTCTGCTTTTTGTGTCGCCGGTTTTGCGTTTGCCTTTGATGCCCAACTGCCGCGCTCGATTCCTTTTATTTACGCTGCGTTTCTGGCGATTGGTGTGGGTAGCAGCCGTTTATTGGTGAGAAGCTTAGTTGCTCAGTCAGTACATAAAGCTGGGGAGCCGGTGCTTATTTTTGGTGCAGGCAGTGCGGGCCGAGAGCTGTTATTTGCTTTGCGTCAATCACAGACTTACCGAGTCGTGGGTTTTGTGGATGAAGATAAAACACTACAGAATACAACGTTGATGGGGCTTCGTGTCTATACCGCCGATAATGCGATGAAGACAATTAAGAAGTACGAGGTGAAAAAGATCTTGCTTGCCATCCCTAGTGCGTCAAATAAGCGCCGTAAGGAGGTCCTAGATAAGATCTCCATACTTCCGGTAGAGGTGCAAACCGTCCCTGATATGCAAGATATCTTAACCGGTAAGGCAAAAATTGATGAGCTGAAGGAAGTTTCTATTGGTGACTTGCTTGGTCGAGATCCCGTACAGCCTCAACAAGTCTTGATGGAAGCTAACATCAAGAATCAAGTCGTGATGGTGACAGGCGCAGGGGGCTCTATTGGTTCTGAGTTGTGTCGTCAAATATTGGATTACTCGCCAAAATTGTTAGTGTTGTTTGAGTTGTCAGAGTTTGCGTTGTACCAGATACACAGAGAACTGAAGACCATCATTAAAGAGAAGGGCTTAAATGTGGAAGTCGTACCCTTAATGGGGTCGGTTCAGCGTCAAAACCGCCTTGAAACCACGATGAAAGCATTTGAAGTGGATACGGTTTATCATGCCGCCGCCTACAAACACGTTCCATTAGTCGAATACAATGTCGTTGAAGGCGTACGTAATAATGTGTTTGGTACTTATTACACCGCGCAAGCTGCAATTGATGCGGGTGTAAAAAACTTTGTCCTCATCTCAACCGATAAGGCCGTTCGTCCGACCAATGTGATGGGGACGACCAAGCGCATGGCCGAACTTGGCTTGCAGGCGTTAGCAGAACAACAAAATCGGATCCGTGCAAGCAACCCTAATTTAGGCACGCGTTTTTGCATGGTGCGTTTTGGTAATGTACTGGGCTCATCAGGCTCGGTAATTCCGGTATTCAAAAAACAAATTGCTAACCGAGAGCCAATCACGGTAACGCACAAAGACATCACACGCTACTTTATGACCATCCCAGAGGCCGCGCAGCTTGTGATCCAAGCCGGGGCAATGGGTAAAGGTGGCGATGTGTTTGTTTTAGACATGGGAAAGCCAGTTAAAATCGTCGATTTGGCGAGAAATTTGGTTTACCTATCTGGTCTTGAAGTGAAAGACGAACAGAATCCACATGGTGACATCGAAATTATTTTCACTGGTTTAAGACCGGGAGAAAAGCTGTATGAAGAGCTATTGATCGGTGATGAAAACGTCTCTGAAACTGCGCATTCGCGTATCATGACCGCGCAAGAAAGCCACTTACCGCTGAGTGAGTATGAGACGCTTATTGCCAAACTTGATGTTGCCTGTCATAACTTCCAACATGAAACCATTCGCCGTTTATTGTTAGACGCGCCAACAGGGTTTAATCCCGTTGATGGTATTGAAGATTTAGTATGGAAGCAAAGCTCTCGAATGGCGCAGCTTTATGCTTTTGACCCTAAGCAAAGCAGTGTTAATGAAGCTTGATGCATCTGACTATTTTAAGACATCTTTATCGACGAAATCGTGTATGGTTTTCCGCCGTGAAGATCGCCTAGGTGAAACGGACTACCAAAAGCTTCAGCAGCAAGTTGAAGCGGAGGAAGAAGAAAAGAAGCAATCTAAGCTTGATGCTTAAAAGCCTAGTGTCCTGCCTATTGATAATGGATTCTTGTGATCTTTATTACTAAAAAATAATCACTTACCATGAAGGCTATCTCTGACAGGGCAAGATCATGAAAAACTCTTGTGGAATAAGGCCTAAGTGAGAGCCTACTTTTACTCATTTCTACAGTGATGTCATAAAAAATGCAATGACTTATGGATCGATTTGACGATCAGTATT
>NZ_JARHUF010000028.1 GCF_029223195.1 Vibrio sp. CAU 1672 | reverse complement strand
TCAAGATGACTGTTGAGCTAATCGCACCAATCGCAATGGACGAAGGTCTACGTTTCGCGATCCGTGAAGGTGGCCGTACAGTAGGTGCTGGTGTTGTTGCTAAGATCTTCGAATAATTCTTAAGAATTAATTGAAGAGATTGCACAGTTCTTCATATTGAAGAAAGCGCATCTAGAAAAAGGGAAGCTTCGGCTTCCCTTTTTCGTTTTTGTTATAAACCCAATGAACCACTTTCCGATTTATAAGTGTTAATAAACAAAATGTTAGCTACGAGGTTAGCTAACGATTAAGCAGCTTGTTATCTAAGTTGTTGAATCACGATTAAGGAAGTCAGACATATATAACCAAATCGTCTTAATTGCTGTGGCTTTTTACTGGTAATAAGAATTGTTCTCGCTTATATTATCGGTCTGAGTTTGCAGAGGGTGCATTATGTTCGTATGTCTTTGTCATGGTATTTCCGATAAAAAAATTAAAAAATTGGCCATTGAGCAAGGGATCACAGACATCCGCGGTATTAAGAAATGTACCTCATTAGGAACTCAGTGTGGCAAATGCATCCGCCAGACCAAACAGATCCTCGCCCAGGCCGGCTATCCGCCATTGAAACAAGCCTGTTAGTTTGTTACGCCACTTTTTGACACCGCCTCGTTTGCTTCTAAAGTTAAAAGAAGCCAAAAAGGAGGGCTGTGCATGAAAGGCGATCCCATTATTATCCAACACCTCAATAATGTACTTGCAAATGAGCTTATTGCCATTAACCAGTACTTTCTCCACGCACGCATGTATAAAGACTGGGGGCTCAAGCACCTGGCTGATAAGGAATACCACGAGTCAATTGACGAAATGAAGCATGCGGATCACTTGATCGAGCGGATCCTGTTTTTGGAAGGCCTGCCGAATTTACAGGATCTGGGCAAGTTGATGATCGGCGAAGATCCGCAAGAAATGCTGGAGTGTGACCTGAAGCTAGAAATGGCGGCAATCCCCGATCTCAAAGACGCCATCGCCTATGCGGAAGATATTCATGACTATGTCTCACGGGATCTGTTTCAGGATATTCTGCAAGACGAGGAAGAGCATGTCGATTGGCTGGAAACCCAGTTGGGCCTGATTGAAATGACCGGCATCCAGAATTACCTTCAGGCGCAGTACGTCGATGAAGATGATGATGATGAAGGGTAATCCCCATGGCTTCATTACCACCAATACACTGAGGCAGGGTAACGAGCCCTTTTAGCGCTCCCGGATTGGCCGTTTCGGGGGCGAAAGCACATAAACTGGTCTAATCTCTTTACATTCGACGCTATTTTCAATACTCGCATCGCAAACTTGTCTAGGAAGATTGACGGCTATCCTTTAATATTTGTTGCCCCCAACAGTAAATAACCAAAGAGAAACGATCCATGTCTGAAGACAATCACCAACCAGTCACTGCTGAAGAACAGTTTCGCCAACAAGCGCTGGATTACCATGCCAATCCGGTGCCGGGAAAAATTGCCCTCGAGCTGACCAAACCCGCTGAAACTGCCGCCGATCTGGCACTGGCTTACAGCCCGGGCGTGGCTGAGCCGGTACGCGAAATCGCGCAAAATCCCGATAATGTGTATAAGTACACGGCGAAAGGCAACATGGTGGCGGTGATCTCAAATGGCACGGCGATTCTTGGTCTGGGTAATCTTGGGCCCATGGCGTCTAAACCGGTTATGGAAGGTAAAGCTCTGCTGTTTAAACGCTTTGCCGGACTGGATTCTATCGACATCGAAGTAAAACACCGCAGCATTGATGAGTTTGTTGATACCGTGGCAAACATCGCCGATAGTTTTGGTGGGATCAATTTAGAAGATATTAAAGCACCGGATTGTTTCGAGATCGAAAAACGTTTGATTGAGCGTTGTGATGTCCCGGTCTTCCACGACGATCAGCACGGTACGGCCATTGTGACCGCCGCAGGTATGCTGAATGCGATTGAGCTGCAGGGTAAAAAGCTGGAGGACTCAATTATTGTTTGTCTTGGCGCGGGTGCCGCGGCGGTGGCTTGTATGGAGCTGCTGATCAAGTGTGGTGCGATGCGCGAGAAGATCTACATGCTGGATCGTAAAGGGGTGATCCATACCCGTCGCGACGACTTGAATGAATATAAGCAGCTGTTTGCCAATAACACCGATAAGCGTACTCTGGAAGACGTGATCAGCGGTGCAGACCTGTTCCTTGGCGTATCGGGCCCGAACCTGTTGCCAGCCGAAGCGCTTAAGCTGATGGCTGATAAGCCGGTGGTTTTTGCCTGCTCTAACCCGGATCCGGAAATTAAGCCTGAGCTTGCACATGAAGTGCGTGATGATCTGATCATGGGCACCGGCCGCAGTGACTACCCGAACCAGGTAAATAACGTGCTTTGTTTCCCGTTCATTTTCCGTGGTGCACTGGATGTTCGTGCAAGTGAAATTAACGATGAGATGAAGCTGGCCGCGGTGGAAGCGATCCGCCAGTTGGCCAAAGAGCCGGTACCAGCCGAAGTGCTAACGGCGGCAGGTGCTGATAAGCTTGAGTTTGGTCCGCAGTACATTATTCCTAAGCCGATGGATCCGCGCCTGCTACCTCGTGTGGCGAGAGCAGTAGCCCAGGCGGCAGTGGACTCCGGTGTCGCTCGAATTGAGATGCCTGACAACTACATGGCTGAGTGATTTTCCTCGCCAGAATAGTTAAAAAAAATGGGACGCGAGTGCGTCCCATTTTTGTACTGCGGGTTAGCGGCTTTGGGGGCCGCTATAAAATTGTAAGCAATTATTCTTCGTCAAACGCTTCGAACTCAATGCCCATTTCCGTCATCAGCGCTTTCACTTGTGCCGGGATGTCGTCCGGGCGATCTTTGCGCAGGTCTTCGTCGGTTGGCAGCGGTTGGCCGGTATAGGCATGCAAAAATGCCTCACACAACAGCTCACTGTTAGTTGCGTGGCGTAAGTTGTTGATCTGACGGCGAGTTCGCTCATCAGTCAGTACTTTCAAAACCTTTAGCGGGATAGAGACGGTAATTTTTTTTACTTGTTCGCTTTTTTTTCCGTGCTCTGCATACGGGCTTATATAGTCGCCATTCCAGTCAGCCATTGCGCACCTTCATCAATGTAATAAATAGAAAATAATATATAGGGGGGGATTTTAGCTGCATTTACCGCCATAAGCAAAGACATATGGACGTCTAGAGGTGTTGACGTCTGTTTTTTTGGCAAGTAAAGTGGTGGAAAACTACACGGGCAATGTGCTGACCTCAGGGATATGTTTAGGTATAGCGCATTCCGTCGCATAAGTCATTAAGCACGAAAGGATACACCTATGAGCACCCATAAGCCGTCGACCATTGCTGTGCGCACTGGTATCGAATCTGACAGTCAATACCACGCGGTTGTCCCGCCAATTTACCTTTCTACCAACTATGGGTTTCCGGCTTTTGGCGAAGTGCCTAAGTATGATTATACCCGTTCAGGTAATCCGAACCGTGGCTTGCTTGAGCAGGCGCTGTCTGACCTGGAGTCAGGCCAGGGGGCGGTGGTGACCAACTGTGGTACTTCGGCGCTTAATCTGTGGGTATCGGCCTTGTTAGGCCCCGAAGACCTGATAGTCGCGCCACACGATTGTTATGGCGGGACTTACCGCCTGTTCAATACGCGGGCCCAGAAAGGCGACTTCAAGGTCCTGTTCGTCGATCAATCCGATTCACAAGCAGTGGACGCTGCATTGACGCAAAAGCCCAAGTTGGTGCTGCTAGAGACCCCGTCCAATCCTTTGGTTCGGGTAGTGGATATTGCTGATGTGTGCCATAGAGCCCATCAGGTGGGGGCATTGGTGGCGGTTGATAATACTTTTTTGACACCTGTGTTCCAAAAGCCGCTTGAGTTAGGGGCGGATTTTGTGGTGCATTCCACCACCAAGTACCTCAACGGCCACTCGGATGTGATTGGAGGGGTGGTGATCACCAAAACCCAAGCACACGCTGAAGAGTTGGCCTGGTGGGGCAACTGTATTGGTGCCACAGGGACACCGTTTGACAGTTATATGACCCTGCGTGGGCTGCGCACCTTAGGCGCACGTATGCGGCTGCACGAGGAGAGCGCACAGCAAATCCTGGCTTATCTGCAACAACAGGCCCTGGTGGGCACCATTTATCACCCAAGCCTGAAACAACATCCGGGGCATGATATTGCCAAGAAGCAGCAATCGGGATTTGGCTCGATGCTGAGTTTTGAGTTTGCCGGCTCATTTGAGCAGCTCAAGGCGTTCGTCAAACAACTGCAACTTTTCTCTCTGGCGGAGTCTCTCGGCGGGGTAGAAAGCCTGGTCTGCCATCCGGCGTCGATGACCCATCGGGCGATGGGAGAAGAGGCGCTGGCTAAGGCCGGGGTTTCAGAGCAATTACTGCGTTTATCGGTGGGGCTGGAAGATGCCAGTGATCTGATCGCGGATTTAGAGCAGGCCTTTACCGCTGCGGCACAGTTATAGGAGAGCGAAGATGAGCAGACAGCGTCAGCTGCATAAATTTGGTGGCAGCAGCCTTGCCGATGCCGAGTGTTATTTGCGAGTTGTGGGTATCTTACGCGAGTACTCAGCGGAGCGTGATTTGGTGGTCGTTTCTGCCGCAGGCAAAACCACCAATACCCTGATTGAGTTTCTGGCCGGGTTAGAGCACGACGGGCGGGTCGCTCATGAGGCACTGCAGACTTTGCGCCAGTTTCAATCCGGTTTAATCGAAAGCCTGCTGGAGGGCGAGGTCAAAGCCCAGTTACTTGCGTTTCTGTATGATGAGTTCAGCACACTGGCGGAACTGACTGCGCCACTGAGTGAGGCTCAGCAAGCGGCAGTGCTCGGCCATGGTGAAGTGTGGTCGTCGCGTCTGTTAGCAGCCTTGCTGTCTCAGCATGATTTACCGTCGGTAGCCCAGGATGCACGCACTTTTTTACGCGCCGAAGCCGGTACCCAACCGGAAGTCGATCGTGGTCGCTCTTATCCGCTGCTGAAAGATGTCTTAGCGCAATATCAGCATCAGCGGGTGATCATGACTGGTTTTATGGCACAGAATGACGCAGGTGAAACGGTACTCTTGGGGCGCAATGGATCCGATTATTCTGCAACGGTGATTGGCGCGCTGGCGGAAGTGGCGACGGTGACGATCTGGAGTGATGTCACCGGGGTTTATAGTGCTGATCCGCGGATCGTCACCGAGGCGTGCCTGCTGCCGTTATTGCGTTTGGATGAAGCCAGTGAACTGGCGCGTTTGGCGGCGCCGGTGCTGCACAGCCGAACTCTGCAGCCGGTCGCGCAGAGCTCAATGGATCTCAATTTAAAGTGTAGTTATCTGCCGGAAGCCGGCTCCACGCGCATTGAGCGGGTGTTGGCGTCAGGTCGTGGGGCCAAGATCATTACTTCGCTTGAAGAGGTGTTGTTAGTACAACTAACGTTTACGCATGGCCATGACTTTGCCCGCGCACAGCAAGAGGTTCGGCAGGCGCTTAAGCGAGCACAGCTTGAGCCGTTAGCGTTTGAAGCTCAGGCGGATCAACAAGTGTTACGGCTGGCCTACACCGCCGAAATTGCCGGTGGGGCACTTAAGCATCTGCAGGAGTTGGCGGTGGAAGCCGAGATCAAGCTGAAAGAGGGCTATTCATTACTCGCTGCGGTGGGAGCGGGGGTAACCAAAAATGCCAACCACTGTTTTGGTTTTTACCAGCAGCTTAAACAGTCCCCGTTAGAGTTTATTTCTCAAGCGGAGTCGGGTTTAAGCCTGGTGGCGGTATTACGGCGTTCGGCGGTGACTGAGCTGGTTAAGTCGGTTCATAATCAGTTGTTCCAGGCGCAAAAGCGGGTGGCGGTTGCCTTATGTGGCAAGGGGAATATTGGTTCCAGTTGGCTGGCATTGTTTGCTGAGCAAAAGCGGGAACTGGAAAAACGCCATGGTATGAACTTTGAGTTGGTGGCGGTAGTTGATAGCCAAACCTACTGGCTGGATGAAAATGGTCTTGATGTCGAGACCGTTATCCAGCGTTTTGATGAGGAAGGGATCAGCAACGATGGCGCTTGGTTAACCCGGCTCGGAGGCGTGCAACATTACGATGAGGTGGTGGTACTGGACGTCACGGCCAGTCAGGAACTGGCGGCGCGTTATGTCGAAATCGCTCAGCAGGGCATTCATTTGATTTCGGCAAACAAAGTGGCGGGGGCGGCGGACAGCCACTATTACCATCAGGTGCAGGATGCGTTTACTAAGATCGGTCGTCACTGGCTGTATAACGCGACGGTCGGAGCCGGGCTGCCAATAAACCATACTGTGCGTGACCTGCGTGAGAGTGGTGATGATATCGCTGCGTTATCGGGTATTTTTTCCGGCACCCTGTCGTGGCTGTTCCAGCAGTTTGATGGCAGTGTGCCGTTCAGTGAACTGGTAGATTTAGCCTGGCAGCAGGGCCTGACCGAGCCGGATCCCCGTTCCGATCTGGATGGTTCCGATGTGATGCGTAAGCTGGTGATACTGGCGCGTGAGTCGGGGCTGGATATTGAACCTGAAAGTGTCAAAGTCGAGTCATTGGTTCCTGAGGCGCTGCGTGCATTAACTGTGGATGAATTTTTTGATCAGGCGGGCATCTTGAGTGAGTTACTGCAGGAGCGCCTGACCAAAGCGCAACAGAACGGCCAAGTGCTGCGTTATGTTGCTCGCCTGGAGAAAGATGGTAAGGCGACGGTGGGGGTTGAAGCGCTTCCTCGTGAACATGCCCTGGCGAACTTGTTGCCTTGCGATAATATCTTTGCCATTGAGAGCAAGTGGTACAAAGATAATCCATTAGTGATTAGAGGACCTGGGGCAGGAAGAGAGGTGACCGCCGGCGCGATCCAATCGGATCTCAACCGCTTAGCCGGGTTGTTCTGAGCGGGAACTTAAGCGAGAAACCTCAGGCCAGCCCTGGGGTTTTTTATGCTCACATCAACTCGATATATAAATGACACGGTTGCCAGCACGCGCCGGCAGGGTGATGAGATTGCTTCATTATCAACTTGAAAAATATTCATAATCACAAGGTTGACATTAAATCGCTTTCAATTCATTCTGGAGACATATAGACGTCTAAACGTCGATTGTAGGATTTTAAAGTTGATGGTGGCTTTGCCACAGGGAGAGTAAGATGGGATACACGCATGCAGGGCACATCGATGCCTTAAACCAGAATATCGCTGAACTATCAGACAATATCAACGTCTCATTTGAGTTTTTTCCACCAAGCAGTGCCAAGATGGAAGAGACCCTGTGGAACTCAGTGCACCGTCTTAAAACTCTTCAACCTAAATTCGTTTCTGTTACTTACGGTGCAAACTCAGGCGAACGTGACAGAACCCACTCTATCATCAAAGAAATCAAAGCGGCTACAGGGCTTGTTGCAGCACCTCACCTAACCTGTATCGACGCAACCCGTGATGAACTGTGTACCATCGCTGACGACTACTGGAATAACGGTATCAAAAACATCGTTGCTCTGCGTGGGGATATCCCACCAGGTGGCGGTGCCCCGGATATGTACGCATCCGATCTGGTTCAGTTGTTGAAATCACGTCATGATTTCGATATCTCAGTGGCGGCCTTCCCCGAGGTGCACCCTGAAGCGAAAAGTGCCCAGGCGGATTTACTGAACTTAAAGCGCAAGGTCGATGCCGGGGCTAACCGAGCCATCACTCAGTTTTTCTTTGATGTTGAGTCTTATCTACGCTTCCGTGATCGCTGTGTTGCTGCTGGAATTGAGGTAGAAATCGTTCCGGGTATTTTACCAGTATCGAACTTCAAGCAGGCTTCCCGCTTTGCTGCGCAGAACAATGTCAAAGTGCCGGGGTGGATGAGAAAGCAATTTGAAGGTTTGGATGATGATCCGGTCACGCGCCAGCTAGTGGGTGCCAGCCAGGCGATTGATATGGTGCGTGTATTAAGCCGTGAAGGCGTGAAAGATTTTCACTTCTATACGTTGAACCGTGCTGAGATGACCTATGCGCTATGCCATACCTTGGGCGTACGTCCGCAGATCAATGCTGAGGGGTAAGTTGAACTCAGGGAAAAATAAAAAGGCTTGCCATTCGGCAAGCCTTTTCTTTTGCTTGATGAAGCGGATTAGCCGATCACCTCTAATTCCGTCAGGACTTCTTCTGCCCAGTTAATCCACGCTTCACGCAGTAGCAGGTTGCGACGCAGGGTCAAACGCTCCAGGCGTGCCTGTTTATCAAGGGTTGATGGTGTCGCATAGTATGCGGCCTCAATTTCTTTGTAGTGAGCAACCAGCTTGCGTGACTCTTCGACCAGTTCAGCTAATTGTTCACGGAATGGTGCAGCAGGTTGCACACCACAGGCCATGAGTTTTGCTGAAAACTCGTCGCGAACGGTTGGGTGTGCAGTCGGTTGGTCAAACCATTCACCCAGAGCGCTGCGACCAGCGTCAGTGATAGAGTAAACCTTACGATCTGGTTTACCTTCCTGGGGTTCAAGTACGCAAGTAACCAGTTCTTTCTCTGCCATTTTGTTCAGTTCACGGTAAACCTGCTGGTGGCTGGCTTTCCAGAAGTAACCGATACTGGCTGAGAATTCTTTCGTGATATCGTAACCGGTCGCGTCGCGAGTGCTAAGAACTGTTAAGATTACGTGTGGTAATGACATGTCTTCAATCCAAATGGTCAATAAACTTGTAAACAAGCTGCTAATACTTTCATCATGCTCTTATTGGCAGTTTAGTTTTTTATGTATTAGCAGCACCAACAATGTTGGTCCTGTCACCTTAAAGCCGTTTATCACCTAGGGAGATGGGAGTATTCCATCTGGCTGGAGCAAGTATGATTAGATTATTGAGCTCGCAGCGGACAGCTAGTATATAAATAATAAGCATAAAGTGGAATACTCGGGAGGAATAACCGCAAAAAACTAATAAAACACTCAGTAGCGGGTTTGTTTGGAATTTAATTTTATTTTTGTGGTTTAAAATGTCACTTTTGCAGAGTTATTGACTGGATAATTATTATGCAAAGGAAGAAGAAGAGGGAGATATAGCAAGGCTGAGCCTGAGCTCAGCCTTGCTGGTTGGATGGCTGTCACGTAATGGCTTATGCATCACGTGGGGATAGTATGCTTAACCTGTGTTACGCATACCCGCAGCTATCCCGGCAATGGTCACCATCAACGCCTCTTCCAGTTTGGTCGACGCTTCTTCGGTTTGACGGGTGCGGTATAGCAACTCAGCCTGAAGCATATTCAATGGCTCGACGTAAATGTTGCGTAAGCGAATCGACTCCAGACCCCAAGGGTCGTGTTGCATCAAGTTTTCGTTGTTTTCTACATTGAGCACCGCTTTGATGTCTTTTTGCAGCTGTGCCCGCAAGCGGTCACCCAGAGGCAGCAGAGATGGCTCTGCCAGGCGCTGATCGTAGTAACGTGAAATATCAATATTACATTTCGAGTACACCATCTCCAGCATGCCAAGGCGGGTAGAGAAGAACGGCCATTCACGGCACATCTCTTCCAGCAGAGCTTGATGCCCCTTGTCGATGGAGTACTGGATGGCTTCACCGGCACCCAGCCATGCCGGCAGAACCAGGCGGTTTTGGCTCCAGGAGAAAATCCAAGGGATGGCCCGCAGGCTTTCAACGCCACCTTTCGGGTTGCGTTTCGCCGGGCGTGAGCCGAGAGGCAGTTTACCCAGTTCCAGCTCCGGAGTGGCCTGGCGGAAGTACGGAACAAAGTCAGGTTCACCGCGCACGACGTTGCGGTAAGCTTCACAGCTGACCTCAGACAGGACTTCCATTAAGTCACGCCAGTCTTGTTTTGGCTCTGGTGGTGGCAGCAGGTTGGCTTCCAGAATGGCGCTGGCATACAGGCTGAAACTGTTGACGGCAACGTCTGACAGGCCGAGTTTAAAGCGGATCATTTCGCCCTGCTCGGTCACACGCAGCCCGCCTTTGAGGCTTTTTGGTGGCTGAGAAAGCAGCGCGGCATGTGCCGGAGCACCACCACGGCCGATAGTGCCGCCACGTCCGTGGAACAGGGTCAGCTCGACGCCTTCTTCTTCGGCAACTTTCACCAACGACTCCATCGCATGGTACTGCGCCCATCCCGCGGCCATGACACCAGCATCTTTCGCGGAGTCAGAGTAACCGATCATGACCATCTGGTGGTTCTGAATAAACCCACGGTACAGGTCGATGTCCATCAACTGTTTGATCACGGCTTCCGCGTTGTTCAGGTCATCCAGCGTTTCGAACAGCGGGCAGACATCCATACGGTACGGGCAGCCGGCTTCTTGTAACAGGAGGTGGACGGCCAGGACGTCTGAGGCGGTACGTGCCATCGAAATAACGTAGGCACCAAAGGCTTCACGTGGCTGAAGAGCGATGATTTTACAGGTGTCGAGCACCTCTTTAACGGCTTCAGAGGGTTCCCAGTCACGCGGCAGTAAAGGACGCTTCGAGGCCAGCTCATTGGTCAGGAATGAAATTTTATCTTGCTCACTCCACTGATCGTAATCGCCGATACCCAGGTAGCGGGTCAACTCAGATAACACCTCAGAGTGGCGGGTACTTTCCTGGCGAATGTCCAGACGAACTAAGTGAATACCAAATGCTTTAACCCGGCGCAGGGTATCTAACAGTGAGCCGTCAGCAATCACACCCATGTCGCAGTCATGCAGCGACTGGTAGCAGGCATACAGGGGATCCCACAGCTGGGCCACTTTTTGTAGCGGGGCTTTGACTGCGAGTTTTTGGCCTTGGATCTTGGCGTCGAGGATCTCTTTGGTTTCGTTTAACAGACTACGCAGTTGCTTGAGGATCGCACGGTAAGGTTCATGCTCACCCTCTCCGGCCAACTGGCGTACCTCGTCGTTGCATACCGTCATCGACAGTTCGCTGATCAGCTCATTAATGTCGCCCAGGTACAGATCGGCGGCTTTCCAGCGCGAGAGGAGTAAGACTTCACGAGTGACAGTGTGGGTCACGAACGGGTTACCGTCGCGGTCACCGCCCATCCAGGAAGAAAAATGCACCGGACGAGCATCAATCGGCAGCCCTTCACCCAAGTAACCCTGCAAGCGTTCATCCATTTCGCGCAGGAAGTCTGGCACGGCTTCCCACAGCGAGTTTTCTACCACGGCAAAGCCCCATTTGGCTTCATCCAGTGGCGTCGGACGTTGCTGACGGATCACGTCTGAGTGCCAGCTCTGTGCAATCAGTTGCTCCAGCCTGCGCTCGGTTTTCTTGCGCTCTTTTGAAGAGAGGTCGCTTAGCTCCAATTTGGACAGGCACTCGTTGATCTTGACCAGCTTGTTGATCATGGTGCGACGGGTGATTTCGGTCGGGTGCGCGGTCAGTACCAGTTCGATGTTCAAATCACGTACGGCCTGAGCCGTGTCGAGTTTACTGACATCATTTTGGGTCAACTTAGTGAACAGCGAGTTGATCGCGTCGGGTTCACAGACGTGTTCCTCACAGTGGCGCGAAATAGTGTGGTACTGCTCGGCCATATTGGTAAGGTTAAGAAACTGGTTGAACGCGCGAGTGACTGGCGTGAGTTGCTCATCAGGCAGGTTCTGGATTTCTTCGATCAGGTTGTTGCGATCGGCCTGGTTACCTGCTTGAGCTGATTTGGATAGCTTACGGATGGTCTCCACTTTATCCAGGATTTCTTCACCATGTGCATCGCGAATGGTGTTACCCAGTAAGTGGCCTAGCATGCGCACGTTGCTTTTGAGTGCGGCGTATTTCTCGTTCATGTCATCCTGCCTCGTAAAAAAACTACATCCTATGTCCTTGTTAAGTTCACAATCTAGCGAAAAGCACCATACAGAGTCAAATAAAGCCGACGATGTTTGCAATTATTCGGCTGCTGACCTGATTTAGCGCAAATTTTATTCCGTTTGCACATGAAGGTGAAAATAAATTACAAAAACAGAGCAAAAATTTACAACCTGCGTACCGTTCATGTTCTCGGTACGTTTCAAAAAAATGCGGCGATTAACAGCAATACTGCCGCATCGCTTTGGATAAAATATCAATGGTTGGCTCAATAAAGTCAAACGCCAGAAATTCATCGGGCTGGTGGGCCTGGTCAATTGAGCCGGGGCCAAGCACCAGAGTCGGGCAGAGCTGTTGCAGGAAAGGGGCTTCCGTACAGTAGTTGACTGTCTGTGAGGGGGTTTGACACAGGGTTTCGACCTCTGCGATGAAGGGGTGATCTTGTTGACATTCGTAGCCCGGAATGGCTTCATGCAGCGGCACGATCTCGATTCTTCCCGGCCATCTGGCCTCAACCTCTCTCAGCGCACTGCGCAGCATATTCTCCAGACCGTCCAGGCTGATCCCGGGCAGCGGGCGGACATCGTAATGCAGTTCGCAGCAGCCACAGATCCGGTTGGCACTGTCGCCGCCGTGGATATGGCCTAAGTTGAGCGTGGGGCTGGGAATTGCAAAGCCAGGGTGATGATATTCTTTGATCAGTTTTTCACGCAGCTGCATCAGGGCAAACAGCACTTCATGCATGATCTCGATAGCATTCACCCCCAGTGCCGGATCGGAAGAGTGGCCGGACTTGCCGGTCACGCGAATCGCATTGGCGACATGGCCTTTGTGCCCGCGGATCGGCACCAGGCCGGTTGGCTCGCCGATGATGCAGTAATCTGGTTTAAACGGCGCGTTGGCAGTGAAGTGGCGGGCACCGAGCATGGTGGTTTCTTCGTCGCAAGTGGCCAGCACATAGAGAGGATGTTTCTGCTGGCTCCAGTCGATTTTCTGCACGGCGGCATAAATAAAGGCGAAGAAGCCTTTCATGTCCGCGGTGCCTAAGCCATAGAAACGATTGTCCTTTTCGGTCAGTTTATGTGGATTGAAGCTCCAGCGCCCTTCATCAAACGGTACCGTGTCGCTGTGCCCGGCCAGTAGCAGTCCGCCTTCTCCTTCCCCTTTGCGTGCGATCATGTTGTGCTTGCCGGGCTCCACTTCGATCACCTCGACGCAAAAGCCCAGATCTTTAAACCATGTTGCCAATTTTTCGATCACTCTGGCATTGCCCTGATCCCAGCTTGGATCGGTGGAGCTGATCGACGAGGTGCTGATGAGGCCTTCATAGACCTCGAGAAAACTTGGTAATTGCATAGATTCTTCACTTCTCCTATTGACAGCCAGGGTCTAAAAATGTAAAACACATATTAAATCATATTTAATGAATAAAAAATCAAAATAAAGCAAAAATTAAATATGAATAGTCATTTTGAGCTTTACCAATATGGATGCGACACCATGCTAAATACCACAATAATCGGAGCCAGCGGATACACCGGCGCAGAGTTGGCCTTAATGGTCAATAAACACCCTGAACTTACGCTATCAGGTTTATACGTTTCCGCCAACAGTCTCGATGCGGGAAAGAACATCGCTGCTCTGCATGGCAAGTTAGCCGGGGTGTTGAATATGCCTGTCCTGCCATTGACCAACCCACAGCAGGTTGCTGAACAGTCGGATGTGGTGTTTTTGGCAACGGCACATGAAGTCAGTCATGATCTGGCGCCGCTGTTCTTGGCGGCTGGTTGTCAGGTGTTTGACTTATCCGGTGCTTATCGCGTACAGAGTAAAGATTTTTACGACACTTTTTATGGTTTTGAGCACCAGTTTGATCACTGGCTGGACAAAGCTGTTTATGGCCTGGCGGAGTGGAATCAGGCTGAAATCAAAACCACGCAGTTAGTCGCCGTTGCTGGCTGTTACCCAACCGCTTCGCAGTTGGCTATCAAGCCACTGTTGGCCAGTGCACTTATCGATACCAACCAGTGGCCGGTCATCAATGCGACCAGCGGCGTCTCTGGTGCTGGCCGCAAAGCATCGATGATCAACAGTTTTTGCGAAGTCAGCCTGCAGCCCTATGGGGTATTCAACCACCGTCACCAACCAGAAATTGCCCAGCACCTGGGCTGTGAGGTGATTTTCACTCCGCATCTGGGCAATTTTAAGCGCGGTATTTTGGCCACGATCACCATGAAGCTGGCGGCTGGCGTGAGTGAAGCTCAGGTTAACCAAGCCTTCGAGCAAGCTTACCAAAATAAGCCAGCGGTTCGCCTGAAAGGTGATGGTATCCCACGTATTCAGGATGTCGAAAACACACCTTTCTGTGATATTGGCTGGAAGGTTCACGGCGGGCACATCATTGTGGTGTCAGCCATCGACAACCTACTTAAAGGTGCATCAAGTCAAGCGATGCAATGTCTTAATATTCATTACGGTTACCCAGAACTGACAGCTTTGCTGTAGTTGCGAGAAGAGGGAAGAAACCATGGCGCAAAACAATCAAGCTCCTTTAGTCATTAAGCTAGGCGGTGCCGCTTTATCTTGCACCCAAACCCTGAGCCAACTTTTTGGTGCCATTGCGGCTTACCAAACCTCGGCGCAGCGACAAATCGCCATCGTTCATGGCGGTGGTTATCTGGTGGATGAACTGATGGCAAAACTGCAGCTGGAAACGGTCAAGAAGAAGGGATTGCGCGTGACCCCTTATGATCAGATCCCGGTCATCGCCGGTGCGCTGGCGGGAACGGCCAATAAACTCCTTCAGGGCCAGGCGATTGCTGACGGCTTAAACGCGGTCGGCCTGAGCCTTGCAGATGGCGCTCTGTGCCATGTGGAAGAGCTGGATCCTGAACTGGGTGCGGTAGGCAAAGCCTCTCCGGGCGACTCTGGCTTGCTGCAAGCGGTGTTGAATACCGGGGCATTGCCAATTATCAGCTCTATCGGCCTGACGGCTGAAGGACAGATGATGAACGTGAATGCGGATCAGGCGGCAGTTGCCGTGGCAGGGGCGCTTGATGCGGAGCTGGTGCTACTGTCGGATGTGAGTGGTGTACTGGATGGCAAAGGCCATCTGATCAAAAGCCTGTCTGAACAGCAAGCCGAAGCCTTAATCGAAGGGCACGTGATCACCGACGGCATGATCGTCAAAGTGAAAGCGGCGCTGGAAGCGGCCAATGATCTTGGCCGCCCGATAGAGGTCGCGACCTGGCGTTACCCGGAGAAACTGGCGCAGCTGTTCGCTGGCGAAAGTATTGGTACCCAGTTTTTGCCGCAATAAACCCGAAGCAATTTTTTTACATAATCGAACATTAGGAAGTGGTTGGCACTGACCGCCGAGAGCAGCGCCAGTTAAGTTTGGAGAAGAAACATGAGCAAAGTGAACGTAAATAAAGTGGTAGTCGCATACTCAGGCGGTCTAGATACTTCAGTGATCATCCCGTGGTTAAAAGAGAACTACGATTGTGAAGTGGTGGCGTTTGTCGCCGATGTCGGCCAAGGTGCCGATGAGCTGGAAGGGATTGAAGAGAAAGCGAAAAAGTCAGGGGCCTCTGAGTGTTATGTGGTTGACCTTAAAGAAGAGATGGTCGCCGATTACATTTATCCGACGCTGAAGACCGGCGCGTACTACGAAGGCAAATACCTGCTGGGTACCTCAATGGCGCGGCCAATCATTGCCAAAGCGCAGGTCGAAGTGGCGCGCAAAGTCGGCGCGGATGCCCTGTGCCATGGCTGTACCGGTAAAGGCAACGATCAGGTGCGTTTTGAAGGTGCGTTTGCCGCACTGGCTCCGGATCTGCATGTGATTGCGCCTTGGCGTGAGTGGGATTTGGTCAGCCGTGAAGAGTGTCTGGACTATCTGGCTGAGCGTAACATTCCTTGTACTGCCTCACTGACTAAGATCTACTCGCGTGATGCTAACGCCTGGCACATCTCTACCGAAGGTGGCGTATTGGAAGATACCTGGAATGCCCCGAATGAAGATTGCTGGGTATGGACCGTTGATCCTGAGCAAGCGCCGGATGAAGCGGAATATGTGACTCTCACGGTAGAAAAAGGCGCGATCACCGCGGTGAATGGTGAAGCGATGACGCCTTATAATGCGCTGGTTTATCTCAATGAGAAAGGCGCCAAGCATGGTGTCGGCCGGATTGATATTGTCGAAAACCGTCTGGTTGGCATGAAGTCACGTGGCTGTTATGAAACCCCGGGCGGTACGATCATGATGGAAGCGTTGCGGGCGGTTGAGCAACTGGTGCTGGATAAGACCGCTTACGAGTTCCGTGAAGAGCTGGGCTTGAAAGCCTCGCATCTGGTGTACGATGGCCGTTGGTTCACTCCACTGTGCAAAGCCATTCTGGCAGCATCAGAAGAGTTGGCTCAGGATGTCAATGGTGAAGTGGTGGTCAAACTGTATAAAGGCCAGGCAACCGCAACCCAGAAACGTTCCGAAAACAGCCTGTACTCGGAAGAGTTTGCGACTTTCGGTGCAGACGAAGTCTACGACCAAAGCCATGCTGGTGGCTTCATCCGTCTCTACTCGCTGTCCAGCCGTATCCGGGCACTGAACAGTTTGAAAAAATAACTGACTGATTGAGCAAGAATATTCAATGAGAAAGGCCTGCCGTTATCGGCAGGCCTTTTTTAGTCGGCGGTGCTAAAGCAGATGTGACTAACACAGCATGAATAAATATGTAAATTTAGTGAATTTATACTTTATTTTTTATTGGAAATGCCGTAACTTTGACCCTTAAGAAAAGTGAGCAAGTTAGCATCACTTGAGTTAAGACTCGTTTATCCACTTCACAGTAAGCAATGGTAATCAGGAGAGACGCAATGGCATTATGGGGCGGAAGATTTACCCAAGCGGCAGATACAAGATTCAAAGACTTCAACGACTCGTTGCGCTTTGATTACCGATTGGCGGAGCAAGATATTGTTGGCTCTATAGCGTGGTCGAAAGCGTTGTTGTCGGTCAATGTGCTGACGGATGAGGAGCAGCAAAAGCTTGAACTGGCGCTCAATGAGCTGAAACTCGAAGTGATGGAAGATCCGCACCAGATCCTCCAGTCGGATGCTGAAGATATTCATTCATGGGTTGAACAGCAACTGATTAGCAAAGTTGGCGATCTGGGCAAGAAGTTACATACCGGGCGCTCGCGTAATGATCAGGTTGCCACCGATTTAAAGCTGTGGTGCCGTCAACAGGGCCAGCAACTGCTATTGGCTCTGGATCGTCTGCAGTCACAAATGGTGCAGGTGGCCAAACAGCACCAGGCAACGGTATTGCCGGGCTATACCCACTTGCAGCGGGCGCAACCAGTCACTTTTGCGCATTGGTGCCTGGCCTACGTCGAGATGTTTGAACGTGACTATTCACGTTTAAGTGATGCGATGCATCGCCTGGATACCTGCCCGTTGGGCTCTGGCGCTCTGGCGGGGACCGCATACCCGATCGATCGTGAGTCACTGGCACATAACCTGGGCTTTCACCGGGCAACGCGCAACTCGCTGGATTCGGTTTCAGACCGTGATCATGTCATGGAGCTGATGTCGGTGGCCTCCATTTCGATGTTACATTTGTCACGCTTGGCGGAAGATATGATCTTCTACAATTCCGGTGAGTCCAACTTTATTGAACTGGCCGATACGGTGACTTCTGGCTCCTCGCTGATGCCACAGAAGAAAAACCCGGATGCGCTGGAGCTGATTAGGGGTAAAACGGGCCGGGTCTACGGCGCATTGTCGGCGATGATGATGACGGTAAAAGCCCTGCCGCTGGCATACAACAAAGATATGCAGGAAGACAAGGAAGGCCTGTTTGATGCGCTGGACACCTGGAATGACTGTATGGAAATGGCAGCCTTATGCTTTGATGGTATTCAGGTCAACGGTGAGCGCACGCTCGAAGCGGCCAAGCAAGGTTATGCCAATGCCACAGAGCTGGCCGATTACCTGGTTGCCAAAGGCATTCCTTTCCGTGAAGCACACCACATTGTCGGGGTGGCGGTTGTGGGCGCAATTGCCAAAGGCTGTGCCCTGGAAGAACTCTCACTGCAGGAGCTGAAAGCCTTCTCAGAAGTGATTGAAGCGGATGTGTATGAGATCCTGACCATTGAATCCTGTTTGGAAAAACGCAGCGCGTTGGGTGGCGTATCGCCTCAGCAAGTTGCGTACGCCGTAGACCAAGCCGACAAGCGCTTGTTGCAACGTGACACTTCGGCGGTTAAAGTCCGTCCGGCACGTCTGACCGATATCGAAACCTTAGAAGGTATGGTGGCGTATTGGGCGAATATGGGCGAGAACCTGCCGCGCTCACGTAATGAACTGGTGCGGGATATCGGTTCGTTTGCCGTCTCCGAGCATCACGGCGAGGTGACGGGCTGCGCTTCACTGTACGTTTATGACTCAGGTCTGGCTGAGATCCGTTCGCTCGGGATAGAGGCAGGCTGGCAGGGGCAGGGCCAGGGTAGCGCGATTGTGAACCACTTGGTGGATAAGGCACGTCAGATGGCGATCAAGAAAGTGTTTGTCCTGACTCGTACGCCGGAGTTCTTTATGAAGCAGAACTTCTTACCAACGTCCAAATCACTGCTGCCGGAAAAAGTGCTCAAAGATTGTGACCAGTGCCCGCGTCAGCATGCCTGTGATGAAGTGGCACTGGAAATTAACCTGCTAGAGCAGGTCATTGCCAGAGTGCATGTGGCGTAGCGCTATGGTTATCTTTACGCTCAAGCAGGTGAGAAAAATATTGGAAAATATTTGGAACCTTTAGGTAAAAGCTTGGTCTATTAAAGTACCACTGCTTTTTCTTAGAAGAATCTAAGAGGGCCCCGATACCGAGTTTGGTTTTGGGGCTTTTTTGTATCTGTCATTTAGGTGTGGTTTTGTCCTTCATCTGGCGCTTTTGCCAGGGGAAGACCACATAACGTATCCACAGGTGTAAGAAAAGTAACACGTTGAAGGCAAAGCCAGCCACCATCAGAGCGATCGATTCGACACCAGTCGGATCGGATTTAAAGCCAAACCACCAAATAATCCAAGTCACTACCGACAAGACGGTTAATTGATCCAGGCAGCGCTGGCAACGACCAAGTTTTTTCCAGAACCAGTGTTGTGTACAGGAATGGCAGTGCGGTTTCATGTGATTGATGAGCGATGATGTGGTTGTCTTGTCCCGAGTATAAACTAAAACAGGGTTAAGCCGCAGCTTAACCCTGTTTTAGTTTGTCTGGTTGCAAACTTATCAGAACGAATAACCCACCCCGATGGAGAAGGTGTTGATTTCAGTATCTGAAAATAGGGTACTCTCGTAAGACGCATCAACCAGCCAGTGAGGTGTGACACTTACTTGAACTCCGCCACCTGGCTGCCCAGCCCGCAGTCCAGGCGGTGTTTGATCATGGCCGGGCCAGGGTGCAGCTTGGCATTTAAGTCACGCAGCGCAGTGCGGACGCCTTCCTCGATCACCGGGTGGTAGAACGGCATGTCGAGCATTTCTGCACCGAGAAAACCTCCGGTAACACGTATTTAGATTAGGTTATGAAATGGTTTTTTGGGGGCCTCCGGGCCGCAGGGGCGCCGAAGACCGAGGGATCAGGAACAGGTTAGCCCAGGTATTTTTCTAGCTCTTCGCTGCCACCAATGTGTTTACCACCGATGAATACCTGCGGAACTGTCGTACGGCCAGAAATGGCACGCAGACTGACAGTGGTCGCGTCTTTACCCAGAATCACCTCTTCATATTGAAGCGCGTGGTCAATCAGGCTTTGTTTCGCTTTAGCACAGAAAGGGCAGCCTGGCTTGGTAAACACGGTGATGGATTCTTGAGTTTTGTAATCAGGAGCGATGTAGCTCAGCATGGTGTCTGCATCAGAGACTTTGAACGGGTCGCCCGGCTCATTTGGCTCAATAAACATTTTCTCAACCACACCGTCTTTCACCAGCATGCTGTAACGCCATGAACGCTGTCCAAAGCCCAGCTCGTTTTTATCTACCAGCATCCCCATGCCTTCCGTGAACTCTCCGTTGCCATCAGGAATGAACCTAATGTTGTCTGCTTCCTGGTCCTGCTTCCAAGCGTTCATGACGAACGTGTCGTTGACCGAAACACACAGGATCTCATCGACGCCATGTTCTTTAAACACCGGAAATAGCTCATTGTAACGCGGTAAATGGCTTGAAGAGCAGGTTGGTGTAAATGCGCCAGGTAAGCTGAACACAATAACGGTTTTACCTTTGAAAAGATCGTCAGAGGACAGGTTAACCCAAGAGTCACCTTGGCGTGTCGGGAAAGCTACCTGGGGTATGTTTTTGCCTTCTTTAGTTACAAACATTTGGACTCCTTTAAAATATTCGAAATGAAGCGTTAAGAGCTTAGCGTGTTTATTTGCTCGCTTTCGTTTTGTTGCATCCATTGTCATCAAAATCCTTTGATAGTTCTAATCGTTTGATGTTATGGTTTTGATAGGCATTAGCTATCTTAGAATATAGGCGAACTGTGTTATGAATATTCGGGACTTTGAATACTTGGTTGCACTTGCAGAGCATAAGCATTTTCGTAAAGCGGCCGAAGCCTGCTTTGTGAGCCAGCCAACATTGAGTGGGCAAATCCGCAAGCTGGAAGAGGAGTTGGGGGCTACGCTGCTGGAGCGAAGTAGTCGCCGCGTGTTGTTCACCGAGCCGGGATTGCAGCTGGTCGAGCAGGCTAAGCGTATCTTGAGCGAAGTGAAAACATTTAAAGATATGGCCAGTGGCCAGAATGGGGCAATGGCCGGGCCGATGCATATTGGCTTTATCCCGACGGTTGGGCCTTACCTGTTGCCGAAAATTGTACCGCAGTTGAAAAGCGCTTTTCCGGAGCTGGAGTTGTTCCTGCACGAAGCGCAGACTCACCAGTTAGTTCGCCAGCTGGAAGAGGGAAAGTTGGATTGCCTGGTGTTGGCTTCTGTCGCGGAGACCGCACCTTTTAAAGAGATTGAACTTTACAATGAACCGATGAGGCTCGCGCTTCCGTGTCATCATGAGTGGGCGGGATTAGAACAAGTTGATATGCAGCAGCTGAGTGGAAAAACGGTGCTGGCCCTCGGCGACGGGCATTGTTTGCGTGACCAGGCGTTAGGCTTCTGCTTTGCGGCCGGGGCCACAGATGATGAACGTTTTAAGGCCACCAGCCTGGAGACGTTACGCAATATGGTGGCTGCCGGAGCCGGGATCACTCTGCTGCCGCAACTTTCTGTGCCGAAGGAAAAACAGAAAGACGGAGTCTGCTACGTGCCCGCGGTTAATCCGGTACCGTCACGCAGTATTGTTCTGGCCTATCGTCCGGGGTCGCCATTGCGTACCCGCTTTGAGACTCTGGCTAATGAGATCCGTACCATCTTGCAAGCGTAGCCTGTAAACCAGGCAAGGGCCTTAAGTTAAAAAACGGGGAGCCACTTGGGCTCCCCGTTTCGTATCGCTCATTGCGCTCAGAACAGCTCTTCACCGGTTGCACTGCCGGTGGAGTAAATACTGTCCTCCAGGCTGTCACCGACATACTCTGTTGGTTCTGTGCCTTTCACGAAGTACTCAAACATGGAGGAGCCATCCACTGCGTGTGTGAGCAAGCCTGTATCCCGGTCAATCCGTACGCGGACGATGTCTTCCGGTATTGATTTGTGCTGTTGTGGCCGGTCCGCTAACACGCTGCCCATGAAGTCGACCCAGGCCATTTGGGCGGTCTTCGCTCCCGATTCAGCACCGCTGATTTGTCCTTTACCCAGGTTCGGGTTAACGGTGGTGCGTCCCAGAGTCCGCGAATGATCGTCGAAGCCGACCCAGGCGATAGCGACAACCCCGGGACCAAAGCCGTTATACCAGGTATCTTTGGAGTCGTTGGTGGTGCCGGTTTTCCCACCAATATCGCGTCGGTGCAATTTCTGAGCCCGCCAACCGGTACCATTCCAGCCAGTCCCTTCACGCCAGTCGCCACCGCCCCAGATATTGCTGTACAGAGCCTCACGGATCAGGAACGCATTCTGTTCTGAAATCACCTGTGGCGCATAGTGAGGTGGCTGGTCGGTTAGATCGGTCGCATCCGGCATCAGGTCCTGCTCATGAAATTCTGTCGCCAGAACATCCTGTGGTTGCGGTGACGGGCAATCCTGCTGACACACGATGGTAGGGTTCGACTGGAACACCAGATTGCCAAACGCATCTTCAACCCGGGCAATATAGTAGGGCTCAACGTAGTAGCCACCGTTGGCAAATACCGAATAGCCTTGTGCCACTTTCATCGGCGTTAAGCTCCCCGCGCCGAGGGCGATGGTTTCCGAGCGAGGCACTTGGTCAATATCGAAACCAAAACGGGTCAGGTATTGACGTGTTGCGTCCAGGCCGACCTCCCTTAATGTGCGCACTGCCATCACGTTTTTGGAGGTCGCAAGGCCGATACGCAGTCGCGTCGGGCCAATATAGGTCGGCGGCGAGTTTTTTGGCCGCCATGCTGTGCCCTGACTTGCATCCCATTTATTAATCGGGGCGTCATTAATCAGGCTGGCCAGCGTCAGGCCTTTGTCGAACGCCGCCGAATAAATAAACGGTTTGATACTCGACCCCACCTGACGGACAGACATGGTGGCACGGTTAAACTTGCTGTGTACGAAATTAAAACCACCCAACAGCGATAAGACCGCGCCATCATTCGGGTTCATGGCGACAAAAGCGGTGTTGGCATTGGGAACCTGGCTGAGGTGCCAGACCTGGCTGTGCTCATCCGCGCTCTCTGCGCTGCTCACCTTACGCACCCAGACCTGTTCACCGATGGTTAGAATGTCACTGGCAGATTTGGGAGCCGGGCCCTGGCGTTCATCAGTCAGGTATTTTCTTGCCCAACTCAGACCATCCCACGGGATGGTTTGCTGCTGGTGGTTTTTAACCCAGATTTGTGCCGTTTTATCTCCTACCTGGGTGACGACTGCCGGGTACAACTCACCATAGGTGGGTTGCTTGTTCAAATGCTGGTCTATTTGTTCTTGTTCCCAGGCGGTTTGCTCTGCGCTCCACAGGACTTTTTCCGCGCCGCGGTAACCATGGCGCATATCATAAGCCAGCAGGTTGTTGATCGCCGCTTTGTTGGCAGCATCTTGTAACCTGGAGTCAACCGTCATGTAGATTTTCAGGCCGGAAGTATACGCCTGTTCTTCGCCAAATTGCTGAATGGCCCAGCTGCGAGCCAGCTCAGCCACATAAGGAGCGGACAGTTGGATCTCAGCGCTGTGGTAGCTGGCTACAATCGGCTCTGCACGTGCCTGGTCATACTGCTCACGGGTGATGTATTTTTCATCCAGCATACGCATGAGTACCACGTTACGTCGGTGGGTAGCACGTTCAAGTGAATAGAGTGGGTTCATTGTCGACGGGGCTTTCGGCATTCCGGCCAACGTGGCGATTTCACTTAACGTCAGTTCACTCAGGCTTTTGCCAAAGTACACCTGAGCGGCTGCACCAAAACCGTACGAACGGTAACCAAGGAAAATTTTATTGACGTACAGTTCCATGATCTCCTGCTTGCTAAGCAGTTGCTCAATGTGGATGGCGATAAAGATCTCTTTCACTTTACGCATAATTTTCTTCTCATTGGACAAGAAGAAGTTGCGTGCTAGCTGTTGGGTGATGGTACTGGCGCCTTGCTTGGCGGAACCGGACAGTGCCACTACGACCGCAGCCCGGGTAATACCAATCGGATCGATACCTGGATGGTCATAAAACCGGCTGTCTTCAGTCGCGATCAGAGCATGGATCAGTTCTTGAGGTATCTCATCGTAGGTCACGGGGATGCGACGTTTTTCGCCGAACTGTGCGATCAGCTTGTCATCGCTACTGAACACCTGCATAGGAGTCTGTAACTCTACGTCTTTTAGGGCTGCAACATCTGGCAATTCTGGCTTCACGTACTGGTAAAAACCAAAAATAGTGGTCACTCCAAGAATTATGCAAATCAATGTTAATAGAAATAAACGCTTTATGAACTTCACCGGAGAATCCCTGATTGGTTGAGGCTGTGTAACGGCAAACCCTTGTACTCTGGGCTGAACAATCAGCCCATAGAGATATTAACTCTTATTTGGATGCTAATAACAACCTTTGCACGAAGAAAATTCGGAGCGAGAGTCGACATGGATCAGTCATTAGTTACCGGCATTGATATAGGCCCTCGGAGCCTCAAGGCCGTCATTCTTAAACCCAATCACGCAGGATATGCGCTGTTGGGGTATAAAGAAATCGTATTTAACCGGGGTATTGTCGCTGAAAACGACACCATAGATCATCAAGAAATTGTAAATACCCTTACAGTACTGAAAAAAGAACTGCCTTTTTTCCGCCGTAAGGTAGCGGTGTCATTACCGGATAGCGCGGTGATCAGTAAAGCATTACAGCTTGAACGGCGGCATGATGAGCAAGACAAAGAGTTTGCCTTGCTGCAAGCTTTTTCTCACCAGTCGCCTTTTCCTGTTGAAGACCTGTGCCTTGACTATGTTGAACTGGGCGAGGGGCTGGGCAACGAGTGTTATCAAGTGGTGGCAGCACGCAAAGAGCTGGTTGAAAACCGTGTGAGTGTATTGGAGCTGGCTGGACTGAAGCCCGTGCTGGTTGATGTGAACTCGCAGGCGCTGGGCCAGATTTGCCAGCTGGCTGCTTGTCATTATCCGGATCAGGCGCATTTTTGTCTGCTTGATATCGGGGTGCTGACCAGTTCAGTGACCGTGTTTAGTCCGGAAGCAGCATTGTTTCACAAGGTGTTTGTTTGTGGCACGGGGGCGTCTGTACCACAGGATATGAGAGATCCTTTGGCTGCCCCTTCGCCATCGCAGACCGAGGCGTTAACCCGTCAGATTGTTGAGCATCTTAAGCGTCAGCTGCAACTTTATACCTCTGTGCAAGGACATCAGGATATCAGCGGGGTTTGGCTGTCAGGAGAAGGAGCAAATACGCCGTTGCTCGCCGAGACTCTGGCGCACGAACTGGGGATGCCTTGTGAGCGGTTTAACCCGCTGGGGCTATTTGACTGGCAACTGAGTAAGCGCAAGCGGCGAGAATATGATGAACAGCATTTTGCTATGGCGGCAGGGTTGGCGATCAGAGGCCTCCAGTGGTTAGGAGGTGAACATGCTGTATCGCGTTAACTTGCTTCCTTGGCGTGAACAGCGCCGAGCTGAACACCGACGTCGATTTGTCGGCTTGGTGGTGCTCGCAGTGGTTATCGCTGGCGGGGTTCAAGCGGGAGTGGGTTACTATATCCAACATCAACAGAAGCAACAGCAGGAACGTCTGCGTTATCTGGAGCATTATATTACTCAACTGGACCGGCGGATCGAAACCATGAAGATCGCCGAAGAGGAACACAGCCAAATTCTGGCCCGCATTCAGATCGTTGAAGCGCTGCAACAGGGCCGCAATAAGACCACCGAATTTATGAACCTGATGCCGTCACTGATCCCGGAAGGGGTATTCGTCGACAAGATCAAAATGAATGACCGGCATGTTGAAGTCTCGGGGATTGCCGACAGTACGGCGCGTTTGGCAACCATGTTAGACAACATGGAGCGTTCGTCACTGTTAAGTGACGTGGAAATGCACTCCATTGTTCTGGGCAACAAGCGTTTTGGTAAAGACTTTCAGACGTTCAAAGTCTCGTTTCGTTTTGAGGCAATGCCGCCGCAACCAATGCCGGGAGAGCAACATGGATAACTGGAAAGAGCTGGAGCTGGATGAGGTGCTGGACTGGCCATTGCTGCCACAGTTGGTGGTTTTGCTGGTACTGGTGTTGCTACTCCAGGGGATCGGTTACTGGTTTTATTTGAAGCCTCAGCAGCAACAACTGGCGCAGCTGACTGGAAAGGAAGAGACGCTGAAGGCCACACTGAGAATCAAAGCCAAGCGGGCTGCCGCCTTACCGCAGTTGCAGTCTCAGCTGGATGCGCTGACCGAGCGTTATCAGGTGCTGCTGCAACAACTGCCGGCACAAAGTGAATTGGCTACCATGTTGGCATCGGTGAACGAACTCGGCATCGATAACCGGCTGACCTTTACCCGAATTGACTGGGGAGAGAAACAATCGCAGCAGTTTCTGTACCAGTTGCCACTCAACATTGAATTAACCGGAGACTTCCATGATGTCGGCCGGTTCTCACAGGCGATCGCCACTTTGCCCCGTATTATTACCTTTCAGGATATCACTTGGCAGCGGGTTAGTCAGGAAAGTAAAACCTTGCACTTTCGCGTGCGCGCCAATACCTACCAGTATAAGCCAGAGGAGAAACAGCATGAATAAGCCCATCCTGGCGTTGTTCACGCTAAGTCCACTGTTGCTGGGGTGCCAAGCGAATGACGACTCCCTGAGTGATTTTATTCGCCAGGTGGAGAATCAGGCGCGCTACGAGGTCACCACGCTTTCGCCCCGGAATGACTATCAGGTGGTTTTGTATCAGCCTGAGGTGCAACGGGAGCCGTTTGAGTTACCACAAGAAGCGTTGATTGCAACCCAGCCAGTGGTAAGAAAAGACTGCTGGCAGCCGGGCGCGCGCAAACGGCCAGGCAAGCTGGAGCGTTTTCCGCTAGAGCACCTGCGCCTTAAGGGGGTTATGACCGCAGACAAGACTGTTTCCGGTTTGATACAGGCCCCCGATGGAGCGGTGCACCGCGTGCTACCCGGGCAATATCTGGGGCAGAATCGTGGGAAAATTACAATTATTACATCATCTTATCTGTTAGTGAGTGAAACGCTGCCGGATGGGTTGGGTTGTTGGCAGACACGTAAAGTGAAACTGGCCTTGCGATAGAGATCGATTTTGATACTGAGTAACTAATATGAAACATGGAATGACATTGAGACAGAGGAAGTGGATCAGCTTCAGTATGTTCTGGCTATGGCTAATGATGACCCCGCTTGTAGCCGCTGAACCGGGCGATGTAAATGCGTTAAAAGCGGTCGATTTTCGCACTAATCAAGCTAAACAGGCGCTGCTGCAAATAGAGCTGCTTTCTCCTTCGGTAGTCGTGGACATCAAAAAAGTACAGCAGGGGCTAAGTATAGCGCTAGTGAATACGACAGTTAACGATGAGCAGTTGTATCTGCTGGACGTCAGTGATTTTGCTACCGTAGTTGAGAGCGTGGAAGTGTTTCGTGATGCTTCAGCAACTCGTCTGGTGGCATATACTAACCAGGAATTTGGTTATGATTACCGTCTTTCAGGTCGTTATCTTGAGGTGACGATTATCAAGCCAGCCACAGAGCCATCAGTAGAGCCAGTCAGCTTACTCGCGAAGGAGGGGAAGCTGATGTCGATTAACTTTCAGGATATCCCGATCCGCAATGTTCTGCAGTTAATCGCCGATTACAATGATTTCAATCTGGTGGTGTCGGACTCGGTGGTAGGCAACCTAACCCTGCGTTTGGGCGGCGTCCCGTGGCAACAGGTGCTGGACATCATACTTAAGGTGAAAGGACTCGATAAACGCGTCGATGGCAATGTGATCCTGGTCGCCCCAAAGGAAGAGTTGGATCAGCGTGAGCAGCAAGCTCTGGAAAAACAGAAGTTGGCCTCCGAACTGGGGGAGCTGGCGTCAGAGATCATTAAGGTTAATTTTGCCAAGGCTTCGGATATAGCTCAGATGATCAGCGGTGAGGGTAACGTCAGTATGCTGTCAGCGCGCGGTAGTATGACTATTGATGAGCGGACCAACTCGCTGCTCATCCGTGAGTTACCGCAAAATATCGCGGTGATCCGCGACATTATCCAATCGCTGGATGTTCCGGTTAAACAAGTGCAGATTGAGGCGAGAATTGTCACGGTCAATGAAGGCAATATGGATGAACTCGGTATTCGCTGGGGCTTTAGCTCCATCAATGGCAGCCATACCGTCGGTGGGTCTATCGAGAATAACCTGGCGACGATCGGTTTGTATGATGAGGGGGGCGAAGGAGAAGGTGGCAACAGCGTGGGGATTGATGACTTCCTTAACGTAAACCTTGCTGCCACCAGCCCGAGTGCCACCAGCATTGCCTTTCAAGTGGCGAAGCTGGGTTCGGATACCTTGCTGGATTTGGAGCTGTCGGCATTGCAGCAGGAGTCAAAGGCCGAAGTTATCTCAAGCCCGCGATTGATCACCACCAACAAAAAGCCCGCTTACATTGAGCAAGGAACCGAGATCCCATACCTGGAAGCCTCATCCAGCGGGGCCACGTCGATCACCTTTAAAAAGGCAGTGTTGAGTTTGAAAGTAACGCCGCAAATTACTCCAGATAACCGATTAGTGCTCGACCTGAGTGTCACCCAGGACAGGCCGGGTAAGGTGATGAAAACCGGCACCGGAGAAGCGGTGGCGATCGATACCCAACGCATTGGTACCCAAGTGCTGGTCAATAATGGAGAGACCGTGGTTTTAGGCGGTATTTTCCAACACAGCATGACCAACTCGGTGGATAAAGTGCCTTTGCTGGGAGACCTGCCGTTACTGGGGGCTCTATTTCGCCGAAGCTATGAAAATGTAGGGAAAAGTGAGCTATTGATCTTTGTTACGCCCAAGGTGGTGATTGAGTAATTATCGATTAGATCAAAAATAAAGTTGCATTAGTGGCACCATGCTTGGATAATTTCGGGTCTTATCACGAAATATCTGTGAGGAATTGGTGCCACAAGCCGTGTAGAACAGCGATTCGGCTGTGTTTTCTTGTGGCGATGTTATCGAATTAATGTTGTAAATTACTGCTAAATATGGCTGAGAAACGTAATATTTTTCTTGTTGGCCCGATGGGTGCCGGCAAAAGTACAATTGGTAGACATCTAGCACAGCAACTGCATATGGAGTTTGTTGACTCTGATACAGTGATTGAAGAACGCACTGGTGCAGACATTGCTTGGGTTTTTGATGTTGAGGGTGAAGACGGTTTCCGTAAGCGCGAAGAAGCAGTGATCGATGATCTGACTCAAGAGCAGGGTATCGTACTGGCAACGGGTGGTGGTTCGGTGAAGAGTAAAGAAAACCGTAACCGTCTTTCAGCGCGCGGTGTGGTAGTTTACCTGGAAACCACAATTGAAAAGCAACTTGCACGAACCAACCGTGACAAGAAGCGACCTCTGCTTCAAACGGATAACCCGCGTGAAGTACTGGAACAACTGGCAGAGCAGCGTAATCCACTGTATGAAGAGGTGGCAGATTACACTGTACGCACTGATGATCAGAGTGCAAAAGTGGTAGCCAATCAGATCGTAAAAATGCTAGAAGAGAGATAGGTTTTCTATCTCTTTTCAAATTGGAGCACACCGATGGAACGGATTACGGTCGATCTTGCTGAACGTAGCTACCCAATCTCAATAGGTGCCGGGTTGTTTGATGACCCGGCCTATCTTTCCCAAATTCTCTCTAACAAAACTAACGCCAAGCAGAAGGTGGTCGTGATCAGTAATGTCACGGTAGCCCCGCTGTACGCGGATAGAATCCTCCAACAACTTGATGCCCTTGGCTGTGATGCGGCATTATTAACCCTGCCTGATGGTGAGCAATACAAGAACCTGGATGTATTTAATCAGGTGATGAGCTTTTTGCTCGAAGGGAACTACGCTCGTGATGTGGTGATCATTGCCCTGGGTGGTGGGGTCATTGGTGATTTGGTCGGCTTTGCCTCGGCTTGTTACCAGCGAGGGGTGGATTTTGTTCAGATCCCAACCACCCTTCTGTCTCAGGTGGACTCTTCGGTGGGCGGGAAAACGGCGGTTAACCATCCGCTGGGTAAAAACATGATCGGTGCCTTTTACCAACCCAAAGCGGTGATCATTGATACTAACTGCTTGTCCACCCTTCCGGCGCGAGAGTTTGCTGCCGGCATGGCCGAAGTGATCAAATACGGCATTATTTACGATGGTGCATTCTTCAGCTGGTTAGAAGATAACTTAGAACGGTTATATGCCTTAGATGAGGATGCACTGGGTTACGCCATTGCCCGTTGTTGTCAAATTAAAGCCGAAGTGGTTGCCCAGGATGAAAAAGAGTCGGGTATTCGCGCATTATTGAATCTGGGTCATACATTTGGTCACGCGATTGAAGCCGAGCTGGGGTATGGTAATTGGTTACACGGCGAAGCTGTGGCGGCGGGGACGGTAATGGCCGCTAAAACTGCTCAGTTGCGAGGGTTGATTTCAGAAGCGCAGTTACAACGCATGATCACCTTGCTGCGCCGTGCTCAGTTGCCGGTGCATACGCCAGAGAGTATGAGCTTTGATGATTTCATGACGCATATGATGCGAGACAAGAAGGTGCTTTCCGGGCAGCTACGTCTGGTGTTGCCGACCAACATTGGCAGTGCGGAAGTCATTGCTGATACGCCTCAGGAGATCATCAAGCAAGCGATTGACTTTGGTCGCTGCATTTAACCCTAACAATGGCGCCTGTCGGCGTCATTGTTGTAGTGTGTTTAGGTTAGTGAATGAATTTAGCCCATGTTCTTGAATTGGAATCGCAAACCAGATTGTTAGATCGGTTAGCGCTGTTAACTCGTTTTGGCTCCAATCTGATCGCTATTCAGGGTGAGCCAGGCTATGGTAAATCGTGGCTGGCGCAACGCTACCTTGAAGTGGGGGCCGAGCAAAAAAACCAGAGTTTATTGCTGTGTCACCCGAGTCAGGATGATGTCCAGCGCCGGGTGTTGGTCCTCAGTCAGATAGTGTCTGATGCTTTGTTTAATCAACACGATCCCTTACTTGATAGCCTGGAGCGCATGCTAGGTGAGGAGCCTTGTGATATCGCCATTGTGGTCGATGATGCACAGTTACTCAGTGAGGCTTTGATTGCGGAGCTGTGGATGCTGGTGATGGCGGCCCAAGCGAATCCTATCTGGAACATCAATGTGTTGCTGTTTACCCAAACAGGCCGGCTGAGTGCATTGTTATCCCGCTTAAGTTATGGACAAGAGTACAAACCGATCGAGCTTGATATCGAGATGCTTTCCGAAATCGAAGCCAGGCAGTTTTTTGAGTCACTGGTGGTACGTTATGTCGATGATCAAGCGGAGCGGCAAGTTCGGGAGGCATTCAAAAAGGTCGTCCCGATCCCGGGAGAGATCTTGGCATTAGGAGAGATGAAAGTGGAAAGAAGGATTGTGATCCGCTCAATAGTGGGTTCGCCGCTCAATATCGCGTTAGTCGTACTTGTGCTCTTATTACTGGCCGCTGGGGGGTACTGGTGGATGTTTAATCAGCCCAGTCCGGATGAGCAAGCGCAGCGGATTACCGGAGCGATTGAGCAAACCGCTATTCCAACCCTGCCGGAGACGCCAGTTACCGGGGGAGAGCCTGCAGAGCTAACTCCGATTGATACCAGCGTGGATGACCGCCTCGATCTGAGTGGTGCTCAAGATGATTCTGATGCGCTGCCGCCAGCGATCATCGCCGATACGGCCAGTGTAGGCCGTGAAGATAACCAGCAGCGCGTGGTTATCGAGTCGGGCGTGGTTGACGCGTTGCTCGAAGGGAAACCTGAGGCCGTTGATACACAGCCGATAGATGACTTGGTAGAGGCTTCAGTTGCTCAGGTGGCCGTTGACGAGGCTAGTGAAGCGGATGTTCCCGCAGATGATCAGAGCCTTGAGCAAGGCGGGGCGGAAAGTGCGTTGTCACCTGTTGCTTCCACTGAGACGCCCCCGCAGCCGGTGGTTAGATTTTCTTATGCCCGGGAAGAGCTGCTGGCGCTTTCGCCGAGGGCATACACTATTCAGTTGGCGGCGATGACCTCACTGGCAGACGTCCAGCGCTTTTTAGATCAACATCAACTGGGTGAACAGGCGCGTATTTATCCCACGCTGCGCAATGGCAGTGAGTGGTTTATCGTGACTTACCGGGATTACCCGACGATCCAGGCCGCGCGCGATGCGATAGAAAGTTTACCCGCTTCACTTAAGGCCTTGAGTCCGTGGGCAAAGTCTGTGCGGCAAGTTCAGCGTGAAATCGAACGTGTGAAATAATCCTGAGCTTGATAAAAAAATATGTTACATTCCGCAGCCTTAATTTTTGGTCGATAGATAGAGCAGTAGATGAAAAAGCAACGAGCCTTTCTAAAATGGGCGGGAGGGAAGTACGGACTGGTTGAAGACATCCAACGTCATTTGCCGCCTGCTCGAAAGCTGGTTGAACCTTTTGTAGGTGCTGGTTCAGTGTTCCTCAATACAGATTATGAGCAATACCTGTTGGCGGACATCAATCCGGATCTTATCAATCTCTACAATTTGCTTAAAGAGCGTCCACAAGAGTACATTGCTGAAGCGAAGCGCTGGTTTGTACCGGAAAATAACCGTAAAGAGGCTTACCTGAGCATTCGTGCTGACTTCAATGCGACCGATGACGTGATGTATCGCTCGTTGGCCTTTTTGTACATGAATCGTTTTGGCTTTAATGGCTTATGTCGCTATAACAAAAAAGGCGGATTTAACGTTCCGTTTGGTTCTTACAAAAAGCCGTATTTCCCAGAGGCCGAACTGGAGTTTTTTGCCGAAAAAGCCAAGAAAGCGACGTTTGTGTGTGAAGGTTACCCAGAAACCTTCAGCCGGGCCCGCAAAGGCAGCGTGATCTACTGTGATCCGCCGTATGCGCCGTTATCCAATACCGCCAATTTTACCTCGTATGCCGGCAATGGCTTTACGCTGGATGATCAAGCGGCGCTGGCTGATGTGGCGGAAACAACCGCGATGAAGCGCGGTATTCCGGTATTGATTTCCAACCACGACACGACATTGACCCGGCGCCTTTACCATGGTGCTGACCTGAGTGTGGTGAAAGTGAAGCGAACTATCAGCCGTAACGGTGGTGGGCGCAACAAGGTCGATGAGTTACTGGCGCTGTTTCACGCCCCTGAGTCCGAGACCTCAGTATCATAATTCTCACACTATTTCGTCTTAGTAGTGGATCTCGCCACTGGCTTCGGTAGAATTGCGCGCAAAATTGTTTGCTGTTTGCTCGCCACTACTGAGGTCAGGTATGAAAGATTTTCTTATTGCTCCATCCATTTTATCGGCTGATTTTGCCCGTCTAGGGGAAGACGTAGAGAAAGTACTCGCAGCGGGTGCGGATGTGGTGCATTTCGATGTGATGGATAACCACTATGTGCCCAATCTGACTTTTGGTGCACCAGTGTGTAAAGCGCTGCGTGATTATGGCATCACTGCCCCAATCGATGTCCACCTGATGGTGAAACCTGTAGACCGCATCATCCCTGATTTCGCGAAAGCAGGTGCATCGATGATCACTTTCCACGTTGAGGCCTCTGATCACGTGGACCGTACACTTCAACTGATCAAAGAGCATGGCTGTAAAGCCGGTGTGGTACTCAACCCAGCAACGCCACTGGCGCATCTTGAGTTCATCATGGACAAAGTCGATTTGATCCTGCTGATGTCAGTCAACCCGGGCTTTGGTGGCCAGTCATTCATTCCTCACACGCTGGATAAGCTGCGTGCGGTACGTAAAATGATTGATGAGTCCGGCCGTGATATCCGCCTGGAAATTGATGGCGGGGTGAAAGTTGATAATATTGGTGAAATCGCTGAAGCGGGTGCCGATATGTTTGTCGCCGGATCCGCCATTTTTGGCCAGCCGGATTACAAGCAAGTCATCGACCAAATGCGTGAAGAGCTGGCTCAGGTAAAATAACCGCTTTAACATGCTGATTTTAAAGGCTGCTACTGTACGGGCAGCCTTTGTTATTTTCTGCCCGTCCTTCCAATAAAATATCCGCACCACAACGCAAATAACCACTTGCCTATTTTGCGTCCTTTCTGTACTATTCGTGCTCCTTAAACTCAGTCAATTATCTTTAGTTCCTTGCTTCCTCTGGACGACTGAGCCATTTGTGGAAGCTGAATAATCCGTAAGGAGCAACCAATGCGTCATTACGAAATCGTATTCATGGTGCACCCAGATCAAAGCGAGCAAGTTGCTGGCATGATCGAGCGTTACACTGGTTCTATCACTGAAGCTGGCGGTAAAATCCACCGTCTAGAAGACTGGGGCCGTCGTCAACTGGCTTACCCAATCAACAAGCTTCACAAAGCTCACTACGTTCTAATGAACGTTGAAGCTGACCAAGCTGTAATTGATGAGCTAGAAACTGCTTTCCGTTTCAACGATGCAGTTCTACGTAACATGATCATGCGTACTAAAGCGGCTATCACTGAGCAATCTATCATGCTTAAGCAGAAAGAAGAGCGTGCAGAGCGTGCTCCTCGTCGCGAAGAGCGTGCTGAAGCTAAGCCAGAAGCAGCTGCTGAGTAATATCTCTTATGACCAACCGAATGGAGCTCAGTGGCACTGTTGCTAAGCCTCCGATTCGCAGTAAAAGCCCAAGTGGGATTGAACACTGTCGGTTTTGGTTAGAGCACCGCTCTACCGTTATCGAAGCTGACCTGCCGAGACAAGTCTATTGTCGTATGCCGGTAGTGGTCAGTGGGCAAAGGTCACAAGCATTAACTCAGAATTTAGTACCAGGCAGTAACATTAAGGTAGGCGGCTTTGTTGCCTATCAAACCGGCCGGAATGGTGTGGGGAAATTAGTGTTACATGCCGACAACATTACTCAAATTTAAGATCAGGAGATAGCCCATGGCTCGTTTCTTCCGTCGTCGTAAATTCTGCCGTTTCACTGCAGAAGGCGTACAAGAGATTGATTACAAAGACGTAGCAACTCTTAAAAACTACATCACTGAAGCTGGTAAAATCGTACCTAGCCGTATCACTGGTACTAACGCTAAGTACCAGCGTCAACTAGCTCGCGCTATCAAACGTGCTCGCTACCTGGCTCTACTACCGTACACTGATAAGCATCAGTAATCGGTTCTGGTTTATTAAGAAAGAGGATTAAACAATGCAAGTTATTCTACTTGATAAAATCGGTAACCTAGGTGGTCTTGGCGATACAGTAAACGTTAAATCTGGCTACGCTCGTAACTTCCTTATCCCTCAGGGTAAAGCAGTTATGGCAACTAAAGCTAACGTTGAAATGTTCGAAGCTCGTCGCGCTGAACTAGAAGCTAAAGTTGCTGAGCAACTAGCTGCTTCACAAGCTCGCGCTGAAAAAGTTAATGCTCTGGAAGCTGTTGTTATCGCTTCTAAAGCTGGTGACGAAGGCAAACTGTTCGGTTCTATCGGTACTCGTGACATCGCTGACGCTATCACAGCGGCAGGCGTTGAAGTTGCTAAGAGCGAAGTTCGCCTTCCTGAAGGTGCTCTACGTAACACTGGTGAGTTCGAGATCAGCGTTCAACTTCACTCTGAAGTATTCGCGACAGTTAACCTACAAGTTGTTGCTGCTGAGTAATTCAGTATCAAGACGAAATATCAAAGCACCTGTTCATCAGGTGCTTTTTTTATGCCTGTTAGCGGCAAATTCCCTTCTTCTGCTTTAGCGTTCAGAACAAAAACAGCAGGTTGACCGAAAACACGCTGTCTGCCTTGCTCAGTCCTTCGGGTACCTTATCGTGATACTGGCGAGAATGGGCCAGCTTCAGTGCGATATCATCGGTAATGTTGTTGGTGATGCTCAGATCGCTGTCGATACGAGTATTACTTTTACCGGTGACTAAGGTAATGTCAGCCGCGAAGCGGAGGTTGTCGAGTACCTGCCAGCTGGTATTGATGTTACTGCGGAAAATACTCTCCTGGACAATGTCGGGAAAGACAATATCGTCGTCATCAATTTCATCCAGATTTGGCTCCTGATAACGATAACCCGGGCCCACCTCGACCTCCAGGACAAACTTCTCGGTATATGAGAACTGGTAACCCAAACCACCGGACAGGGTGTAATCCTTAAAGTAAGCGGTGTAGCGGGCGTCAACGCCTTTGAAACTGCCGTACAGGTAGGTTCGTGGCCCCAATTTGTAGTCGCTCTGCAAGGTGTAAGTCGAAGAACGTTTGTCCTCTTCACCATTCTTATACAGATTGTAAAACTTCCATTCACCATTAGAACGGTGGCGTCCGGAGGTGTAGTCGGCACTGAGGCGAGCGTTTAACGAGCGTGAATCGGAGTTGCCGGTGTGTGACTGATAGCCGAACTCGACTTCTGTTTTCAGGGGAGGGGCAAGCTCTGTTGCGGGCTCGCTTGATACGGATTCTTCAGCATGCGATGCCGCACAGCATAATAAGCCAGCGCTGAGTAACCAATATCGGGACACTACATACCTCGAAAGATCCAAAAGGAGGGAATGATACTGATACACTTGTATGGTTTGGTCAATGGTAGGTCAATTTTTATTAGAGCCAGGTACCTTTCAGCGGATGAAGGTATCTTGCATTCCTGACAAGTAATTGTCTGTCGAAACGAGCATCTTGAACAGGTTTAAGGTTATAATCAGCGGTCATTAGTAGTTATTGAGCAGAGTCATGGCGGAAAACAGAAATCGTAAACCTTTGGACAGTCAGGTCGACGCAATCAAAGTTCCCCCTCATTCACTGGAAGCTGAGCAGTCGGTGATTGGTGGCCTTTTATTGGACAACGAACGTTGGGACACGGTTGCCGAGCGCGTTGTCAGCAGTGATTTCTATAGTCGTCCACACCGCCTTATTTTTGAAGGGGTTAAGACTATCCTTGAAGCGGGTAAGCCGCTTGATCTGATTACTCTCTCAGAATATCTCGAGCGTCACGAGCGGTTAGAAGACGTCGGAGGGTTCGCCTATCTCGCGGATCTGGCGAAAAATACCCCGAGTGCGGCCAATATTAATGCGTATGCGGATATTGTCGCGGAACGTGCGATCGTCCGGGGCCTGATCGGGGTGGCGAATGAAATTGCGGATGCGGGCTATGATCCTCAGGGCCGCAGCTCGGAAGATCTGATTGATATGGCGGAAAGTAAAGTCTTCGCCATTGCCGAGTCGCGCACCAGCGAGAATGAAGGTCCGCAGAACGTCGATAATATCCTCGAAAAAACCCTTGAGCGTATCGAGCTGCTGTACAAAACGCCGCAGGACGGGGTGACGGGGGTCGATACCGGCTTTACTGATCTGAATAAGAAGACGGCCGGTCTGCAAGGTTCTGATTTGGTGATTGTTGCGGCGCGTCCTTCGATGGGTAAAACCACCTTTGCGATGAACTTGTGTGAAAATGCGGCCATGCAGCAAGAAAAACCGGTGTTGATCTTCTCTTTAGAGATGCCGGCCGAACAGTTAATGATGCGTATGCTGGCCTCGTTGTCACGCGTTGACCAAACCAAGATCCGGACGGGCCAGTTAGACGATGAAGACTGGGCGCGTATTTCTTCGACCATGGGTCTGCTGATGCAGAAGAAGAACATGTATATCGATGACAGCTCAGGCCTGACGCCGACCGAAGTCCGCTCACGTGCTCGTCGTGTGGCACGCGAACATGGCGGGTTATCGATGATCATGGTCGACTACCTTCAGCTGATGCGTGTGCCGGCCATGTCGGATAACCGTACACTGGAAATCGCTGAAATATCCCGCTCTCTAAAAGCTCTGGCTAAAGAGCTGAATGTCCCTGTAGTAGCGCTATCGCAGTTGAACCGTTCCCTGGAGCAGCGCGCGGATAAACGGCCGGTTAACTCAGACTTACGTGAATCAGGCTCTATCGAGCAGGATGCCGATTTGATCATGTTTATCTACCGTGATGAGGTTTATCATCCAGACAGCCCGTATAAAGGCACAGCCGAAATCATCCTGGGTAAACAGCGTAATGGCCCAATCGGTTCCGTCCGGCTGACCTTCCAGGGACAGCATTCGCGTTTCGACAACTACGCGGGCCCTGCATTTGATATTGATGATGAGTAATGTCATGAGTTATATGAAAGCGGCCATGGCCTGCATAGATTTGTCTGCACTGCAATACAACTTGCAGCGGGTGAAAGAACAAGCGCCCCAAAGTAAAGTGATGGCGGTGGTGAAAGCGAATGGTTACGGCCACGGGTTGCGCCACGTTGCTAAGCATGCGACGAATGCCGATGCGTTTGGTGTGGCTCGGATTGAAGAGGCACTGCAGCTGCGTGCTTGTGGGGTAGTGAAGCCGATTCTTTTACTCGAAGGTTTTTACTCGCCGGGTGACCTGCCAGTGTTGGTGACCAATAACATTCAAACCGTCGTTCATTGTGAAGAACAACTGGTGGCGCTGGAACAAGCCGAGCTTGAGACTCCGGTCGTGGTGTGGCTGAAAATTGACAGCGGCATGCATCGCCTGGGGGTTCGTCCCGAGCAATACAATGAGTTTCTCGCGCGTCTGGAAGCGTGCCCGAATGTCGCCAAGCCATTGCGTTACATGAGCCATTTTGGCTGCGCTGATGAACTGGACAGCAATATTACCCTTGAGCAGCTTGAGCTGTTTATGTCACTTACTGATGGCTGTGAAGGGGATCGCTCCCTTGCCGCATCCGCTGGCTTGTTGGCTTGGCCAGACAGTCAGCTTGACTGGGTTCGTCCTGGCATCATCATGTACGGCGTTTCTCCATTTAATGACAAGACCGCGCAAGACTTGGGTTACCAACCGGTGATGACGCTGAAATCTCACCTTATTGCTGTGCGTGAAGTCAAAAAAGGCGAAAGTGTCGGTTACGGCGGAATATGGACCAGTCAGCGCGATACCAAAGTCGGCGTGATCGCCGTGGGTTATGGCGATGGTTATCCCAGAACCGCACCTAACGGCACTCCGGTACTGGTCAATGGTCGTAAAGTGCCGATTGCCGGCCGGGTATCGATGGATATGTTGACGGTCGACCTCGGGCCCGATGCGACGGATAAAGTCAGTGATGAAGCGATTCTGTGGGGGAAAGATTTACCGGTAGAAGAAGTCGCAAGCCACATTGGTACCATCGCTTATGAATTGGTGACCAAGCTGACTTCCCGTGTCGAAATGGAATACTCGAAGTAGCTGATGAAGAGACGATTGTTGTTAGTGCTGGCATGTTCTGCCAGCCTTTTTTTATCTTCGCAGACTATCGCCAAAGAGAAAGATTCGGCATTTTTGCCGTTTTATTTCAGTACCGATACGCTCGGCAGCACCATTGGTGTCGCCGGGGTGGCGAAAGGGGTCGGTCAGCCACAGGCGGTGCTCTTTGGTATGGGGCTGTACTCGGAAAAAGACAGCTATGTCGGCTTCATCTCGGCATTCAACTACGCATTGACGCCAGATTTGCTGGTTAGTACGCAAATGTATCAGGCGCGCTTTAATGACAGTCCTTACTACTTGGGTGACCAAGGTACGAATGGATCTTCTATTGACGACAAAACCATTACTAATGGTGATGAAGAGAACTACAAGCTCGAGTTTAAGTATCTGCTTCCCTGGGGGAGTGTGCGTGAGCACGGCTTGCCTGGCGCATTCCAACCGGTGCGTGATGTGAGTTTTACTTCACCGGTTGAGTCCGGGGTGAGCTCAATCATCTTCACGCCGTTTTATTCTTCCCGTGAGCTGGATATTTATCCTCTCAGCAAAGATCAAGCGACTGGCTTCAGCCTGACTTTTGATTGGGATAACCGCGATAGTGTACGCAATACCACCCGGGGTTCGCACACGTCTTTGGGTTTCACTACCGGGGCTGAAAGTTGGCAGTCGGAAGACTTGTGGCTCAAGTGGGAGTTGCAGAATAGTCAATACTACGCACTTGGCCCGCTAGGCGACTGGTTTGATCAACAAGTTGTGGCTTTTGATTTTTATACTGCCGATACGCCGACCTGGAATCAATGTGCTGGTGCAGCCTGTAGCCGTCCCCCTGAACCTGAGCAAGTCCGCCTTGGTGGTTTGTATCGCCTGAGAGGCTATACTGCAGGTCGTTATCACGGACGCTCGGCCATTCACTATTCAGCGGAGTACCGCGTATTACCTGACTGGCAGCCGCTGGATGACATTCCAATCATCAACTACTACGACTTGCCTTGGTGGCAATGGGTGGCGTTTGTCGAAGCCGGGCGTGTGGCTGAAGAGTACAATCTTAAAACACTGCATCAAGAGATGAAGTGGAACGTTGGCGGGGCAGTGCGTTTCCAGGTCGAAGGGATTGTGGTTCGTGTTGAAATGGCAAAAGGTGCGGATGAAGGTACCTTCCGGGTAATGATCAACCAACCATTCTAATCAATAGCTTAAGCGATAAAGGCTAACCAGGAGGTTAGCCTCTGTTTTATCTGAACTATTCACCGTTGAGGGTTGCGATAATGCGGCGGCTGCCACCAAAGTCGCGGTGCTCACCTAAATAAATGCCTTGCCATGTTCCCAGGGCCAGGCGACCGTTTTGAATCGGAATGGTCACACTGCTGCCAAGCAGTGATGCTTTAATATGAGCCGGCATATCATCATCCCCTTCATAGGTGTGTTGATAGTAAGGTGCACGCTCCGGTACAAATTTGTTTAAGTGAGCTTCCATATCCATACGTACAGTCGGATCGGCGTTTTCGTTTAAGGTTAAGCTGGCTGAAGTATGCTGAATAAACAGCTGTAACAAACCTACTGAAAGCGATTGGATTTGTGGTAATTGTTGTTCAATTTCATCAGTGACGAGATGAAAGCCTCGACGACGCGCTTTCAATTGCAATGTTTTTTGTGCCCACATATGCGTTCCTTTGGAAAAATTTGATTTGGCGTCTATCCTAATCCAATTAGAGTCGGTCATTGGTAAATGATATGATTCCTCGCACCATAAATGAATTGTTTAAATTCGGAACAGGTAACGTGACCTAACTCAATGTGAGTGTTAAGCCACTCGGTCATAATTGGCGCCTGAAAAAAAATTACAAATACTTGTTTTGTGGCGATTTGCCCAAACATGTTAATTTATATTCTATTTGCTAAATCGGGGATTCCGCAGTTTTCGCTAGACTGTCAGGAATGGAACCTACTGTAACATCGGGATAAAGACCATGTTGAAAAATATCAATCCAACGCAAACACAAGCTTGGAAAGCGCTGACCGCGCATTTCGAATCTGCACAAGATATGGATCTGAAAGAGCTGTTTGCTCAAGACGCGGCGCGTTTTGACAAATACTCTGCACGCTTCGGCTCAGACATCCTAGTCGATTACTCTAAGAACTTAATCAACGAGGAAACTCTGAAGCACCTTTTCGCTCTTGCTAATGAGACTGAGCTTAAGTCAGCAATTGAAGCGATGTTCAGTGGTGAAGCGATCAACCAGACTGAAGGCCGTGCCGTTCTTCATACCGCTCTGCGTAACCGCGCTAACAAACCAGTAATGGTTGGTGGCGAAGATGTTATGCCTGCAGTCAATGCTGTGCTGGAGAAAATGAAATCATTCACTGAACGCGTAATTGGCGGTGAGTGGAAAGGTTACACCGGCAAAGCTATCACGGATATCGTTAACATCGGTATCGGCGGTTCGGATCTGGGTCCTTACATGGTGACAGAGGCGCTAGCGCCATATAAAAACCACCTGAACCTGCACTTCGTTTCTAACGTTGATGGTACACACATCGTTGAGACGCTGAAGAAAGTCGATCCAGAAACAACGCTATTCCTGATCGCGTCGAAGACGTTCACTACTCAAGAAACCATGACCAACGCGCACTCTGCACGTGACTGGTTCCTGGAGACTGCGGGTGATCAAGCACACGTGGCTAAACACTTCGCTGCGCTATCAACTAATGCTCCTGCGGTATCTGAGTTCGGTATCGACACAGACAACATGTTTGAGTTCTGGGACTGGGTTGGCGGCCGTTACTCACTATGGTCAGCAATCGGTCTTTCAATTGCACTGGCGGTTGGTTACGACAATTTCGTTGAGCTTCTAGAAGGTGCTCACGAAATGGATAACCACTTTGTATCAACTGAGCTAGAAAGCAACATCCCGGTGATTCTTGCTTTGATCGGTATTTGGTACAACAACTTCCACGGCGCTGAGTCAGAATCGATCCTACCTTACGACCAGTACATGCACCGCTTCGCGGCGTACTTCCAGCAGGGTAACATGGAATCTAACGGTAAGTACGTTGACCGTAACGGCAACGCAGTGACTTACCAAACCGGTCCAATTATCTGGGGTGAACCAGGTACCAATGGTCAGCACGCGTTCTACCAGCTGATCCACCAAGGCACTAAGCTGATCCCATGTGACTTCATTGCTCCTGCAGTCAGCCACAACCCAGCCAGCGATCACCACCAAAAACTGATGTCTAACTTTTTTGCCCAAACCGAAGCATTGGCATTTGGTAAGTCTGCAGAAACAGTGAAAGCTGAATTTGCTAAAGCCGGTAAGAGCGAAGAAGAAGTGGCATCGCTAGTACCATTCAAAGTATTTGAAGGTAACCGCCCAACCAACTCTATCCTGGTTAAGCAAATCACGCCTCGCACGCTAGGTAACCTGATCGCAATGTACGAGCACAAAATCTTCGTACAAGGTGTGATCTGGAATATCTTCAGCTTCGATCAGTGGGGTGTTGAGTTAGGTAAACAACTAGCAAACCAGATCCTGCCTGAACTGGCTGATGAGTCAGAGATTAGCTCACACGACAGCTCGACTAATGGCCTGATCAACGCCTTTAAAGCGTTCAAAGCTTAATGTTTGATGAGAAAGACAAAAGGTCAGCATTTGCTGACCTTTTTTGTGGCTTGAAGCAAAAAAAATAGGTTGGCATTGGCCAACCTATTTTTTCTCGATTATTCGAAGCAAATCTCAATGAAGGCATTACCCCACTGAGAGACAAACGGCATGATGATGATAGAACCTTCACATTTATGACGGATCGTATGGCCTTTGCCAGAAACGACCACTGGGGTTGCCATGTCGAAGTCAAAGCCACTTTCAGCCAGAATGCGCTTCGCACCACCAGTGACCATGTTGGTGATCTCACCAACCATGTCCGTAACCTCTTCATTCAGTCCATTTGGGCGCTCCCCGAGCATGTTCTGCATGATTTCAAGAGCTAACGGTTCATCAAAGGTGATCGACATTGAACCTCGTGTCTGGGGGCCTACCATGCCGATCAAGCCTGACACATCGCCACGGGCGATTTCATCCTTTTTGATTCTTGGTTTTTGAGGCTTCAGTTCGAGAGAAGCCATCGTTTTTAGGACATTCATCAGTGAAGCTAAAAACGGGTTTACAAATTCAGCGCGCATAAATGTTCTTCTATTTACTTATTCTTTCGTCTCAGAGGCACATGCCTGACATATGCCGTGAGTTTCTACGATCTGGTTGGTGACCTGAAACCCGTGTTTCTCTGCGTTATTGTTCAACAAGGATATCAGTCTCTCATCCTCCAGTTCAACGACATCACCGCACTTCTCGCAAATCAATAGCTGGAAAAAGTGCTGTTTGGAGTTACAAGAGCAACAAGAGATATAGCTGTTGGTGGACTCGACGCGATGGATAAAGCCCTGTTCAATCAAAAAGTCCAAAGCACGGTAGACCGTGGGTGGCTTGGCTTGAGGTTCGCTTTGTTTCAATTGTTCCAATAGCTCGTATGCACTGGAGGCGCGACGATTCATACAAATGAGTTCAAACACCCGTCGGCGCTGTGGCGTTAGCCGGACGCCCCGAGCGGTGCAAATGCTTTCAATTTGTTCAATGATTGTTGAGCCCAAACTTTTCACCATAACTATTGGACGAGCCTGATTATAACCTATTTCTATACCAAGTTGGTTCAGAAATTACCGATTCTACCCCCAATCACAGCGGAAATCATGACTTAATACCAATTGCCGTACTTAGAGGTTTGGCAATAGATCTCAATTTTGACTCTTTTCGCTGATTATTCGATAGCGCCGGCTTTGATGATTTGCGCAGATAGCAATGCTCGCATCTGGAAGTCACTTGGGTATACAATAGCCGACTTGATTTTTGAGCGCATTATCGCTCACTTTATTTGGTAACGTAAAACGGGTGTTTATATCATGACTCATTCTTGCAGGCTCTCTGTGGCCCCGATGCTCGATTGGACCGATCGTCATTGTCGCTACTTCCACCGCTTAATGACCAAGGAAACCCTGCTGTATACCGAGATGGTAACGACAGGTGCGATCATTCATGGAAAAGGAGACTTCCTGGCTTACAACGAAGAAGAACACCCGGTGGCGTTGCAGCTTGGCGGCTCTAACCCGGCCGATTTGGCACAGTGTGCCAAACTGGCGCAGGAGCGCGGCTATGATGAAATCAACCTCAATGTCGGCTGTCCTTCCGACCGGGTCCAAAATGGCCGGTTTGGTGCGTGCCTGATGGCTGAGCCTCTGCTGGTGGCTGACTGTGTTGCGGCAATGAAAGAAGTGGTTGATGTGCCAGTCACGGTTAAAACACGGATTGGTATTGATGATCAGGACTCATATGAGTTCTTAACCGATTTTGTTTCCATCGTGGCAGAAAAAGGCGGTTGTGAACAATTTACCATCCACGCACGTAAGGCGTGGCTCAGCGGCCTAAGTCCGAAAGAGAACCGGGAAATTCCCCCATTGGATTACCCGCGGGCATACCAGCTGAAGAAAGACTTTCCTCACTTAATCATTGCAGTGAATGGCGGAGTGAAGTCTCTGCAAGAAGCGAAAGAACATCTTGAGCATCTTGACGGCGTGATGATTGGCCGTGAGGCGTATCAGAGTCCATACCTGCTGGCCTCGGTAGACCAGGAGTTGTTTGGCTCTGATGCACCGGTCAAGAAACGCAGCCAAATCGTGCAAGAGATGTACCCTTACATTGAGGAGCAGCTTGCGAAAGGCGCTTACCTTGGTCACATGACACGTCATATGTTGGGGTTATTCCAAAACATGCCTGGAGCACGCCAATGGCGTCGTCATATCAGTGAGAATGCGCACAAGCCTGGAGCGGGTCTCGAAGTGCTAGAACAGGCACTGGCTAAAATTCCTCAGGAACTGAATGTGTAAATTTCACCATGGGTAGGTAAAAATCACCAGACCTAGTTGCTAAGGCCAGAGCGCGATTTGTGCTCTGGCTTTATTTTTTTGTTTTAAATTAATGAGTTGAGTTTTGTTTTGGTTATTGGTACGGAACCTGCTCAGGTAAGCTTAAAACAAAGGAGAAGTGATTATGTTGGAACTGATCTTTATTCTGGTCTTTACTGCAACGCTACTGGTCACCGGCCTGACAATGGCCACAGTCTTTGCAGCGGCAGGGGTGGCGCTGATGGTGATGTTTTTGCTTGGTATGGTTGGCGTGGTATTTAAGCTATTGCCTTGGCTTATCGTTATCGCACTGGGTATTTGGTTTTTTAAGCATGTCGTCGCCCAGCCCCGTTATAAGTAGGCGATTGCCGAGATATTATTGAGGGCTGTCAGGGAGAGTATGATACTATTTTCCCTTATGCCCTGATGAAAATGATCAAGCGATCTTGGAGTAGCAATTCGATGACAATGAAGGCGGCTTGCGCGTTAACGGCGCTGACTATAGCGACCTCTTTTCCTGCCTTGGCAGACACTGATGTTTCGATAACAGTAGGGGGAGAAGTATGGAGAGCCGACACTAAGGTGAATGAAGTCCGTCGTGACAGCCATACCAGTGGATCCTTTTACGCGGCGATAGAGCATAACATTCAATATGTACCGAATGCCCGGGTGCGCTACTCAAGTGTCGATGCCGACTATATGGGCTTCGATAAACTGGATTTAACCTTGTACTACCAGATTCTCGAGCACGATTTACTCCACTTTGATGCAGGTATAACACTGAGTAACTTAAGTGATACCCGCTATATCAACGCAGAAGATAATACCTTGGCAGACTTTGATGAGCTGATTTGGGCGTGGTATGGCTACGGAGAAATATCGGTGCCAAACACCAACGTTGATGTGATTGGTGAAATGCATTTTGGTAACAACAACGGGATCAAGAGTACGGACCTGATGGCAGGGGTACAATACCATCTGCCACTGGATGATGCACAGGTGGTTTTCCGTGGCGGTTATCGTGTAATTGATTTGGAGTCCGAATCGTTTACCTCGACGTTAGGCAAAGAGTTTATTTTTGCTAACGGCTTTTTTGTTGGTGCCGAGTATAGGTTTTAAGAGCTAACCGGTTTGTTTAAAACGTCGCCTTATAAGCGGCGTTTTTTTATATCACTTCGTTATATTTAATCGAAAAATTCATGCATCTCTTTAGAGTTCAGCCATGCTTATTAAGAGCAATGTGGTGGTTGAGCAGGGATCGCTATGACAATTAATGAGCTAAGACATTTATTCAGAGAAAAACAGCTGGTTGAGGCTGTGATTGAACCGTCTATCCAAGAAGGGGGCTGGGTCGTTGAATTTCGTCATGCCCGCGGCGGTTTTGTGGTACTGACAGACAGTCATGGAGAAGAGTGCCTGTATGATGATTTGGATACCGCTTCCAAATCCGCAATGGCCGTCGGGTTTCAGCAGGTACGGATTGAAGACCGGTAGTGATCGGTTAACGGCTTTCTACTTCCAAAAAGTTATAAAACATTCACTTCTATTCTTTCTTGTTATTAAGGAGAGTGGTTAATCTAACGTCACGCAATGAATAGGGATGTCGTGACAATGTCTTTTCCAAAGAATGAGTATTCTCACAAAAGTGTGTCTGAACAAAATAACGGGTCAGCCGGCAATTCTCCGCTTGTTAGCCCACTTAACGATCAGCAATTAACTACGCTCCAGCAAACCGTCACCGGGCTGTCTTCGCAGCAGCTCGCGTGGGTCAGTGGTTTCTTCTGGGGCTTGGCGCAAAACCAATCCGGTGTGACGAGCGCAACGTCGCCCACCCAACCTGCTGCTGCGGTGGCAGCGAAACCCGCAGGAAAACTGACGATCATCTTTGCTTCCCAGACGGGCAACGCCAAAGGGGTGGCGGAGGCGCTTGAGCAAGAAGCGCTGGCCCAGGGGATCGCTGTTGAGCTGTTTGATGCCAGCGATTACAAAGGTAAGAACTTAGCAAAAGAAACTCATGTCATTATTGTCGCGTCAACCAACGGTGAAGGTGAAGCGCCAGACAACGCGATAGAACTGCATGAGTTTCTGCAGTCAAAGAAAGCCCCTAAGCTGCCAAACCTTCAGTATGGTGTGATTGGGTTGGGGGATTCCAGTTACGAGTTTTTCTGTCAGACCGGTAAAGATTTTGATGCATTTTTATCTAAGCAGGGCGCGACGCCATTCATCGAACGTATCGATTGTGATGTGGACTATGAAGCCCCCGCGAGTGAATGGCGTGCGAAAGCACTAAAGACAGTCAAAGCAGCGCTCTCTGCAGAAACACAAGCTGAAATTGTGCAACTGCCTGTCGGCCAGGCCGTGTCAGGTCACTCTGTCTATAACAAGCAATACCCATATACCGCAACGTTGCTTTCCAGCCAGAAAATCACCGGTCGTGATTCCGGTAAAGATGTTCGCCATATCGAAATTGATCTGGAAGACTCCGGACTGACTTATCAGCCAGGCGATGCATTAGGCGTTTGGTTTGAGAACAGTTCAGAATTGGCGAATGCAATTTTAGGCAAAGTCGGCCTTTCTGGAGTCGAGAGTGTCGAAGTGGATGGAGAAAGCCTTTCTGTTCACAGTGCTTTGGTCAGTCAATACGAGATCACTGCCGCCAATCCGCAGTTGGTCACCAAGTTTGCCGAGCTTTCCGGTAGCAAGAAGCTGCAAAAGCTGGTGGAAGACAAAGACAAACTCCGTGAGTACGCAACTGCTACCCAAATAGTTGATGTGCTGGCAGAGAAGAAAACCAAACTTAGCGCAGAAGAGCTGGTGGGGTTGCTGCGTCGCCTGACACCCCGTCTATATTCTATTGCTTCAAGTCAAACAGAAGTAGATGAAGAGGTGCACCTGACCGTTGGTTTGGTTGAGTACGACAAGGGTGATGAGAAGCGTTATGGTGGTGCGTCAAGCTTTCTGGCGCAGCGTCTAGAAGAAGGCGGTGAAGTAAAAGTGTTTGTTGAGCACAACAACAACTTCAAATTGCCGCAAGATGACAATACGCCAATCATCATGATTGGTCCTGGTACTGGTATCGCCCCTTTCCGCAGTTTTATTCAAGAGCGTGATAACCGTGACGCGGAAGGCAAGAACTGGTTGTTGTTTGGTGACCGTACCTTTACTCAAGATTTCCTTTACCAAGTTGAATGGCAGAAGTACCTCAAGTCAGGTTTGTTGACTCGTCTTGATGTGGCGTTTAGCCGGGACCAGGCAGAGAAAGTCTACGTTCAACATCGAATCCTAGAAAACGCCGAGCAGGTATGGCAGTGGATCCAAGATGGTGCCTACCTGTATGTCTGTGGGGATGCAAACCGCATGGCGAAAGATGTTCATGAAGCGTTGATTTATGTTGCTGAACAACAGGGCGAGCTGTCACGCGATGATGCGGAAGAATTCATTAATGACTTACGTAAAGCGAAACGTTACCAAAGGGATGTGTACTAATGACTTTTTCTATTGAAAATAACAAGCAGGTTGTATTAGGCGAAGAATTAGGCCCACTGTCGGATAACGAACGCCTGAAGCGGGAAAGTAATTTACTGCGCGGTACGATTGCGCAAGATCTGCAAGACCGTATTACCGGTGGTTTTACCGCCGACAATTTCCAGCTGATCCGCTTCCATGGTATGTATCAGCAAGATGACCGCGATATCCGTAATGAGCGTGCAAAACAAAAGCTGGAGCCACTGCATAACGTGATGCTTCGTGCACGTATGCCGGGCGGCATCATCACGCCAAAGCAATGGCTGGCGATCGACAAGTTTGCAACGGAGCACTCTCTTTACGGAAGTATTCGTCTCACTACGCGTCAAACATTCCAGTTCCATGGTGTACTAAAGCCAAATATTAAGTTGATGCACCAAACGCTAAACAGTATTGGTATTGATTCTATTGCGACAGCAGGTGACGTGAACCGTAATGTGCTGTGCACCACTAACCCGGTTGAGTCAGCGCTTCATCAGGAGGCGTATGAATGGGCGAAGAAAATCAGTGAGCACCTGTTACCGAAAACTCGCGCATATGCTGAAATTTGGCTGGATGGCGAAAAAGTAGAATCGACACAGGAAGACGAACCGATTCTGGGTAAGACCTACCTGCCGCGTAAGTTTAAAACCACTGTGGTTATTCCGCCGCAAAATGATGTCGATGTGCACGCGAACGATCTCAACTTTGTCGCAATTGCAGATAACGGCAAGTTGGTTGGCTTTAATGTGCTTGTCGGTGGCGGTCTGGCAATGACACACGGAGATACCTCAACTTACCCACGTCGAGCTGACGACTTTGGTTTTATCCCGTTAGAGAAAACGCTAGAGGTCGCAGCGGCAGTAGTAACAACTCAACGTGATTGGGGGAACCGTTCAAACCGCAAGAACGCCAAAACCAAGTACACCCTCGACCGTGTGGGAACTGATGTCTTTAAAGCCGAAGTCGAAAAGCGTGCAGGCATTCAGTTTGAAGCAAGTCGGCCGTTTGAATTCACGGAACGCGGTGATCGTATCGGTTGGGTAGAAGGGATTGATGGTAAGCACCACCTAGCGCTCTTCATCGAAAACGGGCGCCTGCTGGATTACCCAGATAAACCACTGAAGACCGGTGTTGCTGAGATTGCCAAAATCCATAAAGGCGATTTCCGCATGACCGCAAACCAAAACCTGATTGTTGCGGGTGTACCTAAAAGCCAAAAAGCTAAGATTGAAAAGATTGCTCGTGAGCACGGCTTGATGGATGACAGTGTTAGTGAACAGCGTAAGAACTCTATGGCGTGTGTAGCTTTCCCAACTTGTCCGCTGGCAATGGCAGAAGCCGAGCGTTTCCTTCCTCAGTTTGTTACCGACGTAGAAGGTATTTTGGAGAAGCATGGTCTGCCAAAAGAAGCCAACATCATTCTGCGTGTGACGGGATGTCCCAACGGTTGTGGCCGGGCAATGCTGGCAGAGATCGGTTTAGTCGGTAAAGCTCCAGGCCGTTACAACCTCCATCTGGGGGGGAATCGAGCTGGTACGCGCGTACCTAAGATGTATAAAGAGAACATTACCGATAAACAGATCCTTGAAGAAATCGATCAATTAGTCGGTCGTTGGGCCAATGAGCGGGAAGAGGGTGAGTGCTTTGGTGACTTCACCATTCGTGCTCGCATCATTCAGGAAGTGTTTGTATCAAGGAGGGACTTTTATGCTTGATTCCGTCGCTTCCAAGCTGGAACTGGCAGAGTTGTTGACTTTAACTAAGGCGGAACAGAGTCTTCGCCTAGCTGAGATTAACGTCAAGCTTGAACAGTTATCGGCGCAAGAACGCGTTGCGTGGGCGCTGGAGAACTTGCAAGGTGAGTTTGCAGTTTCATCCAGTTTTGGTATTCAGGCGGCAGTGATGTTGCACTTGATTACGCAACAAAAGCCAGATGTTCCGGTGATCTTAACCGATACGGGATATCTCTTTGCGGAAACCTATCGCTTCATCGACCAACTGAAAGAGCAATTGAACCTTAACCTGAAAGTTTATCGCGCGCAGGAAAGCGCTCACTGGCAAGAAGCGCGTTACGGTAAATTGTGGGAGCAAGGCGTTGAGGGTATCAGCAAATACAATAAGCTGAATAAAGTTGAACCGATGCGCAGAGCGCTAACAGAGCTGAAGGTGGGAACTTGGTTTTCTGGCTTACGTCGTGAACAAGCCAAATCACGTGCAGGGCTACCGATTTTATCGGTTCAGAATAGTGTGTTTAAGTTTTTACCAGTGGTTGACTGGAGTAATAAAGATGTGCATTACTATTTGCAAGAGCATGGGCTTTCCTATCACCCACTTTGGGAAGAGGGCTATTTATCGGTTGGTGACACACACACCACTCGTAAGTGGGAGCCGGGGATGGAAGAGGAAGACACTCGCTTTTTCGGTTTGAAGCGTGAATGTGGGCTTCACGAAGACGATAGTGCCGAGCAAGATGGTTCGGGTATCTAGATTTAGCCTGGATAATTAATGAAAGCTGCTATTTAGCAGCTTTGTTCTTTTCGACTAGACTTAAAAATCACGCCCAATAGGATAACTCTGTGGATAACCTGTTTGGGATGGTTGTGTAAATTGGTATAAATAAGCCTTTGAGTAAAAAGTCCGCTCTTAGACGTTATTTCTGCATTTTTTGCAAAAAAATACTTGCCAATGAGATCGGGGTCTCTATAATGCCTCCTCGTCGACAGGGCAAGAGCTCATAAGGGTTCAGGGTCAAATCGACAGGCTAGAAAGAAAAGCGAAATAGTTAATTGCCTTTACTTTGAAAAAAGTAAAATAAAAGCAAAAAAGTGTTTGACACTGATAATTATCTCGCTAAAATGGCCGCCTCTTCCGAAGTGATGTCAATCACAAAGAAGAGTAGCTCTTTAACAATATAGACCTATCAATCTGTGTGGGCACTCGTTGATGATAATCCAATTCGAAGCTTCGGCTTCAAATTAGGTTTCAATGATACGAAGTGACCATTGAATCGAAAGATTCAGCACAGTCAATTCAAACATTACTTCTGCTATTTATTAGCGAAAGGAATGTTCAGTATTCATTGAGCCGACAAAATCTTAAATTGAAGAGTTTGATCATGGCTCAGATTGAACGCTGGCGGCAGGCCTAACACATGCAAGTCGAGCGGCAGCGACATAATAGAAGCTTCGGTGGAAATTATGGGCGGCGAGC
>NZ_JARHUF010000027.1 GCF_029223195.1 Vibrio sp. CAU 1672 | reverse complement strand
CGGGTATGACTGTTATCAGAATGCTTTAGCAGAGCGCGTAAATGGGATACTCAAAATGGAACTTTTACTGAGGAAACCGAAAGATCTGGAAGAAGCGAGGAAAATGGTAGCAGAATCCGTAGATATCTATAATCAAATGAGGCCTCATACGGCTTTGAAATACAAAACGCCCGATGAAGTACATCGAGCGTTTTAGTTAAAAAGTGTCAACCCATATCAGGACGGGTCAATGTCACGCCAAGCTGGCTATTCACCGGCGATTTTCATCCGTCCAATTAAAATTGAGCCGGTTTGGATCTGTGAGCGGGTTTCCAGATCATTCCCCACAGCAACAATCTGCTTAAACATGTCCGGCAGATTACCGGCAATGGTAAACTCCGATACCGGGTATTGAATTTGCCCGTTCTCAACCCAAAAGCCTGCCGCGCCGCGCGAATAGTCACCAGTGACAATGTTCACCCCCTGGCCCATCACTTCCGTGACCAGCAAGCCGGTGCCGAGCTCTTGCAGCATTTGCTCAAAATCTTGTCCGGTTGACTGGACAAACCAATTGTGGATGCCACCGGCATGACCGGTTGGGGTCATATTAAGCTTGCGAGCCGCATAGCTGGTCAACAGATAGGTGGCCAGCACCCCATCAGTGATGATTTCACGATCCTGGGTAAAGACCCCTTCACTATCGAACGGGCTAGAAGCCAGGCCGCGTTTAATATGCGGACGCTCACTGATATTAAACCATTCCGGCAACACAGACTCGCCCAGCTTATCCAGCAGAAAAGAGGACTTGCGATACAAGTTCCCGCCACTGATCGCCATAACCAGATGGCCCATCAGCCCGGTTGCCACATCAGACATGAACATCACCGGGTAGTGGCCCGTTTTGAGTTTTTGCGGGTCAAGGCGACTGATGGTTTTTTCTGCCGCCAAGCGCCCAACGGTTTCCGGTGTCCAGAGATCGTCACGATGGCGGGCGACGGTGTAGCTGTAATCACGTTCCATCTCACCATTTTTGCCCAAGCCAATCACACAGCAACTGGTGCTGTGACGGCTGGAAGCATAACTGGCCAGCAGACCATGGCTGTTGCCATAAACTTTTACGCCATAGTGGCTGTCATAGCTCGCGCCATCGCTCTGTTTGATGACATCGCTGTAGTTCAGTGCCTCCTGCTCGGCCGCAATCGCAACCTGCGCTGCATAGTCCGGATCCGGTGCATCAGGGTGGAACAAATCCAAATCCGGGATCTCTTTTACCATCAACTCTTTCGGTGCCGGGCCAGCAAATGGATCTTCTGATGTGAACTGGGCGATATCCAACGCGGCCAGGACCGTCTGCTCAATTGCGGTCTGGCTCAAGTCAGACGTTGACGCGCTGCCTTTACGCTGGCCCCGGTAAACGGTAATGCCCAACGCACCATCACTGTTAAATTCGACATTTTCCACATCGCCCATGCGGGTGGAAACACTCAGACCGGTGCTTTTGGTGATCGCAACTTCGGCGGCATCCGATTTCGCTGAGGCGATATCGAGTGCCCGGGCAACGGCTTGTTCTAGCTCAGTTCGTTGCTCGGCAACCTGCTGTTTAATATCCATTGTCTTTCACATCATATTTTTAGTTGCCAATAGAATAACAAGATTTTCGCTTTCTCCCCAAGATTCTTGTTAAAATAGTCATATTATCCATCAAAGACAGGCTACAAAAATGGCACGTAAGAATCAAAAGGCGCCATGGGAACCGGAAGAAGAGATCATTTGGGTCAGCAAGACTGAAATGAAGCGCGACATGGAAGAGCTGCAAAAACTGGGTGAGGAACTGGTGTCTCTTAAACCTGCGGTTTTAGAGAAGTTTCCTTTAAGTGACGATCTGCGTGAAGCGATTGCTGATGCGCAGCGTTTTAAAAATGAAGCTCGCCGCCGCCAACTGCAATACATCGGTAAGTTAATGCGTCATGAGGATCCAGAGCCGATCCAGGCGGCGCTGGATAAAGTGCGCAACAAGCACTCCCAGGCAACTGCGGCACTGCACAAACTGGAGACCCTGCGTGATCGCGTTGTGGAAGAAGGCGACAGTGCCATCAGTGATGTGATGGAGCTGTATCCGGAAGCCGACCGCCAACGCCTGCGCCAACTGGCCCGCCAGGCGGCGAAGGAGAAAAAAGCCGGTAAACCGGCCAAAGCGTTCCGCGAGATTTTCCAGATCCTCAAAGAGCTCAATGACGAAGAAATTTAACTCTTCCGGCTCTACACAAAATACAACCAAGCAGACCTCCGGGTCTGCTTTTTTATATCGCCGGCCAAGGCGTGCACCTGGCTACACCAAACGGTTAAGCGACTCCCCCGCCTGAAAAGCATTAATGTTGTCGATAAGAATGTTAGTCAGCCGCTGAATGGATGAATCACTGCCCCAGGCCACGTGTGGGGTAAGTAACAAATTTGGCAGATGCATACTGGCGATCAATGGATTATCTTGATCTGCGGGCTCCTGGCTGAACACATCACAACCAGCTGCAGCGATCTCACCACTGCGTAACGCCTCGACCAGGGCGTTTTCGTCCACCAACCCTCCCCGGCCTGTATTGATCAGAATCGCGCTGGACTTCATCTGCGCCAGTTCATCTTGGCCTATCAGATCCTGGGTATCGTGATTAAGCGGGCAATGCAAGCTGATCACATCGGCCTGGGCCAGTACCTGATTAAACGGCAGATACCCCTCCCGGCACTGACTTGCACCTTTACGCTCAGCAAACAGCACTTTCATCCCCACAGCCCGGGCAAGCTTGGCGGTGGCTTTCCCCAGCGTACCACTGCCGATAACCCCCAGGGTGCTGCCAGCCACATCGCCAATCGGATGGGTAAAAAAGCAGAACTGCTGATTACGCTGCCACTCGCCGCGGGCAATATCCTGATGATAGGCGAACAGGTTCCGGCGCAGAGCAAACAGCATGGCAATCACATGCTCGGGGACCGTTTGGGTTGCATAGCCACGTACGTTGGCCACCGCGATCCCCCGCGCGGCACAGAACTCCACATCAACGTTATTAAATCCCGTCGCCGCGATGGCGATCATTTTCAGCTTTGGCAGTTGAGCCAGCACAGTTTGATCGAGCAACACCTTATTGCTGATCACGATCTCGGCATCGTTAGCCCGTTCAACAACCTGTTGCTCTGAAGTCACATCATACTCCAGCCACTGGTGCGCAAACGCCGGGCGGGGAAGGGAAATGTGAGCCGGGATGGTGGCCCGGTCAAGAAACACCACTTTAGGCAGTGACATAAAAACTCCTTTTTCTTTCACTGCCGGGCAATCGCCAGTTACGGACGTGGCAGTGTTTTATAATCCGGTAATTTACGCTCCGGATCAAAAATATCAAAGATCATCTCTTGCGCTTCAGGATAAAAGTCACACGCGACAAAAATACTGCGCAACCAGTGGCTCCGGGGGTGATAAAAACTCAGCTCTGAGGCATGCAACGCCAGACGGTCAGAGAACGCTTTCGCCTCAGGCGTGGCATAAAACTCATCCCCGACAATCGGGTGCCCCAACGCCTGCATATGTACCCGCAGCTGATGTGAACGTCCGGTCACCGGCAGCAGGCGGACGATGGTGGTCTTCTCCCCGCCCGGATGCAGCTCACGCTTTGTGACTTCAAAGCGCGTTTTAGATGGTTTTCCCTGCTCAAAGCAGACTTTCTGCAACGGCCGGTTTGGCCAGTCGCAGATCAAAGGCAGGTCAATTTCCCCCTGCTGCGGATCGACATGCCCCCAGACCCGGGCGTAATAAATTTTATGGGTCAGGCGAAACTGAAACTGCTTTTTCAGGGCACTTTCCGCACGCTTATTTTTGGCCAGAACCATCAGGCCAGAAGTCGACATGTCGAGGCGATGCACTATCTGGATATCTGGGTACTGCTCTTGCAGCCGGCTCCACATGCTGTCGTGGTGCTCCGCCAGGCGCCCGGGCACCGATAACAAGCCAGATGGCTTATTGACCGCCAGAATATGCTCGTCTTCATAAACAATCTCAGTCCAGGGATCGGTCGGTGGCGTGTACTCAAGCATTGCCATGGGTCAGTCTCTACTCAATTAAAACGCGCCAATTATACCTGACTCTCACCAAGATGCGCGGAGAAAACACACCGGCCCGCCAAATGCAAATGGCCCACCAAAAAGAAAGAATGTCAACCCGGACCAAAAAACAACAAAATCCCAAAGCGTAAGTTTTTATTGACAGCATTAATATGCATGTTATTTGTATGTAATCAATAACATCAAAGGACAGAAATACACATGGAATCCGTAGTACCAACCCGCCCCCAATCCAGGCTTTCCCAATTCATGCGCTCGTTAGGACCCGGCATTCTGATGGCCTCTGCCGCAGTTGGAGGATCCCACCTTGTGGCCTCAACCAAAGCCGGCGCTATCTACGGCTGGCAACTAGCCGCACTGATCCTGCTGGTCAATCTGTTTAAATACCCATTTTTCCGTGCCGGGGTGCAATATACCATGGGCACCGGTCTGACACTGGTGGAAGGCTATGCCAAACTCGGACGTCCCTACCTGTGGGTGTTCCTGTTTCTGAGTTCAGTGTCGGCGGTGATCAATACAGCGGCCCTGCTGATGTTCAGCGTCAGTTTACTGGGCTACTTCATTCCATTTTCACTCTCTATGGCGTCACTCAGTGTCATTGTGCTGCTGACCTGTTTGACCATTCTCATCGCCGGGCACTACAAGGCGTTAGATACGTTATCCAAAGTGATCATGTCGGTCCTTACCCTTGCCACATTACTGGCGGTGGCCATTGCTTTTAATAACCCCGTAGAGCCGGTGGCAAACTTTGAGGCCCCTTCTCCCTGGTCTGTTGCTGCAATTGGTTTTATTGTCGTAACCATGGGTTGGATGCCCGCTCCGATAGAGATTTCCTGCTTAACCTCTGCCTGGCTCAAGCGCCAGTCAAGCCAGCAAGAAGTAACCCCGCGCTCTGCCTTGTTTGACTTCAATGTTGGTTACATCGGCACAGCCATACTGGCTATTGTCTTTTTGTCTCTGGGCTCACTCATGCTGCACGGCTCAGGTATTGAACTGAAGAGTTCCGGGGTGGGATTTTCGCACCAGTTGGTTGGCTTGTACGCCTCCACCATTGGTGAGTGGTCACGGTATCTAATCGCGGCGATCGCGTTTTTCTGTATTTTCGGCAGTACCATCACCGTGATCGATGGCTATTCCCGAGTCATTTCTGACTCGCAGCGCCTGCTTCGCAGCCAAACACAAGCTAATCCCAACGTAACCTCGGCAATTATGGTCACCGTGTCGCTTCTGGCTTTGGCTATTATTGTGTTCTGGGCGTCAGCACTGTTACCTATGCTTGATTTTGCCATGGTCCTCGCTTTCATGACGACCCCATTCTTTGCGCTGCTGAACTATATTCTTGTGAGCAGAACTGAATTACCACAACCATTGGCACTGGGCACTAAATTGAAATGGCTATCCGTTGCTGGCTTGATTTACCTATTTGGCTTCCTGGCGTTATTCATTTGGTGGAAGTGGCTGATGTGATCCGGCCTACACCGACAAGCAGGCTCAGGGTAATAGCACTTCCCTGGCTGAGATAAAACAAAGGCCTTCAGATGAAGGCCTTATTTATTTGACATGCGCTGTTTAGTTATGGCTGACGACTATCAAACGCAGTGAGTCAAGCTGAACCTGGGCTTGGTTGATATACCCACTCAACTCTTGTACTTGCGCTTCAATCGCTTCAATCTCTTCATCTCGGATATTCGGGTTGACCGCTTTGAGCGCCTGCAAACGCTCCAGTTCCGCATTCAGGCTCTGGTTCATCTCTTGTTGCGCCTGCTGACGTGCTTGTTCAACCTGCTGCTCCACCAACACATCACCGGCTTCAATCAGGCGATGGACATCACTTTGTACCGAGGTAACCAACTTACTCGCCAGATGACGGTTGACCGGGCTGAGCTGGCGGTTGAAACTTTCAAACTCCACCTGGGCAGACAGATCGTTGCCACGCGCATCCATCATCAAACGGATTGGCGTTTTCGGCAAAAAGCGGGCAATGCCGCTGCGTTTCGGTGCCTGCACATCCACCGCGTAGATCAGCTCCAGCAAAATGGTTCCTACCGGCAGGGCTTTGTTTTTGAGCAGTGACACAGCCGAAGTACCGACGCCCTCACTCATCAGCAGGTCGATCCCGCCCTGGATCATCGGGTGTTCCCAGCTGATAAAATGCATATCCTCACGTGACAACGCCGTATCACGATCAAAGGTGATGGTAGCACCTTCATACGGCAGTCCAGGGTAGCTTGGCACCATCATATGTTCAGACGGGGTCACCACCAGGGCGTTTTCGCCTTTATCGTCTTGGTTTAGGCCGATGGTATCAAACAGGCTGAGTGCAAATGTTACCAGATTGGTATCGCCATCGGTCGCCGCGACTTTATCTACGATTTGTTGGGCTTTTTCACCGCCGTTAGAGTGCATTTCCAACAGGCGATCCCGGCCCTGCTCCAGTTGTGCCTTCAGAGATTTATTCAGCTTGGCCGACGCATCAATGACCTCATCCAGCTCACTGGTATCACCAGAAGCCAGCATTTCGATCAGCGCATCGGCATACTTGTCATACACTGCACGGCCGGTTGGACAGGTTTCGCCGAACGCGTTTAACCCCTCATCAAACCAACGAGCCAGAATTGCCTGCGAGGTCCCCTTCAGGTATGGAACGTGAATATCAATATCACGTTGCTGACCAATCCGGTCCAGACGACCAATACGCTGTTCAAGCAGATCCGGGTTAAATGGCAGATCGAACATCACTAACTGGTTGGCAAACTGGAAGTTACGTCCTTCCGAACCAATTTCGCTACAGATCAGCACCTGCGCACCGCCCTCTTCCTGGGCAAAATACGCCGCCGCTTTATCCCGCTCCAGAATCGACATGCCTTCATGGAACACTGTGGCACGGATGCCTTCACGTTCACGCAGGGCCTGCTCAAGCTGCAGTGCCGTACTGGCGCGTGATGCAATCACCAGGATCTTCTCACTGCGTTTTTCTTTGATCTTTTCCAGTAGCCAGTTGACCCGGGAGTCAAACTGCCACCAACTTGAATCTTCACCTTCAAATTCCTGGAAGATCTCTTCAGGGTAAAGGTTTTTCACCGCACGGGCTTCGGCGCTCATCTTGCCGCCGATCATGCCAGCCACGCGCATTGAGGTACTGTATTGTTGCGGGATCTCCATCGGCAACAAATGCACATTCCGCACCGGGAAGCCTTTCACCGCCGAACGGGTATTACGGAACAGCACCCGACCGGTGCCGTGGCGGTCCATCAGATTATCAATCAGCTCCTGACGGGCTGAGGCCACCGCTTCTTCTTCCGTGGCACTTTCAATAATGCGGAACAGCGGTTCCACGTCTTGTTCCGACAACAGTTCAGTAATCTGGTTTTTCGCTTCATCCGAGAGTGTTTCGCCGGAGAACAGTGCAGTAATCGAATCCGCCACCGGGGCATACTGCTCTTCTTCTTCCACAAACGCGTCGTAATCATAGAAACGGTCAGGGTCGAGCAGGCGCAAACGGGCAAAGTGGCTTTCGCGGCCCAGTTGCTCCGGGGTCGCGGTCAGCAACAGTACGCCCGAGGTACGCTCTGCCAGACCTTCCACCACCTGGTATTCGCGGCTTGGCTTATCCTGGCTCCACTCCAGATGGTGCGCCTCATCCACCACCAACAGATCCCACTCGCCTTCAAGCGCCTGTTCAAAACGCTTACGGCTTTTACGCAGAAAATCCAGTGAGCACAGTACATATTGCTGGGTATCAAACGGGTTTTCCGCTTCAGCAAACGCTTCAATACAGCGCTCTTCATCGAAAATTGAGAAATGCAGGTTGAAACGGCGCAGCATTTCCACCAGCCACTGGTGCTGCAGGGTTTCCGGTACCACAATCAGGATACGTTCAGCGCGACCGGACAGCACTTGCTGATGGATGATCATCCCGGCTTCAATGGTCTTACCCAGACCGACCTCATCCGCCAGCAATACCCGTGGAGCATGGCGGCGACCCACTTCATGCGCGATATACAACTGGTGCGGGATCAAGCCGGCACGCATACCGCACAGGCCTCGCATCGGGCTTTTATGCTGCTGATACTGGTTTTGCAACGCACGATAGCGCAGGACAAAATTGTCCATCCGATCGATTTGGCCGGTATACAACTTATCTTGCGGCTTGTTAAAACGAATTTGGTTACTGAGGAAAATCTCACGCAGCACGACCGCGGTCTCTTGGGTATCTTCGCGGGTACCAAAGTAGGTGTACAGTCCCTGGTCTTCCAGAACCTCTTCCACCTTCAGTGACCAGCCTTCCTGACAGTCAATCACATCGCCAACATTAAACGTTACTCGGGTCACTGGTGCATCATTACGTGCGTAAACTCGGTTCTCTTCTGATGCTGCAAACATCAATGTCACGGTGCGTGCATCCAGTGCTACGACGGTACCTAAACCTAAATCGCTTTCCGTATCGCTAATCCAGCGCTGCCCCAAAGCAAATGTCATGAATTGACTACCTCGTTGTTGTTCATTGTTGGTTTACCCATCCGGCATGGGTAATAGTTTAGATCTGTTTCTGGCTTCTGCTACGTGGGCAACGCATGTTTAACCGCGTTACCCTGCTTAAAATCCGGCCACCGCAACATCATAATCCGAGCGGTATCCAAGCGCAGAAAAAGGTCGCTAATCTTACTTGAAGCCGTGATTCAGGTCACGTGTAAACGGCCTTTCGTACAAACTTTTTTTGTTTAACTCTGAATGCAATCAAATTGTAAAAAACTCATGACAATTATTAGCTTGTAGTCAGTGATTCTTACGTATAATTCAATTGAGGAGCACGTTGCTGCATAAGCAAAAGTGCGTGATTACACGATTAGGATCAACACGGGTTTGCAGTAAGTCGTCTTGCTACTCGGTTGCGCTACTAACCGCTACGCCCGATGACCTCTGTTGCAAAAGTCAGAGCCAGAGCTGGTTCGATGCTGTGTGCCACCCGGCTCTCAGCCAGCAACGCCGCGCAGCGGCAAGGAGTATCTATGGGCGATACCGATCGGAAACTGTTTGTCCTCGACACTAATATCCTGCTTCATGAACCTTTCGCTATTTTTTCTTTCCAGGAACACGATGTCGTCATTCCGATGACCGTTTTAGAAGAACTCGATCGCATCAAAGACAGTAAACGCGACGTGGCGCGTGACGCACGCGTGGCAATTCGGGCTCTTGAAGATCTGTTCCGGGATTCCACCCCGGAAGACATTTCAGAAGGGATACCGGTCAACAAAGAGTGCCCCGAACAGGGCAGCATTGCTATTCTGGCTGATTTTGAACTGCAAGAAACCGTCAAAGCCTTCGCCGATAAAGCCGGCGATAACCGTATTCTCAATGCAGTACTCTATTTGCAAAACAAACGAGCACCACGGGAAGTGGTACTGGTGACCAAAGACATCAACATGCGCCTGAGAGCCAAAGGTGCCGGGGTGCGTTATGTCGAAGACTACCGCACCGATCAACTGATTGATGACGTACAATACTTAACCAAAGGATTCCAGCTGTGCGAGGGGAACTTCTGGAGCAAGGTCGAGGAAGTAGACAGTTATACGCTGGGTGGCCGCACCTACCACAAGCTCAGCCGGGAGCCGTTTGAACCGACCTTCCTCAATCAATACATTATCGACGAAGAGAGCGATTTTGCCGCCCGGGTCGAATCGATCAACGAAGAGCAACTGACCCTGCTGGATCTCAGCCGCGAGCGGATGCTGCACCGCAAAGCGTGGGACATTACCCCGAAAAACATTTATCAGGGCATGGCGCTCGATGCGCTGCTCGATCCGGACATTGATTTGGTGATCCTCACCGGGGCCGCCGGTAGCGGTAAAACCTTACTCGCGTTGGCTGCAGCGCTGGAACAAACCATCGAAAAAAACATGTTCGATAAGATCATCGTTACCCGTAATACCCCGGATATCGGTGAATCGATCGGCTTTTTGCCCGGCAGCGAAGAGGAAAAAATGCTGCCCTGGCTGGCGGCGGTTACCGATACTTTAGAAGCGCTGCACAAACACGATCACTGTACCGAAGGCTCTTTAAAATACATCTGTGACAAGGCCAATATCCAGTTCAAATCGATCAACTTCATGCGCGGTCGCTCGATCCAGAATGCGTTTGTTCTGCTGGATGAATGCCAGAACTTAACCGCCTCACAAATCAAAACCATCATCACCCGCTGTGGTGAGGGCACCAAAATCGTCTGCTCCGGAAATCTGGCACAAATTGACTCACATTACTTAACCCCGGTCACCTCCGGACTGACTTATATGGTAGAGCGGTTTAAAAACTTCGAAGGCAGTACCAACATCCACCTCAATGGGGTTGTACGTAGCCGCCTGGCTGAGTTTGCCGAAGAAAATTTATAGGGCACAACACAAAAGAGCGCTCAATGAGCGCTCTTCCTCGTCCGGTTTTCGGGTAACCTACTCTGTACCACCCACGGTTATCGCATCGAGTTTCAGGGTTGGCTGTCCGACACCGACCGGTACGCTTTGACCAGCCTTACCACAAACCCCAACCCCTTTATCGATGCTGAGATCGTTGCCGACCATCGAGACCTGTTGCATTGCCTCGATTCCCGAGCCGATCAACGTCGCGCCTTTTACCGGGCGGGTGATCTTACCATCTTCAATCATGTACGCCTCAGAAGTCGAGAAGACAAATTTGCCAGAGGTAATGTCCACCTGGCCACCACCAAAATTAGGCGCATACAGGCCGCGTTTGACCGTCGAGATGATCTCTTCCGGGCTATGCTCACCCGGCAACATGTAGGTGTTGGTCATGCGTGGCATCGGCAGGTGCGCGTAAGACTCACGGCGCCCATTCCCCGTCGGGTTAACCCCCATCAAACGCGCATTGTGTTTGTCTTGCATATAGCCTTTCAGCACCCCGTTTTCAATCAGGGTATTGTACTGGCCGTTTACCCCTTCATCATCGATGTTCAAAGAACCACGCAGATCGGTCAACGTCCCGTCATCGACAATCGTACACAACGGAGACGTCACTTGTTGCCCGAGCTTACCGGAGAAGACTGACGAGTCTTTACGGTTAAAATCGCCTTCCAGGCCATGCCCCACAGCCTCATGCAGCAGCACGCCCGGCCAACCAGAGCCCAGTACAACCGGCATCGTGCCCGCCGGTGCAGCTTCCGCTTCCAGATTAACCAGCGCCATGCGTATCGCCTCATCAGCAAATTCAAACGCCTGTTGCACACCGTTATTCTCGGTCAGGAAAAAATCGTAGCCATAACGGCCACCGCCTCCGGCGCTGCCCCGCTCACGGCGATCGCCTTTTTGCGCTAACACACTGATAGAAAGACGGACTAAGGGACGGATATCCCCGGCATAGGTACCATCCGTGGCGGCCACCAGCATCTGTTCATGCACGCCACTTAAGCTGATCGATACCTCTTTGATCAGCGGCTCCTTGGTGCGAATATAGGCATCCAAAGACTTTAACAATTCAGTTTTCTGCTGTTTTTCCCAGCACATCAACGGGTTTACCGCCTGGTAATAAGCCTGGTTATCATGGCGCTTGAAGGCCTGCACCTTACCATTCTGCCCGTGTTGGGCGATGCCTCGGGCGGCAATCGCACTCTGCATCAGGCCCTCAAGCTGGATCTGATCCGAATAGGCAAAACCAGTTTTCTCTCCGGTGACCGCGCGCACACCGACACCACAATCGATGTTAAAAGAGCCGTCTTTGATGATGCTGTCTTCAAGAACCAAGGACTCATGCCAGCTGGACTGAAAATAGATGTCCGCATAATCGATCTGACGGGTGGCGATACTGGCTAGAGTATCAGCAATATCTTGCTCGGTCAGACCATTAGGGGCAAGCAGTGCCTGTTCAATTTGATTCGTGCTCATAATTAGCTCTTTTGTTTCCGTTTCAATTGAATTTGAAATCGATTGTGTTGGGTTAGCGGCATATTCTGCCTCACTTGTCGGCATTGTGACAAATCTATCTCAGTAACCAGCAGCCCCGGCTCATCGCCCAACTGCGCCCATACCTCGCCCCATGGAGAAATGACCATCGAGCGGCCCCAGGTTTGCCGGCCGCAAGGATGGGTTCCGGTTTGCCCGCAGGCTATCACCCAGCACTGGGTTTCAATCGCCCTGGCTTTCAGTAAGGTTTCCCAATGCGCAGCGCCGGTCACCGCGGTAAACGCGGCCGGCACCAGCAGGATCTCCGCCCCCTGTTCAGCGAGTGCCTGGTACAGCGCAGGGAAGCGCACATCATAACAAATACTCAGCCCAAGCGTACCAATATCACTCTCAGCGGCCACAGTCCGCTCCCCGGCGCTGAAGGTGTCTGATTCACGGTAACTGCCGTGGCCATCTGTGACATCAACATCAAACATATGCAACTTGTCATAATGAGCCAGTAACTCGCCGCGCGGTGAGAAGAGCAACGAGGTGGTCGTGACGCCATTCTCGGTTCGGATCGGCATACTGCCTAAAACAACGCTGACCTGATACCGACGGGCCATCCCGGCCAGCCGATCCTGAATAGGGCCATGGTTTAGCCACTCAGCATGCTGGTGGTAGGCCTCGCGGTGCGCGAACAAAACCGCATTTTCCGGCGTCACTACCAATTGTACCCCCTGTGCCGCAGCGAGCTGACATTGCCGGTCGATTTCCGCCAGATTGGCCTCTATATCCGGGCCGGACGTCATTTGAATGATACCCACACGTTCCATATGCGAAGGTTCCTTATTTAGCTTGTTCGAGGAGTTTTTCCGGTAATTTGTACTCGCCTTTACTCCTGGAGATCTCTTTTACGGTCGGCGAATCCAGCGAGCCTTTGACTTCATAGTTAACTTGAGTAAAAACCTCGACTACCGGTGAGATCACGGTGGATATCGCCAAAACATATAATGCCGTTTGGGGTGCCACCGCAAATGCGGTAAGCATTGGAATACCAGATGTCACGTCTGGGGTAAACTGAACTTCAGCATCGACCATTTTGGTATTGATATCGGCCATGCCGCGAATTTTCATCTCCCCCGCGAGGGCATCCATGACAATGTCATTGGTCACGAACACCCCGTCCTGGAATCGGCCCGTGCCGGTAATTGAGTTAAACGCCATCCCCTTATCGAAGACATCGGTAAAATCCAGCTGCATCTTACGAATAATAGAATCAAGGCTAAATAAACCGAGCAGTCTTGCTGCACCGCTGACTTCAGAGATCACCCCTTTACCAAACTCGGTCGACACGTCCCCCTGCAGGGTTTTGGTCTGCATTGCCCACGGTGCCCCTTCCCACTCCATGTTGGAGCTGAGCTCAAACGGTGCCTGCTGGATCCCAGAAGTAATACCAAACCGCTCCATCAATTCGGTGTTGTTATCACTGATGATTTTCGTTACCAAACTGGAGTGACTGCGATGCTCATCCAACTCCCACCAACCGGTCAAATCAACCCGGTTTTTCCCACTGCGAATGGTCGCCTGGTTCAACTCAAGGCGCTGTTCACGGCGTTGCACACCAACATTAACCTGGCCGACTTTGTAACCCTGCAACCAGAAATCATCAATGTTGAGGGTCAAATTGGGCATAGCGGTATGGAGCTGGCGGTCAAAATCAGAAATCAACGGCATCTGCTGATCGTCATTAGCGAACAGTGAACCACGCGTCTGGGCCAGTTCATCCAGGCCGGGGATGTAAAGATGCAAACGCTCCAGAGAAACCGCTAACTCGTAGGGCTGCAAATAGTTTGCTTTGCCTTTCATCTCCTGGCTGTTGACATCCAACTGCCAGCTGAGGTTCTTCTTGCGCGCGTGGAAGTCCACATCATTAAACTCAATACCGCCCAACGTCAGTGAGTTAACATCAGCATTAATCTGGGTCGGCAGCGGTATTTTCGGCGTCGTCATGTCAGACAACACCGAAGGGGCTTCGCTTTCCGGCAGCTGCATCAACGCGCTCCAACGATCCAGATTGAGTTTATCCAGTTTCACATTAGCCTGATGGCCAACCACCGGGCTGACTTTAAACTCCCCCTCTCCCAGCACCAGATTCGAGGCGGTTAACAACGGCACACTGCCGCTGATATCGATTTCGGTTTGGTATTTGGCATGCGGAAGTTGTAGTCGCGCCGATACACTCTGCTGATCTCCGGAAGCCTGCAGCTTAGCCTGGGCAACCTCACCGGCAGGTTTAGCCAGCGGGTAAGGATAATCACTGACCAGTGGCGCTAACTGTGCCAGCACGTCGATCTGATAAGTAAAACCGATGTCGTTAAGCTGCAAATCGATGTCCATTTGCCAGGGGGCATACCCTGAGACCAAGCTCAGCCACCGTTCACCCAGATAAGGCTTCAGTGGCTCCACTTCCCAGTCACCGATGGTATTGATCACAACGTTATAGCCCTGTTCAGCACTTTCACCTCTGAAATCAACTGAAATCGGCTGTCCCAGCAGCTCTGCGGCTAAACCTGAAGTGGTCACCACATCGTTGTCAAAATAGATCCGCCCGGTGGCTTTTTCCAGCTTCATCGGCGGGGCATCAATCTCAACCGGATTGGCCTTTAGATCAGCAAATCCCCAGGCTCGCGCCTCCTGATCCAGGTCAAAGGGGATACTTAATTGAAACTCCGACGACACCGGGCCACTAACCTGCAAGGCCGTCAGTGCAGCACCAACCGAGTCAACCAGTGGCGTCGCCATCATATAATCACGCACTTCATTGCCCGGGGCGCTGGCTTTGGCTTCGATTTCGATATGTCCGTCGGGAGCCAGCGACGGGATCCGGCCGGTTATTTGCTTTGACGTGACCCCTTTTAAGGTGGCGGATCTGGAATCCAGGTACATCGCATCGTTTTCAAACAACAAATCGAGTTGCAAATCGGTGATCGGTGGCCAGGCGGTGTCAAAACTGAACTTACCCTCTTTTAGCCCCACCCAGGCCTGGAACATGCCATTGTGCTGATGATAAGGAAAATCACCCAGTTCACCATACCAAAGCAGTTTGGCCGTATTAGCTTTACCACCTTGAATGGCTGCCGACAGGTAATCGGTCAACTCTTGCCCAAGCGCCAACGTTGGCAGATAGCGCCAGGTCTCCCCGGCGTTATACAAATCCGCTTCAGCATAAAAAGACAGAAAAGGACTTTGCTGGATTGGAAAGTCGAGACGAAAAGCCCCTAAGACCTGTAGATCCGGGGTTGCTGCAGTGACTTTATCCGACCACAAACGCCAGCCTTGCTCATCACGTTGCCAGTTGATCTCGACTTCCCCCTGCTTGATATTCAGCGGAGCCTGAAAGACATCACCATAGGGAAAAACATCATCAATCACGTTAATGCTAGCTTGGGCCTGATAAAGATCCCCAGACAGTCGGCCATGTACCTGATGAAAGCCGGGTAGCAAATCCCACTGAGTTAACCCTAAACGTTCCAGCTCAGCAGAATAACGCAGAGACTCCCAACCGTCTTGCATCGATATACGGATATCTTCCACTTCGCCTTTCGGCGCCAATTGTTGTAACTGCTGACTCAGTGAAGCAGAATCCGGCATTAGCTTTACCAGCGGGAGCAAGGCTTCGATATCCACCTGAGACAGGTTTAACACCCAGCCCTCTGGCTGCCAGTCAAACGCCACATCGAGTTCAGGCCAGGGCATGTCATCTGTGCGGATCTGAAATGAGTGACCACTTACTTTCCAGCCATTGCTATCCGGTGAAAGCTTCACTCTGCCAGATTCGACTAATAGTTCATGACGCCCATCTTCACTCCACACCAGCTCCGAAGGTTGTAATTCAGCATACGCATCACTAGGCTGGCTGTGGCTTAACGTCAACCAAACGTTCAGGCTGACTTTCCCCGACTCAATACCCGATTCCGTCTGGATGTAATGGGTTAGCCAGGGAGTAACCGATACATCCAGTGCACTGATATAAAACTCACCTGAAACGTCGCGCAAAGACCCATGATCAAAAAAGTTAGCACTTACTTGCAAAGAGTTGAGTTTCGCGTCGGCAATGCTGACCGTACCCTCAGCGAAATGGCGCCGGCCCTGGTTACTCCAGCGCAGCTGGTCGATATCAAGGCGACGCTCTTCACCCGAGATCGATTTGTACCAAATTTTTGAATCGGCAATAGTAAAGTCTTCAAACTGGCGTAAAAACAGAGAGTCAAGCTGATCGATCAGTTTGATTTCGCTTGGCTCGCTGGTTGCCTGCGGCCTCACTTCCGCCTGAGGCAGAAGATCCACAGTCCGAATGTCCAAAGCCAGATTGCGAATAGACAAATCCGCCACCACCGGCTTGAACTGCCACAGCGACTGGAGCAAATCGAACTCGATGTGGATTTCATCCACGGCAAAACGCGCATCATTATTGTCAGGTAGATTAGCTTCTAAGCCAATAAGTGCCACGGAAGGGTGGCTGTTGCGCCAGGCCCCGGCCACACTGGAGATAGAAAAATCAAAACCTGTGCCGTGCTTGACCCAGGTTTTGATCTCATCTTGAAATTGATTAAGGTGAGGTAAGGCTATACGCAAGCTGGTCACTACAATGGCCAATAGCACCAGTAGTGTAACCAAGCTCCACGCACAAAAGCGCCCTAAACGTTGAAAACCAGAACTCACAAAATTTCCATTACATCATAACGACGTCAAACTGCTCCTGAATATACAAAGGCTCGGCTTGCACACGGACTTGTTTACCAATGAAAACTTCAAGTTCCGCCAGTGCGTGGGACTCTTCGCCCAGCAGTGCCTCGGCAACAGAAGGGGATGCATAAACCACGAAATTATCGGCGTCGTAAGCACGGTTAACCCGGGTAATTTCCCGCAGTACTTCATAACACACCGTTTCCACTGTTTTGACACTTCCACGCCCCTCACAAGTAGGACAACCAGAACATAAGATGTGTTCAATACTTTCACGCGTGCGCTTGCGGGTCATCTCAACCAGGCCTAACTGGGTAAAACCGTTGATATTGGTTTTTACCCGATCTTTTGCCAATGCCGCTTCCAGTGAAACAAGCACTCGCTTCCGGTGCTCTTCCGATGACATATCGATAAAGTCGATGATGATGATACCGCCCAGGTTACGCAAACGTAACTGACGTGCAATGGCCTGAGTAGCCTCAATATTGGTATTAAAGATAGTTTCTTCCAGGTTACGCCGCCCGACAAACGCACCGGTGTTAATATCGACGGTGGTCATGGCTTCGGTTTGATCAATGATCAGGTAACCGCCCGACTTCAGTTCGACTTTACGCTCCAGAGAACGCTGAATTTCGTTCTCGGTATCGTACATATCAAAAATCGGCTTATCCCCTTCGTACAGCTCAAGCTTATCCGTCAGCTCAGGGACATACTCAGAGGTGAACTCGATCAGGTTTTCATACTCCATACGTGAGTCAACCAGGATCTTATCCAGCTCTGTACCAACAAAATCACGCAAAATACGTTGCGCCAGGCCAAGCTCACCATAGAGAGTCGAACGGGTTTTGTACTTAGAACGACGCTCCATCACCTTAGTCCACAGACGCTTAAGGAAGGCCGCGTCTTGTGAAAGCTCTTTTTCATCCGCACCTTCGGCAGCAGTGCGAATAATAAAACCGCCGTGTTCATCGCAGTAATGACTGACCACTTTCTTCAGCCGCTCTCGCTCGCGTTCACTTTCGATACGTTGTGAAACCCCGACATGGCTGGCTCCCGGCATAAAGACCAGGTATCGTGACGGCAGGGTGATATCAGTGGTCAGGCGTGCCCCTTTGGTACCGAGCGGGTCTTTCACCACCTGTACCACGATGTCTTGCCCCTGACGCACCAGTTCCGAAATATCACGAACCTGAAACTGCTGCTTTTCGTTCTCTGCCACACACTCGGTATGAGGAACAATATCCGACGCGTGCAAAAACGCCGCTTTGTCCAGGCCAATATCGACAAATGCAGCCTGCATGCCCGGTAAAACCCGGCTGACTTTACCCTTATAGATATTACCCACAATGCCACGCCGAGCCTCGCGCTCAATGTGAACTTCTTGTAGTACTCCGCCTTCAATCATGGCCACACGAGTTTCACTCGGGGTCACGTTAAGCAGCAACTCTGCACTCATGTGCGCACCTCAAAATACAATTTATAAAAATTCGTGCAAGAGCTGGTCAGTTTCAAACATAGGTAGGCCGACTACGGCGTGATAACTTCCTTCTATCCGGGTGACAAAGCGTCCCCCGAGTCCCTGAATACCATAACTGCCAGCTTTATCGCATGGTTCACCTGACTGCCAATATTGTTCGAGTTCCTCTAAAGTCAGGGTTTTAAACCATACATCAGTGGTAACAACCACCGAATGTTGTTGTTCAGACGAGACGACGCTCACCGCGGTCATCACCTGATGCTGACGACCGGATAACTGCATCAGCATCCGTTTGGCATCTTCAAAACTGCGTGGCTTTTCCAGCACCTGCTCATCACACACCACTACGGTGTCGGATCCCAGCACAACGGAATCAGGCTTAGCCAATGCCAAGCCTGCCTGTGCTTTTTCCAGCGACAAGCGCAGCACGTACTCTTGCGGTTGCTCATCAGGCCGTTGTGCTTCCTCTATATCCGGAAGCACAATATCAAAATCATACCCGAGTTGACTGAGTAACTCTTTTCTTCTTGGTGAACCCGAGGCTAAGACCAGAGAGATAGCTTTGCTCACGACATTACCTTACATGCCACAAACGGCGGATACGCCGCATCAGTAAAAACATCCATGGCCAAAGTATACAGTTTATTACCGCCGTCCATAGCGATAATGGATTGAATACTACGTCCTGGTTCAAATATTCCCCACAGAATATCAGCAGCTCGAGTAAAACGGTAAAAAATGCTATTAAAATAGACTGTTGCCACAATGCCATATTGCGGATCACTAAGAAGTTCAGTGCCACAAGATAAATCACGATCGACATCATCATGCCGCGGATCCCCAGCGTTGAGCCGATCAGAATATCCCACAACAACCCCACTACCAGCGCGCTACCGACATTCACCCGGTGTGGCAATGCCAGTACCCAATAGCAAGTGACGAGAAACAGCCACGACGGACGCAGCAGATCGAGCACCCCGGGCCAGGGAATGGTCTGCAGCACCAGGGCGACCAAAAAGCTGACGCCAATAACCATCTTGCTTCTTAATACACTATTGGCCATGGCTTACCTCATTTGCTCGGTCTTCACTTTCGTTAGACTGTAAGACTTTATGTTGTCGATCTTCATTTGGCCATATCAGCAACAGATACCTCAAGCGGTCAAACTCCACCACCGGTTCAGCTTTGATCGAGGCGAATTCCTGGCGGGTATCATGATCCACCATCGAAATGTAGGCCACTGGATAGCCTTCAGGATAAATGCCCCCCAGCCCGGAGGTGACCAGTAAATCCCCTACCTGTATGTCGGTACTGGTAGGAATGTGCTCAAGCTGGATTTCATCCATTTCGCCATTACCCGAAGCGATCACCCGGATGTCGTTACGGATCACCTGAACCGGGATCGCGTTTTTCGCGTCAGTCAGCAGTAACACGCGCGCATTGTGCGCGGCGACAAAGGTCACCTGGCCAACAATCCCTTTTTCATTAATCACCGGCTGACCAACATACACGCCATCAGTACGGCCCTTATCAATCACAACCTGGTGACGATACGGCGAAGTATCAACCGCCATCACTTCCGTCACGACCTTCTTCTCATCGCGAACAAATGATGAGCCAAGCAACTTACGCAAGCGTTGGTTTTCTTCCCGGTACTGTTCCAGCAAGATCAGCTCACTCTTAAGCCGCAAGACTTCTCGCTTAAGGTTACGGTTGCTTTCAATCAATTCCTGGCGGGTATGAAAACGTTCAAACACCCCATCGAACATAGTGCGTGGTAAATTGGCCGCATATTGGATAGGGGCCACCATACTGTTAAGCAGATATCGTACGTTGGCAAAAGTATCGAGACGACTGTCGGCCAGCATCAAACAAGCTGACACAATGACAGCAAGAAAAAGACGCAATTGCAGGGATGGGCCTCTGCCAAAAATCGGTTTCATCTTGTTTTGGACCTGAATGCTACCATGATCACTAAGCCTATACTGGCCTCCGTCGACGGGATAAGAGTGGGCTCTTATCACCTTTCCGGTGTTGTAGCGTTTTGGATGATTGAGAGTGCAGAAGTAACAAGGTGAAGCTTGGTAAGCTTCACCAGATTAACTTATTCTTCAGAGAACAGATCGCCACCGTGCATGTCGATCATTTCCAGCGCTTTACCGCCTCCGCGAGCCACACAAGTCAGGGGATCTTCTGCAATAACGACAGGAATCCCGGTCTCTTCCATCAGCAGGCGATCCAAATCTTTCAGCAGAGCACCACCACCGGTCAGCACCATACCGTTTTCAGAGATATCAGACGCCAGTTCAGGTGGACACTGCTCTAATGCGACCATCACCGCAGAGACGATACCTGACAGCGGCTCTTGCAACGCTTCTAAGATCTCGTTCGAGTTCAGGCTAAAGCTGCGTGGTACACCTTCAGCCAAGTTACGGCCACGCACTTCGATTTCGTGCACTTCATCACCCGGATAGGCAGAGCCGATTTCGTGCTTGATCTTCTCGGCGGTTGCTTCACCGATCAGGCTGCCGTAATTACGGCGCACATAGTTGATGACCGCTTCATCGAACCGGTCACCACCAATACGCACAGAGGATGAATAAACCACTCCGTTTAATGAGATAACCGCAACTTCTGTGGTACCACCACCAATATCAACCACCATCGAACCTGTTGGTTCAGAAACGCGCAGACCGGCACCGATCGCTGCCGCCATTGGCTCATCGATAAGGTACACTTCACGCGCACCCGCGCCTAACGCAGATTCACGGATCGCACGGCGTTCAACCTGGGTAGAACCACAAGGGACACAAACCAGGACACGCGGGCTTGGTTTAAGGATGCTGTTGTCGTGCACTTGTTTGATAAAGTGCTGGAGCATTTTTTCCGTCACATAGAAATCAGCAATCACACCATCTTTCATAGGACGAATCGCAGAGATGTTACCCGGCGTACGGCCAAGCATCTGTTTTGCTGCGTGACCTACCGCTGCGACACTTTTTGCGGAACCAGCGCGATCCTGACGAATAGCAACGACTGAAGGTTCATCGAGGACAATGCCCTGTCCTTTGACATAAATAAGAGTGTTGGCAGTACCTAAATCGATCGATAGGTCGTTAGAAAACATGCCACGAAGTTTTTTAAACATATTCTTCGTTCATCCTGCAAAAATTAGAAGACAAAAATTGTCCTAAATGTACCAATGCCTCGCTGTCACAGCAAGGCATTGCTACACAAACATGGGCGGAAAGCCTCAATTTCTTGCAGTTTCCTTACTTAAGCCGCTAAACCAGCGCTTAGTTTCCACTGGCCAGCCCCGGCTCTCCGCGGTAAAGCACCCGGTCATTGCCGCGGTGAACACCAAAGGTCACCACCGCTGACGGATTCTCTTCACTGTCATCGTTATCCCAGTCGTACTTCAACCACGGTACGTTGTTGGCCCCACCCTCCAGTTCCAGCCATACTCGGGTTTGCTGGCGAGGAAACGCTTCCGGGAGAGGATCCGCTTTCTGGCTGGCACTGAGCGTACGGGACTGGCCTGAAGCAACCTTGCCCCCGTCTTTCAGCTCAACACTGACCGGTGCGGCATCTTTGCCGGTCGGCCAGATGTGTTGCTGCTTCTCTTTCACCCCGGCGACCGTGGTGCGGTTATCATTACCATTAACGACAAACCTGCCGTCTCGCCAGTATTCAACCCGCAGCGGCACATGCAGGGTGGTACCTTGCTGTCCGCCGACATCATCCAGGTTGACCCGGCCAAAACGCACATCCGGTTGTGCCAGCAATGCCTGTGCCACACTGTTGGTCAGTTGTTCTTTGCCGTCAACGGTAGTCTTGAACCTGAATAAGCTCGGGTCAGCATAGCTACTGGTTTTACCACCGGAGCTGCTCAAGGACAGGCCGATCGAGGTGCTGGTCGATTTGTCCGCGACCACTTGCGAGTTAAACGGGCCGTCGGGCGAGATCGGTTTGCTCCATTGCACCGAATTATCCCACTGCTTGCGCCACACCGCGCCGCTCCAGTTTTTATCATCAAGATCGGCATTCGAGATGTTGAGGCGATCCGAATGCTCACCGGACAGGTAGAAATCCGCTTTTAATCCACTGGCAAACAAACCATAGTTATTTGTCGCGCCGCCACTGGCGTTATAAGCGGTCACGGCAAAACTTACTGAGTCAAATGCCTGCCCCATGTAGGCTGACTCACCCTGGTTATCCGGATAGTCCCAGTTGGTTTCTGTGACGCTAAAGTAAGCCGGATAGAAACGGCCGATTGTCGCGACCGCATCCTGAATCTTGAACGCGCTACTGCCTAAATAGCTTGAGGTGGCCAGCGGTTTGCCGTTTTCACCGCTCGCCTGCGGCGCGGCCACGCTAAGCTCAAAGGCACCGACTTCCGAGACCGACTGCGGTAGCATCACCTTACCATTGGCCCATTTTGCCCCCTCTGGCAATGAGGTGTTCAACAGCGTGGCTGAAGCCCCCTTAGCCGGGTATTTGACGCTGTTGGCGATGGTGATAGCCGGCTCCTGGTAGTTTTTCGCTACCTTTTCTGTATTTCCATCCGCCGCCTGATAGGCGGTCACGGTCAGGTCAAACACCTCACCGGCGGCAACAAAACTGTTAGTACAACCAGCATCAACCTTGGCACACCTACCATCTTTCTTCGCTTTGGTTGCCGTAAGCTTCAGATACTCAGGGAAGCTGACAAAGCTGGCAAAACCGGCAGAATCACCCACCCCAATCACACTTGCATTGAGCTTCACTTTACCGGCTTCCGGGTACTTAATTTTAAAGTACGCCTTGCCCTGCGAGTCAAAGTACACATTATTCAACACGCTACTTGTGGTCTTCAGTGAGGTTGGCTTGCTGGTCCACTCAACCGGATTAGTGCCGACCTTTCTCTTATACCAGATCGACACCGGCTGGGTGTTATCAACCGGTGCGACTTCATACGCCATCGACATATTAACGTTGCGCGACTCACCATCCGCATCTGCCTGCGCAGAACAGAACGACAAGTGATCCTCACCCTGGCTCTGGCGGTTCGCCACCACATCGGCGACGTTGACCGCCAAAACATTCTTAACGAAAGTCACATCACAGTTCTCTGCCGAGAGCGGGCCATTATTAATTCGGCAGCGTGCGCCTTCGAAGCCAAACTGCGGTACCGAGCTGCTGGCGACCCCCATGGTAACAGTGCCAGACTCAGAAGCCTGCAGTGCTAACTCCTTCTGGTTTTCAAGCGTGACTTGTGTACCACCAACCCAGTTAGCAATGCTGTTCCCCGCCGATGGCGTCAGCGTCACACTGAGCGGTTTCAACGTACCGTCATTATAGGCATCACGCGGGTAGCGTTTGCTACAATCCTGATTCATACACGCGCGCAGCTCCACTTCTGAGGCCTGGCAGGTACTGCCGGAACCCGAGTAATCAAACTCAAAGTGGTGGATCCCTTCTGTCAGAGGTATCGCCTCATCAGCACAAACCTGGAAGTTGTCAATTTCGTGGGTGTTAGTTGACCAACCGGTTGATGCGGTGACAGAAAGACGGAAGTTCTCTGGCACCGTATTGAAGCTACCTTGCTGGAGTACATCAAACTTCTTGATTAGTGTGTTCCATTCTCCTGCACCGATTTTTCTTTCCACCGAGAGATAATATTTACCAGCATCACGTGAGTTGAGAATTATTCTGTAACGATGTAGGCCACTGCTGCGACCATCAATATCTTCGGCTGGTTGCTCATCTTTATTAAGTCCATAGCCATTAACAAATTCATAGCCCCTGAGCCACTGACCATTGGAGTCCGTGGAGCCGGGACCGCGAATACCTATCAGGTTCGGCTTCAACGGTGAGTTTTGAATCACCACCTCTCCACCGGTACGGTAATAGTTACCGTATTCATCAAGGCCAACCCCCAGCCAGCCACCGGCAAAGCCCTCAATGTCTTTACTGATTTCTTCGCTGTGATTTTTCTTCAGTTTCATCCCATACCCCAGCGGGCCGCCAAACGCGCCGGTTTTCGGCGGCACGTTGGCATCCGACAGCACCAGGGCAATACCATCGGCACCATCACCACCATAGGCGTAATGGTCAAACTCAACCTGCAAATAGTTTTGTGCCGACGGGAACACATAATTGTAGGCCGATGCGGTAGCCTGAGCACGCTTACTTTCATTCAGCCTGAAACGCCCATTGTTCGCCTGTGGATGGGTACTGCTTTCAAAGCCCATCACTGACCAGTTGGCCAGGCTGCCGTTATCGAAGTTTTCGGGTGGTAATGGCTTACATTGCTTAGGCTGCGGCGGCGTCCAGCACGGCTGCGGATAGTCCGGTTTGGCAACTTGGGTCGAACCTCGCATATCTAACCAGCGGCTGGTGACCGCACCATTAATTTGCTCGCTGGTATCCAGCACCAGGCTCTTGGCAAGAATAAAGCCTTTGAACTGTTGTGACGCGGCGGTTTTGAAATGCACACTCGCCTGTGGCCCATAGATCACCGGCAGTACCAAATCACTTTGCGTGGTACGGTAATCAAAATAGGCATCCTCAAGTTTAAAGTCCGCCTCATTGCCAAAGTATGAGCCTGGCGTCTGATTCGTGCCCACCACATTCCAGGTAACATTGCTACCAAAAATCAGCTTCGGCTTGGCACCTATATTTTTGAAAGTTTTCACTGTCAGGTTGGTGTTATCGGCCAAATATAGTGAGAGATTGGACTTAGACTCGTAAATCAACTCTTCTATTTTGCGTTCACCAGCGATCTTCAGCTCAACCTTTTGACTGTTTGCACTTTCAATAATCTTTAGTCGTTTAAGATCGCGCTTCAAGCTGATGACAACGCGATCGCCGAACTCTTGGTAACTACAAACATCTGACTCATTACCACAAACCTCGCCATAGTATTTTTTTGCAGTTGGATTCGTACGAATAACCTGTTGTTTAGTGGCGTTAAAGATCGTATTCAAAGCTGCTGGTTTTGGCGCTTTCCGCACCTCAACCAGGCCATCATTACCAACCTGATCGCCTTTTCCGCTCAGGCCATCACCCGGGAAACAGCCCAACCGACCATCACATACGGACGAGTATTCGTTTTGATAAAGCTTCCAGGCCTGCTCACCCTTATCAAAGCCGACACGCAGGTTGCGCCACTGGCTGCCGCTGTCCCAGTCCTGTTGGTAGGTGTAGTAGTTGCGGCTGTCCGCCAGATATTCATCAGACCAGCCCAACGCCCTGACAGTTGAATTAGTCACAATCAGCTTACTTTCTTCCTGCTGCCAGCCCTGGACAGGTTCAGGGAAAAGCTGACACACGTTATCCGGCACCGCCCACGAGTTAATTTCCGGCTTGATCTCCGGCTCGGGAGCATTTGAGTTACAACTGATGTTCGAGATCGCGGGGCCAGTAGTGTGCACCATCAGCTTACCGTTTTTCATGTCCTTGTTCATCGAGCCCATTAACTGCCAGTCCGACTGCCCCTTAATACGCCGATAGTACTTGGACAGGTTGTTCGCCGCAGCATCATGAAAGATCTCAATTTCATATTCTACGCCCTTCTGCAAAGACTGCTCGTTAAAGTGGTAGCGCTCGCTCGAAGAGTCAGCTTTTACCCCCTGCGTATACCACGCTACTTCATCAGCATGACTACCGTTATGCCTAAAATACACCGCTTGATAGGCTGTGCGGTCTCCCGTTACAGTGAAGGTAGCTGAAAAATTAGTGTTACCAAATATTTGGCATGACGTACCAGTTTCAAGACCTGGTTTTTTTGCATAAGCGATATTGGTTACATTTACCATCAACAGGATGGTCGCTATTTTGAGCCATCTATTCATCATTCTAATCCTTTACCCAAACCTCTTGCTGGCGCTGTACCTGTGTCACCCCGGAACCACAAGTTGCCGTGGCCTGCACCTTAAACAGAGATTCAGCATCAGGGGTACCCGCATTGAAGGTACCGATATTTATACATGTCATCGCGCTAACCTGACACCCGCTTCCCGCTGTTACCGGCGGGACGGCACCGCTGACCTCCCCGCTGCACACGGTCGCGATATCCGTCGTGCTGGCGTTTAACGGATACATCTTGGTCAGTGCCCACTCATTGGCGGACTGGGCCATAAACCACGCTTTAGTGCCGAGAAATTCACGGGACAAAGTACTTTGGTTAGACCAGCTGACCCGCATTAATGACGAGGCAAGAAAGCCCATCACCACAATCACAAACAACACCACCATCAGCACGTTACCGGTTTGCCGTTGATTGCTTTTAACTTGATTGCCAGGCTTATTAAGGCCATTGGTTTTACTAAGGAACATTGAGCACCTGCACGTCTTGTTGGTAAACACTACGCTCCCCGTTCTGTAAAAATTCCAGCTTGAGATACACTAAGCCGCCACGCTGCAAAGTGGGCTCAAGGTAATGCATAGCACTTTTAGTACTATCGATGTCTTCCGCCACAGTAATGCCATTGCGCGTCACCTGACTGCCGGCAAAACAGTAACGCACCGCTGAGCCCTCGGCATAAATGTAATGGCGGTTCGAGACCGACTTAGACGTACCACCGATGGCCGTCGCTCCTCCGCTAACCAGATAGCTGTCGCCGGTTTTTGCTAAATTACCGACATCAAAACGCTGCGCGGAGGTTTCCCCAGCCGCAGGAAACAGATCTTCATAGCGGGTTGGATTAATCACCATCCAGCGCTGCGCCGGAAGCGGCGCCGGGACTGAATTGTTACCGATTAAAAACTCAATATCATTACCAGTTAGAATGTAAAACCCGGAGTATTCAATCGGCACAAACTCCAGGCACCCGGTGGTTCCCGCCGGCTGGTGAAAACTGTTTGGCACCGCATGGCGGATCTCACGTGCCATTTTTTCTAACACAAACTGCGCCTGGGTCTGAATGCGCTGGCGCTCGATAGTATCTTTGTAGCCCTTCATCCCCAGCTGCACATACCCGGCAATGCCGAGCATAATAAAACTGCCGATCACCAGGGTGACAACCATCTCCATCAGGGTAAAACCACGTACTTTCATCAGTAGTTCCCCTTAATCGCGCTCAGGGTCAGCGGCTGGGTGCTCGCGGCAAAAATTCGCACGGTAACTTTTTTATAAGCGGTCGGCGCAGTTGGCGTTCCGCCGGCCAAGTCATCATAGGCCACCGCAACTTCCAGACGAAAATTCTGGTAGTCGCCGACGCTGGCCGTGCCGAGTACGTCGGTGATGTTGCCACGATGAGTGCCCTCCGGGCACTGGGCAGCAGTTGTCGGGGTACTCCAGCAGCCGATAAAGTCATCCACATCGTTAAACGTACTGGGATCGTTACTCACTTCCTCATAGATTGTCTCTACGCCCAATGTGGCCGAACAGTTATTCTCCGGGTTATCCGGATGGGCGTCAGGATCCGGTTCACCGCAGCGGATCATACCGCCATCAAAATTGCTCCAGTGATCAAAGCCACGCGCCAGGATCTGCGACATAAAGCTCTGGCCCAGCGCCGCCGCACGGGTCTGGTAATGCGGCACGGCCGAGTTACTGATCTGCGGCACCAGAAACGCACTGAAACCGACCATGGCAATCCCCATCAGGACGATGGCCAGGATCATTTCAATCAGGGTCATGCCTGCCTGTTTGCTCATGAGCAGGCCCCCTTAGAGACATACCCTTGGGTGTTGATTTCCACCACACACTGGCTCTGGCCAGATTTATCCTGGATCAGTACGGATACTCCCGCGCTGGCAGATGCCAGTGGGTTGCCACGCAGATCAAAATTAACCGGACTGGTGACAGCGCCCTGCAGGGTAAAAGTAGCCTTGGGATCGGTGACAATATCACTGCGGGCATCGCGCGCGCTGCCGCTCAGCGAACAGGCCTGGACTGAGCCAAGGCAGTTAGTGGTAACTTGCAGACGGAAATTATCGTTAAGCGTCGACACATTCGACTGCATCCGGTTCACCTGGATCTGGCGGATCACCGCGATGGCTTGCTCTTGCAGGGCGTAAGCAGAAAAGCTGCCGGTACCGATATAGCGGCTGGCAGCGTAAAGTGACAGCACCGAGAGCAGGATGATCACGGTGATTAGTTCAATTAAGGTAAATCCTAATGCAGAGCTGCGAGTGGTCATAACCCAACCTTAGGCTTGGAGCGAGCAAGTCCAGTATACGCTGAAATATATTGAGTATTGATAGGTTTATGTTTTTTCACGCCGAACTGTGAGATGGTGAACATTTAACCAGCTATTGCCGGGTATCTTCGCCCCGTCCCAGCTCCTGCTCGATGCGGTCATAGGTGGCTTTGTTGCTCAGTGTTTCCGTCACCTGCTCAGCTTTATGTTTGGTCTCTTGCCAGGTCGCCTCGACCATCTCCGGCTCAATACTGATAAACCTTGGCAATAGCACATAGCCGGCCACGGCGAAAAAAGTCAGCAGCACGATAAATTCAGTGGTGCTTAATCCTGAAGACTGGCGCATCCGTCCCATTCCAAGGCTCACTATTAAGTTAAGTAAAAGGCCAGCCAGACTGGCCTTTTACTCTTATCAGCATTATTTAAGCTTTACAAGAAGCATCACCTTTAGCAATTTCGACCTTAGCAGGAGTATTTGCATCTTTTGCCATGGTGTATTTCACACACTGCTTAGTGTATTTGGCGAAACCAAATGTAACCCACTGGGTGTTGTCATCTAATTTACCGTCAGTTTTCAACTGCTGGAAGTCATCATCAGTACCAGTGCTAAGCCCGTCGACAATCTTCGCAATTTGCTCTGTAGTAGCAAGGGGATAACCGTAAATTGTCTCGACTTCTGTACCATCACTCAACGTAAGCTTAGTTTGCGTGGTAGCACCTTCGATACCATCGATAGCAGCTTTGCCGTAAACAATACCAACGGCACCTTGAACTGCACCTTTAAGACCTTCCAGCGTTGAGTTACGCGCATCATCCTGTAGGTTGAGGAAACGTGGTGCCGCCGTCACCGCCAGAATACCTAAAATTACAATTACCACTACCAGCTCGATAAGGGTAAAACCACCTTGTCTTTTCATCGTTGTCTCTCTCTATATAAGTAAGCATGCAGTGTGACTGCAAAGTTAAGGTCACGTGACCATGTTGAATTGTCAATACGGCATGGCACACCCACCAGGCATCATCATCTTTAACGAGTGTACGCACTTGCCGCCTGAGCAAAACCGGCTTTTTAACCAGCAACAAGCATTGCAAAAATCAGCGGGCAAGAACATGCGCATTCTTAGTATATTTTGTAACTATGGTAATGCTGGGATTATACCGGGTTCTGCTGGTATTTACAGCATCAAGGTGTCAATTTTTTTACTCTGTCGGTATTTCGACATCAATTTTCAGCGCATTAGCAGAGAAAGAAACCACCACCTTCTGGCCACTTTGATAGCGGTAATAGCAGCGGTAACCATCATTTTTACGCTCGCCATGCACTTTTTTTAACTCAGAGGCCATTATCTTACGTTGTGGATAATGCACCGCCAGCCAGTAACGGCAATCAAACTGCCGGTGCGGGTTCACCGGCAGGACTAAACCATTATCATTCATGCTCAGTTCAGCCTGCCCGACCCGCATCAGTTGCGGCTCGCCGCTTGTCAGCCACATCTGCTGGTAGCGGTTGACGCTATCGCGCATCGCGGCTTTGGCCAACAGCGCCCCGGTCTGCCGTGCCTCGCGGCTGACCGGTCCCAGGCTGACCAGCAGGCCAGCGGCAATAATGCCGGCAACCAGCAGCGCGACAATCCACTGCGCCTGGCGGTGGTTCTCGATCACAAATTAGCCTTTAATGATGTCCAGCATGCCCCACATTGGCAGGAAGATCCCGAGTGCCAGCACCATCACCATACCGGCGACAATAACCAAAAGTAACGGTTCGATTCTCGCGGTTAACGACTTGAGATCATAATCTACTTCCCGATCATAAAAATCTGCGACTTCGAGCAATAATTCATCAATTCGACCGGTTTCTTCGCCGACGGCGATCATCTGGATCACCAGCGGGGTAAAGATTTTACTGTTGATCGCGGTGACCGAAATGGTACTGCCGGCTTCGATCGCAGCCTTCATTTCCAGAATACGGTTTTCCAAAAACCGGTTGCCCAGCGCCTCAGCCGCCAGGGCCAGCGACTGGTTGAGCGGCACACCGGATTTGAGCATCAAAGCAAAGGTACGCGAAAAGCGTGACAACTGGGCCCGGGTAACAATATCACCGACTATCGGCAGCCTGAGACGCAACTGGTCATATTTTTCCCGCCCGTCGGCGGTGGCAACCCAGGCTTTAAACACCAGTAAGGCGGCGATCATCGCGATGATCACCAGCCCCCAGTAATTGACAAAAAAGTTCGACGTGGCAATCAACACCCGGGTGGGCAGCGGCAGCTCGACCCCAAACCGGGTAAACATCGAGGCAAACTCAGGGATCACCCAGATATTGAGAATGAACATCGCGATGGTAATAAAGCTGATCACAAAGGTCGGATAGCGCATCGCCGCCTTGATCCGTTTACGGGTTTCCAGCTCCTGCTCATAATAGCCAGCCAGCTGGATCAACGCCTGATCGAGACGACCGGTATTTTCACCGACATTGATCATTGAAACAAACAACGGGCTGAACACTTTGCGGTGCGGCTGCATCGCAGAAGAGAGCGCCCGGCCATTACTCAGCTCAGAAACCACCTCTTCCAGCGCTTCCTTGAGCTGCTTATTTTCACAGTTTTGCAGTAGTCCGCGCATGGAACGCAGTAACGGCACCCCCGCCTTGGTCAGGCTGAACAACTGGCGGCAAAACAGAATGATCACTTCCAGCGGAATGGCCGGTACCAACAGCTTAGCCAGGCTGAACTGGCTGTTAAGCGACTCTTTTTGCAAGCGCACATTAAGCGGGATCACCCCTTTATTCATCAGGGCTTCAGCCGCCGCTTCCGGGTTAACGGCATCGATTTTGCCACTGATGGAGGAGCCATCCAGCGTACGGCCTTGATAATGAAATGTTGGCATCTAGTTACCTACAACAAAATCGGGTCAGTCTTACCCGATGCATCACCTTCACCGAGAGCCATCACTTCATCTAAACTCACGATACCCTGCAATGCCAGCTCCATGGCCGAGGCCAGCAATGGCTTATAATTGTCCGAGCGGCGCGCCACCTGGGCAAAGCCCACCGCATCATTGGCACGCAGCATATCCATCATCTCGTGATCCGGCTCCAGCATCTCAAATACGCCAATCCGGCCACGGTAACCGGTCAAGTTACAGCTCTGACAGCCTGCCCCTTTATGGAAGGTGGCATCCACCTGATTGGGAAAGCGCTCGGCCAGCCACTGCTGGCGCGAGGGTTCTAATGTGTCGCTGGTTTTGCACTCCGGGCAGATCCGGCGCACCAGACGTTGTGCCACCACGGCGCGCACCGCACTGGCCACCAGGTACCCCGGCGCCCCCATGTCGATCATCCGCAGCGCACTCTCGATAGCATCGTTGGTGTGCAGGGTACTGAGCACCAGGTGGCCGGTCAGAGCCGCACGTAAGCCGATTTCAACCGTTTCCTGATCGCGCATCTCGCCGACTAATATAATATCCGGATCCTGACGCAGGAAGGTGCGCAGTACACGTGAGAAAGTCAGATCAATCTTATTGTTGATCTGCACCTGGGTGATACGCGGCAGTCGGTACTCGACCGGATCTTCCGCGGTGATGATCTTTTTCTCCGGATCGTTGAGTTCACTCAGGGCGCCATAAAGCGTGGTGGTTTTACCTGATCCGGTCGGGCCGGTTACCAGGATCATGCCGTGCGGACGAGCCAACTGGCGGCGCAAACGCTTAAGCAGCTCTGGCGGCAAGCCTGATTCTTCCAGTTTACGTAACCCGGCCGACTGGTTGAGCAAACGCATCACCACCGATTCGCCGTGCTGGGTCGGCAGAGTCGACATCCGGATATCAATCGACTGACCACGGACTTTAACATTAAAGCGGCCATCCTGGGGCAAACGCTTCTCTGAAATATCGAGATGTGCCATTAACTTAAGGCGCAGTACCAGTGCTGAAGCGATGTTGACCTCGTTAAGCAAGGTTTCATGCAGCACGCCATCGACCCGCTGGCGCAGGCGCAGTACTTTTTCGTCCGGCTCAATATGAATGTCTGACGCGCCGATCTGCACCGCATCCTCAAACATCGAGTTAACCAGCTTGACCACGGTGACTTCTTCACTGTCGGCCTCATCAATGCCGTAATCAAACTGCTCATCACTCTGGCGCTCGGCATGCAACTGCTCGGCGAAGGAGGCAATCTCTTTCGTCCGCCGGTAGTAGCGGTCAAAACTTTTCACCAGTTGCCGCTCTGAAGCAATAATGAACTCCAGCTGGTATTGGCCGAGCAAATCCATCAGCGATTCCTGGGTAAACAGGTCAGCAGGATCGCTCATCGCCACGCGCAGCGTATCCCCCTGTTTGGCCACCACCAGCGCCCGCAGGCGTCGTGCATGAACTTCAGGTAAAATGGCCACGGCATCAGCATCCACCGGAGCCCGGCTCAGATCAATCAACGGCAGCCCGAGTTGCTGGGATAAGAAATCGAGCATCTGCTTCTCGGAGAGAAACCCCAGCTCAATCAGCACACGGCCGAGCTTTTGCCCGGTTGAACTCTGCGCGGCCAGAGCCTGCTGAACCTGAGACTCGGTAACAATTCCCTCTTCAACCAGCAGATCACCCAGCCGCTTTCTCAGTTGTATTTTCATTGTGCTTTCTCCAACTGCTCGAGTAACGCCAGACGGTCACGGATAAAGGCCTGCGACTGGTTCGAGATGCCGATTTTACCCAAAGCATTCTGATACGCCTGGATCGCATCCTCAAACGCCAGAGCCCGCTCCTGCTGAATGGCCAGACCTAGCCACCAGCGGGCATTTTCCGGCTCTTGCTCGGTTAATAGCTGGTAACTTTCCAGTGCGATGTCGTTGTGTTTTTGCTTCTGCGCCAACGCGGCCCGCATGGCGATGTAATCCCGCTCCGGATTAGCCGGCAAATATACCAGGGGACTCAGTGCCGCCTGAGGCTGGCCGGCCTTGACCAGCATCTGAGCCAGCGCCAGGCGCAGGGTCTGGTTGTCAGGATCCGATTTAATCCCGGCCTGAAGCAGCTCATAAGCTTTGCGCGTATCCCCTTTGCCAAAATACAACGCCGCCAGTTTTTGCCGCGCCACAACATGGCCTGGTTCATAGCGCAGCACCTCATAAAAGGCACTCAGCGCACTCTGCATGTCGTTGGCATCCATCGCCTTCTCTGCCCGGCCCAACGCCGCCTGCGCCAACTGTTGCGGCGTCAGTTCAACCTGTTCAATACTCATCACCGGCACGGCCTGCACCTCTTCGGCGGCGGCAGGTTCTAAAGACATAGCAGGGGCGGGTTGGACAGAAGTAGCCTGAACCAGCAGCAGCGGCTCCTGCCGGGTGATATCCGCGCCAGGCAAATCAGGAGCCGGCTGCGAATGAGTTGCAGAAACAGATCGCGCGGTATCCTTGAACGGGGCTTCGATTCGCCTGGTTTGCACCACCCGGGTTAGCTCAGGCGTGACTTTACTGGTCGGTGAGACCACTGATGGTTCAGCCAGCGAAGCCTGGCTGGAGCCGGTTGTGACAACCTCGGCCAGCGGATGTCCCTGGTGCGCTTCCGGTGCCTGAGACACCGCCCAGCCACCGACGGCTAAACTTAAAGAGAATCCCGCAACCAGCCACAACCAAGGCTTGGGCGATGCTATCGCGGTCACATCCACTTTTTCCAGCGGAGAAGAAGATTGTTGCTCGGCTAGCTCTGTCAATGCTTTGTTAATCGCACTCAAGGCAGACTCCATCCCCAAAAAGTGGGGGTTTTAAACTTGGGTTTACAGGCATCGAACGTGTCGTGGATGGCCATATAAACATAATGATTCTTCATGTTAGTGCTGCGTTGATTAAACGCCGCCAGCAGGGCTTTATGGCATATCTGATTGATCAGTCGCGGAATGCCGCTCGCAGCGCGCCAGATGGCTTTTTTCTGCGCCATACTGAACACGCCGCCCGCATCTCCGGCTTTCTCCAGCCGGTTATTAATATACGCCACGCCTTCTGCCAGAGTTAACGGGCGCAACTGGCAACTGAAGGTGATCCGTTGGCGAAACTGCCTGAGTTGATGTGAACAGAGCCTTTCATCCAGTTCCGGCTGGCCAAACAGCACCAGTTGGATCAGTTTGGCATGAGCGGTTTCAAGATTGCCCAGCAGGCGCAGAGTCTCTAATGCCTCTTGTGATAACGCCTGCGCTTCATCAACGATCAATACGGTTTGTTTACCCGTCTGGCGGTTTGCTACCAGTTGGGCCTGTATTTGCTCAACCACAAGCAGCGGATCGTCCGATTCAATCCCCAGTTCCCTGGCCACCGCAAGCTGCACCTGAGCCCCGCTTAGCACCGGATTGGGCAGGTAAACCAGCGCCACCTGCGGTTCAATTTGCTCAATAAGCTTGCGGCACAGCATGGTCTTGCCGGTACCAACCTCGCCGGTCACCTTAATCACCCCTTCCCCCATCTGAATCGCCGCCATAATGGTATGGATAGCTTCATAATGGGGCGCAAGTCCCAAAAACATCTCGGTGTTTGGCGTTAAAGCAAATGGCTGAATCTGGAAACCAAAATGCGACAAATACATACTCAGCTCAATGTATCCCGGTTACTCGTCACTGCAGCATGAATTACTGTGCATCAGGAAACCATTCCTGCAACAGATCACGTGAACGCTCCAGTTCCTTTTGCCATGAGTTCACCCCCACAACCGTAGGTTTAAGCAGGATCACCAGTTCGGTTTTCCGGGTTACATTCGACGTATTGCGGAACAGGTGCCCCAAAGCGGGAACGTCACCAAGAAACGGAACTTTAGAAACCTGCTCCAAATTGTGTTGCTTCATCAGGCCACCGATGACCACCACGTCACCGTCCCGGGCGCGGATCACTGAGTCTGACTCACGGATCGAGCTTTTTGCCAGTGGCAGTTGTACGTTTTGGAAGTCACCGCCCAGGTTGAGCTTTTTCACCTCTTCCTGCACCTCAATGACCGCCGGGTGGACATGTAAAAACACATTGCCGCTGTCATCAATTTGCGGCGTGACATCCAGCGATATCCCGGAGAAAAACGGCGTCAATTCGACTTCAGGCACCGCATTGGAGTTTTCACCATTACCGGCGTTGCTTGACAGCTCGGTAACAAAGTACTCATCGGTACCCACTTTGATCACCGACTTCTGATTGTTGGCTGCGGTGAGCCGCGGGCTGGACAACACATTCAGGTCTCCCTGGGTAGACATGAAGCTCAGGACTGCATCGAAACTACCGTCGGAAATAGTGACATTGGTTTGCCCGCCGAGCAAAGTACCGATGGCATCAAGCGGCGGCAGTACAGAAGCCGGACGATCAACGACAATACTCCCCGAGTTGCCTATCGAGGCTGATAAATTTGACCAGTTAATCCCTTGCTGATAGCCATCGCTGAGCGTCACTTCCATGATCTTGGCTTCCAGGATCACTTGCCGCTGCATGCGCTGTTGTGACACACCAAGAAACTCTCGTACCTCACGAATTTCATCCGGGAATGCCCGCACTGTAATGACGCTGGCCTGGGGAGTCACCACCACACTTTGCCCTTTACCGGTGCCGATCAAACTGGCCACCGATTGCTGCAGCATCGGCCAAAAATCACTTTCGGTGATGGTTTCAATCCGGGTACCACCGGTAGAGGCAGTCGTGCTACCGCTATCGCTATTGTCGGAGCTGGACGAGTCAGAATCGCTGGAACTGCCCCCAGAATTGGACGCACCAGCCGAGGTCACCGAACCGGTCACAATGCTGGTTAATGAACGCCCCGAGCGCTTAAACTGCAGGTAATCCACCGGAATAGTCACGGTACGCATACCCGCCGGGTACACCTGAATGACTTTGCCGGATTTAACCACGTCATAGCCATACATATCCTGCACAACCGCCAACACCTCATCCAGTGTCACATCAGACAGGCTGACGGTAATACGCCCCTTGACTGCCGGATGGATCGCAACACTAAACTCAGTGCCTTTCACCAGTGACGCAAAAAAACTGCGTGCCTCAACCGCGTTCGCTTGAATACGAAAGCGCTTGATCATGCCTTGCTCAGCTACAGCATGATTATCAAGGTTCGGCATCAGATCTGCTTCCACTGAGGAAGGGATCTCTTCCAAGGTCCGGCTGTTGGCTTCATTAATCGATTCGTTCAGCGCTTGTTTCACCTCAACCGGGTCTCGGTGTCCCATCGCACATCCCATCAGGGACGTTATCATTATTCCTACAACTAATTTGCGCATATCTGATCAGGCTCTGGTTATTATTGTTTTATGTTCAAACGAAAAGGCTCTAGCTTCCATTGGCGGCTGCCACGCTTTAACGTTACATATTCACTATTAATCTGGGCAATGCGGTAGCCTTTAAATAGCTTACCCTGCTCGACAATCTGGTTGTTCATTACCGCCACACACTGACTGTCAGGATTGCAGACGATACTGTTGAGCGTCGGCAAACGGTATTGCCTGGTTTTTGTAGTCACCTTGGATTGGACTGCTGGTTTTTGCCAGCCAAGCGGTGCCGTTGGATCCTGGTTGGCCCAGCTGGCACTGCTGACGGCAGCCAACATCAACACCATCATCAAATGCTTAACCACCGATAAACTCCTCTCGTGATCCTAAGGTGTACACCTCCAGCACCAGTTTCGCTTTCGGGTACTCTTCCACTTGATAATTGAAACTGCGCCAAAAATAACTGACCGGAAGATTCTCTATTTTCTTGAGATACTCAGAGATGGAAAAGTAATCACCGACCAGTTCCATCCGGACAGGGTGGACGTAATAACCAGAATACTGTGACGCTTCTTCATCCTCGGTGATCGGCTCTGAAGGCAAGGTCTGCAAAGACAACAAACGAATGCCATCTTGCTGAGCCAGTACCCGCTCCAGCAGCTCCGCCATCTGCGAAGGCGTGATCAAATGTTCAATGATCTCAGATAACTGCATCGATAACCGCTGACTGACCGCAAGTAAGCTTGAGATCTCTTTATCGATCTCCGCATTGGGATCTTTTTTCAGCTGAGCCTGAATACGCAGGATATCGATTTCAGCCTGCTGATTCGCTTGATTTAAGCTGCTGAGCTGACGGTTATGTTCCATCACTGCATTGAGTTTGGGCTCCAACACCAAGGTGAACAACAACATCACGACCGACACCAGGCCACACAGCGCAATCAGCGCTTTTTCGCGCCCGCTCATTTCGTCAAAGCGTTCTTCCAACTTGAGCCAGAGTTCATTCATTGCTGTCTCCACGCGTTCTCAGTTCAAAGGTCACAATACCATCCTCATTCCGGCCAATCTTGACATCAGCAAATGTTCGTCCCACCAGGCTGATTTCATTTTTAAACTGATTCACCCAGCTCGGCACCGAGGCGGGCGTTCTTGCCAGCCCCTGCAAATCCAGGTTTTCACTATCGATGTGTATCTGGGATAACGAAATATCTTGATTACCTAATTTAGCCAGAGACTGCATGATACCGGAGTAACCGGTACGCTGTGCTTCATCATAACGCCCGACCGCTTTGAGTGAGTCACGCTTAGCTTTCACTTCGCGCTCCAGGCGGGCCTTCGCCGCCAGTTTATTTTTGTCCGGAGCCGCTTTACGCAACTGGGCCTGATAGCGCTCCAACTCCGACTTTAGAATGCCACTTTTACTTTTGCTTATCGCAATCTCATCTTCCACTCCCTGACTTTGCCAGGTAACGTAACCATAAGAGAATAAAAGCACACCGACCGCAACAGCCCATGAAAGCGCGACGTTCTTCAGCGTCAGCAGATTTTTCTTCGGTTTTAGATATTCCGGATAAAGATTGACCCTCGGTGTATGCCCAAGTGCGGCAGTATCCGCTAATACGTGCCCAGAGAATGAATGATCTGGCTCAAGCAGTGCGGAAACTTTGGTACTTAACCGGTAGTTCAGTGCTTCAACCAGCTCCGTTTCGTCTTCCTCATCACAGCAGACCTTCATCTGGTGTAACTGAGTATGTCTCAGCTGGGAAGAGAGGTAGTCAATCGAGCGCTGCAGCTCCAGTGATAAACTGTCCAGTTGCAACTCACTTGAAGGCACCCCGGTGATCGGCGAGGTCACACTACGAATGGTTCGGTGGAACGCGATAGTATGATCGACAAAAGCACTGATACGGAAGTGCCCGCGGCAACTGCGTTGTAGCAGGACAAAGTTACCCAGCTCTCCGGCGGTATCTCCCCAGATATCATCTTCAGGGATAACCGCATCAACGACAAGATGGAAACGTGCCGCGGCCGCAAGCAGTTGATCTAACAGCTTACGTGATAACACATAAGCCTGAACCTTGCTGGTGTTAGGCAGTTCTACGGCATCGGCAATAATGTCAATTGCACGTTCTGAAATCAGCTCTTTTAATAAAAAGGGTAACGCCGACGGCCACTCTGCCCGTGGCATGGTTGGCTTGTCGATTTGATACATCTGATAGTAATTGTGAGACAACACCACCGAAAGGGTATCGTACGCACTCGCCGCCACACTCAGAGCCTGCTCAAGCGCTTTTTCCCAGTTAGATTCTGAGATATCAAACTTTGAAGGACGGCTGCTTTTGGCGGCAGAGACCAGATAAATGGCATCCGCCTGTATCACCAGAAAGCATATACGGCCGCCGGATGACGACCGCTTAAGCTTATCGAGTACTGCATTAAAATTCATGATGATTATCTTTATTTTTTCCGCCAACGATTTCGTCTTCCCAGCTTAACCTGAGAATCCGACTGAGAGCCCGCATTGGTATTTCCTCGCGGTAGATAGGGCTGCTCAGCTGAAAAATAACGCCCTTGTCCGCCATACACCCCCAACTCTACCAGAGTGTTCAATTCCTGTTTGTTCTCAACGCCTACCGCAATAATTTGAGTTTTGCTGTTAGCCGCGGCACCTAGCATACTGCGCACGAACAGCTGGTTTTCATGCCGCTGGTCAATCTTAGTCACCAGACTGCGATGCAGTTTAAGATAGCGAATATCCATCTCTTTCAGGTAATGTGTGCTGACAATCGTTCGCCCTGCCTGACCAACCACTAAATCACAACCTAGTCCGACCAGCATTTTAGCAACCGGACGCATAAAGTCTAAGTGTCTTACAAATTGTGCTTCCACAAACTCAAAACTGAGACACTTTCGCTCATCGCGTGACAGTTGTAGCAGTTCATCCCGAAACCACTTGTAGTGCTCGCGCTGTGCAAAAGGTGTAACGTTTAAGTTGAGAGAGTAATGCTCGCTGGTGTTGTTAAGCTGTTTAAAATCCTCTAGGAATTTGCCTACCACCGCTTTATCCATCATCGCTTCGTAACCGACCTGCCTCACCGCTGAGATAAAGCGCGATGCTTTGACGATGCCATTATCCGGATCCCGAATGCGACAGGTTAACTCGTTATGCAATGGATTTTTATGCGCAGCATCACCTATTGAGTAAGCTAATTGTGAATACAGCATGACATTAGAAGAAGTGAGAACTTTATCTAACAGCGATCGCCAACGAACACTGCCTCGCGCTTCTTCATCATGGTTCCATTTTTTAAACCGGCTCCAGTTGTTATTGTTTTGCAACTGGGCACTGCGCAGTGCCGTTTCAGCCTCATCAATGATCTGGCTATGGCGTTCGCCCTCTTTATACATTGTGATGCCAATATGGCACCAGTTATCTGGCTCAAGTGGCGCTGGCGGGGTCAGTCTTTCCAGTTGACGGATACATTGTGATGCCAGGTTCGCGACATCTTTGCCCGTCTGATGAGGAATAAACACGGCAAAAACCGCATGGTAATAGCGAGAGAAAACCACATCCGGATAACGTTGTACCAAGTTGGAAAGCAGCCTGCCCACCTCAATGATGAATTCATCCGCCACCGCTTTACTTTGGCTCTCTTCGACAGATTTCCACTCTTGGATCCGGATTAACACCACCGCCCCGCGTGATCCGCTTTCCAGCAGGGCCGATTCCAGTTTACTGTCGAACAATACCCGGTTCGCGGTACCGGTCAGCTTATCGAGAAACGTCTGGGTACGGATAAAGGTATCAAAGCGGCTGCGCTCCTGACGAGCATCCTGTAACTCTTCTATTAATACATCCAGTGCCAGACTCGCTGTATAAGGCCACTCGAGTTCGCTGCCTTTGGCGTACTGCTCGACACGGCCGGCCAGGATCATCCTTCCACGCTCTTCCAGCATCTCTGAGCCGACCAACTGCTCTTTCAGCCAGGCAAGCCCGCGCATTAAACAGAAAATGATCAAAATGACCGCCAGAGTAATGGACCAAAGCGCTTGCATTGAATAGCCATAGCCGAAGTATGGCGGAATGGCCTTAAAACGGATGGTGTAGTCGTGATTATGCTTGAGGCGGTATTCTTGCTCAAATAAAACGGAGGCATCAAGGCTGTGGGAAGTGTCTTTAAAACGGTACACGACCGCATTGTCGGTCGACAACGTCATCTCAACAATACTGCTTGCCTGGAGCATTTTTGGCATCCAGCGCTGCATTGAGTAGGCCGCGTCAGGATCTGCCATCTCCTTATCAACCACCTCCACAATACCTTCCAAATAGTGATTGAGGTACTCCTGTCCGAGCTGCCTGAATGAGAGGGTGCCACCGACAAACAAGATAAACATAGCGCAAATTACGATCATGGTGACAAAGGCCACCAGCCGCGTGCTTAACTTTAGAGTTGGGGTATACCTCATGAATACCAAATCCCTTATTATTCACCATATACCTTAATTGAAGTACTTATACTGGATAACCCATAAGTAAACAATCCGATTACCCCGAATGTGGGACGCACCTTTCTATAATGATCCAGAAATCAAATCACAATGGTGCCTGACACAAGCATCTCACTGGAGTGGGTTTTCTACAGCTACAAGAATAAAAAACCCAGCAATTACGCTGGGTTTGATGACATTACTTGGTCTAAATTGACACTTTATATTTTACAAGGATCAGAACGGGATATCGTCGTCGAAATCCATTGGTGGTTCATTGTACTGCGGCTGTGACTGCTGAGGAGCCTGTTGCGGAGCCTGCTTTTGCTGCGGGGCATTATACTGTTGCTGCGCAGGTTGTTGAGGTTGTCCCCAGCCACCTTGTTGCTGTGGCTGTCCGCCCATAGCAGGAGCGCCGCCCTGAGCACGTCCGCCCAGCATCTGCATCACGCCATTGAAACCTTGTACTACAACTTCTGTCGTGTAACGGTCCTGGCCATTTTGGTCTTGCCACTTACGCGTTTGCAACTGGCCTTCAATGTACACTTGTGAGCCTTTACGTAAGTATTCACCAGCAACTTCCGCCAGCTTGCCGAATAGTGCCACACGGTGCCACTCTGTTTTCTCGCGCTGTTCGCCCGTCGCTTTATCACGCCATGAGTCAGATGTGGCAATAGTGATGTTAGCTACTGCGCCACCGTTAGGCATGTAACGAATTTCAGGGTCGTTACCGAGATTCCCCACCAAAATAACTTTGTTAATTCCACGGCTGGCCATGATGTGCTCCGTTTCACTCTTGGATATAAATGTTTTCAGCCCACTAGAATAGCACGCTTTAAACACCGGGTTAAAGTCCAATCGATTGTGTCCGAATGAATCTTCACCGAGAACCCTTTTGCCCGATTTCTCAACTGACCTTGCATTTTCTCATCAAATCAGACAAAGGATTTCGTCAAGCTTTGGAATCCCAACGCAATTATGAGTTTAGCCTGTGGCTCTGCTCCAACTTTGATGCCAACGTTAATGTATTGTGAAACCCGCTAGGGAGAATCCACTGATGAAAAAGTCAGCTTATGCAAGAAAGTTGTTCCTGATCAGTATAGCCCCTCAGGCAGAACAGAGTGTTAAACCGCTTGAGGCCAATGCTGAGATAAAGATTCCGGTCATCCATCCCGAAAACCTGATGGAAGCCAATCCCAAACATCGCAACAAGATCCTGTTGATCGATTTCAATGAGTACAAACACCTGATTACATCCATCAAAAATCTGCCCCTGATGTGGAAAGATTTCGAAACCGTCGTGTTTAATGTCCCCAAACGCCTGACCACCGACGAATTACTCTCTCTCGGGCAGTTAAAAGGCGTGTTTTATCGCGATGATCCCATACCTCAAATCGCGGCGGGATTGAAAGGCATTGTAAATGGTGAAAACTGGCTGCCGCGTAATGTGACCAGCCAACTGCTGCACTATTACCGTAATGTGATCAGTACCCATACGACCCCGGCCACTGTTGATCTGACCATCCGTGAACTGCAAGTCTTGCGCTGCCTTCAGGCCGGTGCTTCCAATGGGCAAATGGCGGAAGAGCTGTTTGTCAGCGAGTTCACCATCAAGTCGCACCTCTACCAGATCTTCAAAAAGCTGTCGGTGAAAAATCGTGTTCAGGCCATCGCTTGGGCAGATCAAAATTTGCTGTCATAAGCCAAGGGCTTATGGCAGCCCATGCCACCTTTCGTCTTTAATCTCCTTCAGCCTCACACTTTTTCCAACATAGTCCATGATTCATTATGGCCAGTCATGCTAAAGTGTGGCGAAGAAGCTTAATCCTAATAATGTTGAGAAAGGACAATCCCCCGATGATAAAAAAGTGCCTATTCCCTGCTGCAGGCTATGGAACGCGTTTTCTTCCCGCGACAAAATCCATGCCGAAAGAAATGATGCCGGTCGTCAATAAGCCCCTGATCGAATACGGCGTTGAAGAAGCCATCCAGGCAGGCATGAATGGTATGTGTATTGTGACGGGTCGCGGTAAACACTCGATCATGGACCACTTCGATAAAAACTACGAACTCGAGCACCAAATCAGTGGTACCAACAAAGAAGAGCTGTTAATCGATATCCGCGAGATCATTGAGTCAGCCCACTTTACTTACATCCGTCAGCGTGAAATGAAAGGCCTCGGCCATGCGATCCTTACCGGCCGTGAGCTGGTCGGAGATGAACCATTTGCCGTAGTACTGGCAGATGACTTGTGCGTCAATGAAGACGAAGGCGTGCTGTCTCAGATGGTGGCACTGTTCAAGCAATTCCGCTGCTCGATTGTTGCCGTGCAGGAAGTGCCTGCCGAAGAAACCCACAAGTATGGCGTGATTTCCGGCGAAATGATCAAAGATGATATTTTCCGTGTTGACGATATGGTGGAAAAACCTGAGCCGGGTACCGCACCAAGTAACCTGGCGATCATTGGCCGCTATATTCTGACTCCGGACATCTTCGAGTTAATCGAGAATACCGAGCCGGGTAAAGGCGGAGAGATCCAGATCACCGATGCCCTGCTTAAGCAAGCCAAGGCTGGCTGTGTATTAGCCTACAAATTCAAAGGTAAACGTTTTGATTGCGGTAGTGTCGAAGGCTACATTGAAGCCACTAACTACTGTTTCGAAAACCTTTACCTCAAAGATGAAAAGAAATCCGAACTAGGTAAGCACGCCACTACCAAGGAAACGCAAAAATAACACCGTTTCTGACTCATCAGGCCGGGGAACACTCCCGGCCTTACTGTTTTTTTATCCAGTATTCCCTTTGCACATTTCTCACTCTATGTAATACTTGCCTGACTTGGTTTTACACAGAGCGAAAAAGATGGACAAAATAGAAGTTCGCGGTGCCCGAACCCACAATCTCAAAGACATCAACCTGACGATCCCGCGCGATAAACTGATCGTGATCACTGGCTTAAGTGGCTCCGGTAAGTCATCTCTGGCATTTGATACGCTTTACGCTGAAGGTCAGCGACGTTATGTGGAATCGCTGTCTGCCTACGCTCGCCAATTCTTGTCTCTGATGGAAAAACCAGACGTTGATCATATCGAAGGCCTCTCTCCGGCAATTTCGATTGAGCAGAAGTCCACCTCGCATAACCCGCGATCGACCGTTGGCACCATCACCGAAGTCTACGACTACTTACGCCTGCTCTACGCCCGGGTTGGAGAACCACGCTGTCCTACCCACCACGAGCCTCTGGCGGCACAAACCATCAGTCAAATGGTGGATAAGGTTCTGGCTCTGCCTGAAGGCAGCAAGATGATGTTGTTAGCCCCGATAGTTAAAGAACGCAAAGGGGAACATGTTAAAACGCTGGAAAACCTGGCTGCTCAAGGCTTTATCCGGGCAAGAATTGACGGTGAAACCTGTGATCTCTCTGATCCCCCAGCCTTGGAACTGCATAAGAAACACACGATTGAAGTCGTGGTTGACCGGTTTAAAGTCCGCCCTGATTTGCAGCAGCGTTTGGCAGAATCGTTTGAAACCACTCTCGAGCTGTCCGGCGGGATCGCGGTGGTCAGCCCAATGGATGGCAACGGAGAAGAAATTATCTTCTCGGCTAACTTTGCCTGTCCACACTGTGGCTATAGCATGCAGGAGCTGGAACCCCGCCTGTTCTCATTCAACAATCCCGCCGGGGCCTGCCCTACCTGTGATGGCCTGGGGGTACAGCAATATTTTGACCCTGAGCGCGTAATCCAGGATAAGTCACTAAGCTTAGCTCAGGGGGCAATCCGCGGCTGGGATCAGAAAAACTACTATTACTTCCAAATGCTGTCGTCATTGGCCGAGCACTTTGACTTTGATCTGCATGCCCCGTTTGACTCTCTGCCGAAGAAAACCCAAGAGATCATTTTGAAGGGCTCAGGCAGAACCGAGGTTGAGTTTAAATACATCAATGATCGTGGTGACATTCGGGTTAAACGGCATCCGTTTGAAGGGATCCTAAATACCCTGGAACGACGTTATCGCGATACAGAATCAAACTCGGTGCGGGAAGATCTGGCCAAATACATTTCGACCAAATCCTGCTCCAGCTGTGGTGGAACCCGCCTGCGCCTCGAAGCCCGCAACGTGTTTATTAACGGCACCACCTTACCGGAAATTGTCGAGCTGAGTATTGCCGATGCACTGGCGTTTTTCCACAACTTAACCCTCGAAGGCCAGCGTGCGCAAATCGCAGAAAAAGTGATGAAGGAGATCAACGACCGCCTGCAGTTTCTGGTCAATGTTGGCCTCAACTACCTCAACCTGTCGCGCAGTGCAGAGACCCTGTCCGGAGGGGAAGCACAACGCATCCGTCTTGCCAGCCAAATCGGAGCCGGGCTGGTAGGCGTGATGTATGTACTCGATGAGCCGTCAATCGGCCTCCACCAGCGTGACAATGAACGCTTACTCCAAACCCTGACCCACCTGCGTGATCTGGGTAATACTGTCTTGGTGGTCGAGCACGATGAAGATGCGATTCGCTGTGCCGACCATGTGATCGACATCGGCCCCGGTGCCGGCGTTCATGGCGGACGGGTCGTAGCGGAAGGTACGGTCGAAGAGATCATCGCCACCCCGGAATCACTGACCGGTCAATACCTGAGTGGCGCACAAGAGATCATCGTTCCCCGGCAGCGCACCGCAAGAGATCCGAAAAAAACCGTGGAACTGCTTGGTGCCAGCGGCAACAACCTCAAGAATGTCGACCTGTCACTTCCGGTCGGCCTGTTCAGCTGTATTACCGGTGTTTCCGGATCCGGCAAATCCACCTTGATCAATGACACCTTCTTTAAGATCGCCCACACCCAGCTCAATGGAGCCACCACGGCACATCCGTCGCCGTACAAAGCGATCAAAGGGTTGGAGCACTTTGACAAAGTCATTGATATTGATCAGAGCCCAATCGGCCGTACCCCGCGCTCGAATCCAGCCACCTACACCGGTATTTTCACCCCGATCCGCGAGCTGTTTGCCGGCACCCAGGAGTCGCGCTCACGCGGTTATAAGCCAGGCAGGTTCAGTTTCAACGTACGCGGGGGACGTTGTGAAGCCTGTCAGGGTGACGGGGTGATCAAAGTAGAAATGCACTTCCTGCCGGATGTGTACGTTCCCTGTGATGTATGTACAGGCAAACGCTACAACCGGGAAACACTTGAAGTTCGTTACAAGGGAAAAACCATCGACGAAGTACTGGACATGACGGTGGAAGACGCGCGCAGCTTCTTCGATCCGGTTCCGGTAATAGCCCGTAAGCTGCAAACGCTGATGGATGTTGGCCTGTCATATATTCGTCTCGGACAGGCCGCCACAACCCTGTCCGGTGGTGAAGCGCAGCGCGTGAAACTGGCACGGGAGTTATCGAAGCGCGATACCGGCAAAACCCTGTACATTCTGGACGAGCCAACCACAGGCCTCCACTTCCATGATATTCAGCAACTGCTGAACGTACTCCATCGCCTGCGTGACCATGGTAATACCGTGGTGGTAATTGAACACAACTTAGATGTGATCAAAACCGCCGACTGGATTGTCGATCTGGGACCAGAAGGTGGCCAGGGCGGCGGGGAAATCATTGCCCAGGGAACCCCAGAAGATGTGTCTCAGATTGAAGGATCGCACACAGCCCGCTTCCTTAAACCTATGTTGATGTAGAAAAAACAGGTAAAGTGACAAGACCAGCAAGCGCTGGTCTTTTTTCATACAAACATAACGTTATTATTATGGCTACTATTCATGTGAGTGGAACCAAACTGTCACCGCAAAAAGTGCGCGTGCCGCTCAATCGCAAGTTTCTTGTCGCCCTGGCGGTGCTCTTTTCGGTGGCGATGCATATTTTTATGCCTAACCCGGGGGGCTCCGGATTAGCGCTCTCTTTTAATGCTACCTCCTGGATAGCGTTCAGCTTTGCGCTCGGAATCGGCTGCTACCAAACGGCAAGAAACCGCACGTTACGCTTTAGCAAATTGACTATCGGGTTACTCGCGTGTGTCGTAATCATGACGATTCCGGTCCTGTATCCCAACGCGAATCACTCGCTGGCGGCCAGTAAGTTGATTGGCCTGTGGTTTGGCCTGATGTTCTTTGTTGTTTTGCAACAATTTCACTTCAGCAACAAGCACCGGCAACGTCTGTTATGGTTTATTGTCCTCGCCGTCGGGATTGAAGCCATTTTCGGTTTCATTCAATACCTTTATCTTCAGCCCGGTAACCCATTTGGTTACGATACCCTGAATAACCGGCCTTATGGTATTTTCCAACAACCAAATGTGATGGCCAGTTTTCTTGCCACCGGCCTCGGAGTTGCAGGTTACTTACTGGCCAGACAGCCTCACAAATACGAGCGCAGACTGAGCGATATCGTATTATTGTACCTGATACCGATCTTGACGATCCCACTGCTGATCGTTTTAGCGTCGAGGACCGGTTGGCTCAGCGGGATCTTTGTTCTGCTGCTGACTCTGCCTTACCTGTATCGCTTTACCACCCGCAAGCGTCTGAGGTACTGGTTGCTTTCGGTTATGCTCGGCTTCGGTTTGGGCGCGATTTTGAGCATGGTTCAGGATGATACGGCAGACAAGCTGAATCAAAAAGCCACCGCTTCCGATATCCGCAGCACCTTATATCGACAAAGCCTGGATATGCTGATCGAGAAACCGTTCACCGGATATGGATATGGCACTTTTGAGCCTGCTTACGTGTTATATACCGCCAGACAGCACGCGCTCAACCCTAACTATCCAGCAGGACTAGCGGCGCTTGATCATCCACACAACGAATTGCTGTATTGGGGGATAGAGGGAGGTTTGTTGCCTGTTCTTGGCATCTTAGTGGCGATGTTACTGGTGTTGTACCGAATATACCAGGCGAAGCGGGGGACCCGGCTGGCACTGCTAGCTCTGTTTATTCCCATTGTGCTGCACTCCCAGTTAGAGTACCCATTTTACCATTCGCTAGTACACTGGCTTATTTTCATTATTCTGCTGTATTGGGTCGATCAGCGCGTTTCACGTTACCGCAACGCCGGCTTTAGCAACCTCACTAAGAGCTTAATGCGCGTGTGTAGCCTGATCATCCCAGCGCTGTTCAGTGTCTATATGCTGAGCGCTCTGCACACCAACTTTATCCTGACGAAGTTTGAAACATCCAGCCCCAAAGATCCTGACATTCTCAGCCAGGTGACCAACCCCGTGGTGTGGAAAGATCGCTTTGACTGGGATGTTTACAGTACTTACCTGAACCTCGGCTTGCACAACCAAGATCCGAACTTAATCCAAGCCTATATTGACTGGTCACTGGCCATCATTAAAGATAAGCCGCGACCGGCTTTTTACACCAACCTGATCCTGGCTTACCTGGGAATAAACGACACCAGTAAGGCAGAACAAATCCGCGCGGAGGCCCAGTTCTTGTTTCCGGACACGGACTTCAGCCAAGTGAGTTATCAACCGGGCATAAACAATAACTCAACCTCATCAGCACAATAACCACCGAACAAAAAGCGAAGGTAAAATACCTTCGCTTGTTCATTCCAGCTACTCAGTCAAAGACTCTTCCAGAGCACGTAAGCAGAGCGCAACGTTCTCAGCCCTGGCGGCATAGCCCATCAGACCAATCCGCCAGGCTTTACCGGCCAGCGCCCCTAGCCCGGCACCAATTTCCAGATTATACGTCTCAAGCAAATGGGACCGGACACTCGCTTCATTAATTCCTTCAGGCGCATAAACTGCGTTGAGTTGCGGTAAACGAAAAGCCGCATCGACGACAAACTTAAAGCCAAGTTTTTCCAAGCCCTGTTTGAGTTTTTCGTGCATTGTCTGATGTCTGGCCCAGGCGTTTTCCAGGCCTTCATTTTTGAGCATCAACAGCGCTTCATGCAAAGCGTACAAACTGTTGACTGGCGCAGTATGATGGTAGCTGCGTTTGCCTTCACCACTCCAATAGCCAAGTACCAGGCTTTGATCGAGGAACCAACTCTGTACCGGAGTAGTACGCGACTGAATTTTGGCAATCGCGGCCGGAGAGAAGGTGAGCGGAGACAGGCCCGGCACACAAGACAAACATTTTTGACTGCCAGAATACACAGCATCCAGTTGCCACTCATCCACCTTAAGCGGCACACCGCCCAATGACGTCACCGCATCAACAATGGTTAACACGTCATGCTGCTTAGCCAGCTTACCTAACGCCTGCGCATCACTCATTGCGCCGGTCGAAGTTTCTGCATGGACAAACGCCAGAATTTTACAGTCCGGATGAGCAAGCAAAGCTTGCTCAACTTTCGGGATCGAAACTGGCGCTCCCCACTCATCATCAATAACAATGGCTTCACCACCAGCCCGAACGACATTCTCACGCATCCGTTCGCCAAACACCCCATTGCGGCAAACAAGCACTTTATCGCCTGGTTCAATCAAGTTAACGAAGCAGGCTTCCATGCCGGCGCTGCCCGGTGCAGAGACAGCAATAGTAAAATCATTGTCAGTCTGAAAGGCATATTTAAGCAACTGCTTAAGCTCATCCATCATACCGATAAACAGAGGGTCTAGGTGCCCAAGGGTTGGACGGCTCAGTGCCTGCAATACCTGAGGAGATATATCCGAAGGCCCTGGGCCCATTAGCGTACGTTGGGGGGGAACAAAACTTTTGATCGGCATGTCAGCTCCTTGCATGCAGTGGGTAAGGTTCTTCACCCTAAAGGATTTTTCCTCAGGCGGCAATTAGCCGTAAGTATAGTGGTCAAACCAGAACCCTGTTTAACTGCATAAAAAACTTTCAATCGTGGTTAAATATTAATTGACATTAGTACGCCAAACCCGTTCAATGATTAAGCTTTAAGCAGAAGAGGAGCACTGCCCAGGCAGGTGACTGGTGGAACCACAATTCCGATACCTATCACTCAGGGGGAGCAGTGCCGAGGTGGATCATATTTGTTGGATTTGATCTGTCGGTTGACTTGGGTTGATTCCCATCAACTGTCATCAGCACGGTCTGATGAAGAGCTTCTGAGGGTAAATTTCTCTACATTTATCAATACCTCTCTATTTGCTCTGTCCCTTTCCTCACCATTACTATTCGAGTTGGTCAAACCAACTGTTGTTACTTTTTAGAAGACGTGGGAGAAATGCAGTGAGCGCATTTAACGTAGCAAAATTCGGTGGAACCAGCGTGGCAAACTTTGAAGCCATGAGCCGTTGCGCCACCATCATCGAGAACAATCCGGCTACTCGCCTGGTCGTCAGCAGTGCCTGTTCAGGTGTGACCAATATACTGGTGGAACTGGCAAATGGCGTACAAGATCAGGCTCGTCGTGCCACACTGTTGACCCAACTGGCTGAGCTGCATGAAGCTATTCTCAATCAATTAAATGATGCCACCGTGGTCGCTGCGGAAGTCTATGCGGTGCTTGATACGGTCACCAGCTTAGCGGAAGCGGCCTCGATCCAGGCCAACAAAAAACTCACCGATCATCTGGTTGCCTGTGGTGAGCTGATGTCGACCCACATCCTGACCCAACTGATGTATGAGCGGGGAATTAACGCGGTACGTTTTGATATCCGCGAAGTGTTGCGCACTGATGATAACTTTGGCCGCGCAGAACCCGACATTGAAGTTATCGCCAAGCTGGCACAAGAAAAGCTGGCCCCGCTCTGCCGCAATCACGTCGTCGTCACACAAGGCTTTATCGGCTCAGATGAGTCGGGCAACACCACTACGCTGGGCCGTGGCGGCAGTGACTATAGTGCGGCACTCATTGCCGAAGGCGTGCAGGCTGCAGGCCTTGAGATTTGGACTGATGTACCGGGCATCTACACCACCGATCCCCGTATTGCCCCTAAAGCCGCACCTATTCCGGAAATAAGTTTTAGTGAAGCCTCCGAAATGGCTAACTTTGGCGCGAAGATCCTCCACCCTTCGACTTTGGTTCCGGCTTTACGCCATGATATTCCTGTCTTCGTCGGCTCTTCGAAAGAACCAGAGAAAGGCGGTACCTGGATTCGCCAGCAAGTCGAAAGCTCGCCACTGTTTCGTGCGCTTGCCTTGCGTTGCAATCAAACCATGGTAACCCTTCGCAGCGCTAACATGTTCCATGCATACGGCTTTTTAGCCAAGGTATTTGAAATCCTGGCCAAACATAAGATCTCGGTTGATCTCATTACCACATCCGAAATTAGTGTCTCACTCACCCTAGACCAAACCGATACGGCCGGTGGTGCGCCTCAACTGCCTCAAGCCGCAAGAGATGAGTTGGAAGAGCTATGTAAAGTTGAAGTCGAACACGACTTGTGTCTTGTCGCTCTGATTGGCAATAAAATGAGTGAAAGCAAAGGTTATGCGAAACAAGTATTCGGCACACTAGAAGACTTTAACCTGCGTATGATTTGTTACGGCGCCAGCCCACACAACTTGTGTTTTCTGATGCACAAATCTGTCTCAAAACAAGCCATTCAAAAGCTTCATACTGAGCTTTTTGAGTAATGGCCGTCATTGATACTCGATAAAAAGTAAGGGGCTGCAAATATGCAGCCCCTTCGTTTTGTGAGAATCAGCCTTAAGCTGTTAGCCATGCAGGTTCGGCCCTAGCCACTTTTCTGCTTCAATTCGATCCCAGCCTTTGCGATCCGCATAGCTCTCCAGCTGATCTTGCTGGATCTGCGCAATGGCAAAGTAACGCGAGTCCGGATGGGAGAAATACCAGCCGGAAACCGAAGCGCCTGGCCACATCGCATAACTGGAGGTCAATGACATGCCTAGTGTCTCTTCGACCTTGAGCAGCTCCCAGAGTCCTCCTTTCTCGGTATGTTCAGGACAGGCCGGGTAGCCGGGCGCCGGACGAATGCCCTGATAGTTTTCCCGGATCAACTCATCGTTCGACAGATTTTCATCAGCAGAGTAGCCCCAAATCTCTTTCCGCACTTTTTCATGTAGATACTCAGCAAATGCCTCAGCCAAACGGTCTGCCACCGCTTGGATCATTATCGCATTATAGTCATCGCCTTGGGCTTTAAACGCATCGGCCAGTTCGCGCTCACCAATCCCGCCCGTCACCGCAAAACCGCCAATCCAGTCTTTCTTGCCACTCGACTTCGGCGCTATATAATCGGATAAACAGTAATTAAAGCCTTTCGGCTTCTCAGTTTGCTGACGCAGGTTATGCAACATCTTAACCACTTGCGTACGCGACTCATCACTATACACTTCGATGTCATCCCCGACGCTGGCCGCCGGGAACAAACCACACATGCCACGCGCTTTCAGCAGCCCTTCCTGCTCGATACGATCCAGCCAGTCATTAGCATCACGGTACAAGCGCTTCGCCTCTTCACCGACTTCCTCATGCTCAAAGATTGCTGGATGCTTGCCAACCAGTGACCAGGTCATAAAGAATGGAGTCCAGTCGATATAATTACGCAGCGTTGCAATATCAACATCATCAAACACATGCACCCCAGGTTTGGCTGGGACTGGTGGCGTATAGTTATCCCAATCAATCGCCACTTTATTCGCTCGAGCTTCTGCCAATGTAACCGGCTTAGTACGCGGACGCTTACGAGCATGCTGATCGCGTACCACGTCGTAATCGGCTTGCAACTTCTCAACAAAGGCGGGCTTCTGCGTTTCTGAAAGCAGCGCAGAACAGACGCCTACCGCGCGAGAGGCATTGTTCACGTAAACGACTGGATGTTGGTAGTTTTGCTCAATTTTGACTGCGGTGTGTGCCTTCGATGTGGTCGCGCCACCAATCAGCAATGGCAAATCAAAATCAAGTCGCTCCATCTCTTTGGCAACATGCACCATTTCATCCAGTGAAGGGGTGATCAAGCCAGACAAGCCGATGATATCGACATTTTCTTCCTTCGCAACTTTGAGGATCTGTTCACAGGGCACCATCACACCAAGATCGATGATTTCATAGTTATTACATTGCAGTACCACACCAACGATGTTCTTGCCGATATCGTGCACGTCACCTTTTACCGTCGCGAGCAATATTTTACCGTTGGAAGAACTCGCTTGCTTCTCTGCATTGATAAAAGGTTCTAAATGAGCCACTGCCTGCTTCATCACCCGCGCCGACTTAACCACCTGTGGCAAGAACATTTTGCCTTCACCAAACAGGTCACCGACGACATTCATACCATCCATCAGCGGACCTTCAATCACCTCTAACGGTTTTGTGGCGTTAACACGTGCCTCTTCAGTATCTTCGACAATAAACTCGGTAATACCTTTAACCAGTGCATGTTCTAAACGCTTTTCTACCGGCCAGGTACGCCATTCAAGCGCTGACGCATCGTTTTCCTTACCCACGCCTTTTTCTGCATATTCACCGGCAATATCCAGCAATCTTTCGGTGGCATCATCACGACGGTTCAGTACCACGTCTTCTACTGCTTCACGCAGCTGTTCGGGTACGTTATCGTAGATTTCTAACTGACCGGCATTCACAATCCCCATGTCCATGCCGTTCTTGAAACAATGGTAAAGGAACACGGCATGAATCGCTTCACGCACGTAGTTATTACCCCGGAAAGAGAACGATACATTAGACACCCCACCAGAAATCATTGCGTGTGGTAAGTCTCGTTTGATGTCCCCAACCGCTTCGATAAAATCAACCGCGTAGTTGTTGTGCTCTTCAATCCCCGTTGCTACCGCAAAGATATTCGGGTCAAAAATGATATCTTCTGGCGGGAAGCCAACTTCATCAACCAGAATTCGGTAAGCGTTGGTACAGATTTCAACTTTACGCTCACGAGTATCGGCTTGGCCAACTTCGTCAAACGCCATCACGATCACCGCCGCCCCGTAACGACGGATCAGTTTGGCCTGCTCAACAAATTTCTCTTTACCTTCTTTAAGAGAAATGGAGTTCACGATGCCTTTACCTTGGATGCATTTGAGACCAGCTTCAATGACCTCCCACTTGGAAGAATCGACCATGATCGGTACTTTTGAAATTTCCGGTTCCGATGCACAAAGGTTCAAGAATCGAACCATACAGGCTTGTGCGTCCAGCATGCCTTCATCCATATTGATGTCGATGATCTGTGCGCCGTTTTCCACCTGCTGACGAGCAACCTCAAGGGCTTCATCGTAGAGCTCTTCTTTGATCAAACGTTTGAAACGAGCGGAGCCGGTCACGTTAGTTCGTTCACCAACATTAATAAATAAGGTTTCTTTTTCAATCGTTAATGGCTCTAAGCCAGAGAGACGACACGCCACGTTGAGCTCTGGTAAAGTACGTGGTTTAACACCTTCGACCGCCAAGGCCATCTGCCGAATATGCTCTGGCGTTGTTCCACAACAGCCGCCAATCAGGTTTAAGAAGCCACTTTCAGACCACTCTTTAACATGCCCGGCCATCTCTTCCGGCGACAAATCATATTCACCAAATGCATTCGGCAAGCCTGCATTAGGGTGAGCCGAGACGAATGATTCGGAGATTCGAGATAACTCTTCGACATAAGGGCGCAGTTCGTCAGGGCCAAGAGCGCAGTTCAAACCAAATGAAAGTGGCCGGATGTGACGCAGCGAGTTATAAAAAGCTTCGGTGGTTTGACCTGAAAGTGTACGTCCGGAAGCGTCGGTAATCGTACCGGAGATCATCACAGGTAGTTCAATACCCAGTTCTTCAAACACGCTTTCTACCGCAAACGCACACGCTTTGGCATTTAGCGTATCGAAGATCGTCTCAATTAAAATAAGATCAGAACCACCTTTGATCAGCGCACGAGTCGATTCAGAGTAAGCAATGACTAACTCATCAAAAGAAACATTGCGGTAACCAGGGTCATTTACATCCGGAGAGATCGAACAAGTGCGGTTGGTCGGACCTAAAACCCCTGCCACATAGCGAGGCTTATCCGGTGTCTTAGCCGTCCACTCATCCGCGGCTTCGCGCGCTAGCTTTGCCGCGGCAAAGTTAATTTCATCACTCAGGCTTTCCATGTCATAGTCAGCCATCGCAATAGTGGTGGCGTTAAAAGTATTGGTCTCGAGTATATCCGCTCCCGCTTCCAAATACGCGCCGTGAATATCCTTGATCAATTGAGGCTGAGTCAGGACCAACAAGTCGTTGTTACCCTTTAGATCGCTATGCCAGTCAGCAAAGCGCTCCCCCCGATAATCTTGCTCCTCCAGTTTGTAGCCCTGGATCATGGTGCCCATACCACCATCGATCAAAAGAATACGTTGCTTCAATTGAGCTTCAATCTGTTGTCTTACGTTACTTCCCACGCTTCAACCTCATTCCTTGTAATATCCTTCCATCCTATCACACAATATTCAGGAGTCTAGACGTCTAAAATGGGAATTGGTGATTATTTTATCCACACAGGCAACTCGAAAAACACCGGTATAAAGTGTTAGGGACAATGTATTGGAAAAGACTCGTTAGCAAAGCGCCTGGGTTAAACGTAGCCGGGACTCATTAGCTACAGGCCCAAAGTACTGACAATAATCGGCATTTCTGCTGAGATCTGGAATAAAGGGCGGGATGGTACTCTGGCTGGGCCCATACCAATCTGGATAAGTAGCTGTTCAGATAAGTGCGCAGGACGAACAAAAATAACAGACGTAAAAAAGCCCAAGTCTTTCGACTCGGGCTCAGAATAAGTGGCGGAGCGGACGGGACTCGAACCCGCGACCCCCGGCGTGACAGGCCGGTATTCTAACCAACTGAACTACCGCTCCGCATTGGTTAGCCTGGGCTAAATAAGAACCTGGCGATGTCCTACTCTCACATGGGGAAGCCCCACACTACCATCGGCGCTAATTCGTTTCACTTCTGAGTTCGGCATGGAATCAGGTGGGTCCAAATCGCTATGGTCGCCAAGTAAAATTTGTATTACCTTGAAGCTGGTGCTGATACCCAGACTCGAACTGGGGACCTCATCCTTACCAAGGATGCGCTCTACCACCTGAGCTATATCAGCATCAAGGTGTCCTATGAGGACTAAAAAAGCCCGTTTACTCAAACGGGCCCTTTAAATTTAAAGCCTGGCGATGTCCTACTCTCACATGGGGAAACCCCACACTACCATCGGCGCTAATTCGTTTCACTTCTGAGTTCGGCATGGAATCAGGTGGGTCCAAATCGCTATGGTCGCCA
>NZ_JARHUF010000026.1 GCF_029223195.1 Vibrio sp. CAU 1672 | reverse complement strand
TAAATTTTGGACACCTGCCAATAGCAGGTAAGCCACTGCGGAGTGGTAGTTCAGTTGGTTAGAATACCGGCCTGTCACGCCGGGGGTCGCGGGTTCGAGTCCCGTCCACTCCGCCACTTATTTGAGCGTCGTCTCGTTAAACACGAACTACAGGGGTGTAGCTCCAATTGGCAGAGCAGCGGATTCCAAATCCGCGTGTTGGGAGTTCGAATCTCTCCACCCCTGCCATATTTAAGGCCTAGTCGAAAGACTAGGCCTTTTTCGTATTGCTAGCTTTCAACTCAGCAGCGGATTCCGCCAATCTCCAAGAATACGCGTGTTGGGAGCTGAAACGCCAGCCCGGTCGGTTCTCCGAAGTGCCGGCCCGGTCCATCGGTGCCATCTTTAAGGCTCCAGCAGAAATGCAGGAGCTTTTTCATTTGTGGTTTCGCTACGGTATGTCCCTAGAGGAGCAGAGTTCTCGATAATGACCGCGGAATCACATACGGCGCGAGCTTTGTCTGATAAGATTTTGCGATAGAAAGCGCATTCTTTATTGTTGTCGTTGTTAAGATTGTTAATTTTGAGGGGCGATGAAAAACTGGTTTAAAGAAAGACATTATCTGGTTTTGGTGATTGTTACGTTAGGGCTTCTAACATGGCATCATTTCGGTATGGTCGCGACGGTAAGTGTTCCTGCAGAGGCGTTCAGGCGGGCGACGCTACTCAATGATACGGTTAATGGTGGCCGCTCAACGGGCGAGTTGTTTTATGCCCAACAATCATTGCGCCTACAGTGTCAGACTGCCCACTCACTGACTTTTCCCTTCTGCAGTATGATGATCCCTCTGGTGGAAGATCCTACTTCTGGCCTTGACCTGAGGCGTTATGACACTCTAATTTTTACCCTGGCTTACCATGAGGCTCAGAACCTTCATGATACGGTATTGATCTATCTACTTAACGCGGAGCCAAATACTGCTGAACATCCTGCTATCGATTTAAGAGCTAATCTCTCTACCATATCGCAACCCTCAGGCCAGAGTGTGCGCTATGCATTGCGGCTAGATCAGTTTCATGTTCCCTCTTGGTGGTATCTGGCTCGCCCCACAGATATCAGTACATCAAGAAACCTGGATCAGGTCCAGTACCTGCAAATATCTACAGGTGACAGTCGTGCATTAAAAAACACCGAAATCATTGTTCGGGATGTGAGCATTAAAGGAAAGTGGATTGATAAGGAAACGCTGTACATTATTTTGCTCTCAGTGTGGGTTGTGTACGCGATCATGCATTCTGGCTGGCGATTCTTTTCTTTAAAGAAGCAAGTTCGCGCTAAAGAGATTCAGTTGGAAATACTGCAAGACGAAAAAGAGAAATACGCAGTCTTAGCGAAAACGGATGCCTTGACTGGGGTTTTAAACCGAAACGGATTTAACTATGCATATGAACAACATAGCAAAAGTCCCACGTTCGACAGTCTGATCTTGTTTGATGTTGATGACTTTAAACTTATCAATGATACCTATGGCCACGATAAAGGCGATCAGGTGCTGATTCAGCTGACCAGAATCGTTTCTGCGCTACTTAGGGAGCATGATGAGCTCGTCCGTTGGGGGGGAGAAGAGTTCATTATTTTTTGTCCGCAAACCAAGGCGGATGGGGCACTAGCATTCGCCGAACGTATTCGCTCTAAGATTGAGTCTTTGCGTATCAGTAAACGAGTCAGTATCACCTGCTCATTTGGGGTAGCCCCCATCCTGACGACTTTTGATTTAGCATTTCAGAGCGCAGATAAAGCGCTCTATTTGGCGAAAGAAAGGGGTAAAAACCGGGTTGAGTGTATCGAGCGATGGTAGCGAAATGATATTTCTCGAATGCCTTGTAAGGATTATAGTGAGTTGTGGTTATCAAGTAATGTTGAAAATCAATACTCAAGCCAGTGCTTTCATCGTGATGATCACCTCAACGGTTCCTGCTATGATTGATTATCAATACGATTATTTAGGAAGTATTCTATGCCTCACCTTCGTTTTAGAGCGGTCGAACCGCAAACGGTTCAAGCGCTTTCTGCCTCGCTAACGGATGAATTGCAGCCACTAATGAAATGTCCTCGAGAGGATTTTACCTTTGAGTATATCTATTCAACATTTTTTGCAGAAGGTGAGGTAAGTAGTGCCTACCCGTTTGTTGAAGTTCTGTGGTTTGATCGAGGCCAGGAGACACAAGATAGCGTGGCCAGCGTTATCACTCAGCAGGTGCGCGGTATTCTTGGTCATGAAGTGGATGTGGCCGTTATTTTTACCGCACTGGCTACGAGGCAATACTACGATAATGGTGAACATTACTGATAGGTAAGTAAGATGAAGCTGAGCGTATTGAGTGTATTTCTTTTTTGTTCAGCTTCATTGCTTGCCTCTCCTTGGGAGGAGGTCAAAGCTCCGACTCTGCATCAGCCTTCTTCGATAGGCGGTTATGCCAATGGCTGTTTGGAAGGGGCGGTTCCATTGCCGCTAAATGGTGTTGGTTATCAGGTTCTGCGCAGCCAGGCAAATCGCTATTATGGGCATCCAAGAGCTATTCAGTTTGTTGAGCGACTTAGTCTCACCCTTACCCAACGTCTTGATACTATTCTTTTAATCGGTGACTTATCACTACCTCGTGGCGGGCGCTTTGCTTCCGGCCATTCCAGCCACCAGACAGGCCTTGATATTGATGTTTGGCTTCGCTTTGCTGATACGCCGCTATCAGAACGAGAACTTCAGCTGCCTGAGCCACTGAGTATGGTGGATTTTCAACGTTACTCGATTTCGCCCCTGAACTGGGATGAGCGCCATTTTGAGATGGTTAAATATGCAGCGCAAGATCATGCGGTGGCACGTATTTTTGTTCACCCGGTTATCAAGCAGCAGTTGTGCCATCAGGAGAGTACCAGCGGGGACGGGAGGCGATGGTTGCAGAAAGTGCGCCCGTGGTGGGGCCACCATTATCATTTCCATGTTCGTTTAACTTGTCCTGCTAATAGTTCCAGTTGCATTGAACAAGCGCCGCCACCCGAAGGAGATGGTTGTGGTGCTGAACTGTCGAGTTGGATAACCCATATCAAACAAAACCAATCAACAGCGAAGAAACGTACTCGCTCACCGGGAAAACACAAAGTCATGCCAGATCAATGCCAGTTGCTGCTCACAGGCAATGCACGGTAACGGTATTTAAAAGGTGATGTTGGTTCTTTGCTGGTAGTCTTTAGTGCAGATTAGTGCACAGCAATTCTGGCTATGAAACTGGAGAAACATCACGCTTTTGTCTAAAGTGATTAATACAAGTATTAAAAAGCGGCTGTTTTGCCGTGACATATTATAGAAGTTATAAATAAACAAATGCTTAGCCGTTATTTGTTGTCCGGTTATCTCAATGTTTAAAAGGAGCATTTTCGTTACGATGCACCTCTGATGACGGTTGGTTGGAATACAGGATGAGGCAATGCAGAGACACGTCCCAGGACGTACTGGTTTGCTGCCCGTTGAAGAGTGACTCGAGGATAAGACCATGACAATGATTTGCGCAAAAGAGTTTGCTGAGTGGCTGAGACACCGATTCTGCAATGAGTCGGTCGGCGTTTCGATATCTCGCCAAGACATTAACCAACTGACCGGGCGGCAAAGGCTCGACCCTGGGTTTATTAGTGATGTGCATTATGAATTGATGCAGCACGGTATGGCATTTGTCACGGATACCTGCAGGGAGACTTTTTATCTGATCCCTATTTCTCAAGCCAAAAACTGGCGAGACAGGCTAGAGTCCCATTTTGAGAAAGACATATTTTGCAATATTTACCCGATAGAAAAATCAGGCTAATAAAAAGGTTCAACTCTGGATACAAAGTTGAACCTTTTAAACTTTATGCGAGACCTTGAATAATTACGAATTTCTCTAGTAATTGTTCTTCGGTTTCTACGTGATTGGGATCGGTAATAATGCATTTAGTGATCGGACAAACCGACTGGCAAGTCGGCTTGTCATAATGACCTTTACACTCGGTACACAGGTCAGGGTCAATCTCAAAGATAGTGTCACCCATGGTAATCGCACCGTTAGGGCACTCCGGGTCACACATGTCACAGTTAATGCACTTGTCCGTGATCAGCAATGCCATGCTTATTTACCTGTCGGGTTACGGGTATCCTGACCTGCATTCAGATTACGCATCAATAGGCCGTATTCCAGATCCATGTCTTGTGGTACCGGGATAAATACGAAGTGACCGTTACCCTTTGCATCTTCAATCGATTCTGATTTGCGGTTTTCCATCGCTTCAAGGGTGAAGATCACGTTGCCTTTTGGCGTCATTAACTCAAGGCTGTCACCGACAACGAATTTGTTCTTCACTTCTACTTCGGCCATGTCACCACGGCGCTTACCTGTGAACTCACCAACGAACTGCTGAGCATCAGATACAGAGTAACCGTAGTCGTAGTTTTGGTAGGCATCGTGAGTGTGACGACGCAGGAAACCTTCGGTGTAACCACGGTGAGCCAGGCTTTCCAGTGTCCCCATCAGGCTTTCATCAAATGGCTTGCCCGCAACAGCATCATCAATCGCTTTGCGGTAAACCTGAGCGGTACGTGCACAGTAGTAGAATGACTTAGTACGGCCTTCAATTTTCAGTGAGTGCACGCCCATCTTAGTCAGGCGCTCCACGTGCTGGATGGCACGCAGGTCTTTTGAGTTCATGATGTAAGTGCCGTGTTCATCTTCGAACGCCGCCATTTTTTCTTCAGGGCGGTGGCTTTCAGAAAGCAGAACCACTTCGTCAGTCGGTTTGCCACGACCGATGGTTGTTTCAGGACGTTCGTCCTGAACTTCGATTGCTTGTGTCTGGCTTGGATCGAACTCTTCGACGATCTGACCTGCGTCGTCTTCCTTGCCTTTCTCTACTTTGTATTCCCAACGGCATGCGTTAGTACAAGTACCTTGGTTAGGATCACGCTTGTTAATGTAACCAGAAAGCAGGCAACGACCAGAGTAAGCCATGCATAGAGCACCGTGAACGAAAACTTCCAGTTCAGTTTCAGGACAGTGCTGGCGAATTTCTTCGATTTCTTCCAGAGAAAGCTCACGAGAAACGATCACACGCTCAACGCCGTTAGCTGCCCAGAACTTCACTGTTGCCCAGTTTACCGCATTCGCCTGTACAGACAGGTGGATTGGCATCTCTGGGAAGGCTTCACGAACCATCATGATCAGGCCCGGATCAGACATGATCAGTGCGTCTGGACCCATTTCTACCACAGGTTTAAGGTCGCGGATGAAAGTTTTAAGCTTAGAGTTGTGCGGTTGGATGTTACATACCACGTAAAGCTTTTTGCCGAGGGCATGCGCTTCATCGATACCAATTTTCAGGTTCTCGTGGTTGAACTCGTTGTTACGTACACGAAGGCTGTAGCGAGGCTGACCAGCGTATACTGCATCTGCGCCGTAGGCGAATGCGTAACGCATGTTTTTAAGGCTACCTGCTGGAGACAGTAGCTCAGGTACGAATGCTTTCTCAGTTGTCATTGCTCAATTCTCTTAATATCTGATCACAAGTCAGGCCAAATCCACCTCATGGAAATGGGGCGCAAATTTTACGTCAAAACGTGACCTGTGACTAGGAGAATTATGGTTTAGATAAACAAACGCCCTCAAAAAAGTGAGGGCGTTGTGGTTAATCTTTGTACGAGGTTAAGCGTTCGGGTTAGGCAGACCACCCAGTGCTTCGTATAGATTTGGTAGGAAAGCGCTGAACTCGCCACACATGAGAGAGAAGTCTGCATCGAAGCGAGCTGCTTGATCTTCACGTGGAATATCGTCGTTTTGATCTTTTAGTTCATCAGAGAACTTGAGACGTTTGATGCCGGAATCTTCTGCCATGATGAATTCGATACGATCTTGCCAGTTTAACGCCAGCTTAGTCACTACTTTATCGGCTGCGATGTGGTTGCGGATTTCGTCTGTCGTTAGCTCCTGCTTCTTACAACGAATCACGCCGCCTTCTTCCAGCACCGATTTAAGCTCTGCTTCATCCATCATAGTGATGCCTTGCGGTGTGTCGCCTGTCTTCACCCATTCAGTCAATGTGGTTTCGATCGCGACCTCAGGAATAGCAGGTACAACCGGTAGGCTACCCATAGTCTTACGCAATAGAGCCAATACGTCTTCAGCTTTTTTGTAGCTGCTGGCATCAACCAGGATGAAGCCTTCTTTTGGCATGATCAGCACGTAAGTGTGGCTGCTACGACTAAATGCACGTGGCAGTAGGTCCATGACGATGTCATCTTTGAGGTTGTCTTTCTCTTTCTTCTTAAGAGGACGACCTTCTTGTGCTTCCATGGTTTCGACTTTGGCGCTCAATGAATCTTTGATCACTGACGCTGGTAGCATTTTTTCTTCTTTCTTGGCACAAATCAGAATGCGGTTTTCTGATACGTGAGTCATCATGTCGCCATGTTTGCCCATCACGTTGACCCAACCAAACTTTTGCTTATCTTGGCTGCCGCACGGAGTAAAACGAAACTCGGCCAGTTGAGTTTCCAGTTGGTCTGCATTGAAGTTAACTTCACGGTTAACACGGTATACCAGACAGTTTTTAAACCACATAAATCTTCTCTAGGCTGATGACAGGGCCGTAATCATAGGAAATTTTGTCCTGAATGTCTTAAGTGAAATGCAAAATATCAGAATGAATCCCAAAAGAAAGTTATGTGAAAATTTGTTTTCAAAGGTCACAAAAGTGTCATAATTGGTAGTGATAATGCTTATGCATAGAGGAGCGCTTTGTCGCTTAACTTTACTAAGTCAACGAACATAAGGTTATTCAGTTATGTCTAGAAGGATTCTGGTTGTTGAAGACGAAGCGCCAATCCGTGAAATGTTGTGTTTTGTGCTTGAGCAGAAAGGTTATCAAGCAGTAGAAGCCGAAGACTATGACTCTGCGGTATCGAAATTGGCGGAACCTTTTCCTGATCTGGTGTTACTAGACTGGATGCTGCCGGGTGGCAGTGGGATTAACTTTATCAAACATATGAAGCGTGAAGAGCTGACACGTAACATTCCGGTGGTGATGTTGACCGCACGCGGTGAAGAAGAAGATAAAGTGCGTGGTTTGGAAGTTGGTGCCGATGACTATATTACCAAGCCCTTTTCTCCCAAAGAGCTGGTCGCGCGCTTAAAAGCGGTTATTCGCCGGGTGACGCCTACTGCATTAGAAGATGTGATTGATGTACAAGGACTAAAGCTCGATCCTGTCTCTCACCGTGTGACGGCCAATGATCAAGCGTTAGATATGGGGCCGACAGAATTTAAAATGCTGCACTTCTTTATGACTCATCAGGAGCGGGTCTATAGTCGTGAGCAACTGCTGAATAACGTTTGGGGCACTAATGTGTACGTCGAAGATCGTACTGTTGATGTTCATATCCGGCGCCTGCGTAAAGCACTTGAAGCGGCCGGCCACGATAAACTCATCCAGACAGTGCGCGGTGCGGGATACCGCTTCTCGACTAAAGCTTAAGGCTTTAGCAGAACCTTATTCGGAGCAATGAGTGGTTGAAAGATTAACTTGGAAAAGGCTGGCCTGGGAGCTGGCTTTTTTTTACACACCCTGGCTGATTGTCGGGTGGATATTTGGCTACATGCCGTGGTTGCTGTTGGCGGCGACGGCGTTGCAACTTGTGTGGCACCTGCATAATCAAGTCCGGCTGTCGGCTTGGTTATGGGATGAGAAGCGGTTGACCCCTCCGTCTGGCAGTGGCAACTGGGAGTCGTTGTTCAATGGTTTATACCGTTTGCAGCAGCGACAGCGACGCAAGCGTAAAGAGCTGACCAACTTAATTCGTCGTTTTCGTAACGGTGCGGAATCACTCCCGGATGCCGTGGTGGTGTTTCGCGCCGAAGGCAATATTGTCTGGTGCAACCGCCTGGCGCAGCACTTGCTAGGTTTTCATTGGCCGGAAGATTCCGGACAGCCGATCTCTAACTTGATCCGCACTCCTGATTTTATCAAATACCTGAGTAAAAGTGACTTTTCCGAGCCGCTGGAAATGCGCTCGCCGCTCAATGTTGAACGCATGCTTGAGTTACGGATAGTGCCCTATACCGAAGGTGAGCACCTGATGGTGGTGCGGGATGTGACCCAGCTTAAACAGCTGGAAGGTATGCGGCGTAACTTCTTTGCCAACGTATCACATGAGTTGCGTACGCCGATGACGGTTCTGCAGGGTTATCTGGAGATGACTGAAGATCCGGATATGGTTGTCGGACCGATGTGGAGTAAAGCACATGGAGTGATGACAGAGCAACTTAACCGGATGAATGGTCTGGTTAATCAGTTGCTTACGCTATCTAAGATTGAAGCGGCGCCAATGCATGAACTGGAAGATGTGGTGGATGTCCCTGGCATGCTGGATGTATTAGAGAAAGAGGCATTAAGCCTGAGCGGGGACAATAACCATCAGCTGCATTTTGATATAGATACCGGACTGCGTGTGTTGGGCGATGAAGATCAGCTGCGCAGCGCAATATCGAACCTGGTATATAACGCAGTGAAATATACGCCGCCCGAAGCCAATATTTATGTGCGATGGTTTCGAACGGCGCAAGGCGCGTGCCTGGAAGTGGAAGACAGCGGTGACGGCATTGAACCTCAGCACCTTCATCGTTTAACTGAGCGCTTCTACCGCGTGGACAAAGCTCGCTCGCGGGACACCGGGGGGAGCGGCCTTGGCTTGGCGATTGTTAAGCACGCTTTAAGCCACCATGACTCCCACCTTGAAATACAAAGTGAAGTTGGGGTTGGCAGTAAGTTTTCATTTGTTTTACCTAACCGCCTGGTGGTGAAGGCATGACGAGCACCAGAAAACTACTCTCATGGGTAGCCCTGAGTATTTCACTGCTTGCGGGAAGCGCTTCGGCTGATGAGCCGCGGCTGCCGCCTTACCAGAAAACCAGTGGTATTGTGGGTAACCTGTTGTCGGTCGGTTCCGACACCCTGGCAGGCATGACCACCTTGTGGGTTGAGGAATTTCAGTCGATCTATCCTAATATCAATGCACAAATTCAGGCTTCCGGCTCTTCGACCGCCCCGCCGGCGCTGACTGAGCAAACCGCACAGTTCGGCCCGATGAGCCGGCCGATGCGCTTAAGGGAAGTTGAAGCCTTTGAGCGAGAGCATGGTTATAAGCCGACGGCCTTGCGGGTTGCCATTGATGCGATTGGGATCTTTGTCCATCAGGACAACCCGATTGAAGGGCTGAACTTTCGGCAGCTGGATGCGATGTTTTCTGCCACCCTGCGCTGTGGTGAGCTTGACTTTATCACTAACTGGCGGCAGCTGGGGATTAAAACTGATTGGGCGAAACGCAACTTACAGCTTTTCGGTCGCAATTCTGTGTCTGGTACCTATGGTTACTTTAAAAGTAATGCCCTGTGTGGCGGGGATTTTAAGACCCGAGTGAATGAACAGCCTGGCTCGGCATCGGTGGTGCAGTCTGTGGCTTCCAGCGTCAGTGGGGTTGGTTATTCCGGGGTTGGTTACCGCGTTTCAGGAGTGCGGTTGTTGCCGATCGCCAAAACTGGAGCCGATTATGTCCGGCCAACGCGAGAAAATATCGTTTCCGGGCGTTATCCGCTGTCCCGTTACCTGTATGTGTATGTTAATAAACACCCCGATCACGCTTTGAGCCCGATTGAGGCGGAATTCATTCGGTTTATTTTTTCGGCTGAGGGCCAAACGTTGGTCGCCAAAGATGGTTACGTGCCGATATCCGGTGAATTTGCTTTACAGGAGTTAGCAAAAGTCGGCTTATAAGCCGACTCTCTGTTACTCGTTTATCAGCTCTAGTTTCCAGCCGGTATTATGCCAACGTTGTTGCTCTTCAGCTAAGTCTGCATCAAGCAGTTTGTTGTTTTCCAGCCAATCTTTATCCGGACTCGACAGTCGCCATTTGTCATTTTTGAGCGTTAGCTGCACCTCAGCCTGAGGCATGTCGCTGCGTTGTCCATTAAGGACAATCGCCAAACGCAGCAGCTTGATCAGGCTTAACACCTCGCTTTTTTTGTATAAGTTAAACTCGGGTAACTCATTAAGCCTTAATGACTTGCGCTGGAAGCGTGCCAGCGTCGCCAGCAGAAGTTGTTGCTCACTGTTGAAGCCTGGTAGTGTGGAGTGCTGGAGAATGTAGCAGGAGTGACGATGGAAGCCTCTAAAGCTGATACTTAAGCCGACTTCGTGCAGCAGTGCCGCCCATTCCAGCAGAACGAACAGTTCGCTTTTCTTTTTGATCCCGAGGTCGACATGAATTTGCTGCAATAGCTCTCGCGCACAGCCTTTGACCCGCGCGGCGTGCTCAAGATCAACATGATGTTTCAGTGCCAAGTTTTCGGTAGTGCGCATGCGGATGTCGGTACGGGCAAACCGTTGTTCCATCTCATACAGTAATCCCTCCCTTAATGCGCCGTCAGAAAAAAACATCTGTTCAATGTTGAGCGCCTGAAACAGGGCGGTTAATATCGCGACTCCCGCGGCAAAGACTGGCTTGCGTTCATCGGCCAACCCTGCCAGCTCCAGGCCATCGATGTTCTCCAGTGCACACAATGTCTCAATCAACTGGTGTAAGCGGGGCAGGGTGATCATGCCATCGTCGTGTCCTTGCCCTAACAGTACTTCGCGGATCGCTTTGATGGTTCCTGAAGAGCCTAACGCAATGTCCCAGCCTTTCTTCTGGTATTTACCCGCGATGGATTCAAGTTTTTGTTCTGCCGACAAGATGGCCTTGTTAAAGTTCTTACGTGATAGCTTGCCGTTTTTGAAATAATGCTCAGTGAAATTGACGCAGCCCATCCGTTTACTGTTTAGCAGGTCAGCCTCAAATTCCTGACCGATGATCATCTCGGTGCTGCCCCCACCGATATCGACTACCAGTTTTGAGTTTGACTCAACTTGGGTATGTGCCACCCCAAGGTAAATCAGGCGGGCTTCTTCCTCGCCGGAAATGATTTCGATCGGGAACGGCAGGACTTCGCGTGCCCGTTGAATAAACAGGTGCGCGTTTTTCGCCTGACGCAGGGTATGAGTAGCCGCAATACGCACATTGGACGGCTCAAAACCCTGAATTCGCTCAGCGAACATCGCCAAACACTCCAGGCCTCTTTCCATCGCGGCATGGCTGAGGTTCATTTCATTATCAAGTCCGGCAGCCAGGCGTACGCGTTGTTTGTGGCGGCTGACCAGTTGTAGATCGCTGCCCACCACTTTGGCTACTACCATATGAAAGCTATTCGAGCCGAGGTCGATTGCGGCGATATAGCGTACATTTTGTTCAAGTATCTGAGACATCTGATTTTTGCTTTCTGGTTTGTTTCTCTATGTTTTTAAGATAGTCGTAAATGGCTAATTGGGAACGAACTTTTTTCCGGTTACCGCGCGAGACGTACTGGTTGCTCATCTCTTTATCGAGCAAGCGGGCTTTGACCGTATCAGTAAACTGGATATTAAGGATATCGATAATTTTTTGTTTTAACCGAGGATCACGGATAGGGGTGGCGACTTCAATGCGGTGGTCAATGTTCCGGGTCATCCAGTCTGCCGATGAAATGTAAACTTGAGGGTCGCCATCGTTGTGCGTAATGATGACGCGAGGGTGCTCCAAAAACCGGTCGACAATACTGATGATACGGATATTGTCACTGACGCCTTCGACTCCGGGTACCAATGAACACATGCCTCGGATGATCATATTGATTTTCACGCCGGCATTGCTGGCGCCATAAAGCTTATTGACGATGCCTCGATCAACCAGATTATTGACCTTAAGGGTCAGGGCGGCTTTTTTGCCGGCTTTAGCATGGGCGATTTCACTGTCGATAAGGCGGTAAATCTGTTTGCGCGAATTGCGCGGCGATACGAACAAGTGGTTGAAGCGTACCGGTCGGTAGGGGTTTTCTATGTAGCCAAATACATTGCGCACTTCGTTGGTCAGCTCCTGATCGGCGGTGAGCAGTGAAAAGTCGGTATAGATGCGGGCGGTTTTTTCATGGAAGTTGCCGGTACCGATATGCGCGTAGCGTACGATTTGGTCGTCTTCTCGGCGGCTGATCAGCAATAGTTTGGAATGGATCTTCAATCCCGGGGCGCCAAAGACCACGTGCACCCCCGCCTCGGTGAGCACTTTCGACCATTCGATGTTGGCTTCTTCGTCGAAGCGAGCCTGCAGTTCCACCACCACGGTGACACTTTTACCGTTATGCACCGCATCGATCAGTGAGTTCATCAGCCGGGAATCTTTAGCTACCCGGTAAACGTTAATTTTGATCGAAATCACTTTGGGATCAAACGAGGCCTGACGCACCAGCTCCGAGATATGGTCAAAGGTGTGGTAGGGGTAATACAGCAGAATATCCTGTGCTTTGATGGCGTCAAACTTGTTGGGATGACCTTCAAAATCGGCACACTTTAACGGTGCCAACGGTTTGTTCTCCAGGTACTCACGGCCAACGTTAGGAAAGGCGATAAAATCTTTGAAGTTATGATAACGGCTACCCGGGATCAGGCTGTCGTAGTGAGAGATTTGCAGTTTCTGGCACAGAAACTCGAGCATGTCATCTGGCATGCCCCGCTCATAGACAAAACGTACCGGCATGGCGGTTAAGCGTTGGCTGACGCCTTCCGACATCTGTTCTAGCAGACTGAACTCGATTTCGTTGCGTAAGTCGTACTCAGCATCGCGGGTCATTTTCATGGCATACCCATTGAGCTCATCATAATCAAAAAAGCCTTTAAATAGGTCGTCCAAGCAATAACGGATAATGTTATCGAGCAAGATAATGGTCTTGCGTCGCTTGCCTTTTTGCTCCGGCACCATAACAAAGCGCGGCAGGTGATCGGTGGGGATCTCGATCAAAGCGTACTGAGATTGGGTCTCTTTGCTTAGTTTGACCGCAATGTACGCGTACTCATCTTTGAGGAACTGCAGGACATCAATTTCATCTTTCATTAACAGTGGCGTAATGTGCGGCAATACCTGATTGTGGAAATACTTGGTGATCCACTTCTGCTGCGATTCATCCAACTGGGTCTCGTTGACCAGAAAAATGCGGCGACGTGCCATTTCCCGGATTAATTCACTATATAATTCATCGAATTGTTCGTTAAGCTTCAAAGCTTTCGATTGCATTTTGGCCAGGAGATGTTTGGGGTTGTCACTGCCGCCGCGTTCCTGATTGATCATGATTCGGCGTTTCACATCGGCAAAACGAACTTTATAGAACTCATCCAGATTGTTGGAAAAGATCCCCAGAAACCGAATACGCTCAATCAGCGGGACGGTTTTATCCGCGGCTTCTTGTAATACCCGCTCATTGAATGATAACCAGCTCAGTTCTTTTTCTATGTATAATTTTTCTGCGCTCATAACCTTACCTGACCAAAAAGTAAAACACACCCGATAGGGGACGCGGTGTGTATGAATGAGAACATTATGTGTTTTTTGTTACAGATTTATTTCATATTAAGTATTGCACAATAGTTGTATTCTTTTCAGGTGTTTAATGTGATCTGTAATATAATTGTCATCTAAGCGACATATTCTGGTACTGAGTCAAAAAAGGTAGAGAGATAAATGGCACAAGCCGAGTTTTCATTGCAGGAAAAAGATAAAAAGCGTTTGATTAAAGATCGTTTGATTCGTCTTGCAGTGACGGCCGGTGGAGTCGGGGTGTTGGCGGCGCTGATATTGATTTTTGTTTATCTGGCAATGGTGACCATCCCTCTGTTTTCCGATGCAAAAATTGAAACCAATTATGCTCAGCGCCAGATTGAGGCCAAGCAGCCGTTTGCGATCGCTGTTGATGATTACGCCCAACTGGCACTGGTCTTGACCCGCAATGGCCAGGTTCACTTTCTTTCCCTGCAAGATCCGAATGCCCCCGCCGTACATGTCGAACAGTTAGCCACTAACCCGGTTGCGTTTGCGCAATCTGTGCCGGGCATGGGCTGGTATGGGTTGGTTGATGATAATGGCAGTGCGTATCTGTTTAAGCCTGAGTTTAATGCGACGCTGCGTGAGAATGCGCGCTCACCGGAAGTCATCCACTATCGTGCCGAGATGGATATGCGCTTGAGTGATCCCAGCGATCCAGTACGCCAGTTTGTCTTTGCATTCAATGAGTCATCGCCAGTGATGGTATGGCAAACGCAATCCGGTCGGTTGGCCGCGCGCTGGCAACAGCCCCGGTCATTTGGTAACGGTGTTACTACCATCAATTATACCTTCTCCTCCGCATTCCGCGCTCCGGAGCAGATGTTGCTGACGCCAGATGGCCAAACGCTGTATTTACGTCAAGGCTCGGAACTGGTTGTTCTGCAGCAAACTGAGCAGGCTTTTGCTGTCCGGGAGGTGGTTGATCTCAGCCAGGGAGAAACTAAGCATGAAGTGCGTAGCATGGATTTGTTAGCCGGTGCGTATTCGTTGCTGGTAACCCACCAGGACGGGCAAGTATCACAGTGGTTTGATACCCTGCAGCAACAACGCCGAGCTCTAACGCATATTCGCGATTTTAAACTCGCTTCTGAACTCGCGTTCCTGTTGCCGGATACGCACCGCAAAGGCTTCTTCAGCTTTTTCGCCAATGGCACAGTGCAAAGCCATTACACAACCAGTGAAAAGCTGGTGATGTTTCAGCGGGCTTACGCAAAATCGCCGCAGTTGGCCGCGATGTCCAACAACGAGCGCTATGTGATCACGCTGCTGGGTAATGAGTTGAGTGTTGCCCTGGTGGATAATCCTTACCCGGAAGTGTCACTGTCTTCATTGTGGAGTAAAGTCTGGTACGAGGGCTACCCTGAGCCGGAGTACGTGTGGCAGTCCTCCTCGGCCAGCGATAATTTTGAAGCTAAGTTCAGCCTGATCCCGATAGCCTTTGGGACGATTAAAGCTGCGATGTTCGCGATGCTGTTCTCTGTCCCGATAGCGGTGCTGGGCGCGATCTATACCGCTTACTTTATGTCGCCCCGTATGCGGCGTGTGGTCAAACCGTCGATTGAACTGATGGAGGCCTTACCAACGGTGATCATTGGTTTTCTGGCCGGGCTGTGGTTTGCGCCGATTGTTGAAGACCACCTGATTTCGGTGATCGTGTTGTTATTCATGTTACCCCTCAGCACCATACTGATGGGCGGAGTGTGGGCCGCCATTCCTGGCACGCTTCGCAACCGCCTGCCAAATGGCTGGCATGCGCTGGTGTTAATGCCGGTGCTGGTGGCTGTCGTGGGCTTTGGCTTGTGGATGGCGCCGTTGCTGGAACAAACGTTCTTTGGCGGTGATATTCGTTTGTTTCTCACTGAGCGGGGGATTGGTTTTGATCAGCGCAATGCTTTGGTGGTCGGGCTGGCGATGGGGTTTGCGGTGATCCCGACCATTTTCACTATTGCTGAAGATGCCGTGTTCTCTGTGCCTAAGCACCTGTCTGATGGCTCTCTGGCATTGGGGGCAACACCATGGCAGACCTTGATTTATGTTGTGTTGCTGACGGCAAGCCCCGGGATATTCTCCGCGATCATGATGGGGCTTGGACGTGCTGTAGGAGAAACGATGATCGTCCTGATGGCGACCGGCAATACCCCGTTAATGGACTGGAATATTCTCGAAGGATTACGCAGCCTGTCCGCGACTATTGCGGTAGAGTTGGCTGAATCTGAAGTTGGTAGCACCCATTATCGCTTGCTGTTTTTGGCGGCACTGATCCTGTTTGTGTTCACCTTTGCCGTCAACTCCCTGGCTGAATGGGTTCGTCAGAGATTGAGAGAGAAGTATCGTGCATTGTAATCAAGTGGACATAGAGCGAGTAGCAGCGTGTTGAAATGGATCCGTTCGGGTGCGCCCTGGATTTGGTTAACTGGTGGCGCGGTCAGTATCAGCTTGCTGTCAGTGCTTGGACTATTATTGTTGATTGGCTGGAAAGGGCTGACTTACTTCTGGCCCGCCCCGCTGTATCAGTGGAATGTGAGCGAACTAACCCCGGTACAAGGTGAGGTGCTGGATAAGAATACCATCCTGGTTGGCCAGGTGTATGAGCGCAGTTTTGTGCCCAGAAGCTATTTACCGCCACAGTCGGCAGGTAAACTGGCCGATGATGAAGAGTTTGCCACCCGGCTGAGTATTAAGATTGCCAACCGTGAGTTGTATCCGTCGGATTTTATTTCTGTGTTGCAAATGCAGCTTGATGAACCGACCAAACCGACAGACTGGGCCGTGATAGAGCGCAGTAGCGGCGGGTATTTCTTTGGCAAATTCATCGCGTTCCGAGATGGTGAAACGTTATATCAGGATGATATTCAGTCAGTACTACAGAAAAAGCTGAGCGACGCTGATACCCTGCGCGACGAGATCCAGTTATTAGTGAGTGAGCAGTTGCAGTCTCTGGGCTGGCAGCTGGAGCAATTGCGTTTAGATAAGCGTAAACGCGAACTTAATGGGGCGTTAACCGGCGCTTACCTGGCGGATTATGCAGCCAGGCAAGCTCAGATTGAGTCGCAACTGGCGATGTTAGAGTTGCAGTTAGATGGTCTGAGGTTGCAACTGTCGGATTACGCCCTGCTGGTGGAAGACATGACAGGACAGCAGGTGGCAATCCTGTTGGAAGATATTCTGGATTACTGGTATCCCAACCAAATGTCGACCCTGGATAAAGTGCTGCATTGGGGCAAACAGGTGTGGAAGTTTTTATCCGAGCAACCCCGAGAATCCAATTCAGAGGGCGGGGTATTCCCAGCTATCTTCGGTACGGTCTTTCTGGTGTTGATCATGTCGATCATTGTGATGCCGCTTGGGGTGGTAGCGGCGATTTATTTGCATGAATACGCCAAAAACACTCTGCTAACCCGCATTATCCGGATTGCGGTCATCAACCTTGCCGGGGTACCGTCGATTGTGTATGGGGTATTCGGTTTAGGCTTTTTTGTCTATACCATTGGCGCATCGATTGATAATGTATTTTATGCTGAGCGTTTGCCCGCGCCGACGTTTGGTACGCCGGGCCTGCTGTGGTCGGCATTGACCCTGGCGGTGTTAACGTTGCCGGTGGTGATCGTCACGACCGAAGAAGGTTTGACGCGTATTCCCAGTTCAGTCCGTCACGGCTCGCTTGCTTTAGGAGCAACCCAGTTTGAAACCTTGTGGCGGGTGGTGTTGCCGATGGCGACGCCAGCGATCATTACCGGATTGATTTTGGCTATCGCCCGTGCCGCTGGGGAAGTTGCACCACTGATGTTGGTTGGGGTGGTCAAGCTGGCATCAAGCCTGCCGGTGGACAGCCAGTTTCCCTATGTGCACTTAGAGCGCAAGTTTATGCACTTAGGATTCCATATCTATGATGTGGGTTTCCAGACCTCCAATATCGAGGCGGCGAGACCGTTAGTGTATGCCACCTCATTTTTGCTCGTGACGGTGATAGTCGGGCTAAACTTAACAGCAATAAACATCCGCAACAATTTACGCGAGAAGTACAAAACATTAGGACAAGATTAAGTATGCTGAACTTCGATAGTGCATTGGGATTTCCGCCCCCGTTAGATGTCCATAATCTGACGGATGAACAAACGGCGATTTCAATTGAAAACCTTAATCTTTTCTATGGTCAGGCTCAGGCGCTCCATGATATATCCATGCGTATCCCGAAAGGGCAGGTCACCGCCTTCATTGGCCCCTCTGGCTGTGGTAAATCGACGTTATTACGCTGTATCAACCGGATGAACGATCTGGTCGAAGGGTGTAGCGTGAATGGTAAAGTGTGCCTGCATGGTAAAAATATCTATGCTCCCAGTGTGGATGTCGCCACGTTGCGGCGTCGGGTCGGAATGGTTTTTCAGCGGCCTAACCCGTTTCCGAAGTCGATTTATGAGAATGTGGTTTATGGTTTGCGCTTGCAGGGGATTAAGAACAGCCGGGCTTTGGATGACGCCGCCGAACGTTCATTACGCTCTGCGGCACTATGGGATGAAGTGAAAGACCGTTTACATGAAAATGCCTTTGGCTTGTCTGGTGGCCAGCAGCAGCGTCTAGTGATTGCCCGGGCGATTGCGATTGAGCCGGAAGTGCTGCTGTTGGACGAACCGACCTCCGCTTTGGATCCGATATCAACCTTAACGATCGAAGAGCTTATCAATGAGCTGAAGACTCAATATACTGTGGTTATTGTTACCCACAACATGCAGCAGGCGGCAAGGGTGAGCGATCACACCGCTTTCATCCATATGGGCAAACTGATTGAATATTCTGATGCGGACTCGATTTTTACCTCGCCACTGAAAAAGCAGACAGAAGATTACATTACCGGCCGCTACGGTTAGATTTACCAACACTGAAATAACAGGGACAAGTATGCACTTTGGACGTCACATCTCCGGGCAATTCAATGCCGAGCTGGAATCGATTCGCACCCATGTACTGACCATGGGCGGGCTGGTTGAGCAGCAGCTCTCTTTCGCCATTCAGGCGTTGCATAAAGAAGATATTGAGCTGGCACGCAAAGTGGTCCGTGACGATCATAAAGTGAACGCCATGGAAGTGACCATCGATGACGCCTGTACCCGCATCATTGCCAAGCGCCAGCCGACGGCGAAAGACTTGCGCCTAATCATGGCGATCATTAAAACCATCACCGATTTGGAGCGGATTGGTGATGTTGCAACGCGTATTGCGTATGTCGCAATTGAAAGTCCCTCCTCGAAAGAGCGCCAGTTCCAGGTTTCTCTCGAACCACTGTGCCGCCAGGCGATCCAAATGCTGCATCAGGTACTGGATGCCTTTGCCCGCATGGATGTGGATGCTGCAGCAGAAGTGCATAAGCTGGATGATAAGCTGGATGCTGAGTACGAAGCGGTTATCCGTCAGCTGATGACCTATATGATGGAAGACCCGAAAAACATTCCGCATATTTTGCAGGTGATGTGGTCTGCCCGGGCGATTGAACGGGTAGGCGACCGCTGTCAGAACATCTGTGAATACATTATCTACTTTGTCAAAGGGAAAGATGTACGCCATCTTGGCGAGCAAAGCATTGATGACGTACTGAAGTAAACGTTAGAAACGCAAACCAAAACCGACAGAAAAGTTAATCATAGTGTCAGTGAAGGTGTGGGTTTTACCGTCTTTGAAGACGTCAAGATCTGCCCCTGCTCTTACGGAGAACACTGGATTCACCTGATAAACATATGCTCCCCCGACACTCAGGCCAGCAGTCTCCCTCTGCTCCTCGCGATATCTTCCCTCATAAGCCGCTAAGCCCAGACTGGCCTGAAATCCCATTTGAGGCTGATGGGCAAACATATGCTCAAAGCCGATGCGGTAAGCGTCGATTTTTTCATCAAAATTACCGCTTTTGTAACTGACTTGTGAGTAATCCAGAAAGAGTGCGTCGAATCCGGCCACATCAGTAGCCCCAAGTTGGATGCCAGCCCCACGAAATGACCCAATTTTGAGCTCCGGAGAGATATACCAACCGGAAGCTTGTGCAGAAAGAGGCGCGATTAATAGCGCCATTAATGACAGTGAATGTTTCATCGCTCTACCTGGAACCTTCGCCGTTATGTATATCTGCTAACCCAGAGTTAGTTGAATTTGATTTGTACACCGACACCTCCGGCCACATCTGATGAAGAGTATTTGCCAGACGATTCGTAGTGGAAGGTGCCGGAGACGCTTATCTGATCATTGATTCCGTAAGCGCCGCCAACAGCCAGAGCTTCTTTGCTGCCGGAAAAACCGACACCGGCACCTAGAGCAAATTCACCATTGGCCGCATAAGGACGTGCATTGGTCACGGCATGCAGGCTCGCACGGATACCATCCATCTGTTCGGCTTGTTGATTTAAACGATAGTCGTATTCTACTGCCAAGTTTTCGAGATAATTAAGGCGATCGTCGACCGGAGTAGCCTCAATTGGGTTAGATGGCAGCTGAGGTGTCGGGCGATCAGGGATCCCAGGTATACCATTGTCTTTTTCTGGCAATACCGGTTGTTCCGGAGCGGCTTCTATAGGCGGTGTTGCCGGCATGTCGGGGCGTGGACGGTCCGGGATGCCAGGAACACTGTTATCCACTTGCGGTAAGGTAGGATGCTCAGGGATACCCTGAATTGGATTGGTCGGAATGCCCGGGTTGGGCCGGGGTGGCTCCAGTGCGGCAAGTGCTTGGAATGACGCTAGAATGGCACATGCGGCGGCTAGTTTAACAGTATGGTTAGACATATCTTTACTCTCAATAATTAAACAACGGCAGCATCCTTACTGTGGCTTTTCGCTGTTGGCGAAGTTCCTTTAAGTTGAGCGTCATTTTATTGAGTGATTTTGGTTATGACTAAGTAATAGACGTTATCTCGGTGATAAGCTCTACTTATTTACCTGCTTGGTAAGTATCTCCTGGATTAAGCCGAATAGCCACCGTACTAGTGGGTTGTTGCGGTTGCGTAAATGCGTGTGACAAAATACCGGGATGTCGAAAGTTCGGCCATCAATCGCAACATCGATAGCACGTAAATTAGGGTATTGTTCCACCGGGAAGAGGTTGGAGTGCGGAAAGTACATGTCAGTGTGTTGAATCACATCAATCACAGCCATCACCAGCTCTGAACGAAAACCAATTTTGTGCTCGATGCCCCTTTGCGTCAGTATACGTGAGGCTACGCTGAAGTTGTCATTCCAGCCCGGTGTAATCAGCGACGCAATTTCATAGCGCGAAAAGTCTTCTGGTACAGCTGTGGTTTTTTTTATTGGATGGTCTTTGCGGACCAGTACCCTACCACTTAAATCGATCAGCTTCTGGGCGTAGATTTCCTTATTCGGTAGTTGCACACCATAATTGATACCAATCAGTGTTTCACCTTTTATGAGCTCATTTTCACTATTATTGTTCCAACTGACCAACTCTAACTGAGCTCTGGGAGCTTGCTGGCGAAGTTGTTCAAACAGGCTTCCAGACAGGCAGTTTAAGGTTATAGGAGATAGTGCAATACGCAGCTTATGGTCAATTTCACCGGGGTTAAACTGGTAAGAGCGGTTCAGTGCGGCAGCGAGTTCATCCAGGATAGGCGCGATTTGATTAGCCAGCGACTCAGCAAAAGGAGTCGGCTCAAGTCCGGTTTTGACTTTCACAAACAACTCATCATTAAAATGGTGACGCATTTTTTGCAGTGCTTGACTGATGGCTGGCTGCGAGACAAGCAAACGTTGCGATGCTTTACGCATGTTTTTTTCTTGTATCAATACCATAAAGGTTTTGAGCAGGTTCAGATCAAGATTGTGGAACCGGTCTTTTGCCATAGCAGATCTCTAATACTTTTCTGGAACAAAGGTTTGATCGTGAATTGACGTCCGCACGTAGCCTTCGGTGTTCAATTTAGGCAGTACAATTTTTGGGTGGTCAATCTCTTTATATTCAATTTGGCTGAGTAAGTGGCTGATACAGTTGAGCCGGGCGCGCTTTTTATTGTCGGAAGGGACAACCCACCAGGGGCTGTGTTTGGTGTCTGTGTAAGCAAACATTTTGTCTTTGGCTTCTGAATACTCCGCCCAGCGGTTACGCGATTCTAAATCCAGCGGGCTGAATTTCCAGCGTTTTATCGGAGTATTGATCCGGCCCCGAAAGCGCTTTTCCTGCTCTTCATCCGAGACGGAAAACCAGTACTTGATCAAGATAATTCCGGAACGTTGCAGCATGCGTTCAAACTCCGGGCAGGAGTGCAGGAATTCTTCATATTCTTCCAGGGTACAAAAACCCATGACTTTCTCGACCCCGGCACGGTTATACCAGCTGCGGTCAAACAGCACCATTTCTCCGGCTGAGGGCAGATGGGCCACATAGCGTTGGAAGTACCACTGCGTTCGCTCTTTTTCGGTGGGAGCGGGCAGGGCAGCGACCCGGCATACCCGCGGGTTGAGTTTTTCGGTGATCCGTTTGATGACCCCACCTTTGCCGGCGGCATCTCGTCCTTCAAAGATCACCACTACTTTGAGGCCCTTGAGCTTGACCCACTCTTGCAGCTTAACCAGTTCAATTTGCAGCTTTTCCAGCTCGTTTTCATAGCCCTTTTTTTTGAGTTTTGACATGCTTTACCTTCCTTTGTTATCAACATGTTAGCACTCAACTGGGTTGGTATGTTGATCTTTTGTGCAAATTTTAGGTTGAAACGCCGGGTAAAACGGTTGGCACCGGGTGTTGGTCAGCCGGCCAAATACCGCAGAAGCTTGCGCAGATCAGTTCGTCCTTCTGGAACTGACCTGGGTTAAGCAAAATTTATCGTTACCCTCGTTTTAGGGTAGCCGTCACACTGGCGATTGCTTCAGTGCTGGTGATGGGAATGATAAAGTCATCCACCCCGGCAGCGCCCATTTTGCTTTGTGCAGCGATGAAGGTCATCTGACTCGGGCGAGTGGTTTTTCCGGAAAGATGCACTTCCTCAATCTGCGCCTGTTCAATCAGTTGGTTGACATTTCCGGCATTCACGCCAGCTCCCGCCATGATGGAGATACGCCCGTGAGCTTGTTGCACCAGAGACTTTAAAACCTCAATCCCTTGCGGTGCACTGGGGGCCAGGCCGGAAGTCAGGACGCGCTCACAGCCCAGACTAATGATTTCTTCCAGCGCCTGTGATGCTTCTCGACACTGATCAAAGGCCCGGTGGAAGGTGACGCCTAAGCCGAGTGCATGAGCTTTTGCACACAACGTAGTGGCATGGGGCAGATGAATGTGTCCGTCGTGCGTCAGGACGCCCAGAACCACACCATCTAATCCTGCCAGGTGTGCTGACTCAATATCCAGACACATTGTTTCAATTTCCTCTTCGCTGTAGAAAAAATCACCCTGGCGGGGACGGATCATGGCGTAGACCGGGATGGGGGAGCATTTCGCGGCTAAGCGCATAAAACCGTAACTGGGGGTAAGCCCGCCGAGACTGAGCGAAGAGCACAGCTCGATGCGGGTGGCTCCGCCGGCAATGGCATTGTGGAGCGATTCAATGTTGTCAATGCAGACTTCTAACTGAGCATTCATTTACTTATCCTGGAGAGTCGTTGTTGCGAGCAATAGTAACAGGGCTTTGTTCAGGATTTTGTCTGCAACAGGTTAGAAATAGAGGTAAAGTTTGCTGTGAGTTAGTGCCTCTTTTGTGGGGATTTTGAACATGAAAAAGCCCGGAGCAGGGCTCCGGGCTTGGATAGGACTTTACTTCGACTGATTGGCGTTTGCGCTTTTTGCGCGAGCTTATTGCTTTATTATTTGATATCCAACCGCCACACCTATTGAGCTTAGGTGCTGTTAAGCAATTATTTGCTTAGGTCGTCTGCGTGCTCAGATAGGAATGCAGCGACACCTTTTGGTGATGCATCCATACCTGCTTTACCTTCTTCCCATTGCGCTGGGCATACTTCGCCGTGTTTCTGGTGGAAGTTTAGAGCGTCAACCATGCGTAGCATCTCATCGATGTTACGGCCCAGAGGCAGGTCATTGACTACTTGGTGACGAACCAGACCGTCTTCGTCGATTAGGAATGAGCCGCGGAAAGCCACGCCTTCTTCTGGGTGTTCAACATCGTACGCTTTGCAGATTTCGTGCTTAACGTCAGCGATAAGTGGGTACTTAACCTGGCCAATACCACCGTTTTCAACCGGGGTGTTACGCCATGCGTTATGTGAGAACTGAGAGTCAATAGAAACGCCGATTACTTCAACACCTTTTGCCTGGAAATCTTCGTAACGGTTATCGAATGCGATCAGCTCAGAAGGGCAAACGAACGTAAAATCTAGTGGGTAGAAGAAAACTACAGCTTTCTTACCTTTCGTGAACTCTGCAAAGTTGAAGTTTTCAACGATTTCACCGTTACCTAGAACAGCTGCTGCAGTAAAATCAGGGGCTTGACGACCGACTAGTACCATTTTATTGCTCCTAAAAAATATGTTTAGTTCCAAACCGTTTTACAGTATTCAGGGCTTGGTCCGTGTTTGTACGAGACAAACTATAGTACAGATTGTAGTATTGAAAAAAGCGAAATAAATAGATTGAGTTAATCGAAAAAAACGATGACACTCAAACTGGAATCCTGATCACTACTACGGCGAAAGGAACCGACATAATTATGAATAAGTGGCCCAGTTTGAAGCAGTTACACTATCTGGTCACACTGCATGAAACCCGACATTTCAGCGATGCTGCCGAGCGTTGTTTTGTCAGTCAGTCAACTTTGAGCAAAGGGATACAAAACCTGGAAGAGTTAATTGGCTGTCCCTTGTACGAAAAGAAAGACAAAAAAAGCCCACTGGTTTTTACTCAAGCCGGTGAGATGGTGGTGCAGCATGGACGCGATCTGTTAGCGAAAGGGCAAGATCTGGTTGAGCTGGGGCGTTTGTGCCAGGGGGATGATATGCAAGGTCAACTGAAAGTTGGTTGTATTCCTACTATTGCCCCATTCTTGCTGTGTGATTTGGTTCAAGAGGTAAACTATCGTTTCCCGCAACTGAACCTGCTGCTCAGAGAAGACACCACCACCAACTTGCTCCAGGCTCTGCGTAACGGCCAACTGGATGTACTGATCCTGGCTCTGCCGGTCGAAATCGACGGCATGCAAAGTTGTGTGGTCGGGCAGGATCCTTTTCGGATGGTGATCAGTGCCAATCAAGTGCACTCTGTGCCGCTGCCGATCCGCTATGCGGATCTGCCGGATGAGTCTGTATTCTTGTTAGAAAAAGAACACTGCCTGACGGAACATGCGGTATCGGCTTGTAAGCTGACCGACAAAGAAAAAATTAATCCGTTCACGGCAACCAGCTTACATACACTGGTGCAGATGGTCGCAAACGGGTTAGGGACTACCTTTATTCCTCAGATGGCGATCGATCATGGGCTGTTACACAACCAGAATCTGGTCGTGATTGATCCACCTGGCCAGCAAGCGTACCGCGAGATTGGTTTGGTTTGGCGACCGAGTTCCTCTCGTATCAATACTTTCAATCAACTGGCAGAAGTGGTGTCTGAACTGCTTTAGCAATAAGTATTAGCGGACTCCCCGGGCTTAATTTTCCAAAAACGCACTGTAACAGGTGCGTTTTTTAGCATTTTATTCTATTGGTAAACTTTAACTTGTAAAATTTCACAGACAATCTTGCATGAAGATTTCATAAAATAGTGAAATTTCACATTGTTAATTTTACACATTGCACCGTCAGTTCTGTTTAAGCGCCGTTTGATTTCCCGCTGCCAGCCCTTGTGAATACAAGGGATTTTCCCTCGACTCATTATTCATACGCTTGTTTTAATTTCGACACGACATCAGAAATTTGTGTAAATTAATTACGTAATAACTTACAGAAACGAGCTCAAAATCAAAGGTTTGTTTGATACCGGATAAAACTTTGAATTTAACGTTTTGTTTACTTTGGGGGTTCCGTTTAAATTCTTGTTGGTATAGCTTAATTAAAGGCTTGTAATACTTATGTCTAGATTGCAAAAGCCGCCTGGCTTGCGCAATGTATAGGCATGCAAACGCCGGATGACCATCAAATCTAAGGATGTGATTTGTTGTTTTTAACTTACAAATGTAGTTTTAGGCTTTGTGCTATCAATGAAGAAGCTCGTTAAGGATGAATGATTATGCTTGCTCAGACCGATCAAAAAACACAACAACCACAGCAGACCCAAGGCATGCTTGCAGTGAACGGTACCCTGTTGCCTGAACATCAAGCAATTTTCCCTAATGAAGCCCAAACCTTTTTATCTTTGCTGTGTGAAAAGTTTGCCGGACGTGTTGAGCAACTGCTTAGCGGCCGGGAAGAGCAGCAAGCCCGTATTGATGGCGGAGAGTTGCCGGATTTTTTACCAGAAACTCAAGATATCCGCGAAGGAAGCTGGCAGATTTTGGGTATTCCGCAAGATCTGCAAGATCGCCGGGTGGAGATCACCGGTCCGACAGATCGCAAAATGGTGATCAATGCACTCAACGCCAATGTGAAAGTGTTTATGGCGGATTTTGAAGACTCGATGTCTCCGGCATGGAGTAAAGTGCTGGATGGTCAGGTCAACCTGCGTGATGCGGTGAACGGCACCATCAGCTATACCAACCCCGCTACTGGCCAGCAGTATCAGCTGGCCGATGACCCGGCAGTATTGATTTGCCGTGTACGCGGACTGCACTTAAAAGAAAAACATGTTACGTGGCACGGTGAAAGCATTCCCGGAGCGTTGTTCGACTTTGCGCTGTATTTCTATAACAACTACCAGGCGTTACTGACAAAGGGCAGCGGCCCTTACTTCTACATTCCCAAACTGCAGTCTCATCAGGAAGCCAAATGGTGGAGTGAAGTGTTCCATTTCACCGAAGAGTACTTCGGTTTAGATACTGGCACCATCAAAGCGACCGTTCTGATAGAGACCCTGCCTGCGGTATTTGAGATGGACGAGATCTTGTTCTCGCTTAAAGAACATATTGTTGGACTCAACTGCGGTCGCTGGGATTACATTTTCAGCTACATCAAAACACTGAAGAAACACCCTGAGCGAGTACTGCCTGATCGTCAGGTGGTGACCATGGATAAGCCGTTCCTGAACGCTTACTCGCGACTGCTGGTGCGCACCTGCCACAAACGTGGCGCCTTTGCGATGGGAGGAATGGCCGCCTTCATTCCGGCCAAAGATCCCCAAGAGAATCAAAAGGTACTGGATAAGATCCGTAACGATAAAGCGCTGGAAGCCGAGAACGGCCATGATGGTACCTGGGTGGCGCACCCAGGCCTGGCAGATACCGCGATGGAAGTGTTCAGTGCAGCGTTTGGTGAGCGGAGTAACCAGCTTGACGTGAGCCGTGAGCAGGATGCTCCTATTACTGCTGCCGAGTTGCTTGAGCCGTGTGAGGGTGAACGCTCAGAACAAGGCATGCGCCACAATATTCGTGTCGCTCTGCAGTACATCGAAGCGTGGATCTCGGGTAACGGTTGTGTGCCGATTTATGGATTGATGGAAGATGCCGCCACGGCAGAGATTTCTCGCGCCTCTATCTGGCAATGGATTCAGCATGGCAAGACTCTTGATAACGGCCTGACGGTAACCAAGGAACTGTTTGAGCTGTACCTGAAAGAGGAAATTGAAGTGGTGAAACAAGAAGTCGGCGAAGAGCGTTATCAAAATGGCCGATTTGCAGAAGCTGCCAGTTTGATGGCCAGGCTGACTACCAGTGATCAACTGACCAACTTTTTAACCATTCCGGGTTATGACTACCTGGACTGAAGACCGATAACAACATCACCAATACGTGAAGGATTTTCGCAGCAGATAGGGATGTACTGCTGGAGAAATGGACAACTCAAACGGCACGCGTTTTGACGCTGCCAATAAAACAGAGGGATAGACCGATGACACTAACTCGCCGCCAACAAATTGAAGCTCTGGAAAAAGACTGGGCGACCAACCCACGCTGGAAAAATGTTAAGCGCACTTACACTGCTGAAGAAGTGGTTGAGCTGCGTGGTTCGATGGTTCCGGCCAACACCGTTGCCCAGCGGGGCGCGGATAAACTCTGGTCACTGGTCAACGGTAGTGCCAAAAAAGGCTATGTTAACTGCCTTGGTGCCTTAACCGGTGGTCAGGCGGTGCAACAAGCGAAAGCCGGGATCGAAGCGATTTATCTCTCCGGCTGGCAGGTTGCGGCAGACAATAATACCGCATCAACCATGTACCCGGACCAGTCGCTATACCCGGTTGACTCGGTTCCCTCGGTCGTGAAGCGCATCAACAACTCCTTCCGTCGTGCGGACCAAATCCAGTGGGCAGCCGGTAAGTCACCGGAAGATGAGGGTGGTATTGATTACTTCCTGCCGATTGTTGCGGACGCGGAGGCCGGCTTTGGTGGGGTGCTGAATGCGTATGAGCTGATGAAATCCATGATCGATGCCGGGGCCGCTGGTGTTCACTTCGAAGACCAACTGGCCTCAGTGAAGAAGTGTGGCCACATGGGGGGGAAAGTACTGGTGCCCACCCAGGAAGCGGTACAAAAGTTGGTTGCGGCTCGTTTGGCTGCCGATGTCGCGGGGACGACAACGCTGGTTATCGCGCGTACCGATGCTAACGCTGCAGATCTACTGACGTCAGATTGCGATCCATATGACAAAGATTTTATCATTGGTGAGCGCACTCAGGAAGGCTTCTACCGCGTACGTGCTGGTATCGACCAGGCGATTTCGCGTGGCCTGGCTTACGCGCCATACGCCGATTTGATCTGGTGTGAAACCGCTACTCCTTGCCTGGAAGAAGCCAGAAAGTTTGCGGAAGCGATCCACGCCGAGTACCCGGATCAACTGCTGGCCTATAACTGTTCGCCTTCGTTTAACTGGGAGAAAAACCTGGATGCAGAAACCATTGCTAAGTTCCAGCAAGAGCTTGCCGACATGGGCTACAAATACCAGTTCATTACGTTAGCCGGTATTCATAACATGTGGTTCAACATGTTCGAACTGGCTCACGCTTATGCCCAAGGTGAAGGTATGCGCCATTATGTTGAGAAAGTTCAACGACCCGAGTTTGAAGCGGCAGAAAAAGGTTATACCTTCGTCGCGCACCAACAAGAGGTAGGAACCGGTTATTTTGACCGAATGACCAACACCATTCAGGGCGGTAACTCTTCCGTCACGGCACTGACCGGTTCGACCGAAGAAGATCAGTTCTAATCAATCGCGCACGCAGTACGCACAACCAGAGCGGCCAAGTTGCCGCTCTGTTTATTGTTATGGAAGGCTCAGAGTTTTTCCTCGTCGGGCTCTATCTCGTCTGGCTCGACTTCTTCTTGCAATTCCAGCAGGTTAATTGCGATGGTAACAAAATCCGTATCGGTAATGATACCCACCAGTCTTCCTTTTCTCACTACCGGCAAACACCCCACCTTATGTTTTTGCATATAAATCGCACTCTCTTTTAAACCAGCGCGCGGCTCGGCCGTCATGAGGTTGGTATGCATCATTTCAAACAGCGGGGTATCCAGAGTAAAAGACGCCCCTGATTCGCTGGGGTGCACTGTCGATTCCTGAGCGGCGAGGATGTCACGCTGGGTAACCAGCCCTTGCAAATGATTGTTGGCATCCACAACCGGAATATGTCGAATGTCCAGCGCTTCCATCATCCCCTGAGCATCACGTAAGGTGTGCGTGCGTGTCAACGTGTGTGGGTGACGCGTCATCATATCTTCAACTTTGATCATAGAGACCTCCGAAGGCGTTGTCCTTTACTCTAAATATAGAGAAAAATTTCCGTTATATCTGGGAGCTAACTCGTTTTTCATTAATTAAAAAGTTCCGATCTGGCCCGTTGTCTTCAGGGGTTCGCCAAGGGGAAACCTATGGCGAAAAGAGCTTGCTGGCTGCGCTGCGAGCCAGTTGGCATTCTATTTTGATATTCACGGTAGTCTGGATGTAATCCAATGAGTTGAATCGCACATTTGGCTTGGCTTGGTTTTATTCAGCTCAGTGCTCGAGGAAGCTGCGCACAGCTGAAGGATTAATTGATGACTATGTACAAGCAACTATTAGTGATGGTGGCCGCTCTGAGCCTGCAACCTGCAGAGGCGATCGTGTTGGGTGATGAGGAGCCTGTCGCGGGTGAACGTGTGGCAATTCGCGCCAGCAATATGGCGGAATTTCAGATGTGTGGTGGTACCTTGGTGACAGAGCAGTGGGTGATGACTGCTGCGCACTGTGTGGTGATGGGAGAGGGGACCGATGAAAATAGCTATTATGTGACCCCTCCGGGGGACTTGTCGGTTACAGCAAATGTATCCGATCATGATATTACCTCTATCGATAACTACTATCCGGTGTCTCATGTTGTCGTACATCCGGACTATACCCGTTTTGCTAAAGCCGAAACGGATGGCAATGGCAATTTCAAGCCAATCCAAACCGGCTTAAACAGTGACATTGCGCTGCTCTACCTGACCCGCCCGGTCGCTAACGCCAACCTGGCGGAGTTGGCGACCAAACCGGATATGCTCGATATCGAGGCCCGGTTGGCTGCAGACTGGAGCGATAACTACGCCACCAACCAAAGGACGGCAAATGTGCAGGTTTTTGGCTGGGGGTCTACCACGCCAATGGCATCGGAGCCTTCTACAACCCTGAAAACCACTACGATAGCGTTTCTGCCAATTGATAAGTGCTATGAGCGACTGGAGGTTGGCAGCAGCTATCCAGGTTTAATTGAATCTCGCCAGAATCAAACCAAGATCTGTACATTACCGACGGTTAACCGGCCTTTGGGGCTTACCAGCAGCACCCAATATGGTAACTCGGCGTGTACAGGCGACAGTGGCGGGCCACTGGTGGATGTGGCTACCGGAAAGCAAATTGGTATTGTCAGTGGCGGGCCTTTGGTGTTGCCTACCTGTGGTTCATTAACTATCCCCAGCATCTACACTAAGGTCAGCCAACATTATGATTGGGTTCAGTCTTACATCACCGCAGAACAGCCGCCGAGCAGTTACATTATCGAACCTAATTTTATTAAAGAAAGCAAAGATAGCAGTCCTGGCGAGTGCTACGATGGTATTGCGACCAATAACTGCAATTTTAACGGCTCAGGCGATGAAGGCGGCAGCGTTGGTATGTCCGTATTACTGATGCTGGTGGCGTTGCTTGGGCGGCACCGGCGTCTGGCCTGAAAATTCATCCGATTCACTTTTCCCAGGCAGCGCAACGCGCTGCTTTTTTATCTTCTGCGCGCCTTTCACGTTTTATTACACTCTCGGTAACAGGTTTTGCTGTGATCTGCAGGGATTTACTTGCTATTGCAATATGCCGACATATACTAGTCTGCTGCGAAAAACTCGTCGCACCTTTTTCGTCGACCCGATGTAATATGAGCAACCGATAAGACAAGTAACATGCAAGTATCTGATTTCCATTTTGACCTTCCTGATGAACTCATCGCCCGTTACCCTCAGCCAGAGCGTACCGCCAGTCGCCTGCTGCAACTGGACGGCAACACCGGTGAGCTGGTAGACGGCACTTTTACCGATGTGCTGGAGCAAGTTCAGCCGGGGGATCTGGTGGTCTTCAATAATACCCGGGTTATCCCGGCACGTATGTTTGGCCGTAAAGCATCGGGCGGTAAGTTAGAGGTGTTGGTTGAGCGAATGCTGGATGACAAACGCATTCTGGCGCATGTGCGCTGCTCTAAATCACCTAAACCGGGTTCAACCGTTATTGTCGGCGAGAACGATGAGTACACCGCGGAAATGGTGGCGCGTCATGATGCGCTGTTTGAGCTGAAGTTTGACGCAGATAAAACCGTATTGGAGATCCTGGAAGAGATTGGCCATATGCCGTTGCCGCCGTATATCGATCGTCCGGATGAAGACGCGGATAAAGAGCGTTACCAGACGGTATATAACCAAAAACCGGGGGCGGTAGCAGCGCCAACTGCTGGTCTGCACTTTGATGACGTGTTGCTGGAAAAAATCAAAGCCAAAGGGGCGGAGTTTGCTTACGTGACTCTTCACGTCGGGGCGGGAACCTTCCAGCCAGTTAAAGTCGACAATATCAATGATCACCATATGCATGCGGAATACGTTGAAGTGCCGCAAGGCGTAGTGGATGCCATCAATGCGACCAAGGCGCGCGGAGGCCGGATCATCGCCGTAGGCACCACTTCGGTTCGTTCGCTGGAGAGTGCTGCACAGGATGCATTAAAGAAAGGTACCGAACTGGCGCCATTTTTTGGTGATACCGAAATCTTTATTTATCCTGGCTACGAATATCAGCTAGTGGACTGCCTGATCACCAACTTCCATTTGCCGGAATCGACTTTGATCATGTTGGTGAGTGCGTTTGCCGGCTATGACAATACCATGAACGCTTATAAACATGCGGTGGAAAACCAGTATCGTTTCTTCTCGTATGGCGATTCGATGTTCATTAAAAAGAAAACCAGTTAACCCCATCGCGAGGGGTAATACACAAACAGAATTTACGAGTGCTAGCAGTAGGCTAGGAAATGGGCAGATGGCTGCCCGATTTCTCGCATGGATGAGCGACCGCTCCCTAAAATAGGGTGATAACCCTGAAATAATCGTCAGACTGTTTCTCTGACACCGGAGGCTTCGTGAAACTAAAATTTGATTTGAAAAAGAAAAACGGCAATGCGCGTCGTGGTCAGCTGACTTTCGAACGTGGCACGGTGCAAACCCCAGCGTTTATGCCGGTGGGTACCTACGGCACGGTTAAAGGGATGACGCCTGAAGAAGTAAAAGGCACCGGCGCAGAAATTCTGCTGGGTAACACCTTCCACCTGTGGCTACGCCCGGGGCAGGAAGTGATGAAAATGCATGGCGACCTGCACGATTTTATGAACTGGCACGGCCCAATCCTGACCGATTCAGGCGGTTTCCAGGTGTTCAGTCTGGGTGATATCCGTAAGATCACCGAAGAAGGGGTGCATTTCCGCAACCCGGTCAACGGCGATAAGATTTTCATGGATGCAGAAAAATCGATGGAAATCCAGAAAGACCTCGGCTCTGACATTGTGATGATTTTTGACGAATGTACGCCGTACCCGGCGACACACGCTGAAGCGAAAAAGTCGATGGAAATGTCTTTGCGCTGGGCACAGCGTTCACGTGATCATTTTGACAAACTGGACAATCCAAATAACTTATTTGGTATCGTTCAGGGTGGTGTGTATGAAGATCTGCGTGATGTCTCGGTCGAAGGTCTGACTAAGATCGGTTTTGACGGTTATGCGGTTGGCGGCCTGGCAGTAGGTGAGCCAAAAGAAGACATGCACCGGATTCTGGAGCATACCTGTCCACAGCTGCCGGAAGATAAGCCTCGTTACCTGATGGGGGTAGGCAAACCGGAAGATTTGGTTGAGGGGGTACGCCGCGGTATTGATATGTTCGATTGCGTGATGCCAACGCGAAATGCGCGTAACGGTCACCTGTTTGTGACTGGAGGTGTGATCAAGATCCGCAATGCGAAGCATAAAACCGACACAACTCCGCTCGATCCGCATTGTGACTGTTACACTTGTCAAAACTACTCGAAGTCGTACTTACACCATTTGGATCGTTGTAATGAAATCTTAGGTGCACGTCTGAACACTATTCATAACTTGCGCTACTATCAACGTGTGATGGAAAGTATTCGTACCGCGATTGAGGAAGATCGCTTCGATGAGTTTGTTGAGGAGTTTTATGCTCGCCGCAACCGCGAAGTGCCGCCGTTAGGCAAACAGTAACAATACCAAGCCTTTGGCCCTGCGCCAGAGGCTTTTGCTAATTATTTAAGCAAACGCATTCTATTTTTGAGAGAGCGATCTCTATTACGAAAGCTCTGACTTGAATCTATGATGCAACAGCCCAACTTGTTGGATTATCAATAAAAATTAATGAGGATGTTTTAATGTTTATTTCTCAGGCTCACGCAGCAGCAGAAGGCGCACCAGCAGGTGGCGGTTTTGAAATGCTCATCATGCTAGGTATGTTCGCGGTGATCTTTTACTTCATGATCTACCGTCCACAGTCAAAACGTGTTAAAGAGCACAAAAACCTAATGGCCTCCATGGGCAAAGGTGACGAAGTGCTAACCAGCGGCGGTCTGGTGGGTAAAATCACCAAGATTGCCGAAGATAATGATTTCATCACCATTGAGCTGAATGCAAACAATGAAGTTGTGATCAAAAAAGACTTCGTTACTGCAGTGCTACCAAAAGGCACGCTTAAATCTCTATAAAACAGCTATAGGATCCTCGCTGTGCTAAACCGTTATCCGTTGTGGAAGTACCTGATGGTAATGTTTGCCATTATCATCGCTGCGTTGTACGCGCTTCCAAACCTTTACGGTGAAGATCCGGCTATTCAAGTTACAGGGGCGCGTGGCGCCTCTGTAGATATGTCAACGCTGGATGCTGTCACCGCTGCTCTTGAAAAAGAGCAACTCTCTCATAAATCAATTGCCCTGGAAAATGGGTCAATTCTGGTTCGATTCAATGATACTGATACCCAGATCAGTGCCCGTGATGTGGTCAATGAAGCGCTAGGCAAAGACAAGATTGTTGCGCTTAACTTAGCACCGTCAACACCTGACTGGCTGGAAAGCATCGGTGCCTCGCCACTTAAACTCGGTCTCGACCTGCGTGGTGGTGTTCATTTCCTGATGGAAGTGGACATGGACGCGGCGATGGAAAAGCTGATTGGGCAACAGGAAGAAGCGTTCCGTAGTGAATTGCGTGAAGCCAAGATCCGTTATCGCGGGATTCGTCCGTCTGGTAAGGAAGCGGTAGAAGTGTTGCTGCGTGACGAAGACCAGTTGCTTCAAGCCAAACGCACCTTAGAAAAGAACCACCCGGACATGACTTTTGTCGAGGCTGATTCGAACGGCCGTTTTGCTTTGACCGCTACATTTACCGAGCAGCGCTTGCAAGAAATCCGCAACTATGCGGTTGAGCAGAACATTACCATTTTGCGTAATCGTGTGAATGAACTGGGTGTGGCAGAGCCGCTGGTTCAGCGCCAGGGCGCAAGCCGTATTGTGGTTGAACTGCCGGGTGTACAAGATACTGCGCGCGCTAAAGAAATCCTTGGTGCGACGGCAACGCTGGAATTCCGCGAAGTCGATGACAAAGCGGATCTTGCTGCAGCGGCCAGTGGCCGTGCGCCGGCAGGCAGTGAAATCAAGCAGGATCGCGACGGCCGTCCTGTGGTACTGAAAAAACGCGTTATCCTCAGCGGTGCCAGCATTACCGATGCCAGTTCAAGTGTGGATGAATATGGCCGCCCTCAGGTGAACATCTCGCTCGACAGCGAAGGTGGTAATAAGATGTCGGCGTTCTCAAGACAGAACATCGGCAAACTGATGGCTACCGTATTTGCCGAGTACAAAGACAGTGGTCGTCGTACACCGGAAGGCAAAGTGATCCTTGATAAGCATGAAGAAGTGATCAACCAGGCGACGATTCAGTCGGCGTTGGGGCGTAACTTCCGTATCACCGGTATCGATTCGGCGGCTGAAGCGCATAACCTGGCGCTGCTACTGCGTGCCGGTGCATTGATTGCTCCGATTTCGATCGTGGAAGAGCGTACCATCGGTCCGTCAATGGGTCAGCAAAACATCGATATGGGTATTCAGGCCTGTATCTGGGGTATGGTTGCCGTGATGCTGTTTACCCTGGTTTACTACCGCAAGTTTGGCTTGATCGCCAACGTGGCGTTAATGGCAAACCTGGTGTTGATTATCGGTGTCATGTCGATGATTCCTGGTGCGACGATGACGTTGCCGGGTATTGCCGGTATCGTATTGACGGTCGGTATGGCAGTCGATGCCAACGTGCTGATTTTTGAGCGTATCCGTGAAGAGTTGCGTGATGGGCGCAATCCTCAGCAAGCGATTCACCAAGGCTACGCTAACGCTTTCAGTACCATTGCCGATGCCAACATCACGACTTTAATTACGGCAATCATTCTATTTGCCGTAGGTACCGGTGCGGTGAAAGGTTTTGCGGTAACACTATCTATCGGTATCTTAACCTCCATGTTTACTGCCATTGTAGGTACACGCTGTATCGTGAACCTGCTGTACGGTGGCAAACGTGTTGATAAACTGTCGATCTAAGGCTGGGAATTATTATGTTTCAAATTCTAAAAGCAGAGAAAATGATCGACTTCATGCGTTGGTCAAAAGTGGCATTCGTTTTGTCAATTGTCATGATTGCCGCTTCGCTGTTCACGCTGTCAACCAAATGGTTAAACTGGGGCCTGGACTTCACCGGTGGTACGCTGATTGAAGTGGGCTTTGAACAGCCGGCAAACCTGGAAGAGATCCGTACGTCACTCGAAGCTAAAGGTTTTGGTGATGCCACGGTACAAAACTTTGGTAGTGCGCGTGATGTTATGGTGCGCCTTCGTCCACGTGATGATGTATCGGGTGAGACACTGGGTAACCAGATCATTGGTGCAATCCAACAAGGTACCGGTAAAAGCGTTGAAATGCGCCGGATTGAGTTTGTTGGCCCTAATGTGGGTGATGAACTGACCGAAGCGGGTGGTTTGGCGATCCTGGTTTCATTGATCTGTATCCTGATTTACGTCTCGATGCGCTTTGAGTGGCGTCTTGCGGCAGGTGCGGTAATGGCTCTGGCGCACGATATCATCATTACGCTGGGTGTTTTTTCTGTCATGCAGATTGAGGTTGACCTGACTATTGTGGCGGCACTGCTGACCGTAGTGGGTTACTCGCTTAACGATACCATCGTTGTATTCGACCGGATCCGTGAAAACTTCCGTAAAATGCGTAAAGGTGAGCCTGCTGAAATCATGAACAGCTCAATTACCCAAACATTGAGCCGTACGTTGATCACATCAGGTACGACATTGTTCGTGGTTATCGCCCTGTTTATGCAAGGCGGAGCAATGATCCATGGCTTTGCCACTGCACTATTGCTTGGTATTACCGTTGGTACTTACTCTTCTATTTATGTTGCATCAGCACTGGCGCTGAAACTGGGTATCCAGAAAGAGCACCTGATGCCGCCTCAAGTAGAAAAAGAAGGGGCAGAGTTCGACGAGATGCCATAAGGCAGAGAACCCAAAAACAAAACCGCTGAATCATCAGCGGTTTTTTTGTATCTGAACACCTACTTAGCCAGCTTGGTATAAAAAAGCCCCGCTCAATGAGCGGGGCTATTCGAAAGTCATCAGCGTGACGGGCTTAGGATGACCTTAGGATCTTATTTAAGGATCGCACTGTTGCCGTGTTCGCGAATGTGCTTAAGCATCGATTTCACGCCACGAGCGCTTGAAGCCACAATGTTGCCAGACTTCATGTAGTCAGTACCACCGGCAAAGTCAGTCAGGATTGCGCCAGCTTCGCGAGCGATAAGTTCACCTGCAGCCATATCCCATGGTTTCAGGCCTAGCTCGAAGTAACCATCCACACGGCCTGCCGCTACGTAACATAGGTCAAGCGCCGCTGAACCACTGCGACGGAAGTCAGCACACTCAGTGAACAGAGAACCAATGATCTTAATGAATGATTCAGAGTGTTGCTTCTGTTTGAATGGGAAACCCGTCGCCAGTACAGTGCCTTGCAGGTCTTTAAGCTGTTCTACACGGATACGGGCATTGTTAAGCTGTGCACCGGCACCACGCTGTGCAGTGAAGAGTTCGTTCTGCATAGGATCGTATACACAGGCAACTTCAGTTTTGCCTTTGATGCGAACTGCGATAGAAACGGAGAAGTGAGGGTAACCTTTTACAAAGTTAGTGGTGCCATCCAGTGGGTCGATGATCCATTGTACGTCTTTATCTTTGCCTTCGATAAGACCTTGTTCTTCAGCAACGATACAGTGCTCTGGGTAAGAGTGCTTGATGGTATCGATGATGATAGCTTCTGCTTCTTTGTCTACGTTTGTAACAAAGTCATTAGTGCCTTTTAGATTAGACTCAACTTTATCTGCGTTTTCTAAAGATTTAGCAATATGATTGCCTGCTTTTCGCGCAGCGCGAATAGCAATGTTTAGCATTGGATGCATACGAATTTCCCAACGGATGTTAAAGAACAATTTAAAGCGGCGGCGAGTATACCAGAGATTGATAAAAAAGGAAGTGGTTAATTTTTAAACGAGAAAGGTGAGGGGAGGATCCGGCTCAACATCCCAGCGTGAGCCACGGCGGAATAGCGGCAGACAGACCCGCTTCAGGCTAGGGGGCGACAAAAATGTATGGTAAGATTCTGCGGTTTTTTATTCAGGCAGTGAGCACACATGTTGGATCAAGTTAAAGTGGTTCTGGTTGGTACTTCCCATTCAGGTAACATCGGCTCGGCAGCACGAGCGATGAAGGTCATGGGATTAAGCCAAATGGTGTTGGTGGATCCGCAATGTGAGATCGATGAACAAACCTTCGCCTTGGCTTCGGGAGCGGCTGATATCGCCCAGAATGCAGTAATAGTAGATACGCTCGAAGAGGCTATCGACGATTGCGGACTGGTCGTTGGATCGAGCGCACGCTCTCGTACTCTGGAATGGCCGATGCTGGACCCGCGTGAATGCGGAGAAAAGTTTGCACTGGAAGGGCAACAGCATCCGGTTGCGCTAGTATTTGGCCGGGAAAGAACCGGCTTGACCAATGAAGAGCTGCAAAAGTGCCATTATCACGTTTGTATTCCTGCCAACCCTGAGTACAGCTCACTTAACTTGGCGATGGCGGTGCAGACATTGAGTTATGAAATCCGGGTGGCACACCTCAATCTACTGGCAAAGCAATATGCCCCGGCAGAGCAGGAGGCCTATCCGCGGCATAAAGAGTTGGAAATGTTCTATACACACCTTGAAAAGGTGTTATTGGATACCCAGTTTATCAGTGAAGACCAACCGAGCATGGTGATGAACAAGCTACGCCGTCTGTTCTCCCGTGCGCGTCCGGAAGCACAAGAGCTGAACATCCTGCGTGGGATTCTGACCTCGATTGAAAAGCACCGGCGCTGAGCAAATAATGACCACGTTAGGTGTAAGGATGAATACCTGAGTAAATTAGTCAAATAAATACTTGACCGAAATGGTCGGGTATGTGACTATTCTATCCATTACAAACCATGTGGATACGGTGTGGTATGAAACTTACATCTAAAGGAAGATATGCAGTGACTGCCATGCTGGATGTGGCACTGCACTCGCAACAGAATCCAGTCCCATTGGCGGATATTTCAGAACGCCAGGGGATTTCGTTGTCTTATTTAGAACAGTTGTTTTCTAAATTGCGTAAAGCGGGCCTTGTCGCCAGCGTGCGTGGTCCTGGTGGCGGTTACCGACTTGGTGCGGATGCACACAGTATTGCCATTGGAACCGTTATCGCGGCAGTCGACGAATCGGTCGATGCCACCAAATGCCAGGGTAAAGGGGATTGCCAGGGGGGCACGCGTTGCCTGACTCACACATTATGGCGTGACCTGAGCTCTCGCATTAGTGACTTCTTGAATAACATCACTCTGGGTGAGTTGATGAGAGACAATGAAGTGCTTGAAATTTCTGATCGCCAGGATATTGATCTGGCGGTGACTCATGGGCTTTCAAATAAAAATACCACCGCCGCGCCCATCGGTGTAAACGTCCGCTCATAGCGGTCAGCCTTTTACATTGGAGTAGAGAATGAAACTGCCGATTTACCTTGATTATTCCGCTACATGTCCGGTCGATCCTCGTGTTGCTGAAAAAATGGTTCAGTACATGACGATGGACGGTACATTTGGCAACCCAGCCTCACGTTCGCACCGTTATGGCTGGCAGGCAGAAGAAGCGGTAGATACTGCTCGTGAGCAAATCGCTGACCTACTGAACGCGGATCCTCGCGAAATTGTATTTACGTCTGGAGCCACAGAGTCTGACAACCTGGCTATTAAAGGTGCGGCGCACTTCTATGCGAAGAAAGGTAAGCACATCATCACGTGTAAAACCGAGCATAAAGCGGTGTTGGATCCATGCCGCCAACTTGAGCGTGAAGGCTTTGAAGTGACCTACCTGGAGCCAGAATCAAACGGCTTGATTGACCTGAACAAGCTGGAAGCGGCCATGCGTGATGATACTGTACTGGTCTCTATCATGCATGTTAACAACGAAATTGGCGTGATTCAGGACATCGCGGCGATTGGTGAACTATGCCGTGCGCGTAAGATTGTTTTCCATGTCGATGCGGCACAATCGGCGGGCAAGTTGCCAATTGATGTACAGGAGATGAAAGTCGATCTTATCTCTCTGTCAGCACACAAAATTTATGGCCCTAAGGGTATTGGTGCCCTTTACGTCCGTCGTAAACCACGCATTCGCCTGGAAGCACAAATGCATGGTGGTGGCCATGAGCGTGGTTTCCGTTCGGGTACGCTACCGACCCACCAGATTGTTGGTATGGGTGAAGCGTTCCGCATCGCCAAAGAAGAGATGCAGCACGATTACGATCACGCACTGAAACTGCGTAACCGTCTGTTGGACGGCGTGAAAGATCTGGAAGCCGTCACGGTTAACGGTGATCTTGAGCAACGCGTACCACAAAATCTCAACATCAGTTTTGCCTTCGTAGAAGGTGAGTCGTTGCTGATGTCACTGAAAGATCTTGCAGTGTCATCAGGCAGTGCCTGTACTTCTGCGAGTCTCGAGCCATCTTACGTCCTTCGTGCTTTAGGCATGGATGATGAACTGGCTCACAGTTCAGTCCGTTTCTCATTTGGTCGTTTTACCACCGAAGAAGAAATTGACTATGCAATTGAACAAATCCGTGCTGCAGTGACCAAGCTGCGCGACATGTCTCCTCTATGGGATATGTACAAAGAAGGGATTGATTTGAGCACCGTTGAGTGGGCTCATCACTAATCTCAGGGATAGAAATAGAGGATTCGAGGAATTTATCATGGCATACAGCGAAAAAGTTATTGATCATTATGAGAACCCACGTAACGTTGGTTCGTTTGATAAAGAAGATCCGTCCGTAGGCAGCGGCATGGTCGGTGCACCGGCCTGTGGTGACGTGATGAAACTGCAAATCAAGGTGACACCGGAAGGTATTATCGAAGATGCAAAGTTCAAAACCTACGGATGTGGTAGTGCCATTGCATCAAGCTCACTGGTTACTGAGTGGGTGAAAGGCAAGTCAGTGGATGAAGCAGCTGCGATCAAAAACTCCGAGATTGCGGAAGAGCTTGAGCTGCCACCGGTGAAGGTGCACTGTTCGATTCTTGCTGAAGATGCAATCAAAGCAGCGGTTGCGGACTACAAAAAGAAACACCAAGAATAACTCATTCCTAATATAGTGGGGGCAGCCGCTCCCATTTCGTAATTTAGATAGACTAAGGTGCAGTATGGCCATCACATTGACAGAAACAGCAGCAACTCGCGTTAGATCATTCCTTGACAACCGGGGCAAAGGGATCGGTTTACGTTTAGGTGTGAAAACAACGGGTTGTTCCGGCATGGCTTACGTGCTTGAGTTTGTCGATGAGCTGAATGAAGGCGAAGATGAAGTGTTTGAACACTCAGGCGTGAAGATTATCATCGATAAAAAGAGCCTGGTGTACTTAGATGGCACTCAGCTCGATTACGTTAAGGAAGGGTTGAACGAAGGTTTTGAATTCAACAACCCGAATGCGAAAGGCGAATGTGGTTGTGGTGAAAGCTTCAACGTCTAATTGACTGACCTTCTGGATACATACCGTATCCGGAAGGCTTTACTAGGACCCGGTTTTAATGAATCACTTTGAATTATTTGGGCTACCAACTCAGTTTAAGCTGGATGGTAGCCTTCTTTCTTCTCAGTTCCTTGAATTGCAAAAACGCTTCCATCCTGACAACTTTGCAGCGGCATCCGAACGCGACCGCCTGATGGCGGTACACAAAGCGGCCCAGATTAACGATGCTTACCAAGTGCTGAAAAATCCGATCTCTCGCGCGGAGTATATCTTGGCAGAGCAGGGGACTGATATTCGTGGTGAACAGCATACGATGCAGGATCCGATGTTCCTGATGGAACAGATGGAACTGCGCGAAGAGCTGGAGCATATTGCAGACCGTGCCGATCCCGAGGACGAACTCTTTGACTTCGACAGCAAGGTAAGCAAAATGTACCAGCAGCACCTGCTAAGTGTTGAGCAAGAGTTGAATGATGGCCTCTGGGAACAAGCGGCGCAGCGCGTTCGTAAACTCAAATTTATTGCCAAACTAAAGAACGAAATTGAGTTAGTCGAAGATAAACTTCTCGGCTAATCAGCGAGACAAGGACCAATCATGGCATTACTTCAAATTGCAGAACCGGGCCAGAGCTCGGCACCTCATGAGCATAAGTTAGCGGCTGGAATCGATTTGGGGACGACCAATTCGCTGGTGGCGTCAGTACGCAGTGGCGATGCCGCGCCGTTGGCCGATGCTCAAGGGCGGAGTATTCTTCCTTCCGTCGTCAACTACGCTCAACCGACACCGTTAGTTGGTCATGAGGCCAAAGAACAAGCGGAATTGGATCCTAAGAACACCATCATTTCGGTAAAACGTCTGATCGGTCGTTCCCTGAAAGATATTCAGGCGCGTTACCCCTCTTTGCCTTATCAGTTTAAAGAAAGTGAAAACGGCCTGCCTGTTTTGCAAACCGCGCACGGGGAAAAGAACCCGATTGAAGTGTCGGCAGACATTCTTAAGGCGCTGGGCAAGCGGGCTGAAGAATCGCTGGGCGGGGAGCTGTCTGGGGTAGTGATCACGGTACCGGCATATTTTGATGATGCTCAGCGGGCCGGCACCAAAGACGCCGCTAAGCTGGCCGGCTTGCATGTACTGCGTTTGCTCAATGAGCCGACAGCTGCAGCCATCGCTTATGGCCTGGACTCAGGGCAGGAAGGCACGATTGCGGTCTATGACCTGGGCGGCGGAACCTTTGATATTTCGATATTGCGCCTGTCAAAAGGGGTATTCGAGGTATTGGCGACAGGCGGTGACTCTGCGCTGGGCGGTGATGACTTTGACCACCTGCTGGCTGAGTACCTTATGCAGCAGGCTGGCTTGGAAGCGCCACTGTCGGCAGAGAAAAACCGTACCCTGCTTAACATCGCGACTGCGACTAAGATAGCTTTTTCTGAGCAGGATAGTGTCGAGGTTGAGGTGTTTGGCTGGCATGGCCGGATTACTCGCGAGCAGTTCGAAGCGCTGATCCGCCCGCTGGTGAAGAAGACCCTGATGTCTTGCCGCCGTGCTCTGAAAGATGCGCAGGTTGCTGCGGATGAGGTCCTTGAAGTGGTCATGGTTGGTGGCTCAACGCGAACCCTGCTGGTGCGCGAGATGGTGGGCGAGTTCTTTGGCCGTACGCCGTTAACCAGCATCAATCCGGATGAAGTGGTCGCAATTGGCGCCGGTATCCAGGCAGATATCCTGGCAGGCAACAAGCCCGATTCGGAAATGCTGCTGCTGGATGTGATCCCGCTGTCACTGGGTATTGAAACCATGGGTGGGCTGGTGGAAAAAATCATTCCGCGTAATACGACAATTCCGGTTGCCCGTGCGCAGGAGTTTACCACCTTCAAAGATGGCCAAACGGCCATGAGTGTCCATGTGGTGCAAGGGGAGCGTGAAATGGTTGACGACTGTCGTTCTCTGGCGCGCTTTTCCCTGAAAGGCATTCCGCCAATGACCGCGGGCGCTGCGCATATCCGTGTCACTTATCAGGTTGATGCCGACGGTCTGCTTTCCGTTACGGCGATGGAAAAGAGCACCGGTGTACAATCTGAAATTCAGGTCAAACCATCTTATGGATTAAGTGATGACGAAGTGGCCAACATGCTGCGTGACTCGATGACTCATGCTCAGGAAGACATGCAAGCACGGGCACTGGCCGAGCAGCGTGTAGAAGCGGATCGTGTCATCGAAGGCTTGTTGGCGGCTATGCAGGCTGATGGTGATGAACTACTCTCAGAGCAGGAAAAGCAAAATTTACTCGCAGCGATTGAAGGTTTGATCGCGCTGCGTAACGGCGATAACGCCGATGCGATAGAGCAGGGGATCAAAGACACTGATAAAGTCAGTCAGGAGTTTGCTTCGCGTCGCATGGATAAATCGATTCGGTCTGCGCTGTCAGGTCAATCAGTAGATGATATTTAAGAGATAACAAGTTATGCCCAAGATTATTGTATTACCGAATCAAGAACTGTGCCCGGAAGGGGCGGTACTGGAGGCGGAGTCCGGTGAAACCGTACTGGATGTCGCACTGAAAAACGGCATTGCTATTGAGCATGCGTGCGAAAAATCCTGCGCCTGTACTACGTGTCACGTCATCATTCGCGAAGGGTTTGATTCGTTAGAAGAGAGTGATGAGCTGGAAGATGACATGCTTGATAAAGCGTGGGGTCTGGAGCCGGAATCGCGCCTGAGCTGTCAGGCTAAAGTGGCTGATGAAGACCTGGTGGTGGAGATCCCGAAATACACCCTGAACCACGCGTCGGAAGATCACTAAACTGTGCTCCGGGTTGCTTCCGGAGTGCAAACAAACGTTGAATTTGCTAAAGGAAGGTTAGCCATGAAATGGACCGATTCTCGTGATATTGCGATTGAACTGTGTGACAAGTTCCCGGATACCGACCCCAAAACAGTCCGCTTTACCGACTTATATGATTGGATTATGGCGTTGGATGGTTTTGATGACGATCCAAACCACTGTAATGAAAAGATCCTGGAAGCGGTGATCCTCTGCTGGCTGGATGAAGCCGACTAACCCCGGCCAGGTGGTAAAACATCGCTCAGTTAACAATTCTTGCTAAAAAACGCGGACCTTCGGGTCCGTTTTTTTATCAATTTGACATTTTTACCCTACATAATGCTAACATCGCCAAGTAATTAAAATAGAAGCGACATAGGCTATGTCGTTATAAGACAAGGAGAAACCATGTCTACACAGATGTCTGTATTTTTAAGCCAAGAACCAGCCGCGCCACACTGGGGCGATAAAGCTCTGCTTTCTTACGCCGAACAAGGTGTGACCATCCATTTGGGTGAAGGGCATGATCTTGGTGCGATTCAACGTGCAGCTCGTCAGCTCGATGGCCAGGGAATTCGTTCAGTGTTACTTTCTGGAGAGGGCTGGGATCTCGAGAGCGTCTGGGCTTTTCATCAAGGTTACCGCAATGCCAAAAAACACGGCACCTTAGAGTGGGCTGAACTGGCCGACGATCAGCAGGCGGAACTGCTGGCACGTATCACAGCCACCGACTTTACCCGCGATATCATCAACAAACCGGCGGAAGAAGTCGCACCACGCCAACTGGCGACCATGGCGGCTGAGTTCATTAAATCGGTCGCACCACAAGGTACGGTAAGCGTACGTATTGTGAAAGACAAAGATTTGCTGGCTGAAGGCTGGGAAGGTATTTACGCCGTTGGTCGTGGTTCAGAGCGCACCTCGGCAATGCTGCAACTCGACTATAACCCGACCGGTGATGAGAATGCACCAGTCTTTGCCTGTTTAGTCGGTAAAGGGATCACCTTTGACTCGGGTGGTTACAGCATTAAGCCATCGAACTTTATGGCGGCGATGAAAGCGGACATGGGCGGCTCGGGCACTATCACCGGTGGTCTGGGGCTGGCGATCCTGCGTGGCCTGAACAAGCGGGTGAAACTGATCCTATGCTGCGCGGAAAACATGGTGTCGGGGCGAGCACTTAAGCTCGGTGACATCATCCGCTACAAAAACGGTAAAACCGTTGAGATCATGAACACCGACGCTGAGGGTCGTCTGGTGTTGGCTGATGGTCTGATTTATGCCAGTGAGCAGAACCCTGAGTTGATCATTGACTGTGCGACCCTGACCGGCGCGGCGAAGAACGCTCTGGGTAATGATTATCACGCTCTGCTGAGTTTTGACGATGAGCTGTCTCACCAGGCACTGACTGCTGCTAACCAGGAGAAAGAAGGCCTGTGGCCGTTGCCTCTGGCCGATTTCCACCGCGGTATGCTGCCATCAAGTTTTGCGGATTTATCGAACATCAGCTCGGGTGATTACTCGCCGGGTGCAAGCACTGCGGCAGCGTTTTTATCGTATTTTGTTGACGATTATAAAAAGGGCTGGCTGCATTTTGACTGTGCAGGTACTTACCGCAAATCGGCTTCAGATAAGTGGGCGGCCGGTGCCACCGGGATGGGCGTTCGTACCTTGGCTCGCTTGCTTAATGAGCAGGCCGGGAAATAGCTTTCAGCCAGTGCTGGCTTTGCCAGCACTGGCTGACCCAGGTTAAGTGCAAACGCCGGATACCATTGTGTGCCCTTAAGTAGAGGGTCGGCATTGTAGAGTGGCCTCAGTCACTCCGCCAACATTATTATTACAAGTAAAAGGAAACTTTATGGCTCTAGAAAGAACGTTTTCAATCATTAAACCAGACGCGGTCAAACGTAACCTGATTGGTGAAATTTATCATCGAATCGAGCGAGCGGGACTACAGGTTATTGCCGCGAAAATGGTGCACCTTACTGAGGAGCAGGCGAGCGGTTTTTACGCCGAACATGAAGGTAAAGAGTTTTTTCCTTCGTTGAAAGAGTTCATGACATCAGGTCCGATCATGGTTCAGGTGCTGGAAGGGGAAAGCGCCATTGCCCGCTACCGTGAACTGATGGGTAAAACCAATCCAGAAGAAGCGGCCTGCGGTACGATTCGCTCGGATTACGCTTTGAGCATGCGCCATAATTCGGTTCACGGTTCAGACAGCCCTGAGTCCGCAGCACGTGAGATTGAATACTTCTTCCCTAGCTCTGAAATCTGCCCGCGTTAGCCGCCCCGCTTTCGCGCGTTGAGCAGCCTGATGATGGGGTTGCCTACCTGAAAGGTTAAGCCACGGCAGAGCACCCGGCTAACTGAAGTGTTGGTGGCAAGCCAGATGAATACCAAGCCTCGAAGTGTTTCGAGGCTTTTTCTTTTCCGCCCCGCGAGGATGAGTGCCTGAGGGGTGATTGAAATTTAACCACAGTTATTTTAAGACCTTAACAAACCAAGGGGTTTACAGCCCTTGTTGTGGCTGCATAAAGGCTGTACAATTCGCGCCCTTATTCTTGATTCAGTCATTGAGAGGCAACATGAGCACTGAAAAAATCAATCTACTCGACTTTGATCGCAAAGGCATGCGTCAGTTTTTCGCAGAAGAACTCGGCGAGAAGGCGTTTCGTGCTGATCAGGTTATGAAGTGGATCTACCATTTCGGTGTGGATGACTTCGAGAAGATGACCAACATCAACAAGAAGCTGCGTGAAAAGCTACAGCACAGATGTTGTATCGTCGCCCCGGTGGTATCGGAAGCTCAGCACTCGTCAGACGGGACCATTAAGTGGGCCATGCGCGTTGGCGATCAGGACGTTGAAACGGTATACATCCCTGAAGATGACCGTGCCACGCTGTGTGTTTCTTCTCAGGTGGGCTGTGCGCTGGAATGTAAATTCTGTTCGACCGCTCAGCAAGGCTTTAACCGCAACCTGAAGGTTTCTGAAATCATTGGCCAGGTGTGGCGTGCCGCGCGTGAAATCGGCCTGGAAAAAGAAACCGGCCGTCGCCCGATCACTAATGTGGTGATGATGGGGATGGGTGAGCCGCTGTTGAACATGAAAAACTTAATTCCGTCATTGGAAATCATGCTGGACGATCTCGGATTTGGCCTGTCCAAGCGGCGTGTGACCGTGTCGACGTCAGGGGTGGTTTCTGGTCTTGACCAGATGACGGGTAAGATCGACGTGGCGCTGGCCATTTCTCTGCACGCGCCAAACGATAAGCTGCGCAGTGAAATCATGCCAATCAATGATCGCTGGGACATCGAAGATTTTCTCGGTTCCGTGCGCCGTTACATTGCGTCGTCGAACGCCAACCGCGGCAAAGTGACGGTCGAGTATGTGTTGCTGGATCATGTCAACGATGACATGGACCATGCCCGTGAGCTGGCAGAGTTGTTGAAAAATACACCATGTAAAATCAACCTGATCCCATTCAACCCGTATCCAGGTTCGCCTTACAATAAGCCAAGCAACTCGCGCATTGATCGTTTCCAGAAAACCTTAATGCAATATGAGCACACCGTTACCGTGCGTAAGACCCGCGGTGATGATATTGATGCAGCATGTGGTCAGTTGGTGGGCGATGTGATTGACCGGACCAAACGGACTGCTGAGCTAAAAGCGTCACGCGGTGCGCAAACTATCGAAGTGAAAGCGGTCTAAGCCGGTTTTATTTGTTAATAGCCAGGGTGATTACCCTGGCTATTTTGTTTGTCGCCAAGCTCAGCGGGTTCCTTTCTTGAGTTCTTTAGCGAGAAACCACGAATATTGTGTCATTTTTTGGACAAAAGCTTGAGCGATCTGTTAATTTGGTAGCAAAGCATTTTTGCCTGAAAGAGATATTCGCTTATTATGACAAGCGTATATACAATGCACTGACAATTCTCGGTATTTTCTCACATACGCTGTGCTGGATGTTTGCAGGGTGGGATTTCACTATCTGGCAGCAGAGAATTATTTGAAACGCTATTGGTGAACACGTTCGGGCTGGCTATCTTTAACGGTAGCTGAAGAACAAAAATAAACAAACCACAACCGTGTTGGCCGCTAAATGGATTAAAACCACAGTTATGACAGAACACGAAAGTACGAATGACGCACCGCTTTCCATCGAAGCCGGTACATTGCTGAAAAACAAACGCGAATCGTTAGGTATGACGCAAAAGCAAGTTGCAGATCGCCTGAGGCTTCGCGTTTCAGTTATTGAAGACATCGAAAACAACCAGTTTGACTCCCACCTGGTGGCGACGTTTATCCGCGGCTACCTGCGTTCTTATGCCAAGCTGGTGTCACTGGATGAAAAGCTGGTGTTGGCTGCCTTGGAGCAGTCGGGCGGTGCACAGCATCAAGAGCAAGAGATGCAGAGCTTTTCGCGCAAAACCAAGCATGAAAAACACAACAGCCGAATTATGTTGCTGACCTGGGCGATTGCCCTGATCATCCTGGGGATTTCTGCCATCTGGTGGTGGCAAAACCAGCAGGAAAACAGCCTGGCGCAAGTGGTTAATGAAGCCAGTGTGGAAGAGGCCACCGCAGCCGGCGATATGGATGAGATTGATTTGCTCACCGTCGACGAGGTTATTGCCAGCACACCTGCAGAGAGTGTCGCGGTGACTGAGTCAGTGGCAAACGAAGCGGCTGATTCAGTCGCAGACTATGCCGCTGAAGTGCCGTCAGAGCCAGAAACAGTGAGCAGTGACGCTGCAACAGGGCAAGCGGCCACGCAACAACCAACTCCTGCTGAATCTCAGCCGGACAGTCAAACAGACATCCCTGAGCCTCAAACCCAGCAAGCCGTTACGCTTGTCCCTGAAGGTATGACTGCTTTAACCATGTCGTTTGCTGCGGATTGCTGGATTCAGGTAAAAGACGCCAATGGCAAGACACTGGTAAGCGGGACCCACCGGCTTGGGCAGAAGGTTGAACTGGCTGGCGAAGCACCGTTTAAAGTGATACTGGGCGCGCCGGAAGGCGTAACAATGATATTTGCAAGTGAACCTGTCGACCTTTCTGGGTATACTTCAGGCAAAGTAGCCAGATTCACTCTACCGTTATAAAAATTATGCAACACGATTCTCCAATTATTCGTCGTAAATCGACGCGTATCTATGTGGGTGATGTACCAATTGGTGATGGTGCACCAATTGCAGTACAGTCAATGACCAACACTCGCACGACTGATGTGGAAGCCACAGTCGCACAAATCCGGGCATTAGAAAAAGTAGGCGCTGACATTGTACGTGTGTCTGTACCTACGATGGATGCGGCGGAAGCCTTTAAGCTGATCAAACAGCAAGTATCTGTGCCACTGGTGGCAGATATTCACTTTGACTATCGCATTGCGCTGAAAGTCGCAGAGTACGGCGTAGACTGTTTGCGTATCAACCCGGGCAACATCGGTAACGAAGAGCGTATTCGCTCGGTGGTCGACTGTGCTCGCGATAAAAACATTCCAATCCGGATTGGTGTCAATGGCGGTTCTTTGGAAAAAGATCTGCAGTTGAAATACGGTGAGCCGACGCCTGAAGCTCTGGTGGAGTCGGCGATGCGTCACGTGGATCATCTGGATCGGCTTAACTTTGATCAGTTCAAAGTAAGCGTGAAGGCATCCGATGTATTCCTGGCGGTGGATTCCTACCGCCTGCTGGCACAGAAAATAGATCAACCACTGCATCTGGGTATTACCGAGGCAGGTGGGGCGCGTGCCGGTGCGGTGAAGTCGTCTGTCGGCCTGGGTATGCTGTTAGCCGAAGGTATCGGTGATACGTTGCGTGTCTCTCTGGCGGCTGACCCGGTAGAAGAAATCAAAGTCGGTTTTGATATCCTCAAGTCCCTGCGTATCCGCTCGCGCGGTATTAACTTTATTGCGTGCCCGAGCTGTTCTCGTCAGGAGTTTGACGTCATTGGTACGGTTAACGCCCTGGAAGAGCGTTTAGAAGACATCATCACACCCATGGATGTGTCGATTATCGGCTGTGTGGTTAACGGTCCTGGTGAGGCAGAAGTTTCCCATCTGGGTCTGGCTGGCAGCAACAAGAAGAGTGCGTTCTACGAAGACGGCAAACGCCAGAAAGAACGCTTCGACAATGATGATCTGGTTAACCAGCTGGAAGCGAAAATCCGGGCGAAAGCGGCTCAGATGGAAGAGCAAAACCGCATCAACGTCAAAATAAAAGATTAATCTCAACGAGTATTACGGTAAGCATTGTGGCAAAAACAATCCAAGCAATTCGAGGCATGAACGATTGCCTCCCAACTCAATCACCACTGTGGCAGAAATTAGAAAACACAGTGAAAAATGTAATCAGCGCCTACGGTTATAACGAAGTGCGCATGCCAATTGTTGAGATGACGCATCTATTCAGCCGTGCTATCGGTGAAGTAACCGATGTGGTTGAGAAAGAGATGTACACTTTCGAAGATCGTAATGGCGACAGCCTGACCCTTCGTCCTGAAGGAACTGCTGGCTGTGTGCGTGCAGGGATCGAAAATGGTTTGCTGTACAACCAGGAGCAGCGCTTGTGGTACATGGGCCCGATGTTCCGTCATGAGCGCCCGCAGAAAGGCCGTTACCGCCAGTTCCACCAATGTGGTGTGGAAGTGTTTGGCCTCAATGGCCCAGATGTTGACGCAGAGCTGATTATGATGACGGCGCGTCTGTGGCGTGAACTGGGCATCGATAAGCACGTTCGCCTGGAGCTGAACTCGATTGGTTCGCTAGAAGCGCGTGCCAACTACCGTACTGCTTTGATCGCATTCTTAGAGCAACACATGGATGTTCTGGATGAAGACTGCAAGCGCCGTATGCATACTAACCCGCTGCGCGTTCTTGATACCAAGAACCCTGATGTTCAGGCGATTTTAGGTGATGCACCTCGCCTTTCTGATTACTTAGATGAGGAATCTAAGCAACATTTCGCTGGTCTGTGTGAACTTCTTGATGCCGCTGGCATCGAATACACAGTTAACGAGCGTCTGGTTCGTGGTCTGGACTACTACAACCGCACCGTATTTGAGTGGATCACTGAAAGCCTGGGTGCACAAGGCACTGTTTGTGGTGGTGGTCGTTACGACGGTCTGGTTGAGCAACTGGGTGGTAAGCCTACCCCAGCAGTCGGCTTTGCTATGGGGCTGGAGCGTTTGGTTCTGATGCTGGAAACCTTAGAGCTGACCGAGGTACGTCGCAGCGTAGACGTTTATGTCGTAACGGCTGGCGAAGGCACTATGATGGCGGGCATGAAGCTGGCTGAGCAACTGCGTGAAGCAGTATCTGGCGTGCGTGTGATGAACCACTTTGGTGGTGGTAACTTCAAAAAACAGTTTAAACGCGCAGACAAAGTCGGTGCGGTTGTCGCTCTGGTTCTGGGCGAGAATGAAGTCGCGGATAACACCGTAGTAGTAAAAGACTTGGTAGGCGGTGAGCAACAAACCTGTAATCAGGCTGATGTTGCTGAAAAGATCGCCACACTGATTTAAGTCTTTTTACCCGAGAAAGATTACATCCTGATTCGTAACGATAAGGCTCCCAAGATAGGAGCCTTTCGACGAAAAAGGAACAATGGCAGCCAGACTGCCATTTACATGTTTTAAGAGGACAGGAAGTGGAACTTTACGATACTGAAGAACAACAAGTTGAAGCCATTAAAGACTGGTGGAAGGAAAACGGCAAAGCCGTCATCATCGGTGCGGTTGTTGGTTTAGGTGGTCTGTTTGGCTGGCGTTACTATCAGGATTCTGTAACCCAGGCGAGTGAAGCTGCTTCCCAGAGTTACACCACTGCGATGAATGCGTTGCAGGCGCAGGGCGTTGAGTCGGCAGCAGAGGTTCAAGCTTTCATCAACAGCAACGAAGTCAAAGAGTACTCAGTGCTGGCGGCGATGCAGTTGGCAAAAGCGCAGATTGAAGCGCAAGACTTGTCAGCAGGTTTACAGCAACTGAAGTGGGCGCAAAGCAATACTCAGGATGCAGCACTCGCACCATTAATTGGTTACCGCATCGCCCGTCTGGAAGCAGAGCTGGGCAACTTTGATGCTGCTAAAGCGGAGTTGGACAAAGTTACTGACAGTACCTGGACCGGTCGCATTGCAGAGCTACGCGGTGACATTGCCCTGCGTCAAGGCGATAAAGAGGCGGCTTACACTGCGTATACTGAAGCTCAACAAGCGGCGGATGCTAGCCCAACATTGCAAATGAAATTGGACGATCTGGCGAAATAAGGACCGCAGCGGATGAAAAGAGTCTTCAGTAAAGCCCTATTGGGTGCTTTGACGGTGGGCATTCTCGCAGGCTGTGCCGGTGAAGAAGACACGATCGTAATGGCACCATTGCCGCAGGTCGACAGTCAGTTTACCCCAAGCAGTGAGTGGAGCGCCTCGATTGGTGATGGCGTTGGCCATTATTTTTCTAAACTGGCCCCGACTTACGCTGATGGTAAATTGTTTATTGCCAGCCGTAATGGCTTAGTTAAAGCGCTGGATCCGGAAAGTGGCACCACTTTGTGGGAGAACAATCTGGAGCAGGATGTGATTGCACGCCTGTCGGGCGGGGTGACGGCTGCTTACGGGCAGATTTACCTTGGTTCTGAAAATGGGGAAGTGATTGCGCTCGATCAAGCAAGCGGTGAAGTGTCGTGGCGTGTGGCCGTGGGGGGGGAGGTGCTGGCTAAGCCGGTAGCCGATTCCGGGCTGATTATGATCAACACCAGCCGTGGCACCTTAGTTGCGCTGGATCAGGCCAGTGGCGAACAGCGCTGGGCAATCAGTACTGAAGTGCCAAATCTGACCTTACGCGGTGACAGTACGCCGACCGCGATTGGTGGCGGGGTGTTCTGGGGAACCGCCAATGGCCGCCTGGCCGCTGCGATTGTTGAGCGTGGCCAATTGATCTGGCAGCAACCGGTAGGCACGCCGAAAGGCGCAACCGAGATCGACCGCCTGGTTGATGTCGATGCCTCACCTATCGTATTGGGTGGGACGCTTTTCACAGTGGGTTACAATGGTCAGTTGATTGCGATCGACTTGCGTTCAGCCAATCCGCTGTGGAAACGTAATTACTCATCAGCAAATGATTTGGCCACCGATGGTAGCCGTATCTTTGTGATCACGGATACCGACCACCTGGTTGCGGTTGATGCCCGCAGTGGTACTGAACTGTGGCAAAACAAACGGCTGGAGCACCGTCAGTTAACCGCGCCGGTGATCGTTGATAATTACCTGGTTGTGGGTGATACCCTGGGTTATCTCCACTGGATTGACCGGGCCAGTGGTGAGTTTGTTGCCCAGCAGTTTATCGATGACAGTGGTTTTGCCGTAGGGCCAACCCCATTAGGGGATGGCTACGTGATCACTACCCGTAATGGCGATGTAAAGAAACTAACCATTAACGAATGATATCGTGATATAATTCACAATCGGCTCCTGGCTGGCAACAGTTAGGGGCCGTTTTATTGCTTAAATTTATTATCCTGACGTGGTTATAGGTAAAAAGCTGGTTTGAGTTGGCATCAAGCAAGTCGTTACCTATAACTACAGAAGAAAGATTATTGTAGAGGTTGTTATGGTACCTGTTGTTGCTCTGGTTGGGCGTCCTAATGTAGGTAAATCTACGTTATTTAACCGATTGACTCGTACTCGTGATGCATTGGTGGCGGACTTTCCAGGCCTGACGAGAGACCGTAAGTATGGCCAGGCAAAGCTTGGTGAAGAACATGAATTTATCGTGATTGATACCGGCGGTATTGATGGCACGGAAGAGGGGGTTGAGACCAAAATGGCTCAGCAGTCGCTTGCTGCGATTGATGAAGCGGATGTGGCTTTGTTCCTGGTTGATGGTCGTGCAGGCCTGACGTCTGCCGATGAGGCGATTGCGGCACATCTGCGCAAAATGGAAAAGCCAGCGATGCTGGTGGTCAACAAAATTGATGGTATTGACGCCGATGCGGCGTGCGCCGATTTCTGGCAACTGGGCGTGGATGACATGTATCAGATTGCAGCGGCGCATGGTCGTGGTGTCACCGCGCTATTAGAGCGTGCTCTGGCCCCGTTTTTTGATGATTTGCTGAACCCAGAAGAGGCGGAAAGCGGTCAGATCGAAGATCTGACAGAATTTGAAGATGCTGAAGCCGCAGTGGAAGAGTACACCGAAGAGGATGCTGAGGCGGAGTTTAAGCGCCTGCAGGAACAACCGATCAAGTTAGCGATCATCGGCCGTCCGAACGTTGGTAAGTCGACCCTGACCAACCGTATTCTGGGTGAAGAGCGCGTGGTTGTGTATGACATGCCGGGTACCACACGAGACTCTATCTACATTCCGATGGAACGAGATGGCCGCGAATACGTCATCATTGATACTGCCGGAGTACGTCGTCGTGGCCGTATTAATGAAACCGTAGAAAAATTCTCTGTGGTTAAGACATTGAAAGCGGTTGAAGATGCCAATGTGGTTCTGTTGGTGATCGATGCACGGGAAAATATTTCCGATCAAGATTTAAGCCTGTTGGGCTTTGCGCTTAATGCCGGCCGCTCTATCGTGATTGCGGTGAACAAGTGGGATGGTCTGGATAGCGACGTCAAAGAACACGTTAAGAAAGAGCTGGATCGCCGTTTAGGTTTTGTCGATTTTGCACGTATTCACTTTATCTCTGCGTTGCATGGTACCGGAGTCGGTCACCTGTTCGAATCGATTGAAGAAGCGTACAAGTCTGCCACCACACGTGTTGGGACATCGGTACTGACCCGTATCATGAAGATGGCGACAGAAGATCACCAGCCACCAATGGTACGCGGACGCCGGATCAAACTGAAGTACGCGCATGCGGGCGGATACAACCCACCTGTCGTGGTGATCCACGGTAATATGGTGCGTGAACTGCCAGACTCCTACAAACGTTACCTGATGAATTACTTCCGTAAGTCACTGGAAATAATGGGAACACCGATCCGGATCAATTTCCACAACAGTGATAACCCATTTGAAGGCCGTGCCAATAAGCTGACGTTATCTCAGGAGCGTAAGCGTAAACGTATGATGTCGGCGGTCAAAAACCGCAATAAATAATTTTGCATGATTTCCCAATACCCAAGTTTATACTTGGGTATTTTTTTATAGGAAGATAGTCCAGCATGAAAGTCACTCCTACCCGTATCTCGTTCTGTCATCAGACCTGGCAGTCACAAGTGAATATTCAATATGTCGAAAACCATGAGCAATCGACGTATGTCATTACCGATGCGACCCCCTTTCACCCGGTAAGCCATATCTGGCCGGATCACCCTGCAGATACCGGCGTGCTCATCGCTGGGAATCACGAGGTGCCTGTGTTGGACTGCCAGGTCGGCGCTGTCGAACTGGACTCTGGTCAGCTGTATGTTGGCGCGGCGATCCCGGTTAAGCGGGATACTGAGGGCTGGGTATTTGTGGTGGTGCATTGCCTGGCGCTGACGAACACTTTGTGCGTAGGTGACCAGGTGACACTCGTTGTCGATAAAGCGTATCAGCAGGCGCTTAGCCGCGGACACACGGCCGGACACTTAGCTTATCTTGCGCTGAACAAGGTGTTGGCCGAGGATTACTGGCGTAAAGATGCAGAACGTAAAGACCCCCATGGTTACTGTGACTTCAACAGTTATGCGCAGGTGACGAGCTTTGTCACCGAGGATAAATGTCTGGATACCTACCGTTTAGGTAAAACATTGCGAAAAAGAGGCCTAAACAGCGCAGATATGCTGTCCGACCTGAAACAGATTGAAGCTAAGGTCAACACTCAGCTGATGGAATGGCTGGCAAAGCCGGTGCCGGTTGTTATCGACTGCCAGGGGCCGAACCTGACTGACTCGCGCTACTGGCAGTGTGATTTGGGTGAAGGACAGACCGCCAGCATCCCTTGTGGTGGAACGCATTGCTGCCACTTAAATGAGTTGGCTGCGATTGAGGTAACGTTAGTTGAAGTGGATGGACAGACTGTCGAAATGCATACCAATGTAACGGCGGCAAATTGATGACTGCTATTTTATTAAATTCTTAATCTTTGTTTTATAATGCCACCAATTGGTGTTTATGTCTGTTTTAAATGCAAATACAGAACATGTAACTTATGCTTTCGGTATGTGGTGATATAAATATTCTTTTCAGGGCTGATCGCTGATCAAAGGGGAATAATCAAATGATCAGTTAAGGATCTTTTAGGCAGGCTGGCGACGGTTATGTGATTTAGTTACCTGCGAAACGTTTACATATATATTAAAATTGTTGACTATTAAAACATAACAATAACAATTTATTGGAAGCCAGCCCCTATATGAACAAGGATAGACTGTTAGACGCTCATCGTTCAGTCAATCGATTATTAGCAAAGCTTGCACTTGGAATGGACCGAAGTCAGCTAAATAAAAAAGTGATCATGCTGAGTGAACATTTATTCGGTCAAAGAAAAGCCTCAATATTACGATTGCATCCTGAACACAGTACATTGCATCTTGAGTATGCTCCGCACCTGCCTGATTTTTATAATCAAGCCATAGAAGGTGTATTGATCGGGCCTGAAACCGGTTCTTGTGGTGCCGCTGCGTATTTAAAACAGACCGTGGTGGTGAGCAATATTAACCAACACCGCAACTGGGCGCCATTTTTGGAATTGACCCGCAGTGCCAACCTGCACGCGTGCTGGTCGGTACCCATTGTCGCTACTGATGGAAATGTATTGGGTACGTTCGCGATTTACAGTGAACAGCCTTCAGAGCCCCATGCTTATGAACTGGAAGTGTTAGAGATGCTTGCGGCGCTCTACTCGGTTGCTCTGGAAAAGTTTCGCCTCGAAGAACAACTTCACTTTCATGCCAGTCGAGACCCTCTGACTCATTGTTTTAACCGCCGTGCATTGCTTGCAGAAGTGGATCGTAAAATTAACCGTGACTGCGTTCGTAGCTCGGTGGTCGGGTGTTTCTTTGTTGATATTGATCAGTTCAAGTACATCAATGATCGTTTTGGTCATGAGGCCGGGGATCAGGTATTGGTGTTTCTGGCTAAGCATTTAAAGCAACTTTTTCGATCATGTTCGGTCATTGGTCGCTATGGCGGGGATGAGTTTGTAGCATTTAGCTGTTTTCCGGATCTGCAGGCTTACCATGCGTTTGCCGCGCAAATAACGGATGAACTCAACCAAATCTGCCGCCTGGAAGAGTATTATGTACGGGCCAGTGTCGGCGCCGCTTCCAGTACGATGAGTGAGCGTGCTGTGCTGCAGAAATTAATCCAACAGGCCGATTTGGCGATGTATCGTACTAAACGAGCTAAGCGAGCGTGATTAAGATCAAAGCCCATTTATCACTTATGATTAGTATGATAGCAAAGTCGATTGATCAAAATAGTAGGGGTTATCATGCAGCAAAATACGTGTCCAACGTGTAATGTCGAGTTGGAGTGGACCGGGCAATATCACTGTAGCCAGTGTCATACGGACTATAAAAAAATCGGCTTTTGTCCCGATTGTAATGCGGAACTGGAGAAGCTACAGGCGTGTGGAGCGGCGAACTATTTTTGCAACAGCTGTAATGAACTCAAATCAAAATCTCGGGTTCGATTTGAGTTTCACAAACTAGATGCTTAAACAGTAGGGACTAATTGACGGTTGAGCGAATTTCGCCATCGGATAAGCGGGTGACCAGAGTGTCACCCGTTTTTACATCTGACGCCTGGGTGATGACTTGCCCTGACTCCGTCTGGGTGATCGAGTAACCGCGTTTTAACGTGGCCAGTGGACTGACGGTATCCAGCTTTTCCGCAGCGATGGCCAGTTGGTGGCGCAGGGTCAGTAACCGGCGGTCCATGGCATCCTGCAGTCTTTGTTCCGTGCGCTCAAGTTTTATTTTCTGCTCGCTCACGCGTCTGATCGGCGAGTGCAACTGTAAACGGTGCTGCATACGTTCAATGTTCTGCTGGCGGCGGTCAACAAGGTTCACCATAGCTCGCTGCAAGCGCAGTTGCAGCTCATCAAGTTGTTGCGCCTGGCGCTGCAGTTGATGGCTCGGATGCTGGCGATCCAATTGATGCGTTAACTGACTTAAATGGTGTTTTTGAGCAGCCAGATAGTAACGCAGGGCACTGGCCAGTTTGTGTTGACGGGTCGTCAATGCCTGGGCTTTATGGCTGTTGTCACGACTGACAAGCTCGGCCGCCGCTGATGGCGTGGGGGCGCGAACATCGGCAACAAAGTCAGCAATCGTTACATCGATTTCATGACCAACCGCACTGATGATAGGAATTTGGCTGGCGGCAATCGTCCGTGCCAGAATCTCGTTGTTGAAACACCAAAGGTCTTCTAACGAACCACCGCCACGGCCGACGATCAGCACATCACACTCGTTGCGGCTGTTGGCTCTTCCTATCGCCTGCGCAATTTTGATTGCGGCCTCTTCCCCCTGCACCATGGTTGGGTAGACCACCACCGGCAGGGAAGGATCACGGCGTTTTAATACGTCTAAGATATCGTAAAGCGCGGCACCGGTTTTAGAGGTGATCACCCCAACACGCTCAGGATGTTCTGGCAGTGGCTGCTTATTGGTTTGGGCAAACAAACCCTCCGCAGCGAGCTTCAGCTTAAGCGCTTCAAACTCTTGTTGCAGACGACCGTCCCCTTCTGGCTGCATGCTTTCGATGATCAGTTGATAGTCACCACGTGGCTCGTAAAGAGACAGGCGGGCTTTAACTAATACTTGATTACCGTTAGCAGGCTTGAAAGTGACGCGACGATTGTTACCACGGAACATGGCACACTTAACCTGAGCGCGGGAATCTTTAAGCGTGAGGTACCAGTGACCAGAGACAGGAGCTGAGAAGTTGGATATCTCTCCGACAAGCCAGACAATGCCCATTTCATTTTCAAGCAACAGACGCACTTCGGCATTGAGACGAGAAACAGTGAAGATGTTTTGGTTGGGCTGGGAGAGCACAGCTAATCTCGTAGACGTGAGTATGGAAATTAGCGGCAATATAATACATAGCAAGGGGGTAATTGCAAGAAAAAAATTAAAAAAATTTGTAGTCAAGCGATTGCCTTGAACGTATAATCCCTCCGCAATATCTAATCCAAATGTAGCCAACAACCTAAAACTGGTTACCCTCATTATGCGAAACGATGAGACTGGATTGTTCTTTTTACTCCTCTAATTGTGAGATATTGCAAATGCTAAGAATTGCCAAAGAAGCGCTGACATTCGATGACGTACTACTCGTGCCAGCTCACTCCACCGTTCTCCCAAACACAGCTGATCTTCGCACTCAGCTTACTAAGAACATCACCCTAAACATCCCAATGATTTCAGCGTCTATGGACACTGTGACTGAAGCTCGTCTGGCTATCGCGCTAGCGCAAGAGGGTGGCATTGGCTTTATCCACAAAAACATGTCTATTGAGCAGCAAGCGGCTGAAGTTCGTAAAGTTAAGAAGTTCGAAGCGGGTGTGGTGAGCGATCCGGTTACGGTTAACCCGGATGCGACCATCGCTGACGTGGTGGCACTGACTGACAAACACGGCTTCGCTGGTTTCCCTGTAGTAACAGAGAACAACGAGCTTGTAGGCATTATCACTGGTCGTGATGTGCGCTTTGTTACTGATCTTTCTAAAAAAGTGTCTTCAGTAATGACGCCTAAAGAGAGTCTGGCTTCGGTTAAAGAAGGTGCGACTCTGGAAGAAGTGCAAGAAAAAATGCACGAAGCACGCGTAGAGAAAGTGCTGGTTGTGAACGACGAGTTCAAACTAACCGGTATGATCACTGCAAAAGACTTCCAAAAAGCAGAGCGTAAACCAAACGCCTGTAAAGATGAGCGCGGTCGTCTGCGTGTTGGCGCCGCCGTTGGTGCTGGCGCAGGTAATGAAGAGCGTGTTGCGGCACTGGTTGAAGCGGGCGTTGACGTGCTACTTATCGACTCTTCACACGGCCACTCAGAAGGTGTGCTACAACGTATCCGTGATACACGTGCGGCATACCCGGATCTAGACATCATCGGTGGTAACGTTGCGACAGGTGCGGGTGCTAAAGCACTGATTGAAGCAGGCGTTAGCGCAGTGAAAGTCGGTATCGGCCCTGGCTCTATCTGTACAACTCGTATCGTAACGGGTGTTGGTGTTCCTCAGGTTACTGCTATCGCAGATGCGGCAGAAGTTGCCAACTCATACGGTATCCCGGTTATCGCTGACGGCGGTATCCGTTTCTCGGGTGATATCTGTAAAGCTATCGTAGCCGGTGCATCATGTGTGATGGTTGGTTCTATGTTTGCAGGTACGGAAGAAGCACCAGGTGAAGTGATTCTTTACAACGGCCGTTCTTACAAAGCTTACCGTGGCATGGGCTCTCTGGGTGCGATGTCTCAAGGTTCTTCTGACCGTTACTTCCAGTCTGACAACGCCGCAGACAAACTGGTACCGGAAGGTATTGAAGGCCGTATTGCTTACAAAGGTCGCCTGAAAGAGATCGTACATCAGCAGATGGGTGGTCTACGTTCGAGCATGGGCCTGACTGGCAGCGCTACTATCGAAGTTATGCGTACTAAAGCTGAATTTGTACGTATCTCTGGCGCAGGCATGCAAGAGTCTCATGTACACGACGTTCAAATTACTAAGGAAGCGCCAAACTACCGTTTGGGTTAATCAACGTTCACTCGTTTTTGCTTAGCAAGAACCGAACGTAAACGTTTGCTTTTTCCTTGAAGCATTAATAAGAGGCGGGTACACTCGCCTCGGTTTTAATCACTTAGCCTAAAAGACTGCTCAAAATGACGAAAAATATTCATGACCAACGTATTCTGATCTTGGACTTCGGTTCTCAGTACACTCAGTTAGTTGCACGCCGCGTCCGTGAAATCGGCGTTTACTGTGAACTGTGGAGCTGGGACGTTGAAGAAGCGGATATTCGTGAGTTCAATCCAGATGGCATTATCTTATCTGGTGGCCCGGAAAGCGTAACGGAAGAAAACTCGCCACGCGCTCCTCAATATGTGTTTGACTCAGGTGTTCCTGTACTTGGCGTATGTTACGGCATGCAAACCATGGCTGAGCAGCTAGGTGGTAAAGTTGCCGGCTCGAACGAGCGTGAGTTCGGCTACGCACAAGTTAAAGTTTCTGGTGAATCTGCTATCTTCAAAGATCTTGAAGAAACTCAAGACGTATGGATGAGCCACGGTGACAAAGTAGTAGAAATCCCGGCTGACTTCGTCAAAGTCGGTGAGACAGACACTTGCCCGTACGCGGCAATGGCGAATGAAGAGAAAAAATACTACGGCGTTCAGTTCCACCCAGAAGTAACGCACACCAAAGGCGGTCTACAAATGCTGGAGAACTTTGTTCTTGGCGTATGTGGCTGTGAGCGTCTATGGACGTCTGAATCTATCATCGAAGACGCAGTTGCTCGTATTAAAGAGCAAGTGGGTGACGACGAAGTGATCCTGGGTCTGTCTGGTGGTGTTGACTCCTCTGTCGTTGCAATGCTGGTTCACCGTGCCATCGGCGACAAGCTAACCTGTGTGTTCGTAGATAACGGCCTGCTTCGTCTTAACGAAGGTCAACAAGTAATGGATATGTTCGGTGACCAGTTTGGTCTGAATATCATCAAAGTTGACGCGGAAGAGCGTTTCCTAAAAGCACTTGAAGGCAAATCGGATCCAGAAGAGAAGCGTAAGACCATCGGTCACGTATTCGTAGACGTATTTGATGAAGAGTCTAAGAAGCTGAAAAATGCGAAATGGCTGGCACAGGGTACTATCTACCCAGATGTTATCGAGTCAGCAGCATCTAAGACTGGTAAAGCGCACGTGATCAAATCACACCACAATGTGGGTGGTCTTCCTGATGACATGGAAATGGGTCTGGTTGAGCCACTACGTGAGCTGTTTAAAGATGAAGTACGTAAGATCGGCCTGGAGCTTGGTCTGCCATACAACATGCTTTACCGCCACCCATTCCCAGGTCCTGGCCTGGGTGTTCGTGTTCTTGGCGAAATCAAGAAAGAATACTGCGACTTGCTGCGCCGTGCTGACGCAATCTTCATTGAAGAGCTACACGCTGCTGACCTATACAACAAAGTGTCTCAGGCATTCACAGTATTCCTACCAGTTCGCTCGGTAGGCGTAATGGGCGATGGCCGTAAGTACGATTGGGTGGTATCACTGCGTGCAGTAGAAACCATCGACTTTATGACGGCACACTGGGCGCACCTGCCATACGACTTCCTGGGTAAGGTTTCTAACCGCATTATCAACGAAGTAGATGGTATTTCTCGCGTGGTTTACGATATCTCAGGTAAGCCGCCAGCGACCATCGAGTGGGAATAATTTCCTGCTAGATGCATCATTTTTAAAAGCCAGCCTTCGGGCTGGTTTTTTTGTAGTCGCGCTGGGGGGCTCTCTGACGTAACGCTGAAAGGCGCCAGTTGGCAAAGACTAACCGAGGCGGTTATAACGGGTAACTCCATTAGGCAGGGCACGAGGAAGTCATATACCCGTTAATGTCAATCCGGCCTGGCCGGTTCGGCACTTTGTGACGAAAAATGGCTCGGTTTTTTATGATGCCCAACACAGAGCAATTGGTTTTTATGATGATATATTTTATCGAAAAATGAAGCGTAATCAGCCTAACTATCTACAAAGTTCAGTGTTTTTAGTAGGAGCTATTTTTGTCTTGCTGAGTGTGCATTTATGCAATCTTAAATTGCGAATTCAAGATCTATCTTTTTTATTGAACCTGACTAAACTTCGCGCGTAAATCTTATCAACATTTTTGAAAATAGGTACGCGTACATGTCTACTAAACTGGCTAACCCAGCACCGTTAGGTCTTATGGGTTTCGGTATGACCACCATTCTGCTTAACATCCATAACGCAGGATTTTTCCCAATTGACTCTATGATCCTGGCAATGGGTATCTTCTACGGTGGTCTTAGCCAAGTACTTGTTGGCATGATGTGCTTTAAGCGTGGTGATACTTTCGGTACCACCGCGTTTACTTCTTACGGTCTGTTCTGGCTAACGCTGGTTGGTCTGATCGTAATGCCACACATGGGCCTGCCAGCCAGCCCGGCCAGCTTCATGGGTTGGTACCTGTTGCTGTGGGGTATCTTCACTGGTTTCATGTTCATCGGTTCTCTGTGCTACCCGGTAGCCAAACAGGTAGTATTCGGCTCTCTGACTATCCTGTTCTTCCTGCTGGCGGCACGTGACTTCACTGGCAGCGAGCTTATCGGCACTATCGCCGGTTTTGAAGGTATTTTCTGTGGCGCAAGCGCGATCTACTTTGCGATGGCACAGGTACTAAACAACGAGTACGGTCGTACCGTACTGCCAATTGGCGAAAAGCAAAAGCCTCTAGTGGCAACACAAGAAATCGCTGCGTAATTGCCAGTCAATAGCATTGACCCGTCCTGATATGGGTTGACACTTTTTAACTAAAACGCTCGATGTACTTCATCGGGCGTTTTGTATTTCAAAGCCGTATGAGGCCTCATTTGATTATAGATCTCTACGGATTCTGC
>NZ_JARHUF010000025.1 GCF_029223195.1 Vibrio sp. CAU 1672 | reverse complement strand
CTCATCCACTACGGTGAGTTTAAAAGCGAGGGAATAATCGCGCTGAGTTCTTTTATTTGTTGATTTCATAACACTCTCCAATTTTGGGGTTGGAAAGTGTCAACCTTATTTAGGACGGAACAGGCACTGAGTAAAAAGCCTGCGATTTTCGCAGGCTTTTTGTTTGATATTGTGTTCCGGTTAGCGCTTGGCCAGAATCCTGTCGAGGTGATTAGCAAATTCACGCCGATCGGTTTGCGACAGCGCTGCCGGGCCGCCGGTCTGAATACCGCTTGAGCGCATGGTTTCCATAAAGTCACGAATATTCAGACGTGCTTTAATGGTGTCTTTGGTGTAAAGCTCGCCGCGCGGGCTCAGCGCGAGTGCGCCTTTGGTGATCACTTCATCGGCCAGTGGAATGTCAGAGGTAATAACCAAGTCACGGGCCTCTACCCGTTTCACGATTTCATTGTCCGCGATATCAAATCCTGCGGCGACCTGCAGCGAATGAATGTTGGCACGCTTGGGCACCGGAACCACATGGTTGGCGACAAACGTACACTCTACGCCAGTGCGTTCCGCGGCCCGGACAATGGTTTCGCGAATGACTTTTGGACAGGCGTCAGCATCGACCCACAGTTTCATGATTTGCCCTCACTCAGTTGTTGCTCTAAAGCATCAATGCGTGCAGTTAACTTGGCCACGGTGTCCTCTAAAACTGCCAGGCGATCGGCCTGAGGTGTTGGTGAGGCAGCCACTTCCACTTTAGGCACCCGGTTGGCGCTTTTCCAGCTTTTGATCGTGGCGATCAGAGCTGGCATCGGCACCGGGGTTTGTAACCGGGCTTTGACCAGGGCAACGGTCGGCTCTTTTCCTTGCTGATGAAGTTGTTCCAGTATGGCTTCCAGCTCTTTGGTGACATCTTGAGTTAACATAATGTGTCCTTGGTAACGATATACCTATCATCATACGTTGAGGGGCAGTTTTTGGCGAATAGCAATTATGGCAATCCCTTGTGCGAGATCTCTCACAAGGGTTGTGAGAAAAAGCGATATTGCACTCAGCCAAAGCGCAATTTTATTGTTTAAGTTATTGAATTTGTTGATCTTGACATGTGGAAGTCCCGTTTGTTTAGTAAAGTTTTGTTGTGGGTGGATTGAGATCCTTAAGGAAAGGAGTAGAGTTGAATGTGTCGGCAGGATGCAGACACGGAACAGGAAAGCACCAAGGAGTTGGTCATCGTCAGGATGACGATTTGGTTACTTAGGAAGGGTAACCAAGCAAGGAGCGTCAGGACATTGTAAGGACACAAGCATCAACAGGAGGTTGATGACTAAGGACGGCAATGGACCCCTCACCGGATTGAGGTAAGGAACAGCATCAGGATGATGCAACGGACACCGCTCAAGGAACAAGTGATGTGCGCTAACGGGATGGTTAGCTATCAGGATGATAGGGACACCGCTAGGACGGCGAGTAAGGACTGAGCTGACGGATTCAGCCACTATTATGGATGATGCATGGAGCACGAATTAGTAGCCGGACTGCTGCGAGTAAGACTACGGCCCCGATACATCTGTGTCGGGGTCTTTCTTGTTTATATTGGTGGCATCACAAGACAACAAGAGCCCACCGGCATTACCAATTAAAAATAACAATTCAGAACAGTATCCTTTCCAACCAGTTGGCTTAGCTTTCGGCTTCTCAGAAATAGGCGTCAAGCACTGCTATCAACCAAGTTTGATAGTGGACCATTATAGATTGCTGTAATCAAGGAACAGATGTGACCATAGTGACCAGAAGAATGCTTCTTCTTCCCTACAGTGAGTCGCTGCAACTCGAGTTTGTTATGCTCAACTGCTGTGCGATCAATCGTGCCCAAATGAATGGCCCACATAATGTGGCTTCTGCCAAGCAGTTATTCAATAAAATACTGGATGATGACAGTGTTTATAGTATGGCGGTACTGGATAATTCCAGCCGTGACTATATGGGCCACGTGTTTATTTCGCATTTGGATGACCAAGCTGAATTAGGCTTTATCTTCGACAAGACGTATTGGGGGAGAGGGCTGGCAACTGAAGCCTTAAAAGCGTTTTTTCCGAAAGCCTGCCGAGAATTAGGGCTTGAAAGGGTGAGAGCTAATGTGAACGTCAATCATCAGGCAGCGATTGCGGTGTTAGAAAAGCTCGGCTTTAGCAAAAGCAAAGAGTATAAGGACCTGTATGGCCCTTATTACGAACTGGAATTTACATCCGGTGCGGTGGTAGGTGAAAGTTCAGCGGCCTGAATCCAACCATAGTGAGCTGACCCTGATAACAGTCATCGCCCAGGGCGGAGAACTCGAACTGATAAATCGTATACCAACGCCAGACTCCGTCTGGCGTTTTTAGTTTATGCGCGCCAAAGGCGATGCTGATCAATTGCAAATCAAGCTGTTCACATTTTCGAGTGATCGCGCTTTTGGCTAGTTCGGCCTGGCGTCGCTGTTGCCAGAATAAAAAGCAGAAAAAGCACAGGCCTAAAATGGCAAGCAGGTCACCAATCATGGATTATATCTACCCTTTGGTTGCTTGCTGAAGTTTGACCAGTGCGCTGGCTAATTCATCCGATGGACTGGCGTGCAACAATGGTAGCAGGACCATTCTCAGTGCCGGCAGCATCACCAGATCGGCGAACAACTGATTAAACAGGCTCTGGTTGCCGGTTTGTGCCAGGCGCAGCAAAAATTGCCCGGCGGTATCGGCATTGGCGAGTAAGTGCCAGTCTCTGCCCGCAATACCAATCAGGACTTCCTGATGGCTCAGGCGTGGACTTTGTAATACGGTATTCAGGACAGGTTGCGCGATGTCTGCCGGAGCACCAGCCAGAGCTCGAATCAAGGCCGACAGCAGGAATAAGTCGGGCTCCTGGCTTTCGATTTGATCTTGCGCCATTTCTGCGATCCGCTCTGCCAGGCGGGGCTGCAGTTCAACGTGCTCCAGCGCGCCGAGTAAGGCATAAAGTGGTTGATTAGGTAAGTGACGCAAAGCCTTGCGCAGAATCACGCCATTTTGTGCCGTGCTGAGGCGGGCCGCCATATCGGTAATGCCTTGTAACCCGACAGTTGGCCAGCTGTCCCAGCCTAAATCGCCGGAGAAATAGTGCTGGGCGTGCTCGTAATACTGGCTGGTTGGCAGATCCAATTTCGCCCGCAACTGACTGTGAAAAACGGCCATTTTGTCTTCAGCAGGCTTAAAAGTGTAGGGATTGTTTGCCAGCTTCTGTTGCTGCTCTTCTGACATTTCCTGGTTCAGCCGCGAGCCCATGGCTTCAATGACATATTTAATAAAATTGCCAATATCAGCTTGTTTGAGCAAGCCTCGTTCATCCAGCTCAAACTTGAGAAACCATATCCAGGGCTGCTGTTCTTCATTCCAGTATGCGATTGCCAGGTGTGCTTTGCGCTGCAATGGAAAAGGGTAAGGGCTTTGGCCTTTCTCAACGTCGCTAAACAGTGAATGAGTGATGGACTGAATCCGTCTGCCCAGATCGAAGATTTGGTATTCGCAGCCGCTGTTGGTCAGTAGTTGGGTGAGAGTATGAATGTTTTCCATTAAAACCGTGTCCTAACTTGATGGATTGCCGGCTGCTTATTTGAGACAAAACCTGCTCCGAAAAGATAAACCGCCTCTGAATAAATGGTATCATTCGCGGCTAATTCAAGGTTTGAGGTAAAAAGAATAACCACAGCCTTGTACTTAAGCGCTATGAATTGCTGCAAATATCAGCTCAAAAGGTAATCAGACCCTAATGACATCAAGCACAAACCTGCTGGCACTGCTTAGTCAGCTGGAGGCCTCGTTGAAAGATCATCAACTCTGGCAGTTTCAACCTCCTGAACCGCAAATGCTGCAGAGTACCGAGCCATTTGCGATTGATATACTCACTCCACAGCAGTGGTTACAATGGATATTTCTACCGCGGATGCGCGCGCTATTGGCCAGTGGTAATGCTGTGCCCAAGGGCTTCGCTGTCGCACCATATTTCGAAGAAGTATGGAAGTTAGAACCTCAGTTCGACGAGCTGATTGAGACCATTCGGGCCATCGACTCTATATGCCAGTAACGACAATGATTGAACACGAAACCCTTGCAGAGCCACTTCAGACGGAGTTGGAGATCGTCTATCAGGACGAGTATTTTGTCGCGGTCAATAAACCGGCCGGAATGTTAGTCCACCGCAGTTGGCTGGATAAACACGAAACCCAGTTTGTAATGCAGACCCTGCGTGACCAAATTGGCCAGCATGTTTATCCTCTTCATCGTTTGGATCGCCCCACTTCTGGTGTGCTGGTATTTGCGCTCTCCAGTGATGTGGCTTCGCAAGTGATGCCGATGTTTGCCGAGCACAAGATGGAGAAAACTTATCACGCGATCGTGCGCGGTTGGATCGAAGAAGCCGGGGTACTGGACTATCCGCTGAAAGTTGAGCTGGATAAAATTGCGGATAAGTTTGCTTCTCAGGAAAAAGCGGCCCAAGAGGCGGTGACGGCCTATCTTCCGCTAGCCAGAGTGGAAGTACCTTATTCCACCGGTAAGTTTCCTACCACGCGATATTGTCTGATGCAAATGAAACCAAAGACCGGGCGCAAGCACCAGTTGCGTCGCCATATGGCGCACCTGCGTCATCCGATCGTTGGTGATACCAGTCATGGTGACGGTAAGCACAACAAGCTGTATCGCACCGAGTTTGATTCCCACCGTTTGCTCCTGCATGCCTCAGAGTTGCGTTTCGTTCATCCATTTACTGAGCAAGAGATCGTGATGAAGGCCAGCATTGATAACACCTGGCAGCAGCTGTTTGCCCGATTTGGCTGGGATGAGTCGCTGGTTAAGTAACGTGCTGGCTGCATAAAGATTCGAGTATTCGCTGAAAAAAAAAAAGAAAGGGGCTGTTATCCATACCAACCCCTTTTTAATCTTTAAGAATTCATAAGCTTACTTGAGCTTTTCCAGATCCGCTTCGATCTCGGCGATCTTGCTTGCTACCACTTTTTCAAGGTGGCGTAAATCGGAAAGGATCTTCTGTTTGACGTCGCCGTCGGTTACGGTTTCTGGCTTAGTGATGGTATTCAGTTCATCAATGACTAAGGTTAAGTTGCGGTTGATTTCGGTTACTTCTTTATACTGGTGACTGCCGCTGTCAACCAACACATTTTTAATCTGGCGCGGGTACTTGAATTTAACACTCTTGGCGAAAAATTCACCTTTCTGTTTGTGGAAGTAAATTTTCAGCACGTCTTTGTGTGCTTCCTGGCGTAGGGAATAACGTTCAATCTGTTTGGGATCGTGGATTCCCAAGCCAGTGAGGTGGGGAAACATGGGCTACCTCTGTGTATTGAATGAGTGATCAATACAACTGTAGCAGCCCATCTATGTGGTAGATAGCTGATATTTAAACCAATGGCCTAACTTGTGGGCAAGATCGACCTTGCTTTTTTCCTGTGATCAACTCTGTGCTGAATCGGAGATATTTTCGATCAGTTTTTCTCGCAGCATCAGCTGTTGCTCTTCGCTCAAACGTCCTCCCGTGTCACTGGTCAGAATGAACAAATCCTCGGCGCGCTCACCAATGGTGGTTATTTTTGCCGCATGCAGGTGAAGTCCCAGTTCAGAGAATGTTTTGCCCACTTTCGCCAGCAGCCCCGGGGTATCCAGAGCAACAAATTCCATCAAAGTGCGCTTTTTGCTTTTGGTCGGTAAAAAGTCGACTTTGGTTTTCACATTGAAGTGTTGCAATTTGCGCGGGGTACGACGGGTTTTGATTTTCGTCGGACGGCCATCGGTTAACACATGGGTCAGGTGCTTGATCACCGCGCTGTGGCGCGACTCTTCCACCGCTTTGCCATTCTGATCCAGCACCATAAAGGTATCGATCACATGGCCATCTTTACTGGTCATGATTTGTGCGTCGTGTACGGTAAAGTTACGACGATCAAGCTCTGCCACGACGGTGGCGAACAGCGCTGGCTGATCTTTACTGTAAACAAACACTTCGGTGCCGCCGCGGGTGGCTTTTTTGCTGATCAGTACCAGCGGCTTACCCGGGTCGTCCATGCGCAGCAGGTGCTCACAATGCCAGGCGATTTGTTTATGGGTGTGACGCAGGAAGTAATCGGCTTTGAAGCGTTGCCACAGCACCTCGATTTGCCGGGCGCTGAAACCTTCCTTACGCAATAGAGCAGAGGCGAGTTGCTGGTTGTGGCGGATTCGCTCGCGAACATCTACCGGGTTTTCCAGGCCACGGCGCAGTGCCCGCTGGGTCGAGTAAAACAGCTCAGCCAGCAGGGTACGCTTCCAGCTGTTCCACAGCTCAGGGTTAGTCGCGCAGATGTCCGCTACAGTAAGACAAACCAACAGCTCCAGATACTCTTCATCGCGCACCTGTTTGGCGAATTCGGTGATCACGTCTGGATCATAAATATCACGCCGCTGGGCAGTAACCGACATCAGCAGGTGATGGCGGACTAACCAACTGACCAGTTTTGCTTCAGGCTTGGATAAACCGTGTTCGATACAAAATTCGTACGCCTCTTCCGCGCCGATTTCTGAGTGGTCACCGCCGCGTCCTTTACCGATGTCGTGGAAAATCGCAGCCAGGATCAACAGTTCTTTTTTCTGGATTCTCGGGTAGAGCTCGCAGCAGATGGGGTGCTTACTGTGATTACCGGGGTCGGCAAAGGTATTGATATGCTTGAGTAAACGAATGCTGTGCTCGTCCACGGTATAGACGTGAAACAGGTCAAACTGCATCTGGCCGACAATCTGGCTCCACTGGGGCAGGTACGCCGCCAGTACGCCCAGTTTGTGCATTAAACTGAAGGCTCTGTGCAGGGCGTTGGGGTGGCGGCACAGTGCCATGAATTTTTCCCTGGCGGCGGGAATGTCATGCAGAAATTTGTTCAGGCGGCGACGGGCGGTACGCAACTGGCGCAGGGTTGGCGGGCTGACGCCGTCAATCGTCGAATCATTGGCGATATGCAGGAACATGTCCAGAATGGTTTCCGGCCGTGCCTGGAACAGCGCCGGTTTCCGTGCCTCAATTAACGCGCCGCGGCGCTGAAAATCGCTATCAATGATTTGCGCATCCTCACTGTCGCCGCCATTGAGGATCGCCTGATCAAACAGCTTGAGCAGCATTTTGTTCAGTTCGGCGACGCGGCGTAAGGTGCGATAGAATTCCTTCATCATCATTTCAACGCCACGGTTACCTTCGCCGGTGTAGCCCAGGTGTTCCGCAACCTGCGCTTGATGGGCGAAGGTGAGGCGGTTGTCGTAACGCTTTAGTTCCATATGCAGGGCAAAACGTACCCGCCACAAAAAGTCCTGGCACTCGACCAGCTCCCGGTATTCGGCATCGGTTAAAAAACCATAGCGGCTCATTTCCAGCAGCGAGGTGGCACCAAAATGACGCCGCGCGACCCAGCTCAGGGTATGGATGTCGCGCAGTCCGCCTGGGGTCGATTTGATGTCTGGCTCCAGGTTATAGGTGGTATCGTGATAGCGGGCATGGCGTTGCCGTTGTTCCTGGATTTTTGCCTGATAAAACGTCTCGCTGGGCCAGAAGGAGTCGGAAAGCACCACTTTTTTCAGCGCCTGAAAGGTATCTTCGCTGCCGCAAAGCAGGCGCGCTTCCTGCAGGTTAGTGGCGACCGTCAGATCAGCCCGTCCGATTTCGGCACACTCTGTGACCGTGCGGACGGCGTGGCCAACTTCGAGTTTTAAGTCCCACAGCAGGGTGATGAACTCGCTGATTTTGCTCTCCAGCGCAGGTGGTAGTTTGTTGTTGGACAACACCAGAATATCAATATCAGATAACGGGTGCAGTTCTCCGCGGCCATAGCCACCGACCGCTACCAGCGAGATGTTGTAAATATCTTTAAAACCAAAGTGTTGCCACAGTCGGGTAAGGAGCAGATCCATGTATTCGGCGCGCAGCAGCACAAGGTCTGTGATTGGCTGATGGTCGAGGAACTGTCGTTGCTGGTAGTGGCTGAACTGTTCAAGTTGGTGTTTCAGTTCACTGATGGTGAGCTGATCGTCAGTAAAGGTAAGAGGGGACTGAAAAGGCATATTTGCTATCCGTGCAAGCTTAAACTAAAAGCAATTTAACAAATCTGACGAAGATAAAAAATATCCCCGCATTGGCGGGGATAGTAACTTGATTGGTTTTACGCGTTCTTCATCTGGCGGGGGATGGTATCGTCGCTGCGCAAAGTTAATACTTCACAGCCGTCTTTGGTGACGCAAATCGTGTGCTCATACTGAGCCGACTTTTTGCCATCGCCGGTGTAAACCGTCCAGTCGTCCTGTGCATCAACACTACAACCAAATTTGCCCGCGTTAATCATCGGTTCGATGGTAAAGCACATGCCTTCCTTAAGCACGCGGCGGTCGTTGTTTTTGTAGTGCACTACCTGTGGTTCTTCGTGGAACTCATTGCCGATACCGTGGCCACAGAAATCTTTCACGATAGAGAATTTATTACGTGGATTCTTTTTGTTGTTGTCTTTGATGTACTTTTCAATCGCGGTACCAATATCTCCCACGGTTGCGCCAGGCTTGACTTTACGCATACCCACATACAATGCCTCTTGTGTCACCATGCAAAGGCGCTTGTCGGCGGGTGATACGTCTCCGACAAAGAACATCTTAGAGGTGTCGCCGTGGTAGCCCTGAGGGCGGACGCTAAGATCGGCATTTTCATCATCAGGGATGATCACGGTGATGTCGACGTTGATGATGTCGCCGTCTTTAAGTACGGCTGGCTTGAGCTGACCGTTGCTGCCAATCTCATCTTGCTCTGCCGGAATACCGTGGCATACGATGTGGTTGATAGAGGTACAGATTGATTTAGGGTAACCGTGGTAATCTAGCGGAGCTGAGTACGCGCCTCTTTCCATCGCATAGTCGTGACAGATTTTGTTCAACTCTTCTGTCGTTACGCCGACGGCGATATGCGGTTCGATCATTTCCAGAATTTCTGCGGCTAAGTTACCCGCGATTCGCATACGTTCGATTTCTTCTGCTGTTTTAATCTTGATGGACATTGGCTTTCTCTACTAATTCTTAAACACTCAGAGTGCGATAGCGCGCATTCTACCAGAGATGCGCGCGTTAACCCAAGCGCATAACAAACATGAGTCTTTCATATTCGGTGTTGGCATATGGGGCGTGTGTGTTACGAGCAGCAGAGAATTACGCGGCGAAAGCCAGAGTAAACACATTTTTTACTAGCCAATATGACCTAAAATATGGTATAAAGCGCGCCGGAATCGAGGACTGTTCTCTCTGTTGGGCACAAGCCAATGGCGAAGCACGCTTCTTCCGACTAACACATTTATCTTTAAATCACACACATTCCGTCACATGTTCCGGGGTGCTGAGCAGAAGCTTGGTCGGAATTATGGGGGATGTGGAGGCCTAACCCCGTAGAGGATTTTAAAATGGCAACTGTATCAATGCGCGATATGCTGAAAGCTGGTGTTCACTTTGGTCACCAAACTCGTTACTGGAACCCAAAAATGAAGCCATTCATCTTTGGTGCTCGTAACCGCGTTCACATCATCAACCTAGAAAAAACTGTACCAATGTTCAACGACGCTCTGGCTGAACTAGCTAAAGTTGGCGAGAAAAAAGGTAAAGTTCTATTCGTAGGTACTAAGCGCGCTGCATCTGAAGCTGTTAAAGAAGCTGCTATCGCAAGCAACCAGTACTACGTTAACAACCGCTGGCTAGGCGGTATGCTAACTAACTACAAAACTGTTCGTCAGTCAATCAAGCGTCTAAAAGACCTAGAAGCTCAAGCTCAAGACGGTACTTTTGACAAACTAACTAAGAAAGAAGCTCTAATGCGTACTCGTGAAATGGAGAAGCTAGAGAAATCTCTTGGTGGTATCAAAGATATGGGCGGCCTACCAGACGCTCTATTCGTAATCGACGCTGATCACGAGCACATTGCAATTAAAGAAGCTAACAACCTAGGTATTCCAGTTTACGCTGTGGTAGATACTAACTCTAACCCAGACGGCGTTGACTACATCATCCCAGGTAACGATGACGCGATCCGCGCAGTACAGCTGTACCTAAACGCTGTTGCATCTGCAGTAACTGAAGGTCGCAACAAAGACGTTGCAGCAGTTGCTGAAAAAGACGGTTTCGTAGAAGCTGAATAATAGCGGCTCTGTGTCACACTTAGTCTATGTGAAACCTTGTTGTAGCATAGACTGAGTTATAGTTAGCAATGGGGGCCGACAATGTAGGCCCCTGTTTTTTACCTTATTTCGAATCAAACGAGGAATAGAGAATGGCAACTGTAACTGCTGCTCTAGTTAAAGAACTTCGCGAGCGCACTGGCGCTGGCATGATGGAATGTAAGAAAGCGCTTGTAGAAGCAAACGCTGACATCGAACTAGCAATTGAAAACATGCGTAAATCAGGCGCAGCGAAAGCAGCTAAAAAAGCTGGTAACGTTGCAGCTGAAGGCGCAATCATCATCAAAGAAGGCAACGGCGTTGCTGTTCTTCTAGAAGTTAACTGCCAAACTGACTTCGTTGCTAAAGACGGTAACTTTACTGCATTCGCAGAAAAAGTAGCAGCTGACGCTCTGGCGACTAAAGCTTCTGTTGAAGAGCTAGTAGCTAAATTCGAAGAAGAGCGCGTTGCTCTAGTTGCTAAAATTGGTGAAAACATCAACATTCGTCGCGTTCAATACGTTGAAGGTGCAGCACTAGCTTCTTACCGTCACGGCGAGAAAATCGGTGTAGTTGTTGCTGGTGAAGGCGATGCAGAAACTCTTAAGCACGTTGCAATGCACGTTGCTGCTTCTAAGCCAGAGTACGTTAACCCAGAAGACGTACCAGCAGACGTAGTTGCTAAAGAAAAAGAAGTTCAAGTTGAAATCGCTATGAACGAAGGCAAGCCTGCTGAGATCGCAGAGAAGATGGTTGTTGGCCGCATGAAGAAATTCACTGGCGAAATCTCTCTAACTGGTCAAGCGTTCATCATGGAGCCGAAGAAATCTGTAGGCGAAATGCTGAAAGAAAAAGGCGCTTCAGTTGCTACGTTCGTTCGCCTGGAAGTGGGTGAAGGCATCGAGAAGAAAGAAGAAATGAGCTTCGCTGAAGAAGTTGCAGCTGCTCAGAAAGGTTAATCCTTAGAGAAGCGCATAAAATTTAGACCGTAGCCATGGCTGCGGTCTTTTTATGACCAACGGTTAAACGATTAGCTGTGATGAATACGGATTGCTTGATAGTGATCAGTCTGCATTCATGACTGTTAATCAACAACTCTCTTTTGGAAGGTATACTCCATGACTACGAACCCTAAACCAGCGTATCAACGAATTCTGTTAAAACTGAGTGGTGAAGCTCTTCAAGGCGAAGACGGTTTTGGTATCGATCCGGCGGTCTTGGATCGCATGGCTCAAGAAGTTAAGGAGCTGGTTGAACTGGGTGTTCAAGTTGGTGTTGTAATTGGTGGTGGTAACCTGTTCCGTGGTGCCGGCCTTGCTGAGGCGGGTATGAACCGCGTCGTGGGTGACCACATGGGTATGCTGGCAACCGTTATGAACGGTTTGGCCATGCGTGATGCCCTTCACCGTGCTTACGTTAATGCTCGCGTAATGTCAGCTATCCCGCTGAAAGGTGTGTGTGACGATTACAACTGGGCAGACGCTATCCGTGAACTTCGTCAAGGCCGCGTAGTAATCTTCTCTGCAGGTACGGGTAACCCATTCTTCACTACAGATTCAGCAGCGTGTCTGCGTGGTATTGAAATCGAAGCTGATGTGGTTCTAAAAGCCACAAAAGTTGATGGTGTATTTACTGCTGACCCAGTAGCAAACCCAGACGCAGAGCTGTATGATAAGCTATCTTACGCTGAAATTCTGGATAAAGAATTGAAAGTAATGGACTTGGCTGCGTTCACACTTGCTCGTGACCACAAAATGCCAATCCGCGTATTTAACATGAACAAGCCAGGCGCACTACGTCGCGTGGTAATGGGTGAAGCTGAAGGTACGCTGATCTGCACTGACGCGTAAATCTCAACGCCATTCAAGAAGTATTGGATGGCGTTTCACTTTGCCCAAACCCTTTAGGCTTTCTTCAGGAAAGATGACATTTTTAAGGTGAAACCGTGATTAACGAAATCAATAAAGACGCGCAAGAGCGTATGGACAAAAGCGTTGAAGCGCTAAAGAACAACCTTGCTAAAGTTCGTACTGGCCGCGCGCACCCAAGCCTACTATCTGGTATCTCTGTAGAATACTACGGTGCTGCTACTCCCCTTAACCAAGTAGCAAACGTTGTTGCTGAAGACGCTCGTACTTTAGCAATCACAGTTTTCGACAAAGAGCTGACTCAAAAAGTTGAGAAAGCGATCTTGATGTCTGACCTTGGTCTAAACCCAATGTCTGCAGGCACAATCATTCGCGTTCCACTTCCACCGCTAACCGAAGAGCGTCGTAAAGACCTGGTTAAAATCGTTCGCGGTGAAGCTGAAGGCGCTCGTGTTGCGGTTCGTAACATCCGTCGTGACGCAAACAGCGATCTGAAAGCGCTGCTTAAAGACAAAGAGATCTCTGAAGATGAAGATCGCAAAGCACAAGAAGATATTCAAAAATTGACTGACGCTGCGGTGAAGAAAATTGATGAAGTGCTTGCGGCAAAAGAAAAAGAGTTGATGGAAGTTTAATACTCCCAGACACATCACTGTTGGAAAACGCTGTGCTCACAGCTCAGCGTTTTTTTGTGTTATTCTATCCAACTGATGGAACTCAATTAATTCCCTATGCAAAATTCTCAAGCCTTCTCTGACGCCCTTCCCAAGCATATTGCCATCATTATGGACGGTAATGGACGCTGGGCGAAATCCAAAGGAAAGCCTCGCGTTTTTGGTCACAAGAAAGGCGTTGTCGCCGTACGAAAGACCGTAGCCGCTGCTTCTAAGCTCGGTATTCAAGCCGTTACCCTATTCGCATTCAGTAGTGAGAACTGGCGTCGACCAGAAGAAGAAGTCGGATTGCTTATGGAGCTTTTCATTTCTGTCCTGTCGAGTGAAGTCAAAAAGCTACATAAAAATAACTTACGTTTACGTGTAGTGGGTGATACCAGCCGATTTAATCAACGTTTACAAAGTAAAATTGCGGAAGCGGAGGCGCTGACGGTAGGTAATACCGGTATGGTGATCAACATTGCCGCAAACTACGGCGGTAAATGGGACATCACTCAGGCGGCTAAAGCGCTGGCGTTGAAAGCTCGCAATGGCGAGATTCGCGTAGAGGACATCGACGAAAACATGATCACTCAGCATCTGACTATGGCAGACTTACCGGAAGTGGATCTGTTGATCCGCACCAGTGGTGAATGTCGGATCAGCAATTTTATGTTGTGGCAGATAGCTTATGCTGAAATGTACTTTACGCCACAGTACTGGCCTGAGTTTGACGAAGACAGTTTGGTTGAAGCGGTGACTTGGTTTATCAACCGGGAACGGCGTTTTGGCTGTACTGGTGAGCAAGTAAAGGCATTGATGAGTGCTCAATAAGGACTGGTTAGTTTGAAACAGAGAATAATAACAGCACTAATTTTAGCTCCCCTTGTTATTTTAGGTATTTTCCACTTGCCCCTAATGGGGTTCATTATCGCGCTGACCGCGATTACTTTGTTGGGTTTTTGGGAGTGGACTCAGTTCACCGAGAGCCGTTCTCGAGTGACTGCCCTGATTCCCGCAGTTGTCGTTACCGGACTTAGTTTTCTATTCATTTCTCCAGATGCGCAAAGTTTAAATAACCTGAGCTCATCGCATTACCTCATTTTGACGATAGGCTTGGTTTGGTGGCTGATTGCCAGTGGGTTGGCGATCACTTACCCCAAATCAACACCACTTTGGCAAAGTAACCACCTCTTGCGACATTTGTTCGGTTTTTTGACCTTAATCCCGTTTATGTGGAGCGTGATTTTATTGCGTGCCGCAGAAATTCAGGTCGATCCCTACCATGGTGCCAAGCTGGTGTTATACGTCTGTTCTTTGGTTTGGGCGGCAGACAGCGGTGCCTATTTTGCCGGTAAAAGCTTGGGTAAGCGTAAAATGGCTCCTCAAGTCAGCCCCAACAAAACCATTGAGGGCCTGTTCGGTGGGATCATCGCAGCGCTTATCATCAGCTGGTTATTTGCCGATTGGTTTGATATTACCTTCTCCAGTCCGATGCATATGATGTTCATTACCCTATGCACCGTGGTTATCTCCGTGCTGGGCGATTTGGTCGAGAGTATGTTCAAGCGGGTTTCGGGTATCAAAGACAGCAGTAACATGATTCCCGGCCACGGCGGGATCCTAGATCGGATTGACAGTTTGACCGCAGCCTTTCCTGTGTTTGCTCTTCTTTATTACGTACTCTAATGTAAGAGGAGTGACTTTTGTCGCTCCTCGCTTTTCTTAACGGTCTTACATCATGCAAAAGTTAACCATTCTTGGTGCGACAGGTTCTATTGGCGCAAGTACTTTAAAGGTAGTGGAACAGAATCCAGAGCTGTTTTCTGTGGTAGCGTTGGCGGCAAGTACCAATGTGGAAAAAATGGTCGCGTTATGCCGCCAGTGGCAACCTCAATACGCAGTAATGGCGGACAAGCAGGCGGCACGCAGGTTAGAAACGGAGCTTACTAAGCTATCCTCGCAGACTCAGGTCTTGGGAGGCGAGGAGGCGCTGTGTCATGTCGCGGCGTTACCGGAAGTGGACAGTGTCATGGCCGCTATTGTTGGTGCTGCCGGACTGTTGCCGACCATGGCAGCAGTCAAAGCGGGAAAACGTGTCCTGCTTGCTAACAAAGAAGCCCTGGTTATGTCTGGTCAGCTGTTCATCGATGCGGTAGAGCAGTACGGTGCTGAACTGTTACCGGTTGATAGTGAGCACAATGCGATTTTTCAGTGCTTACCTGCGCAGGTGCAAACCCAGCTTGGTCGCTGCCATCTGCATGAGCATGGTATTTCGCACATCTTGCTGACCGGTTCCGGCGGCCCCTTCCGCTACACTGATATCGCAGAGCTTGAGAGGGTTACACCAGCCCAGGCGATTGCACATCCTAACTGGTCAATGGGACCCAAAATATCGGTTGATTCGGCCACCATGATGAACAAAGGGCTGGAGTACATTGAGGCCAGATGGCTGTTCAACGCCGCGCGCGAGCAGCTTAAGGTGATCATCCATCCGCAATCGGTAATCCATTCAATGGTGCAATATAAAGATGGTTCGGTGCTGGCACAGATGGGCGAGCCGGATATGGCCACGCCGATTGCACTGACGATGTCTTATCCGGCGCGTGTGGATGCCGGAGTTAAACCGCTTGATTTTACCCAAGTCGGTGAGCTGACCTTTTTGCAACCAGATTTTGCCCGTTACCCTTGCTTACAATTAGCCATCGAAGCGTGTTATGAAGGCCAGCATGCCACCACGGCACTCAATGCTGCCAATGAGATAGCGGTCGACGCGTTTCTTAATAATCAGATTGGTTTTACCCAGATTGCTCAAATCAATCAGTCTGTGCTGAATAAAATCAACGCAAGTCACAGAGCAAACGATGTGAATAGCTTGGAAAGCTTGCTCGAGCTAGATAGAATGGCGCGAAGCATGGCATTTGATTTTATACGCGAGCGTAGCTAATGACTGGCATTTTGTGGAATCTCATCTCGTTTATCGTTGCCCTTGGCATTTTAGTGGCCGTTCATGAGTTCGGCCATTTTTGGGTGGCTCGACGTTGTGGGGTCAAGGTTGAAAAGTTTTCAATTGGTTTCGGCCGCTCTATCTGGACGAAAGTCGGTAAAGATGGCACCGAATACAGTATTTCCGTGATTCCACTTGGTGGATACGTGAAAATGCTCGACGGCCGTGTTGATCAGATACCAGAGTATGAAAGAGAACGGGCTTTTGACCAAAAACCGTTGTGGAAACGTTCTTCGATAGTCGCGGCCGGGCCGGTGTTTAATTTTCTGTTTGCCATCGTCGCATATTGGCTGGTTTTCTTAATTGGTGTACCTGCGGTCAAACCTGTGGTTGGTCAAGTTGTGCCCAACTCGATTGTGGCGCAGGCAGGAATTGAGCCTGGGATGGAACTAAAAGCCATCTCTGGTATCAAAACACCGGACTGGGAATCAGTTAACATGGGGTTAGTGTCGCATATTGGCGATGACTCAATGACCATGACTGTGTCGCCGGCTGACGAAGTCGGCTTTGAAGTTACCCGGACTTTGGATCTTCGTGATTGGCAGTTTGAACCGGAAAGTGAATCGGCGATGCAGTCGTTGGGTTTCACCCCTTTTACGCCGGAGATATACACCCGACTGGCTCAAATTACTCAAGGAGGTGCGGCTGATAAAGCCGGGCTTCTGGCTGGTGATACTGTCCAGGCCATTAACGGCGAACCAGTGACCGAATGGCAGCAAGTGGTTGACGTTATTCGTAGTCACCCGAACGCGCCGATAGAAGTTGTTGTCATGCGTGACAACGCACAACTGAGTGTGCCGATGACACCAGCCAGCCGTGAGCTGGCTAACAAACAAGTGATTGGCTTCGCTGGTATCGCACCGGAAGTCGCAGATTGGCCAGAAAGTTATCGCTTCGAGTTGCAGTTTGGTGTATTCGAGTCCATTGGCAAAGCGATCGATAAAACCGGCCAGGTGATCGGCCTGACCATCAGTATGCTGAAAAAGCTGATCGTTGGTGATGTTGGCCTGAATAACCTGAGCGGCCCTATTTCGATTGCCAAAGGGGCAGGCGCTACAGCCGATTACGGCTTGGTGTACTTTTTGGGCTTTCTGGCGCTGATCAGCGTTAATTTGGGGATTATTAATTTAGTCCCGTTACCGATGTTAGATGGCGGACATCTGTTATTTTTCGCCATTGAAGCGATCATTCGTCGCCCGGTGCCGGAGAAGGTTCAGGAAATGGGATACCGTATCGGCGGGGCCATTATCTTTTCTCTTATGGCGTTGGCACTCTTTAATGATTTTGCTCGTCTGTGATAGTTCAGAGACAAAAGCAGTAGCAAGGAATAATTAGAACAAGTATGGCGATTAAGCGAATTCTGTTTGCAAGTTTACTGGCAACCAGTGTATCTGCAAACGGAGCACAGAACTTCGTAGTTCAGGATATTAAGATCGAAGGATTACAGCGTGTTGCCCTCGGTGCCGCGTTGTTAAAAATGCCCGTACGTGTCGGTGACACGGTTGACCAGAAAGATGTCGCGGACATCATCCGGGCATTATACGCCTCGGGTAACTTTGAGGATGTAAAAGTACTGCGCGATGATGAAGTGCTGGTAGTTCAGGTCAAAGAACGTCCGACCATTGCCAATATCTCATTCTCAGGCAATAAAGCGATCAAAGATGAACAACTGCAGGAAAACCTGAACGCTTCAGGTATTCGTGCGGGTGAAGCACTCGATCGCACTACCTTGAGTAATATTGAAAAAGGCCTGGAAGATTTTTATTACAGCGTGGGTAAATATAACGCCAGCGTAAAAGCGGTCGTGACTCCTTTGCCGCGTAATCGTTCTGATCTGAAATTTGTTTTCACCGAAGGGGTGTCGGCAAAAATCCAGCAAATTAACTTTATCGGCAATGAAGTCTTTAATGATGATGAGCTGTTGTCCCGTTTTAACCTAAACGTGGATGTGCCTTGGTGGAATTTCCTGGCCGACGAAAAGTATCAAAAGCAGGTTCTGGCCGGTGATATTGAAGCTCTGAAATCTTTTTACCTTGACCGTGGTTACCTGAAGTTTGATGTTGATTCAACCCAGGTTGCGATCTCTCCCGACAAAAAAGGGGTATATATTACTCTTGGCCTGGAAGAAGGCGACGTCTATAGCGTAAAAAACGTCAAATTCCGTGGGAATCTTATCGGGGAAGGGGACAGTTTTGAGCGTCTGGTGCCGTTTGAAGCCGGTGATACCTACAATGGTTCTTTGGTTACCGGCCTGGAAGAGAGCGTTAAGCGCGTCCTGGGTGAGTCTGGTTATGCGTACCCGCAGGTAAACACGATTCCTGAGTTTGATGATGAAAAGAAAGAGGTCTCTTTAATTGTCAACGTTGAGCCGGGTAACCGCATTTATGTGCGTGATATTCGCTTTACCGGTAACAATTCCACCAAAGATGAAGTTCTGCGTCGCGAAATGCGCCAGATGGAAGGCAGTTGGTTGAACTCAAAATCGATAGAAACCGGTAAAACCCGCTTAAACCGTTTAGGTTACTTCGAAAACGTTGATGTACAGACGGTACGGGTGCCGGGTAGTGATGATCAGGTTGACCTGGTTTACTCAGTGAAAGAGGCCAACTCGGGTAGCATTAACTTTGGTGTCGGCTACGGCACAGAGTCAGGTGTCAGTTTCCAGGTTGGCTTGCAGCAAGATAATTTCATCGGTAGCGGTAACCGGGTTGGTATCAGCGCGATGATGAATGACTACCAGAAAAACGTCAGTCTGGACTATCGCGACCCGTACTGGAATCTGGACGGTGTGAGTCTGGGTGGTAAGATGTTCTACAATGAGTTTGAAGCATCGGAAGCGGGGATTGTCGACTATACCAATGAAAGTTATGGTGCTAACCTGACATGGGGCTTCCCGTTCGATGAGCTGAACCGGTTTGAGTTTGGTGTCGGCTATACCCACAACAAGATCGGTAACCTTTCTCCTTACCTGCAGGTTGAGCAGTTCTTGCAGGCACAAGTCGATAATATTGACTCGAGCGGTGCACTCAACACCAATGACTTCGATTTCAGCATCTCATGGACACGTAACAACCTTAACCGGGGTTATTTCCCGACGGCCGGTAACCACCAGCGTGCGTTCTATAAGATGACCGTACCTGGCTCTGACGTGCAGTACTTCAAAATGCAGTACGATGTGCGCCAGTATGTCCCGTTGACCAAGAAGCATGAGTTCACCTTGTTGTTCCGCGGGCGACTGGGCTACGGCAACGGTTATGGTCAAACCAATGGTAATGACAACTTATACCCGTTTTATGAGAACTACTACGCCGGTGGCTTTACTTCATTGCGCGGCTTCGGCTCTAACTCGGTCGGTCCAAAAGCGGTGTACCGTGATTACTCCGGCTCCAATAACGGCTCTGACACGGCAACGGACGACTCCGTGGGTGGTAACGCGGTCGCACTGGCGAGTATGGAGTTGATCGTGCCAACGCCATTTGCTTCTGATGAAGCGCGCAGCCAGATCCGCACCAGCCTGTTTGTTGATGTGGCGAGCGTCTGGGACACCGAGTTTGACTACCGTGAGTCAGGGGCGGATTACGGTGACCGGTATTATTACGATTATTCTGATCCAACCAACTACCGCGCTTCTTACGGTGCGGCGTTGCAATGGATGTCTCCAATGGGGCCGCTGGTCTTCTCACTAGCGAAACCAATTAAGAAATACGACGGTGATGATGAAGAGTTCTTCACATTCACCATCGGTAGAACCTTCTAAAAGAGGAAAATATTTTGAATAACATGATCAAAGCGGCTGGAATTGGCCTTCTTGTACTTAGCTCGTCTGTGTTTGCCAATGTGGCAGAAGCGGCACAGAAAATTGGGTACATCAATACAGCACAGGTATTTCAAGCCCTTCCTCAGCGCGAAGTAGTTCTGCAACAAATGCAGGATGATTTTAAAGGTAAAGCCGATGAGCTTAAGTCTATTGAAGCTCAGGCTAAGACAAAAATTGAAAAGCTTCAACGCGATGGCGAACTGCTGGGTCAGGAAGAAGTCGAAAAACTGCGTTTGGACATCGCGCGTCTGGACAGCGAATACAAGGTGAAGGCGCAAGCGCTGGAAAAAGCCTCTGCGCGTCGTGAACAGCAAGAGAAAGCCAAACTATTTAAATCGATTCAAGATGCAGTACAGAAAATTGCAGAAAAGGATGGCTACGACTTAGTTATTGATATTACTGCGCTGCAGTATGCGAAGCCAGAATACAATATTTCTGAAGACGTAATTAAAGCCCTAAAATAAGAATATATGAAGACATTGACATTGGCCGAACTGGCAACAATTACTGGTGGGGAACTGTTTGGCGATGAAACTCAGGTAATTCGCCGTGTCGCTCCGATGGATAAAGCACAGGAAGGGGACGTAACCTTCCTGTCTAATCCGAAATACGCAAAGCATTTGCCTGAGTGTCAGGCAACGGTAGTGATGGTGAAAGCCGGACAACAGGAGCAATGTAGCGGCAACGCTCTTGTGGTGGCTGATCCGTATGTTGCTTTTGCCCGGGTTGTTCAGGCGCTGGATACCACTCCAAAACCGGCAGAAAACATTGCACCTAGTGCAGTGATTGCGGCGGATGTAAAAATGGGGGCAAATGTCGCCATTGGGGCCAATGCGGTGATCGAGTCCGGTGTTGAACTGGGTGATAATGCGATTATCGGTGCTGGGTGTTTTATCGGTAAAAACGCCAAGTTGGGCCGCAACACCAAGTTGTGGGCAAATGTAACTGTCTATCATGAAGTCAGCATCGGTGAAGATTGCCTGGTACAGTCGGGCGCGGTGATTGGATCGGATGGCTTTGGTTACGCCAACGATAAGGGTGAATGGATCAAAATCCCACAACTGGGGACGGTTCGGATCGGCAACCGGGTTGAAATCGGAGCATGCACTACGATTGACCGCGGCGCACTGGAAGACACTATTATCGAAGATAATGTGATTCTGGATAACCAGCTGCAAATCGCTCACAACGTGCAGATCGGATATGGTACTGTGATGCCGGGTGGTACTATTGTTGCCGGTAGTACCAAAATAGGTAAGTACTGCCAGATTGGCGGCGCGTCGGTTATTAACGGACATATCACCATTGCCGATGGTGTTGCCATCACCGGTATGGGTATGGTTATGCGCAGCATAGAAGAAAAAGGCATGTATTCATCGGGCATTCCGCTGCAAACTAACCGCGAGTGGCGTAAAACGGCGGCGCGAGTTCATCGCATTGATGAAATGAACAAACGCTTGAAAGCCGTTGAAAAGCAGCTGGAAAAGAAAGACGAATCTTAGTTCCACTTTCTGCACCAAGACTCGCGAATTGCGAGTCTTTTTCTTCTATAATGACGCGCTATAGATAACAGATTTCACACCACACAGGAGTTAAACCCTGTCAGGATTGGGGCGGGCAGTTTTATTACTCTCTAATCTTCTATGTTGGTGTACGCATTTAAATAGGAATACGACTTTGACTACTGAAAAGAAAACGATGAACATCTCTGAGATCCAAGAGCTTTTGCCTCATCGCTACCCATTCTTATTGATCGACCGTGTGACAGACTTCGAAGAAGAGAAGTACCTGCACGCGATTAAAAATGTGTCGGTTAACGAACCTCAGTTCACAGGTCACTTTCCTCAGCTGCCAGTTTTTCCTGGTGTATTGATCCTTGAAGCCATGGCTCAGGCAACGGGTCTGTTGGCATTCAAATCATTTGGAGCGCCATCTGGCAATGAACTGTACTACTTTGCCAGCGTTGATGGTGCCAAATTCCGCAAACCGGTTGTACCAGGTGATCAGCTGGTCATTGAAGTCGAATTTTTGAAAGAGCGCCGTGGCATTGCTGCATTTAAAGGTGTGGCAAAAGTTGACGGTGAAGTCGTCTGTTCAGCAGAGCTGAAGTGTGCTCGTCGAGAGTTTTAATATGATTCATGAAACCGCCAAAATCCACCCTGCTGCGGTGGTAGAAGAAGGCGCGACAATTGGTGCCAATGTGACCGTCGGTCCGTTCACTTACATTACTTCCGGAGTGGAAATCGGTGAAGGAACCGAAGTGATGTCGCATGTTGTCATCAAAGGTCATACCAAGATTGGTAAAGACAACCGGATATTTCCTCACGCCGTAATTGGTGAAGAGAACCAAGATAAGAAATATGGTGGTGAAGAAACCACGGTAGTGATCGGGGATCGGAACGTCATTCGTGAAGCGGTACAGGTTCACCGTGGTACGGTTCAAGACAAAGCCACTACCGTAATTGGCGATGATAATCTGCTGTGTGTTAATGCACATATTGCGCACGATGTCGTTGTGGGCAACCATACCCATATCGGTAACAACTCGATTTTGGGTGGCCACGTTACGGTTGAGGACTACGCTGGGGTGATGGCGCTCTCTGCGATCCATCCATTCTGTACCGTTGGTGCTTACGCTTATATTGGCGGTTGTTCTGCTGTCGTTCAGGATGTACCGGCATATGTTCTGGCTCAAGGTAACCATGCCACACCATTTGGTCTGAACTTGGTTGGCCTAAAGCGCAATGGTTTTGAGAAACCAGAAATCCGTGCATTGCAGAAAGCTTATAAAGAGATTTACCGTTCGGGTAAAACGCTGGAAGAAGTCAAACCCGTTCTCGCTGAAATGGCGCAAGAGTGGCCGGCAGTTCAGCGCTTCTTAGCTATGCTGGAACAAACCGAACGTGGCATCATTCGTTAATTGACGAATGAGCTGGTGATTGGAAAAGATCGCGCCCAAATAGGGCTGCGGTCTTTTTGTGTTTTATGGATAAGGTATGCCCTTATCCATAGCGCATAGACAGAAGCGGAATAAATATGCAAAGACCATTACGTATCGGCATCATTGCTGGTGAGCTGTCCGGTGACACTCTGGGCGAAGGCTTCATTAAAGCGATCAAACAACGTTACCCAGACGCTGAGTTTGTCGGTATCGGTGGGCCTAAAATGATCGCCCAGGGATGTCAGTCGCTGTTTGATATGGAAGAGTTAGCAGTGATGGGGCTGGTGGAAGTGCTGGGTCGCTTGCCTCGGCTGCTTAAGGTCAAAGCTGAGCTGGTCAGATACTTCACCCAAAACCCACCCGATGTTTTTGTCGGGATAGATGCGCCAGACTTCAATTTGCGCGTGGAACTGGATCTGAAAAACGCCGGCATTAAAACTGTCCATTATGTCAGCCCTTCGGTCTGGGCGTGGCGTCAGAAGCGTATTTTTAAGATTGAAGCGGCCACCAATCTAGTGCTGGCTTTCCTGCCGTTTGAAAAAGCGTTTTACGATAAGTTCAATGTGCCTTGTGAGTTCATCGGCCATACCTTAGCGGATGCGATCCCACTGCAGTCAGATCAGGCTGCAGCGCGTGAATTACTTGGGTTAGAGCAAGACAAAAAGTGGCTGGCGGTCCTGCCGGGCAGCCGCGGCAGTGAGTTGAAAATGCTGTCGCAACCTTTTATTGAAACCTGCAAACGGCTGCACCAGAAATTCCCCGGCTTAGGTTTTGTGGTTGCGCTGGTGAACCACAAGCGCCGTGAACAGTTTGAGCAAGCCTGGCAGCAGCACGCTCCTGAGCTAGATTTTAAACTGGTGGATGATACGGCTCGCAATGTGATTACCGCTTCTGATGCTGTCATGCTGGCATCGGGGACTGTTGCGTTAGAATGTATGCTGCTTAAACGACCTATGGTGGTGGGATATCGCGTCAACGCCTTGACCGCCTTCTTGGCCAAGCGCCTGTTGAAAACCAAATATGTCTCCTTGCCTAACATCCTTGCCGATGACGAACTGGTTAAAGAATACCTGCAAGCTGACTGTACCGCGGAAAAATTATTTAACGAAGTCTCGCGCTTGCTTGAAAGCGATAACAGTGAAATGTTGAATAAGTTTACCGAAATGCATCACTGGATCCGAAAAAATGCGGATCAACAAGCCGCAGATGCGGTATTAAAATTGATTGAGAAATAGAGATATTCCATGGCTGCGAAAGCAAAGACGACCAAAGCAAAAGTTGAGCTACCACCGTTCGAATACCCGCAAGGCTACCAGTTGGTGGCGGGCGTGGATGAGGTAGGACGAGGTCCACTAGTCGGAGATGTTGTCACTGCGGCGGTGATTTTGGATCCCAATAATCCAATCGCCGGGTTGAACGATTCGAAAAAACTCAGTGAAAAAAAACGTCTGGCACTCCTGCCGGAGATCAAACAAAAAGCGTTGGCGTGGTCGGTGGGGCGTTGTTCTGCGGAAGAGATTGACCAGCTTAATATTCTGCAAGCGACGATGGTGGCGATGCAACGGGCGATTGCCGGATTGCAGGTACAGCCGGATTTAGCGTTGATTGATGGTAACCGCACGCCTGAGCTGCCGATGGATGCTCAGGCCGTGGTGAAAGGCGATTTGCGCGTCGCGGAAATCAGTGCAGCATCGATCATTGCTAAAGTGGTGCGTGATCAAGAAATGGAAGAACTGGATAAACAGTATCCACAATTTGGTTTTGCCAAGCACAAAGGTTATCCGACCAAAGCGCATTTTGCTGCGATAGAGCAACACGGGGTGATTGACCAGCACCGCAAGAGTTTCAAACCAGTCAAAAAAGCGCTTGGCATCAGCGAATAAACAATCCATAGCAATGGCCGTTCAACAGTGTTATAACGGCGCTCCTTTGGTTAGAATTCCAAACAAGATTTAGTAATACGGTAGCTGTTAATGTCAGATCCCAAGTTCATCCACCTGCGAATCCACAGTGATTTTTCGATGGTGGATGGTATCAATAAAGTTCCACCACTGGTCAAGAAAGTCGCGGAACTCGGTATGCCGGCCATGGCCCTGACCGATTTTACTAACCTATGTGGCCTGGTGAAGTTTTATGGCGCAGCGCATGGGAGCGGTATTAAGCCTATCATTGGTGCCGATTTCAAAATGCAGTCCGATGAATTTGGCGAAGAGCTAACACAGTTAACCTTATTGGCTGCAGATAATGTTGGGTATAAAAACCTAACCCTACTGATTTCTAAAGCGTATTTGCGCGGCCATGTTCAGCATCACCCGGTGATAGACAAAGCCTGGTTAGCAGAGCTGTCGGAAGGCTTGATCGTCTTGTCCGGGGCTAAAAATGGTGAAATAGGCCAGGCGCTGCTAAAAGGCAACAACCAGCTGGTTGCAAGCTGTGTTGAATTCTATAAGCAACATTTCCCCAACCGCTTTTACCTTGAACTGATCCGCACCGGCCGCCCGGATGAAGAAACTTACCTGCATTTCGCCGTTGAGCTGGCAGAGCAAGTGGATTTGCCGGTTGTGGCGAGCAATGAAGTCGTCTTCATCAGTGAAGAGCTGTTTGATGCTCATGAAATCCGCGTGGCGATCCACGATGGTTATACATTGGAAGATCCGCGCCGGCCTAAAAATTACAGTCCTCAGCAATACCTGCGCAGCGAAGACGAGATGTGTGAGCTGTTCTCAGATATTCCGGAGGCACTGCAGAACAGCGTCGAGATCGCCAAACGCTGTAACGTGACTGTCCGCTTGGGCGAGTACTTCCTGCCTGCTTTCCCGACCGAAGGGATGGAAGAAACCGAATTTTTGATCAAGAAATCGGAAGAGGGCCTCGAAGATCGCCTGGAGTTCTTATTCCCCGATCCACAAGAGCGCGCCCAACGTCGTCCGGAGTACGATGAACGACTCAAAGTTGAGCTTGAAGTGATCAACAATATGGGCTTTCCCGGTTACTTCCTGATCGTAATGGAGTTCATTCAGTGGTCGAAAGACAATGATATACCGGTGGGTCCCGGGCGGGGCTCTGGCGCCGGTTCTCTGGTTGCGTACGCGCTGAAAATTACCGACCTTGATCCATTGGAATATGATCTGCTGTTCGAACGTTTCTTGAACCCGGAACGGGTGTCCATGCCCGATTTCGACGTCGACTTCTGTATGGATAAACGCGACCGGGTGATCGACCACGTCGCAGAAATGTATGGCCGCGATGCGGTATCGCAGATCATTACTTTCGGTACCATGGCGGCCAAAGCGGTGATCCGTGACGTCGGCCGGGTGCTGGGCCATCCGTTTGGGTTTGTTGACCGGATTTCAAAGCTGGTGCCGCCCGATCCGGGGATGACCCTGGAAAAAGCGTTTAAAGCTGAGCCTGCGCTGCCGGAGCTGTATGAGGCTGATGAGGAAGTCAAAGAACTCATCGACAAGTGCCGTATTCTGGAAGGCTGTACGCGAAATGCCGGTAAGCACGCTGGTGGGGTGGTGATATCACCAACCACGATCACTGATTTTGCACCGATTTATGCGGATGCCGAAGGCCACTTCCCGGTTACTCAGTTTGATAAAAACGACGTGGAAACCGCCGGTCTGGTCAAGTTCGACTTCTTGGGGCTGCGTACCCTGACCATCATCGACTGGGCGTTGGGCCTGATTAACCCACGTTTAGCGCGAGAGGGGCAAGAGCCGGTCCGGATTGAGTCCATTCCGCTGGATGATCCGGCCTCTTTCCGGCTGTTGCAAAATTCCGAGACTACCGCGGTATTCCAGCTTGAATCGCGCGGTATGAAAGAGCTGATCAAACGCCTTCAGCCGGACTGTTTTGAAGACATTATCGCACTGGTGGCGTTGTTTCGTCCGGGGCCGTTGCAATCGGGGATGGTGGATAACTTCATCGACCGTAAGCACGGGCGTGAAGCGGTCTCGTACCCTGATGAAAAGTGGCAACATGATTCGTTAAAGGAAATCCTCGAACCGACCTACGGCATCATCCTCTATCAGGAGCAGGTGATGCAGATCGCACAGGTATTGTCCGGCTATACGTTGGGCGGGGCGGATATGCTGCGTCGTGCAATGGGTAAGAAAAAGCCCGAAGAAATGGCCAAACAGCGGGCTACGTTTGAAGAAGGGGCGGTAAAGAACGGTGTCGACGGCGAGTTGGCAATGAAGATCTTCGATCTGGTAGAAAAATTCGCCGGTTATGGTTTCAACAAGTCACACTCTGCTGCTTATGCGTTGGTGTCTTACCAGACACTGTGGTTAAAAACCCATTACCCGGCAGAGTTTATGGCGGCCGTAATGACAGCCGATATGGACAACACCGAGAAGGTGGTCGGGCTGGTGGATGAGTGTATCCGCATGAAGCTCACCGTGCTGCCACCGGACATTAACTCCGGCCTGTACCGGTTTAATGTCGATGATAATGGTGCGATTGTTTATGGTATCGGTGCGATCAAAGGGGTTGGTGAAGGCCCAATTGATGCCATTTTGGAAGCGCGCAACAAAGGCGGTCACTTTAAAGATTTGTTTGATTTTTGTGCACGTATCGATGTCAAGAAAGTCAATAAACGCGTGATTGAAAAGCTGATCTATGCAGGGGCGCTGGATCGTCTCGGGCCCCACCGTGCGGCGATGATGGCGTCATTGGATGATGCGGTTAAAGCCGCCAGCCAGCATCACCAGGCTGAAGCATTTGGTCAGACGGACATGTTTGGCGTACTGACTGATGCGCCGGAAGAAGTTGAGCACAAGTATACCCAGGTGCCTGCCTGGCCGGAAAAAGTCTGGCTGGAAGGGGAGCGAGAGACGCTAGGCTTATACTTGACCGGGCACCCGATTAACGCATACCTCAAGGAACTAAATAAGTACACCAGTTGTCGACTTAAAGACGCCACGCCAACGCGCCGGGATCAATCGGTGACGGTGGCCGGTTTGGTCATTGCTGCCCGCGTCATGACCACCAAGCGTGGTACCCGTATCGGCATCATGACCCTGGATGACCGCAGTGGCCGAATGGAAGTGATGTTGTTCTCTGATGCGTTAGATCGGTATGCAGAGCTGTTGGAAAAAGATAGAATTTTGGTGGTTTCGGGACAGGTCAGCTTTGATGACTTCAACGGTGGGCTTAAAATGTCGGCGCGTGAAGTTATGGATCTCGGTTCTGCGCGTGAAAAATACGCTCGTGGCTTGTCAGTATCGATAGACGCAAGTCAAGTTGATGACACGTTCTTTGAGCGGTTCAGTCACATATTAGCGCCGCATAAAGCCGGAACCGTACCAGTCAATGTATACTATCAACGTGCCGACGCCAGAGCGCGGTTAACATTGGGCACCGAATGGCGAGTGACGCCAAGCGATACATTACTCGACGATTTAAAACAGTTACTTGGCAAAGGCCAGGTAGAACTCGAATTTAACTAAAATTCAGCGTCTGTATCAGACGCTGAGTCAACAAGGATTCATCGATGAGCCTAAACTTTCTTGAATTTGAAAAGCCAATTGCTGAACTGGAAGCAAAGATCGAAGCATTGCGTGATGTGTCTCGTCACGGCGGTGATTCTGCAATTGACCTTGATAAAGAAATCGAACAGCTTGAGAAGAAAAGTCTGGAACTGAAGAAGAAGATCTTCAGCGATCTGGGCGCGTGGGAAACAGCTCAGTTGGCTCGTCATCCTCTACGTCCTTATACCCTGGATTACGTGGAACACGTGTTTGAAGAGTTTGACGAACTGGCGGGTGACCGTGCGTTTGCCGATGACAAAGCCATTGTGGGTGGTATTGCCCGCCTGGAAGGTCGCCCGGTAATGATTATTGGTCACCAGAAGGGACGGGAAACCAAAGAAAAAGTGAAGCGTAACTTTGGTATGCCAAAACCGGAAGGTTACCGTAAATCGCTACGTTTGATGGAAATGGCAGAACGTTTCAATATGCCAATCATCACTTTCATCGACACTGCCGGTGCCTACCCTGGGGTTGGGGCTGAGGAACGCGGCCAGTCTGAGGCGATCGCGAAAAACCTCAAAGTCATGTCAGGCCTTAAAGTGCCGGTGATCTGTAACGTTGTCGGTGAAGGCGGCTCTGGTGGCGCGCTGGCCATCGGTGTAGGTGACTACGTGAACATGCTGCAGTACTCGACGTACTCGGTGATTTCGCCAGAAGGTTGTGCATCTATCCTGTGGCGTGATTCAGATAAAGCCCCTCAAGCTGCCGAAGCGATGGGCCTGACGGCTCCGCGTCTGAAAGAGCTGGAGCTGATCGATGAAATCATTGAAGAACCGTTGGGCGGTGCGCACCGTGACCACCAGCAAATGGCGGCCAATATGAAAGCCACCTTGCTGCGCCAGCTTGAAGAGCTGGAGCAGTTTGAACAGGATATGTTGCTGGAGCGTCGTTACCAGCGTCTGATGAGTTACGGCTACTGTTAAGCGTTTGCTTGCTGAACTCTGGTCAAAGAACCGATAAACTAGAAAGGGTTGGGTGGATATCCAACCCTTTTTTTATGCATTGATAAGTAACGCTATGGAAACCATTTACACTCACTTCACTCAAGTTCTGGATAAATATCATCAATCCGGCAAGCAAGTTGTGCTTGCGCTCAGTGGGGGGGTCGATTCCCGTTTACTGCTTGAGTTTCTCCGTCGTTATCAGCTGACTAAGTCGATGCCGTGTCAGGCGGTGTATGTGCACCATGGATTAAGCCTTAACGCCGATATGTGGGCAGAAAAGTGTCAGCAATGGGCAAAACAGGCCGGCGTTCCTTGTGCGATCGAATACGTCACGCTTGATATGGGGGGTGGTGACAGCATCGAGCACCAGGCGCGTGAAGCCCGTTATGCAGCGCTGGCCAAGTACCTCGGTAAAGGCGGATTATTGCTGACCGGGCAGCATGCGGATGATCAGCTAGAAACATTTCTGTTGGCATTAAAGCGTGGTAGTGGTCCAAAGGGCTTGTCCTCAATGGCTGAAGCTATGTCATTTGGTCCTGGTCAGATTGTGCGGCCACTGCTTGGGGTCAGTCGCAATCAGATAGAGTGCGAAGCGTTAACGCTGGAGCTGGAGTGGGTGGAAGATGAAAGCAACCAGGATACCCGCTATGACCGCAATTTTATCCGTCACCAGATCGTTCCCCAGCTGACCAAGCGATGGCCATCGATCCGTCAGGCGGCACAGCGCAGTGCTTCATTGTGCGCCGAGCAGGAGGCATTGCTTGATGAGCTGTTGGATGGCGCCCTGCAGCAGGCATTACACATTGATATGAGTTTACAACTGGCCCCGCTGAAGGAACACAGTAAGTCGGCACGTAACCGCCTGCTACGCATGTGGTTAGCCCGGCTACATGCAAAAATGCCCAGCCAGAAACAGCTGGAGTTGTTGTGGCATGAGGTGGCACTGGCACAGCCGGATGCCAATCCGCAGTTGAATCTGGCTGACGGTCAGATAAGGCGCTTTCAGAACCGGCTTTATTGGGTGACAAAAACGCTTGATGTGACAGACTGGATGGCTCATCTTGAGGTAGATGTTCCGCTTAACCTGCCGGATCATCTCGGCAGTTTAACCCTGCAAACGGGGACAGCCCACCCGGCGATTGCCCTGCCAGCGCATCCAGAACGGTTACTGGTGGCATTCAATCCCGAAGGATTAATGGCCCATCCTACCACGCGGGGCCACCGCCGGAAGCTGAAAAAACTGTTCCAGGAGTATCACGTCCCCAGCTGGCTACGTCGTCGTATCCCGATTTTGATGTATCAAGATCAGGTTGTGGCAGTTGCAGATTTGTTTGTTGATCAGGCTTTTAGTGGTCAAGATTGTGAGCTGATTTGGCGCAAGTAATCTTAATGCATGTCACAATCGTAAAAATAACAGCAATAAAATCCATCAAAAGGAATGATAAGGAGAAGCAATGAAGAAAGTCGTGATAGGGACGGTAGTCGCTCTTGGCCTGATCAGTGGTCAGGCGCTGGCAGCAGGTGATGCGGCGGCTGGTAAAGCGAAAGCCGCAGTTTGTGCCGCTTGTCATGGTGCTGATGGCATCGCGACCATTCCCGGTTATCCAAACCTCAAAGGGCAGAATGAGCAGTACATCATCAGTTCTATCAAAGCCTATAAGAATAAGGAGCGCGGTGGCGCGCTTGCTGCCGTAATGCAGGCGCAAGCATCGTTATTGAGCGATCAGGATATTGCCAATCTCGCCGCCTACTATTCCAGCCTGTAAGCACCACTTGGAAGCTGAATGAATTAATAAGCCAGGGATGTCCCTGGCTTATTTGCAGGTGAAGATTTACTATTGAGTGATAAATGAGTTTTTTAACCAGCTGAACGGTAAGAAACATTGAATGTTGATTAGGGCTAACCGATAATAGTCGCAAACGATTGAAGCTTAAGGGATGAACATGAAAAAAATTGAAGCGATTATCAAACCATTTAAGTTGGATGATGTGCGTGAGGCGCTGGCAGAAGTCGGTATTACAGGGATGACCGTATCAGAGGTTAAAGGCTTTGGCCGTCAGAAAGGCCATACGGAACTCTACCGTGGCGCAGAATATATGGTGGATTTCCTGCCTAAAGTGAAGTTAGAAATAGTGGTTACTGAAGACGTAGCGGATAAATGCGTGGAAACCATTATTGAAACGGCACAAACCGGCAAGATCGGCGATGGTAAAATCTTTGTCACGGACATTGAGCGTGTGGTGCGGATTCGTACCGGCGAAGAAGACGAAGACGCGATTTAAAGCGGCAGCGCGGAAGCCAGTACAAAGACGAGTAAACTGTAAAGGAGCCCTGCGGCTCCTTTTTCTATTCAATTAATCCAGGAGAATGCGATGGTTAAGCGCTTAACTCTTATGGTGGTTGCCACAATTGCAGGTGTCTTGATCGGTTTTCAACTGATATTCAGTATCCCAGAACAGCCCCAAATTGTGTCACAGTCGGGGGCGCTAGTTCGCCAGGAAGTCAACTGCCTTGAGTTTGATGCACCACAGGCATTAGATCATCATGGTGAGCTTAACCTGTTGATATGGAATATCTATAAGCAAGGCCGCACTGGCTGGAAAACGGCTTTGGATACGCTGGCCGACCAGAGTCAATTATTGCTGCTGCAGGAAGCCAGTTTGACCGATGAACTGAAGAAGTGGCTAATTAACGGCTTGTGGGTCAGTAACCGGGTGACCGCTTTCAAAGCTTTCGACCATGCTGCTGGTGTGATCAGCATTGCCCGGCCTGAGCCGGTTCGAGCCTGTGCGTATACCGCGACAGAGCCATGGTTGCGTTTGCCGAAATCGGCGCTGTACAGTGAATATTTGTTGAGTGATGGAACCACTCTGGCGGTGTTTAATATTCATGCGATCAATTTTACCTGGGGGACGAAAGAGTACCGCGCGCAGCTTGCTACTCTGCAACAGGCGCTGCAGTCGCATGAGGGGCCGGTGGTGTTTGCCGGTGATTTTAACAGCTGGAGTGAAGAGCGTCTGGTGACGATGACTTCGGTATTAAAGCTGGCTGGCCTTGAGGAGGTCCGGTTTAATCCCGACTACCGCACGCAGTTTGTTACCGGGCTGGCATTGGATCACGTCTATTATCGGGGATTAAAGGTGGAATATGCGAAAGCGCCGCAAAGCGACGCTTCCGATCATAACCCACTTTTGGTGCGTTTTCGCCTGGAGCAGTAACCGTTAGAAAATCAGTAAATACAGCGCCCAAATCAGATAAAACGCAATCCAAGGTAAGCCGGCAATTACCAGGGCTTGTCCTCGCTCAAATTCGGTCCAGGTCAGGATGGCCGCGTAGCCGAGTACCACATACCAGGGCAGTAACAGTGGCAATGAACTGGCGAACTGAGACCATTCACTGGTGAGTGGCAGCTTTAGCAGACCGTTTAAACTGTTGAGGTCAGCAGCATAGGTCATAACCTGGCCATGTTTGAGTAACAGACTCACGTAGCTGGCGATGTCACCCAGTACTGCAGGAAACATAATCGCGCACGCTGCGGCAAACCATTTCCAGTAACCATGCTGGTGCTGGCTTGATTTGGTGGCGAGGAAAAACCACAGCGCCAGTACCAAAAGCGTGGCAAAGCGGTTAAACACATCGTTAATGATCGCACTGGCCATCAGGGTATTTTTATCCAGCAATTCGATCTGATCAGGATTGATTTGCTGCAGCTGAACGCTCAGCTGGCTACTAAGCCAGGCGAAGTCGACATTGGAGAAATAGGCCCCCCAGAACAAAAACGGGCTGATCAACAGGACGACGAAGGGCTGCCAGCCCCATGCGCCACGTTGGTATAGCGCCAGAAAACATGCGGTTGGGGAACGGAAAATATCCAACAACATTACGAGAGGGTTACTGGATGGGTTCATACACTTACCTTGGTTACATCAACATACAATTTTAGCTTTTGACCCGGTTTGAGGTACTTCTGGTTTTGCAGAGAGTTCCATTTTACGATGTCTTTGCTTTTGACCTTAAATTTACTCGCGATACCGCTGATGGTATCACCGGAGCGAACCTGATAGAACACGGTGCGGATAATCGCGCCCTGGTCGGCCTTTTTCCAGATGACCAGTTTTTGTCCGATACGCAGGGTGTCTTTCGGTCCCATACCATTCCATTTTGCCAACGATTGGTGGGAGACATTGTTCTTCCTGGCAATGGTCCACAAACTCTCTCCGGATTGCACGACATGGGTCAGTTTATACTGACCACGGGCCCGTGACTGGGTTTTTTCCAGGCGGTTCTGCGCACTGAGGGCATAAGCCGTATCATCTTTGGTTGAGGTTGGGATCAATAAGTACTGTCCTGCGCGAATGTTGTTATTGGCTAAGCCATTAGCCCGGCGGATGACTTTGGTGGTGGTGCCGTACCTTTGGGCCAATACGCTCAGTGAATCGCCTGATTTGACTTTGTAGCGCGCGACTTTCACACCTCTGCCGCGGTTTTGCTCAACGTTGGCCAGAAATGCATCTTTCTTTTCAATAGGGATCAGTAACTGGTGTGGGCCGTCCGGTGCGGTTGACCACTGGTTGTAGGCCGGGTTATAGCTTTGCAGCTCCTTGACATTAATGCCGGCATATTTTGCCGCAATGGCAAGATCGAGCTGTTCTTTCGGATCAACCAAAGCCAGCGCCGGTTGGTTCGGTATCGCAGGAATACTGATGCCGTACTTATCTTGATTCGCAATAACGTCGGCCAGGGCTAACAGTTTTGGGACGTAGCCGCTGGTTTCTTTGGGTAAATCCAGAGAGAAGAAGTCTGTCGGTTTGCCTTGTTTTTTATTCTTGCGAATCGCACTTGAAACCCGGCCACCACCGCTGTTATAGGCGGCAATCGCATGGTGCCAGTCACCATCGAAGCGTTTGTTTAACCGGACCAGATATTCCAGCGCGGCATCTGTTGCGGCGGCTACATCGCGCCGACCGTCATACCAGAAATTTTGTTCCAGCCCCATCATCTCGCCGGTACCAGGCACAAACTGCCACAGGCCGGCCGCACTGCCGTGTGAGTAAGCGAAAGCATCAAAGGAGCTTTCTACCACCGGCAAAAGAGCCAGCTCTAATGGCAGTCCCCGTTGTTCAATTTTCTCGGTGATCAGGTATAAGAAAGGCTGGGCACGTTGGGAGACAGTGCGTAGATGGCTCGGGTGTTTCAAATACCATGTGCGGTAATAGTCAACTTTTCGGTGGTTGGGAATATCCATCTCAAGCTGCATTGCGATACGCTGCCATACATCTTGTTGCTCCTGAGGAGAGAGCGGCTTGGGTTTGACGGGTTCTTCGCTTGACGGTAATTGAGTATCCGCTTGAGCCGGTTGGGGCTCTGTTTGCACTGGATTATTGGTTTCAGGTGCTGAAACTGTTGGATCTGGCTGGGTTAGTTGACAGCCAGATAATAACAATACCAACACCCAACTGTACTTTAAACGCATGGATTCAGCCTAGTTAGGGCCTGGTTATCTCCTCCTGCCTGTCGCGCAGACCCGGCTACGTGGCAGGTTGAAAGATAATAGACATCTTTAATACTCACAATGCGGTGAAATAGAGATACTTTCACCGATGCATTCAATCAGCGTGAAATACAAATAGTTTTATATTCGCTTTAAACGCATTAGAAGCGCACAAAGCGCTTCTACAAAACAGCTCACGATAATACTTGCGTCGTGTAAAGTTACAAGCAGAAAAAGGTTAAAATCCGTTCTTCCACTCACGCAAAGCTGTAAAAACCGAGACTGGATCGCTATTTTCGATGCGTTTGGCCACGGACTTGACCACATCGGCGTGGGTGGTACGCAGGAAAGGGTTGATCCATTTTTCACGGCCAATTGTGGTTGGCAGCGTGGCTATATTTTGTGCCCGCAAGCGGTTAACATCATCACGGTATTGACGGAGTTGCTCGTTATCCGGCTCGACTGCCAGTGCAAAAGCAATGTTACTGGCGGTGTATTCATGGGCGGCATACACCTCAGTGTCGTCAGGCAGCGCTGCAATTTTGCTCAGAGACTGGAACATTTGCTCTGGCGTACCTTCGAAGATGCGCCCGCATCCGGCCGAAAACAGCACATCACCACAGAACAGTTTCCCTGCACCGACATAGCCGATATGACCCAGTGTATGGCCTGGCAGGCCGAGTACGAGAAAAACCTCACCAAACAGTTCCAGTTTGTCACCCTCTTCGATAGGATGAGTTAAGGTCGGGATTGGCTCCGCTTTTGGCCCGACGACCGTGACCTGGGGGAAGGTACGGACCAGATCGGCAACGCCGCCAATGTGATCATTGTGGTGGTGGGTAATTAAGATCGCATCTAAAGTTAACCCGTAAGCCTGCAGGTAGTCGAGCACCGGTTGAGCATCACCGGGATCGACCACGGCACAGCGCTGGTCGCTATTTTGTATCAGCCAGATGTAATTGTCGTTAAATGCGGGTATGCTTTTGATCTCTAACACGATTCGTTCTCCGTTACCCTAATTAGTCAGGTGGTTCATGAAACCAGCACTCACCAGTAAAACTATACAACACCCATCGTCATGGACAGAATTGAACAATGGTCCATGGGTGCTGGAGTCAATCCAAACCCGCCTTGATGAATGGTGCCCAAAGCTGTTTGGCTACCATATGTTAAAGTTGGGGGGACTGAGCTGTGAGCTGTCCAGCTGTAGTTGTACCATTCAACACCAAGTCAACCTAGATATCCAGAACCCGTTGCATAATGTCATTGCAGATGGTTACGATTTACCCTTTTTGGAAAAGAGTTTTGATGTGGTGATACTGGCTCATCAACTCGATTATGCGAATGACCCGCATCGCCTGCTGCGTGAAGTGGACCGGGTGATGATGGATGATGGCTATCTGGTGATTACCGGTTTTAATCCTATCAGCCTCACCGGCCTTGCCAGTCTGTTGCCGTGGCGGAAGAAAAACTTGCCCTGGAGCGGGCGTATGTTTACCTCTAACCGTATTCGCGACTGGCTGGGGTTACTCAATTATCAGGTGATTCATTGTGACCGCTATGCGTTGTTTCCGATGAAGCGCTATCAAACCATGTGGACCTGGCTGGAGAACAGCCTGGGCGAATGGGCCTCGCCAGCAGGCAGTTTATATTTTATTGTGGCCCGGAAACGCACCTACCCACTCAAGTTGATTAAGCCTCATTGGCGTTTGAAGAAAAAACTTACCCCACTGGGGGTGATGCATCGTGAACGGAATGTCATGCGCAAGGTTTCCGGCGATAAAGGTTAAGCCTGGTAGCCGGTATCTTCGTCGGTCGGGTTTTCGGCGGCAGTGCGGGCCAGTTCGTCACAAATTTCGTTTTCGCGGTGGCCGGCGTGGCCTTTTACCCAATGCCAGTCAACTTGATGACGGGCGGTTTCTTTATCTAACGCCTGCCATAAGTCGGCATTTTTAACCGGCTTCTTGTCTGCGGTTTTCCAGCCGCGTTTTTTCCAGTTGTGAATCCACTGGGTGATCCCCTGGCGCACATATTGGCTGTCGGTGGTGAGTGATACGTGGCAAGGTTCTTTAAGTGTTTGCAGCGCGACTACCGCAGCCATCATTTCCATGCGGTTGTTGGTGGTTAGCGTATAACCTTTTGCCAGCGTTTTTTCCACCTGCTTATAGCGTAAGACGATGCCGTAGCCACCGGGGCCGGGGTTGCCTAAACAAGATCCGTCTGTGAAAATCTCAACGTGTTTGGTCATATTTTTTGGTACTATTAGCCGAAACATTTTATTGAAGCATAGTCTGACACACATAACCTTATGAATACCAGCAGCAATTCTGAATATAGCCGTATTGTCGTTCTCGATACCGAAACCACCGGTATGAACCGTGAAGGCGGTCCGCATTACATGGGGCATCGCATCATTGAAATTGGTGCGGTGGAAATCGTTAACCGAAAGCTGACTGGACGCCACTTCCATGTCTATCTAAAACCGGATCGTGAAATTCAGCCCGATGCGGTTGAAGTCCACGGTATTACCGACGAGTTTCTGCTGGATAAGCCGGAATATGCTCAGGTTCACCATGAGTTTTTAGACTTTATTAAAGGTGCCGAGCTGGTGGCGCACAATGCGCCCTTCGATACCGGCTTTATGGACTACGAGTTTGAGATGCTCGCTCCGGGCACGGGTAAAACCGATGATTACTGTAAGGTGACCGATACCCTTGCCATGGCGAAGAAGATTTTCCCGGGCAAGCGGAATAACCTTGATGTGTTGTGTGACCGCTACGGTATTGATAACTCCCATCGTACTTTGCACGGAGCATTGCTCGATGCGGAGATCCTCGCTGATGTTTATCTGTTGATGACCGGCGGGCAAACGAGCCTGGAGTTCAATGCCAATAAGCAGGAAGGTGGCGTAGAGAGTATTCGTCGCGTACAAGGTCAAAAAGTGTTAAAGGTTTTACAGGCAACGGCCGATGAATTAGAAGCACACCAATCTCGATTGGATTTGGTTGAAAAGAGTGGCGCTTGCCTCTGGCGTCAATAGGAGAAACTATGGTGAGGGCGTGGTTGGTCGCCGCTTTGGCGGTGTTGAGCAGTTTGGCCGTGGCGGCAGATGAGTCGACGATGTCTTTATTGGATAATCGTTTCAGGGTGGACCCCACTATCGAACAAATTACCTTTCTGGTGTATCGCGAGCAGAGCTCTCAACCGGTGGTGCTGGTTCGTCCGGATGGCAAAAAATACTACGCCTGGGGTACCTACCCTAATGTGCGCTGGTACCAGGAGCCTTCACTGGACATTATCTCGGTTGATCAACCGATGGCCGGCCCCTGGCAGGCGGTGGGCAAAGTGACCCCCAGCAACAACATTCGCCTGATATCCCACCTGAAACTCAGCACAGACCAGTTTCCCAATCGCTTATATCAAAACGAAAGCCTGAAATTTACCGCGCGACTGACAGCGGATGGCCAGCTTTTGAACCTGAGAGATTTTTTGGACCGGGTCAACTTGCGGGTCACGCTGACCAAATTTGTTGAGAATGAACAGGAGTTGATCAAAGAAGCCCGTCCGGTACCGTTGGTATTAGGGGAATTTGCCGATGACGGCCGTGGTCTGGATGAACAGGCCGGGGATGGAGTGTTCACTGTACAGTTGCCAATGGAGGTTGAGCCGGGTAAATATCGTGCACGCATCACTTCCGGTAATGGGGTATTCCTGCGTGCTCAGGAGCAAGTTGTACTGGTGTATCCAAATCCGATAGCGCGCACTTTTATTCAGTCACGTCAGCCTGATGAGCCGCATCAGCTCGTGGTAAGCGGTGAACAAGGCATGATCAAGCCTGGCAGTATTGCGGTTCACGTCAAGCAACAGGCACCGGATGGCTTTATTACGTACAGCCAGGGGCAGGTCAGTGAAGAGGGGCTGAAAACTACCCTTATGATGGCTGGCGACGCCTCGTTGGGTAAGTACGCCTGGCAGGGAGAGGTGTTTGCTACGGATCTCGCCTCCGGACGGCCGTTGGTATTTCCGATCCGAGAGCAGACGTTCAGTGTGGTTGATGAAGTCGACATTGAAGCAGCACGGATTGCAAAAGAAGCTGAGCTGGCCGAGCAACGCCGGATCGAGCTGGAGAAGCGGATCATTGCAGAACGTGAAGCGGCGCGTAAACGCAGCCTGATGATCATTGCCGCCGGCAATGTGCTGGCACTGTTGCTCAGTGTGCTGGTATGGGTAGTGTGGCGCAAAATCAAAGCCAAGCGTGAAGCGCTGCCTGAAATGCAGTTGTCGGTACCGAAAAAATAACGTATATCAAGCGGAAGCCAAGTGCTTCCGTTTTTTATTGGTTGATCTAAAGTTGGTTCCACGTAACCTGGCTAGTCATTAGTAATAACATCCTTCCAATAACCTCGCTTGAAACCTGTACCCTGAAGTCGTTTGGTGTAATAACTCTCAGGTGTCCGGATATGTTCCACACTAGGGGGAGACTGTTTTGTTAGCCATAAACGTTGGCTGGAAACAACAAAACGGAAGCCAAGTGCTCCCGTTTTGCTATTACAGATTATCGTTTAAGCGACGTTTCCCATCTGTGGATACTGTGGCTTTGCAGCGAGGTGCTCCGGTGAAAAGTCATCGACATTGATGGTGGCCAGACGGTGCTGTTCGGCTTCAGTTAGTAGATCCGCCTCTTCCGGGGAAATAATGCCTTGCTCTAATCCATCCAGAGCAATCCGGTCCAAAGCTAAGAACGGACGGCGTTTCCCTTGGGCTTTACATACTTTGTCGAATACCGGCTCTGCCTGCAGGATCACCTTGAGTGCTAATTCAATTTTGCCCGCCGGGTTATGCTCTGTCGGCGCTAAGTACTGGCCACGTCCAATGCGTGAACGGGTGGCGCTTGGCGTTTGTAGAATGCGGGCAACTTTACTGTCTAGCTTATCGCTTGGCGCTTTACGTACGCGGCCAAATGGCAGGATCAATACACGCAGTACTTTACCCACCAGTTTGTTCGGGAAGTTCGCCAGAAACTCATCAATCGCTGCTTCCGTTTGTTTCAAGCTGTCTTGTAAGCCCCAGTGAACCAGAGGTAAATCTTCTGCCGGGCGTCCGTCTTGCTCAAAGCGTTTCAGCGTCGCGGAGCTGAGGTAGAGCTGGCTTAAAATATCCCCCAAGCGGGCAGACAAGCGCTCTTTGCGTTTCAGTGAACCACCCAGAACGGCCATGGAAATATCTGAAAGTAGCGCCAGATTGGCACTATAGCGGTTAAGCTGCTGGTAGTAGCGTTTGGTGGCGTCTTTAGTTGGTGCCGATGAGCCTAAGCCGTCACTTAAACCAAACCAGATACTGCGTATCAGGTTACTCATGGTAAAGCTGACATGGCCGACAAGCGCGGCATCGAATTTGTCTAATGCATCACTATGGTCGGAGTAGGCCGCGTCCATCTCTGCCAGCACGTAAGGATGGCAGCGGATCGCCCCCTGACCATAGATGATCATCGAACGGGTCAGAATGTTGGCACCTTCGACCGTCACCGCAATCGGCGCACCCTGGTAACCGCGCGCCAGGAAGTTAGAAGGGCCTAAACAGACGCCTTTGCCGCCGACAATGTCCATCGCATCGATGATGCTTTGCTGGCCGCGATGGGTGCAGTGGTATTTGACGATGGCCGAGATCACCGATGGTTTTTCACCCAGGTCGATGCCGGCGACGGTCAGGTTGCTGGCAGCATCCATCACGTAGGCGTTTCCACCCAGGCGGGCCAGTGGCTCTTCCACCCCTTCCATATGGCCGATAGGTTGTTTGAACTGGCGGCGGATGCGCGCGTAGGCTCCGGTTGCCAGCGCCGCTGTTTTGATACCTCCGGTTGAGTTGGAAGGCAGGGTGATTCCCCGGCCGACCGACAGGCACTCAACCAGCATACGCCAGCCCTGTCCGGCCATCTTTTCACCGCCGATGATGAAATCGATTGGTACAAAAATGTCCTGACCGCGTGTTGGGCCATTCTGGAACGGGACGTTAAGCGGGAAGTGGCGGTGACCAATTTCCACCCCTTTCAGGTTGGTTGGGATCAGCGCACAGGTAATGCCCAAATCTTCCTTATCGCCAAGCAGGCCTTCCGGATCACGCAGTTTGAACGCCAGGCCGAGTACGGTCGCGACCGGTGCCAGGGTGATGTAGCGTTTGTTCCAGGTCAGGCGCATCCCCAGGACTTCTTTGCCTTCCCATTCACCCTTGCACACCACACCAAAGTCTGGAATGGAGCCAGCATCAGAACCGGCCTCAGGGCTGGTGAGGGCGAAACAGGGGATTTCTTTGCCTTCCGCCAGGCGAGGCAGGTAATAATTTTTCTGCTCTTCGGTACCGTAGTGTTGCAAAAGCTCACCCGGGCCTAATGAGTTAGGCACCCCGACTGTCGAAGAGAGCACGCCCGATACCCCGGTCAGTTTTTGCAGGACCAGGGATTGCGCGTAGGCAGAGAACTCCAGACCACCGTACTGTTTCTTGATGATCATGGCAAAAAACTTGTTGCCTTTCAGGTATTGCCACACTTCAGGGGGCAGGTCTGCCAGTTCATGTGTCACCTGATAGTCACTGACCATGGCACACACTTCATTTACCGGGCCGTCAAGAAATGCTTGCTCATCGGCACTCAGTTTCGGCGCCTGGATGGCATGTAGCTTTTGCCAGTCAGGTTTGCCTTTGAACAGTTCGGCTTCCCACCAGACAGTGCCAGCGTCGAGCGCTTCTTTTTCGGTTTGCGACATGGCGGGCAGGACTTTTTTGAACAGCGCGAGGGCCTTGCGGCTGATCAGAGACTGGCGAATGCCGGAGAGGGTGAAAACGGCAAGAGCAAGCACGTAGAGTGTCCAGCCGGTAAAGCCGACATAACCAGCCAGCGTCAGTAGCAGCATGGCAGCCGTGAGGAGGCCGACAGATTTCACCAGTGACATTCTGTGATAGAGCGTTATGCCCAGCACAACTGTCAGTGTGATGATTGAGAGCAAGATATCCATATGTGTTTTCCTTTTCAGACTTTCTAAGCGTTGTACGTCTGGATTTTTGGTAAGAGGTCTAACCAGTTCCTGTAAGTGTAATCAAATTATTAAATAAATGTAAAACCCGCAACTGAGCAAAAAGTGATCTAAGTAGAGCAAAAATACTAAAGTTGTGCGGCTGGTGGTGCTTTTACGGTCAAATTGGGTGGTTTCTTACTGGCGGGAATCTAATTATTGGGTTTCGCTATCGACACTAATTCTCGTTTGTGGGTAAACTCAGGGTATTGCAAAGTCAGGTGCTTTCCGAAGCAACCGAATCCAGTGGCAGTGTGGACATCATTCATCACTGCGGACGAAATAAAAAAGAGAACGCGATATGTACCTAGATCTGATTAAAAGTGAATTAACTGAAGCCGCTGATGTTCTGAACAAATTTTTGAGTGACGAGCATAATATCGTTCAGATTGAAGCGGCAGCGAAAATGATCGCTGACTCTTTTAAGCAAGATGGCAAAGTGTTGTCTTGTGGTAACGGTGGTTCCCATTGTGATGCGATGCATTTTGCCGAAGAGTTGACCGGCCGTTACCGTGAAAACCGTCCGGGTTATGCCGGTATCGCGATATCGGATCCTAGCCACCTGTCTTGTGTGAGTAACGATTTTGGTTACGATCATGTTTTTTCCCGTTATGTTGAAGCCGTTGGTCGTCAGGGTGATGTGCTGTTTGGCCTGTCAACCTCGGGTAACTCTGGCAACATCCTGAAGGCTATTGAAGCGGCAAAAGCGAAAGGAATGAAAACCATCGCCCTGACCGGTAAAGATGGTGGCAAAATGGCCGGTTTGGCTGACATCGAAATTCGGGTGCCGCATTTTGGTTACGCTGACCGTATTCAGGAAGTGCACATTAAAATTATCCATATCGTTATCCAGCTTATTGAAAAAGAGATGGCATAATCGATATCGTCTCGGCTTGGTGCTTGAGAGGAAAGGTTTATTAGGGAGTTCAGCAGGTCATGTGTGAATTGCTCGGAATGAGCGCAAATGTACCAACAGATATCTGTTTTAGTTTTACCGGGTTAATGCAACGTGGCGGTCGGACCGGGCCGCACCGCGACGGCTGGGGTATTACCTTTTATGAAGGGCTCGGCTTTCGTAACTTCAAAGACCCCGCGCCGAGCAGTGAGTCTAAGATTGCCGAGTTGGTACAAAATTACCCAATCAAAAGCCGCGCCGTGGTCAGCCATATTCGTCAGGCTAACCGAGGTGGTGTCAATCTGGAGAATACCCACCCGTTTACGCGTGAATTGTGGGGCAAGTACTGGACCTTCGCCCATAACGGCCAGTTAACTGATTACCAGAACTTTGACACCGGCCGACACCGTCCTGTGGGCCAAACCGACAGTGAAATGGCATTCTGTTGGTTGCTCAAACAGATGGAAGACCGCTATCCACAGCCGCCTCAGGATATGGAATCAGTGTTTGTCTATGTGGCCGAATGTTGTGATCAGCTGCGAGAGAAAGGTGTGTTCAATATGCTGCTCAGTGATGGTGAGTTTGTGATGACCTATTGCACCAACCACCTGTATTGGATCACCCGCCGGGCGCCGTTTGGCAAAGCGGCGCTGCTGGATGAGGATGTGGAAATCAATTTTCAGGAAGAGACAACCCCCAATGATGTGGTGTCAGTGATCGCCACTCAGCCATTGACCGGCAATGAAACCTGGCAGCGAATGAAACCGGGGGAGTATGGCTTGTTTCATGTTGGTGAACTGGTGCTGAATAATGCCGAGGCGCTGAAGGAGGTGCCGTTTGCTGCACCGAAGCCGGGCAACCAAGCGCCAACAGCGCCGCTGGAATAACGGTTTCGTTTGTAACCTCTGAAAGCAAATCTATTAGAAACAAAAGGCAGTCATAAGACTGCCTTTTTTAGGTCTGGGATGTCGTGCTCTGAGCTACTCGTCAGCCGCGTAGCCGTGTATGCCAAGCTCTACACCATCTAAATAGGCTCTGCCATCTTGCATGATCAAGCGTTCTTCTGCCAACCACTTAGTGACCATTGGATAGATTTTGTGTTCCTGAGTCTGAACACGCGCCGCAAGTACATCGGCATCATCGTCTTCAAACACCGGCACTTTCGCTTGTAGTACGACAGGGCCGCCGTCCAGCTCTTCGGTGACAAAGTGAACGCTGGTGCCGTGCTCTTTGTCTTTGGCATCAATCGCGCGCTGGTGGGTATGCAGGCCGGGGTATTTCGGCAGCAGAGAGGGGTGAATGTTGATCATTCTGCCCAGATAGTGTTGGACAAACTCATTGCTCAGAATGCGCATGTAACCGGCAAGTACGACTACATCTGGTTGGTACTCATCGATTTGCCGCATCAGCTCAGAGTCGAATGCCTCACGTGATGTGAACGCTTTTGGATCGACAAAATGGCCATCAACATCAAACTGTTTTGCCCGCTCTAACCCATAAGCATCGGCTTTGTTGGAGAACACGGCTGCGACTTGAGCATCTGGCATGTTCGCTTCGCAAGCTTCCAGAATTGCTTGCAGGTTACTGCCGTTACCGGAAATAAGGACCACTATGTTTTTCATGATGTTGAGATTGCCTTGCTGTTGTAGGTTTGAGCTGCGTAGCTGCTAAATTACCTACTATTAGAATGGTTTTCACTGTGCCAGATAGCAGAATGAGGGCAATGTGCCCTCATTCCTAACGTTTTGTAGCAAAACTCACAAGTTATTGGATTTCAACTTGCTCTTCGTTTGCTTGTGCCTGAGCGATTTCACCAATCACCCATGCGTTTTCGCCTTCTTGTTTAAGAAGGGCAACCGCTGCATCTGCCTGATCTTTTGGCAGGGCAACAATCAGACCAACACCACAGTTGAAGGTACGGTACATTTCGTGGGTTTCAACGTTGCCTTGCTCTTGTAGCCATTTAAAGATCACTGGCCATTCCCAGCTGTTACCGTCGATAACCGCTTTGCTGCCTTCTGGCAGTACGCGAGGGATGTTTTCCCAGAAACCACCACCAGTGATGTGAGAAATCGCGTGGATGTCGTGCTCCTCAATCATCTTAAGTGCTGATTTGATGTAAATCTTAGTTGGTTCCAGAAGGTGTTCACCGATAGTGCGGCCGGCCAGCTCTTCGTTTTTATCTGCGCCAGACACTTCTAGGATCTTGCGGATCAGAGAGTAACCGTTTGAGTGTGGACCGCTTGAGCCAACTGCGATAAGTGCATCGCCCGCTGCTACTTTAGTGCCGTCAATCACGTCTTCTTTTTCTACTACGCCAACACAGAAGCCAGCAACGTCGTAGTCTTCGCCTTCGTACATGCCCGGCATTTCAGCCGTTTCGCCACCGATAAGTGCACAACCTGCTTGAACACAGCCATCAGCAATACCTGAAACTACGTCTGCCGCTGTGTCCACGTCCAGTTTGCCTGTCGCGTAGTAATCAAGGAAGAATAGCGGCTCAGCGCCTTGTACGATTAGGTCGTTGACACACATTGCCACCAGGTCAACGCCGATGGTGTCGTGCTTGTTCATATCCAGCGCAAGGCGAAGTTTTGTACCTACACCGTCAGTACCAGAAACCAGTACAGGCTGTTTGTATTTAGTTGGTAGTTCACATAATGCGCCAAAACCGCCGATACCACCCATCACTTCAGGGCGACGAGTACGCTTAACCGCACCTTTAATACGATCTACAAGCGCATTGCCTGCATCAATATCTACACCAGCGTCTTTATAGCTAAGAGAAGAGTTGTTACCACTCACAGGGAAGTCCTCGGGTTTAAAGTTGGATATGAAAACGGCGCTATTCTACCAGTGGTTAAACAGAGATAGCAAACGTTTGCGTCAGTTTTTTTCTTTAGTGATATATCCTGAAATGTCAGTAAAAATCATGTATAATCTGAAGGTTTGTTTAAATATTGCCAATTATAGCCGGAGATGGACATGAAAGTTGTTGAAGTAAAACACCCTCTAGTAAAACATAAAATCGGTCTAATGCGAGAAGGTGACATCAGCACTAAGCGTTTTCGTGAGTTAGCGACAGAAGTCGGTAGCCTACTTACTTACGAAGCGACAGCAGACTTTGAAACAGAGAAAGTAACCATTGACGGTTGGAACGGTCCTGTCGAAGTTGATCAAATCAAGGGTAAGAAAGTAACCGTAGTGCCAATCCTACGTGCAGGCCTGGGGATGATGGACGGTGTACTAGAACACATGCCAAGCGCACGAATCAGCGTTGTGGGTATTTACCGTGATGAAGAAACACTTGAGCCAGTTCCTTACTTCAACAAGCTTGCTTCTAACATTGATGAGCGTATCGCACTAGTTGTTGACCCAATGCTGGCAACTGGTGGCTCGATGATCGCGACTATCGACCTTCTAAAAGAGAAAGGTTGTCAGGCAATCAAAGTACTTGTACTTGTAGCGGCTCCTGAAGGTATCGAAGCGCTGGAAAAAGCCCACCCGGATGTTGAGCTGTTTACCGCAGCGATCGATGAGAAACTGAACGACAAAGGCTATATCGTTCCTGGTCTGGGTGACGCGGGTGATAAGATCTTCGGTACTAAGTAAGCAATATTGTGCGCTTGACTACTGAATAGAAAAAGCAAAGGCTTGGTTTTACCAAGCCTTTTTTGTATCTGTTACTTAAGTAGGATAGAGAGCGCCGCGTTAAAGCCGCGCAGACGAATTACTTCGCGTTCTCTTCTTCCATTTGTGCATTATCAACCACGTGGTTTTCACCCAGGTCGTGCGGAAGTACCAGGTTAAGCATGATTGCCACGATACCACACAGGCTCACCCCTTGCAGGCTGAACTCGCCAATACCGAAAGCCATACCGCCGATACCAAATACCAGCGTTACCGCTACGATAACCAGGTTACGCGACTTGTGTAGGTCAACGTGGTTCTTGATGAGTGTGTTCAGACCAACTGTCGCGATAGAACCAAACAGCAGGATCATGATACCGCCCATCACTGGAACTGGAATCGTTTGAAGAATCGCGCCAAGCTTACCCACTAGAGCAAGGACGATTGCCGTAATGGCTGCCCATGTCATGATCACTGGGTTGAACGCTTTGGTCAGCATTACCGCACCGGTTACTTCACTGTAAGTGGTGTTTGGTGGCGCACCAACCATAGAAGCAGCAATCGTCGCGATCCCGTCACCAGCGATAGTGCGGTGCAGGCCGGGCTTTTTCAGGTAGTCTTTACCGGTTACGTTTGAAATCGCCAGCATGTCACCCACGTGCTCGACCGCAGGAGCAATCGCCACCGGGATCATGAATAGAATTGCATTGATATTGAACTCTGGTGTGGTGAAGTTTGGCATCGCCAGCCAAGCAGCTTGAGCGACAGGAGTAAAATCGACTACGCCGTAAGCGAGTGAGACACAGTAACCTGCCAAAATGCCGCCCACGATAGGGACAAGCTTTAAGAAGCCTTTGGCAAATACGCTTAGTGTGATGGTTGTCAGCAGGGAAACGGCAGAGATGATGATTGCCGCATCGCCATTCACTAGTTGTACCGCACCGTCGCCAGTTTTACCTACTGCCATGTTTACAGCCGTTGGTGCCAGGCCAAGACCGATCACCATGATCACCGGGCCTACAACCACAGGAGGCAGAATTTTATGGATAAAACCAACGCCGCGAACCTTAATCATTGCACCAAGTGCAACGTAAACCAAACCGGCTGCCATTAAGCCACCCATCGTCGCGCCGATACCCCAGGTCTGGATACCGAACATGATAGGAGCAATAAACGCAAAAGAAGAGGCAAGGAAGATTGGAACAGAACGTTTAGTCATCAGTTGGAAGAGGAGAGTACCGACACCGGCACCAAACAGAGCAACGTTTGGATCCAGCCCGGTCAGCAGCGGCACAAGCACAAGAGCGCCAAAAGCGACAAAAAGCATCTGTGCGCCTTGTAAGGCATTTTTCATAATTAGGTTCCCATTTATAACTACGCAGACAAATCCGGCGAATATTACCACCCAGCAATCGTTTGCAATGTTATCTAGATCAAATTTTTGTGCGGATTTGCCACCTAAATCGAGAGGTTGCTCAATAGAACATCGTTATTGCGGTCAAAATATCGGCGAGTTTGCTGGTACTTATCTTGCCCAAGGTTTGATAGTTGCTTATCATGCGGGTTGTTGTATTGAGGATTATGAGAAACTATGCGCTATTTAGCTTTGTTACTGATTGGTTGGTTGTGCCTGCCGGTCAACGCATCCACTCAAGTCGATATCTTTCGTGCGGAAGTGGCGATCGACAGTGAGCAGCAAGACGGTGAGTCATTGGCTCGTCAACAAGGCATGCAAGAGGTGATTGTTCGTGCGACGGGCGATGCGTCTTCCTTGAGTAACCCGGTAGTTAAAAAAGCACTCGGTTCCAGTGCACGTTACGTTTCGCAAATGAGCTATGGTCAGTTAGATGACCAAAGTAGTTTGAAAATGCTGTTTAACAGTGGCCAGATTCGCTCGTTATTAACCCAGGCAAAACTTCCGTATTGGTCGCCGAATCGAAGCAATATTTTGGTTTGGATGATCGAAGAGCAGCACTATGACCGCAGCATTACCTGGGAGCGCTCGGAATCGGATAAACTGGCTGAGCTGCATAAAGCAACAACATTGCGTGGTTTACCGGTCATTATCCCTGTTGGCGATTTTGATGATGTGACGGGTGTCAATGTGTCGGATCTATGGGGGGGCTTTATTGAGCCGATTAGCCAGGCGAGCCAACGTTATCCGGCTGATTCGGTACTCGTTGTACGTGCGCGGAACGATCAGCTGCGTTGGACTTTGTATGACCAACAACCCACCAGCATTGTGGGTTCACACCAGTCACCGCAGAGCGGAACTGCATCAGGAAATGAGGCGATCAGCGAAATGGTGGATGCGATTGCTGACTACTATGCAAACAAAAATGCGGTGGTGGTATCAAATGAATCATCGCAGGCAATTACGGTGAAAGTACTGAATATCAATACTGCACGGGACTTCTTTGTCTTAGAGCAGAGGCTCATTGGCTTAAATTCGGTTGCTTCGACGGAAATCAACCGGGTTCAGGGCAATGAAGTGACGTTGAAAGTACACCTTCTTGCCTCACAGCAAGCTTTTGAGCATGAGGCTGCGGCCATTGCTGAGTTAGGCGTATTGGCAGATCCGCTTGGTGAAGAAGAGTTTGCCCCGGCTCCCGTACCAATGGCGGAAACTTCCGTGGTAGCAGAACCTGTCGCGGCAGTTGAACCTGAGCCGCTGGATACTACCGCACAGCAGGACCAACCACTGGAGAAGATGGCTGAACCGGTGGTAACGCCACCGGTGAAAGACCGTGTTGACCTGATCTATGAGTGGAGTGCCTCAGCTTTGCGCTCATAACCAAGGTAAAAAAACAGCCGCACATGATGCGGCTGTTTTTTTAATATTACTGTCTAAATTTACCTTTTTCTTCCTTTTCCACTTGGGATAACTTTTTGAGTTTAAGTCCCAACTCTTTGCCACGTGCGCGGGCAAACAGTATGTTGCCGATAAATCCCATTGTCGTCAGAATCAACTCCACGGCAGCCAGCCAGCGCTCTCCGCCATCTACATAGAGAATCGTTAAAGCGTGCAGGAAGTACAGCATCAGTACAAAGTTGGCCCAGGCATGGGTATAAGGTTTACCTGCTAAAATACCCGGCAGAGGCAAAAGCAGCGGAATACACCAGGCTATGGCCAGCGTGGTACTGCTTAAATGCGGATGAGGAGACAGTGCCAGTTGCCATATCGCAACCCAGCCGAGCAGAGCCAGGTTGCCAAATAAAGCGAGATAGCGAAACTGTTGGGTTTGGGAGCCCAGAGGCGGTTGAGTTACAGAGTCCGACATCGATTTCTCCTTAAACTTGCGGGCCATATTTGAGCTTATAAGCCGTGGTAGCCAGTCGTTTACCTAGTTGCTGGGCGAGGTGAACCTCTTCGGCAGTTAAGGTTGCTTCGTGACCGACACTGCTCGCCCCGTATGGCGTGCCCCCTGACTGCGTTTGGTGCAACAGTGGCTGCGAGTACGGAATACCCAACACCATCATTCCATGATGAAGCAGAGGCGTCATCATGCTGTGTAGCGTGGTCTCCTGGCCGCCGTGCATAGATGAAGAAGAGGTAAACACACAGGCCGGTTTATCAATCAGATCGCCATTTAGCCACAGTGGGGTTGTCTGATCCCAAAAGTGTTTCAGTGGCGCAGCCATATTGCCAAACCAGACCGGGCTGCCGTATGCCAGACCATCGCAGTTTTTCAGAGTATCCAGAGTAACAATTGGATCGGAAGGTGTTTGTGAGTCAGCTGACAATTCTTCAACTGTACGAAGAACTGCCTCGCAATGAGGAGTCGACTCGACCCCTCTTGCTATCTGTCTTGCCAGTTGTTTTGTTGAGCCATGACGGCTGTAGTACAAAATAAGGATCTGGCAAACCATTTATACAATGTCCAGCACTTGCTCGGGTGGGCGACCGATCCTGGCTTTACCGTTGGCGACGACAACCGGGCGCTCAAACAGTTTGGGGTGTTCAGCCATAGCGGCAAACAGCTGCTCGTCACTGACAGAGGCGTCACTGAGGTTAAGCTGTTTATAAACCTCTTCTTTGGTACGCATCATCTCGCGTACTGAACTAAAGCCAAGTTGAGCATACAGGGCTTTTAGCTGGTCAACGCTGAGTGGGGTGTCCAGGTATTTGACAATCTCGGGTTGAATGCCGTTCTGTTCAAGTAATTCTAAGGTTTGGCGGCTCTTTGAGCAGCGAGGGTTGTGATAAATCACGACTGACATAAGTTTCTCCATTTCTTTATTGTAATGCTAGGAAGCGATCTCTTTGGATCATCAGTTGGTCGATTCGGGCATCGTAGCGCGCTTGTTTTAAGCTGCCCAAGTCAGCAAGGTTGCTGGCTTCGGTATAGTACTGGATGGCTTTGTTCCAGTTGGCTCGCAGCGCCAGAATTTCAGCGCGTGCGGCCAGTTCTTCATCATTGTGACCTAAGGCGGCGTTACCTTTTGATAACAGGTGCCAGCCATTGGTGTCTTCTGGATTGTCATGGGTGTAGCGCTGAAGAATCCGGACGGCCTGTTCGTTGTTGCCGGTTTCCAAAAGTGCGTTGGCATAGTTAATGGTCAGCACATGATTGTTGGGATTATGGGTGAGCGCTTTCGCCAGCATGTTGACCGCTTTCTCGGCCTGTTTCTGGGCGAGATAAAGATCGGTCATGGCATCCAGATAGAAGGGGTTGTAGGGGTCTTGTTTTAGTAGTTTGCTCAGCAACGGTTCGGCCTGATCAAGGCGTTTGTTGTCGAGGTGCACCAATGCCCGCCCGTACTCAAAAGATGGGATCAGATCGGTACTGGCTTTCTTCTCGGTACGTTCGAACCAGCCCAGCGCCGCATCGGCGTCAATCCCGGCATAACGGGCAACGATGCGTGCGCGGGTTAAATGGTAATCCAGCGAAGGCATGATGCGTAAGGGTGGGTAGGCCTGGGCCCGCTGCCGGGTATCGGTGATGCGATCTTCAGGCAATGGGTGCGTCAGCAGCATCGGTGGTGGTTTGCTGGCATAGCGGTATTCATCAGCCAGGCGGCCAAAGAAACGTGGCATTGCCTGAACGTCAAATCCGGCTTTTGCCAGGGTTGAAATACCAAAACGATCCGCTTCTTTTTCATTGCTACGCGTATAGTTGATCGCACTTTGCATGCTGCCGGCAGTGGCGGCAGTGATGGCAGCCATACCCGCTTCCGGTGCGGCTATCGAGATCAACAGGGCGCCGGCGAGTGCAGCTAAGGTGGCCGGAGAGCGGCGAGCCTGCTCTTCCATACTACGCGCCAAATGCCGCTGGGTGACGTGGGCTATTTCGTGGGCGACCACAGAAGCCAGTTCACTTTCGGTTCGGGCATGGAGGAACAGACCAGAATGCAATGCCACATAACCACCGAAGAAAGCAAAGGCGTTAATGTTCCGGTCACGTATCATGAAAAAGTGAAATGGGGTTTTTACATCGTTGGCATTTGCGACCAAACGGTGGCCAAGTGAGTTGATGTACTCATTGATGACCGGATCGCCGACAATTGGCTGGCTGGCACGCAACATACGCATGTAGGCATCGCCATAAATGAGCTCTTGGTCAATAGATAATGTCGCACCTGCAGCCGTACCGATATCCGGTAAATTGATCGTATTGGCGCAGGTCGTGGGTGTGCTTAACGCAGCAGCGATGCAAAGACAAACAAGCGAGCGAGTGCGTTTTAACATACGGCTTTAAAATTCTCCAAAATGGCGAGTTGTCCAGTTCAGCCGGTGGATGATCCCCGGTTACTTACTATGACCACTGTGTTCGGTGATATCCGCAACGGATAGTATGATTATGTTAACAATAAGACTCGCGATAAACGAATTGGTTTCGTAAATTGTTGAGTTTAAATCTCATTGGAAATGCTGGCACCTGCTTGAAAAGCGATTACAATACAACCCTATCATAAGTACAGAGCAATACAATGGAATCGATGTTAGTTGATTTGCGTATGCAGCGGTGCCCGATGGCTTTGCTGTTGGCAAAACGTCACCTGGCTAAGGCTTTTAAGGGAAAAGTTCAGCATTATCATGAGCTTGTTATACAAGTGACGGACAGCAGCTCTAAGCAAGATATCGTGAAGTATTTGCACTCCCAAGGCTATGTTGTTCATTGCGAGTCGCAGGTAGACTACTTCAGCCTGACCGTTTTAAATAAGGAATCCTTATAAGATGCTTGAAATGGTAATTCGTTGGTACAAACGACGCTTTTCTGATCCTCATGCCGTGAGCCTTGTCGCGATCCTGCTGTTCGGCTTTATCACTATCTATTTTTTCGGGCATTTGATCGCTCCGTTGCTGGTCGCGATAGTACTGGCTTACTTGCTTGAATGGCCAGTGAGTAAGATGTGTCGTTTGGGGATCCCACGGACCTTGGCGGTGGTGGCGGTCATTCTGCTGTTTCTCAGCCTGATGCTGATCGCTCTGTTTGGTCTGGTACCGACCATTTGGACTCAGATTGGTAACCTGATCAATGACATCCCCAACATGTATGCTGGGCTCCAGCAGTTTATTACTGTTTTGCCTGAACGCTACCCAGAACTGGCTAATCTGCAAATTGTTGAAACCGTGATGAACAACGCCAAGAACCAGGCGATTGTATTGGGTGAGAACGTAGTGAAAGGCTCACTGGCGTCACTGGTCAGTATTGCGACTTTAGCGGTTTACCTGATCCTGGTGCCATTGCTGGTCTTTTTTCTGCTTAAAGATAAGGAACAAATGCTCGGTATGGCCAGTGGTATTTTGCCCAAAAACCGCAGGCTGGCGAACAAAGTGTGGCATGAGATGAACGAACAGATCTCCAACTACATTCGCGGTAAAGCGCTTGAGATCCTGATTGTTGGTGGTGTCAGTTACGTGACATTCGCTATCTTGGATCTGCGCTATTCGGTGCTGTTGGCAGTGGCGGTGGGTTTCTCTGTGCTGATCCCATACATTGGCGCTGCGGCAGTCACGGTGCCGATTGCGATTGTCGGCTTGTTCCAGTGGGGAGTGTCATCGGAGTTTTACTGGTTGTTGGCCGCGTATGGCGTTATACAAGCTTTGGACGGTAACTTACTGGTGCCGGTGTTGTTTTCTGAGGCGGTAAACCTTCATCCGGTGGCGATCATTGTTGCGGTACTGGTGTTTGGCGGATTGTGGGGTTTTTGGGGGGTATTCTTTGCGATTCCTCTGGCCACTCTGGTCAAAGCGGTATGGAATGCTCTGCCAAGTGCTGAAGAGCAAGAGCCGGCAGAAGAGTAACATCTAGTTAAAAGCCCAGTAAACACTGGGCTTTTTCATTTTACGGCCAAAAGTCTCTGCTGGTTATTCCTGCTCGTTAAGGTAGTTCAATACCACTTCATGGTGATCTTTGGTTTTGAATTTATTGAACACGTGCTCGATAACGCCATCTTCATTGATTAGGAAACTGATACGGTGCAGGCCATCGTACACTTTACCCATGAACTGTTTTTCACCCCATACGCCAAACTGTTCTGCGACGGCGTGATCTTCATCGGACAGCAGGGTGAAGTTTAACTCATCGCGTTCAATGAATTTGCCCAGGCGTTTAACCGGATCAATACTGACCCCCAATACCACCAGGTTATGCGCATCAAGCTGGGCTTTAACGTCACGCAGTCCTTTGGCTTGGGTGGTGCACCCTGGCGTCATCGCCTTGGGATAGAAATAAAACAGGACCTTTTTACCTTTGAAGTCCTCTAGGGTGACGGTATTTCCGTCCTGATCGAGCAAAGAGAAGGCTGGCGCTGGCGTGCCTGCAGTCAGCGTTTTCATTTTATTTTCCTTTATTTATAGTGTGTTTTTTATGAAATTCAGTGAACCTTGTACGTTGAGCTGATGACAAAGTTCATCAAAATCTTCTTGTAATTGCATCAGGTTACAGTCGGCATGGACCGATGCGGTGATGGCGATATGGAACTGATCCGTATCAAGACCGACTTTTGACTTACTGATGGTCTGGGCGCTGAGCGAGTTCAGACCGATTTTCTTGTCGGCGAAGAACTGGGTGAACTGCTCGGTAAGGCCGATACGGTCTTCCGATTCAATAAACACTTCCATGGTGTAGCTGTTGTCGATGAGCTCGTGTTGGGAAGTTCGCTTCATTATGGTAATCAATTCATGTTCTTGCCCGAGTAGTGGTAATTCAGTTTCCACACGGGTAATGTTATTGGTGTTACCTGATAACAGCATGATTAAGGTGAACTCATTGCCAAAAATAGCAATGCGGCTATCGACAATATTACAGCCAGCTTTCGAGACCAGCTTAACTACTTGATTGCATATGCCCGGGCGATCCGTACCCACCGCAGTAAGAACTAATTGTTGCGTCATAAATGAGCTTCTTATCCTTTGTTCAGTTAGAGTGATGGTAGCACAGATAGGATTCAGAAATGTTGAGTCGGTGGTATTTTTCAGCTTGTTTGAAGGTGTTGCTGATTTAGTAATCAACAATTTTGGCCAAGTGGGGATTTCACCCGAGGCTGACTTAGCCGCCGGCAACACGGCGTATATTCGTTGTATCCATCGGCTTCGCCGTGCGCATTCATGCTTTAAAGCTATCAAGCCGGATCATATGGAACCCGGCATCGTTTTACAGCCGTGAGGCGGGTCAGTAACGATTTATGTTGTTAGATCTCTAACAACTGGTAATTATTCATTCATTTGTACTTTATAAGCGACTTTACACTCTTGTGTTTTTGAATCGCATTACAGTACCATGCAGAAAGAGTAGAATGAGGGAGATAGACATGTTTTCAGGAAGTATCGTAGCGTTGATTACACCATTTAAACCAGATGGTGAAGTAGATTTTGATAGTCTGCAAAAGCTGGTGGAGTACCATATTGAAGCAGGTACCGACGGTATTGTTGCGGTAGGCACGACGGGAGAGTCATCGACTCTTACCATCGAAGAGCATGTGAAGGTCGTTAATAAAACTGTAGAGTTTGCCAACGGTCGTATCCCTGTGATTGCAGGCACCGGTGCTAATGCAACCCATGAAGCGGTCACTTTCAGCAAATTGTTAGCCGATTCCGGTATTGCTGGTTTCCTGAGTGTGACCCCTTACTACAATAAGCCGACCCAGGAAGGTTTATTCTTACACTACAAAGCGATTGCAGAAGCCAGTGACGTTCCTTTGATTTTATACAACGTACCTGGCCGTACGGCAGTTGACTTGCTACCAGAGACAGTGGCACGTTTGTCGAAGCTTGATAATATCGTGGCATTAAAAGATGCGACCGGTGATTTGAGCCGAGTTGCAATTCACCGTGAACTTTGTGGTGAAGATTTTATCTTATTAAGTGGTGATGATGCGACGGGGCTGGAGTTTGTAAAACTTGGTGGCCAAGGTGTGATTTCTGTCACCAACAATGTCGCGGCGAAAGACATGGCGGACATGTTCCGATTAGCAAGTGAAGGTAACTTTGAAGAGGCGGAAAGCATCAATCAGCGACTGATGCCGCTGCATAAAAATCTCTTCATTGAATCAAGCCCGATTCCGGTAAAATGGGCGGCGCACAAGCTTGGCCTGATTGAAGACGGCAGTTTGCGTTTACCTCTCACTATCTTGTCGGAGTCTGCGCAGCCAGTGGTGGCAAAAGCGATGTCAGACGCCGGGATTTATTAGGATTGGAGTAGGTACTGGGGGCGGTTAGCCCTTAGTGTTTTAGGAGAATAAATGAAGCTTTCAAGCCAGTTGGTGCTAAGTTCACTAGCTGTTTTCGTATTGACTGCCTGTTCAGGTGGTGCAGACCGACGTCGTCAGGCTAAAGATGACTTTGAATATCTGGAGGCTACGCCTCTGACGGAATGGAATGTTCCTCAGGGTGCAGAGCCTAACTTTTATCCGAACTTTGATATCCCTCAAGGGGAATATTCAGGTGGGATTGGTACTCAAGTTGATATTCGTCCGCCACAGCAGGTGCTGGAGTTGATCCCCGGCGCAAGGCTGGAGCGTAATAACGGTGCAATTACGCTTTGGTTGTTGCAACAAGATCAACTTGACGTGGTTTGGCAGAATGCCGTGGCGATGTTGGAAGAAAACAACATCCCCGTAGTCAGTCAGTCCGAGTCTGACATTGAGACCGGTTGGGTGACATGGAATTCTGCCGACGAGAATATTGAGATTGGCAGTCGCTACACTATTTCTCGACGTGAGTTGAATAACCGTCATGGATTTACCGTTAACCTGATTGACTGGCGCGAGGGTGAACAGGTTAAAGCCGTCACACGTACTAACCGTGAGCGCTACAATGTTTTCATGACCAACTTAGTGACCGCGCGTTATGATGAGCAAATGCGTGAAGAAGCCCGTCTTAAAGCCCAACAACTGGTTAAACAGATCCCGGTGACAATGGGCACTGATCGCGGCGGACTTCCGGTTATTATTGCCCGCGCGCAATATGATGTGCTTTGGCAGCGATTACCTAATACCCTGCCGCAAATGGGCTTCAGCCTGGATGAGCGTAACCAGTCTCAAGGCACGGTTGCCACGACTTACGCTGCGCCGGATGATGAATTTTGGGAAAAAGTTGGCGTAACACCACTGGATCTCAAAGCGGGTAAGTATACCTTCCTGTTGGGTGATCTGGGTAACCGTACCTCAATCAATATCACCGATTCCAGCGGTAAGCCGGTGGAGGAAGCGTTTTTGATGTCATTAGTGCCAATATTGGCGGAAGTTATCAAGCAATAAGAAAAGGGACCTGCCGGTCCCTTTTTTATGATCGGTATACTGCTGGTATTAATCGCGTTTTGAGTTTTTATCTTTGTCAGTTGGTTGATGACGTGCCTGATCCAGTTCATTTAGCTTGTCAAGATCGCTCTTGCGCTGCTTGTCCATTTGGCCAATTTTCATATTAGCGGTGTATTTCAGTGCTGCAATATTACCGATAATGACACTCAGCACTACGATGATGATAACCCAGGGATTGGTCAGAAATTCGATCATGCTGCCTCCGGCGCGGTGATGTTACTGATGTAGGTCGCGTAAATGCTATCTAGATTATTTAGTATGCAGTTTATCCCTGCAATGTTTTGGCTTTGGTTCTGTTGTAGCAGTTGCTCGCGCAGCAGTTTAGTGCTCAACGCTTGAAGACACTGTTGCCCGACGTTCCGGTGGCTGATATGCCAAGGCTCAATGGCCACACCACCTAAGTCTTTACTGTAGGGAAAGAAAAAACCGTACTGGTTCAGGTTATCCTTAAGCCAGGTGTAAAATGGCTGTTGATGTCCATCCAGATATTCCCAGGGCTCTAACCGGAGCTGGGTGGCGTGGGGAAGGCAGTTTCGCGCATAGATATCAAAATCACATCCCCAGTGGTGGCGGCTGGCTCCGGGCAATGCAGACCAACGCAGAATTGCCATGAGCTTTTGTTCATTATTCAACTCTGCCTTGTTTAAACGTTTGGAGCTGGAATCCAGAATCGGAGCCTCACCAGCAAACTTGCCGTTCCAGATCGCGCTCTGACGCCGGAAATCGCGAAAGCCACTGGCGATCTCGAGTTTAAACCTGGCCTCAGCGGCGGCGTTAACCAGATTGGTCAGGTCTTCGACAACATCCGGATGGATCAAAAACGATTTTTGCCCGATCAGCGTTGTCACGAGATGTGAGTCAGTCTGGCCTGTGAGTTGCTCTGGCGTCATGGTGGCTGGTCTCAGTTTATTTGGCTAATAAATGAGTAAGCGTGTACTGGTACATATCGGTCAGTTTTTCCAGATCGTCAATTTTGACACACTCATTCACTTTATGGATGGTGGCATTGACCGGCCCCAGTTCCACCACTTGTCCACCCATGCGTGCGATAAAGCGGCCGTCTGACGTGCCGCCGGTGGTGAGCAGCGCGGGCTTGGTGTGGTTAACATCGCTGACAGCGGTCACGACAGCATCAAGTAAAGCGCCGGTGTCGGTAAGGAACGGGTCGCCGTTAAACGTCCATTTGAGATCATAATCCAACTGGTGTTTATCGAGGATCTTGGTCACCCGCTCCACGATGATATCGTTGGTTAACTCGGTACTGAAGCGCAGGTTAAACTGAACGTGAAACTCTCCCGGAATCACATTTGAAGCGCCGGTACCCGCCGCAACATTGGGGATTTGAAAACTGGTGGGAGGGAAGTAATCGTTGCCCTGATCCCATTCGGTGCTCGCCAGCTCGTGAATGGCCAGCAGGGATTCATGAACCGGGTTATTGGCCAGGTGTGGGTAGGCCACATGGCCCTGGGTGCCTTTAACGGTTAAATCACCGGTGATCGAGCCGCGGCGGCCGTTTTTCACCACATCTCCGACAATCTCGGTGCTCGAAGGTTCACCGACAATGCACATATCGATCAGCTCGCCACGGGCCATTAAAGTTTCGACCACCCGCACGGTGCCGTTGATAAACGGCCCTTCTTCATCGGAAGTGATCAAAAAGCCGATCGAGCCCTGGTGGTCCGGGTGCTGGGAAAGAAAACGTTCTACGGCCACCACCATTGCGGCCAGCGAGCCCTTCATGTCAGCGGCACCGCGGCCATGCAGGTAACCATGGATTTCGGTTGGTTCAAACGGCGGGGTATGCCATTGATCCAGCCGGCCTGCGGGCACCACATCGGTGTGTCCGGCGAAGGCAAACAGAGGCGCTTCGCTTCCTTTCCGAGCCCAGAAGTTGGTGGTGTCTTCGAACACCATCACTTCGATATCAAAGCCAAGCGCTTTCAGGCGCTCGATCATGACTTCCTGGCAGCCTGCATCTTCAGGCGTTACTGACTGGCGACTGAGTAAGTCTTTGGCAAGTGCCAGTACGGGACTGTCTGTCATCCTTGAGAATTCCTTATCATTATGAATGAAAAATTGTGGTGTATTGTTCCGCTTTAAAGCCGAGGTGGAACTGGCTGTTTACCTTGAGGATCGGGCGTTTGATCATCGCGGGTTGCTCAACCAGCAGGGCAATGGCATTTTCCTGATTGAGTGACTCTTTCTGCTCTTGGGATAACTGTCGGTAGGTGGTGCCACGTTTGTTCAGCACCTGTTCCCACCCCAGTTGCTGGCAGAACTCCTGCACCATGGCAGTGTTGATACCTTGCTTACGGTAGTCATGAAACTGGTAGGCGATGTTTTCTTTATCAAGCCACTTTCTGGCTTTTTTAATCGTGTCGCAGTTGGGGATTCCATACATGGTGATGGTCATTATGATTCCTTTTGTTTTTATTTGTCTCAGCGCGGTAGCAAAACGCACAGAGACATATTTTTGGCTGTAAAGGCATCCTATCAAGAAGCAACCAAACTGACAAAATCATGAGAGGAATAATTTACTTGATGAAAAAATCATGCCGAAATGGGCCGGAAAGAGCCAGATATTGATCAAACTCAACGTCTTACCGAGCAAAAACGAAATAATGAAGTAGCACAATTTTAGGAGGTGTCAATGGATTTGAGTCCTGTTTTTGCAAGGCGGCTGTATTTAGCCTTATTGGTTGAAAGCCTGGAAAGGCCGAATGTACCTAAATTAATCGAGAAAACGGGGTGGCCTCGTCGTACTATTCAAGATGTACTTAAGGCATTACCTGGAATCGGCATTGAACTCATCTTTGTTCAGGACGGCCGACGTCATAATGATGGGTATTACCAGTTATCGGATTGGGGTCCGTTTGACAGTCAGTGGGTGCTGGAGCGCGAAAAAGATATCGCTAGTAGCCTTGGATTCCGTGCATAAAGCCAGCATTCGCTGGCTTTTTTCTTGCCCTTAGGTTGCTAGTTACAGCGGTAAGCGGTGCCAAGCACACTGAAGGAAGTCACAAAATCTTGTGGGGCGACCATATATACCGTATCAGCACCGAGCATGGCGGCGTTGTTTTTCAGTTGATTGATCGCACCTTGTATCATGGCATCGTTGGTATAAAACAGGTAGCTGTACCAATGCCCCTCACTGCCGATCACGTCTCCCAGGTAGTCACACTGTGATGCGTCGAACTGGCCATCAAGACGCAGCTCGACTTGTTGGCTGTGTGCGTCGGCGACATGATGAGGGGTCGTACAGCCGAGCAGCAGCGCAGCGCAGGTGAGGCAGATGCAAAAACGTAGCATGGTTAATGCCCGCTCATGAAATAGGCAGCAAAGAAAACCCAGCTGACCAGCAGTAACACCCAAGGCAGTAATGATGGTTTAGTCGGTTGAGAGGCCGGCGGGGTTTCTGCCTGCACCGGAGATGCTTCAGCGTGTGAACGCTGTTTTTGTTTTTGCTGTTTTTTCTTGAGCTTGTCGGCTTGGCGGCTGCGTTCTTTCTGCTGCTTTTTATACAGGGCAATGCCTTTTTCGATTCCCTGGGCAATCAGTTTGGTCTGTTCTTTGGTCTGGCCGGGTTTTTGGGTTGCCCGGGCAATCTTCAGCGCTTCATTTTGGGTTTCCGGGGATGGTGCAGGGGCAGCGGTTTTTGTCTTTTTCATCATAGTAATGGATTGATTCACATGGTTGCGTTTAGTGTACCGCTCTATGGGAACGAAGAGAACCGTCTTGAGCGGTTTGCAGTGAGGTGGGGATCGGGTAAAGTGGCGTTTTTATCACAAAAGAAGAAATGCTCGTGCGCTACTCACTGGACCAATATGATGCCCATGGCTTTTTAAAAGCGCCGCTGTTGTTGTGGCTGGGGTGGATGTTTATGGCGCGGGCTTGGGTGGTGTTTGCCATGGCCGGAGTCAGCCGGGAAAGTGGCAGTAAGCTATTAAGTATGGTTTATCCGGATACCAGTACCCTGTACATGGGGCTACTGATTGGCACCCCCAGTCTGCTGTTAATGTGGTTAATGGGTCTACGCCATCCTGAGCGCGGGTGGGTTAACCGGATCATGGGCCGTGGCTGGAGCCTGACTTTGATCTTATGCGTCATTCAGTCTGGCCAAACGGTGTATCATATCTATTTGGAACATGGCATCTTCAACTGGGCCAACGCGTTGACCATCACGCTGTTAGCCTGGTTGATGATCTATCTGCTCAATGGAAGATGGGTAAAAGACTGCTTCCATGTGCCGGCGATACCGCGCAGCAAGAAGCAACCTTCATAAAATAACAATAGCTTATCCTTAGGGAAGCACTGCAAGAGGAATTTTACATGTCACAAGCTCAAACCGCGATTGTGCCTGAAGCCGGGCCGTTCGCCCTTTATACCCAGCTGAAAGTCAACCAGAACCGTGATCACGTGCTGGCGCAACTGCAGGCGTTGCCTGAACTGGTTAAAGAGCTGAATGCCAGCCAGGCGGGCGCCGAACTGACGCTCTCGATTGCTTTTAGCAAAGCGTTTTGGCAGCACCTGAATGTCGAGATGCCGGAAGAGCTGATCGACTTTCCTCAGCTGGGTGAAGGCGATGTGATCGCGCCGGCGACAGATGTTGATGTGCTGATCCACTGCCACTCGACACGGCACGATCTGCATTTTTACCTGCTGCGTAAGTTCCTGGCTGAAACCGCTGATGACATCACGGTAGTGGACGAAACCTATGGCTATCGCTATCTGGACTCACGGGATATGACCGATTTCATCGATGGCACGGAAAACCCACAGGGGGATGCCCGCGCTGAAGTGGCGTTAGTTAAAGACGGTACGTTTGCTGGTGGCAGTTACGTAATGGTTCAGCGCTTTGAACATAACCTTCCGGCATGGAACCGTTTAAGTATCTCTGCTCAGGAAAAGGTGATTGGTCGTACCAAGTCAGACTCGGTTGAGCTAGAAGATGTACCTGCAGCGTCCCACGTGGGGCGGGTGGACATCAAGGAAGAAGGTCAGGGGCTGAAAATTGTTCGTCATAGCCTGCCGTATGGTACGGCGACCGGCGCTCATGGTCTGCTGTTTATTTCTTACTGTAATACGCTGCACAACATCAAAGTGATGCTGGACAGTATGTACGGTGTAACCGACGGGAAAACCGATCAGCTGTTGCGTTTCACCAAAGCCGTGACTGGGGCGTACTTCTTCGCCCCTTCCCAGCAAATGCTGGCAGAGTTGACGATAAAATAAAGCGCCGTTGACGATTCAGTAAGCCCTCCATGATCGGAGGGCTTTTTGTTATCTGGCCGTTTTTCTTGTTAGGCGTTTCATTTTCGATCTTTTTTGATAAAACGCTAAACCTTTGTATCGGGTGGTCGATAAATATCCAGAGCCTTAATCTTATGGAGTGTTCATCTTATGGCCATTACCGTTAATACCAATGTTTCAGCACTGGTTGCTCAGCGTCATTTGACCAATGCAACCGATATGCTGAATCAATCCATGGAGCGTTTGTCTTCAGGGAAGCGGATTAATAGTGCTAAAGATGATGCGGCCGGCCTGCAAATTTCCAATCGTCTGCAATCGCAAATGCGTGGCCTGGATGTGGCGGTGCGTAACGCCAACGATGGTATTTCCATTATGCAAACGGCCGAAGGGGCGATGAATGAGGTCACTAATATCATGCAACGTATGCGTGATCTGTCGTTGCAATCGGCGAATGGCTCAAACAGCAAGGCTGAGCGCGTGGCAATGCAGGAAGAAGTGACCGCACTGAATGACGAGCTGAATCGTATCGCTGAAACGACATCATTTGGTGGACGCAAGCTATTAAATGGCACGTTTGGCAAAGCGGCATTTCAGATTGGTGCGTCTTCTGGCGAGGCGGTGCAGGTCGAGTTGAAATCCATGCGTACTGATCGTCTTGAAATGGGCGGCTTCAGTTACGTTTCCGGGGCAGCGGCGGGATCAGACTGGCAAGTAAAAGACAATGCGAATGAACTGACCATGTCGTTTACCAATCGCGTAGGGCAAACCGAAGAAATCCGCATTCAAGCCAAAGGCGGGGATGATATCGAGCAGTTAGCGACCTACATTAATGGCCAGACTGATAAGGTATCGGCATCGGTGAATGAAAAAGGACAGTTGCAGATCTTTATGCCCGGGGAAGAGACCAACGGTACGCTGTCATTTTCCGGCGCTCTGGCTGGTGAGCTTGATCTTAATTTAGCCGGTTATGAAGCGGTTGATAATATCGATGTCACGTCAGTCGGGGGCGCGCAAAGAGCGGTGGCCGTGCTGGACACAGCAATGAAGTACGTTGATAGTCATCGTGCTGAGTTGGGGGCGTATCAAAACCGTTTTGACCATGCGATAAACAACCTGGATAACATCCATGAAAACCTGGCGGCATCGAACAGCCGTATTCAGGATACCGACTATGCGAAAGAAACCACCCAGATGGTCAAGCAGCAGATCTTGCAACAGGTGAGTACTACTATTCTTGCTCAAGCGAAACAAGCCCCCAATCTGGCGTTGACCCTGTTGGGTTAAGGTCATATCCCCACAGCATGCCGCGATGGCAGCTTTCAAATTACTCCATTCTTTTAACCATTTTACTTATTGGTTCGCGTTGAGCGGGGCGCTTTAATGTTAGTTACGACAAGAGCAAAACCTGCCTGTATCGACAGTTAAAAACGAAGCTTTAGCGATAATTTTAAGTTTTTTTGCTTTTTTAATTGTTTCATCACGAATCCGTAGCCAAATGAACTTTTTTCAAAAAAAATGCATTTTTCTCCTCAAGAAATTACGAACTGAGTCGTTAATAAAAGTAACTTTGAGAGAACTACTTGGTTTTCCGAGACGTCGGAAACCGCACCATCGGAAAATCAATTGGAGAAATCACCATGGCAGTAAATGTAAACACCAACGTATCAGCGA